>JACKJU010000016.1 GCA_020637805.1 Nitratireductor sp. | reverse complement strand
TTCCTGTCTCTCGTCCTGACAATGATAACCTGTATCGTGCTGGGAATGGGCATTCCGACCATCCCCAACTACATCATTACCTCGTCGATAGCAGGACCGGCCTTGCTCGACCTTGGCGTACCGCTGATCGTCAGCCACATGTTCGTGTTCTATTTCGGCATTCTGGCTGACCTTACCCCACCTGTTGCTCTTGCCTGTTTTGCCGCCTCGCCGATCGCCAAGGAAAGCGGTTTGAAGATATCGATGGAAGCAATCAAGATTGCAGCAGCCGGCTTCGTCATACCCTTCATGGCGGTTTATACGCCAACCTTGATGTTGCAGGATGGCGGACCATTGGCGACCGAGTTTGGCTTCATTCCGGCCGTCATCTACATTGTCTTCAAGACAGTGCTGGCAATCGCGCTATGGGGCGCAGCCGTGATCGGTTTTGCCGGCACACGCCTCAATCCGATGATGCGACTGCTCGCCATGGCGGCTGCATTCACATTGGTGGTGGCGCTGCCATTGACCGATGAAATTGGCTTTGCACTCGCTGCCCTGTTCGTTTTCCTGGCCAGGCGGGCGATGCGCAGCATTGGCCGGCAAACGCAGGAAGCGGCCTGATGGCGCTCTGCCTCGTCACTGCGGGAAAAACCTTGGCGATTGCCGCTTCCGCATTCTCCCTTTCCTGGGTCCACTCGGTCGAGAAGACCGAGTGGCAGGAAAACTGGGAGGTGTCGGGGCAGATGCTGGTGCTGCGTCAGGCCAGGGTCAAGGGATCTGGCGCTGGAATGGATCCCGGCGACGGCGCACGCCTCGTGGATGGCTGGTGGGTCTGGCAGCCGGACACGCCACCGGTCGAAGAGCTCAATCTTGCTGCCTCCGGGGAAACCGTCTCCGGCTGGAAGCTTTGCCATGAAGATGCCGGACATGACAAAGCCCAGAAGTGCCTGGACCTCGGTACACGCAAAGCCGACACGATTCGACTTGCCGTTTGCGGGAACAATGACGGATAAATGCCGAGGAGTACGATTGGCCGGACCATCCTGATGAAACGATCTCAGACAACCATATTTTCGATTGTCGTGGTTTTACTATCGGCTATTGGTGTCTGGCATTTTGCAAGCAATCGCACGCTGGAAACCATCCGCAGCCAACTCGAGCAGACGGCGTTTCTCGCTGCACGAAGTGTCGAGACTGAAATCAAGCGGTTTCGATATCTGCCTACCATTGCAGGCGAGGATGAACGCGTCAGGGCGCTTCTGCGTGATCCGCTTGTTCCGGACAGGATCATGGCGGCGAACAGGTATCTCGCAACGGTAGCGAATGCTTCGGGTGCATCTTTTCTCTATGTGCTGAACAGCGAGGGGCTGACGCTTGCCGCAAGCAACTGGGACCAGCCCGACACGCTGGTGGGCAACAATTATGGTTTCAGGCCCTACTTCAAGAATGCAATGGAGGAAATGGACGGGCGCTACTACGCGATCGGCGTCACGACGGGGAAGCCGGGATATTTCCTGGCCCGTCGCATAGATCCGGGTGAAGGCGGCAAGGCCGGCGTTGTCGTGGTCAAGATCGATCTGTTGCCGCTGGAAGCAAGCTGGACATCGGCAGCCCAGAACATTTCACTGGCCGACCGCAACGGCATTGTTTTCCTCTCGGGAAACAGGGACTGGAAATATCGTCCGGTTGTTCCGCTCTCGCAAGCAACCATCCGCCAATTGATCGACACAAGGACCTATGAAGGGGTTGACCTCGAAAGCCAGCGGCCGATTGTCGAAGGTAAATACATTGACGGCTTTCTCGCGCCCGATGACACAGCATTCGCCAGGGTAAATACAGAGCTGATCTCGGTTTCGAAGAGGTTGCCGGAGGAGGGCTGGACCCTCCATGCAACAAGCAATCTTGCCCCGGTAGCCGGGAACGCGACGACTTGGTCGCTCATCACCGTTCTCGTGGGAGTGTTGCTCAGCGGCGCACTTCACTTTGTCCTGCAAAGACGGCAGCTGGTTGCACTGAGGCTTCGGCAGAATGAACTGCTTGAGCGCAAAGTCGAGGAAAGGACGCGCGATCTTGCCCATGAAATCGACGTGCGCAAGGCCGCCGAACAGGACCTGAAACTCGCTCAGGATGGCCTGGTGCACGCGGAGAAAATGGCTGCCCTCGGTCGCATGTCGGCGGCAATCGTGCATGAAGTGAGCCAACCGCTGGCAGCGCTGGAGACGACCCTTGCAAGCACCAGTCTCCTCGCCAAATCGGGGCAGGAAAAAGGGGTGTCAAAGCGTATTGAAACCGCACGAAACCTTGTCCGGCGAATGCAACGCACGGTCAAGCATCTCAAGACGTTCTCGCGCAAGGACAATGCGGATATCGAGGTCTTCGATTGTGTGACATCGATCCGGGAAGCGCTCGAACTTGCCAGGCCAAGGGCGGAAAAGGTTGGTGTGAAACCGCAAGTGCGCGCAGACAAGCCTGTATTCATCACCGGATCTGCAATCAGGCTGGAGCAGGTGTTCCTTAACCTGCTGCTCAATGCACTCGACGCCCTGGACGGGAGAGCGGAACCGCAGATTATAGTCCAGGTGAAGTCGCTCGACACCCAGGTCGAGATCGAGGTTCAGGACAATGGTCACGGCATCACGGCCGAGAACCTCAATCAGGTCACAGAACCCTTCTTTACTACCAAGGCAGTAAGTGAGGGATTGGGGCTTGGACTGTCCATCTCGGCAACAATCATCGAAGAACACGGCGGAGAACTGGAACTGGAGCCGAACAGCCTGGGTGGAATAACGGCCAGGATCCGAATGCCCTTGCAAGCGTCGATGGCGAGGGCCGCCGAATGAAGAAAGGCGTTGTTTTCCTGATTGATGATGATGTGGACCTGCTGGCGTCCGCAACCGATTGGATCGAGATGAATGGTTTCGAGGTTGCTGCATTCAGCAATGCCATCGACGCCATCAGGCAGCTCGACAATGTCGTGCCCGATGTTCTCGTTTCCGACATTCGCATGCCAAGCGTGGATGGGATGACATTGCTTGCCACCGTAAGGAAAAGTCATCCCGCAGTCCCGGTCGTGCTCCTTACCGGCCATGGCGAAGTTCAACTTGCCGTCAAGGCGATGAAGGCGGGGGCCGAAGATTTTCTCGAAAAGCCCTATGACGCCGACCACCTGATCGCGGTGCTTGAAAAGGCCGTCAAGCGACATGCCTTGAGTGCCGAGATCGGTCGTCTTCAGAAAGTGGTCCGGCGCGTCTCGAACGACACGGAAGAGATCATCGGGTCCCATCCCTCCATGATCCGCCTGAGAGAGCAGGTACGGACGATCGCGGCGTTGGATGTCGATGTTCTTGTGATCGGAGAGACCGGGACCGGCAAGGAGCTTGTTGCAAGGACACTGCATGAGCAAAGCGCGCGGGCTTCCCGGCCATTTGTGCCAATCAATTGCGCGGCCATTCCGGAAGCGGCTTTCGAAAGCGAGTTGTTCGGATATGCCAAGGGCGCATTTCCCGGAGCAGACAAGGACCGGGCGGGCAAGTTCGAATATGCTTCCGGCGGCACTATATTGCTCGATGAAGCGGACGCATTGCCCCTGCCTCTCCAGGCAAAGCTGCTGCGTGTCCTCCAGGAGCGGACAATTGAACGCCTGGGCGAAAACCGCTCCCGACCGGTGGATGTCCGAGTTCTGGCGACCTCAAAAACGGACCTGCAGGAGGCAATCCGGCAGAACCGGTTTCGAAGTGACCTGTATTTTCGCTTGTCCGCAACGACGATACCGCTGCCTCCGCTACGTTCGCGAGACAATGACATACTGCTTCTGTATGCACATTTTGCCCGCCTTGCCGCTCAGCGGTATGGCGTCAGTCCTGCCAGGCTGGAGCCTGAGGCTGGATATCAATTGTTGAAGGAAGACTGGCCCGGCAATGTGCGGGAACTCAAGAACAGGGCTGAAGCAGAGGCGCTTGGACTTGATTGGATCCAGGGAAGCGACCTCAGCCCGGACAAGAACACCGAGTTTCTGGCCGGACTGAACGATGAACTCAAGCACTACGAGAGAACCCTGATCCAGCGCGCGCTGGCAACCTCGGGAAACAACATCGCAAAAGCTGCGGCCATTCTGCGCATCCCGCGGCGCACGCTAAGTGAGAAGATTTCCCGGCTTGGCCTGTAGTGGATGGCTATGGCAGTTGGTTGGCGTTCTTCAATCGCGCCAGACAAGATTCTGACACGACGTCCGGCGTGAACAGCTTCCAACAAGGAGTCTGGTCTCCACGAACGCGTCGGCCTCCGAATGCACGCGGTCCGCAAGCGCAGCGCTCAAAGATACTTTGTCGGAATTGCCGTCGTGAACTTCAGTTCTTCCATGGAAATCATGGAGTTGATCTGGCTGAATTCGAGGCGCTCGATCATGCGCTTGTAGACCGCATCGTAGGACGCCATGTCCGGAACGACGACCTTGAGAATGTAGTCCACCGTTCCGGTCAGGCGGTAGGCCTCGAGGATTTCCGGGATTTCGTCGATGAGGGCGTGGAACCGGTTCAGCCAGGCCATCTCGTGGCGCGTCGTGCTCACGCCGATGAAGACGGTCAGCGGCACGTTTGCCCGTTCCTGGTCCACCAGAGCGACCCGCCGCTTGATGAGCCCGGCCTCTTCCATGCGCTTGATGCGGCGCCAGCAGGGATTTGGCGAAAGGCCCACGGCCTCCGATATCGCCTGAACCGGCGTATCGCTGTCCTGCTGCAGCATCTGCAGGATGACCTGGTCGATCTCGTCGAATGTTATGCTCTCGGCCGGCTTGGTGCCGGTCTTGCGCGGTTTGGTTTCGCTCATTCCGGTACGAACTCCAGGATGAGGCCCGCAGCATGCTCCGGACCAGCAGCGATTCCGGAGGCAGTCTTGATGGGTTCTATCCCGGCCTTTGCCAGGCAGGACATGGCGGAATCCATGTTGCTGGTCTTTACGCGCAAGACGGTGAAAGCACCCTTGGCGGTCTTCGAAAGATCGGCACCTGGATAGGCGCTCGACATGGATTCGTGTGTCATCAGGATCAGAGGAGCAGAGTTTGGTCCGGTCTCGATCGTCACGGCGCCATCGGTTTCGCTGACCTTCCCTTCGGCCCAGAGCCTTGCAAATCGCTCGGCGTCTGCCTTCGGATCATCCGAAATCGCAAGGATCGCGCCAAGGCCGCAGGCGCCGTTGGCATGGTCAAGCAGTTCCGGAATCCAGACCGTTTCGCGCGTCTTGTGCTCGCACATGAACACCGATCCAAGCGGCGTATCGCCGGGCGTGAACGAGACGGTCGAAAAGGCCGCCACCCCCTCGCTTCCGTCTGGAAGCGGCACCGGCCTCGAAAAGCTGTTCAGGTCCCGCGTCGGGATGCCAAGTTCGCCAAGGGCTGCCGCTGCTTCCGCGGCATCGCCGATGCGGCAGGCTATGGCATGCAGGCCCTGGCCCATGTTCTCCAGCATTTCGCGGCGAAACGCATTGAGCTCCGTCGGCTTGATCATTCCAAGCAGTTCGAAATAGTCGTTCGGGAACATGATGGTATAGTTGGCCGAGCCCTTGGCTTCCGAATGGACGCCCATCGGCGAAAGAGTGAAACCGAGCGCCGAATACTGCGCCGCAGCTTCCTGCAAATCATCAACAAGCGCAAAACAGTGGTCGATGCCTTTGACGGGATGCTTCATGAAAATACTCCTTCGTTGAGTTGACGGCCTAGCGGCGAAGCGGTGCCAGAACGATTTCATGGATTGCCACGCCGGGGTTCATTCCCGCGACGTATAGAGCCGTGCTTGCCATGTCTTCCGGCTGGATCATTGCTGCCAGCTTTTGCGGATCGAAGCCCGGGCGCTTCAAGAGGAGCGGCGTCGCGACTTCAGCCGGGCAAAGTGCCGTCGAGCGGATGCCATTGATCCCCTCCTGTTCATTCAGGCTCGCCGAAATATCGCACAGCGCGTGCTTGGACGCGCCGTAGGCAACGCCACCCACCGAGGAATGGAAGCGGCCGACCCAGCTCGATGTATGGATCATCACACCGTCTTTCTGGGTGCGCATGAATGGCAGGCAGGCTGCGATGACGTTCAGCGCCCCGGTGATGTTGACATTCAGCAGGCGATCCCAGCTTTCCCAGTCGATTTCGGCCCAGTTGCGTTTGGGAATGTTGATGCCGGCATTGTTGCAAAGGACATGCAGCCCGCCGCCCCATTCGGCGATCCGGCGGGCGGCATCGGCAATGCCTTCCCGGTCTGTAACGTCGGCAGGTACAATCAGCGCGCGGCCGGGGTCGGGAAGCGAGGCAACCACATTTTCAAGATTTTCGCGGTTGCGCGCGGTCAGCGCTACGGCGTAGCCTGCTTCGGCAAACGCACGTGTCATGGCCTCCCCGATACCCGAGCCTGCGCCAGTGATCCAGACCGTACGTTGCATCCGCTCCTCCGACAAAACGATAGATGGCGATTTTCTATACCAACAATCGCATATATGATAGTGTCAATTTCTAAGTTCAAAAGAAAATTTGGCATTTTTTATTGACATTACGAATTCATGTGGCACGTTTCCTCTGCAACAATCGGACGCGTGGCCCTTTTGCGGCCAAAACCCCATTCGGGAGAACGAACACATGATGTCATACCCAAGAACCCTGGTCCTTGCGCTGGCCTCCGCCAGTGCGCTGGCGTCCACGGCGGCGCTGGCTGAAGACCCGCAGAAGGGCGGCACCGCCGTCATTCACATGATCTCGGAGCAGCGCATCCTCAATCCGGCCCTGCGCGCCTCCACCGGGGTCTACAACATCTCCGGAAAGATCGTCGAACCGCTCATCGACAAGTCCTACGACGGATACGTTCCGGTACTTGCTACCGAGTGGTCATCGAGCGATGACGGCCTGCACATCACGCTGAAACTCCGCGAGGGTGTGAACTGGCACGACGGCAAGCCTTTCACCTGCGATGACGTGGCATTTACCGCCATCGAAATGTGGAAGAAGCTTCTCAACTACTCCTCGGCACTCCAGGCAAACCTCGAAAGCGTGGATTGCCCCGACCCGCATACCGCCGTTTTCAACTACTCGAAGCCGATGCCGATCGACCTGTTCCTCGCAGCAATGCCGGATCTGGGTCACCCGATGCCGAAACATCTCTATGAGGGAACGGACATCCTCAAGAACGAGCACAACACGGCACCGGTCGGAACAGGTCCGTTCAAGTTCGTCGAATACGAGCGCGGCCAGTATGTGATGGCCGAAAAGAACGAGGATTACTGGCGCAAGGGCTATCCCTATCTCGACCGCATCGTCTGGCGCTTCATCAAGGACAAGTCTGCTGCCGCTGCCGCCCTTGAGGCAGGCGAGGTGCATGAATCGGGCTTCATCGGCGTATCCATGGCCGATATCGAGCGCCTGTCCAAGGACGATCGTTTCGATGTCGGTACGAAGGGTTATGAAAACAACGTTGCCCACTCGACGGTCGAGTTCAACCATCGCAACCCGATCCTGGCCGATCTCAAGGTACGTCAGGCCATCTATCACGGCCTCGACATCGACTACGCCATCAAGACGATCATGCGCGGCTTCGCGAAGCCCGGCAGGGGACCGGTGCCCACTGCAGGTGGTGCAAACTACACGGACGACGTGAAGACCTACCCCTATGATCCGGAGCTTGCCAAGAAGATGCTCGACGAAGCCGGTTATCCGGTGAAGGATGACGGTTTCCGTTTCCATCTGCGTCACCGCCCGGCTCCCTGGGGCGAGTACACCCAGCTCTGGGCCGAGTACTTCAGGCAGGCGATGGCCGAGATCAACATCGACGTCGAGCTTCTGACGAACGATGCGCCGGGCTTCCTCAACGGTGTCTATCGCGACCATGATTTCGACACCGCCAATGGCTGGCACCAGTTCCGCTCGGACCCGGCTGTCTCGACCATGGTCTGGCTGCGTTCCGGCCAGCCGGAGGGAACACCGTGGACCAACCAGTTCGGCTGGAAGGACGAGGTGATGGACAAGATGATCGACGACGCGGCTTCCGAACTCGACCCGGAAAAACGCGCCGAGATGTATCACGAGATCCAGCGCCGCGAGATGGAAGAACTGCCGGTGATCTTCGCAATCGAGCATCCGTTCATCTCGGTCACGTCGAAGAAGCTCCACAACCACCACAACACTCCGCGGTGGAACTCTTCAAGCTGGTACGACCTCTGGCTCGAACAGTGATCTGATATCCGGGTGGGCGTTCATTCGCCCACCCGTCCCGCTCCAGTCGAGGCCCTACGCCCATGAAGCTGCCCATCCCGCCAATCCTGATCTATGCGCTGCGCAGGTTGTTGCAGGCCGTTCCGGTGATCATCCTGATCATGGTCGGCACCTTCCTCCTGCTCAAGCTTGCGCCTGGCGACACCGTCGATGCGCTTGTCGGCGACATGGGCGGCGCGGATGCCGCCTTCATAGAGCGGCTTCGTGTCGAATACGGCCTGGATCAACCTGTCTGGGTCCAGCTCTGGCGCTACATGGCAAAGCTTGCCACCTTCGATTTCGGCTGGTCCTTCGTCTATGAGCAGCCGGTTTCGACAGTGCTCATGGACCGTCTCGGAACGACGCTTCTGCTGATGGCAACGTCTCTTTCCATCGCCTTCACGGTGGGTATCGCCCTTGGCGCAATTGCGGCCCGGCGCGTCTACTCGGCTACGGACAACCTGATCTCGACCCTGGGCCTCGTCTTCTATGCCACGCCGTCCTTTTTCCTGTCGCTGATGATGATCTACCTGTTTTCTGTCAAGCTGGGCTGGCTGCCCGTTGGCGGCATCCAGACCATAGCGGCATTTTACAAGGGGTGGGATCACGTCGTCGATGTCGCGCTCCACCTCATCATGCCGACAGCGGCCCTCTCGCTGATCTACCTGTCCTTCTACCTGCGGCTCATGCGTGCATCGGTGCTCGAGGTCGGCGATCTCGACTATGTACGCACCGCCCGCGCCAAGGGGGCAGGCGAGATGCGGCTCATGATTCACCACATCATGCGCAACGCCCTTCTGCCGGTGGTGACCCTGCTCGGACTCCAGTTTTCCACTGTCCTCGGTGGCTCGGTCGTCGTCGAGACAATCTTCACACTGCCCGGACTTGGCCAGCTTGCCTACCAGTCCGTGGTGCAGCGCGACATGAACACGCTGATGGGCATCATCTTCCTGTGTTCCATCATCGTCGTCGTCGTCAACTTCCTGACAGACCTGCTCTATGCACGTCTCGACAGCCGGATCGAACTCGCATGACAAACCTGGATGCAGAACTTTCACCGCCGGAGCCTCCGCGTCTGCTGGTTTTCTGGCGCCGTTACAAGCGCAACCGTGCTGCGCTTTTCGGTCTCGCGATCTTTGCCATCGTCGTGCTGATGGCCCTGACGGCAGGCATTGTCGATCCGGGTGACCCGTTGCGCCGTGCTGGCGCGCCGCTTACCCCGCCCTTTGTCGACATGGCAACGCCGCTTGGCACCGACCAGCTTGGCCGCGACGTCATGTCGGGCATTTTCTATGGTGCGCGGATTTCACTCCTCATCGGAGTTGTCGCCACGCTCGTTGCGATCGCTATCGGCGTCGTCATCGGCGCATTGTCGGGCTATTTCGGTGGCTGGGTGGATGATGTGCTCATGCGCATCACCGAAGCCTTCCAGACGATACCGAATTTCGTGCTGCTGCTGACACTGGTCGCGATTCTCGGCTCAAAGATCGAGTGGATAACGCTGGCAATCGGCATCGTAAGCTGGACAGCGCCTGCCCGAATGGTCCGCGCCGAGTTCATGTCCCTGCGCAGCCGCGAATTCGTGGATGCAGCGCGCAACCTTGGTGTCTCCAACACCTCGATCATCTTTCGCGAAATCCTGCCCAACGCGCTGCCGCCGATCGTGGTTTATGCCTCCGTCATCATGGCACTTTCGATCCTTCTCGAAAGCGCGCTCGCCTTCCTGGCGCTCGGCGACCCGAACTACGCAAGCTGGGGCAACATGATCGGCCAGGGCCGAGCTGTACTTCGCTCGGCACCCTATTGCGCCGTCATCCCCGGCATTGCGATCGTCCTCACGGTTCTTTCCTTCTCGCTGCTGGGCGAGGGGCTGAACGACGCACTCAATCCGAGGCAGAAAAAACAATGAAGAAAACGCCTCCTATCCTCGACATCAAGGGGCTCAGGATCGCGCTTCCCAAGGGGGCCGACCGTTCCTTCGCGCTCGAAGGGCTCGATCTCACCATCGAACCGGGCGAGATCGTCTGTCTCGTCGGCGAATCGGGTTCGGGAAAATCCCTTTGCGCGGGCGCGATCATGGGGCTTCTGCCGGTGCCGCATGTTCACATTGCCGGTGGCGGCATACGGTTCATGGGCGACGAACTCGTCGGCAAGTCCGAAAGCGAGATGCGCCAGATACGCGGCCAGTCCATATCGATGATCTTTCAGGAGCCGATGACCGCGCTCAATCCCCAGAAGACGGTCGGCTGGCAGATAGATGAGGTGCTTCGGCTTCACACCAACATGAATCGGGCAGAGCGCCGTGCACGCGCCGTCGAGATGCTGGAGCGGGTCCACATCCCCGATCCGGAATCGGCCTACAATGCCTATCCGCACCAGATATCCGGCGGCCAGCGCCAGCGCGTGATGATCGCCATGTCGCTCGCGCTTTCGCCGAAACTGATCATCGCCGACGAACCGACAACGGCACTCGATGTCACGACGCAGCTCCAGATACTCAAGCTCATCCGGGAACTGCAGGAACAGGATGGCGCGGGTGTTCTCTTCATCACCCACGATTTCGGTGTGGTCGCCGAGATTGCCGACAAGGTCGCCGTGCTGTGCCAGGGTGTCATGGTGGAGCAGGGACCAGCCGACCAGGTTCTGAACCATCCCAGGCATCCGTACACTCAGGCTCTGATCGGAGCGGTTCCGGCGCTCACACCGCCGCCCGTGAAGCCTGTGCTGAATTCCCCTGTGGTGCTGAAGGGCACGGGCTTGAAAAAGACCTTTGCTGCGAGGGGCGGCTTGCTGTCCGGCAAGCGCAAGGCCGTTGTCGCGGTCAAGGATCTGACCTTCCAGCTTCACGAGGGAGAAACCCTCGGCGTGGTTGGGGAATCCGGATCCGGCAAGACCACGGTTTCGCGCATCGTTACCCGGCTTCTGGAATGCGATTCCGGCAAGGTGGAGCTGGATGGCAAGGACCTTCTGGCCTGTACGCCCCGGGAACTGCGGGCCATGCGCAGCCATATCCAGATGGTCTTTCAGGACCCCATGGCTTCGCTCAATCCGCGCAAGAGGGTGGTGGATCTGATCGCACAGGGACCCATCGTCCACGGTGCCGATCCCGCCAAGGCGCGCGATGATGCCCGCAGGCTTCTGGAGCTTGTCGAGCTCTCGCCCGCGGCTGCCAACAGGTTTCCGCACGAATTTTCCGGCGGCCAGCGCCAGCGCATAGGGATTGCCCGTGCACTCGCGCTCGAACCCAAGGTAATCGTTGCCGACGAGCCGGTCTCGGCGCTGGATGTCAGCGTCCAGGCCCAGGTTCTTCGCTTGCTGGCCGATCTGCGCGACCGGCTTAACCTGTCGCTGCTCTTCGTCACCCATGACCTTCGGGTCGCTGCTCAGCTCTGCGACCGGATTATCGTCATGCAGAAGGGCGAAATCGTTGAAAGCGGGATCACGGCGGAAGTGTTCGCCAATCCGCAGCATCCATATACGCAAAATCTGCTGTCTTCCATCCCCGGACGCGACTGGACCCCGCCGTCGTTCCGCACGGATGCCGCCTGAGGTTAGTCATGTCTTTCGAATTCAAGGATATCCGCCGCGCCCTGATTGGCGAGGGCAGCGCAATACCCGGTCCATTCGGTCCGCGGGCCTTGCTCTATGCTGATTATGTCGCTTCCGGGCGTTCGCTCGGTTTCATAGAAGACGCCATCCGCACCCATGTGCTGCCCTATTACGGCAACACGCATACGGAGACTTCGTTTACCGGGCGCCGCACCACCCACTTGCGCGAAATGGCGCGCCAGGCGGTAAGAAAGGCTGTTGATGCCGACGAGAACCATGCGGTCATCTTCACCGGGTCGGGCGCCACCGGAGCGGTCGACAAGCTGGTGCGGGCATTTGCCATGCAGGGGCTTGACGATGCGGTCGTCTTCGTCGGTCCCTACGAGCATCACTCCAACGATCTTCCGTGGCGCGAATGCGGCGCCAGGCTGGTGCGTATTCCGCTCAATGAAGGTGGAGCGATCTGCCTGGAAAGCCTGAAGCGCGAGCTGGAAGCCTGTCCGCCCGATCAGCTCAAGATCGGAGCATTCTCGGCTGCTTCCAATGTCACCGGCATTCGCAGCGACCTGCGCGCCATCGCGCGCCTGTTGCATGCCCATGGTGGCTGGTGCGTGGCAGACTTTGCCGCCGCCGCACCCTATATCCCGGTGCGGCTGGCCGAGACCGCACCCGGTGCAGGTGACCGCATCGATGCGGCGCTGCTCTCTCCCCACAAGTATCCCGGCGGCCCCGGCGCATCGGGCCTTCTGATTGCAGACAGGAGCCTGTTTGCAACCAGGCGGCCAACCCTGACCGGTGGCGGAACGGTCTCCTACGTGACCGCTGGCGGCCACAGCTATGTAAGCGATCCCGAACGTCGCGAGGAAGGCGGAACACCGGCCATCGTCGACAACATTCGCGCCGGCATGGTGCTCCAGTTGAAGCGCGACATGGACGAAGCGCAGGTCGAGGCAAGGGAAAGCCAGATGACCCGGCGCATGGAAGAAGCGCTGCGGGCCACGCCGGGCGTTGAACTCCTTGGTCCGTGGAATGCTCCGCGCGTCGGTATCTTCTCGTTCAACATTCGCATCCGCGAAAAGCTTCTGCATCATAATTTCGTGGTGGCGCTGCTCAATGATCTCTTCGGAATACAGGCCCGGGGCGGCTGTTCCTGCGCAGGGCCATACGGGCACGAACTGCTTGGCATAGATGCCGCGACCAGCGCACGCCACGAGGCCTCGGTCGAAAGAGGGTACTCCTCCATGCGGCCCGGATGGGCGCGCTTTGGGGTCAACTGGTTCTTTGATGAGGCCGATGTCGACAATATCGCCGCCGCTATCCGGTTTATCGCCCGGCATGGCCTGTCCATGCTGCCCTACTACCAGCTCGACGCGAAAGGCGGGGTTTGGCGTGCAATGAACCCGGTGGACGATGCGCCGCCAACAAGTCTCTCTGCCCTTTGGTCGGGGGCAGCATGTAGCGCATGTGATGTGCCGGATTTCGAGTGCTGCCTTTCGCAGGCCAAGGCGCTTGCCGATGCAGCTGTCAGCTTGCCTGAACCGCAACCCTCTCCACTCATGGGCGAAGAGGAGAAACTTCGCTGGTTCTGGCTGCCGCACGAAGCGGCCATGATGCTCAAGGAAGGAACCGAATAATGGCTGAGGTCGAATTTCCCAAATCCATTTGGGCGGCCACCGCGCCTGAAAGAAATGCAACCGCTCCGCTCAGCGGTGTCAACGAGACGGACGTCGCGGTAATCGGCGCCGGGTTCACGGGCCTGTCTGCGGCGATAGAGGTTGCCAGGCGTGGCAATTCCGTCACCGTGCTGGAAGCCAAGGCCGCAGGCTGGGGTGCTTCCGGGCGCAACAACGGACAGGTCATCCCCATCCTGACCAGCGCCGAACCGGATATATGGGTCTCCCGCTACGGAGCCGCCGGCGAGCGCATGGTGGAATTGATCGGCAACTCCGCCGACATTCTCTTCGGGCTCGTGCGCGAGTTCGACATGAAGGCCGAGGCCGAGCAGAATGGCTGGTTCCAGCCTGCCCACAGCCCCGGCAGGGTCAAGCTTTCGCAAAAACGCGTCGATGCATGGCAGCGCTTCGGTTTTCCCGCTGAACTCAAGAATGCAGCCGAGACACGGGAGATCCTTGGAACGGACTTCTGGTATGGCGGCATGTTCAATCCCACGGGTGGTCATGTGAACCCGCTGGCGCTGGCCCGGGAAATGGCGCGCGCGGCGGAAAGCCTGGGCGCCGTCATCCACGAACAATCGCCGGTCACATCCTTTGAACGGCAGGGTGCTCAGTGGGTGATCAATACCGCACAGGGAACTCTCAAGGCACGTGCGCTCATTCTGGCGACCAATGCCTATACGGGCGAACTGGCGCCACGTCTTGCGCCGCGCCTTGCACGTTCCATCGTTCCGGTGCTGAGCTGGCAGATGGCAACCGAGCCGGTGGGCGACAATTTTCGGACGAAAATCCTGCCGGGCCGGCAGGCTGTCTCGGATACGCGTGGAGACCTGCGCTTCTTCCGCTACGATGCGCGCAACCGCCTCATTACCGGCGGTGCGGTAATCGGCGAGTTCGATGTCGAGAACCGAGTGCGCCGCAAGGCAGCACTGCGGCTGGCAGAAGCTTTTCCCGAACTGGGTGTGCCGGAAATGACCCATGTCTGGTCGGGCTATATCGGCATGAACTGGGACAGGTTCCCGCGCATTCACAGGCTCGGTGACAATGGCTGGGCCTGGATCGGCTGCAACGGGCGCGGGGTTGCGCTGGGAACGGCGCTTGGCCGCGAACTCGCCCGGGCGGCAACCGGGCAGCCCGAAAGCGAACTTGCGCTGCCGGTCACCGAACCAAAGCCATTCCCGATGCACGGGCTGGTAAGAATGGTGGCCCCCACCTATCTCGCCTGGCTCAAGCGCCAGGATCACCGGGAAATCAAGCTTTGATGCGAAAGGTCCGACGATGAGCGCTTCCCCTGACGGAATGACCGTCAATGATATTCCCATTCTCCTGCGGCGCAGGATCGAGGCGATGATCCTGAAACATGCTTTCGACGTGATCACCGAGCGGTCTGGCCGCGAGGAAGCCGAGGCCGTGATCGGCGCCACATGCTCGCGCTCGGCCATCGAGCAGGGCAGGATGCTGGCAGAAGACCTGGGCCACGCGCCCGACCTGACCGACTTTGCCGCCATCCAGCCGAACTGGACCCGCGAGGACGCGCTTCAGATCGAGACGCTGGAGATGTCCGAAGAGAAAATGGACTTCAACGTCACGCGCTGCCGCTACGCGGAAATGTACAAGGACATGGGGCTGGGAGATATCGGTCACCTGCTCTCGTGCAATCGCGATGGCGATTTCTGCATCGGCTACAACCCCGATATCGAGATGACGCGCACCCAGACCATCATGAGGGGTGCCAGTCACTGTGATTTCCGTTACCGCATGAAAAAGAAGGAAGCCTGATCATGGCCGTAGAAAACTGGGTCGCCAAGGAAGTCACCTCGCTGACCGAATTCCGCCACGACCTGCACCAGAATCCGGAACTCCTCTACGACGTCAATCGTACGGCGGCCAACGTTGCCGAGGCCCTGCGCGCTGCCGGTGTTGACGAGGTTCACGAGGGTATTGGACGCACCGGTGTCGTCGGCGTCATTCATGGCCAGACCAACAAGTCGGGCCGCACGATCGGCCTGCGTGCCGATATGGATGCACTGCCGATCCACGAGGAAACCGGCAAGCCCTGGGCGTCGAAGGTTCCAGGAAAGATGCATGCCTGCGGCCATGACGGCCACACGACCATGCTTCTGGGTGCCGCACGGCATCTCGTTGAAAGCAGGGCCTTCGACGGCACGGTGATCGTGATCTTCCAGCCTGCTGAAGAGGGCGGTGCCGGTGCAAGGGCCATGATCGAGGACGGACTTTTCGCGCGCTGGCCTTGCGACGAGGTGTACGGCATGCACAACCGGCCCAATTTGCCGGTCGGCCAGTTCACGATTGCCTCGGGCTCGATCATGGGTTCGGTGGACGAGGTCAAGATCACCATCACCGGTCGCGGCGGTCATGCAGCACGCCCTGAACAGACCATCGATCCTCTGCCGGTGGCTGCTGCACTCCTGCAGGCGGTGCAGACGATTACCTCGCGCAACATGGACCCCATCGACAGCGCAGTAATCTCGCTTTGCACAATCAGCGCTGGCAATGCCTTCAACGTCATTCCGCAGGCAGTTGAGATGACGGGAACCGTCCGCACCTTGCGCGAGGAAGTTCGCGACATGATCGAGGAACGCCTCGGCGTCATGGTCGAACATGTGGCGGCCGCATTCGGTGGAACCGGCAAGCTGGAATACATCCGCCATTATCCCGTGACGGTGAACCATGAACGCGAGACAGAACTGGCAGCCGCCGCAGCGCAGGAAGTTGCCGGGATCGACAACGTCCATCTCGACATGCCGCCAACCCTGGGCGGGGAGGATTTCTCCTTCATGCTCAACGAGGTTCCCGGGGCCATGATCAATGTTGGCAACGGCCCGTCGGCTGGCCTGCATCACCCGCTCTATGACTTCAACGATGATGTCATTCCGTGGGGATGCTCCTACTGGACGACACTTGTTCGTCAGCGGCTTCCGGCGGCAGGCCTTTCCTGACCCCCTGAGGGATACCACCGCAAAACACGGGTCTTCATGCGAGGGCCTTTCCGTTCAGGCTCTGCGCCGCACGGCGCAGGCTTTCCACCAGCCGTGCGGCTGCCGGCGACATGACGTCGGCCGCGCGGGTCGTGATGCCTATCGGACGACGCACCGTTGGCAAGGGGATGTCCAGTGCTGCGATCGATCCGTCCATGATTTCCAGTTCGGCAAGCTGTACCGGCCACACGGCAAGATAATCGGTCTGGCGCAGGAGCCAGCGTGACGTCAGAAACGACACTGTCTCGACGGAGTGGCCGGGAGGCTCGAGGCCTTCGTCCCGGAATGCCTTGTCGATCTGGCGCCGCAGCGTGGTCGATTGGCCGGGAAGAATCCATTCGAAGTCAAGCAGGTCCGCCAGTGACAGGTCTTTGCGCCCTGCCAGCGGGTGGCCGCACCGCACGACGATCCATGCTGCATCGTCTGTCAGGTATTCCTGTTTCAATCCCTCCCGGTCACGGAATTCTGGCAACCGGCCAAGTACCAGATCCAGTTCGCCGGAACGCAGTGCCGGCATCAGCATGTCGTTGGTGCCCTCCTCTACCCTGATCACCAGATCCGGCTGTTCGCGCTGCAGATCGCGGATTGCCTGCGGCAGCAGACCGGCGGAACCCGCCAGCAGTGTTCCGATGGCAACCTGTCCCACGGTGCCGTCGCGAAGGTCCGCAACCTCCTGCTCGGCCTTGTCGATCTGGGCGAGGATCAGCCGGGCATGTGCCGCGAGCTTGCGCCCGATGGGCGTCGGTACCACGCCGCGATTGGTGCGCTCGAACAGAATGACATCCATCTGCATCTCGGCGTCCTGCAGCGCCTTTGTAACGGCAGATTGCGTCATGTTGAGCACTGTTGCCGCACGCATCAGGTTGCCCTCGGCGTGAATGACCGCAACCACGCGAAGATGGCGCACGGTCAGCCGGTGTGCGGTCTGGGTGAAGTCCATGGATGCTGCCCGATCTGTTCAGTTTGCCGGCATATCAAATATTCCAATATGGAATAGTCATAGCCAATCAATTCATTTTGCCACATACCAGTTCAGGTTCATAGTGGGGCGGCAATCAAGCAGAGAATTTGAACGACACATGCCCGATTATCCCGAACTGAAGCTCTATATCGGCGGAACCTGGCGCAAGACCGCAGAGACGATCCCGGTGCTGAACCCGGCAACGGAAGAGGTTATCGGCCAGCTGCCGGTGGCGCAGCGCCAGGACCTCGACGATGCGCTCGAGGCGGCGGAAAGCGGGTTTCGCATCTGGCGGGCAACATCGCCCCGCGATCGTGCCGAACTGATCCTGCGTGCCGCCCGCCTGATGCGTGAACGCGCAGACGAGATTGCCTATGCGATTACCCTCGAACATGGGAAACCCCTGCCGCAAGCGCGGATGGAAGTAATCAGGGGATGCGAATTCTTCGAGTGGGATGCGGGCGAAGCCCAACGGCTGTACGGCCATGTGGTGCCAAGCTCCCCGGGCATTCGCTACCTGACGATACAGCAGCCCGTTGGCACGGTCGCTGCCTTCTCGCCATGGAATTTCCCCATGAGCCAGCCAGCACGCAAGATCGCCGGTGCCCTGGCTTCCGGGTGCTCGATCATCATCAAGGCCGCTGAGGAAACACCGGCCGGCGCAATTCACATCGCGCGAGCCTTTCACGACGCCGGGCTTCCTGCCGGCGTCCTCAACCTGGTCTTTGGCGTTCCTTCGGAAATCTCCTCCTATCTGATCCCGAAGGACCAGGTGCGGCTGGTTGCGTTTACCGGGTCGACCGCGGTTGGAACCCATCTGACGGAAATGGCGGCGCGCTCCATGACGCCGGTGCTGATGGAATTGGGCGGCCACGCCCCCGTGATCGTTTGCGGCGACGTCGACGCGCAGGCCGCAGGCAGGATGTCTGCAGCGCGAAAGGCGCGCAATGCGGGGCAGGTGTGCACCTCGCCGACGCGCTTCTTCGTCGACAGCAGCATCTATGAACCGTATGCGGCGGCATTCGCCGAACGGGCGGCTGCGGTAAGGATCGGCAATGGCATGGCGGATGGTGTCGAAATGGGCCCGGTAGCCAACCACCGCCGGATCGAGGCGATTGATGCGTTGGTCGAGGATGCCCGCTCCAGGGGAGCCAAGGTGCTCACAGGCGGCGTTCGCCCCAATGGTCCCGGCTACTTCTACCCCGTGACTGTACTCGCCGAAGTGCCCGATGATGCGCGGGTGATGCGCGAGGAACCCTTTGGCCCGCTCGCCGTGATCAATCCCACCTCTTCACTGGATGAGGCCATCGCATGCGCCAACGCGCTCCCCTATGGCCTTGCCGGATATGCGTTCACCCATGATGCGGCGACAGCCGACCGCCTGATGAACGAGATCGAGGTCGGCAATTTCTCCATCAACACCCTGGAGGCGTCCGTGGCCGAGGTTCCCTTTGGCGGGGTCAAGGCCAGCGGTCAGGGCCGCGAGGGCGGCATGGAGGGAATGCGGCACTATGTCGAGGTCAAGACGGTCTCGCACAGGATGGAACTGGAACTCGAGCCCACCGTATCAGGAGCCAGGGCATGAAATACGATCGCAAATCCGCGAAGTCGCACGCACGCGAACACATGCGCGGCATCTGGGCGGCGGCGCTGATGCCTTTCCGCGAAGACCTGTCCATCGACGAGGAAGGCTTCCGCGCCAATATCGATCACTGGATCGAGGGACTGGGCATTGACGGATTTTTCATCGCCGGAAAGCAGGGCGAGTTCTTCTCGATGTCGGTAGACGAGCGCAAGAGGAGCTTCGATCTGGCAGTTTCTGCCTGCGACGGCCGCGCCCAGACCATCATGTCCTGCTCGGACCAGAACATGGACGTGGTGATCGACCTTGCGCGCCATGCGCAGGCCTGCGGTGCCGACTATATCGTGGTTCACGCGCCGGTTCTGCATTTCTACAAGAAGCAGGACGAGACCCTGATCCGCTACTATGAGACCATCGCGGACAAGGTTGATATCGGCATGGCCTTGTGGTCACATCCCGACAGCGGTTACCTCATGAGCCCTGAACTGTGCAACCGGCTGGCCGATATCGAAACCGTGGTCGCGATTAAGTATTCGGTCCCCCGCGAGATGTATGCCGAATTGACCCGGCTTGCGAGCGACCGCATTCTCGTTTCCACCGCATCGGAGGAAGAATGGCTGGACAACATCATCGAGCTTGGATGGCAGCTCTATCTGTGCTCGTCGCCGCCATATCTCATTCAGACCGCAGCCGACCGCAGAATGCGTGATTACACAGACGCAGCATTCGCGGGAAATTTCGAGGAAGCGCGAAAGATACGGGACTCGCTTGACCCAGTACGGAACGCCCTCCGCAGCACGCGTCCGGCCGAGAAACCCCATGCGCACCAGAAGTACTGGCAGGAACTTCTGGGTCAGACCGGTGGGCGGGTGCGCCCTCCCTGCCTGGAACTGACCGAGGCGGAAAAGTCCGCCACGCGTACCGCATTTGAAGCCTGCGGGCTGAAATTCTAAGGGAGAAGACCATGTCACGTCTTGCAGCATTCAATTTCCAGAAGTGGATCGATGAGCACAAGCATCTGCTCAAACCGCCTGTGGGCAATCAGCTCATATTCAAGGACGCCGATCTGATGGTTACCGTCGTCGGCGGGCCGAACAAGCGCACGGACTATCATGACGATCCGGTCGAGGAATTCTTCTACCAGCTCAAGGGTGACATGCTGCTCAAGGTGCACGATACCGAATCCGGCGAATTCTACGACGTACCAATTCGCGAGGGCGACATATTCCTTCTCCCGGCCCACATGCGGCATTCGCCACAGCGCCCGCAGGAAGGGTCTATCGGACTGGTGATCGAACCGGCGCGTCCCGAAGGCGCTCTCGACGCGATCGAATGGTATTGCTTTGAGTGCAGCACGCGCGTTCACCGGGCCGAAACCGATCTGGAAAGCATCGTCGATGATCTGCCTCCGATTTATGAGGCCTTCTACGCCGATGAAAAATTGCGCACTTGCCCGAAATGCGGCACCCTGCATCCTGGCAAGGAACCCCCGGAAGGGTGGGTCAAACTGTAAGTGCCGTGAACAAGTGAATTCGGGACCCGATAGAGGCTTCACCCGGCACGCGTGAAGACCGGGGTCTGGAAGAGTGTTTTAACAAGGGAGTTCGACAATGAAGAGACTATTGACTGCCATCAGCCTGCTTGCGCTGACAAGTCTGCCTGCGCTGGCCGATCCGGTGAAGATCGGCATGATCACCACGTTGTCGGGCCCGCCGGGATATCTTGGCGAACAGATCCGTGACGGTTTCCAGCTTGCCGTTGAAAAAGAAGGCGGGAAGCTTGGCGGTGTTGACGTTGAGGTTGTCGTCGAGGACGACGGCCTGAAGCCCGGCAACGGCCTGCAGATTGCCGACAAGTTCATGAACGAGGAAGGCATCAAGCTGATCACGGGGATCGTGTTCTCCAACGTGGCCGGTGCTGCCGTGCCGGAGATCGTCGACAATGGCGCAATCTACATCAGCCCCAACGCTGGTCCTTCCAATCTTGCCGGTGCGAGCTGCAACAAGAACTATTTCGTTGTGAGCTGGCAGAACGATGCGCTCCACGAGGCAACCGGTGTTGCGGCCAAGAAACTTGGCTACAAGACCGCAGTCGCGCTGGCGCCGAACTACCAGGCCGGCAAGGATTCGATTGCCGGTTTCAAGCGTGAATTCGGTGGCGAGGTGACAGAAATCTACACCGCGCTCGACCAGACCGACTTTGCTTCCGAGATGGCGCAGATCCGCGCCGCAGCACCGGACGTCGTGTTCCAGTTCCATCCGGGCGGTCTGGGCATTGCCTTCCTCAAGCAATATCAGCAGGCGGGCCTCCTCGGCCAGATACCGATGGTTCTGTCCGAGCCTTCGCTGGATTCGGTGATCCTCGGTGCCGTGGGCGATGCCGCAATCGGCATCAAGGGAACCACGCATTGGGCGGCTGACTTCGACAACGAGGCCTCCAAGGAACTGGTCTCTGCATGGAAGGCCAAATACCCTGATCGTCCGCTCACCACCTATGGCCAGCAGGGATACGACACTGCCAGGCTGATCGCATCGGCTTTTGCGAAAACCGGTGGCGTCGATGACATGGACGCGCTGCAGGCGGCCCTCAAGGAAGCCAACTTCGACAGCACGCGCGGCAACTTCGCGTTCGGCAACAACCAGCATCCTGTACAGGACTGGTTCCTGACCGAAGTCGTTGCCGGTGCTGACGGCAAGCCGGAAATCAAGACGGTTGAAAAACTCCGTGAGGCAGCTGGCGACATCTATGCCGCCGAATGCAAGATGTAATGAAACAGGGCCGGGCATCTGTGCCCGGCCTTACGCTCCTGTCCCCGGACAGCGTGTTTGATTCCTCCGGAATTGACCAATCGAAACCCACCAGCCAATTCGGATGCCTGAAGACGTCATCCAAGTGAACCTGCGGGCGGGAAAGACCACTCCGCAACATCGGGCAGGAAATGATCCTCGTCATTGAACAAATCCTGAATGGTCTCCAGTTCGGCGTGATGCTGTTCCTGCTCGCCGCCGGATTGACCCTGATCTTCGGAATCATGGGCGTGATCAACCTCGCCCACGGCTCCCTCTACATGATCGGTGCATATGCCGGGACCTGGGTTGCCATGGAGACGGGCAGCTTCTGGATCGGGATCCCCGCTGCGCTCGTTGCAGCCGCCCTTACGGGGTTTGCCATCGAGACGCTTGTCATCCGCAGGCTCTACACGCGCGACCATCTGGACCAGGTTCTTGCCACTTTTGGCCTGATCCTGATCTTCAACCAGAGCGTGACGCTGATCTTCGGGCGCCAGCCGCTGTTCACAAGCCTTCCAGGTTTTTTTGAAGGCTCTGTCGAGATCATCCCGGGATTGCCCTATCCGACCTATCGCCTGCTGATCATCGCGGTCGGCCTGCTAGTTGCCCTTGGGCTCTACTTCCTCATCAATCGCACCCGCATCGGGATGCTGGTCAGAGCCGGTGCCACAAATCGCGACATGGTGCGCGCGCTTGGCGTGGATATCCGCCTGCTCTACACCATCGTCTTCGGACTGGGCGCCTTGCTTGCCGGTCTCGCCGGGTTCATGGCTGCGCCAATTCTCGCGGTGCAGGTCGGCATGGGTGAGCAGATCCTGCTCGTGACATTCGTCGTCGTGGTAATCGGCGGGGTGGGGTCCATCCGCGGCGCCTTCGTGGCGGGCATCCTGCTCGGCGTCAGTGATACGCTTCTGCGCGCCTTTCTCCCCGGGCTTTTGCGCCAGGTCATGACAGGCCCGGAAGCCGACGCGCTGGGTGTCGGCATTGCCTCGACGGGAATCTACCTTCTGATGGTGATCGTATTGCTGTTCCGGCCCAAGGGTCTGTTTCCGGTGGGTTCATGATGCAGCGGAAATATCTTCTCGCGGCAATTGGATTGCTGGTTCTTGTATTGGTGCCGTTTCTTACGGACATCACCGGCCAGTCGAGCATGCTGTCTCTGGCAACGCGCGCCCTGATCTATGGCATTGCAGCAGCCAGTCTCAACCTTGTGCTCGGCTATGGCGGAATGGTCAGCTTCGGGCATGCGGCATTCTTTGGCATCGGCGGCTATGCCGTCGGCATTCTCTATCAGAATTTCAACGAGCAAACCCTGTTCCTTGGGCTGGTTCCGGGAACGGACCAGATGCTGCTGACCTTGCCTGCCGCGATGATCGTGGCAGCGATGCTGGCTGCCGTGATCGGCGCGCTCGCGCTGCGCACGGGCGGCGTTCAGTTCATCATGATCACCATGGCCTTCGCGCAGATGCTGTTTTTCCTGTTCGTGTCGCTAAAGGTCTATGGCGGCGAGGACGGCCTCATCATTCGCCGCACGAACGATTTGCCGTTCCTCAACATGCGCGACAAGGCAACGCTCTACTGGGTGGTACTTGCGGTGACGGTGCTCTTCTTCCTTGGCTTGCGCCAGGTGATCAACTCCAGTTTCGGCGCGGTGCTGGCCGGAATTCGCCAGAACGAGCGGCGCATGGAGGCGCTCGGCATTCCGGTTTTCCGCTACAAGCTTTACGCCTTCGTGCTCTCGGGCATGGGCGCTGGTCTTGCCGGCGCGCTGATGGCAAATGCCATGCGCTTCACAAGTCCCGACATGATGCACTGGATGAAGTCCGGTGAATTGATGGTGATGGTAATTCTGGGCGGCGTTGGCACGCTATTTGGTCCCTTCCTTGGCGCTGCCGCATTGCTCGTTCTGGAAAGCACGCTCTCTTCCTGGACCGAGCACTGGCAGTTGGGTTTGGGGGCCATTCTTCTGATCGTGGTGCTCGGTTCCAGGGGTGGCCTCGTTGGGCTGGCCGGCAGGATATGGAGCCGCAAATGACAGTGGTTCTGGCAATAGAGGATCTGCACAAGCATTTTGGCGGCCTGGCTGCCACCGATGGGGTCAGCCTCGACGTGCGCGCAGGCGAAATCCACGCACTGATCGGGCCCAATGGCGCGGGCAAGTCGACACTCATCAACCAGATATGCGGAGAACTGACGCCCGATGCAGGCAAGATTCGCCTGATGGGCAGGGATATCTCCGGTGCCAGCGTGGCCGAGCGCGTGTCGATGGGACTGGGGCGCACATTCCAGGTCACCTCGCTGCTGGAGGAAATGACGGTTCTGCAGAATGTCGGAATGGCATTGCAGGCAAGGGCCGGCGGCAACTTCCGTATCTGGGACAGGGTTCGCGGGCGGCGCAAGATCTGGGACGAGGCGTCGCGGATAATCGCCGACTGCAATCTGGAAGACCGCGAGACGGCACTTGTCGCGGACCTTTCCCACGGTGAGAAGAAACAGCTTGAGCTGATGATGGCAATGGCACTGCAGCCCAAGGTGCTGCTGCTAGACGAACCGATGGCGGGTCTCGGCCATCTGGAAAGCCAGAACATGATCAGCCAGTTGCGCACCTTGCGCGAGCGCGCCGCAATCCTGCTCATCGAGCACGACATGGAAGCGGTTTTTGCGTTGGCCGACCGCATATCGGTACTGGTCTACGGCAATATCGTGGCCGAGGGTTCGGTCGACGAGATCCGTAATGACCCCGCCGTGCGCGAGGCATATCTGGGCGCGGAGGACGAGCTATGTTGAACCTCGACGGCGTCTCCGCAGCATATGGTGCGAGCAGGGTACTTTTCGACATTTCGCTGTCGCTCAAGGAGGGCGAGGTGGTTACCCTCATGGGTCGCAACGGGATGGGCAAGACCACTACGATCCGCTGCATCATGGGATTGCTGGCACCTTCAGGCGGGGAGATCCGGTTTCTGAACCGCGAGATATCCGGCTGGCCGCCCGAGAAGATTGCACGGCTGGGCGCAGGTCTGGTCCCGGAAGGCAGGCAGGTTTTCGCCACCTTGACGGTCCGCGAAAACCTAGTAGCCACCGCTGCCAACCGCAACAACCGCGAAAATCCGTGGACGCTGGAGCGGATCTACGATCTGTTTCCGCGTCTCAGGGAGCGCCATGCCCAGATGGCTGCCACGCTTTCCGGGGGTGAACAGCAAATGCTTGCTGTCGGGCGCGCCCTGATGACCAATCCCAGCCTGCTGATACTGGACGAGGCAACCGAGGGGCTTGCGCCGGTAATCCGGACTGAGATCTGGCATGTGATCGAAAAGCTCAAGGCGGAGGGCCAGTCGATCCTGCTGATCGACAAGAACCTTTCGGTGCTCAAGCGTCTGGCCGACAGGCACTACATCATAGAACGCGGGCGCACCGTCTGGAGCGGCGGACGGGCCGAACTGGAACGCGACTCGGAACAGGTGCAGGCTTATGTCGGAGTCTGACCTGCGTCTCGTGTTGATCGGTTGGGGAGCCATAGGCCGGCGGGTTGCCGAATTGCTGGAGTCGCGCGGCGCCCCGGTGCAGATCGCCGCCATCGGTCTGCGCGAGGGCAGTGACCTTACCGATTTGCCGGAGGGAATTGCGGTTCTGACCGACCCGGCCGAACTGGCCCCCGTTTCTCCCGATCTCGTGGTGGAAGCCGCAGCCCGCAACTGCGTCGCCGGTTGGGGCAGGGCAGCTCTGGATATGGGCTGCGATTTTGCGGTGACCTCGACTTCCGCCTTTGTCGATGAGGCACTCTTCGCGGAGCTGCGGGCACTTGCCCGCAAGAAGCGGGCCCATCTTGTCATCCCGCCCGGTGCTCTTGGCGGTATCGATGCGCTTTCCGCCGCTGCCCGCCTGCCACTGCGCTCGGTGCGCCATGAAATCATCAAGCCGCCCAAGGCATGGGCCAGCACCGCCGCAGCAAAATTGTGCGATCTGGACCATTTGACCGATGCAACGACCTTTTTTGAAGGAACTGCGCGCGAGGCGGCAGATGCCTATCCCAAGAATGCGAACGTTGCGGTGATATCTGCATTGGCAGGTATTGGCCTCGACGCCACCACCATTGCCCTGGTAGCCGACCCTGCAGCAACCATCAACAGCCATGTCGTCAGGGCAGAAGGCGACTTCGGCAAGATGGAAATCCGGCTCGACAACCGCCCGCTGGCAACGAACCCGAAGTCCTCGGAGATGACCGCGCTTTCCCTCGTGCGCCTGATCGAGACGCGCGCTGCGGGAGTGGTGATATGAGCATCGCCGCCGAGGCCTATTGGTCGCGCTCGAAACTGGATGCCGACTATACCGCGCGCGACAGCTGTTCGCCTTCGGAGTTCGAAAGCACCATCGCCGGATATCTGGATCGCTCAAGGGCAGCGCTTGACCTGCCGCACCCCCGGACAGGCCTGGTCTACGATCCCGAAAAAGGATTGCAGCTCGATCTCTTCGGCACGAAGCCGGGGGAATTGCGGCCCTTGGTTATCTTCATCCATGGTGGCTACTGGCGTGCGCTTGGAAGGGAGCATTCCGCATTTCTGGCCCCCATGCTGGCTGCCCAGGGAATTGCCTGCGCTGTGCCGGACTACCGTCTCGCACCCTCGGCCAGCATGACGGAAATCGTGGCCGATATTCGCAATGCATTCGCCTGGCTGTGGCGGGAGGCGGACAATCTTGGAATTGACAGGCGGCGCATCACCGTCACGGGTTCGTCGGCTGGCGGGCATCTCGCCGCGACCCTTCTGCAGGGTGGCTGGCAGGCTGCGCTTGACCTTCCCGCGCAGCCGGTTGCCGCGGCCATGCCGGTAAGCGGCCTGTTTGAACTGGCGCCGATTGCCGTGAGCCATGTGCAGGAATGGATGCAATTCACGCCCGGCGAGGTCGAGGCGTTCAGTCCGTTGCGCCATCCGCCGGAGCATCTGCCGCGAATGACCGTCGTGGCAGCAGAACACGAAACCCCGGGATTCCACCGCCAGAGCGAAGCCTATGCGAAGGCACTTGGCGTACCTTGCCGTATTGGCGCGGGACGTCATCATTTCGACGTCGTCTTCGATCTTGCGGACGCCGATCATCCGCTTGGGAGGGAATTGCTGAAATTGGCCAGGGGCTAGTGCCGCCGCCGCCACCGGCCTGCCATTTCACTCCTTCACGCGGTATCCCTCAGCGCGAACTCTTCCAACGCGTCGCGATTGATCTCGATGCCAAGACCCGGACCATCCGGTATCCGCACCCAGCCGTCCACGTGCTCGATCGGCGTCTGGATGATCGCCTGACGAAACGGATTGGGCGTGCGGTCGAATTCGAGGATCGGTTCTATCGGATCGCGCCTCGGTGGGTCGGGCAATAGTGCTGCCATGAACTGCAGGCTGGCTGCGATCTGTATCGCCGTACCCCAGACATGGGGAACCAGCCGCACGCCGTGAAGTGCCGCCATGTCGGCGATCCGCCGCATTTCCGTAAACCCGCCGGTTCCGCAGAGATCCGGCTGGGCGATGTCGATGCAACGCGTCTCCAGGGGTTCGCGAAAGCCGAAGCGCCCATGCCAGGTTTCGCCACCGGCAACAGGAATTGGCTGCCCCTCGCGCACTGCGCGATAGGCTGAGAGCTGTTCGGGAATGACCGGCTCCTCGAACCAGTCGATGTTGTACCGGGCGGCGGCCTTGCCAACCTCGATTGCCTCCAGCACGTCATAGCCGTGATTGGCATCGATCATCAGGCGCGCTTCCGGCCCGATCGCATCGCGCACGGCAGCGATGACTTCCAGGTCCTGTTTCGGCCCGAAACCGATCTTGATCTTGACCGCGTGAAACCCCGCGGCCACATGGCCCGCGCATTCACTCGCATTGTCGGCCACCCGGTCCACCCCGTCGCGCCGGAACGAGCCCGTGGCATAGGCGCGGACCTTCTCGCGCATCCTTCCGCCAAGAAGAACGGAGACCGGAACGCCGAAATGCTTGCCCTTGATGTCCCAAAGAGCGACGTCGATACCGGAAAGCGCGGTTACTGCCAGGCCGCGCTGTCCCTGGTCGCGGAACAGGTTGTAGAGTTCCTGCCAGAGGATTTCGGTAT
This sequence comes from Nitratireductor sp., assembly GCA_020637805.1. Taxonomy (GTDB): domain Bacteria; phylum Pseudomonadota; class Alphaproteobacteria; order Rhizobiales; family Rhizobiaceae; genus Salaquimonas. The sequence continues at coordinate 15,547 of JACKJU010000016.1, read as the reverse complement.
CCAGCGGATTGCGCCCGATAAGCCTTGCGCCATAGGCCTTGACCACGGCAGCATTCGGCAGGGCCGGGCCAAGGCACTCGCCCCAACCGGTCGTGCCATCATCACAGACGATCTCGACCAGTATGTGCTGGCGACGGTCGAAGCGCATCGAGGCGCTCTCAAACGGTGTATCCAGCCTGTGGTCGAGCAGGTGGGTTCGTACTTCCGCGATCTTCATGGATGGCCTCAGGGTTTTCCGGCTTTCTCGACAAGTTCGGCAAGCATCTTCTCTTCTTCCGCCGTCAGGTCAACCAGCGGCGGGCGAACGCCTCCGGCCTCGAAACCCGCGAGTCGAACCCCCGCCTTGATGGCGGACACGGCATAGCCCTTCTGACGGTTACGAATCTTCATGAAGGGATAGAAGAAATCCTTCAGGATCTGCTCGGTCCTTTCCCGCTCGCCTGCGCGCAGGGCGCGGTAGAATTCCATTGCCAGTTCGGGAACGAAATTGAAGACCGCAGACGAATAGGTGGTGAAGCCAGCTCCCAGGTAGGCGTCGGCAAACAGTTCGGCTGTCGGCATCCCGCCCAGATAGGTCAGCCGGTCGCCCATCGTGGCGGTGATTTCACGGACCAGCCCGATATCTCCCGATCCGTCCTTGAAACCGACGAGGTTTGGACAGGCATCACAAAGACGCTTCAGGGTATCGGCCTGTATGATCGAGTTGTCCCGGTTGTAGACCATCACGCCCATTGCGGTGGCGTCGCAGACGCTTTTCACGTGCCGGAAGATGCCTTCCTGCGGCGCATCGATCAGGTAGTGCGGCAACAACAGTATGCCGTCGCCGCCCGCCTTCTCCACGGAACGCGCAATCGATACTGCAATCTCGGTGCCGTACCCGCATCCCGAAACGATCGGCGTACTGCCAGCCGAAGCCTTGGCGGCGGATACGATGGCAGGGATTTCGTCGGGTGCGAGCGAGAAGAATTCGCCGGTTCCGCCCGCGGCGAACAGGACCGATGCACCAAAGCCCGAAAGCCATTCGACATGCTTGCGGTATGGGGCTTCGTTGAAGCGGCCATCGTCATCGAACGCCGTGACCGGAAACGAGAGCAGCCCGGAGCCGAGCGCTCTTTTGAGATCCTGGGGAGTCATCTGGAGAATTCCTCGTTGGAAAATGGATTTGCCGCAATGTCCAACGGTATGAAAGGGAAGTCAACAACTTGTATGACAAGTTGATGTCTATTCGCGCAGCAGGCGCCTGTAGCGCGCTTGGGCGCCTTCCAGGTGGGTACGCATTGCCGAGCGTGATCGAGCGGGGTCCCGGTCGGCGATCGCACCGGCAATCAGCCTGTGTTCGTCTTGAAGCTGGGACGCATATTCACGGCTGGCAGCGCCACGCTCTTCCTGTTCCAGTTTGCGCCGGGGAATGGCTTCCTGCCCGAGCATGTCCAGCATCAGCCTGAATCTGGGATTGTTGGTCGCGTCGGCGATTGCAAGATGAAGGGCAAAATCGGCTTCGGTCGTCGAGGTATCGCCTGCGATGCAGACATCGATTTCCGCAATGCACTCGAATATCGCCTCTTCCTGTGCCGGCGAGCAGCGCATGGCCGCAAGCCCCGCAGCCTCAACCTCGATCGCAGTTCGCAATTCAAGGACTTCGATGACGCTGGAAAGCTTTTGTATATCAATGCCATGAAAGGGTGATGCCGGGCCGGTCCTGTTCGATACGACGAAGACGCCTGCGCCCTGCCGGGCTTCTACAAGTCCATCCGAACGAAGGGCCGCAATCGCTTCGCGTACCACGGTGCGTGAAACGGCATGTTTTGCGGTGAGTTCCGCTTCACTAGGGAGTTTCGCACCTACCTGATACTGGCCGCCGGTAATCGCTGCGCGTAGTTGCGCCGCCAGCTTCAACACCAGGTTTTCTCGCCCGGAGCCTTCCTTTCTTCCCGATGCCGGAAGTGATGTGCCAGCCAGTGATTCCATTGGGCTTTTCCAGTTTCTTGCCAATACGGGCAGAAGGCGGGGTTTTCTTCGACGTTGTCAATGGCTGGAACAATGCGTTCGCGAAATTGAATGACGAACAAGTCAACATATCATATAAGTTGCCGAATCGACAGGCAAAGTCCCGGACGCGATACCTGCCCTGTCCGCGCCAGGAGGACTTCTCTTGACAGTTGGGCGCCTGTTTCTGCGGCCATTGCAATGCGGATCCGTCGTCATCCGTGGCGGCTTGGCGATGCCCCTGATAGACTCGGCACAGTGCCTTTGCCGCCAGGCCAGCTCTGGCGGATGCAAACAGAACACGGAACTCGATACGGATAATTGACATGTTGAACAGACTGCTCATTACCGGCGCTGCCGGTGGACTGGGAAAGATGGCGCGCAACAGGCTTGGGCATCTGGCCCAAACCCTGCGCCTGTCGGACATTGGTGAAATGGCCCCCGCTGGCAGTAATGAGGAGATTGTCACTTGCGATCTGGGCGACCGCGACGCTGTCATGAAACTGGTGGAGGGATGCGATGGCATTGTCCATTTCGGTGGCGTCTCCACCGAACAGGCCTTCGATCCGATTTTGAATGCCAATATTGCCGGCGTGTACAATCTCTACGAAGCGGCAAGGGCGGCAGGCATGCCGCGAATCCTGTTTGCTTCCTCCAATCACACGATCGGTTTCTACACGCAGGACCAGCATCTGACGGTCGACATGCCGACACGCCCCGACAGCCTTTATGGCGTTTCCAAATGCTTCGGCGAGGCGCTGGCTTCCATGTATTTCGACAAGTTCGGCCAGGAAACTGCGATTGTGCGCATCGGTTCGTGTTTTCCGGAACCCAAGGACCACCGCATGCTGGCCACCTGGATGAGCGAGGACGACTTCGTAGCGCTGATCGAACGCGTGTTCACGATACCGAGACTGGGCTGCCCGGTCATTTGGGGCAAATCCGCCAATGACCGGTCGTGGTGGGACAATTCGGCGTCGGAGTTCCTGGGCTGGCGTCCGAAGGACAACGCCGAAATCTTCGCTCCCGCGATGGATGAACGTATGGAGCGCCCGGACAGGAACGCGCCGGAGGCCAGGTTCCAGGGCGGCAAATTCTGCGCGGAGCCGATCTACAAGGATTGACGTGCGCCGGGTCCATGCCCGACTACCGCCGCCGGGCTTTGCACCGTGTTATACACATCAGCTTACAGCGATATGGGTGTCCTTGATGACGTCATGCATGGCAACCCGAGCCCGTTCGGGATCGTGTGCATTCACCGCGTCGATCAGTTTCCGGTAGCCCGCAATCAGGCTCTCCCGCCGCTTTTCCTGCTCTCCATTGCCGTTTCGCTGGGCCTCCGAAACAAAGATCGAGAAATGCGCGGTATGGACGAGGTCACCGAGCGATTGCAGGAACCGGTTGCCCGACATCTGCAGGATCGCCTTGTGGAAGTTCAAATTGGCGACTGCAAAGCCTAGATCGTTCTTGGCGCCTTCCATGTCGGCGCAGATCTGCGACAGCCGCTTTCCGTCTGCAGCATTGGCCTGCCCTGCCACATGGGCGGCAGCCGAAGGTTCGATGATCAGCCGGATCTCGAACAACTCGTCCAGGAAGGGTCCCTTGTTCTTCAACGAAGCATGCCACCTGAGCACGTCGGTATCGAACATGTTCCATTCAGAAGCCGGGCGCACGCGCGTCCCCACCTTCGCCTTCGACTGGAGCAGCCCCTTGGCGATAAGGGTCTTCTTTGCCTCGCGCACAACGGTGCGCGAGACGTTGAACATCTCGCAGATATCGGGGTCGAGCGGAATGATCGTCCGTTCGGGGTATTCGCCGGCGACGATGGACTGGCCAAGCTGATCGACCACGAACGCCGTGTGGTTGCTCGCCCTGTCGCCGAACCCACCGGCTGCGGCGAAGGTCATGAGCGCTCGGCGAATCTTGTCGCTGGTATTGTGCGCGCGGTCGTTGCCCAACCCAGGCCTTTCTGTAGCACTATGAACGCAAAGAGAAGTGCGCCAATCACAATCTTGGTCCACCAGCTCGACAACGTTCCGTCGAATACGATGTAGGTCTGGATAAGACCCATTATCAGGATTCCGAAGAAGGTTCCTGCGATCGTGCCACTCCCGCCTGTCAGCAGCGTACCGCCAATGACGACCGCTGCAATGGCGTCGAGTTCCACACCCACCGTCGCAAGGGAATAGCCAGCGGACGTATAGAGCGAGAACACAATGCCCGCAAGGCCAGCCAGGCCGCCGGAAACCGCATAGATTCCAATTGTCGTCCTCGCCATCGGCACACCCATGAGCTGTGCCGTGCCCGCTCCGCCGCCAAGGGCGTAGACATTCTTGCCGAAGCGGGTCCGGTGGGCAACGATCATTGCGACGATGAAGGTCAGCAGCATGACAGCCCCGATCAGCCTGAAGCGGCCACCGCCCGGCATCTTCCAGTAGAGGCCCTGCAGGACGTCGTAGAACTCGTGCGTGATCGGCACGGAATCCGTCGAAAGAACATAGGCTGCGCCGCGTGCGAGGAACATCCCCGCCAGCGTGACGATGAAGGGCGGCATCTCGAGATAGTGGATGATCGACCCCATAGCTGCGCCGAAGGCAATCGTGATCAGGAGTACAAGCGCAAACGCGGTCACTGGATGAATGCCGGTGTCGCGCAGGACGACTGCCAGAAACACACCGGTGAACGCGATGACCGAACCGACCGACAGATCGATGCCGCCGGACAGGATGACGAATGTCATGCCGACAGCGGTGATGCCGAGAAAGGCGTTGTCGGTCAGAAGGTTGGCCGCCACCCTGCCTGAAAGCATGGCAGGGTATTGCGAAGCGCAAAGCGCATAGGCCAGCACGAACGTCATGAGGGTGATGAACAATGGCAGGTTCGTGGACCGGATCATGCCCGTCCCTCCTCGATGCTGGTTGCCGGCTTTTCCCTGTTCAGGGGTTCGGACGATGCGCGCAGCAGGTAAAGCATGTGCTTTACCCTCGGCGACTGGATGACAAGGATTGCGATGATGATCAGCGCCTTGATCACCAGGTTGAATTCCGGCGGCATGCCCGAAAGCAGGATCACGGTATTGACCGACTGGATGATCAACGCACCCAGCAGGGAGGCAACGATGGAAAAGCGCCCTCCCAGGAGTGAATTGCCACCGATGACCACGGCCAGGATGGCGTCGAGTTCGAGCCACAGGCCTGCATTGTTGGCGTCTGCGCCCTTGATGTCGGCCGCCACGATGACGCCTGCCATCGCAGCGCAGAAACCCGAAACCAGATAGACAAGCACGAGCAGCACGCCGGAATTGATGCCCGCCAGGCGAGAGGAGCGCTCATTGATGCCAATGGCCTCGATCAGCATGCCAAGCGCCGTGCGGCGCACGATCGCGGTGACCACTATGCCAAGGCCGAGCCAGATCAGAATGGGAGTAGGAATGCCTGCAATGGTTCCGGCACCCAGCTGGATAAGGCCGGGATCGAGGAAGGTCAGGATCGTTCCTTCGGTTATGAGCTGCGCGATGCCGCGCCCCGCCACCATGAGCACAAGGGTCGCCACGATCGGCTGTATGCGCAGGAAGGCCACCAGTATGCCGTTCCAAATCCCGCAGATGATGCCTGCCGATAGCGCCGCCAGCAGGGCCAGATGCCATCCATGCCCGTCGACGACCACCTTGGCTGCCACGGCTCCGGCAATCGCGATCACCGCACCCACCGAGAGGTCGATGCCCCTCGTCGCGATGACCAGCGTCATGCCGATTGCGAGCAGGGCTGTGGGCGCACCGCGGTTCAGTACGTCGACAAGATTGCCGAACAGGCGTCCGTTCTGGAACTCGATAGACAGGAAGCCCGGAAAGACAATGACGTTGATGCCGATCATGATTGCAAGGATCAGCAACTGCGGGGCGACGCGCTTCAGAGAAGAGACAAACATCACGCGGCCTCTTCTTCGGCAGCGATGGCGCGCACGATATTGTCCGCAGTGATCTCCGCACCGTGCAATTCGCCGATCTGCTTGCGTTCGCGCAACACGACGACACGGGTGGAATAGGCCACAAGTTCCTCCATCTCGGACGAGGCCACCAGAAGTGCCATCCCGCGTTTGCGAAGTTCCTCGATCAGCGAGATGATCTCGGCATGGGCACCCACATCGATGCCTCGCGTTGGTTCATCGAGGATCAAGAAATCCGGTTCGGTCGCCAGCCAGCGCGCCAGCAGCACTTTCTGCTGGTTGCCTCCCGACAGAAGGCGTATCGGCATGTCGAGGGAGGCAAGGCGGATATCCAGAGCCCTGACATAGTGTTCGGCAAGCTGCTGGACCTGGGCGCGTTTCAAGGTGCGCAGCCATCCGCTGCGCGCCTGCAGGGCCAGAATTATGTTTTCGCGCACCGAAAGATCGCCAACGATGCCGTCCGTCTTGCGGTCTTCGGGGCACAGCGCGAACTTGAGTGCAATGGCTTCACGCGGATTGCCGATGCGAACCTGTTCGCCGCGGAGCCGCACCTCGCCCTGATCTGCCGCCATCGCTCCAAAGGCAAGATTGGATGTCTCGGTCCTGCCGGAGCCGAGCAGGCCGGCCAGGCCGACGACTTCACCCTCTCGGATCTCCAGATCGAAGGGTTCGATGACCGTGCGCTTGCCATACCCCTTGAATTCAACAAGCACATCGCCTGCCGTGCCGTGGACGCGTTCGCGGGTAACAGCTTCGAGCTGGCGGCCAAGCATCATGGTGATCACGTCGGTCTGGGTGACATCGGCAATGCGGCAGGTCTCGATCACCCGGCCATTGCGCATGATCGTCGCGCGGTCGGAAATCTCGAAGACCTGGTCGAGAAAGTGGGTGATGAAGACAATGGCGAGGCCGCGCGCCTTGAGTTCGCGAATGACTGCGAAAAGCAGGTTGACCTCGTCGCGGTCGAGGCTGGCGGTCGGTTCGTCGAGGATCAGGACCTTGCCTGAAAGCTCCACGGCGCGCGCGATCGCGACGACCTGCTGCACGGCAACCGAATAGGTCGAAAGAAGTTGCGAAGAGTCGATTTCCAGACCGTAGCCTAGAAGAATTTCATCGGTCTCGCGGCGCATGCGCTTGTGATCGATCAGGCCGAACCGTGTTGGCTGGCGGCCGAGGAAGAGATTTTCGGCGACGGTCAGGTTCGCGAGCAGGTTGACTTCCTGGTAGACGGTGCCGATGCCGAGCGACTGGCTGTGAAGCGTATCGCGCGGGTTGATCTCCTCGCCGGCGAGGAAGATGCTGCCGCCGTCGCGCCGGTAGACACCGGTCAGGCATTTGATGAGGGTCGACTTGCCCGCACCGTTTTCGCCGAGCAGGGCGTGAACCTCGCCGGGATGGAGATTGATATCCACCTCATCGAGCGCGATCGCGCCCGGGAAAAACTTGGAAATGCCGGTCGCGCGAAGCACCGGCTCAACGGAGTTGCTGGTCATGGCATATCCTGACGGCGAAGCGGCTGCCGGGCAAGGCCCGGCAGCCATGGCAGCGTGGACAACTCAGTATCCGAGGTTTTTCTTTTCCTCGTACACGGCCTTGTTGTCGTCGTCGGATGTGTAGAGCCGGGATTCCGTCTGGATCCATTTCGGCGGAGTCGTGCCGTTGGCCAGATAGGCCTCAAGCGCGTCGAGTGCTGGACCTGCCATGTTCGGCGTCAGCTCGATCGTGGCGTTCATCTCGCCATTTGCGATTGCCAGATGGGCATCGGGAACGGCATCGATGGCAACGATCAGAATGTCCTCGCCGGGCTTGAGCCCTGCTTCCTTGATCGCCTGGATTGCGCCGACCGCCATGTCGTCATTGTGCGCATAGAGCGCGCAGATGTTGGCGCCGCCCTCGGCCTTCAGGAAGCTTTCCATTACGACCTTGCCCTGCGAACGGGTGAAGTCGCCGGTCTGGGAGCGGATGATCTTCAGGTTTGGCGCGTCGGAAATGCCCTTTTCGAAGCCTTTCTTGCGGTCGATTGCGGGCGAGGAGCCCGTCGTGCCCTGAAGTTCGACGATGTTGCATTCCTTGCCATCGGTGGCTTTCTGCAGCCAGTCGCCAGCCACTTCGCCTTCGTGCACGAGGTCGGACGTGACTGCCGTCAGGTACAGATCGTCCGGTGCATCCACGGTGCGGTCGAGAAGCAGAACGGGAATTTCGGCATCCTTTGCCTCTTCCAGAACTTCGTCCCAGCCGGTTGCGACAACAGGTGCCAGAAGGATGGCATCAACACCCTGTGCTATGAACGAGCGGATCGCCTTGATCTGGTTTTCCTGCTTCTGCTGGGCATCCGCGAACTTCAGGTCGATGCCGCGTTTTTCGGCTTCCTGCTTGGTCACGGTCGTTTCCGCCGCACGCCAGCCGGACTCGGAACCGATCTGGGAAAAGCCGATTGTCAGGTCGGCTGCCATGGCGTTCAAAGGTACGAAAGCCATGACACCCGCGAGAAGTGTCATTTTCAGTTTCATGTGTTTCCTCCCTGGAACGAAAGTGTCCCTGCGATATTAAGTATTACTTTATGATTTTTGTAAAGTGGCATTCTGTGCTGCACTGCAGCGCGGTCGCGCGCGTCCGAGAGACCGGTAAATGCGTGCTGCAAAAGGCTGCCACCGGCATGCGGCTGCCCATCAGCGGCGCTCCGCAACCCGGTGGACAATCGGGAGATAGAGATTTCGAAAAGGCTCAGATACGGGGTTCACGCATGGTGCTGCGAAACGGTGCGCACGGGCTGGCGGCCTGAAAGCATCTTGTGAATATGAACCATCATTGCTGCGGCAAAGACCGGTGTCGCCAGGTTCAGGATCGGTACTGCCATGAAGGCTGCAATGATCATGCCCGCAAGCAGGATATCGGTCGAGCGCGCCTTGCGCATGTGGTTCGCTTCATCTTCCGGGCGGAACCGCATCGCGGCGAACATGAAATATTCCCGTCCCAGCAGGTACCCGTTGACGACGAAGAATATGGCGAACCCGAACCCGATGAACGGCACGAGCGCAAGCGCGGCAAGGTTGGCTGCCACCACGACCAGAAAGAAGCGGACCGCATAGATGATGGAAGGAAAGATTGGCATCGCCGTTCCCGGTCCGTCTGCAGCATAATGTTCCCTCTCGACATATTCTGCCACGTCGTCGAGGAAGATACCGGCGATTAGCGCGGTTACGGGTGCAAGCAGGAACCCCGCACCGACAAGCAGGCCCGCGCTCATCAGCCAGATAATGGCGGTCGACACCCACGGCCACGGCCCGAGCACCGGTGCCAGGAACGTCGAGAAGAGTGCTTCGAGCACGATCCACATGGCGATGAACATGAGGATGGTCAGCCCGACCGATTTCAGAAGCACGGAGCGGAATTTCGGCTTGAACAGCTCCGAGGCGGCAAGCCTGGCGGATTCGATTACCATATGCATGCCGGAGCGCACTCCGGTTCCCTGTTGGTGTTGCATTGCAGATAGGAATTGATGCCTGCCTTCGCAAGAAAGGTTGAATTGGCCGCACTTCTGTGAAAAACCGCTGCAAATCCAACCCTCGGGGATACTCCATGACCACGCGTTTTGACGTTCTCAATATCGGCAATGCGATTGTCGACATCATCGCCCATGCCGAAGACGATTTTCTCGTTCGCGAGAACATCATCAAGGGAGCAATGAACCTCATCGATACAGAGCGTGCCGAGCATCTCTATTCGGTCATGGGCCCTGCCAGCGAGCAGTCGGGCGGCAGTGCGGGCAACACCGCGGCAGGCATAGCTTCCCTGGGCGGCAGGGCGGCCTATTTCGGCAAGGTATCGGATGATCATCTGGGCACTGTCTATACCCATGACATGCGCGCCATCGGCGTTCACTACGAGACGGCGAAACTTCCAGGCGAGCCGCCCACTGCGAGGTCCATGATCTTCGTGACGCCGGACGGTGAGCGTTCCATGAACACCTATCTCGGATCCTGCGTCGAGCTTGGACCGGAAGACATCGATGAGGAAATCGTCGCTTCGAGCCAGATCACCTATTTCGAAGGCTATCTCTGGGACCCGCCTCGCGCCAAGGAGGCAATCCGCAAGGCAGCGGACATCGCCCACGCAAACGGGCGTCGCATGTCGATGACGCTTTCAGACCCGTTCTGCGTCGACCGTTACCGGGACGAATTTCTCGACCTGATGCGTTCTGGAACCGTCGATCTGGTATTCGCCAATGAACACGAACTGGTTTCGCTCTACCAGACATCGTCCTTTGACGAGGCTGTGAAGGCGGTTCGCGAGGATTGCGAAGTGACGGCAGTCACCCGCTCCGAAAAAGGGTCCGTGGTCGTGACACGCGAACGCACCGAAACCGTCCATGCGCATCCCATCGAAAAGCTGGTCGACACCACCGGGGCCGGCGATCTGTATGCCGCCGGTTTCCTGTTCGGACTGACCAACGGCCGCAGCCTTGAAGATTGCGCCCGCATCGGCGGCATGGCCGCCGCCGAGGTCATCCAGCATATCGGCCCGCGTCCCCAGGTATCATTGAAGGACATGCTGGCACAGGAAGGTCTGTAACCTGCGGCGCCGTGGTTCAGAGCAATTCAGTTGCTTGCCGGGACTATCCGCTTACAGGTGAAGCTGACACGGTCTAGGAGCGCTGGAACTCGAAGCCGCACTTCTTCTGGACGGAAGCTTGTTCGATGGCCTCCATGTGACCTTTCAGATTGGCAACTTCGGCTTCCGTCGCACCATTGCCCTTGATGAAAAACAATGCAGGCCAGAAGAGCACGACGCCCACGCCCACGGCTACTGCGTCATTGGTCGCCTTCTTCTCCTGCACACCAGATATGGAAGCAGCGCGCGATGAGATACGCTGCGCTTCAATGCTGAGTTCTTCGCAGGAATAGTTCTCATAGATCACCGGAGAAACATATGTGGCAGTGATGTCTTCCGGTTTGGATGCGCACGCTGCGAGTACTCCCGCTACAGCGAGAAGCAAGACCGTTCTTTTCATGATTTTCCCCAAATAGAGCCCTACGGACTTCGAGTCCTAGATTCACAAATGAAGTGCCGCACCTGCTATTCAGGCAGGTGCTATGGGAAGACACTACAAACAACTTGATCTGACGGAACGCTGCAGGCTTGTGGCGATGAACGAACAGGGAATGACAATCTCCGGGATAGCACGTCATCTTGGCCGGGACCGTCGTACAATCCAGCGGGAACTTGCACGAAACTCCTATGCCGATGGCCGTTATGATCCGGGCAGTGCCGACCGGCTTGCCTGGGTTCGCCGGTTGCGCGGTTCAAGGATCGGGCGTTGCAGCCGACTGCATGAAACCGTGACATCCTCACTTGCTATGGGTTGGACGCCCCAGCAGATCAGCGGCCGACTGCAACTGGAACACGGTGAGACAGTCATCAGTCACGAGTCAATCTACCGCTTCATCTATTCGCCTGCCGGGCGACGGCTGAAACTGTCTCGCTACCTGCCGCATCATCATGCAAAGCGCGGCTATCGCAGGCGCAAGAGTGAACGGAAAATCCCAATTCCCGACCGCCAAGGCATTGAAAGCAGACCGCAATCCGCCAATGACCGCAGTGAGCCTGGCCATTGGGAAGGTGATTTGGTTCACTTCACACGCAAATGCGACATTCTCCTGACCCTGACAGAGCGCAAGTCGCGCTACTGGATCATGCAATCCATCCCCAGACGCGACAGCGAGACGGTATCGCAGGCAATCATCGACGCGCTTGCGCCCTTTCCAAAGCCCCTGCGCAAAACCATCACTCATGACAATGGCGGCGAGTTTGCCCGGCACAAGCAAGTGGAACGCCAACTCGGCCTTCCAGCCTACTTCTGTGAGCCCCACAGTCCGTGGCAGCGCGGCGCAATCGAGAATGGAAATGGCAGGCTGCGCATCGACATGCCTCGGAAAACGAAGCTCTCAAACTACACCGGACGGGACATCCAGGATCTCGCCATGCTTTACAACAACACACCGCGAAAGTGCCTCGGCTACAGAACTCCCGCCGAGGTCTTGCAAAACGAAATCCTCAACCAGGGTGCGGCACTTGAAATGTGAAACCAGCAGTAGTTGAGAATCGGCAAATCCACAATCAAAAAATGAGTAAATGCTAGTCCTTCAACATTGACTTGAGTTCATAGAGCTTTTCGAGTGCTTCCCGGGGACTGAGATCATCGGGCAGGATGGCGGCAAGGGCCTCCAGCGCCGGGCTGGTTTCCGGCCTTCCGGGGGCGGCCTTTTTCACCTCGGCACTGAACAGCGGCAGTTCATCGATCAGCGTTTGCGCTGCCTTGGAACCATGGCCTTCCTGGCGGGATTGTTCGAGCTGGTCGAGAACGTCGCGCGCTCTTGCGACGACCGCATCCGGCAGTCCGGCAAGCCGCGCCACCTGGATGCCGTAGGAACGGTCGGCAACGCCCTTGACCACCTCGTGCAGGAAGATCACCTCGCCTTCCCATTCCTTTACCCGGATCGTCACATTGGTGATGCGTGCAAGCTTCTGCGATAGCGCGGTCAGTTCATGGAAATGGGTGGCAAACAGGGTCCGGCAGCGGTTTACCTCATGCAGGTGCTCGATTGTTGCCCAGGCGATCGATAGCCCGTCGAAGGTTGCCGTGCCGCGACCGATCTCGTCGAGGATGACGAGCGAATTCGGCGTTGCCTGATTGAGGATGGCGGCCGTCTCCACCATCTCGACCATGAAGGTCGAACGTCCACGAGCAAGGTCATCGGCAGCACCGACGCGCGAGAAGAGCCGGTCGACAACGCCCAGGCACGCAGTCTCTGCCGGCACCCAAGCGCCCATCTGGGCGAGAATGGCGATCAGGGCATTCTGGCGCAGAAAGGTGGACTTGCCGCCCATGTTGGGTCCGGTAACAAGCCAGAGTTCGCCATCCCCGCTTTCGCCCGTGCCGAGATTGCAGTCATTCGCCACGAACTGCTGGCCGCCATCTGCCCGCAATGCGCGCTCGACTACCGGGTGCCGGCCTCCGGCGATTTCAAACCGGGTCGAGGCGTCCACATGCGGGCGGCACCAGCCGCCTTCGCGCGCAAGCGTGGCAAGCGCAGCCGCAACGTCGAGTTCGCAAACGGCCTGTGCCGCCTTCTGGAGGCTTGCCGCATTTGCCAGAACCTGCGCCTGCAGTTCCTCGAAACGCGCAAGCTCGAGATCCAGGATGCGTCCGGCAGCATTTGCGATCTTGCTTTCGAGTTCGGATAGTTCGGTAGTGGTGAAGCGCATGTTGTTGGCAAGCGTCTGCCGGTGAATATAGGTGGCTTTTGCCTCCCCTTCCTGCAGCGCTCCCGCGTTCTGCGCCGTTACCTCTATGAAATACCCCAGCACGTTATTGTGCCGGATCTTCAGCGACCTTACACCTGTAGAGTCCGCATATTGCTGCTGTAGCGCGGCGATCACCCGCCGCGAGTCATCGCGCAGCCTGCGCAGGTCATCGATCTCCTCGATTGCGCCTGGACGGACAAATCCGCCATCGCGCTTCAGCAGCGGTAATTCGTCGTCAAGATTGGCACCAAGCGTGTCTTCCAGTTCCGCAGGAAGCGCATGAATGCGGTCCAGTGCCGATGCAATCTCGCTTGGAAGCCCGCCAATCGTGTTGATATCCCCGAAAAGGCCACCGGCATCGCGGGCCGAACGCATGGCAGCGAGAATCGCGCCCAGATCGCGCGGGCCTCCGCGATTGAGCGAAAGGCGTGAAAGCGCGCGCGGCATGTCGGCGAAGCGCTTCAGCTCCGCGCGCAGATCTTCCGCGAGACGCGGCTGGTCCAAGAAGAACGCCACGCAATCCTGCCTGAGCGCGATGGCCTCCGGTTTGGTCAGCGGGTTCATCATGCGCTCGCCCAGAAGCCTGGCCCCGCCACCGGTCACCGTCCGGTCGATGGTCGAAAGCAACGCGCCCTTGCGGTTGCCGGAAAGTGTTTTCACCAATTCCAGGTTCGCGCGTGTCGCGGCGTCGATGAAGAGCGTGTCGCCGGAGGTTTCGCGAACCGGCGCCGAAAGTGCGGGCCGTTCGCCGATCTGGGTTTTCTCCACATAGGACAGGATCGCGCCGCAGGCCGCCACTTCGACGCGGCTGAAATTGCCGAAACCTTCCAGCGTGCCGACGTCGAAATGGGTTTCGAGCCGCTGGCGGGCCTGCTGGCTGTCGAAGAAATGGGCCGGTTGCGGTGTCAGCGCTGCACCGCAATTGCGTAGTGTCAGCCGCAGGCCGTCGTCCGAGGAAAGGCTGTCCGGATAGACCAGTTCCGAGGGTTCGACACGCGCCAGATCCGCCGCAAGTGTTGGCGAGCTGCTCTCGCAGACACGGAACTGACCGGTGGAAAGATCGATCCATGCAAGAGCCAGCAGGTCTGCCTCTTCTGCGTGCCGGATGCGGGCAAGTGCAGCAAGGTGATTGGGCCGGGCCGGATCGAGAAGCTTTTCCTCGGTGATCGTGCCGGGCGTGACAAGCCGTATGACCTCGCGGCGGACCACTGACTTGGAACCGCGCTTCTTGGCTTCCGCAGGATCTTCCGTCTGTTCACAGACCGAAACACGAAAGCCCATCGAGATGAGTTTCTGCAGGTAGTCTTCCGCAGCATGCACCGGCACGCCGCACATCGGGATGTCTTCACCGAGATGCTTGCCGCGTTTGGTAAGCGTGATGCCCAGTGCTCGCGAGGCCTCCTCGGCGTCCTGAAAGAACAGCTCGTAGAAATCGCCCATGCGATAGAACAGCAGTGAACCCGGATTGGCCGCCTTGATCTCGATATACTGCTCCATCATCGGCGTGGCGCCGGCGGTTTGTACCGCCGTGCCGCTGTCGTCGTTCCTCGCCTGTACGGATTTGTCGAGCATTTCGTATGTGCCTGTGCCTGTTTGCGGCACAGGATTCATGATGGCGCCCGGGAAGGCAAGGGCGCCTCACCCGCCGGACAAACCGTCCACAGGCATGTGCTGCCGTACTGGCGTAATCACGGGCAGCTCCCGCCTTCAGGCGGCGTGCCGCTCCGCATTTGCGCCATAGTAGTTCACGTAACGCGGATTGAGATCGGCAACAGGCAGTATGACCAGGACATCGGTAGTTCCGAATTCATGGTCGATCGCCGGTTCGGCGGAGAATTTCGCACCGAGTTTCATGTATCCCTTGATGAGCGTGGGAAGCGCGCGCAGTGCTCTCTTGACGTCGATTTCGTTTTGGGCCAGCGGTTCGAATATCCCGCGCATCTGCGGCAGGGCTCTGACCTGCCAGCCATCCCTGCCCCGCGCGTTGTGATGCAGAAAGGATAGCGCCTCGCGATGTACCTGAGGGTCCGTGCCCTCGAACGATGCACAGCCGAACATGACATCGTGCCTGTTTTGCACCACCCAGGCCCAGCTTCCGTGCCAGAGCAGTTCGAGCGTGCGTTTGGAACGGAACTCGTGAAGTATGCAGGAGCGTCCAAATTCGAGGAAACTGAGTTTCGGATGCGCCTGCATCATTGGGTCAAGGTCGAATTCCGTTTCGGAATACCAGCTTCCCACTGCTTGTGCCGCATCACTGTTGATCAACCGGTAGGTTCCGACCACGCGGTTTTCACCCGTGTCGACCACAACC
>JACKJU010000015.1 GCA_020637805.1 Nitratireductor sp. | reverse complement strand
TCGCCTATATGATGCAATCGGCATCGGCGTTCTTGATATCTCCGATCCAACGCTCAAGACCAAGCTGGACGAACTCAAACTCAAGCGTGACCGTGCAAAGGATGTACTCGACCGCATTCAGGGCCGTAGTGAGAACCAGACCGAGCTGACCGATGCTGTCATAATCGAACTGGGCAAGGAGCTACGAAAGGCACTGCACGAAGGTGACCTGCCGTTCCGCAAAGCCTGGCTCAAAGCCATGCTGTCGAAGATCACGGTCGGAAAGACCACAATCACAATGGAGGGTAGTGCTGAATGCCTGGGAAAGCTGTTGGAAATGACCGCTAACAGCAACGGCAAAAATTTTTCCCAGAGTGTTCGTGCATATGAACCGAAGTGGCGCACCCGAAAGGATTCGAACCTCTGACCCCCAGATTCGTAGTCTGGTGCTCTATCCAGCTGAGCTACGGGTGCGCGATTGGCTTGACGCCAAAGGTACCGGCTCCGCAAGGGCTCCGGTACGCAACGGGGTGTAGGTAATGGGAACTCGGCGCAAATGCAAGCTGGTTTTCGAACTAATGTGAAATTCCGGTGTCACGGATTGCGGGCACCGCGCTCGGCCCCGAGCGCGGTGATCCAGCCCCAATCTCATTCAGCTGCACGCGCTGGTCCAGGCGGGTGGGCTGGTGCCACTTCGGGGATGTCCAACCGGCGAATAGATGGCTGCATCCTAGCTTCGGCAAGCCGTTCCCGTTGCGCGTTTGCGAGTAGGGATCGTGCGGTGGGGTCTTTCCCAATTCCTCTCCAAAGGTCCGCAGGGCCCGCGAGATCTCATGATGTGCACGCTTGAGCTGCCGGCATCCATGCATGCAGCATTGGGTCGCATTGGGCAGTATCGGGCAGTATCGGGCAGCATTGGGGGCATGCTGAGGGCAGGGGACAGTCACCGAACTGTCACCCCTCTGTCGTCTTGCGGTCACCAGCGCGCATTATTTCCGGCCGGAAGCGAATCCAGAGCAAATGCCAAGGCGGGAAAACCATGACAGACGAATCGATTCTTGCGGAAACCGCACCGGCGGCGGCATCCACGCCTCTCAAGCGCGCTGCGGTATCCAGCAAGCGGCTATCGAAGCAGGGTGTGCTCGAACGCCTTTTCGCATTTTTCTTCGACGGTCTGGTCTATCCGCAGATCTGGGAAGACCCGGTTGTAGACATGGAAGCCCTGGGTATCGGGCCCGGCGATCATGTTGTCGCGATCACCTCCGGCGGCTGCAATGTCATGTCCTATCTTGCTGCGTCGCCGGCGCGTGTCACGGCCGTCGATCTCAACCATGCGCATCTTGCGCTTCTGGAACTGAAACTTTCAGCGGCACGGGTTCTGGACGGGCATGCAGATTTCGTCAGGCTGTTCGCCGAAGCCGATACGAAAGCCAATGTCGAGTTGTATGAAAGCGTCATTGAGCCCGCGCTTTCGCCCGAGGCCAGACGGTACTGGTCTCACAGGCGAACCGGGTTTGGTCCTCGCATCAACATGTTCTCGCGCGGCTTCTATCGCCATGGCCTGCTTGGCCGTTTCATCGGTGCTTCGCATCTGATGGCAAGGCTCTATGGGGTGAAGCTTTCGGAAATCATGGAGCTGAGGACGGTCGAGGAGCAGCAGCGCTATTTCGACGAGCGGCTTGCGCCGCTTTTCGATCGCAAGCTGCTGCGCTGGATTACGGCTTCGCCGATGTCGCTCTACGGTCTTGGCATTCCACCCGCTCAATATGTGGAACTGGCGGATGGCCGCCACATGGCCGACGTCTTGCGCGAGCGGCTGGGCAAGCTGACCCGAGATTTTCCGCTTGCAGACAACTATTTCGCACGCCAAGCCTTCGGAAGGTCCTATGCATGGCCCGCCGCGGCGCCG
Organism: Nitratireductor sp.; assembly: GCA_020637805.1. Lineage (GTDB taxonomy): Bacteria > Pseudomonadota > Alphaproteobacteria > Rhizobiales > Rhizobiaceae > Salaquimonas. The sequence continues at coordinate 73,064 of JACKJU010000015.1, read as the reverse complement.
GGTGAGACAGCTGCGCTGCCGCCCTATCTGGAAGCTGCAAACTGGAAGGCGATCAAGGCAGGCGCAGATCACGTGCGCCCGGTGAATGCCCCGGTTACCGAGGTGCTGCAGGCAGAGCCCGAGGCAAGCGTGGACTGCTTCGTCTACCTGGATGCACAGGACTGGATGACCGAAGCGCAGATCAACGCCTTGTGGGCGGCAACGACGCGTGCCGCCGCACCGGGCGCGCGCATCATCTTCCGTACCGCCGGTGAGCAATCGCCGATCGAGCGCAAGGTGTCTCCGGAAATCGTCCAGCGCTGGAGCTATGACCAGGAAACCTCGAAACGCCTGACTGCAAAAGACCGCTCGGCGATATATGGCGGATTCCACCTCTATACGCTGAAATGAAACCCGGGGAGCGGCAGCAATGGATACCGGTACGCAGATAACGGAACAGCCGCAAACAGGTGCGGACCATGCGGGCCTGATGGACGGTGTCTACCGCTACCAGCGGCATCTTTACGATGTGACGCGCAAATACTACCTGTTCGGCCGTGATACGCTGATCCGCGAACTCGATCCGCCGGAAGGTGGCAGGGTTCTGGAAGTGGGCTGCGGCACCGGCCGCAACCTTGTGCTGGCAGCGGAAAAGAATCCCGGAGCGCTGTTCTATGGTATCGACATTTCCTGCGAGATGCTGAAGTCGGCACGGGCCAAGGCCGCCCGGTCCCGCGCAGGCGGACGGATTTTCACCGGTATCGGCGATGCACGGGAGTTCGATACCGGCAAGGCCTTTTCGGTGCCGGTGTTCGACCGTGTCTTCTTCTCCTATTCGCTTTCGATGATACCTGGCTGGGAACAAGCGGTGAGCTGTGCGCTCGATCACGTTGCCCATGGCGGCAGCCTGCATGTGGTCGACTTCGGCGAGATGGAAGCCTGGCCCGGCTTTGCACGCCTTGCGATGCGGAAATGGCTCGCGGGTTTCCACGTGCATCCGCGTACCGGTATGGCGGATACGCTGCAAGCGCTTGCAACCGGACGCGGCATGAATTGCGAGAGCCGCCAGCTTGCAGGCGGCTATGCCATCCTTTCGAGGATCAGCCGTTCCTGAGAACTTGCCCTAGTTGGCGGCAGGCAGTGAAACGGCGAACACCGTGCCTTGCGCACCTGAACTTTCCAGGACGATGCCGCCGCCATGCGCCCTGGCCAGTTCGGAGGCGATGGACAGTCCAAGTCCGGTTCCGCCGACCTTTCCCGACGCCTGGAACGGCTTGAACAGGCCCGCGCGGTGCATCTCGGGAATACCGGGTCCATTGTCGCGGATCCGGATTGTCACCACGCGTCCTTCCTGCTGCGCGGCCACTGCAAGAAGGCCTGTTTTGCCTTCCCGGCGATGGCTTTCCATTGCCTGAACGGAATTGCGGCAGATGTTGAGGATGATCCTGAAGAGCTGCTCGCTGTCGGCCTTCACCTGCAGGCCTGGGGGGACGTCGTTCTTGCCCGTTATCTCGGTCTTCTGGTCCAGGCCCAGTGTCTCGAAGACATCGCAGATGACTGGCTCCAGCTCCAGCAGCCTGAGTTCAGGGGCACGTTCGACGGCCTTGCCGTAGTCGAGCACCTGGCGTGTGTAGCCTGCGGCGCGGTCGATCGTCCGGATCAGCTTCGGCGCAAGGCGCTGGACCGCAGGGTCCGGCAGGTCGACCATGCGGTCGGTGAAAATCTGGGTCGAAGCAAGGATGTTGCGCAGATCGTGGTTGATCTTGGAAACGGCGAGACCGAGATCGGCAAGGTGCTGCTTCTGGCGAAGTTGTGCCTGCAGGTCCGTCTGCAGGGCCGAGAGGCCGTCCTCGGTCAGGCCAATCTCGTCATTTCGCCCCGAAGGCATGTAAACCAGCGCGCTGCTTTCCGGGTTTTCGGCAAAGGCTTTCATGTTTTCCGACATTCTGATGATCGGCCGGACGATCATGAAGAATAGCGCCAGATAGACAAGCGTTGCCGTGATCAGGGATATGACCAGCGAGATCAGCAGGATATTGCGCGTATAGACCAGCATTGCGTTGCGCAGGAACCGGTCTTCCTGAATAAGCTGGATAACCGCGGTGCGGGACTTCATTGGCCCAGCGACGCGGTAGATACGGTCTCCGCCGAAAAACAGGGTCGACAGTGTGCTTCTCAAATCGGCGATGGGCCGCATGGTTCCAAGGTCGATCTCTTCACGGATCATCCTGTCGTTGGGCGTTGCCGCCATCAGGCGTGTCACTTCACCCTCGCGGATCGAGACGCTGAGCGACTGGGTTGCGGCAAGCAGCTGCCTTTGCGCCATCTCGCTCAACATGATGTTGCTGTCGTCGAGATAGACAATCGAGGCTGCTTCGGCGGTGTCCAGATGGTTCTGCAGCCAGACATTGCGGAAATTGGCAATGGACGGAACCAGGATCAGGACCTCGGCAATCATCACGAAGATGACCGTCAGCAGCAGCAGCTTGCCGGGAAGACCTGAAAGCAGGCTCGCCCTGCCTGCGGACCGCCTGTTCGCAGCCACGCTTCCTCTGCCGGTATTCTTGTCGCCCGCCGGGGCAGGAGCATGCATCAGCCGAACTTCCTCAGGAAACCGATAACCTTGCGGACGATCGGACGCCGGGTTTGCGGGGTATAGAAGGTGGTGGCTGCCCGCTTTCCGATTTCCGTCATCGTCGGATAGGGGGATATATAGCCTGCGATGTCGGAAAGTTTCATCTTTTTCGAAAGCGCGAGCGCCCAGAAATTGATCATCTCGCCAGCATTGGCCCCGGCAATGGACGCCCCGAGTATGCGGCCCTTCGTGTCGGTCACGATCTTTATCAGGCCGGTAGTCTGGTGCTCGGCAACGGCGCGGTCGTTTTCCGAATAGGGCCAGCGCAGGATGCGGATCTGCTTGTGGCGGGCGCGGGCGGCCTTTTCGTCGAGCCCGACATGGGCCAGTTCCGGGTCGCAATAGGTTGCCCAGGGTATGATCGAGGTGTCAGGCACTGCCCTGAGCCGGAACAGAATGCCGCGAAGGACCAGTCCCGCGTGGTAGCCTGCCACATGGGTGAACTGCAGGCCGCCTGCAACGTCGCCGATGGCGTAGACGCGGCGGTTGGTGGTTCTCAGATCCTTCTTTGTCTCTATTCCCTGGCGGTTTGTCTTGATACCCGCCGCTTCAAGGCCCAGGTCGCCGATATTCGGCTTGCGCCCGGTTGCGACCAGAATGTCGGAGCCATCGATCTCGACGGTATCGCCGTTTCTCGAGGCAACGACTTTGACACCCGTCTTGCCGCGTCTTTCCACGCGCTCGACCTTGGTGTCCTCCAATATGGTTATTCCCTCCTGGCGCAGGCGGTCCAGCACGATGGCGGTCAGTTCGGGATCGTCCTTGCCAAGCGCCTTCATGCCTTCGACGACGGTGACCTTCGAACCCAGCCGGTGGTGGGCCTGCGCCATCTCGATCCCGATCGGTCCGCCGCCGATGACAACGAGATGATTGATCCTCGTACGGTTCTCGAAAATGGTTTCATTGGTGAAGTAACCGGTTTCATCCAGTCCCGGAATCGGAGGGACGAAGGGCGAGGAACCGGTGGCAATGACGAAACGCCGTGCGCTGATCTTCCTGCCTCCGGCCTCGACCGTGTTCTTGTCGATGAAGCGGGCACTGTCCTTGATGACATTGACCCCCATTGCGGTGAAACGTTCGACAGAATCGTTCGGGGCGATGGCGGCGATGACCGATTTGACGTGATCGTTCACCCTGGCAAAGCTTGCCTTGGACTCGCCGGTATCAATCCCGAATGCGGGGGCCGATTCGACAAGTTTCTTGCGCTTTGCTGCGGCAAGCAGGGCCTTGGAGGGAACGCAGCCGTAATTGAGGCAGTCGCCGCCCATTTTCGCCTTTTCGATCAGCACGACCTCGACACCGAATGCCGCCGCAGCGGCAGCAACGGTAAGGCCGCCGGAGCCGGCGCCGATCACGCAGATGTCGGGTTTGAGGGTTTCGGTCACTTGATGCTCCAGTCAGACTACAGTTCCATTGGGGAAGTTGCCATGAATTCGGGTGCCGCTCAATCTGCGGTAGCGCTGGCGCGGCGGGACTTCCATTTGCGTACAGCGACCGGCAGAAGCGAAATGACGCCAAGCGCTGCCATCGCGATCAGGACCTGCGGTGTGACCAGCGCGGAAGGATCGATTTCGCAGGTTCCGGCGGCTGCACAACCCGGACTTGCCGTTTCCTGCGCCATGATCACGCTGTCGAGACCGGCGCCGATATAGGAATATGCGAAGGTGCCCGGAATGATGCCGATGAAGGTGGCAAGGGCATAGGGCCACAGCTTCATGCCCAGCAATGCAGGGACGATGTTGACGACCCAGAATGGAAAGACGGGAGTCAATCTCAACGTCAAAAGGTAGAAAAAGCTGTTCTCGCGAAATCCGGCCCGCATCCTCTCGACAAACCTGCCCGTTCTGTTCTCGAGCGTTTTGCCAAGCGAGGACCTTGCAATCTCGAAGATGGCGGATGCGCCGAGTGTGGCTGCGATCACGGTCAGGGTGCCGCCGAGGATCCCTCCGAAAACGAATCCGGAAAGAATGGTAAGAAGGGAAGCTCCGGGAAAGGATATCGCCACGAGGCCCGCATAAACGAGCACGTAGAGTGCGATTCCACCCGCCAGGTGCATTTCCACGAATTCCTGAAGTTCGAGTCGGTGGCGGATGAGGCTGGACAGAGAGAAAAGGTCGAAAAGCCCGGAAAACCATGCCAGGCCGAGCAGCACGACTACTATACCGGGCGCGATCCAGCGGCGCGAAGATGCTGCGGGTGCGTCGCCGGATCTGCCGGTCACGGTCTCTTCACGATCCGCGCCCGATTTCGCGTAGCCGGATTTTGCCATTGATTTTCCCTCCGCGCCGGAAACGATTATATCGCCTCGCATGGCCGCCTTGCCTGAAGATGCGCGGACAGCCGCTTCAAGGCAAGGACCTCGCGGCGTTCTCACCGCGAATTGACGCGCCCGTGAGGTTGCTTCCGGGGTGCCTGGAGGCGGCCCCTGGTGCCAATACCGGAAGGATTCGCTTTTGATCTGGCTTCATTGACTTTTTCTGCGGTTCTACTTATAAGCCAGCCCAACTTCTGGAAAACGTGCTCGCTGGCCGCTTTCCGCAACTCCGGAGAGGCTTCGGACGCGGGATGAAAGGTTCGATTGTGCGGCGCGCTTTCGTGAAAACCTGCAGAAAACACAGTTCCGCACGCATGTGCAGGAGAAAAGACGATGAAACGTACATTTCAGCCTTCGAAACTCGTTCGCAAACGCCGTCACGGTTTCCGTGCACGCATGGCCACCAAGGGCGGCCGCAAGGTAATCGCTGCCCGCCGTGCCCGTGGCCGCAAGCGCCTTTCCGCCTGATTCCGTTCGCCAGCGGCAGCCCTTTGCGAAACGGGCGGTCCCATGGATAACAAGCGGTCAAGCCAGAGTGGACGAGTGAAGCCCGGATATCCGGGCTTTTTCGCGTCATGGCATCAGGGGATGCCAAACTATCGATTGGCATGGCTGGCCAGATGATCGCGACCCTCAAGAATCGGGGTGAGTTCCTGGCACTGCGCAAATGTCCGCGCTACAAGGCTGCCGCATTCATCCTGCAGGGCTGCATCGGCATGGATGGTGAAGCCGCGGGAATACGGGTTGGCTACACGGTGACGAAAAAGACCGGCAATGCCGTCGAGCGAAATCGCATTCGCCGTCGCCTGCGCGAGGCATTCCGCCAGGCTGCAACAGCGCAAACGGCCAGTTTGAATGGTGCCAATGCGCGGTTTGTACTGGTAGGCCACCGTTCTGCGCTGGCCGAGCCCTATGCGCAACTCGTCGCGGAGATGACAAAAGGCATTGACCGGCTGGCTTCAAAAAGCAACAAGGCTTCGCGAGACAGCAACGGCTGACATCGCCTGCAATACCTACCCTGAAAATGGACCCTGGACGCATGAACAATCAGAACAAGAACACCTTTCTGGCGATCGCCCTTTCGGTGCTCGTACTGATCGGCTGGCAGTTCCTCTATGTGAATCCGAAACTGGAACAGGAACGCAAGCGCGCCGAAATCGAGGCGCAGCTTCAGGAAAGCCAGGCGCCAGAGCCGGCAACGAACACCCAGCCTGCGCAAGATGCCCCGGTAGCCTCCGGCGATGTACCGGCACCTGCTGCAGGCAGTTCGGACGGCGTTCCAGGCAGTGCGGTCCAGGCGCCTGCCGCTGCTACCCGCGAAGCGGCGCTTGCTTCATCGCAGCGCATTCAATTCAGCAACGGGCGGGTTACGGGATCGATCAACCTGACGGGTGCGAGGGTCGATGACCTGCAGCTGGACGACTACAAGGTCACCATCGAGAAAGACAGCCCTGCGGTCACACTGCTGAGCCCGGCGGGTATTGAGGATGGCTATTTTGCAGAGTTCGGCTATTCCGCAGCGGGAAATTCCGGCTCGGTTCCCGGTCCCGACACGGTATGGAAAAGCACGGGCAATGCCTCGCTCACGCCGGAAAGCCCGGTTACGCTGGAGTGGACGAACGACAAGGGCGTCAGCTTCCGCCGCATCATCACGCTCGATGACGAATACATGTTTACCTATTCCGACGAGATCGTGAACGGTTCCGGCGAGGCGATAACCGTCTATCCCTACGGGCGCGTGACGCGTTTCAACAGGCCGAATACTCAGAGCATCTACGTGCTTCACGAAGGCATGGTCGGTGTCTTTGGCGCCGACGGCCTGCAGGAATATACCTACAAGAAGATTGCCGAGGACAAGTCCTGGAAGGGTGACGCCAAGACATATACCGGAGGCTGGGCAGGCATTACCGACAAGTACTGGGCGGCGACTGTTATCCCGGGCTTCGAATTCTCGCCTGAATTTTCCTATAGCGATACGGGACGCCCGCGCTACCAGTCCGACTATCTGGGAACCGCGATGACCGTGCAGCCGGGCGCAACACTGCCCGTGGAGCAGAAATTGTTTGCTGGCGCCAAGGTGGTCCAGGTCATCGACCGCTATGACGCCGAGCAGAACATCCTCAATTTCGACCTTCTGATCGACTGGGGCTGGTTCTACTTCATCACAAAGCCGCTGTTCAAAATGCTGGACTGGATCTACAGCATGATCGGCAACTTCGGCGTGGCTATCCTCATCGGCACCGTGATCATCAAGGGAGCTCTGTTCCCGCTCGCCAACATGTCCTACGCCTCGATGGCCAAGATGAAGAAGGTGCAGCCGGAGATGCAGCGCATCAAGGAGCAGTTTGGCGACGATCGCGTGAAGCAGCAACAGGCGATGATGGAGCTCTACAAGAAGGAAAAGATCAATCCGGCTGCCGGCTGCTGGCCGATGCTGGTACAGATCCCGATCTTCTTTGCGCTCTACAAGGTCATCTACGTGACCATCGAGATGCGCCACGCGCCTTTCTTCGGCTGGATTCAGGACCTGTCCGCGCCGGACCCGACCTCCATCCTCAACCTGTTCGGCCTGCTGCCCTATGACAGCCCGGCGGCACTCGCGATCCTCGCCATCGGTGTCTGGCCTCTGATCATGGGCATCACCATGTTCGTGCAGATGCAGATGAACCCGGCTCCGCCCGATCCGACCCAGCAGATGATCTTCAAGTGGATGCCGATCATGTTCACCTTCATGCTGGCCAAGTTCCCGGCGGGTCTGGTGATCTACTGGGCCTGGAACAACACGCTCTCGATCATCCAGCAGGGACTGATCATGAAGCGGCACGGCGCAAAGATCGAATTGTGGGACAATCTGAAGGGATTGTTCTCGCGCAAGAAGAAGAGCGAGCCTACCGGAAAGTAGGCTCGCGAATGGCCGGTGACTGCATCGGCTGAATGGCGAACAGGAGTGCTCTGCCGATGAACAACTGACGCGAAGACGCAGCATCAGTTCCGAACCGTGGCGATACCGCCGCGTGGCGGCCGGTGCTGCAAGACATGCATCTTCACAATGCAAATTCGCGCCACAGGGAGTTCATCATGCAGGCAAGGCATTCCGGCCCCAATCCAGACACCCTCTATCCGCTTTCCGGGTTTCCCCGGGCGGTATTCCTGAAAAATTTCATCACCCGTCAAAACGTGCTCGTCGGCGATTACACCTATTACGACGATCCAGATGGTGCCGAGCGGTTCGAGGAAAACAATATCCTCTATCACTACGACTTCTCCGGAGACCGGCTTGTCATCGGCAGGTTTACCGCGCTGGCAACTGGCGTGCGCTTTCTCATGAATGGTGCCAATCACGCGATGGGGGGCTTTTCGACCTTTCCCTTCAACATTTTCGGCGGGGGTTGGGAGGAAGGTTTCGATCCGGCAACGTGGACTGACCAATCGCGCGGCGACACCGTGGTCGGCAATGACGTGTGGATCGGGCGCGAAACGGTGGTCATGCCGGGCGTGACTATCGGTGATGGCGCGATAATCGCGGCCAATTCGGTCATCGTGTCCGACATTCCGGCCTATGCCATCGCAGGGGGAAACCCCGCGCGGGTCATCCGGATGCGGTTCGACGAGGACATGGTTTCGCGCCTGCTCGCCCTTCAATGGTGGAACTGGCAAGCCAGCGACATCACCCGCGCACTTGACGCCATCCGTGGTGCCGATATTGATGCGCTTGAACGCGCAGCACCCGAAAAGGCGAACTCAGAATGGTAACGGCTCCCGACCAGAACGGCGATGAGGCCTCTGAAGCCGCCAAGACCGACCCGGCCATGGTGCACAAGGGGCGCCAATTGTTCGCCAGTCCGTGGATTTTCATTCGTGGCGTGCCGTCGATGAAGTTCCTGCCGCCGGAAGGACCGGTCGAGATCGCCTTTGCAGGGCGTTCGAACGTGGGTAAGTCATCGCTGATCAATGCCCTTGTCGGGCAAAAGGGGCTGGCGCGCACCTCGAATACGCCGGGCCGCACCCAGGAACTGAATTATTTCGTTCCCGAAGGCCATGAGGGAAGCAAGGAGGACCTTCCGCCTCTGGCCCTTGTCGACATGCCAGGCTACGGCTTTGCCAAGGCCCCGAAGGCAGCGGTGGCGGCATGGACAAAGCTTGTCTTCGACTATTTGCGCGGCCGGTCGACCCTGAAGCGTGTCTATGTCCTGATCGACTCCCGCCACGGCATCAAGAAGAACGATGCCGAAGTCATGGATTTGCTCGACAAGGCAGCCGTTTCCTACCAGATCGTGCTGACCAAATCCGACAAGATCAAACCGCCGGCGGTGAAGAAGCTGTTGGAGCAGACCGCTGTACAGATCGCCAAGCGGCCTGCCGCCTATCCGAAGATCATCGCGACCTCTTCCGAAAAGCGCGATGGCCTGGACGAGCTGAAAGCGGAAATTGCCGCGCTGATTTGAACCTTTGTGCCCCTGGAGCCGTTTGCCCGGGGCGCTGCATCGCGCTATGGATAATGGCGATTAGACCGTGTGAGCTTCTGCTGTGCGCGGACGGTCCTAGCAATCGACTGAATTTGCATGCGCATGCAGGTTTTTCCGATTCGACCAAAACCTGAACTGCTCTACCGACGAACAACAATTTTGAGTGTCTGACCAGCATGAACGAAATGGAACTCACCGAAGCAGAAAACCAGGCTCACCTTCTTTCGAAGGCGCTGCCTTACATGCAGAAATACGAGAACAAGACCGTGGTGGTGAAATATGGCGGCCACGCCATGGGCGACCCGGAACTTGGGAGAGCGTTTGCCCGCGATATCGCGCTGCTCAAGCAGTCGGGCATCAACCCAATTGTCGTGCATGGCGGCGGGCCGCAGATCGGCGAGATGCTCAAGAAGATGAACATCGAATCGCGTTTCGAGGGCGGTCTGAGGGTTACCGACGAGAAGACGATGGAAATCGTCGAGATGGTACTGGCAGGTTCCATCAACAAGGAAATCGTCGCCATGATCAATGCCGAGGGCGAGTGGGCGATCGGCCTGTGCGGCAAGGACGGCAACATGGTATTTGCCGAGAAGGCCAAGAAGACGATGATCGACCCGGATTCCAACATCGAGCGGGTGCTCGATCTTGGCTATGTGGGCGAGATCGTCGAGGTCGACCGGACCCTGCTCGATCTGCTGGCGAAATCGGAAATGATCCCGGTCATTGCGCCCGTGGCGCCGTGCCGCGACGGCCATACCTATAATATCAATGCCGATACTTTTGCCGGTGCAATTGCCGGGGCGCTGAACGCCAAGCGCCTGCTGTTCCTGACAGACGTGCCGGGCGTGATGGATGCCAACAAGGAGTTCCAGAAGGAACTCACCGTGCGCCAGTGCAAGGCCATGATTGCCGACGGGACGATTGCAGGCGGGATGATACCCAAGGTCGAAACCTGCATGCATGCCATCGAAAAGGGTGTGGAGGGTGTTGTCATCCTCAACGGCAAGACACCCCATGCCGTTCTCCTCGAACTGTTCACCGAGCAGGGCGCGGGAACGCTGATCGTTCCCTGATCCGCGGCGATTTTGCACTTGTATTGCAGCGCAAAACCAACACAATGCCGGGTTCCAGATGACCCGCGCTTAAGTGGCGGCAGGCATCGTAACGGCACATACAGGATTTCCGGGGAAACGGCTCGCACATGATCGGAATTGTCTTGGTTACCCACGGCCAGCTCGCCCATGAATTCCGCCTCGCGGTGGAGCATGTAGTTGGTCCGCAGGACCAGATGGAGACCATCGCCATCGGACCTGACGATGACATGGAACAGCGCCGCCAGGATATCCTGGATGCCGTTGCTGCCGTTAATGGTGGCGAGGGCGTAATCATCCTGACGGACATGTTCGGTGGAACGCCCTCGAACCTTGCCATATCTGTCATGCAGGCCGGCATGGTGGAAGTCGTGGCGGGGGTAAATCTTCCCATGCTCATCAAGCTTTGCTCTATCCGCGCCAGCGCCAGGATCGAGGAAGCGCTGACGCAGGCGCAGGAGGCGGGACGCAAATACATCAACGTCGCGAGTGCCCTGTTGCAGGGCCAGTAGGCGCCGCCATCTCGTGGAGGAGAACATGACCGGCGACACGTCCAGCCAGCGTGTGCTGAAAATAGTCAACAAGCGCGGTTTGCACGCCCGCGCCTCGGCAAAGTTCGTCAAGCTTGCCGAGAAATATGACTGCGATATCCGCGTCTCCAAGGATGGCCATGTCGTGGGAGGAACCTCGATCATGGGTCTGATGATGCTCGCAGCGTCTCCCGGCTGCTCGATCCACGTTTCCGCCAGCGGTCCCGATGCAGGAAAGGCACTTGAGGCGCTGGAAGACCTTGTAGAAGACAAGTTCGGCGAGGAAGAATAGGGCGCCTCTGCGCCTGCCCGCATTCCGGCAAACAACTGAATTTCTTCACGCATCTCGATTTTGCCGATTTGGTCAGGATCGAGATTTCCCCAGCCAATTTCCCGGCTGCTTCCAGAAAGAGGCGGCGGCGACCGTTTGACACAGTTCAATTCGCGCTCTCTTATATGTTATAAAAAATATATATCTTTTGGAATTGAGCGGGCCACGCGCATCTCCTGGTCTCGGGGAGGCGTCAAGGTAGCCAACTTCGCGGGGGCATCTGCATGCCGGGAAGCACGGGAGGACCAGAAACGATGGCGAAGTGGACGAAACGGCATTGGCCGGAAGCCCGGCCTGCGGGTGTAATGGCCGCCCTTCTTGCGGCTGCACTCATGTTTTCCGGTCAGGCGTTTGCCCAGACAGCCAAGCCCGAAGCGAGGATGAGTACGGCAGACCATGCCACGTTCAAGATCCTTCAGGAGCAGTTCGGTTCCGGGCCGGAAGTGACCAAGGCGTGCCTGTCCTGTCATACCGAGGCTTCAAAACAGGTAATGAACTCGATCCACTACAAGTGGAGCTACGAACATCCGGTCACCGGCCAGAAGCTCGGCAAATCCGAGGTCATCAACTCGTTTTGCGGCAACGTCGCATCCAACGAGCCGCGCTGTACCAGTTGCCATGCCGGCTATGGCTGGACGGACATGAAGAAGGGTCCGCCGAAAGAGGAGACGGCGGTTGACTGCCTGATCTGCCACGACCAGACCGGCAAATACACCAAGATCGCCACTGAGGCGGGCCATGTTGCTGTCGGCGAGGTTTCTCCCAAGGCCACCACCATTACCGGCGCGAAGGCCGAGCCCGTCGATCTTTCCAAGTCCGCCATGAGCGTGGGCCTGCCTAAGGTGGAAAACTGCGGCCAATGCCACTTCTATGGCGGCGGTGGCGATAACGTCAAACACGGAGATCTTTCATCTGCGCTCTACAACCCGTCGAAGCATGTGGATGTCCACATGTCTACCGACGGCGCAAACATGCAGTGCTCGAGCTGCCACGTCTCGAAGAACCATCACTGGGCGGGCAGCCGCTACAACATCGATGCGAAAGGCGATGGCGGCAGCCACGGGCCGGGTGCGCGCCGGGATGTGGCCACCTGCGAATCCTGCCACGGCGATGCGCCGCACAAGGGGCCGAACCCGTTGCTCGCCATGAAGATCAACGACCACACCGACCGCGTGGCCTGCCAGACCTGTCACATTCCCGAATTTGCCAAGGGCGGCATTGCGACCAAGACCAGGTGGGACTGGTCGACCGCCGGAAAGCTGAAGGACGGCAAGCCTTTCGCCGAGGAGGGATACACCCAGGGCAATGGCAAGCACATGCACACCTACATGTCGCAGAAGGGTGATTTCGAATGGGGCGAGGACGTCGTGCCGTTCTATTCGTGGTTCAACGGGCAGGTCGAGTACACCAAGCAGGAGGACACGATCAATCCGGCTGAGATCGTGGAGATCAACCGCATTCCGGGATCTCCCGACGATCCGCGCTCGCGCATCTGGCCGTTCAAGCGGATGGTTGGACGCCAAGCCTATGACGCCGAGCTCAATCACCTGGTGATGACCAACGTCTTCGGGCCGCAGACCGATACGGCATTCTGGACGAATTTCGACTGGGCCAAGGCAATCGATGCCGGCATGAAGCAGGCCGGCCGGGAATATTCGGGCAAGTTCGATTTCGCCGACACGTACATGTATTGGCCCATCACGCACATGGTTGCTCCTGCAGACGAGGCGCTGAAATGCGATTCCTGCCACGCGGAGAACAGCCGTCTTGCAGGCGTCACCGGCTTCTACATGCCGGGCCGCGACAGCTTCAAATTGCTCGACATCATCGGCCTGCTGGCCGTTGCCGGAGCGCTGGCAGGCGTGATCGGGCATGGCCTTCTGAGAATCTTCATGAGCGGGCGGAGGAAAGCCTGATGACCACTTCTGTCCACAATCTCGATCTTGACCGCGCCAATGCGCCAAAACGCAAGGACGGAGATGCGCTGCACAAGTACCGCATCACCATCTACAAGGGCTATGAAAGGTTCTGGCACTGGTCGCAGGCATTTCTCATCATCTCGCTGCTGTTCACCGGTTTCGGCCTGCATGGCCTGCACAATCTGCTGCCCTTCGGCCTGGCGGTGATGTTGCACACGGGCGCGGCGCTTCTGTTGATGACCCTGTGGGTCTTCACGATCTTCTGGTGGTTCACCACCGGTGAATGGAAGCAGTTCTTTCCGAAGAACGAGAACCTCTGGACGATCATGAAATACTATGCCTGGGGTATATTGCAGGGTGCGTCGAAACCCTATCACAAGCGGCTGCATTCCAAGCAGAACCCGCTCCAGGCAATCACCTATGTTGCACTCACCTTCGTTATCGGCGCGACCCTGTGGTCGACCGGCATTGCCTATCTCCTCTACAATCTGTGGGAAGCAAATGCCTGGTCGGGTTCCGTTCTGACTACCGTGGTATTCCTGCACACTGCAGCGGCCTGGGGCATGGCGCTCTTCGTGGTCATACATGTCTACATGGCGACCACCGGCAAGCCGTGGTATCACTACATCCAGTCCATGGTCACCGGCCGGGACGATGTGGATCTCTCGGAAGCCGAAGCGGCCTATCTGGAAGAGCTGCAGGGTGAGCCGCTTACCCGCTCTCCCCGCCATTGAACCGGACGGTCAACCGCCAGGCATGCCGGCTGCGGCAACGTAGACGCCTGAGCCTGCCGTTCGATTGCGGCGACCGCGATAGCGACCAATTGCCGATTGCGCCGATGCTGCAGTGCATATAAGACCGGGGAAAACCGGAAAACCAGAATTCAGGAAGAGACACATGCGCATAGACGCCATATCCATCGGCGAAAATCCGCCGAAAGATATCAACGTGATCGTGGAAGTGCCTGTCGGCGGCCATCCGATCAAGTATGAACTGGACAAGGAGGCGGGCACGCTGGTCGTCGACCGGTTCCTCTACACGCCAATGACCTATCCGGGGAACTACGGATTCGTTCCTCATACCCTCTCCGAGGATGGCGATCCGATTGATGTTCTGATCTGCAATTCACGGCCGCTGGTTCCCGGCTGCGTCATCAACTGCCGCCCCATCGGCGTGCTCGTGATGGAAGACAATGCGGGACAGGATGAGAAGATCATTGCCGTTCCCTCACCCCATGTTTCCAGGCGGTTCGACTCTGTGAAGAACTACACGGACCTGCCGGAAATCACCCAGCAGCAAATCCAGCATTTCTTCGAACACTACAAGGATCTCGAACCCGGCAAATGGGTGAAGATCGAAGACTGGATGGGCACCAAGACTGCGGAAAAGCTGATCATGGAAGCCATCGAGCGCGCGGCGGTTGCGAAGAAGGGCTGAGGCCTGTTTCGCATTTTCGCATGACATGAAATGACGATGAGGCGGTGGAGCAGGTGTTCCGCCGCCTCATTTGCACGGAGGACTGTCTCTGCTGTCCAGCTTCCCCGCCCGCAGCAAGCATTCAATCCTGGTTGCCGAGCGCCTTGATTGCAAGAACTGCCTCGGGTGAGGCGTCTCCGGCTTCGAGGATCTTCATCCGGCTTGTGTGGCCCTGAACGAGTTGCCAGCGCGATTTGGCGATGCCCGTCTTTTTCGCCAGAAGCCGGATCAGGGCGTCATTTGCCTTTCCGTCTTCGGGAACTGCGCGAACCGATGCCTTCAACCAGACCTTTCCGTCTGCATCCTCGAAGATGCCGCCGACAGTTTCGGTCCGGGCGTTCGGGGTCAGGCGAATGCGCAGGCGAAACGCAGTGCCGCCATCTTCCAGATATCCATTCACGCCCGGCGGCCTGGAGCAATTTCGATTTTTGCGGGAGTGGCTAAATCGAAATACATCAATGACTCCAGTTGTTTGCCAAGAGCAATCGTATTCACCTGAAGGAGCAGCGGTCTAGAATACGTTGGGATAGCCGTAGCGGACGATGATGCGCTGGAGGAAGAAGATCGCGAACAGAAGAACGATCGGTGAAATATCGATGGCGCCAAGGTTTGGCATGATCCGCCGGATGGGCCGCAGCAGCGGCTCGGTCATCTGGTAGAGGGAATTGCCGATCATGCCGACGAACTGGTTGCGCGGGTTGACGACGTTGAAGGCGTACAGCCAGGAAAACACGGCGCTCGCGATGATGATCCAAGTGTAGAAACTCAAAAGCATCATGATGATGTCTAGGACGGCTTTCATGCGAGGCTCTCCGGCGTGTTTTTCCTGCACTCACATAAAGGCAGCGGCAGCCGCTTTCAAGCCGCCATCATACGGCCTGCTCGGCGGGACCGACCCACAGGTCGAGGAAGTCGTGCAGCCACTTCCTGACGGGCGCGTCATAGAGCAGGCGGCCATCCAGATGTTCGCGCCGGGTCTGTGCTCCGTTCAGAACGAACCGGTGTGAGCCACGCGTCGTCCAGCGATGAACCATCGCCGTCGTGAGTTCCGCGTGAAACTGGATCCCGTAGGCATTCTCTCCATGGCGGATCGCCTGGTTTTCGTATTCCTGCGATGTTGCAAGCAGGGTGGTGCTGGCGGGAAGGGAGAAACCCTCCCGGTGCCACTGGTAGACCATGCCCGGCCAGTCCATAAGGGTGCGGCCGTGATCGGTGGCTTCAAGCGGATAGTAGCCGATCTCGGCGAATTCGCGCTCGTTTGCCGAAACCGTTCCGCCCAGTTGCTTGACCATCATCTGGGCGCCGAGGCAGATGCCGAGAAACGGCTTGTTTTCGCTCAGGGGCACGCTGATCCAGTCGATTTCGCGGCGTACATATTCATCGCTGTCATTGGCGCTCATCGGGCCGCCAAATATCACCGCACCGGCATGGTTTTCCAGCGTCTCGGGAAGCTGTCCGCCGAGTGGCGGGCGGACGATGTCGATGGCATAGCCCATCTCGGCAAGCCGCATGCCGACACGGCCGCATGAAGAGCTTTCCTGATGCAGTACACACAGAATTTTCGGCTTGTCGTCTCTTTCGGACAGCAAGGTGGCCCCCGTTTCCAGTCTATGGCTAATCAGTCGTCGTTCAGCGTGCGCTCGAAGTCACTTTCGATGCCGTGTCTTTCGCGCACGCGCTGTTTCAGCGCGATGCGGTCGTTGCGTTCGATTTCCAGCAGCTCCGCGATGCGCCAAAGCACGTGATCCTCAAGTTCGTGCAATTCGCCATCGGCGAATACCATCTCCCAAAGGTTTTCGACGACCTTGATGCGTTCGGCATGATCGAACTGGCGTTTTAGCGTGGAGGTGAAACGGTAGAGGTCGATGGCTTCGCTGTCGGCATCCTGGGCTGCCTGATAGAGCTGGTCGACCTCGTCCGAAGACAGGCTGAATTCGGATTCCAGCACCGACTTCATTCTGGCGCGTTCGTCATCGGTGATGACGCCGTCTGCATTGATGACGTGGAACATCAGCGCAGCCGAGGCGAGGCGAACATCGTCTGGCCCTCCGAAAAGGCTTCCATTTGCGTTGGTTTCATCGTCAGCGCCGAACAGGCTTTTCAAGGCTTCGAACATCACTCACCTTTCCCGGGATATGACTGATACTTAGTGCCTGCCGGCAGTCCGGTAAAGTACCCGGGCCACGGTTATGGAGCACCACGTCCAAAGGCGAGTGGGGCGGGGAGCTAGAGTTCTACAATCTCAACGTCGGCAATCCGCTCGTCCTGAAATTTCCAGTCGCTCAGATTGAGCACGTTTCCGTCGGCGCGCACCTCGCGGATTGCGTCGAGCGAAACGTCGCCATAGACCCAGCCGGGCTTGTCCATCTTGCCGATTGCAAGGACGCCAGTCTCCGGGAAGCCCTTGTCGGGCGGACAGTATATGCCTGCCGCGCCACGCGAGATGTCGATGGCTGGCGACCATTCCGCCGCCCCGACGATCGGGGCGTGAACGGCGATGCACTGGTTCTCCAGCGCACGGGCCTGGGCGCCGATCCGTACCCGCCAGTATCCGGCCAGCGCTTCCGTTGCAGATGGAACGAGAAGTATTTCCGCACCTGCATCGGCCATGGCGTGGGCAACGAGCGGAAACTCGCTGTCATAGCAGATGGCGATACCAATGCGGCCATGGGGTGTATCGAAAACCCTGGTCTGCTCGCCGGCGGCGATATTCCATTCCTCGCGCTCGAAGCGTGTCATGACCAGCTTGTCCTGGTATCCGGCCTTGCCGGAGGGTGCGAAGAACCGCGCCCGGTTGACGGGCCGCCTTGAAGCTTCCACGCGGCAGGGTCCGCTGGCCGCGCAGATGTAGACACCGTGACGGCGGGAAAGTTCGGCATGGAGGGCGTCAGCGTCGCCAAGCCTTTGGCTTACCGCATCGATGGATGCCTCCAGGTCGGAAGCGGTGGCGGCACCTGCAAGCGTTGCCAGTTCCATGCAGCCATATTCCGGAAACAGGAGAATTTCCGCGCCGTTGTTTGCTGCCTCGGCAACCCATTCGCCGATCTTTCGCTCGTAGTCCGCCCAGCTTTCCAGAAACGTGTTGGGGTAAGCGGCGGTTGCGATCCTGACGGTCATGGTTTGCCTTCCAGTTTGCGAAGCCAGAACTGCAGTTGATGATCGGTCTGGTCAGGGTCACCATGGTCCTTCCAGCGGAAGGTGGCAATTGCACCCGGCAGAATTTCATATCCGCGTTTGCGCCAGAACCCGTCGAGTGGACGGTAGTTGGCGGGCCGTGCCGGATGATCGTCCGGCCTGATCACCGCGCAGAAGGCCGACCATCGATGGCCGAGATGTCTGGCGTGCGCTTCGCGATGGTCGAAGAAGGCATGGCCTATGCCAAGCCCCCTGTACTGCGGAAGAAGAACGGACTCTGCGCAGTAGAAGACGGCTTCAAGATCCATTGCAGTGTGCCGGAACGCATCGGCGAATTCGCCGTGATGATCCGCCATTGGCGAACCGGTTGCCGCGCCGACTATCCTGCCGTCATCGATTGCCGCTACCACAATCGCATCCTTGCTTTCTGCATAGGTCCGCAGATAGCGCGCCTCGTAATCGAGCGATCCGTCGTAGAGATACGGAAAATCGGCAAACACGGCGACACGCAGTTCGGCAAGCGCCGGAATTGCCGGTTCGATCTCGCTGCCGGTGAGTGGCCGGACCTCGATCGCCATTGGTCAGTCACCTGCTCCGGTTGCGCCGACCTGTTTCATCCAGTCGGTGAGATTGTAGTAGGTGGAAATGCGGGCGATCCTGCCATCGCGCAGATCGAAAAAGCTGCCCGCCGGAAGACGGTAGGTTTGGCCATTGGCCTCGGGAAGGCCCTCATCCGTTTCCAGATAGGTGCCGTTCACGACGAATTCGGCGGCGGCACGGTCATTGCTTGGTGCCGTCAGAATGACGATATCCGTCAATTCTTCCCGGTAGCATTTCGTCATGTGGGCATTGAATTCTGCAAAGGCTGCCCGCCCCCTGCGCGTTCCGCCCTGGTTGACGCGGTGCTCCACGTCTTCGGTAACGAGCGCCTCCATCCTTGCGGTATCGCCAGCGTTGAAGGCGGAAAAATAGGCCGCGAGCGTGTCTTCGGGTTTCATCGTCATGGGGATCTCCAAGTTGATGCGATCTCTTACCCGCGGGCACGGCCCGGTTTCAAGCGGATCGTTTCGTTGACTTGCCGCGACGGGCGGGTGCGAATGGAAGATCCCGGCCGCAGACTTGCCAGCGGGAAACAATTGCGTTTATGCTGCAATGCACAAAGACTTTCAAGCAGCCCTGCGATCCGAGCGTGACTTAGAAATGATACCGGCCCGCCTGAAATCAGGCCTCGAACAACTGCTTTCATCCGTCTATCCCGGCGAGGACTCTGCGGCCCTTGCGGCCCATGCCGCGCAGGTGTTTTTCGGCAATACGGCGCCAAGGCGGCGCGGGCGCTCGCCCTCGAACACGCTGTGGAGCGAACGCGACAACTATGTCATCACCTATGGCAGCACCATCGTCGATGGCGAGCACAAGCCGCTCGATCTTCTCCACGACTTCACCCATGAGCATTTGCGGGAGGTCTTTACCGGCCTGCATATCCTTCCCTATTTCCCGTTCACTTCGGATGACGGTTTTGCCGTCACCGATTACCGCGAAGTGAACAGCGCGCTCGGAAACTGGGAGGACATCTCGCGTATCGGCTCCGAATTCCGGCTGATGTCGGATCTGGTCCTCAACCACTGTTCCAGCCAGTCGAAGATGTTCTCCGCGTACATTCAGGGTCACGAGCCCTATGACCGGTTCTTTTTCGAGGCATCACCGCAAGACGATCTGTCCATGGTCGTGCGGCCGCGTACTGCACCTTTGCTGCGGGAGGTCGAGACGGCGAATGGCAAGCGCTTCGTGTGGTGCACGTTCAGCCACGACCAGGTGGATTTCGACTTCTCGAATCCGCAAGTGCTGATGGAGTTTCTCGATATCATGCGCATGCATGTGGAGAAGGGCGTTCGCACCTTCCGGCTGGATGCGGTTGCCTTCCTGTGGAAGGAGATCGGAACAAGCTGCATCCACCTGCGGCAGACGCACGAGATTGTCAGGCTGATGCGGTTGCTGTGCGACTACCACCGGGAGCCGCTCGTCATCATCACCGAGACGAATGTGCCGAACGCCGAAAACCTCTCCTATTTCGGCAATCGAAACGAAGCGCACCTGGTCTACAATTTCTCGCTGCCGCCACTGCTGCTGCACGGGCTGCTCAACGGTACGTCGCGCTATCTGAATGCCTGGCAAATGGCCATGCCGCCGGCACAGATGGGCTGTGCCTATTTCAATTTCTCCGCCTCGCATGACGGGATCGGACTGCGCCCGGCCGAGGGACTGGTTCCCGAGGAAGAGCTGCATCAGGTCATCGAGGCGGTCAAGGGATTTGGCGGACTCGTATCCATGCGCAGCATGGCTGATGGCAGCCAGAAACCGTATGAACTCAATGTCGCGCTGTTCGATGCGTTCAAGGGCACCTGCGCAGGCGGCGAGGATGACATGCAGATGGAGCGGTTTCTTGCCAGTCAGGCCATCGTGATGGGACTGGAGGGCATTCCGGCCTTCTACATCCATTCCCTTCTGGCGACATCGAACGATCTCGAAGGGGTCGAGAAGCTCGGTTACAACCGCGCGATCAACCGCAAGCCGCTCGATTATCCGGCGCTTCTGGAGCGGCTGAAGGACGTCTCCACCAATACCGGCAAAGTGTTTGCCTCGATAAAGGCAATGCTCGGCATCCGCTCGAAACAATCGGCGTTCCACCCCAACGCAACGCAGTTTACCCTGCATCTTGGTGAGGAATTCTTCGGCTTCTGGCGCCAGAGCATAGATCGCTCCCAGAGCATTTTTGCGGTCACGAACATGACGCCGGAGCCGCGTGAGATCGCGGCGTTTTCGCTCAACCTCATCGGTGGCGACAAGTGGCGGGATATCCTTTCCGGCGACGAGATTTCTCCCTCGGGAGATCCGGTAACGTTCAGGCCCTACCAGACTCGCTGGATTTCGAACCGGTGAGCATTTCATTGCCTGCCACGAACGGCCTGATCGTCTTTTCCGATCTCGACGGAACGCTGCTCTACCATGAAACATATGATTGGTCGCCCGCGCAGCCGGCGCTTTCGGCGCTCGCGAAAGGCGGGCATTGTCTTGTGCTGGCCTCCTCCAAGACCGCAGCGGAGATTGACCCGCTGCGTACCGCAACCGGCTTTTCCCATTGCCCGGCAATCGTCGAGAACGGTGCAGGTATTCTTCCTGCCGGAGCTTCAGCCGTGGAAGGAGAAGATCACGCAGCGGTAATGGAAGCTGTTCGCGGTCTTCCCGAGAGGTTGCGAAAGCACTTTTCCGGTTTCTCGAACTGGAGCACCGAAGAAATTGCGCGCCGCACCGGCCTGAAACCTGAAGATGCCGCAAATGCGGGCAAGCGCCAGTTCTCAGAGCCGGGCACATGGAGCGGGTCGGCTGCGGAAATGCGGGAATTCTGCGGCATGCTTCAAAGCAAGGGCGTCGTTGCCCAGCAGGGAGGACGTTTTCTGACCCTGTCGCTTGGTGCAAGCAAGGCGGACCGGATGCTTGAAATCGTGAACGCGGCCAGGCTGGCCGATGCAACCGTCAAGTCGGTGGCGTTGGGGGATGCGCCGAACGACATCGCCATGATCGAAGCTGCCGATATCAGCTTCATCATCGCCAATCCGTCACATGGCGGTATCGGAAAACTGGCAGGAGAATCCGGCGGCAGAATCCAGCGAACGGTGGACGCCGGGCCGAAGGGGTGGAACACAGCAGTGCTTTCGGTCATTAACAAACTGGCCAACTGAAATTGAAATGTATCACGGAGGATTTCGATGGCGGACTTCAAACAGAACGGCAGCGTCGCAACGCTGCACAATCTGAAGACCCACTCTCCGGAGAACCTGGAACGCGAACTGGCGAATTTCGCACACCAGCGCAAGATCACACTCATTCTTCCCTCCTTGTATTCCGAGCTTGAAGCTCCTGCACTGGCGGGAATCCTCGATGAACTGGAGAAGGTTGATTACATCAACCACATCGTCATCGGGCTGGACCGGGCAGACGAGAAACAGTTTGCGCATGCAAGAGAGTATTTTTCGCGGCTGCCGCAGAAACACTCAATCCTGTGGAACGACGGTCCGCGCCTGCGCGCCGTGCACGAGAAGCTGAAGAAAGCCAATCTTGCACCGGAAGAGCCGGGCAAGGGACGCAATGTCTGGTACTGCATCGGCTACACGCTGGCATGCGCGGATAGCGATGTCGTGGCGCTGCATGATTGCGACATCACGACCTACAGGAAGGAGATGCTGGCGCGTCTCGTCTACCCTGTCGTCAATCCGAATTTCTCCTACCAGTTCTGCAAGGGCTACTATCCGCGTATCGCGGAGGGCAAGCTGAATGGAAGGGTGACGCGGCTTCTCGTGACACCGCTTCTCAAAGCCCTGCAGAAGACCTTCGGCCACAGCGACTACGTGGAATACCTTCAGGGTTTCCGCTACCCGCTGGCAGGGGAGTTCGCCATGCGCACCTCGATCCTTCCGGGCATGCGCATTCCATCGGACTGGGGTCTGGAAATCGGCACCCTGTCGGAGGCATGGCGCAATCTGGGGCGGCATGCCGTCTGCCAGGTCGACATCGCAGACAGCTACGATCACAAGCACCAGCCGCTTTCGGAAGACGATGCGGCGCGCGGACTTTCGCGCATGTCGACGGATATTGCCAAGGCGCTGTTCCGCAAGCTCGCCACCGAGGGCAAGGTTTTGAGCAACGAGCATTTCCGCACGCTCAAGGCCACCTATTACCGCATCGCTCTGGACCTGATTGAAATGTACTACAATGATGCGGTGATGAACGGGCTTACGCTCGACCGGCACAAGGAGGAAAAGGCAGTGGAGCTGTTTGCCGCAAACATCGTGGAGGCGGGGACCACCTTCCTGGAAAACCCGATGGAAACGCCGTTCATTCCGAACTGGTCGCGGGTCCAGTCGGCTTTTCCCGATGCCATGCGCGAGATCCGCAACGCCGTGGAAGCCGATCTTGCCTGACAGCGGGCAGGTCGCTGCGTCCGAAACGATGCGTGGCGAAATGGCGACTGGAGAAGTGCCATCGCGCAGGATGCAGCGTGCCGAGGGGACGGGACGATTTTCGGTAAAGAAAACGGGGAGCCGCAGCGCGCTCGAAATCCTGCATGAAAGCGGCGCTGCCAAGCTCAGGTTTCCAAGGCAGGTTCGCGGTGCGGACACGCTTGAGGCGATTGTCATCAATACCGCTGGCGGAATGACCGGCGGCGACCGCTTCAACTGGGAGATCGCAGCCGGTCCCGGTACCGATGTCTCGATCACCACACAGGCGAACGAGAAAGTCTACAAGGCATCCTCCGGTGCAGCGGATGTTTCCATCTCCCTGCGACTTGAACGCGATTCGCGCGTTGCCTGGCTGCCGCAGGAAACCATCCTGTTTCAGCACGCGGCGCTTACGCGCAAGCTGGACGTTGAAATGGCACCCGGCAGCGAACTGCTGCTGTGCGAAGCCATCGTCTTTGGCCGCCACGGACATGGCGAAAAGTTCACGCAAGGCCTGCTGCGCGACCGCTGGCGCGTGCGGGCAGGTGACACGCTGGTTCATGCGGAGGAACTCTATCTCGAGGGAGATGCGGGTCTGGCGCTTGGCAGAGCCGCAGTGGCAGGCGGCGCAGGTGCCGTTGCCACCCTTATTGCAATCGGCGGCAAGAGCCTGTTCAAACTGGAAGGAGCGCGAGAGATCATCGCTTCCTGCAAAGAGGTGTCCGGCGGTGTTTCAGTCATCCGTATCGGTGAAAATCCAGGTATCGATGACAGCGGAACTGGCAAGCTACTTGCAAGACTGGTGGCGAAAGATGGATACTTGTTGAGAAAGGCGCTGGTTCCCCTGATTGGCCTGCTCAATGGGGAGGCAGGCCTGCCCAAATCATGGTCATTGTGACCACCGGCCACGGCCCGCGAGATACCACGCCATATGAGGAGATGATCCGCCCATGATGCTAACCCCCCGCGAAAAGGACAAGCTGCTGATCTCGATGGCGGCCATGGTTGCGCGCCGAAGGCTGGAGCGTGGCGTGAAACTGAACCATCCCGAAGCCATCGCACTGATCACGGATTTCGTGGTCGAGGGCGCGCGTGACGGCAAGTCCGTTGCCGACCTCATGGAAGCTGGGGCGCATGTGATTACGCGTTCGCAGGTGATGGAAGGTGTCGCCGAAATGATCCATGATGTGCAGGTCGAGGCGACGTTCCCGGACGGCACCAAGCTTGTTACCGTGCATGAGCCGATCAGGTGAACCCTTTCCGATAGGAGCGTCGAATGCTTGAACTGAGACCGAACTGCGAATGCTGCGACCGTGATCTTTCACCCGATTCCAGGCATGTATTCATCTGCACTTTCGAGTGCACGTGGTGCGAGGATTGCGCGACGAATGTTCTGAACGGCGTCTGTCCGAACTGTGACGGGGAACTGGTGCGCCGTCCCGTCCGTCCGGCTTCAGCGCTGGCACGCAATCCTGCATCGACCAGGCGGGTGATTTCCGCAAATGCCGATTGCGTTTCAATCAGGGGGAAAGCCGCATGATCCCAGGTGAAATCATAACGCCGGAAGGCGAAATCGAACTGAATGCTGGTGCGAAGACCATCACGCTGAAGGTCACCAATACCGGGGACAGGCCGGTACAGGTAGGTTCGCACTACCATTTCTACGAAACCAATCCGGGTCTCGATTTCGATCGTGACGCGGCGCGGGGCTATCGCCTCGACATCGCGGCCGGCACTGCCGTCCGCTTCGAACCTGGCCAGTCGCGCGACGTGACGCTGGTGCCGTTGTCCGGCAGCCGCACGGTCTACGGGTTCAACCAGAAAGTGATGGGAAGCCTGTGACCGTTCGTTCTCATCATCGCCAATGCGGAGCCATCCGCCTGAACCATGCCAGGCAGGAGTGCACGAATTGAATCCTTCCCGCTTCATCTTCAGCAATCCGTTTGAATTTGCCTCCGAAGCCGGACGGCTGGCCATGTTTGCCGTCAACGTTCAGGCTGTCTTGACCATGCGCATTCTTGGCATGGCAGGGATGTGGAACACGGCCCCGGGTGAAAACTCGCGGATGGTGAGCGAGAAGCAGAAGGCCTTTGCCGAATCTGCAGGCGCGCTGACCGGTGCGCTGATGTCCGGAGCCTATCCTTTGGCGATGATGCAAAGCGTGATGCTGCCCTATGAGAGCCGGGTAACGGCAAACCGGAAGCGCCTTTCGAGGCGCGGTGCGAAATTCTTTCCCCATTGATCCGAAGACGAAAGAGATACAGCCATGCCCGCCAGGATTTCCCGTGCTTCCTATGCCGCCATGTACGGCCCGACCACCGGCGACAAGGTGCGTCTCGCCGATACCGAACTGTTCATCGAGGTGGAGAAGGACTTCACTGTTCCAGGCGAGGAAGTGAAATTCGGCGGCGGCAAGGTGATCCGCGACGGAATGGGCCAGAGCCAGGCAACGCGGGCCGAGGGCGCGGTCGATACCGTCATCACCAACTCGCTGATCGTCGATCATACCGGCATCTACAAGGCTGATATCGGGCTCAAGGATGGGCGGATCGCGGCCATAGGCAAGGCAGGCAACCCGGATACGCAGCCGGGTGTCGACATCGTTGTCGGGCCGGGTACCGAGGCGATTGCGGGTGAGGGCAAGATCGTCACCGCTGGCGGTTTCGACGCGCATATCCACTTCATCTGCCCGCAGCAGATCGAGGAAGCCCTGATGAGCGGGCTGACCTGCATGCTGGGCGGCGGCACCGGGCCCGCGCACGGCACGCTTGCAACCACCTGTACGCCCGGTCCATGGCACATCGCGCGCATGATCGAGGCGGCGGATGCATTTCCGATGAACCTGGCCTTCGCCGGCAAGGGCAATGCCTCGCTGCCTGCCCCACTGGTTGAGATGGTGAAGGGCGGCGCATCCGCCCTGAAACTCCACGAGGATTGGGGCACGACACCTGCTGCCATCGACAACTGCCTTGCCGTTGCCGACGATTACGATGTGCAGGTGATGATCCACACCGACACGCTGAACGAGTCCGGTTTCGTTGAAAACTCGGTCGCGGCGATGAAGGGGCGCACGATCCATGCCTTCCATACGGAAGGTGCGGGCGGTGGACACGCTCCTGACATCATCAAGGTCTGCGGCCAGCCCAACGTCATACCCTCGTCGACCAACCCGACGCGGCCCTACACGGTCAACACGATTGCCGAGCACCTCGACATGCTGATGGTTTGCCACCATCTGGACGCCTCGATTCCGGAAGATATTGCCTTTGCGGAATCGCGCATCCGCAAGGAGACCATTGCAGCCGAAGACATACTGCACGACATGGGCGCCTTTTCGATCATTTCATCGGACAGCCAGGCGATGGGCCGTGTGGGCGAGGTCATCATCCGCACTTGGCAGACAGCAGACAAGATGAAGCGCCAGCGCGGCAGCCTGCCGGAGGAAACCGGTGAAAACGACAATTTCCGTGTCCGCCGCTACATTGCCAAATACACCATCAACCCGGCTATCGCCCACGGCATGAGCCGCGAGATCGGCTCGATCGAGAAGGGCAAGCGCGCTGATCTGGTGCTGTGGAACCCGGCATTCTTTGGCGTCAAACCGGACATGGTGCTGATCGGCGGCACGATTGCCGCGGCACCGATGGGCGATCCGAATGCCTCGATTCCGACGCCGCAGCCGGTCCACATGCGCCCGATGTTTGGCGCTTACGGAAAGTCGCTGACCAATTCCTCGGTCACCTTCGTCTCTCGGGCTGCGCTCGTTGACGGGCTGGCGGAGAAACTGGGCACCGCAAAACAGATGCTGGCGGTCGAGAATACCCGCGGCGGCATCGGCAAGGCGGCCATGGTGCTCAACGGCATGATGCCGGAGATAGAGGTCGACCCCGAGACCTATGAGGTGCGTGCCAATGGGGAACTCCTGACCTGTGAACCAGCGAGCGAACTTCCGATGGCACAGAGGTATTTCCTCTTCTAGGTCGGTTCACCTTCAGCTCTGCACGGATGGACCTTGGCAAACGACTGGACCTGACTGCGCATTCAGGTTTTGACGGAATTGGAGAAATCGCAATGCATGAAGGAATTTTGTTTTTGCCGAAAGCAATCGTTTCCACCTGAAGGTGAAACGATCTAGGGTCCTGCGCGATTCAACTTTGGAACGGAAATCTCGATGATCCACCTGATTGCCACCTTGAAGATCAAACCCGGTTCGCTGGAAGATATCAGGGCGCATGCCATGCCCTGTATCGCGGCCACGCGTCTCGAACCGGGTTGCATTTCCTACGATCTCCACCAGTCCCTTTCCGAACCCGATACGCTGGTTTTCGTGGAACGCTGGAAAGACCGTCCGGCACTTGATGCGCATTTCGGAATGCCGCATCTGGTGGAATGGCGGGACAATGGAGCGCCGTTCATCTTGGAGCGCCGGATCGAGATCATCGAAGACGGCATGATCGAGGTCCGGTAACATAGGCGATGCTTACCTGTTCCTCCGTCATACGCGATTTCACGGAACCCGCTGCCAGCATCACGCTTGACGAAACCGCGCGGCATCGCCGGCGGATGATGATGACCTCAGACCGGACAGCGAGCGGGTCGGTGATATCCTTTCTGCTCGATCTTCCCGAAGCCCGCCTCTTGCGTAACGGCGACGGATTGCTCCTTTCCGATGGCACCGTAATCGAGGTGCGTGCGAAGGCCGAGAGCCTTCATGAAGTGCGCGGCCGGGATGGTCGCCACCTCCTCGCGCTGGCCTGGCAGATCGGCAATCGTCACCTGGCGGCACAGATCGAGCCGGACCGGCTGCTGATCCGCCGCGATCACGTGATCCGCGAGATGCTGGAAGGGCTGGGCGCGCAGGTAACCGAGGTGGAAGCGGTATTCGACCCCGAAGGAGGGGCGTATGGCGGCTCCCACGCCGCACATCATCATGGCGATGCCCATGACCATGACCATCTGCACCATGAAGCAGGTCCGGCGCATCGCCATGACTGACGGCTCGCTGATCCGGCTGATGTCCTGGCTGTCGCCCGTCTTTCCAACAGGTGGATTCGCATACTCGGCAGGGCTGGAACAGGCGGTGCAGTACGGCCTGGTCCGCAACGGGGCTGACCTTGGCGAATGGCTGGAAGCACAGTACCGGCACGGCTCGATCCGCAACGACGCAATTGTGCTGGCGTCCGCTCACCGCTCGGGGGGAGATTCGACGATACTCCTCGAGCTTTCAGGGCTTGCCGAGGCGCTGGCCGAAAGCGCATCCCGTCATCGGGAGACCATGAACCAGGGCAGGTCGTTTATCGAGGCGGCCGTACATTGGCCTCACATGCAAGACCTGCCGCAAAGGCTGGCACTGCCGGTCGCCATCGGCGCTGCCGCGTCGCGGTCGGGTATCGGCCTTGAAGAATGCCTGCAGGCTTTCCTGAACGCTTTTGCGGTCAACCAGCTTCAGGCCGCAATCCGGCTTTCGGTGACTGGTCAGAGCGGTGCCGCCAAAACCCTTGCCGGGCTCGAATCCCTGATTTGCGAAACCGCGAGTTATTGCGCGCACTCGGATATCGATGACCTGGGAAGCTGCACCTTCAATGCGGCGATTGCCACCATGAACCACGAAACGCTCGAGCCGAGGCTGTTCCTGTCATGACCGTGCTTGGCATAATCGTCGCGCTGTGCATGGCTGCGATCAGCCTGCTGCACCTGATCTGGGCATTCGGAATATGGTGGCCCGTCCGCGATGAAACGGCTCTGGCACGCACCATTGCCGGGTTCAAGGGCATCAAGGCGATGCCGGCGCGGTCTGCCGGCCTGTTCGTCGCGCTCGCTACAGGTGCAATAGCGCTGCTTTGCCTTGTCCTGGCGGAGATTTTGGTATTGCCCGTTCCAAGGTTCATAGTGTTCACCGCTGGCCTTGGTGCAGCAGGTGTTCTGTTTGGCCGCGGCGTTCTGGGGTTTACCCCGTATTGGGCACGCACGACGCCCGAACAGCCCTTCAGGCGGCTTGACCGCAAGTATTATTCGCCGGCCTGCCTGGTGCTCGGTATATCCATTGGCGTTCTTTCATGGAGCTTTTTCCAATGACCTCATCCAACGGCCCGCTTCGCGTCGGAATTGGTGGCCCCGTCGGTTCCGGCAAGACGTCGCTTACCGAGAAATTGTGCAAGGCAATGTCCGGCACGTGGTCGGTCGGCGTCATTACCAACGACATCTATACCCGCGAGGACGCAGAGGCGCTGATGCGCATGCAGGCGCTGCCGGCAGACCGGGTCATCGGGGTCGAGACAGGCGGCTGCCCGCATACGGCGATCCGCGAAGATGCGTCGATCAACCTGCGCGCCATCGATGAACTCAACGCGCGTCACCCGGATCTCGACGTCATCTTCATCGAGTCTGGCGGGGACAATCTCGCAGCTACCTTCTCGCCGGACCTGGCCGATATTACATTGTATGTGATTTCGGTCTGCCAGGGCGGGGACATTCCGCGCAAGGGCGGGCCTGCGATCACCCGGTCGGACCTTCTCCTGATCAACAAGAAGGACCTCGCACCCCATGTGGGTGTTGATCTGGAGCGCATGCGCGAGGATGCGGGCAGGTCGCGGGGCGACTATCCGTTCCTGTTCACGGACATGATGCATGGCGAGGGCGTGGATGAGGTGGTTCGCTTCCTGTGCGAAACAGGCGGATTGCAGGAACCAGCCAGCCAGGCATCTTCCGGCATCTGACAAACAAGGGCTGGCATTGCCAGCCCCTGCACTTGATCAGAAGGCCTACTTCTTGACCTGGCCGATTACCGAAACCAGATCGAAGCTGTTCTTGCCGTTTTCGCTGGCAATTGCCGTCAATTTAGCGTCGGCGTTCGCTACCTTGATGCCCTTTTCCTCGAGGGCTGCCGACAGGCTCTGCGGCGTATGGCCTGCAAGAGGTGCGATCTGCGCCAGTGTTCCGTTCTCGATCAACTGAAACATCACGCGCTGGGGCGGCGGGCCGCCTGCGCCACTCAGATTACCCGTCAGTTGTGGCCAGGCGAATGCCAGTGAAGCGACCAGTGAAACCGCCAGAGCGGAATACATGGCTGGATGCCTGAAATAGGTCGTCAGCGGGCGCCAGTTGCGCCAGATGTGAAAGAGGAAGGGCAGGATGAGCACCATCGACAGCCATTCGTGCATGCCGTGGAAATACTGGCTGCCCCAGTGGAAGAAGAGCGCGATTCCGGAAATCAGCGAAACGATAAAAAGGCCGGTCGTGAAAGGTGTGGCCCAGCGATAGAATAACTTGCCCATGACAAATGTCCTTTGGATATACGAACGCAGCTATGCATTCGTAAGCTGGGCATCGGGGCTGGTCCCGTTAAAACTTGTTCATGTTTTGATGAGGTGACAACCTGCCGCAGCAAACCGGATCTTGCCGGTTCTACCACTCCCAGGCGAAGGCAATCTTCATCAGATCGACGCCGTCGAAGGTTTCCTTGCCTTCGGCAATCTCGCGACCCCCGGCATTGCGGTAGAAGCGGATGGCCGGGTGATTGTCGGCCAGTACCCAGACGACCGCACCCTTCAGGCCACGGCGTTTGAGTTCACCCAGAGCGTCGAGAAACAGGTGCGAACCCAGTCCGACACCCTGATATTCGGGCAAAAGGTAAAGCTCGTAGACTTCGCCATCGAAGGGCAGCGTCTTGACCCGGTTCCGGCCAATCGTGGCATAGCCGGCAATCGTGCCGCCGATCTCGAGAACATGAATCACCGTGGCGCGGTCGATGGCCTGCGCCCACCAGGCAGCGCCCCGGCGCTGGACCATGCGGTTGAGCGCACGGTGCGGAAGCATGCCCGAATAGGCGTTCATCCACGACTTGTCGTGCACCTCGGCAATGGCCTCGGCGTCCTGCCGCTTCGCTCTTCTGGTGTTGATGGTGATCGTCGTCATGGGAACGGATCATACGTTAACTTTTGCTTAACCAAAAGAGTGGGGGCAGCAAAAACGCGTTCATCAACAATATCGGCATTCTGGAAACTGGCCGTAGGGTGGAGCGTCCCCGAAAGTGATTCACAATGAAACAGTTTCCCGGAAAGGGCCGATTTCCGCACGATCCAGCCCGTGACCGGCACGCACAAAGCCAACAAAAAGGGCGGCGGAATCGCTCCCGCCACCCGAATCAGATTGTGTCTTTCGGGCTAGCCCGGAAAGTTTCACGCAGCGTTGTCACGCGACCGTTCGAAGCGCTTGCGCTCGTGCGGATCGAGGTAGAGCTTGCGCAGGCGGATCGATTTCGGCGTCACTTCCACCAGTTCGTCGTCCTGAATCCAGGAGAGTGCGCGTTCCAGCGTCATGCGGATCGGCGGCGTCAGCTTGACGGCTTCATCCTTGCCGGAGGCGCGCATGTTGGTAAGCTTCTTGCCCTTGAGCACGTTGACCTCAAGGTCGTTGTCGCGCGAATGGATGCCGACGATCATCCCGGCATAGACCTTCTCGCCCGCATCGATGATGAACGGTCCGCGATCCTCGAGGTTGAAGATTGCGTAGCTGACCGATTCACCCTGATCGTGGGAGATCAGCACGCCCTGTACGCGCCCGCCGATCGGCCCCTTGTAGGGTTCGTAGTCGTGGAACAGGCGGTTCATGATTGCCGTGCCGCGCGTATCGGTCAGGAGTTCCGACTGGTAGCCGATGAGGCCTCGTGTCGGGGCGTGGAAGACGAGGCGGACGCGGTTGCCGCCAGAGGGCTTGAGCTCGATCATCGTGCCCTTGCGCTCGGTCATCTTCTGAACAACGGTGCCGGAATATTCCTCGTCGACGTCGATGACGACTTCCTCGACGGGTTCCAGGCGCTGGCCATCCTCTTCCTTCATCACCACGCGCGGACGCGAAACGGCAAGCTCGAAGCCCTCGCGGCGCATGGTTTCGATGAGAACGGCAAGCTGCAATTCGCCGCGGCCCGAGACGTAGAAGGAATCCTTGTCGGCTGCTTCCTCGATCTTCAGCGCGACATTGCCCTCGGCCTCCTTCATCAGGCGGTCGCGGATGACGCGGCTCGTCACCTTGTCGCCCTCGGTGCCGGCAAGCGGGGAATCATTGACGAGGAAGGACATGGTCACGGTCGGCGGGTCGATTGGCTGCGCTTCCAGCGGCGCCGAGACCGAGGGGTCGCAGAAGGTATCGGCAACCGTGCCCTTGGAGAGACCTGCGATGGCGACGATGTCACCGGCATGGGCCTCTTCAAGCGCCACTCGTTCCATGCCGCGGAAGGCCAGTATCTTGGAAATGCGGCCGTTCTCGAGCAGTTCGCCCTGCTGGTTCATGACCTTGACGCTCTGGTTCGGCTTGATCGAACCGGAGTGGATGCGCCCGGTGATGATGCGGCCAAGGAAGTTGTTTGCTTCCAAAATGGTGCCGATCATGCGGAACGGACCTTCGGCCACCTGCGGTTCCGGCACGTGCTTGAGAATGAGATCGAACAGCGGTCCGAGCTTCTCTTCCTTCGGGCCTTCCGGTTCGTAGTTCATCCAGCCGTCGCGGCCAGAACCGTAGAGGATCGGAAAATCGAGCTGCTCGTCGGTTGCTCCCAGATTGGCGAAGAGGTCGAACACCTCGTTGACCACCTCATCAGCGCGGGCATCGGAACGGTCGATCTTGTTGACCGCGACGATCGGCTTGAGGCCGACCTTAAGCGCCTTGGAAACCACGAACTTGGTCTGCGGCATGGGACCTTCGGCGGCATCGACGAGTAGCACGGCGCCGTCAACCATGTTGAGGATACGCTCGACCTCGCCGCCGAAGTCGGCGTGGCCTGGCGTATCGACGATGTTGATGCGGGTGTCCTTCCAGACGACAGAGGTCGCCTTGGCAAGAATGGTGATGCCGCGCTCCCTTTCCAGGTCGTTGGAATCCATCATCCGCTCTTCCGTGCGCTGGTTGTCGCGGAAGGTCGAGGATTGTTTGAGGAGTTCGTCCACCAGGGTCGTCTTGCCATGGTCGACATGCGCGATGATCGCGATGTTGCGCAATTTCATATCTGTGTCTCGCTGTCGGGATTCTTTGCGCGGCCCGGCAGGAAGCAGCAATGGCCTCGCGCTGGGATGGCGTCGTTTGCGGGCCTCATACATGGTTTTGGTGCAAAAGAGAAGCAAAACCCGTCCGGGCCGTCTTGGCAGCCGCAGAAGGGCGAAGGGCACACGCGTCGAAAGGCTTGCAACCAGCCGTACAAAGTCCGTAATTTCGTCGCCTTGATCACTTCCGGCCAACGCGGAGACATGAATGGAGCAATCACCGGGTGTGAAGCCTTCTCGGGTCCTGCTGTCCCGACAGCGAGTCGGGGACTTCGTGTGGGGACGGGACCCCCATTACGGCCATCTTTTCGATTTCGCCATGATCGCGCTCATCATGATTTCCATCGTGGTGATGTCGGTCGAGACATTGCCGGGTTTCCCGCGCACCGAATGGTCGGGCAGGCTGGTATTGTTCGACTGGTTCATCGTGGTCGTCTTCACCGTCGAATACGGGCTCAGATTGTGGACCGCGCCCGAAAAGTGGAAATACGTCTTCTCCTTCTGGGGCTTCATCGACCTGATGGTGATTGCGCCGTTCTGGATAGGGCTGGCATTCGGCATGACGGCGGGTGAAACGCTCTTCACGCTCAGGGTGTTGCGGCTTGCAAAGCTACTGCGCTTCGTTGCCAACATGGAGGTTATCGACCGTGCCTTCCAGCTTGTCTGGCGCGAGATGCTTGTCTTCTTTCTTCTGGCGGTCATGATGATGTTCATCACCGCGGTCGGCATCTACACATTCGAGCACCGGGCACAGCCGGAGGCCTTTCCGTCGATCCCGCACTCGTTCTGGTTCGCTGTCACGACGCTGACAACGGTTGGTTATGGCGACATCTATCCGGTCACGGTGGGCGGCAAGATGTTCACCTTCATCATTCTCATGATCGGCCTTGGCATCGTGGCATTGCCGATTGGCCTTGTTTCCTCCGCCTTCACGCAGGCGCGCGAAGAGGAAAAACAGCTGAAGGCCCGCCAGGCCGAGGAGAAACTGCGGCGCGCAGCCGAGCGCGAGGCGGCGCGCATGAGCGCCGATCCGGACTAGAGGCGGAGTTTTACCGCCGGTTCAGGTCAGGCACCTGACGGTCAGACCAGGCCGCGACCCTCAAGCATGGCTTCGGGGGTCGGCATCTTGCCACGGAAGGCCTTGTAGGTCTTTTCCGGGTCAACGGAACCGCCTGCCGAATAGATGTGCTTCTTGAGCTTTTTCGCCGTCTTCGGGTCGAACGGATTGCCGGTTTCCTCGAAGGCGCGGAAGGCATCTGCATCGAGCACCTCCGACCACATGTAGGAATAGTAGCCGGCGGAGTAGCCATCGCCGGAGAAGACATGGGCAAAATGCGGTGTGCGGTGGCGCATGATGATGGATTCAGGCATCGAGAGCTGGCCGAGCTTCTGGGCTTCGAAGGCTGCCGGATCCGGTACGTCGCCTGCGGTATGGTAGGCCATGTCGACAATCGCCGACGAGGTGAACTCGATCGTCTGGAAACCGGCATTGAAGGTCTCGGCAGAAAGCACCTTGTCGAGAAGCGCTGCCGGTATTGGTTCACCCGTCTCGTAGTGAACCGCGTATTTCTGCAGGATCTCGGGAACCGTCAGCCAGTGCTCGTACAGCTGGGAGGGAAGCTCGACGAAGTCGCGCGAGACCGAGGTGCCCGAAACGTTGGGATAGGTCACATCCGAGAGAAGCCCGTGCAGGGCGTGACCGAACTCGTGAAACAGGGTGCGGGCATCGTCAAGCGACAGTAGCGCCGGATCGCCCTTGGCGAAGTTCATGACGTTGTAGATGACAGGCTTCTGACCTTTCCTGCCCAGCTTGTGCTGGCTCTGGAAGGAACTCATCCATGCTCCCGAGCGCTTTGACGAACGGGCAAAGTAATCCCCCAGGAACGTGCCGATACGTTTGCCCCTGGCGTCCTTCACCGAGAAAACCCTGACATCGGGATGATAGTAGGTCTCGATGCCCTTCTTCTCCTCCAGCGTGATGCCGAAGAGCCGGTTGGCGACGTCGAAACAGGCGGCAATCACGTTGTCGAGCGGGAAGTAGGGTTTGAGTTCGGCTTCGGAGAAGTCGAATTTCTTCTGGCGTAGCTTCTCCGCATAATAGCGCCAATCCCACGGTGCGACGGGATGATTGCGTCCTTCCCCGGCAATAAGGCCGGCAAGTTCCTGTTCTTCCGTGTGAGCGAGCTTGAGCGCCTTTTCCCAGACCTCCTCCAGAAGCCCGTTCACCGCGCCAGGCGTCTTCGCCATCGTGTTGTCGAGCTTCAGTTCGGCAAAATTTGCGTAGCCGAGCAGGCGGGCCTTTTGCTGGCGCAGTTCGAGAATGCGGGTCACGATGCCGCGATTGTCGGTTTCACCCTCGTTTTCGCCGCGGGCAGACCAGGCGCGGAACGCCTTTTCGCGCAGTTCGCGATTGTCGGAGAAGGTCAGGAAAGGTTCGATGATCGAGCGCGAAAGCGTGACGGCAAACTTGTCCTTCTCGCCGCGATCCGCCGCGACAGAGGCCATTGCCGATTTCAGGAATCCCGGGATGCCGGAAAGATCGCTCTCCTCGACATACATGACCCAGGAAGCTTCGTCGGCCAGAATATTCTGGCCGAACTGCGTGCCAAGGCCTGCCAGTTCCTCGTTGATCCGGGCCAGTTTCTTCTGGTCGGCGGGAGCTAGTTTCGCGCCGGACTTCACATAGCCTTTCCAGTAGCGTTCGAGGACGCGCATCTCCTCGCGGGTCAGTTTCAGCTTCCGTCGCTTTTCCCAAAGCGTGTCGATACGTTCGAACAGCTTGCGGTTCATCGCGATTTTCGAGGCGTAGCGGGACAATTCCGGCGAAATCGTGCGTTCAAGCTGGCGGATCGCGTCGTTGGTGTGGGCGCCAGCACGGTTCCAGAAGATCGCAGAAACACGGTTCAGCGCGTCTTCCGATTTCTCTAGCGCGGTAATTGTGTTCTTGAAGGTCGGCTTCTTCGGATTGTTTGCGATTTCATCGATTTCCGCCAGCCCGGCCTTCATCGCAGCCTTGAATGCGGGTTCGAAGTCGCTGTCTTCGATCTTTCCAAACTCGGGCAGGTCGAGCTTGCCCTTCCACTTGATCAGGTGGGAGTTGACCTTGCTCAGGAATTTTCCGGGCTTGGAGGCTGACTTTGACATGGATTTGCTTTCGGATGGTTCGATGCGGCGGGGGATTTGCCTGTTGAATCCAAATCTAGTGGCGGGGCGGGCCGCAAACAAGCCTTCGCATGCATGGCTGGCCTGACCGGTTGCGGAATGGATTACCCGGCTGTTGCCCGATAGGGGAGAATTATTTTCCGGAAGCACGCCAAATTGGTTTGCCAATCGTCCATCGAATTCGCCTTCCGGCATATATTTGGCTCAATCGCGGTACCGGAAAGGAAGCGTCATGGCGCAGACAAGAAAACTAAGCGAAAGCGTTCACGTTGCCCCGCAACTCGTCGAAGCCGACTTTGCCGAAATAGCGAATACAGGCTTCAAGGCAATCGTCTGCAACCGTCCCGATGGCGAAGATGATGTCCAGCTTTCAAGCGGCCGCGCCCAGGAACTGGCGCGCATGTACGGTCTCGAATTCCGCTATCAGCCCGTTGTGGGATTCGATGTGACCGAGGATGATGCCGTGGACATGTTCGACCGGCTGGCATCGGAACTGCCGGGACCGGTCCTGTTCTATTGCCGTTCGGGAACACGCTGCACGATCCTTTGGGCGCAGGCCAATGCCCCGCGACTGGGCGCGCAAACTGTCATCGAAACCGCCCGGTTGGCCGGTTACGATATCTCGACCGTCGCCGACGTGATCGAGGAACGTGCCCAGGTGGGTGCCATCGACGACCTGCCGGCCGAGACAATTGCCGCCTGAAAAGGCGGCGCCTGCTGCCGCAACGGCCTTCGCTTCATGACCTGGCCCGCCCCCGAGGCGGGCTTCTTTTTTCTCTTGTTTCCCATGCAGCGGGCTTTAAAAGCTGTGGCATGGATGAAACCCGGACAGACCAGCCTGCAGACCGCCTGAGCCTGATCGGCGAAAAACTCTCCGTCAGGCGCGGCGAGAGGATGATCGTGTGCGATGTCTCCTTCCGTCTCAATGCAGGCGATGCGCTGGTCATCACCGGGGAAAACGGTTCCGGAAAATCGACCCTTCTCAGGGCTGTTGCCGGGCTTCTTCCGCTGGCCGCCGGGCGCGTCATCGTTGCCGGACCGGGTGCAGAAGACTGCGAAGTACGTGAACTCATATACTATCTGGGCCATCAAAACGGGATGAAGGGCGCGCTGACGGTGCGCGAGAACCTCGACTTCTGGCAGGCTTTCTGCGGCAATCCCTGGATGGATGTCGAGGATGCGCTCGAGCAGGTCAATCTGCTGCATGCGATCGACCTGCCATTCTCCTATCTGTCTGCGGGCATGAAGCGGCGCGCCTCGATTGCGAAGCTTCTGGTGAGTGAAAAGCCGGTGTGGGTCGTCGATGAACCGACGGCGGCGCTGGATGCCGCGTCGTCGGACATGTTTCGCGGCATATGCCAGGAATTCTGCTCGATGGGCGGTATCCTGGTTGCGGCCACGCACCTGCCGCTCGGGATCGATGGTGCCCAGAGCCTGCGGCTCGAAACCTTGTCTGGCGGCTATGACGATGATCTGGCAGAGGCCGCAGCGGAAGGCGAATTGCTTACGCCGGAGGCGGA
This sequence comes from Nitratireductor sp., assembly GCA_020637805.1. GTDB lineage: Bacteria > Pseudomonadota > Alphaproteobacteria > Rhizobiales > Rhizobiaceae > Salaquimonas. The sequence continues at coordinate 35,478 of JACKJU010000015.1, read as the reverse complement.
TGCATGACAGCGCTTCTGAAACGGGAACTGGCCATTGCCTTCAGGGCAGGTGGCGGGGCGCTGACCGGCGTCCTGTTCTTTCTGGCAGTCGTCGTTGTGTTTCCCTTTGCCGTCGGGCCGGACATGAACCTTCTGGCCCGGATCGGTCCGGCCATCCTGTGGATTGGTGCACTGCTTGCATCCCTCCTGGGTCTTGACCGGCTGTTTGCCCAGGACCGGGAAGACGGTTCGCTCGACCTCATCGTGATGCAGCCCCATTTGCTGCCGCTGACGATTGCGATCAAATGCCTGGCCCACTGGCTGGCCACCGGCCTGCCGTTGATCCTGGCAACACCGCTGTTTGGCATCATGCTCAACGTCGAGCCGGTCGGGACCGGTGCAGTGATGCTGACACTGCTCGTGGGAACCCCGGCAATCACGCTGATCGGCGCAGTGGGCGCGGCGGTGACCGTAACGCTTCCGCGCGGCGGGCTGCTGATCGCGATACTGGTGCTGCCGCTGGTCATTCCCGTGCTGGTTTTCGGGATAACGGCCACCAATGGTGCGATCTACGACCCCGATCCCTTCACTGCGCCGTTCCTGATCCTGTGTGCGTTGACCCTGTTCAGCGGCGTGCTTGGTCCCCTTGCCGCTGCCGCAATGCTGCGGCATTCTGCGGATTGATTGTGGCGGGCAGGGCCATTAGACAGGCCGCCGAGAGGAAAATCGATGACGCGTCAAAGCGCTGAAATTTCACAACCTGCCGGTTTCTGGGCATGGCTCGCCAGCCTAGCAAACCCGACGCGGTTCATGGGGATTGCCGACCGGGTCATTCCCTGGCTTGCCGCGCTGTCCGTGGCCTTGCTCGTGGCCGGTCTTTACATGTGCTTCACGGCTCCCGAAGACTACCAGCAGGGTGCCACCGTGCTGATCATGTTCATTCACGTACCGGCGGCCTGGCTTGCCATGATGTGCTATTCGGTCATGAGCATCTCCGCACTGGGTACGCTGGTCTGGCGGCACCCGCTTTCGGATGTATCGCTTCGCGCCGCCGCGCCCATCGGGGCAGCATTCACCTTCATCTCGCTGGTTACGGGCTCCTTGTGGGGCAAGCCGATGTGGGGCACCTACTGGGTGTGGGATGCGCGGCTCACATCCGTGCTCGTGCTGTTCATCATCTATCTGGGCATCATGGCGCTGGCGCGTGCCATCGAGGAACCTGCGCAGGCTGCCAAGTCGCTCGCCGTGATCACGCTGGTCGGTTTCGTCAACATTCCGATCATCAAGTTCTCGGTCGACTGGTGGAACACGCTTCATCAGCCGGCAAGCGTTTCGCGCTTCGGAAGACCCGCGATGGACGCAGCCTTTCTCTATCCGCTGCTGGTCATGGCGCTGGCCTACACGCTGATATTCTTCACGCTGCACCTGATGAACATGCGGTCTGAAATCCTCAAGCGGCGCATTCGCGTCATGAAACTCAAGGCCGCGGAAGGTGTGCGCTGATGTTCGGTAAATATGCCGCCTTCATCATACCGTCCTATCTGGTAAGCGCGCTTGTCGTCGGCGGCCTGACGGTCTGGATCATGGTGCAGTACCGCCGCAGGAAGGCGGAAATCCGGGAACTCGAAGCCCGGGGCATCCGCCGTGCCTCCTCCAGGGAAAGATAACTTCATGGCAACTGGCGAAGAAAACCCCAAGGCCGGCGCAGGCCGCTGGCTGCTCGCTATCATCCCGCTTGCCGTGTTTCTGGCGCTGGCAGGCGTTTTCTACTCGCAGTTGGAAAAGGGTGGAGCGTCGCGTGACCTGCCATCCGTTCTGATCGGCAAGCCTGCTCCGGTGACCGAGCTTGCGCCGCTGGAAGGCTTGACCCAGGACGGCAAACAGGTGCCGGGTCTTTCGGCCGGGATGTTCAAGGGCCAGGTGACACTTCTCAATGTCTGGGCATCGTGGTGCGTTCCCTGCCGGCAGGAGCATCCGATCCTTTTCGAGCTGGCAAAGGACAAGCGCTTCCAGCTCATCGGCATGAACTACAAGGATGCGAGCGACAATGCGTTGCGTTTCCTGGGCAGTCTGGGGAACCCCTTTTCTGCAGTCGGTGTCGATCCGAATGGCAAGATGGCGATTGAATGGGGCGTATACGGCGTTCCCGAGACCTACCTTATCGGCAAGGGCGGGATGATCGCACTCAAGCATGTTGGGCCGATCGACCCGGAAATCCTGCAGAACAAGATCATGCCGGCCATCGAAAAGGCGCTTGCGCAACCCGCTTCGTGATGCAGTTGCCAATGTGGAAGGCATGACTTCGGGCCGGTCACGGCCACGAAGATGATCTTGCGATCAATCAGTCCTGATCCTCGTCCTCCAGGCCATGTTTCGCGAGAAGCGGGTACTGGAACATCATGAAGACAATGGTCATCGGCATCGTTGCCCAGACCTTGAAGTTGACCCAGAAGTCGTCGGAGAAGTTTCGCCAGACGACTTCATTGACGGCTGCAAGAAAGAAGAAGAACAGGCCCCAGCGGAATGTGAGCTTGCGCCATCCCTCGTCGTCAAGGCGGAAGGGGCCGTCGAACAACAGCTTCATCAGGGGACGTTTGAACACGAACAGGCCGATCAGCAGGGCCGAGCCAAACAGCAGGTTGACCAGTGTCGGCTTCATCTTGATGAAGGTCTCGTCCTGAAGGTAGAGCGTCAGCGTGCCGAAGACGAAAACGAAGATGCCGGTGATCAGCGGCATGATGGCGATGCGGTGCTCCCATGCCCAGGTCAGGGTCAGTGAAACCGCCATGGCGACCATGAAGAAGGCCGTGCCGATGAATATCTTGCCGCCAAGGGCGGCGAGTGCGGGGAAACGGGCCGCCAGCTGATCGCCGTAGGAGTTGGCAAGGAAAAAGACGACCAGCGGCCCCATTTCGAGCGCCAGCTTGGTAAGCTGCGACAGTTCGCGGTGCTTTTTCTTCTGCGTTTCGTCGGTCATCATCATTCCTCTTTCGGAAGGCCTGCGATCGAGCGGGCGAAATCGCGCGCCTCGAAGGGTTCCAGATCGGCAACCTGCTCGCCCACGCCAATGAAATAGACCGGCAATTTGTGCTTGGCCGAGATGGCAACGAGAATGCCGCCGCGTGCGGTTCCGTCGAGCTTTGTCATCACGAGACCGTTTACGCCCGCGACGTCCTTGAAGATCTCGACCTGGTTCATGGCGTTCTGGCCGGTGGTGGCGTCCAGCGTGAGCAGGACCGTGTGCGGGGCACTCGGGTCCTGCTTCTTGAGAACCCGGACGATCTTTTCGAGTTCCGCCATCAGCTCCTTGCGGTTCTGCAAGCGGCCGGCGGTGTCGATGAGCAGAACGTCGCGGCGATCCTTCTTGGCCTCTTCCCAGGCATCATAGACCAGGCCCGCAGCATCGGCGCCGTGCGGCCTGAACAGGACGGGTGACTGGGTGCGCTCGCCCCAGATCTTCAACTGCTCGATTGCCGCTGCCCGGAAAGTGTCGCCTGCCACGAGTGTTGTCGAGAAACCGGCGTCGTAGAGTTTCTGGGAGAGCTTGCCAATGGTCGTGGTCTTTCCCGAACCGTTGACGCCAACGACAAGAATGACATGAGGCTGATGGTTCAGGTCGAGTTCGAGATCCTGGGCCACGGGAACCAGGATTTTCTCGATTTCCGAGGCCATGACGTCGCGGACCTCTTCTTCCGTCACTTCCTTGCCGAACTTCTGGTCGGAAAGGGCATCGGTCACCCGCATTGCGGTTTCGATGCCAAGGTCGGCCTGGATCAGAACATCCTCGAGGTCCTGAAGGGTATCGTCGTCCAGCCTGCGTTTGGATATCACGCCGGTGATATTTTCCCTGAGCGTGTTCGACGAGCGTGACAGGCCGCGCGAAAGCCGCGAAAGCCAGCCCGACCGCCGCTCTTCCTCATCCTGGACAAGTTCCGGTTCGGGCTCTTTCCTGCGTTTGCGCTCGGTAACCGAAAGGCGGCCTTCCTCGATTTCGAGGTCTTCCAGCGCGTCACCTGCCGGACTGCTCTCATCGTCAACGTCGTCCGGCTCTTCCGGCTGAGGTTGATTGGCAGGCGGTGTCTCAACGGAAATCGGCTCTGCTTCCGGAACCGGCGACTCGTCTGCGACACTGGCAGCGGCAGCGGCTTCCTTGCGTTTGATTTCCTGGCGTTCGGCCTCCGCTGCGGCCTCGGCCTTTGCCGCAGTTTCGGCCTTCGCCTTTGCGGCGGCGGCCGCCCTTGCAGCTTCTTCCTGCTTCAGGCGCTCTCTTTCCGCAGCCTCGTGTCTTTCGGCCTCGGCCCTGGCCAGCCGCTCCGCTTCCTTGCGCGCCTTTTCCTCGGCGTCGCGCTTCTCTTTCTCGGCGGCCTTGCGTTCGGCTTCCTTGAGTTCGGCTTCCGCCTTGCTTTTCTCTTCGGCGGCTTTTCTGTCTTCTTCCTGCCGTGCCTTTTCTGCCTCGTCGGCAGCCGCCCTTGCGGCTTGTTCCGCTTCTTCCTCGGTTTCCTGCGGTTGCGGTTGTTCGGCGGGCGGCGTTTCGACCGCTACCGGCTCCGCAGCGGGAACAGGAGATTCTTCGGCCGTGCTTGCGGCAGCGGGAACCCCGGCTTCTACCGCATCTTCCTCTTTGGATACCGTTTCAGCCTCATCCTTCTTCTTGCCGAAGCCGAAGGAGAACATGCGTTTGAGGAGGCCCGGTTTCTTGTCAGCCATGAAGGTTTGTCCTGTCCGGTCGTTTGATTGCCACTTGTGACGTGTTCACGCCGTGCCCGCAAGCGCATCCGGCAATTGCGGCACTGCGGTCAAGAGACCATCCCTGTGCCCGGTAAAGCTCACCCGAAGCAGTGAGCCGGCTTGCGGGGCCGCTTCGGTGCCGATGCGCAGTGGCGCGAACTGGGCAGTGTGGCCTGTACCGCCGCGTTCCATCAGAACGGTTTCGGTTGTCCCGACTAACGTATCCAGAAAGCGGTTTGCCACTTCCGTTCCCTTGTCGCGCAAGCGGCCTGCGCGTTCCTTGACCAGCGCGCGGTCGACCTGCGGCATCCTGGCAGCGGGAGTCCCTTCTCGGGGCGAGAACGGAAAGACGTGGAGCCAAGTGAGGCCGCAATCATCGACAACCGAAAGCAGGTTCTCGAACATTTCACCGGTTTCGGTCGGAAACCCGGCCATCAGGTCTGCACCGAACACCATGTCCGGGCGCAGTTTGCGTACTCTCTCGCAGAACGCTATCGAATCGGAGCGCGAATGGCGCCGTTTCATGCGTTTGAGAATCATGTCGTCGCCATGCTGGAGTGACAGGTGCAGGTGCGGCAGAAATCGCTCTTCATTGGCAATCACGTCGAGCAGCGTGTCATCGACCTCGATTGAATCGATCGAGGAAATACGAAGACGCTCCAGCTCGGGAACGTTTTTCAGAACCGACCTGACCAGTGTGCCGAGTTTCGGCGAACCGGGAAGATCGGTGCCCCAGGAGGTGGTATCGACGCCGGTCAGAACTGCCTCGCGATATCCGTTCTCGACGAGCTGGCGGATTTGATCGACGACCTCTCCGGCTGGGACCGAACGTGAATTTCCGCGGCCGAACGGAATGATGCAAAACGTGCAGCGATGGTCGCAACCATTTTGCACCTGAACGAAGGCCCTGCTGTGACCGTCCACCGACTGCACCATGTGGGAGGCTGTCTCGCGAACCTCGAAGATATCGTTGACGCGAACTTTCTCGAACTGGTTGATGCCGAATTCCGGCAGGGCGCGGTAGGCGGTTTCGTTCAGCTTGTCCTCGTTGCCGATGACAAGATCGACCTCTTCCATCTCGGCAAAGGTCTGCGGTTCGGTCTGTGCGGCGCAGCCTGAAACGATGATGCGTGCATCCGGGTTCTCGCGCCGTGCGCGGCGGATCGCCTGCTTTGCCTGGCGCACGGCCTCTGCGGTCACCGCGCAGGTGTTGACCAGCACTGCCCCGTTTTCGAGCGTGCCAAGACCGGCCTTTTCGGCCTCCCGGCTCATCACCTCGCTTTCGTATGCATTGAGGCGGCAGCCGAATGTCAGCGTCTTGATGGTCATGTGCCGAATGCTGTCAGTGTTCCAATTCGCGGCTGATATGGCGCATCCGGCACCAAATTGCCAGAGGTAAGCCCCGCACGCGCTTAGTCCGGTCGCATGGCGGACGGGAGGTTGCTGCGATCCGCGCCGTGTGAAAAGGTGGTACCATGGCGGCAAAGCAAGGAGATTATACATGAAGGCGCGGTTCCCAGCTTGCCGGGCATGGCTTTCCTGTCTTCCGGTCCTGTTGTTCTGTCACGCTGCATCGGCCTCGCCGTTCCCGAATTTCACCTGCGACGTGACGGATCATCCGGCGCTGGCGCGCGACGGTTATCTGCTTGGCAGCGGGATCTATTACGGCGGAGAATTCGTTGGCCTGATCGGCTATCCAGAAGAGAACGAGAAGCTGCCGCGCGTACCCTCGGCTTCGGGCGAGAAATACTCAAACGGCAAGATCACCTTCCACTCCAAGGGCAAGGAGGGCGTGCTGTCCATCGAAGGCGAGGACACCAGCTTTCCCTGCGTATCGACGGCTGCCATGGCTACCGGCCAGTCCGTCTTCGGATCCATTATCCGGGACAAGCCGGACATATCCGGCAAGGAAATCACCCGTCTCCCGAAAGGTGAGCTAATCGAGTTCACCGGTGAGACCGGCAGCTTTCATGATGGCTGGCAATGGGTGAAGGTGCGCTTCTGGGAGGGCCAGGAAGGCTATGTCTGGGGCGGAACGGTATGCTCGAAGGAGGTCGAGATCTCCGGCGTGCATTTCGGCTGCGAATAGAAACTGCTGGCGGAACTCAGGTTCGGCTGAACGCGCCGGTGTCCGGGTCGAGTTTTCCCGAAAACTCGAACTCGGCTTCCCCGGTCATCAGGACATGGTTGTTGTCCGCCCATTCGACGATGAGTTTCTTGCCCGACGGTGCGGTGATCTCCACCCTTCGCCCGGTCAGGCCCTTGCGGGCCGCTGCCACGACCGTTGCACAGGAGGCCGAGCCGCAGGCAAGCGTGAGCCCGGCGCCGCGTTCCCACGTCCGGATATTCACGTGAGCGGGATCGACGACCTGCGCGATGGTGATGTTGGCCCTTTCGGGAAAGATCGGATGGTTTTCCAGGAGGGGACCGAAACGGTCGAGATCATAATCCCAGACATCCCGGTTGACCCAGAAGATGGCGTGGGGATTGCCCATGCTGACGACGCTGGGGGAATGCAGCACCGGTGCATCGATCGGTCCGATCTGCAATTCGATCTTGCGGGTATCGTGGAATTCCTCGGCCAGCGGAATGTCCTGCCAGCCAAGCTTCGGCTCTCCCATGTCGACCGTTATCATGCCGCCTTCGCCGATGTCGGCGGTTAGCGGGCCGCGCCGGGTCATGAAATCATAATGGGTCCTGCCGTCGCTTGCGCTCATATAGGCGGTTACACAGCGCATGCCGTTGCCGCAGGCGCCCGATTCCGAAGCGTCATTGTTCAGGATCCGGATGCCGGCATCCATTCCCGCGACCTTAGGCGACCTGATTTCCATGATCTGGTCATAGGGTATGGCGTCGCTGGCAGCGAGGGCGAGAGCCGCAGCCTCGGACAATTCACGGCCTGACTCGCGAATGTCGACAACGAGGATTTCGTTGCCTGCGCCATTCATTTTCGCGAAGGGTGTGTCGAGAGCCATGATTGCCGCCTGAAACGCAAACCGCCCGCAATTGTTGCGGGCGGCTTCTATATGGCTGATTTTTCCGGCGGTTTAAAGGCTGCCATCGCCGGTCTTCGTGTCAGCGCCTGACAAATGCGTCAGGCAATGGCGACAATACCAAGAAGCGTGAGCAGGAACACGATCAGCAGGATGCCGATCAGCAGTTTCACGCCGGTCATGGCGGCGCCGGAAATGGAATTGAAGCCGAGAAGGCTGGCGACCGCAGCGACGATCAGAAGTATCAGAATCCACTTGAGCATGGGTAAATCCCCTTGTTGTTGACCGATAATTCAACGGCTGCGGCGGCAAAAGGTTCCGTCTGCCGAATGAACTGAGCCAACTGCGCCAAAACGGGAAGGGAGGATTGGCTCCCACACACCGGCAATCCCATTGCGGTACAGCATTGGTACCAATGTTAACCATCCGGGCAGGTAATCACGTCCGGCAGGCCCGAAACATGCCGCAATTAAGGTTCGGTTTTCGATTTCCCGCGTAGACGGGAGGTAGTCGGCACGGTTCATGCTTTACCCAGCGTGATTGTGGATAACTGGGTCGATCACAAGGAGATTCGATGATGCGCGATATCACGACCGGACACATCATGGCTGACTGGAAACCGGAATACGCAGCTGGCTGGGGCCGTGAACAGCTGATGATGCGGCACAATCTGCACAGGTCCGAACTGTTCACCAACGAGGCGCTTGCAAAGCTTCTTGAGGCAGTCGAGCGCCAGGACTACCACGTCAACACACGATCCAGCGGTGCTGACGGCCCCAAACGCCGCCGCGAAGGCGAGTTCGGCGGGCTTTCAGGAATGGAACTGATCGATGCCGTCCAGAAGGGCGATATCTGGATCAACCTTCGTGCGCCGCAGAAGGCCAATTCCGCATACGGAGACCTGCTGGAAGACATCTTCCGCGAATTCGAGATGCGCGTGCCCGGTCTCAAGACCTACCGCCACATCATGACCATCCTGATTTCGTCGCCGAACGTCTACGTGCCGTATCATGCCGACGTGCCGGGCCAGATGCTCTGGCAGATCCGTGGCAAGAAGCGAGTCTGGGTCTATCCCGCAGAGCCGCCCTATCTGCCGCAGCCGGCAATCGAAAAGCTCATTCTTGGTGAGTTGCACGAGACCGACATGCCCTACAGCGAGGCACTCGACAACGGCGCCAACGTCTACGACCTGGAGCCGGGCTACATGCTCTACTGGCCGCTCAACCTTCCGCACCGGGTCGAGAACATGGATTGCCTGAACGTCTCGATCACCACCGAGCACTACACCAATGACATCCGCACATCCTACGCGGTGCACTATGCCAACGGCATGCTGCGCAAGGCGGGTTTCAGCAACCTCAAGCACCAGGAAGGTGGTCCGGTTGCGTTGGCAAAGACCGGCCTTGCTGCAGCCGTGAAATTTTCCGGCCTGCACCGCAAGGCGGAAAAACCATACATGATCGACTTCAAGGTGGACCCTTCGGCTCCGTCCTCGGTGTCGGACATCACCCCTTATGAAGTTCGCAAATGAAGGCGGAAAGCTGATGAACATTTCGGTTCACAAGCGTGAAGCAGGTGAGGCCATGGGCCTTCCCGGACCACTTGTAGGCGTAAAAGCTCCTGCACCTCCTGTAATCGAATACTGGCGTTTCTCCAGCGCCGGCCTCGATTCCGAACTGGTGACCGGAATGGACGCCGTCCTGGCCCTGGAAACCGAATGGCGTGAACTGGAAGAAGAGTGCGGGGACACCGTATTGTTCCAGTCCTTCGACTGGTGCGCCAACTGGATCGAGATGCAGCGGGAAAGCGGGGGCAAGGACGTGCCTGCGGTTGCGGTCTGGCGTTGTTCAGGCCGCATAGCAGGCCTGCTGCCGCTCAAGGTGTCGCGGGTGAAACGGCTGAAGGTTCTTACCGGTCTCGCCGAACCGTTTCAGCAATACACCGACATGCTGGCCCTGAAGGGCATGGCGCCGGAAAGGTTCGCCGCCACATTCGAGAAACTCGTGCGAACCTCCGGTGCCGACTTTCTACATCTGGGCCAAGTGCGCCTCGACAGCATGCTTGCGCGCGTGATCCATGGCATCGCGCATCCGGTCGGTGAAGTCGACCATTCTCCATACGTGCCAATTTCAAACTGGCCCGATTTCGAAACCTACCACAAGACGGTCAAGTCGAAGACGCGCAAGAACATGCGCAATTCGATCAATCGTCTGGAACGCACGGGCGAGGTCGAGCACGAGGCCGCTTCTTCCGGTCAACTTGTGCGCGAGGTGGTTCAGCGTACCTTCGTGGGGAGGCAGGACTGGCTTGACCGCAACGGCATAACCTCCCGCGCCTTTCAGGACGATGACTTCCGGCGCTTTGTCGGCAGATTCGCACAAGGCAAGGTCAAGGGTGTCGAGGTGCTGGCCATGTCGCTTGTCCATGACGGAAAGCCCATCGCCGACCAGTGGGGGTTCGTCTACAAGGGCCGCTACTATGCCTTCATGTCGGCAATGGATCCCGAGTACGAACCGGTTGGCCCCGGAAAACTGCATCTGGGCGAAGTGATCAAGACCTGTTTCTCGCGAAAGCTGAAGGTCGTTGATTTCATGATCCCATCCGTTCCCTACAAGATGACTTGGACGGAAAACCAGGCGACGGTTACCGATTTCTCGATGCCGGTTTCGCTGAGGGGCAGGCTGTATTGCGAGTTCTGGCTCGCGACCCTGCGTCCGCTTGCAAAGCAGCTCTGGATGCATTTGCCGGTGGGGCTGCGAAACCTGCTGGCAAGAAAGGTATTCTGAGCTCGGGTAGACTGTTTGCGCCGCGCGCGCGGGGTTATTCCGGGGCATTTTCCCGGATGTTGGAAAGAAACGACGAGCGTGCCGGCTTGATGTCGATCAGTGGCGTGCCGTCGAGACAGTCAAGGCCACGAACCTTCAGCGTGCAGCCCTCAACCGAGAGCAGTTGCACAACCGAAACACCGACGGGGTTGGGCCTGTTCGGCGAGCGCAGTGAAAAAGTGCCCGCCGGCTCCTTGGCATGCCGGGGGTTCTGCACCACGAGGTCGCGCCGCGCCCTGTCCAGCCAATAGAGAACCTCCAGCTGCTCGTTGTGGCCGATTCCCGTCAGCGCTTCGGCCCATGCCGGATCTATTTCCAGTGTGCAAACCGGGCCGTTTTCCACGTCGCCCTGGCGTGGGCAGTCCGAACGGTCGCGAAAGGGCGTGTGTATCCTGCCGATGAACTGGACAAAGGTATCGCGACTTGCATCGTGGTCGATGGCCTTTTCTCCCGGGCGGATGGTGGTACTGTTTGATGATGGATGTTCGGTCATGGCGGCACGATAGCCGTCTGGCCGGTCCGGACAAGCGTGCATCGGGACGCAGGGGTGGGCGACGCCCGCCCGGATTGGTCATTTTCCTTGACTTTGCGGGCTTTTGCCTGTTTATGCCGCCTATCTCGTGACAGAGACCATATTCAAGCCGCCGACCGGGGCTTAGATGATGGCCTGCTTCCGTCCCCATGGAAAAGGAAACAGTCCGCACCCGGAGGTCAACACCTGACAGCGCGATGCGCCCTCAGGTGATTTTTGCTTTGCGGCTTTGATGCGATTGGTCAGGAAAATCCTGACGGTTCGTTTGGTTCAGGTTGGCGGGATAACCATCTTGCAGGGAAAGAACCCGGCAAGCTGGGGCAATTTCGATCTTGACGTAAACGGCAAGGTCGAAATGCATTGATGAATTCAGTTGCTTGCCGAAAGCTGTCGTTTTCACCTGAAGGTGAAACGATCTAGAGGAAGAAACAGTGTTTGAATCGCTTTCAGACCGCCTGAGCGGCATATTCGACGGACTTACCAGGCGCGGCGCGCTTTCCGACAAGGATGTGTCGGCTGCGCTTCGCGAGGTCCGGCGCGCGCTCATCGAGGCAGATGTCGCGCTTGAGGTGGTTCGCGAATTCACCGAAGCGGTGCGTGAAAAGGCCGTTGGCGCGGAAGTGGTCAAGTCGGTCACGCCGGGCCAGATGGTCGTCAAGATCGTTCACGACGAACTGGTCAACGTGCTGGGTTCGGATGCCGAATCGATCGACCTGAATGCGGCTCCGCCGGTCTCGATCATGATGGTGGGCCTGCAGGGATCGGGCAAGACCACCACCTCGGCCAAGATTGCCAAGCGGCTCACCGAGAAGGGCCGCAAGAAGGTTCTGATGGCCTCGCTCGACACGCGCAGGCCCGCCGCCCAGGAACAGCTTCGCCAGCTCGGCGTACAGACCGGGGTTGATACACTTCCGATCGTCGATGGGCAGGATCCGGTCGCAATTGCGAGCCGCGCGCAACAGGCGGCAAAACTCGGCGGTTACGATGTCGTCATCCTCGATACTGCCGGCCGCACGCATATCGACGAAGCGCTGATGGTGGAGATGGCGGACATCAAGTCCGCCGCCGGCCCGCATGAAATCCTGCTCGTTGCCGACTCCCTGACAGGTCAGGATGCCGTCAATCTGGCGACCTCGTTCGACAGCCGTGTCGGTATCACCGGCATCGTGCTCACGCGCATCGACGGCGATGGCCGTGGTGGTGCCGCTCTCTCCATGCGGGCAGTTACCGGCAAGCCGATCAAGCTGATCGGTACCGGCGAGAAAATGGATGCGCTCGAGGACTTCCATCCCTCGCGCATCGCCGACCGCATACTTGGCATGGGCGATGTCGTTTCGCTCGTGGAGAAGGCCGCAGAATCCATCGATGCCGAGAAGGCAGCCGCGATGGCCAAGCGGATGCAGAAGGGCGAGTTCGACCTGAACGACCTTTCCGACCAGCTTGGCCAGATGCAGAAGCTGGGCGGCATGGGCGGCATCATGGGAATGCTGCCCGGCATCGGCAAGATGAAGAAGCAGATCGATGCTGCGGGCATCGACGATTCCATCTTCAAGCGTCAGCAGGCAATCATCTCTTCCATGACGCGCGAGGAGCGCAAGAAGCCGAAAATGATGAACGCCAAGCGCAAGCAGCGCGTTGCATCGGGTTCGGGCACCTCGGTTCAGGAAATCAACAAGCTCCTGAAGATGCATCAGCAGATGGCCGACATGATGCGCAAGATGTCGAAGGGCAAGGGACCCTTTGGCGGCATGGGCGGCGGCATGATGCAGAAGATGCTCGGCGGCATGGGCGGTGGCGGACTGCCGGGCCTTCCAGGTGGCATGGGCGGTGGAATTCCGGGCGGCGGACAAATGCCGGATCTTTCAAAGATGGACCCCAAGGAGCTTGAGCGGATGGCCCGCGAAATGGGTATGGGCGGCAGCCTGCCCAAGGGCCTGCCGGGCTTCGGGAAAAAGAAATAGAGCTGGGGGAGAGGATGAGCAGAAACGAGGAAGCCGTCTCGCGGCTCAAGCATTACCGGGCATCGATCGACAATCTCGACGCGGCGCTCATTCACATTCTGGCCGAACGCTTCCGCATTACCAAGGCGGTGGGCGTTCTCAAGGCCGATTACGATCTTCCCCCGGCCGATCCGGACAGGGAGAAAAAACAGGTCGAGCGCCTGCGGTCGCTTGCGAAAGAAGCGGATCTCGACCCTGACTTTGCCGAAAAACTCCTGAATTTCATCATCAGGGAAGTGATCCGGCACCACGAACAGGCACGCGGCTGACGCGCGCCTTCATTGAAAGCCAGCGTCCGGGATGAACCGGCGCAAAAGGAGTAAGAAACATGGCTACCAAAATTCGTCTTGCACGCGGCGGTTCCAAGAAACGTCCGTTCTATTCCATCGTCGTTGCCGATGAGCGCTCGCCGCGCGATGGCCGCTACATCGAGAAAATTGGCACCTACAATCCGATGCTGCCGAAAGAAGGCGAACGCATCGTCCTCGACAAGGACCGCGCCGAGCATTGGCTGAAACAGGGTGCACAGGCTACCGACCGCGTTGCCCGTTTCCTTGACGCTGAAGGCCTGATGAAGCGTGAAGCCCGCAACAACCCGAACAAGGGCCAGCCGGGGAAGAAGGCGCAGGAGCGCATTGCCGAAGCCCAGCAGAAGGAAGAGGAAGCTGCTGCTGCAGCTGCCGAGGCTGAAGAAGCAGCAAAGGCTGCTGCCGAAGCTCCGGCAGAGGAAGCCGCTGCGGAAGCACCGGCTGAAGAGGAAGCCAAGGCCGAGTAACTCGTCCGGTATTCATTCATTGCATGAAGGCGGGTCCTGTGGCCCGCCTTTTTGTCTTTACTTGCCCTGAATTTGACGCCAATACCGCATCATGACCGCCAAGCCCGAAAATCCAGTACTCCTTGCCGTGATCGGCGCGCCGCATGGCGTGCGCGGCGAAATCCGCGTGAAGCCCTACACGGAAGATCCGCTGGGGTTTTGCGACTATGGCCCGTTGTCCGATACCGCGGGGCGGAGCTTTGAGGTTCTCGAGGCGCGGCTGCAGAAGAACATGGCAGTCGTGAAGTTTGCTGGCGTGACCACGCGCGAAGCTGCCGAGGCCCTGAACGGGGTGGAACTGTTCGTGGACCGTTCGGTGCTGCCCGACCCGGAAGACGAGGACGAGTTCTACATGGCGGACCTGATCGGTCTTGCCGTTGTGACCGCCGATGGCGATGAATTCGGTTCTGTCAGGGCCGTCCACGATTTCGGCGCCGGTGACATCATCGAGATCAAGCCCGTATCCGGGCCGGCGGCCATGTATGCGTTTACCCGCGAGACCTTCCCCGAGATCGATATCCCGGCTGGACGTATCGTCATCGTCCCCCCTGCCGAGACCAGCGAGCGGGAAGAGGAGTAGTGCCATGGCCTTTAGAGCCACGGTCATAACGCTCTATCCCGAGATGTTTCCGGGGCATCTGGGACATTCGCTTGCAGGCAAGGCACTTGAGGAAGGGCGATGGGCGCTCGATACCGTGCAGTTGCGTGAATTCGGGCGGGGCAAACACAGAGCGGTCGACGACACTCCCTCCGGCGGCGGGGCAGGCATGGTATTGCGTGCCGACGTTTTGGCCGATGCCATCGATACGGTCGGTGAAGACGAGAGGCCGCGCCTGCTGATGAGCCCGCGCGGCAAGCCGCTGACCCAGCAACAGGTGCGAGAGCTGGCAGCAGGCGAGGGGGTTGTCATTGTCTGCGGCAGGTTCGAGGGCGTGGACGAACGGGTGATCGAGGGCAGGAAACTGATCGAGGTTTCGATCGGCGACTATATTCTCTCAGGTGGCGAACCGGCTGCCCTGACACTGCTTGACGCAGTTGTCCGTGTCCTGCCCGGCGTCATGGGCAATGCCGAATCCGGCGAACACGAGAGTTTCGAGACAGGGCTGCTGGAACACCCCCACTACACACGCCCCGCAGAGTGGGAAGGCCGGACAATCCCCGAAGTACTGACCTCGGGCGATCACGGCAAGGTTGACAGGTGGCGGCGTGATCAGGCGGAAGCGCTAACTGGGGAAAGGCGGCCGGACCTTCTGGAGAAGCGTGATTGAACGGGTCAAGTCAGGTTTGCCTGTAGAAGCCCGCTCTTAGACCGTGTATCGTGGCAGGCGGGGTGAAAACGGGAGGAGAGCCCGAATGACCTATTTGCCGATGGCACTTCAGCTTGTCGTGGCAGCAGCCGTTTTACTGCTGTCGGCGAAGTACCTGTTCGGCCCCGTGCCCGCGGACTATCATCGCCGGATCATCAGCGGTAATGGCGGCGATACTGTCATTGCCGATGGTGTCCTGAAGGTTCTGACCGCGCTCTACCGTGCAATGGGTGGTGCATTTTGTGCCACTGCGGTGGCCGTGGCATCGATTGCCTGGTTTGCGCCGGGAACCAATCTCAACCTGTTCGGCATTCCGGCAATCGCACTTGTTGCAGCATTGCCGACCATACTTGTTGCCTACAGGACCGAAAGAGCGACAGGTGTTAGGACGCCGTGGCGTCCGCCGCTCGCTGTTGCCGGTCTGGCGGTGGCGGCGTCGCTGATCGCCCTGGCTTCCGGCTGAGCAAGTCTGCAGGATACCCGCCAGCTCAAACAGGACCGCAAAGGTGCAGGGCTCGCGAAGAATCTTGGCGCGACACTCGACAAATCATGCTTTTTGACATATAGGCAGCCTCGAATTTCCGAACATAACCGGAAAGAATGAGGCATCGACCGGGTACAGCCGGTTCGGGACGGGCCTGTTTGATCGTCTGGATGAGACGGCAGGCCATATGCCAGGCGCACGCGGAAAGCCGCAATAATCAGCCTGGACCCGGATGAAGGTCGCTCTGGCTTGTTAATCAAGAACAGGATTTTCGAGCAAAGTGGGCAAGTGCGCTCACCCTGGCCGGAAACGCAAACGAAGGTTAGAAACGATGAACATCATCCAGCAGCTCGAGGCCGAGCAGGCAGCGGCGATTGCCGAAAAACGCCAGTTTCCCGAATTCGAACCCGGCGATACCATCCGCGTTCTCGTGCGCGTGACCGAGGGCAGCCGTACCCGCGTGCAGGCCTATGAAGGCGTCTGCATCGCCCGTTCCGGCGGTGGCCTGAACGAGAACTTCACGGTTCGCAAGATTTCCTATGGTGAAGGTGTGGAACGTGTGTTCCCCGTCTACTCCCCGCTGGTTGAAGGCGTGGAAATGGTTCGCCGCGGCAAGGTGCGCCGTGCGAAGCTCTATTACCTGCGCGATCGCCGCGGCAAGTCTGCACGCATCACCGAGAACACCGGCATTCGCGCCAAGAAGCTGAACGATGCAGACCGCCAGGCACTGGCCGAGGAAAAGGCACGCATCGAGGCGGAAAAGGTAGCAGCCGCGGAAGCACTGGCCGCCGAAAAGGCAGCAGAGGAAGCAGCGAAGGCTGCCGAGGCTCCCAAAGAAGGCGAATAAGGCTTGCGCTGACCGGTTTGCGGTCGGACAACCTACATGAAAAAGCCCGCGGATCCGTTCCGCGGGCTTTTTGCATTGAAGTTGGCGCCAGGTATCAGACCTTGCCCGAGGTGGTGGCGATCAACAGCACGAAAATGGTCGGAACGAGCGCCAGGAAGGTGACAATCACCAGCGGGTAGCCGATGAAGAAAGCGGCAACAGCCCAGGCGGCCACAAGCAGTATTCCGATTAGGTAGTAGTTCATGGGTCAGATCTCTTCTGTTTGCAGTTTGCAGTCAGCTCCTCCCATCTGCCGGAGGGCAGCGGGAACGAGCGGTTACGGAAAAACCGGCGGCAGCGGCAATGGCTCGATCGCGTGAGGGCCAGCCAGGCTGGATGCCCTTGTAATTACATTTGACTGCAATCAAATTTGACAAGGGGTCACAGGCGGCGGCATGTCGCAGGACGTGGCTGCGACCGCGACCGGGCGAACCCGAGTCTCAAATCTTTCGTCGCGTTGTGCATCGCCTTGACCTGATGCCTGCCAGAAAGTACATCAACGCCAATTCACCAAGGCCGCGAAGGCCAGAAAGACGGACATAAGACATGGCAGATTCCACGCCGCGCACACTCTACGACAAGATCTGGGACGATCACCTGGTTTCCACGGACGAAGATGGCACTTCGCTTCTTTACATCGACCGCCATCTTGTTCACGAGGTCACCAGCCCGCAGGCTTTCGAGGGTCTTCGAATTGCCGGGCGCAAGGTGCGCCACCCGGAGCGCACCCTCGCCGTGGTCGACCACAACGTGCCGACCACGCCGGACCGCGTGAACGGCATCAAGAACGAGGAAAGCCGCATTCAGGTCGAGGCGCTCGCGAAAAATGCCGCCGATTTCGGCGTCGAGTACTATTCGGAACACGACAAGCGGCAGGGCATTGTTCACATCATCGGCCCCGAACAGGGGTTCACCCTGCCGGGCATGACGATCGTCTGCGGCGACTCGCACACCTCCACCCATGGTGCGTTCGGCGCCCTTGCCCATGGCATCGGCACTTCCGAGGTCGAGCATGTTCTGGCTACCCAGACGCTCATCCAGAAGAAGGCCAAGAACATGCTGGTCGAGGTTAATGGCGACCTGCCCGAAGGCGTGACCGCCAAGGACATCGTGCTTGCCATCATCGGTGAGATCGGGACCGCCGGCGGCACCGGCCATGTTATCGAATTTGCCGGCGATGCCATCCGCGCGCTTTCCATGGAAGGCCGCATGACCGTCTGCAACATGACCATCGAGGGCGGTGCCCGCGCCGGTCTGATCGCGCCGGATGAAAAGACCTTCGCCTACATCAAGGACAAGCCGAAGGCGCCCAAGGGCGCGGCATTCGACCAGGCGATGGAATACTGGAAGACGCTGTTCACGGACGAGGGCGCCCATTACGACAAGATCGTTCGTCTTGACGCTGCCAGCCTTCCGCCAATCGTATCCTGGGGTTCTTCGCCTGAGGACGTGATCTCGGTAACCGGCGTTGTTCCCAATCCGGACGACATCGCCGACGAGACCAAGCGCGAATCGAAAAAGCGTGCGCTGGAATACATGGGCCTCACGCCGGGGACGAAGATCACCGACATCAAGATCGACCGCATGTTCATCGGCTCATGCACGAATGGCCGCATCGAGGACCTGCGTGCCGCCGCTGCCGTCGCCAAGGGCCGCAAGGTGAGCGAACATGTCAGCGCGATGGTCGTTCCGGGTTCGGGCCTGGTCAAGGAACAGGCGGAAGCCGAAGGCCTCGACAAGATCTTCATCGAGGCCGGTTTCGAGTGGCGGGAGCCGGGCTGCTCCATGTGCCTGGCGATGAACGACGACCGGTTGAAGCCGGGCGAGCGATGCGCCTCGACCTCGAACCGCAACTTCGAAGGCCGTCAGGGCTTCAAGGGACGCACCCATCTGGTATCGCCTGCAATGGCTGCCGCCGCGGCGATTGCGGGGCATTTCGTTGATATTCGCGATCCGGAATGGGCGGTATCGTGACCGCGATGCCGGTTTGATCGATCAAGGCCCGGACATGGTTCCGGGCCTTTTTTTGTGAGTTTTCAGGAGAGACCGCAATGTCCGCGAAATCAGTGCTGTTCGTATGTCTGGGAAATATCTGCCGCTCGCCGCTTGCGGAAGGCGTTTTTGCCCATCACGCGGCATTGGCCGGTGCAGACGTTGAAGCGGATTCGGCCGGAACCAGTGGCTGGCACATCGGCGAACCGCCGCACCGGTCATCGCAGGCCATCGCGCGCTCGCACGGGATCGATATTTCGCGTCAGCGCGGCCGGCAGGTCTGCCCGGAGGATTTTTCGAGCTTCGATCTCATTCTTGGAATGGATGCCGCCAATGTCCGGGCGTTGGATGAACTGGCGGCTGGAACGGCAGGCCGTGCCCAAACGGGATTGTTCATGGAATATGCAGGCCTTGGCCGCATCGACGTGCCGGACCCGTGGGGCGGTGCGGAAGCGGGTTATTCCGAGGTCTTCGACATGATCGATACTGCAAGCCCGCGCATCCTGGCGCGGCTTCTGGAACGCTGAGCCGTATCAGCCTTCGGGCCGGTACCAGGCGGGCGCCCTCAAAACCCCGAACCCGCGCGCGCCCTGTCCTGCCGGACGAATATCGTCTTCATCATCTTCGAGCGCTTCCAGGAGCTCGTAGCGGGCCTCGGTTATGTACGGGCCGCCGCCAATGGAATCGCGTGAAGACAGGAGTTCGAAGCCGTCGACCTCATATGGCAGCGACGAAAAACCGCCACGCGCGGCAAGGTAGTCGGCGATCATGTAGTCCGGCGTGCCCTTGAGCCGCGCGATGGTTACATGCGGGGTGAACTTGCGCTTGTCGGGCCTCAGTCCCAGGCGCTTGGCGACACGCTCGTGTTCTGCCTGCAGTTCGTTGAGTTCGCGGCTCGGCGCAACAGCGGCAAAGAGCGAGTGCGGCTTTGCGTTTCCGAAAATGTCGAGGCGCTGAATGCGGATGTCGAAGGCGCGCTGCTTGGTGCGGCCCAGTTCGTGAGAAATCTCGTGGGCGGTGTGCCGGTCGACATCGCCGAAGAAGCGCAGGGTGAGGTGGTAATTTTCAGCGTCGATCCATCGGGCGCCGGGCAGGCCGCCCCGCAGCAGCGAGAGTTGCATGGAAATGCTCGCGGGCACCTTGAGTGCGGTGAACAGTCTGGGCATTGGCAACTCTCCCCGAATCAACTGCTGATTTCATGGAATCATGAAGTGTTGCGTGCGGCAAACAAAAATTGCCCTCCAGCGTTGCTCTTGCGAGCGTAGCGGTGCCGCAGTTGCCGGGTGTTGCAGCAATCACTCGGCCGAGGCGCGTGTTCCGCCCGCCATTCGAGAGATGAAATCCTTCGCGGCCGGCACGAAGCGGGACACGATCACGTCCACACCCCTGGCGTTCGGATGCATGCCGTCGGCCTGGTTGAGGGCTGCTTCGGCAGCAACGCCGTCAAGGAAGAACGGGTACAGCTGGATGTCATGGGCTGCGGCGATATCGCGATAGATCGGATTGAACGCAGCCGCATATTCCTCGCCCATGTTTGGGGGAGCCATCATTCCGGCAAGCAGAACGGCAATGCCGCGCTCCTTCAGCCGGGCGACAATCGTGTTCAGGTTCTCGCGGGTAACTTCGGGCGGAATGCCGCGCAGGGCATCGTTTGCTCCCAGTTCGACGATAACGCCATCGGTGCCATCGGGAACCGACCAGTCGAGCCGGGCAAGACCTCCGCTGCTGGTGTCGCCGGAAACACCGGCATTGGTGACGGATACCTGGACGCCATCGGCGATCAGAGCTTCCTGAAGCCGTTCGGGAAACGCTTCCCCTGGCTGCAGGCCGTATCCGGCCACCAGGCTGTCACCCAGAACGACGATTTCGGGAGGGGAATCCGCGCGCGCCGCGTGCCCTGCAAACATGACGGTTGCAATCAGCAAGGTCGCTGCAAGTGCCGCCAGGCGTTTCATTACCGGATTTTCACGTGACATCCATTTCCATCCCGTGCCTGTTTGCAATCGTGCGAACCGGCACCATCTAGAGGCAGAACCGGTTGTGCTTGGCCGACGTAGCCTTATGGTCCGCCGGCAAGCAAGCCGCACAAGACCCAGAGAATTCGAGATAGAGATGGAGTGACCGTGGCAGGAAATCCAGCCGGCAAACAGGAAAAGCGGGTTTCGGCTTCGGCAATCCGCCTCAAGGATGTGCATCTGACGCTGGGTTCCGGCGCCTCCAAGGTGCATGTGCTGAAAGGAATGGATCTCGAAGTATCGGCCGGGCAGTCGGTCGGCATTGTCGGCCCCTCGGGGTCCGGGAAGTCGACACTGTTGATGGTTCTGGGCGGACTGGAACAGGCCGACAGCGGGCTGGTCGAGATTGCTGGCAGTAATCTTTCCGGCAAGTCGGAGGACGAACTCGCACTGTTTCGCGGCCGCAATATCGGCATCGTCTTCCAGTCCTTCCATCTCATCCCCAACATGACGGCGCTGGAAAACGTTGCCGTGCCGCTTGAACTTGCGGGCATGGAGAACGCCTTCGAGCGGGCAGCCGAAGAATTGAAGGCCGTTGGCCTGGGTGCGCGCATGAACCACTATCCGGGCCAGATGTCGGGAGGCGAGCAGCAGCGGGCAGCCATTGCGCGCGCCCTTGCGCCTTCTCCGAAACTGCTGATCGCAGACGAGCCGACAGGCAATCTGGACGAGACAACCGGGGAGCAGGTCGCCGACCTGCTGTTCTCAAAACAGCGGGAGCGCGGCACCACGCTGGTGCTGGTAACCCACGATCCGCACCTCGCGAACCGCTGCGAGCGGGTCGTTCATGTCTCCTCGGGCGAAATCGAGGAGGAACGGGCGGGCATGGCGGGGGCCGCCGCATGAGCGATGCAGCTTCGACTGCCGGGGTGCAAACCGGCACCGGGGGTGCCGTGTCGCGTGGCGCCATGGCGTCGCTTGGCCTGTCATTGCGCTTTGCGCTACGCGAACTGCGCGGGGGCCTGCGCGGTTTCTACGTGTTTCTGGCCTGTATCGCGCTTGGCGTGGCGGCGATTGCGGGGGTCAACTCGGTAGCCAGTTCGATCACCGACGGCATTGCCGAACAGGGCCAGACGATCCTGGGCGGCGACGTTGCCGCGACACTTGTCCAGCAGCCGCTGCCCGAAGCGCAATTTGCATTTCTTGAAGGGTTCGGGACCGTCTCGGAAACCGAGAGCCTGCGTTCGATGGCCCGTCTTCCTGACGGGTCGGCGCAGACACTGGTCGAGGTCAAGGCAGTGGACGGTCTCTATCCGCTCTATGGCCGCGTTGAAACCGATGCGCCCGAGCGGGACGCGAACAATCCCGCGAACAGGCTCGGAAACGACCGCATACTCATCGAGGCCCTTCTGGGTGAGCGTCTCGGCATTCAGCCGGGCGATACGGTGGAAATCGGCAAACAGGCTTTTGTCGTCGATGCAATCCTCAGAGCCGAACCCGACCGCCTTTCTGACGGTTTCGGCTTTGGGCCGCGCGTGCTGATGAGCCGCGCGGGGCTCGAAGCCTCGAGATTGGTCCAGCCGGGATCACTCGTCACCCGCAGTTGGAAGGTGAAGTTTGACGATCCTTCCGAGGCTGCGGTCAAGCGGTTTGCCGAACAGGCAGAGACCCGGTACGGGGATACGGGCTGGCGGCTGCGCAGCCGGGAAAACGCTGCGCCTGCGCTGTCGCGCAACATTTCGCGGTTTTCCGATTTCCTGACGCTGGTCGGTTTGACGGCGCTGATCGTCGGCGGCGTGGGCGTCGCCAACGCCATCCGCGCCTATCTCGACTCCAAGCGTCAGGTGATTGCTACGTTCAAGAGCCTCGGAGCTCCAGGCGGACTGATCTTCACCACCTATCTCGTCCAGATCATGATCCTTGCGCTGGGCGGCATCCTGATCGGGCTGGCAATCGGAGCCGCCATGCCGTTGGTGGCGGGCTGGGCGCTGGCCGATGTCCTTCCACTGCCGCAGGACATGGGCATCAAGACATTGCCGCTTCTGCTCGGCGCGCTCTACGGTCTGCTGACGGCCATCGCCTTCGCGCTCTGGCCGCTCGGTGCGGCACGCGAAATACCGGCCACGGATCTGTTTCGTTCGCAGACGGGCAGCTTCAATGCATGGCCGCGCCCGGCATACCTGATGGCGCTCGCCGTGCTGGTTGCGCTCCTTTCCGGAATGGCGGTGTTCATGGCGCAAAGCCGGTTCGTCGCCGTTGTCTTTGCCGGCGGCATCCTGTTTGCCTTCGTTCTTCTCAGGGCAGTTGCCTGGGGCATCATGCGGGTCGCAAAGGCTGCTCCCCAGGTGAAGTCCACCGGCCTTCGCATGGCGGTTGCCAATATCCACCGGCCCGGTTCGCTTACCAATTCCGTCGTGTTGTCGCTTGGCCTCGGTCTCGCGCTTCTCGTTTCGCTTGCCCTCATCGACGCCAACCTGCGTCAGCAGGTAAGCGGCAATCTTCCGCAGCGTGCGCCGGATTTCTTCTTTGTCGACATCCAGAACACCCAACAGGAAGGCTTCGAAGCCCTGCTCAGGGAACAGGCGCCGCAGGCCAAGGTCTTCTCGGTGCCGATGCTGCGCGGGCGAATTGTCAGCCTGAAGGGAATTGCCGCGCAGGACTACCCCACCGAAAATGGCGGCGCTTGGGTGCTGCGCGGTGACCGCGGTATTACCTACGCAAAGAACCTGCCGGAAAATTCCACCTTGTCCAAGGGCGAGTGGTGGCCGGATGACTATTCGGGGCCGCCGCTGGTCTCCTTCACGGCAGAGGAAGCTGGAGAACTCAATCTCGATATCGGAGACGAGATCGTCGTGAACGTTCTTGGTCGCAACATCACTGCCAGGATCGCTTCCATTCGCAATGTGGAATGGGAAACGCTGGCCATCAACTTCGTGATGGTCTTTTCGCCGAACACCTTTGCGGGAGCACCTCACTCCCTGCTGGCGACGCTGACCATGACAGATGACGGTCTCGATGCGCAGGCGCTGGAGAAACGGGATGGGTCGATCGTGCGGGCGGTGGCAAAGGACTATCCGGCCGTGACGACCGTCAGGGTTCGCGAAGCGCTCGACATGGTCAACGGGCTGATTGCGCAGCTTGCCACGGCGATCCGCGCGGCGGCATCGGTAGCACTGGTTGCCTCGGTTCTCGTCCTCGGTGGTGCGCTTGCGGCAGGAAACAGCGCGCGCATCCATGATTCCGTCGTGTTGAAGACCCTCGGCGCGACACGATCCATGCTGACACGTTCCTTTGTCCTCGAATATGCCCTTCTCGGCCTTGCGACGGCGGTCTTTGCACTGTTTGCAGGCGGCATCGCTGCCTGGTTTGTCGTGACGCAGATCATGCAGTTTCCATATCAGTTCAGCCCGGCGGTTGCCGTTACGACGGTTGCGGTGGCACTTGTCATGACGGTCGGCTTCGGTCTCATCGGAACATGGCGCGTGCTTGGCCAGAAGGCTGCGCCGGTTTTGCGGGAGTTGTAAGACGGGGAACCGAAGCAGGCAGAAGATCGGAATTAATGGAAATTAATCCTTATCACGCGTTTGTTATCGGTCCCGGACGTTCTCTCGCCATGCGGTTCCAACAATATCTTGAATCACCGGGCTGCAGCCCTCATATTCGTGAGGAGTTGTCCCGGTTGGACAATTTTTCGAGTTCCCTGTCGAAACAAGAGGAAAAGTTAATGGCTGAATACCGTGAAAATCCGTTCAAGACCGGCACTGTTGCCGGACGTACGGGCGCGGCAATCGATGAAGGCCTGCGCGCGTACATGCTCAAGGTCTACAACTACATGGCACTGGCGCTCGCCGTGACCGGTATTTTTGCGCTTGGCACCGCAACGGTTGCCATGAACAATCCGGCCGTTGCCCAGGCCCTTTATGGCAGCCCGCTCAAATGGGTGATCATGTTTGCTCCGCTGGCGTTCATTTTCTTCATCGGCGGTGCGATCAACAAGCTTTCCTTCGGCGCGGCGCAGATGACCTTCTGGGCATTCGCGGCGGTGATGGGCCTTTCGATGTCCACCATCTTCCTCGTCTTCACCCAGACTTCGATTGCGCAGACCTTCTTTGTTACGGCAGCAGCCTTCGGCGGTCTCAGCCTCTACGGCTACACCACCAAGCGTGACCTGTCGGCCGTCGGCTCGTTCCTCGTGATGGGCGTTATCGGCCTGCTTCTGGCGATGGTCGTGAACATCTTCCTGCAGTCCAGCGCTCTCGGCTTTGCCATTTCGGCAATCGGCGTGCTGATCTTTGCAGGCCTGACCGCCTGGGATACCCAGCGCATCAAGGCGATGTATGACCACGTGTCCCATGACGAAGAAATGCTCGGCCGTACCGCTATCATGGCAGCACTTTCGCTCTACCTGGACTTCATCAACATGTTCCAGTTCCTGCTGAGCTTCATGGGCAACCAGCGCTAAGAACAGTTTTCCCGATCGGGAAATCGTGACGCCCCGCCAACCGGCGGGGCGTTTTTTGTTGCCGTAACATCGATCCGCTTGCGCGCGCCCGGATTTCACATATTTTCCGGATACCGAACGTTGAGGCTCGACATTCCGGGCCATTTCCGGAGCATCTTCATGACGCGTATCATTCGACCGGCAGTGCCGGAGGACATTTCCCGCATTGCTGCCATCTATGGCGACGCCGTTGCCAATGGCACGGCGAGTTTCGAACTTACGGTACCTGGCGAAACCGAGATGCTGGGGCGCTTCGAGACGCTGACACGGCAGGGCTATCCCTATCTGATAGTGGAACAGGGCGGGCAGTTGGCGGGTTATGCCTATGCAGGACCCTACCGGCCCAGGCCTGCCTATCGCTGGCTGGTGGAGAACTCGATCTATCTCGATGCCTCCATGCGTGGGCAGGGTCATGGCAAGGCGCTTCTCGAAGCGCTGATATCCGAATGCGCTAACCTTGGTTTCCGCCAGATGATGGCAGTTATCGGAGATTCGGAGAACGCGGCTTCGGTGGGTCTGCACAAGGCATGCGGCTTCGAGTGGACGGGTGTCATGAAAAAGGTCGGCTGGAAGTTCAACCGCTGGCTGGACGTGGTCCTGATGCAGTTGGCGCTTGGCGAGGGCGGGGAAACGCCTGCCGACGAGAACTCGCTGCCCGGCCGCATGTACGAGATACAAAAAACGATGTGAGGAGACGAGATGGCTGAACTGCTGGACGAATCACAAATTGAGGCGGCGCTCGCCGGACTGAAGGAATGGGAGGTCGCGGACGACGGAAAGGCGATCCGGCGAACCTTTGAGTTCACGAACTTCGTGGAAGCCTTTTCGTTCATGACCGCCTGCGCGCTCAAGGCGGAGAAGATGAACCACCATCCGGACTGGTCGAATGTCTACAAGACCGTGGAGGTCAAGCTCTCGACCCACGATGCGGGTGGCATTACCGGGCTCGACACCAGACTGGCCGAATTCATGGACAAGACTGCTTCCTGAAGGGTCCGGGCCTCAGGTGGTACGGCAAATCCGACTTCTGCCTTGCCAGTGCCGGAAATGCTCCCCATATCAGAATCATGAACAGAAACGACGGAAATACAGGCTTCTTCCCCCGCGAGATACTTGAAGGGGAAATATTGGCGGACGCTGAAAAGAAGGCGGGCGCCAATGAGAAAAAGGTGCGTTCCGGTTTCTGGAAAACGGTGAAGAGGGCGGCTGGAAAGGTGCCCTTTCTCGACGAAGTCGTGGCAGCATATTATTGCGCGCTCGATCCCAACACGCCGATGAAGGTGCGCGGGATACTCCTCGCCAGCCTTGCCTATTTCGTCCTTCCGCTTGACACCATCCCGGATTTTCTTATCGGTTTCGGCTTTACCGACGATATTGCCGTCCTTCTTGCCGCATTCAATGCGGTTCGCGGCAACATCACGCCAGCGCATCGCGAAGCGGCGCGCAAGGCCATCGCAGATGCCGCCGATGCCGGGTCCGACGGACCGGCCGCCGGTGGAAAGAACAGGGAAACCGCCTGACGGCTGAATTGCCGTCGCAGACGGGCGGCATTATTCAATGGTTCAGATACAACCGGTCGAATCGAAGCCGCCGCGCGGCTACTTCGGCATCGGTGTGGAAGGTGCATCCAAGCCGATGAACTTCGGCAACCTTTCGCGTTCGGCGCATGCCTTCGGGGCGAGTTTTGTGTTCACAGTCGCGCCGACGCGCCGTATCGAGGCGCCGCCCTCCGACACGACCGCCTCTTCCTTCCACATGCCGTGGTACAGCTTCGACACGCCTGGTGATCTTCTTCTGCCCGATGGATGCAGGCTCGTGGGCATTGAACTGACCGAGGATGCCATCGAGATGCCGGGATTCCGGCATCCGGCGCGGGCGGCCTATGTACTCGGTCCTGAAAACGGGTCGCTTTCCCCTGCCATGCTGGAACGGTGCGAGTTCGTCGTCAAAATCCCGATGCGGTTCTGCATCAACCAGGCAATGGCGGGTGCAATCACCATGTATGACCGCATGATCTCGATGGGGCGCTTTGCCGAGCGGCCCGTTGGTGCGGGCGGTCCCGTTGGCGAGGCTGCCAAGAACGTGTCGCGGGTTCAGGTTCACGGCAAGGCGCGCTATGTGGGCGGCAAGCGGATCAAGGGCAAGAAGGGCCGGATGCGCGGGTTCGACAACGAGGCGGGTGAAGAGCCGGCTGACGGTTGATGACGGCACCTGCGGCCACGTGCTGCCAGGTGGCGCGCCCGGCAGGCGCATCCGACGGAAAGAGCCCGACAAATTATTGCCCTGTTTGTCTGGTTTTCCGTGAGGTGAAACGGGGTTTGGTCCGCAAACCCGTCAACCGGAGTGCTTTTCCGGGGCAAAGTTCGAATTGTTCACGCTTTGGTAAGGAAACTTAAAGCATGTTGGTAGCCAAATTCACCGTACCGGATTGCCCGGTCGCGGTGTGAGGCCCGTAGCAAGACGTGCAGGGCGGAACATGCAAGGCCACCGCTTCGTGATGCACGGTCAACATGCGGGCAAACGAGGAAGATTGGGGACAAGCGTTCAAATGAAACTATCTGACTTCACCAAGACTGCAGGCGCCCTCTTGATCGGCATGAGCATCATGGTGCCGGTAGCCCATGCACAGGCTGCACCGACCCAGATCAAGCAGAACAGTGCATGGGGTGCCTACAAGCACAACGGATCGAACGGTACGGTCTGCTACATCCTGTCGATCCCGACGCAAATGGAACCGACGAGCGTCAACGGGCGCGCAGTGGATCATGGCGACGTGTTTTTCATGATCGCGCGCTACAGCGGCCAGAACGTGCGGTTCGAGCCGTCCTTCAAGGCAGGCTATCCGTTCCAGGACAATTCCAAGGTTGTCGTTGATATCGACGGCAAGAAATTTTCCATGTTCACGCGTGGTGAAAAGGCATGGCTGGAAAATCCGGCGGATGAACAGGCCGTGGTCGCCGCGATGCGGGCGGGTAGCAAGATGCAGGTTTCCGCCGTTTCGCGCCGCGGTACCCAGACCAGCTACACCTACTCGCTGTCCGGCGTGACTGCTTCGATCGGAGATATCCAGAACTGCCAGTAAGACGGCAGGTTTCAGGATTTTTCGAACGCCGGTCCTTTCGGGCCGGCGTTTGCGTTTGTTGCTACGTTTGTGATTGTCCCGGGGCGGTTGCATTACCATATCCGCCGGGTTGGCAAGCGTGATGCATTGAACAACCAATCATGCTATGTGCCCCCAACAACGGAGCCGGATACGGCAGGCTGCCCCGGCATTCATCAGGAACCGGCAACAGAACCGATACGCGATCATGACAGTTTCCCTCGATCTGACGGATAAATCCGTCCGCGAAGTGCTGAAAGAAGGCACCCCTGGTGCGGGCGGCGCGGCCCTGCCGGGTATCGACCCGGCAAAGAAGCCGCTCATCGGTCTTACGCGAACCGAACTTGCCGAAACGCTTGCGCAAGCCGGCATCGTCGCAGAGAAGCAGGCTCGCATGCGCGCTTCGCAGATCTGGCACTGGCTCTACATTCGCGGCGTGTCGGACTTCGCTGCCATGAGCAATGTTGGCAAGGATTTGCGCGCCGGGCTCGAGGAGCAGTTCACGATTGCGCGGCCTGAAATCGTTGCCGAGCAGATTTCAAGCGATGGCACTCGCAAGTGGCTGATGCGTTTTCCGCCGCGCGGTGCAGGCAAGCCCGTGGAGGTGGAGACCGTCTACATTCCCGAAGAGGGCAGGGGAACGCTGTGCATTTCCTCGCAGGTGGGCTGCTCGCTTACCTGCTCATTCTGCCACACCGGAACACAGAAGCTTGTCCGCAACCTGACGGCGGAGGAAATCCTCGCGCAGTTGCTCGTGGCGCGCGACCGGCTGGGCGACTTTCCCGATGCCGATACGCCGCAGGGTGCCATCGTGCCGCTGGAAGGCCGCAAGGTCTCCAACATCGTCATGATGGGCATGGGCGAACCGCTGTACAATTTCGATCATGTGAAGAATGCGCTTCTGATCGCCTCCGATGGCGACGGGCTGTCGCTTTCCAAGCGGCGAATCACGCTCTCGACCTCCGGGGTCGTGCCGTTCATTCCGCGTACCGGCGAGGAGATTGGCTGCATGCTGGCGATCTCGCTGCATGCGGTAAACGACGAATTGCGCGACGAGCTGGTGCCCATCAACAAGCGCTTTCCTCTGAAGGACCTGATGCAGGCCTGCCGGGAATATCCCGGTCTTTCCAATGCGCGGCGCATAACATTCGAGTATGTGATGCTGAAAGGCGTCAACGACTCGCTTGCCGACGCCAAGGAACTGGTGCGCCTCCTCAAGGGCGTTCCGGCCAAGATCAACCTGATCCCGTTCAATCCCTGGCCGGGTTCCGCCTATGAATGCTCCGATTGGGACACGATCCAGACCTTTGCCGATTTCATCAACGACAATGGCTATGCCTCGCCGATCCGCACGCCGCGCGGCCGTGACATTTTGGCGGCCTGTGGCCAGCTGAAGTCGGAGTCCGAGCGCCTGCGCAAGAAGGATCGCGATGCACTGGAGAACCTGTCGCTGCAGGCAATGATGATTGCCGGTCACGGTGAGGACTGAGGCAACATCATGATTGGAAATCTCATCCTTCGCCTTGTCGTTATTGCATTCGGGTTGTTGCTGGCCATGCTGGCGGCGGGAATCTTCATTTCCATCGGCATGTTCAGTGGCTGGTTCCGCGACTTCCTGATGGAGGTGCACGGTCCCTATGGCGGACCTGATGACGGAACGGTTGCAGCCTTCTTCATCGGTGCGGTCGGCATTTTCACGTCGTTCCAGGTCATGGCTGCTGCGTTCCTGCCTTCGGCGATAGCCATTGCCATTGCAGAGTTGATGCGGTGGACCGGTTTGACCATCAATCTCGTGCTTGGCGGACTGGTCGCGCTGTTTACCGGTGTGACAATGTTTGCCTTTCCGGGACGCGGTCCCCATGGCGATCCCTATGCAGCCGAGCAGGCGGTCGCCGGCCTGCCCTCCGAGGGAACGTTGATCGTGCTTCTCGCCACCGGGTTTGTCGCCGCGTTCGTCTATTGGTTGATTGCCGGGCGCAGCGCAGGCAAATGGATGGACCGGCCTGCTGCCGTTGCAAAGTGAGCTATCGCAGCCTGTCAGGCGTTCCGGGCCGTTAGCAGCAGCCTTGCCGCAAAGGCGCCCAGAACACCGGCAAATAGCCAGTCCATTGCGCGGGTCACGACTGGCCGCTGGAGCATCCAGTTTGAGAATGCGGATGCCGCGAGTACCACCGGGGTCATCGTCGTTACGCCGATCACGGAAAACAGCAATCCCAGTGCCAGCAGTCTCGATCCCGCGTGAGGATCGCCCGCAGGCACGAACTGCGGAAGGAAGGTCAGGAAGAAGACCACGATCTTCGGATTCAGCAAGTTGATTGCTATTCCCTGCATCCATTCCACGGCAAGGGGCCTGGATCTCGGTTGATTTCCGGCTCTTACCTTGAAGGCCGAACCGTGGCTGAGCGACTGCCAGGCCAGATAGAGAAGGTATAGCGCGCCTGCGATCCTGAGCAGGTTGTAGAGCGAGGGCGAGGCGGCAATCAGTGCCGAAAGCCCGAACACCACCAGCAAGGTATGGATCAATATTCCCGTGGTGGCGCCAAGCATTGCCGCCATGCCTGCAGCCTTGCCGGCCGCAATCGAGCGGGACAGAAAGAATGTCATGTCCGGGCCGGGCGTCAGGTTCAGGACCACGATGCTCAGGCAATACAGCAACAAGAGATGCGGTTCAGGAAGGAAATCGCTCATTGCTTCAAGGTGCAGCCCGCCACTGTATTTTGCAATCGCGTTGATTGACGTGCGAAAAGAATTTTTGCGGGTACAGGAACCTCCCTTGCACTCCGTTTCATTCTGGCTAAATTGCCCGCGAATTCACGAGGGAGGCCCATCCGGCCCCCGCAAAGCCAGAAAAGCAATTTCCCATGAGCGAATCCCTGAACAAGTTCAAAGATGTGAAGAAGGTCGTGCTGGCCTATTCCGGCGGCCTCGACACCTCCATCATCCTGAAATGGCTGCAGACGGAACTGAATGCCGAAGTGGTCACCTTTACCGCCGATCTCGGACAGGGAGACGAACTGGAACCGGCCCGCAAGAAGGCCGAGATGATGGGCATCAAGGAAATCTATATCGAAGACGTTCGCGAGGAATTCATTTCCGATTTCGTCTTTCCGATGTTTCGCGCCAATGCGCTCTATGAAGGCGTCTACCTGCTGGGCACCTCGATTGCCCGGCCGCTGATTTCCAAGCGCCTTGTCGAGATCGCAGAGGAAACCGGTGCCGATGCCATTGCGCATGGCGCGACCGGCAAGGGCAACGACCAGGTGCGCTTCGAGCTTTCCGCCTATGCGCTCAACCCGGACATCAAGGTCATCGCACCCTGGCGCGACTGGGCGTTCAAGTCGCGTACCGACCTGATCCAGTTTGCCCAGATGCACCAGATTCCGGTGCCCAAGGACAAGCATGGCGAGGCACCGTTCTCGGTGGACGCCAACATGCTGCACTCTTCATCCGAGGGCAAGGTGCTGGAGGACCCGTGGGAAGGCGCGCCGGAATACGTCCACATGCGCACGGTTTCGCCGATGGACGCGCCGGATGCGGTGACCGAGATCGAGATCGAATTCAGGAAGGGCGATCCGGTTGCGCTCAATGGCAAGGAAATGAGCCCGGCAACGCTCTTCCAGGCCCTGAACGATCTTGGCCGCGACAACGGTATCGGACGTATCGACCTGGTCGAGAACCGCTTTGTCGGCATGAAGTCGCGCGGTGTCTATGAAACGCCGGGCGGCACGATCCTGCTTGCCGCACACCGTGCGATAGAGTCGATCACGCTCGACCGTGGTGCCATGCATCTGAAAGACGATCTGATGCCGCGCTATGCGGAACTGATCTACAACGGTTTCTGGTTCTCGCCGGAACGCGAAATGCTGCAGGCCGCCATCGACCGCAGCCAGGAACACGTGGAGGGCACGGTTCGCCTGAACCTCTACAAGGGCAACGTGATCGTTTCGGGCCGCAAGTCGCCGAAGTCGCTGTACTCGGAAGAACTGGTGACGTTCGAGGATGATCACGGCGCTTACGACCAGAAGGATGCGGCAGGGTTTATTCGCCTCAACGCATTGCGCCTGCGCACGCTCGCCAAGCGCGACCGCAAGGCCTGAGATATTCCAGAACACGAAATGCCAAGATGCGCTGCCGGTCTCCCGGTAGCGCATTTTTGCGAGCAGTCGTCATTTGGCGTTGCGGAAAATGCATTCGAATGATGCAATGTGCAGGGCGGGCAACGCGCAGTATCGAAGTTATTGACGTGGCATAATTCAAAGGACCGGAGTGAAACAGGGCAACGAACCGAACAAGTCCACGCCGGGCGGCAGTGCCACACCGAGGCAGGGCAAGGCGCGGACAAGCCGCCAGGCCAACCGCAAGTCGGTCGGCAACCGCAGGCTCCTGGTATGGTCCGTGCTCTTTGGCTTCGCCATCCTGGCGCTGGCATTCGGTACATGGCTCTGGATGAACCGTGAGCGGCCGCTTGTGGAACTCTCGGTTGCTGCCGGGCCATACCGCTCCGATTCATACGAACTGATGGTGGAAGCCGCAGATGTGGTGGCGCGCCAGTCCTCGATCCTGCGGTTGAAGGTCATGCCGACGACCGACTCGTCTAAGAACATTTCCTTGTTGAACTCGGGAACCGCAGATCTTGCCACCATCCGTTCGGATACGCCGGTGGCCCAGAACGTCAACATGGTTGCAGACCTGTTCCCGGACTTCTTCCAGGTATTCTTCCGGCCGCAGAGCGGCATTGCCAGGGTGCGCGATCTCTCCGGGAAGATCGTTGCGATACCTCCATTTGGAACAGACGAATTCCGCTCGTTCTGGGCAATTGCAGACCATTACGATCTTTCGCTTACGGAAGTGAAATGGCGGGCGATGCCCTTTGCCGAGGCTTCCGACAAGCTGCTGCATGGCGAGATAGACGCCCTTTTCACGGTTCGCTCGCTGCGGGACCGTCTCGTCCTCAACATGGTCGAGGATTCGATCCTGAAGCGTGTCCGGCTCTCGGTCCTTGCCATTGACCAGGCGCCTGCCATCCAGGTGAAGCGGCCTTTCCTGTCCCATGCCGTCATTCCAAAGGGCGTCTATGGCGGCAACCCCGTGCTGCCCGCGTTGGACACGCTTTCCTCGTCGGTGACGAGAACCCTGGTGACGCGCAATGACCTCGATACGGAACTGATTCGCGAACTCACGCGGATACTCTTCGAAAACCGGCTGGATCTGGTCATCCGTTTCGCGCTTGCCTCGGCAATCACGAAACCCCCGGTAGACGAGGGGCTTTCGGTTCCGCTCCATCCCGGTGCAGAGCAATACTACAATCGCGACCAGCCGAGCTTTCTGCAGGAAAATGCCGAACCACTGGCGCTGATCGTTACCCTTGCCGCGATGCTCGGTTCGGGCCTTGTTGCCCTTCGTTCCAGGCTCTTGAACAACCAGAAGAACCGGATGGACAGCTACAATTTCATGCTGCTGGACATCGCAGACCAGGCACAGTCCACCGAGCGTTCCGAAGACATCGAGAAGCTGAAGCAGCAATTGTTCGGAATCCTGGAAACAGTGGTTCGGGCGCTGGACACGGACGAGGTCACGGAAGAGGGCTTCCAGTCATTTTCGCTGTTGTGGGAATCTGTTCGCGAACTGATCAATGACCGGTACCGGCAGTTGCGCGAGCAATCGGGCGCATAGATGGCAGTGAAGCCAACCTAGTTGAGAACGTCGGCCCAGGCTTCTCCCTGCCTGCGGAACATCGCTGCGGCAAACGGACAGAGCGGGATTATCTTGCGGCCTTCCTTGCGGGCATCTTCCACTGCGCGTTCAACCAGCGCAAGACCCACGCCCTTGCCGCGATATTCGTCGGGAACACCGGTATGGTCGAGGATGACAAGCTTTTCGCCTGCTCGCGAATAGGTCAGTTCCGCCGCCGGCAGGCCGGGTTCGGAATGGCGGTATACGCGCTTGCTAGCCGTTTCTTCGCGCGTCATATCCATTTCGAGGCTCCCCTGCTGCCATGTGGCCGGTCATGCATGTGGCCCAGGCGGCCGCAAGGGCAATATAGCGGGGTGGCGCGAACCCTGCCAGCGCCTGTGAGGGCATGGCTGTCCATTGCGGCAGGGCAAAAATTTTGAACCTTCCTCCTATTTGCACTGCGGCAAAAAGGCACTATAACCGCTCGCAACAGGCCAGCGGCCGGTCTGTTCGAAACCTTTTATCCTGCCGGATCCGTTTGGCTGGGCCACCGGTTCAACCTCGCAGGCTGATGCGCGGAAATGGTCGTACCCGCAAGTGGGTGATACACCCTTTGGCGTGTTCCCCTGCCTTTCTCTGAACGGCAGACGCCAGCGTAAGCCTGTTATCCGGCATGACAGACAAACAGACGGAACACGCTCAATGCTGAATTCACTCGACAGTTTCAAATGCCGCAAGACGCTCGACGTTAACGGCAAGGAATATGTTTATTACTCGATTCCCGAGGCCGAAAAGAACGGCCTGGACGGGGTCTCCAAGCTCCCGTATTCGCTCAAGGTTCTGCTCGAGAACCTGCTGCGCTTCGAGGATGGCCGTTCGGTAACGGCAGACGACATCAGGGCCACCGCCGAATGGCTCGTTAACCGGGGCAAGGCGGAAAAGGAAATCGCCTATCGTCCGGCCCGCGTGCTGATGCAGGATTTCACCGGCGTTCCAGCCGTTGTAGACCTTGCAGCCATGCGCGATGCGACCACCAGTCTTGGCGGTGACGTGCAGAAGATCAACCCGCAGGTTCCTGTCGACCTCGTGATCGACCATTCCGTGATGGTTGACAATTTCGGCAATCCGAAAGCCTTCGAGATGAACGTCGCGCGCGAATACGAGCGCAACGGCGAACGCTACACATTCCTGAAATGGGGCCAGTCGGCATTCGAGAACTTCCGCGTGGTGCCGCCCGGCACCGGCATCTGCCACCAGGTGAACCTGGAATACCTTGCCCAGACGGTCTGGACCCGTGAAGTCGATGGCAAGACAGTGGCCTATCCCGATACGCTGGTCGGTACCGATTCCCACACCACCATGGTCAATGGCCTGTCGGTTCTTGGCTGGGGAGTGGGCGGCATCGAGGCAGAGGCTGCCATGCTCGGCCAGCCGGTAACCATGCTGATCCCGGAAGTCATCGGTTTCCGTCTCGAAGGCGAGATGCCGGAAGGCACGACTGCAACCGACCTCGTGCTGATGATCGTGCAGATGCTGCGCAAGAAGGGTGTTGTCGGCAAGTTCGTCGAATTCTACGGCCCGGGCCTCGACAACCTGACGCTGGAAGACCAGGCAACCATTGCCAACATGGCGCCGGAATACGGTGCGACCTGCGGGTTCTTCCCGGTCGATGACGACACCATGACCTATCTCAAGACCTCCGGCCGCGA
>JACKJU010000014.1 GCA_020637805.1 Nitratireductor sp. | reverse complement strand
GATCAGTCCACTTTTCTGACTGCCCCCTTCGAAGCACTCGTCGTCAGTGCGGCATAGGCCTTGAGCGCCGTGGAGATTTTGCGGCTGCGCGGCTTGACCGGTTTCCAGCCCTCTGCCTCCTGCACTTCGCGGCGCTTGGCAAGCGTGGCATCGTCCACCGCAAGGTGGATGGTGCGGTTGGGGATATCGATCTCGATAAGGTCACCCTGCTCGACAAGACCTATGGTCCCGCCTTCCGCTGCTTCCGGCGAGACGTGACCGATGGAAAGTCCCGATGTACCACCTGAGAAACGGCCATCCGTGATGAGGGCGCAGGCCTTGCCGAGCCCCTTGGATTTCAGGTAACTCGTCGGATAGAGCATTTCCTGCATGCCGGGGCCGCCGCGCGGACCTTCGTAGCGGATCACCACGACATCGCCTTCCTTGACCTTGCCGGTAAGGATTGCACTGACGGCATCATCCTGGCTCTCGACAACGTAGGCCGGGCCGGAAAATACGAGAATGGATTCATCCACGCCCGCCGTCTTCACGACGCAGCCATCTTCGGCGATATTTCCGTAAAGGACTGCAAGACCGCCATCCTGGCTGAAGGCATTCTCCTTCGAGCGAATGACACCTGCCTTGCGGTCGCGGTCGAGTTCGGCATAGCGGCGCGATTGCGAAAATGCCGTCTGGGTCGGCACGCCGCCTGGTGCAGCACGGAAGAATTCGTGCACTTCCTCGTCGTTGGTGCGCATGACGTCCCATTTGTCGAGCGCTTGAGCCAGGGTCGGCGTATGTACGGTGGTTACCGTGGTATCGAGCAGGCCCGCCCGGTCCAATTCGCCGAGAATCGCGAAAATGCCGCCCGCACGATGCACATCTTCCATGTGGACATCCGATTTTGCTGGAGCGACCTTGCACAGGCAAGGAACGTTGCGCGAGAGCCGGTCAATATCCGACTGATCGAAATCCACCTCGCCCTCCTGCGCCGCGGCAAGCAAGTGAAGGATGGTGTTGGTCGAGCCACCCATGGCGATGTCGAGAGACATGGCGTTTTCGAAGGCGGTTTTTGTGGCGATTTCGCGCGGCAAAAGGCCAGCTTCGTTCTTGTCGTAGTGGCGGCGGGCGATATCGACAATCAGGCGGCCTGCCTCGCGGAACAGCCGTTCGCGGTCGGCGTGGGTGGCCAGTGTCGAGCCGTTGCCCGGCAAGGACAGGCCAAGCGCCTCGGTCAGGCAGTTCATGGAGTTCGCCGTGAACATGCCGGAGCAGGAGCCACAGGTCGGGCAGGCGGAGCGCTCAATCTTCTGAACATCTGCTTCGGACACCTTGTCGTCAGCGGCAGCGACCATGGCATCAATCAGGTCCATGGCGTGTTCGCCATCATCGAGCACGACCTTGCCCGCTTCCATCGGGCCGCCTGAAACGAAGACAACAGGGATGTTTAGGCGCATGGCGGCCATCAGCATTCCAGGAGTGATCTTGTCACAGTTGGAAATGCAGACCATTGCGTCGGCGCAGTGTGCGTTGACCATGTATTCGACGGAGTCTGCAATGATCTCGCGCGAAGGGAGCGAGTAGAGCATCCCGTCATGGCCCATGGCGATACCGTCATCGACAGCGATCGTGTTGAATTCCTTGGCAATGCCGCCGGCCTTTTCGATTTCCGAGGCAACGAGCTGGCCAAGATCCTTCAGGTGCACGTGGCCGGGGACGAACTGCGTGAACGAGTTGACCACGGCAATGATCGGCTTGCCGAAATCGCCATCGCCCATTCCTGTTGCGCGCCACAGTGCGCGGGCGCCCGCCATGTTGCGGCCGTGGGTGGAAGTTCTCGAACGGTATGCTGGCATGTCGTGTCTCCTTTGGGTGGGACAAGAACCACAACTGGGGCGTTGCTTCAAGATGGAACCGGCATCAGCTGGATCAAGAAACGATGAGGCTGTCAGTGCGGCGGTTGGGGAGCGGCATCGTTCACGCCTGTTTGGGCGGGTACCATGCCGAAGAGATGTCGTCACCGAGCAACCGGTCAAGCTCTTGGGCCATTGGCCGGAATTCCTGCATCATGAAATCATACAGGTCAGGCTCAAGTTTCGGCACGTTTGATGCCGCCGGCAGGACCTGTCTGAGCTTCCGCACCAGATAGCCTGTTCCTGGAACCCGATTGATCGCCCGAAGTGCCGGAAGCCCGACCGGCACCTTGGCAGCATTGCGTTTTTCCAGCCCGCCAAACGGGCGTCGCGCGATGCCCAGAAAATCATGGATTGCATCGGCCTGCTGCTGGCCGGTTTCGCCGGTCAGGCGTTCGAGAAGGCACACGTGAATGTTCTCGCGGGGGAACAGTTCGAGATAGGGTTGAAGCTTCAGGTCGAACCGGCAGGCATTCATCAGGTCCGGCATCGCCGCCTCGAACCCGCGCGCCTCGCGCAACTTCTTGTAGGCATGCATGTAGGCGCTGAATACGCGCCTCGCCGGATTTCGCATGATGAAGATCAGCTTCACGTCCGGCGCGAAAGCGCGGATGCGGGCGGCAACCTCCGGCTTGTTGGAATAGCCGGGCGACGTGTCGCCGATCAGCTTTCCTTCGCCTGCCTGATCCAGGCCGAGGATTTTGCGGTAGCGTTCCGGGCCGTCGGTGTATCGATAGTCGAAATAGTGGCACTCGCCGCGCGGCATGTGCACTTGCGGGTGCGTGCGCAGCAGATGGTTCAGTGAGGTCGAGCCGCACTTGGTCATGCCTGCAACGATGAAGTCAGGATATGGCATCGCTTCATTCTGTACCAGAAGGACGAAGGGGCGGAAATCTTCCGCCCCAGCCTATCGGTTCAAATGTTTCGTGGAAACCTGTTTGCTAGCCACAAAGGCAGATTAGTGTTCCAGCACCTTGACGCCGGGCAATTCCTTGCCTTCCATCCATTCCAGGAAGGCGCCGCCTGCGGTCGAGACATAGGTGAAGTCGTCGCCTGCGCCGGCATGGTTGAGTGCGGCAACGGTGTCGCCGCCACCTGCAACTGAAGTCAGTTTCCCTGCCTTGGTCAGCGCTGCCGCCTTGCGGGCCGCTGTCACGGTGGCCGTATCAAAGGGTTCGATCTCGAAGGCCCCAAGCGGGCCGTTCCACACCAGCGTGGCAGCCTCGTCGAATGCCTTTTCGATCTCGACAATCGAGTGCGGGCCGGTGTCGAGGATCATCGTTCCGGCGGGTATGGCATCCACCCTGGCAACGTGGTTCTCGGCATGTGCTTTGAACTCGGTGGCGCATACGCCGTCGACGGGCAGCAGTATGCGGCAGTTCTGCTTGTCGGCTTCTGCCAGGATATCGCGAGCCGTTTCGGCCAGATCATGTTCGCAGAGCGATTTCTGCACATTGTGGCCTTGGGCGTGCAGGAAAGTGTTGGCCATTCCACCGCCGATAACCAGAACATCGACCTTGGAAACGAGGTTCTTCAGAAGATCCAGCTTGCTGGAAACCTTGGCTCCGCCAACGACTGCGACAACCGGGTGTTGGGGATTGCCAAGCGCTGCATTCAGCGCCTCCAGTTCGGCCTGCATGGTGCGGCCTGCAACGGCCGGCATGTGGCGGGCAAGTCCCTCGGTGGAGGCATGCGCGCGGTGAGCAGCAGAAAATGCATCGGAAACGAAAATATCGCCGTTTGCTGCGAGCGCGTCGATGAAGGCGTCGTCGTTCTTCTCTTCACCCTTGTGGAAGCGGGTATTTTCCAGGAGCAGAACGTCGCCATCCTCCATCTGGGAGACGGCAGCTTCGGCCATCGGGCCGATGCAGTCGGTGCCGAAGGCGACCGGCTTGCCGATGATCTTGGAGAGTTTCGAGACGACAGGCGCAAGCGACATGTCGGGCACGATCTCGCCCTTCGGACGGCCGAAATGGGCGAGCAGTATCACCTTCCCACCCTTGCCGGAAATCTCATTGATGGTCGGTGCTACGCGCTCGATGCGGGTGGCGTCGGTGACGCGCCCGTTTTCCATGGGAACGTTGAGGTCGACGCGTACCAGAACGCGCTTGCCCTTAACATCGACGTCGTCGAGGGTCTTGAATTTGCTCATTGGTCAGTTCCCCAAATGCATTTCGGTTGAGTTTCTCGTAGCACGGTCAGTCGTCCCCGTGATGTGGTATGCCGATCCATGTGGCGATCCCGGTGGCCTTTCCCCTTTGGTCCGCCGGGAAGGCGTTCAGATCGCCATTTTCGACGCGATCGAGCTGTTTGTCACGCTCGATTTGCCTTGCGAAGACCCTGGAAAGAAAAAGGGCGAGCGCCAGTATTGCCAGCGCCACGCCCAGAAAAATGAGAATGGTGGTGTCCAAGCCGGATGCCTCCATTCCGGTTCAGCTTCAGATCAACTTGCCCATTGCAACGGCGGTATCGCCCATGCGGTTCGAGAAGCCCCACTCGTTGTCGTACCAGGTGAGGATCGAGCAAAGCGTGCCGTCCATGACCTTGGTCTGGTCCATGTGGAAGATCGAGGAATGCGGATCGTGGTTGAAGTCGATCGAGACATTCGGATCGTTCGTGTAACCGAGAATGCCTTTCAAAGGACCATCGGCCGCCGCCTTGATTGCAGCGTTGATCTCCTCGACCGAGGTTGCCTTTTTGGCGATGAACTTCAGATCGACGACAGATACATTCGGGGTCGGAACGCGCATGGCGAAACCATCAAGCTTGCCGTTCAATTCCGGCAGAACGAGGCCAACTGCCTTAGCGGCGCCGGTGGAGGTCGGGATCATGGACATGGCCGCAGCACGGCCGCGGTAGAGATCCTTGTGCATGGTGTCGAGCGTCGGCTGGTCACCGGTATAGGAATGGATGGTAGTCATCATTCCCTTTTCGATGCCGATGGCATTGTTCAGGACATAGGCTACCGGAGACAGGCAGTTGGTGGTGCACGAAGCGTTGGAGACCACGAGGTCTTCGGATGTCAGCGTGTCGTGGTTGACGCCGTAGACGATGGTCTTGTCGGCACCGGCGGCGGGTGCGGAGACGAGCACGCGCTTGGCGCCCGCATCAAGATGCATGGAGGCCTTTTCCTTTGCAGTGAAGATGCCGGTGCATTCCATCGCGATGTCGATGTCGAGTTCCTTCCAGGGAAGCTTGGAGGGATCGCGCTCTGCGAGAACCTTGAAGCTCTCGTCGCCAACCTTGATGGTGTCTCCGTCGACGACAACCTCGTGCGGGAACCTGCCATGGACTGAATCGTAGCGCATCAGATGGGCATTGGTTTCCACCGGACCCAGGTCGTTGATGGCGACGACATCGATGTCGGTGCGTCCGGATTCGTAGATTGCGCGCACTACGTTGCGGCCAATGCGGCCAAAACCATTGATGGCGATGCGAACTTTCCTGGTCATGTTCCCTCCTTGGAGACAAAAAGGTGCGAGTTGTCCTTGGTGGACCCAATAGCCCAAACAGGCTGCTGAATGAACTCATTTCGCGGGCTAGAAACCATTGTTCCAGCAAAAAGCCAACAGGGCCTGAAAATTTTTATCGATTGGAATCTGCGACTTTTTGGCATTGGGACGAAATCGGGGCTTAACGTGCTGCGAATTTGCGCTACAGCAGTTCAAGGTCTAACGGAATCGGCAAGACCATGACGTGAGGCGCCCCTTGATTGCTTTCACATGCAATGCGCCTGCTGCCGGAAGCCAAACGGAATTTTCATCGGCAGATTTATGCTGATTGCCGGGAACGGGGAAAACATGACGCCAAAGGCATTTTTCGGCACCACGGTTATTGCCGGGGCCCTTCTGTTCTATGTCGGATACCTGATGTTCGCGCCCATCGAGGGCGAGTTGCCGGATGGGGATGTCGCACGCGATGCCAGCGACAAGGTGCTGGCCGGGCACATTGCCAAATTCTGTCCGGAACTGGCAGTGGCGGGAGAGCCCGAGCATTCCACCTCGAAAGTCTTCGACGGCGACTATGACGAACGTGCGCATCGATACAGTTACGAGTTGACCGGCTCGGACCGTACCGTTCCGGCTTTCACTGTTGTGTGGGCCCAGACCAGCCGCTTCCGCGAAATTTCCGGTGGCGAGCCGGATCTCATTGCAAATGTGGACAAGGGGTGTGCGCCGTCCAGGTAGCATGCCGGCAGGAAAGTCATCCCTGCCGGCCTGTCAGGCTTGGATCGTTTCACCGTCAGGTGGAAACGGATGATTGCAGCAATAAACTGAAATCCTTCATGCATTTCGATTTCGCCGATTTCGTCGAAATCGAATTTGCGCTAGTTGCTCAGACGGTTGCCGGAAGAGTTGCTCGAACCCGGTTTGATCGTGAGCTTGCCGCCGCTGGGCGTGCGGGGCGGAGAGCACTTGATGTGAACGCCTGCCTCAGGCGTCTTGTGCCATTCTTTCGGGTTGCCGGTTCCCGAAGGCGTAACCGATCCGAACATGCATGAATTATGCAGGGAATGCACCTTTACCAGAGGCATGCCGGCAGTGGTGTTGCCCTGGTCAAGTGCCAGCGGAGCGATGGTCATGGCGTTTGCAGAGCCTGCTGCGAGAACGAAAAAGGCTGCTGCGATTTTGGTTTTGAGATTGATAGTCATTTCTGCACCTATTGTTGTTGTTGGTCTTGTTTGGTGCCCCGCGTGGCTTGTCGCAGAAGTTTCGGATGGAAATTGTGCATTCCGTCACAACGGGATTTGCATGTGGCAAAAAGAAAAACCCGGCGCCCGGTGACGACCGAACGCCGGGTGCAACCCGTGCAAGATGTGAATTCGGCAGCGACGCCGACTACGCAATCACGAAAGAGGGTCAGTCCTCGCTGCTCGAAGCGGCGATTCTGGATTTCGCTGCCTGGACGGCTGCCTTGGCAGTGATACCGAAGTGTTCGTAGAGTTCCTGGTATGGGCCGGAAGCGCCAAAACCGCTCATGCCGATGAAAATACCGTCATTGCCAAGGAAGCTTTCCCAACCCTGGGAAATGCCTGCCTCTATGCCGATGCGCACCTTGGCGTCGCCGATGGTGTTCTTCCGGTATTCCGGGCTCTGGCCAGCAAAAAGTTCGAAACACGGCACGGAGACGACGCGGGTTGAAATGCCCTCGCTCTCCAGCTGCTTGCAGGCTTCGATGGCGATTTCGACTTCCGATCCGGAAGCGAAGATCGAAACTTCCGCATCGCCCGAGGCAGCAACGACTTCATAGGCGCCCTTCGCGCAACGGTTCTTGATGTCGAGATCGGTACGGACCGCAGGCAGGTTCTGACGGGTCAGGGCCAGAACGGAAGGCGTGGTCTTTGCCTCAAGTGCAAGCTGCCAGCATTCGGCAGTCTCGGTAGTGTCTGCCGGCCTGAACACCAGGAGATTGGGAATGGCACGCAGCGAAGCAATCTGTTCAACCGGCTGGTGGGTCGGACCATCCTCGCCAAGTCCGATCGAATCGTGGGTCATCACATGGATGACGCGTATGCCCATGAGCGCAGCGAGGCGCAACGAAGGGCGGCAATAGTCGGCAAATGCGAGAAAAGTCCCGGAATAGGGGATCAATCCGCCATGCAGGGCAATGCCGTTCATCGCCGCAGCCATGCCGTGTTCGCGGATACCGTAATGGATGAACCTTCCAGAGAAATCATCCGGCGTGATCGACGCCGTCTGGCTGGTCTTGGTGTTGTTCGAACCGGTCAGGTCGGCAGAGCCGCCGATGGTTTCCGGCAGCACGCCATTTATCGTTTCGAGAACCAGTTCCGAGGACTTGCGTGTGGCAAGGGTCGGCTTGTCGTCGGCCAGCTTCTTCTTGAGTTTCTGGATCGCTTCGTCGAAACCGGCCGGGAGCTCACCGCGCATGCGGCGTTCGAACTGGCCGCGCGTCTCGGCATCGAGTGCTGCGAGACGCTTTTCCCACTTTTTCTTCTCGTGGGCTGCGTTCAGGCCAGCGATGCGCCAGGCATCGAGAATGTCGGCGTCGATCTTGAATGGTTCGCAGTTCCAGCCCAGCGCCTTGCGGGTCGCTGCGATTTCCTCGTCGCCAAGCGGCGAGCCATGCACCTTGGCGGTTCCGGCCTTGTTGGGTGAACCGAACCCGATTGTCGTCTTGCAGGCGATCATGGTGGGCTTTTCAGAGGCCTTGGCTTTTTCGATTGCTTCGGAGATTTCAGCCGGTTTGTGACCGTCGACCCGCAGCGTGTTCCAGCCGGATGCCTTGAACCGAGCGATCTGGTCGGTCGAATCCGACATCGAGATTTCGCCGTCGATGGAAATGTTGTTGTCATCCCACAGCACGATCAGCTTGTTGAGCCGCAGGTGCCCGGCAAGCGAGATTGCCTCCTGGGAAATGCCTTCCATCAGGCAGCCATCGCCCACGAGGCAGTAAATGTGGTGATCGACGATATCCGCGCCGAATTCGCTGCGGAGCTTCTTTTCGGCCAACGCCATGCCCACGGCATTGGCAATGCCCTGGCCAAGCGGGCCGGTGGTTGTCTCGATACCGGCAGCGTGGCCATA
The DNA here is from genome assembly GCA_020637805.1 of Nitratireductor sp. Classification (GTDB taxonomy): domain Bacteria; phylum Pseudomonadota; class Alphaproteobacteria; order Rhizobiales; family Rhizobiaceae; genus Salaquimonas. The sequence goes on along the minus strand of JACKJU010000014.1, from coordinate 67,689 downwards.
CTCGGGATGGCCTGCGGTAGGCGAGCCAAGCTGGCGGAAATTCTTGATTTCCTCGATCCCGATATCCTCGTAGCCGAGAAGGTAGAGCGCCGAATAGAGAAGCATGGAACCATGGCCGGCCGACAGGATGAAACGGTCACGGTCGGCCCAGTTCGGGTCCTTGGGGCAGAACTTCATGTGTTCGGTAAACAGCACCGTTGCGATATCGGCTGCGCCCATCGGCAGGCCTGGATGCCCGGAATTCGCCTTCTGCACTGCGTCCATCGAGAGGAAGCGGATGGCGTTGGCCATCTCCGGCAGCTTTGCCTTTGTGTTCATGAGATCGTTTGCCTGTTTTGCCTGTTGATTTTCAGTTCCGGAACTTTGCTTATCCGGCTCTGCCCGTCCCGTTTGGCGGTGCCTTCGGCGTGCGCGCGGACTCTTAACAGGTGGTGTTGACGAGTCAATCTTGAATAGGCAGCGGCATTTTTCCCTGTGGAAGGCGCGAATACCGCAAATCGGAGACCCGTTGAAAACGGCGACTTTCCACAGCCGGACTTCTAAATTTGCTGCCGTTTCGCCTTTGAATTGACCTAGTCTTAGTGCGGCGTCTAATGTTTCGGGACTAACTGGTTGTCGCGACGGCGATTCGGCCGGTTGGATCCGTTTTCGCGGGGGCGAGTCACTGGGAACGGGAACACGAGGCAGGACTGTATTCTCGTAAGGCGGTATTGCGTGGCATGGCTGATCAACTCGCGGCGGCACTGAAGAAACTGGAGGCGGTCTCCGAGCAACTGGAAAAGGCGGTGGAATTGCGTCTCGAACGCGAGGAAAGCCTTTTGCAATCGGAGGCGGAGGTACAGCGAATGGGGGCGGATCGTGCCCGGCTGGCAGAATCCCTCGACAACGCGGAGGCAAGGGCGCAACGCCTGGAAAGCGCCAATCGCGAGGTATCAAGACGCCTTGTCGATGCCATGGAGTCGATCCGAAGTGTACTCGACCAACCCGGCGGCCATTAAAGTCTTCCGAATTCACTTCACAGCCCCACAAAACCCATCTCATTTGAAAGGGCCCGCCGATGGCCAGCGTTTCCGTAAACATCAATGGCAAGACCTACCGCATGGCATGTGACGAGGGGCAGGAGGCCCATCTGATTTCGCTGGCGGAAAAACTCGATGGCTATGTGGGCCAGTTGAAGGGGTCGTTCGGTGAAATCGGCGACCAGCGCCTGACCGTGATGGCAGGTGTCATGGTGGCAGATGAACTCGTCGAGATGGAAAAGAAGGTCGAAAGGCTGGAAAAGGAACTTGCCGCCGTCAAGGAGCGCAACAAGAGCCTTTCCGGCGAGACGGAAGCCTCCGAACTGGAAGCGGCAAAGGCAATCGAGGCGGTTGCGGGCAAGCTGAGCGACCTTGCCGCGAAGCTGAAATCCTGAGGCCGGTCAAAGCCGATCGAAAAATCTTTCCTACCAGCGATCACGATTGATGTTTGATACTGTTCAAGTGTCAGCGCACGCACTATATTCAGAGCTTCGGGCTGGCTGGTACGTCAGGATATCACAATCCCCGGGGCCTTAATGATCCTTAAGGGAGCTGTTCCTGCCTCGGCTCGTGGGCCAAGGCACACGGCGCCCACCTACTTTGTAGGTTCCCGGGATCGTAAAAACGTCCAACGGCCAAGCTGGCTCGAACTCTTTTGTCTTTCCGCAAGGCTAACCTGCGGTCTCAGAACAGCCCGAGCACCAGTCCGATTACCGCACAGCCGGTAACTGCATAGCCGCCGTCTATCAAGGTGAGCTTTGCCGGACGCATCGCGTATGCATAGTTCATGGCGGTCCAGGGCAGGACGATGAACAGTCCGATGCCGAGACCAGAGACCAGTCCGGCTCCCGGGCTTTCAATTCCGGACATCATGAATATGTGGCGCATCATGCCGGCCACGCAAAGCATGGTGATGCCAGCAACCAAAAAGGGCATGGGCGAACCGCCACCCTTTGGCTTGCCGTCTTCGCCGTACTCAATGCCGGCTGCGTCCATCCAAGGGCGCGACAGCGACATGTACCAGATGGCGCCCATGAAAAAACCGGCCAGTGCGGCCGCCAGAACTGCTACAAATCCCATGCCGGATACCTCCCTCTCGCAGAGCACAAAGAGTGTTACGTTGCGTGATCCCGGTCAAGACCCGGCGGTTCCGGGGGTTGGACCCGCGGAGTTGCGTCTTGCTGCCTGGCGGATGCAATGCTAACCGCTTCACATGAGCTTGAAGACAAAGGCAGAACTGCGGATGGAAAAACTGGCGGCGCGCGACGCGCTCGATCCGGTTTTTCGTATCGAGGCAGGTATGATGGCCGCCGAGCACGGTGTTGCCGCGCTCGAATTCGATCCGGGAACCGTGATTTCTGCCTTTTTGCCGATCCGTTCCGAGATTGATGCGCGACCGCTGATGGACAAGCTTGCCAGGCGCGGCGCGCGGCTTTGCCTGCCGGTGGTGCTCGATCGCACGACAATTGTATTTCGGGAACTCGTTCGCACCGCCGGACTGGTGGATACCGGTTTTGGAACGAGCGGTCCCGGTCCCGATGCGGTGGTGCTCGATCCGGAAATTCTCATCATTCCGCTGTCGGTTTTCGATCACCAGGGCGGCCGTATCGGTTACGGCGCAGGCCACTATGATCGCGCCATTGCCAGATTGCTTGCAAGGGGAATGAGCCCGAAGCTGGTGGGACTTGCCTTTTCCGTGCAGGGGGTGGACCGTGTGCCAACGGAACCTCATGACCAGCCCCTGCATGGCGTGATCACCGAGACCGGATATATCGATTGCAAAGGTGAGGCCGTTGCGGGCACCGCAGGCGGCAATACCGGCATGAAGGACAATTGACCCATGCGACTGCTTTTCCTGGGAGACATGGTCGGTAGAAGCGGCCGCAATGCCGTGATTGAGAAGCTTCCCGGCCTTATCGATAAGCTGAAGGCCGACTTCGTGGTGGTGAACGGCGAAAATGCTGCGGGCGGGTTCGGTATCACCGAGCAGATATTGCACGACACGCTGGAAGCGGGAGCGGATGTCGTGACGACCGGCAACCACGTATGGGACCAGCGGGAGGCGCTTTCATTCGCGCCCCGGGAAGATCGTTTCCTGCGTCCGGCAAATTACCCGCCGGGTGCACCGGGCCTTGGTGCCAACATCTACGAGGCGCGCAACGGCGCGCGCATACTTGTTGCCAACATCATGGGCCGGGTATTCATGCATCCAGACCTCGATGATCCCTTTGCCTGCGGGGAAGCGGTCCTGAAGGACTGCGAACTGGGCGCGACAGTGGATGCAGCCTTCATTGATTTCCACGCCGAGGCGACCTCCGAGAAACTTTGTTTTGCGCATTTCTTCGACGGGCGCGTAAGTGCTGTCATCGGAACGCACACCCATGTCCCGACCGCTGATGCACAGATACTCAATGGCGGAACGGCGTATCTTTCCGACGCGGGCATGTGCGGCGACTACGATTCCTCGCTTGGAATGGACAAGGAGGAGCCGATCAACCGTTTCCTTACCCGAATTCCCAAAGGCCGGTTCGAGGCCGCGTCTGGCGAGGCGACGATCTGCGGCGCCGGGGTGGAAATCGACGACCGCACGGGGCTAGCCACTTACATTGGTCCGTTGCGCATTGGGCCGCGGCTGGAAAACACTATGCCCTGGCAGGACTGAGCAATATCGAAAAAATAATACTGGCTGTGGTCAAACGGCCATGGGCCGTCTAGTATCCGTCGGCAGGGGCACCATTCACTTTCAAAGAGAAGGTTCCCCCATGCATGCAGTCGCGAAATCTCCCGCGCAATCTTCCAGATATTCCTTTCCTCTGACCGCGCTGACCGGCGTAGCGGCCTTGTCCCTGTGGGCGGCATTGGCGTCTTACAGTTCTGCAGCGCCAGCCATTTCCGTCATTCCCAATACCCGTTCCGGTGATCTGCCGGTAATCCTCGTTGCCGGGAAGGTAAACGGCCGCAATGTTGTCGAGGTCCGAACGCCGACGGGCCGTTTCAAGATGAAGAGGGGCGGTGCATGGGTCGAACGCGGCAATGACGGCGCCAAGTTCAATTTTCAGGAGACCCATCGCGATGACTGGTCGGTCTATCTGGTCGACAATTCCCGCAACATGCGCCTGCAGATCGACATTCATCGCAAACTGATCCTGTTTGCAGTTGGAAACGGCCCGATGCAGCCGCTTTACAATATCAATCATGCGATTGCCGGAAAGGTTGGCGGCGGCGGAGGAGGCGGTAAGATCGGGCAGGCGGCCTCAAGTTCTGTCGTCCACTACAGCTGCAACGAGGGCATTCCGCTCGTGGTTCGCTACGAGAATATCGGCAATAGAAGCCGTGCCTTCTTCTCACATGACGGCCTGCCCGAGATGAGGCTCGATCAGATCCGTTCCGGCTCGGGTGCGGCCTATTCCAATGGGCGCTACACCTTGCAGACAAAAGGGCGGCAGGCAGTTCTGAGCTGGGACGGGATCACCGATGTTTGCAGGCAGGACTGACATGACAATCCGTTTCTTTATCGGTCTTGTCACAGTTTTCGTCATGGCTGGTACAGCGGTGGCTGAAAACTATCCTGACGACATGGCCTGGCGCTACAGCCAGTTCACCGATCCCTCGAACAAGGGCAGGATGACTTCACAGGCGGTTCTCGGCGTGCCCGAAACCGACTGGACGATGGGCTATGCGTCCTGCTTTGCCGGTTCGACCGCCGGACTGCCGGAACTGGTGTTTCCAGCCGATACGGGCGGCGCAGGGGAAGGAACGCCGATCGGCATAGAATTCATGAGCGATGCCGGGCCGATCTTCTTCGAGGGTACGGTAAAGGCTCCCCAATCGGAGGAGGACTTTTCAGGTGTAAGGATCAATCCCGACATGGTTGACCCGATCTGGAATGTCCTGATGCGGATGAACTTCCTTACCTATCGGGTAAGGGGACAGGCGCAGAAGATACCCCTGACCGGTAGCCGCGCCGCGCTGTCGGCGCTGCTGGCAGACTGCCGCGCCTATCACGGCAATTTCAATCCAAATGCCGACGCGAACGCTGGAATGAATGCCGGTGGGGGGCAGGCTCCGGTTCCCCAGCCGCCCGTGCAACCGGCTGGAGGCAGCGTGGACGATCCGAGGTGGGCGACCTGCGACCAATATGCTGGCGTGCGGTCACAGAATTCCGACACGCCGGTCAACCTGACTTTCGTCAACCAGTCGGACGGCTACAGGGCGGTGATGTGGATTGGTTTCGATGGTATGCCAAAGGAGTATGCCAGCCTCAACCAGGGTGAGAGTTTCTCCGTGCAGACCTTCCTTACACATCCATGGATGTTCACCGATGGGCCGGGCAATTGTATCGAGATGTTCATGCCGCAACTGGGTGTGTCGCAGTTCAATATCACCGCGCCAGGCCGAAATTTCGGACCAGAGTAGGGCGTTGTCCCTGCGGGTTAACAGCTACCTATAGAGGCTTGCCCAGGGAGCGAGGCAGCAGGCTGCGCTCCTTCAACCATGGATGAAGTGCCACGGCCTTCTCCAGATTGGCAGTCGCGGCCTCGGTCCGGCCCATGCGGAACAGGACGTGATACATGCCGGAAAGCGCTCCGAAGTGCCTCGGTTTCAGTTCGAGCGTACGCTCAAGGTCGGCGAGCGCTCCTTCCGCGTTGTCGCGCAGGAAACGGGCGAAAGCGCGCTGGTTGTATCCTTCCGCATATTCCGGTGCGAGTTCCACAACCTTGTCAAATTCGGCTTCGGCACCGGCAAAGTCGTAACCATCGCGTTTGCGCATGCCCTCGTCGATATGGCCGCGCACTTCGACCGTGGGAGCTTCGTCCAGCCAGTACCGCCAAACGGCATCTTCTGCGCTGCGTCCGTCTTCCTGCGTGGGTGCTTCCGAAAGCCTTTTCATGAGAGCGTCCTCGGTACCCAGAGCTTGCGCCGATGAACAGGCGAGGCCGAGCAGGATTGCGGCTACCGCGATCCGCACAATAGCTTCCGGCAGGTTGATCAGACCGATGCGTTGCATGAATCCACTCCCATTCGATCAAGAAGAAGGGTCTCCTTTATCGACAGGATGATAGGCCGGGGCGATGCGTTGTAAAGAAGTTCGGTGGATGGGCACCTGCTGGCAGGCATCAATCCAGCGGCCCCATCAAGCGGTCAATCGGCGCGTAGTCGTCGGTCAGCAGCGGCGGATCGAGTTTTGCGATCAGGGATGAAACAGATTCAGCCTTGATGCGCGAGAAACTGCGAGGCGGATTGCCGAAACCGAAGTTGGCTTCGCTTACGGTGGTGACGTTGCTTGCCGTTTGCCCGGCCAGAACGATGAAGACGATCCGGTCTCCCGTGTTTTCGCGCTCGGTCCAGACCTCGACGACGGGAAAAGTTTCCTGAAGCGTGCGAACAACCGCTGACAGCGCAGCCAGGCGTCCCGCGTGATCGACGATGTTCATCAGGTAGATGCCGTCATCTTTCAGGCGGCTGCGAACCAGCGCGAAAAATTCGCGTGTCACCAGATGCTGAGGAACGGCGATGTCAGTAAAGGCATCGCCTATGATGACGTCATAGCGCGTTTCGTCGCTGCGCAACGCAAGACGTGCATCGCCGTCCAGGACGGATGTCTTCACCGGTTTGAACCAGAATTGGTTACGGGCAATCGTGGTAACCGCGGGATCAATCTCGGCTACCGTCATGGACGAGACCGCCTCGATTTCTTCCCATGCCCGGGGGATGGAATAGGAACCGCCTCCAATGAAGAAGGCCGAGAAATCCCGGCCATCCATGCGTTGTCTTGCCAGAAGTTCGAGAAGGGCCGCATGGGGCGTTCCCATGCGTTGCGGCGTGTCGCGATACGAAATCCCATGCGCCAGATGGTCGAGCACCATGAGTTTTGCGGCGGCCCCGCGTTCGGCGCTCACATCGACCGTGCGGATGCAAAAGTACCGGCTTTCGAACTCGCAGACGACAGGAGCGCGGACGGCAGCGAGCGCAGTAGCAGCGGGTACCAGCAATGCCATCAGGATGACCGGGAGAATCCGGGTTTCGATCCTGCCGGAAGAAAGAAAGGAAGCTGCGGCGCATGCAAGGTAAGCGATGGTAACGGCTGCGAGCGTTCCGGTGGTGCCTAGCCAGGAGATGAAAACGAAGCCAGCGGCAAGGGTTCCGGCAATTGCGCCGAAAGCTCCGGCGGCAAATATGCCACCCAGAGCCCGGCCCGCGCCACGCTCGTCCTTGAGTACTGCAATTCTTGCAAGGACGGGTGCCGGGATACCGGCCATGAAGGAGGGAATGAAAAAGACAAGCGACGTGATCAGGATGATTGCCATGAGCGGATTTTCGGTCCGTGGCAGGATCAGTGCCGCTGCCCAGCGCAGGATGAACAGCGCCGATGCCGTGAAGAGCGCCGCGCCCGCCATTGCCCAGCCGTTCAGCCTCAGTGACCTGGCAGGGTCTTGTCCGGCAATGATTCCGCCGGCCCAGTGACCGGCGGAGAAGCCAGCCAGCACAACGGCGATAACCGAAGTCCAGGTGTAGATCGACATTCCGAGATAGGGAGCAAGCATGCGGCCCGCTACGATCTCGACCACAAGCGAAGCGGCGGAGACGACGGCTTGCAGCGAGATCAGAAGCCAGACCGGCGGAAGACCATGTGAGGGCGTTTCACCTGTGCTCATGTGCCGTGCCGCCGTTGCCATTCGGCGACCATGTCGCTGTAATCCTCCGGCTGTCCCTCGTGAATGATCGCTTCTTTAGGGATAACAGTTCCAGCGTTCTTCGACTTGACCCAGATATGGCCGACAGGCTCAAGGAAGCGGGCAATGTCGAGCGAGCCTCCCTTGATGTTCATGGTTGCGCCGTCAGGGTCCCCGGAGTATCCGGCGCGTTCGTGGAAGAGGCGTGAACCGCATCGTGGGCAGAAAATGGCAAGAAGTGTCCCGCCCGATTGTGCCGGGCGCTGCCAGCTTGCCGTTTCCCCCGTAACCTCCACCGCTGCCTTGCGAACACGGCAGGAGAGCCCGAATGCGGAGGAAGACTGTTTCTGGCACTCCGTACAGTGGCAGGCGTAGAGGGTCAGGGGCATTTCCTTCAGAGTGTAGCGTACCTGCCCGCACTGGCAGCCGCCGGTCCAGGGCAGTTCGGGCAGTGGTTCTTTCTCGCCCTTCATGGCAATTTCGTCTTCCTCGCATGCAAGAATCGATGACATCGGGTGGGGGTGGACGGAACCCGCAAGCATTGTTTATAAGCACGCGAGTTTTCAGCCGGACTGTTTCACCCCGCAATGAAACGGAATGGCTTGCGGTGTAACCAGATCAGCTGTTGCGTCCCGAACCTTTCCGATGTCGTCATGTACGAAACGCCCATTGGCGTTTTCGGTCAGATGAAACGGCAAAGGCCCGGAATTGTAAAGATTTTCCGCGCTGCCGGTGCAGACAGCATGCGGAACCAAAAAAACCAGAAAGAGGTGTGCCGTGGCAGGCCATTCAAAGTTCAAGAACATCATGCACAAGAAGGGCCGCGCCGATGCAGCCCGTTCGAAGCTGTTTTCCCGTCTTTCCAAGGAGATCACCGTAGCGGTGAAAATGGGGGGTGGAACCACCGATCCAGACATGAACCCGCGCCTGCGCCTGGCGATTGCCAACGCCAAGGGCCAGTCCATGCCGAAGGACAACATCCAGCGCGCGATCACCAAGGGTTCAGGCGGCGACGGCGAGGACTACAAGGAAATGCGCTACGAGGGCTATGGCCCAGGTGGGATTGCCGTGATCGTCGAATGCCTTACCGACAATCTCAACCGTACTGCTGCCAACGTTCGTGCTGCCTTCACCAAGTATGGCGGTGCGCTTGGCGAAACCGGCTCGGTTTCCTTCATGTTCGACCGGGTGGGCGAGATTGTTTACAAGCCCGAGGCAGGCGACGCGGACAAGGTGATGGAAGCGGCGATCGAGGCAGGTGCCGAGGACGTGGAAAGCGATCTCGAAGGCGAGGAGCCGGCTGGCCACACGATTACCTGTGCATTCGAGGATGTCGGTTCGGTTTCCAAGGCGCTTGAGGAAGCGCTTGGCGAGCCGGAATCGGTCAATATCGTCTGGAAACCTCAGAATCTCACGCCGGTCGATGAAGACAAGGCTACCACGCTGATGAAGCTGCTGGATGCACTCGATGCCGATGACGACGTGCAGAATGTCTACTCCAACGAGGATATCGAAGAGGAAGTAATGGAACGGCTTTCGGCGTGACCGGCTGCCCCTTTCTTGAACCAACCGAGCCCGGCCCGATGCCGGGCTTTTTCATTTCAGGAGGCCGTCGAGTAAGGGAAGTCCGAGTGTCGCGCTCGCCAGAATGACAAGAAAGGCGACGCGCCTGTAGATTTCGTCGCTGGCTCGCCCGAAGAGGGACTGTCCGGCCATTAGTCCGCCAACATAGGCCGGAATGGCGGCAGCCCCGATTGCCAGAGCATCGATTGCGAATAGGTCAGCCAAGTAGAGAGCAATGCCGGAGAGGATCTCGCCCAGCATGAAGAAGGCGATCAGGTTTGCGCGGATGGTCCGGGCCGCTGCATTGCTTGCCATCCAGTAGGCGATCACCGGTGGACCCGGCAGACCAGCCGCTCCGCTGAACAGACCGGCGATGCCGCCAACGCCGGCAGACAACCAAGCAGGCCGTGCGCCATGGTAGCGCCATCCACTCCATAGCAGCAGGACGAAGCCGAAGACCACCAGCGAGATCAGCCAGCGCATGGTCAGAGGATCGAAACCGGCCAGCATCGCAACTCCGTAGCGCACGAGCAACGCATAGCCGATAACTGCCGGAATGACTGAACGCCAATCCACATGCGGCAGGGCTTTTGGGACGATCACAAGGGTAGGCAGGGAATCGAGGATCCACAGCGCCACCACCGCAGTTTTTGGGGAATAGATTGCCGAGGCGGCGGGCACGAAGATCATGCCGGTTCCAAATCCGGAGAAACCGCGGACGATACCCGCAATCAGCGCTGTTGCGAGAATTGCCCAAAATCCTGGGGTGGAAGTCAATTGAATGATTTTGTCTGCGCTCATCATAAGCGCATACACCAGCGCCTGCCGATTGTCGCCAGCTGTGAACAATGTTAGTTTGTTTCTGTTTTGTTCACATTTTACTGGCAGGGTCCGAACAGTCGCACTAGGGTGAACAAATGGCGGAAGCGATTCGCATAATAGGTATCGACCCCGGTCTTCAGAGAACCGGGTGGGGTGTGATCGAGACAATCGGCACTTCGCTTAAATTCGTGGGTGCCGGGACTTTGCGCTCCGATGCCAGGACGGAACTCGCCTCCAGGCTCTGCCAGTTGCATGACGGGTTGTCCGAAATCATCCACGCGATGATGCCGAATGAGGCAGCGGTGGAGCAGACTTTTGTCAACAAGGATGCCGTTGCAACGCTCAAGCTGGGTCAGGCGCGGGGCATCGCGCTTCTGGTTCCCGCCCGTGCTGGATTGCAGGTTGCGGAATATGCGCCCAATGCGGTGAAGAAGTCTGTGATCGGCGTTGGTCATGGAGACAAGGCGCAAATCCGGATGATGGTGTCGATGCTGCTACCAAAGGCGAAATTCGACAGTGATGACGCCGCGGATGCGCTTGCCATCGCGATCTGCCATGCGCATCATCGCGGTGCGATAGCTCTGCAGCGGCGGATAGCCGGTGCGGGTTGAGATTTCGGACTGACAGTTGATGTGCGGCTTCCAGGGCGGACCGGATGAAACATACTCCCTTTGACGGTTCCAACCCGCTTTTCAGGATCGGCGTTAAACCGCTGGATCTGGCGAACTGGATCGAGGTGGACGAGCGGCTCGACTTCTACCTGGAAGAGAAGAAGAGGCTTGAGGAAGCCCATCCGGGCACGGTCTTCGGTGCGGAAGCAGGAAGCGAGATGGCGCAGCAGGAGGTGCTCGATCTCCTGGTAGACTTTCTTCCTGAGAGGTTCCCCGAAATCTATCGACTTGATGGCAATGCGATGCATTTGAACGGGCGCGCCGTCGCACTCGATTCCGGCTTGCCGCCTATCAAGACCGCCGGCCACATGGTGCAGGAGGATCTCGCCATCATGCACCGCGACGAATCCGGCTGGCGGCTCGTCGCGGCATCCCTGTCCTTTCCGTCCTCGTGGTCGCTTGCCGAGAAATTCGGCAAACCATTGCAGGCCATCCATGCAACGGTGCCGGGTTTCGCCGAAGGCACGCGTAATGCGGAGCTCATCACCCGGATGTTCGACAACCTGAAACCGGATATGCCGGTCTGGCGGATGAACTGGTCGGTCTATGACAATGACCGCCTGTTTCATGGCTGGAAGAAGGGCGACCCGGATGCCCCCACTGGCTACGGTGACAATGCCAGCGAGCCGCGTTTCATCCGGGTGGAATACCAGACGCTGCGCAAGCTGCCGCTGAGCGGCGACATCCTGTTCACCATTCGCATTCATCTGAACCCGCTGAAACTTCTCGAAACGATGGAGGAGGGAAGGGAACTGGCGCGGGGGTTCATCACCTCGCTTGAGATGCTGGATGCTGATCAACTTGCCTATAAGAACCTGACGGCCGGCCGGGACAGGCTCATCGAAAGGCTGCGTGTCATTGCGGAAGGAGTGCCGGCATCATGATCGGCAAGCTGAGGGGAATTCTCGATTCGGTTGGCGACGACCATGTCATCATCGACGTGAATGGCGTGGGATATGTGGCGCATTGCTCATCGCGAACGTTGCAGGCGCTGCCCGGTGCGGGCGAGCCACTGACGCTTTCAATCGAGACCGTGGTACGAGAGGACATGATCCGCCTTTACGGGTTTCGCGACGATCTGGAGCGCGACTGGTTTCGCCTGCTGCAGAGCGTTCAGGGCGTGGGCGCCAAGGTGGCGCTTGCCATCCAGTCAACGCTGTCGCCTTCCGATATCGCCTCTGCCATCGCGCTGCAGGACAAGTCGATGGTGGCGCGTGCACCGGGTGTCGGACCCAAGGTTGCGGGCCGCATCGTCTCCGAGTTGAAGGACAAGGCCCCTGCCTATTCCGGTGCTGCCGCGGCAGAAATCGGATTGCAGCAGGACATTGGCGCAGGCGTTGCCAATTCCAATGTCGCCGATGCGGTTTCTGCACTCACCAATCTGGGGTATTCGCAGCAACAGGCGTCTGGCGCGATTGCGCGGGTACTCAAGAATGCGGGAGAAGATGCAGACAGCGCCAAGCTCATACGGCTCGGGCTCAAGGAACTGGCGGGGTGAACGGCATGTTGGCAGTGGTGCCAAACTCGTGCATGGGTAGGCAATGAACGATTCCCGCATCATATCAAGCGAGAAGCACGGCGAGGACAGTGCTGCCGATCTGGACGTGTCGCTGCGTCCGGAGCGGCTGGACGATTTCACCGGCCAGAAGCAGGCACGCGAAAATCTCAAGGTTTTCATCGAAGCAGCCAAACAGCGTGGCGAGGCGCTGGACCATGTGCTGTTTGTTGGCCCGCCGGGGCTGGGCAAGACCACGCTTGCACAAATCATGGCCAAGGAACTGGGAGTCAATTTCCGTTCGACTTCCGGCCCGGTGATCGCCAAGGCAGGCGATCTGGCGGCTCTCCTGACCAATCTCGAAGAGCGCGATGTTCTCTTCATCGACGAAATCCACCGGCTCAATCCGGCGGTGGAAGAGATTCTCTATCCGGCGATGGAGGACTATCAACTCGACCTCATTATCGGCGAGGGGCCCGCGGCGCGTTCGGTGAAGATCGACCTGGCGAAGTTCACACTCGTTGCAGCGACGACACGTCTTGGCCTCCTGACAACGCCGCTGCGCGACCGGTTCGGCATTCCAGTCCGCCTCAACTTCTACGAGGTGTCGGAACTGCAGCTCATCGTCACCAGGGGCGCTCGGATCATGGGTTTGCCCATGAGTGAGGACGGGGCACATGAGATCGCCCGCCGGTCGCGCGGCACGCCCCGGATCGCGGGCAGGCTTTTGCGGCGCGTACGCGACTTCGCCAATGTTGCACGGGCGGATGTGGTGGATGCGAAAGTTGCCGACGAGGCGCTAACCCGGCTGGAGGTCGATTCGATGGGCCTCGATCAACTCGACATGCGCTATCTCACCCAGATCGCGGGGAATTTCGGCGGAGGACCCGTGGGGATAGAAACCATCGCCGCAGCACTTTCTGAACCGCGAGATGCGATCGAGGACATCATCGAACCCTATCTCATCCAGCAGGGTTTCATCCAGCGAACGCCTCGCGGCCGCATCCTGACCGCTAATGCCTGGAAGCACCTCGGAATGGAGGTGCCGAAGAACCTGGCCGCGGCGCAAATCGGACTGTTCGACGAAGAATAAGGGAAGACACAATCTCCGACCCGCCCGGGTAGTCGAAGGAACCGCGACGGCTGCCAAACGTTGATGACCGGCGGCTAGATCGTTTCATATTTTGGTGGATACGATTGCTTTCCGCATACGGCTGAATTCATTTCCGCATTTCGATTTCGCCGATTCCGCCAAGATCGAAATTGTTTTAACGAATGAAACGACCCCACACATGATCCTCAACATTGCCATTCTGCTGACGGTCGTGGTTGTTGCCTTCCTGCTCCTGCAACCGCGTCTGCGTACCATACCGGCATGGATGGCAATGACCACGCCGCTGGCATCGATCATCGGCAGTGGGTTCCTGGTTCTTGGGCCCATCCTCGATTCGGCATATGGTGCCTATGCCCCACTGGCGATGGCAGCGTTGTGCATTGGTGCCTACGCCTTTGGATCCGCGATACGCTACAACATGCGCGTATTCGAAACAGGTGCTCCGGAACCCCGGCCCGTTGTCTTGCTAGACAGGCTTGGGTCCTGGACGCTGGGTTTTGCCTATGTAGTCTCCGTTGCCTACTACCTAAACCTTTTCGGTGCGTTCGCGGTGAGCCTCACCCCGCTTGCCGATCCGTTCAGTTCGAGAATGGTGACGACGGCCATATTCGTTCTCATCGTGCTGGTGGGCTGGAGCGGCGGGTTCAAGTCGCTCGAATGGATGGAATATTTTTCGGTTACCACGAAGCTGGCCATCATTTCCGGGCTTCTTGTTGGCCTGGCGCTCTACTTCCATGCACGCGCTACAGACAATGGATTGATCTTCAATCAGCCTTCGATGAGCGGTTGGGGAGCGGTAACACTCGGTTTTGGACTGATCGTGACGGTACAGGGGTTCGAGACATCGCGGTATCTCAGCAATACGTATGACCTGAAGACGCGCCTCAAATCGATGCGATGGGCGCAATGGCTTTCGTCGGCCATTTATCTTCTCTACATCTTGCTGATGGCCTACGTGTTCGAGCGCGGGCAGTTGAAGACGACAGAGACAGCAATCGTGGACATGATGGGCCTGGTGGCACCGATTCTCTCCGTGCTGCTGGTCGCTGCGGCCCTGGCAGCGCAGTTTTCTGCCGCGGTCGCTGATACTTCCGGTTCCGGCGGGCTTGTCTGGCAGCTTTCCGGCAAGCGCATTTCGCCACGGATCGCATATGCCCTCCTCGCCGCGATCGGTATCGGCATCACCTGGATAGCCGATGTGTTCGAGATCATCGCCTATGCGTCGCGCGCTTTCGCGCTCTACTACACGATGGAGGCCGGTCTTGCCGCGCTGAATGCATGGCGGCAGGAGGAAAGGGCGAAGGCACTGCCATTTGCCTTGCTTGCCGTGCTTGGTGTTGCGATTGTAGTTCTGGGCCAGCCGTTCGAATCTGGTGGCTGACAACTGACGCATGCGCCGGAGCAGTGCGTCTGCAGGGAAGGGGCCGGAAAGGTAGATTGGATGTCTCGCGACAAGTCATCATTGGCCAATACTCTCTTCGAGAGCGAGGTCGGCAAGGGCCACGAAATGGAGATTCGTGTCTATTACGAGGACACCGATTTCTCCGGTGTGGTCTACCATTCCAATTATCTGAAATACATGGAGCGCTCACGCACCGAGTGGCTCAGGCATTTGAAGATTTTCCATACGGATCTGGAAAAGGACAAGTCGGCCTTCGCCATCCACCGCATGCAGTTGCAATTCGGACCGCCAGCCAAGATCGATGATCTGGTGATTGTGCGCACCACGCTGAAGAAACTAACCGGCGCACGTTCCTTCCTGCGCCAGGAAGTTCTACGACGTGAAGCGGACGGCAGTGAAACCATGCTCTGCGGGGCTGATGTCGAGGTTGCGTTCATCCATCACGGTGGCGGCGCGAAGCGATTTCCCGACGATCTGCGGGAAAAGCTGGACCCGCAGGGGTGAGAGTCAGACAGCTAGATAAGATCTTATCCGTCAGGTTGTGGCGAAAAATGCAGACAATTTTAGATGGTTTTAATTGAATCAATCACTTAGTGATGTGCTTCACCAATCCTTAATATCTCACTGTCATTGATTAATCGCCTGAGGGTCAAACTCCCTTACCGCATTATGCGTATCCAGGCGGTCGTTCAAACGACATGTTTATTCAAATCAGCATTCCATCAAAGGGGCATCATTCTCTGCCTCGTTTTCCATGTAGGGGGAAATCCATGTTTGAGAGACGGCAGTCCGGCGCAAGCCGTTCGTTGGGCGCAAACTTTTCCATTCGAACTGGTATTATCGCGGCGGCAGCCATACTGGCGTCGGTTGTTGCACTGCTTCTTGGTACGACACATTTTCGTGACATGAAGGGGCAGATTGGCAGTGACAACTATCAACAGATCATAACTTACAAAGATCTCGTCGCGGATGTCCTTCCGCCGCCGTCCTATGCAATCGAAGCCTACATGGAACTGGTCAATGCGACTTTTGAGCCGCAGGACCGCGAAGCCCACATATCCAATTATTTCGAAAAGAAGGGTCAGTTCTTCACCCAGCGCGAATTTTGGCGCAATTCCAACATCAACGACGAAGTGAAAGATCACATTGTCAATGACTCTCCCGCGATGTTGGAAGAATTCTGGATGCATGCGGAGAACATTCTTATTCCCACTTTGCGGGAATCCACTCCGGATAACACCAAGATATTCGAGGCAATGAATCTTCTCGCAAAGGACTTCTCGAAGCACAGGGAAGTGGTTGAAGAGATCGTAAAACACGCCACCGACGCTCAGGCAAAGATTGAGGCCGGTACAATGGCTGTCGTTGGCAGTCTGAAGTATCTATACTTCTGCGTGGCAGCTATTGCGTTCGCAGTGGTCGCAGCCTTGATCATTTGGCTGGTTACAGGTGTTGTCCGGCCGTTGCAGCGGATATCGAATTTCACTTCGAACCTGGCAGATGGCACGGCGCATGGAGAGGTCCCCTATCTCGATAAATCCAACGAGATCGGTGTTCTCGCGCGTGCAGTCCGGGTGTTCAAGGAGGCGACTGCAGGCGACCTAGAGCGTCAACGGCAGATGAACGAGGAACGCGAGCGGACAGCGAGACTTGAAGCAGAAGCGAGCGAGCGAGCACTTGCAAATGCAAAATCTCTGGAAATTGTCATTGAGGCGCTGGGAGATGCATTTCAGCGGCTGTCGAATGGTGATCTTACCTGCGAAGTGACGACGGAATTCGATACCAAACTCGACTCGCTGAGGGTGGACTTCAACTCTGCATTGGCAAACCTGCGCGACGCCATGTTCAATATTGGCAACAGCACAAGGGCGGTAACCGGTGCGTCCGACGAGATCCGCACGGCAGCCGACGATCTTTCCCGCCGTACCGAACAGCAGGCAGCATCGGTCGAGGAAACGGCCGCAGCCGTGGAAGAGGTTACCGCGTCGGTGCGCGAATCTGCCGGTCGTGCAGAAGAAGCGGGGCACCTGGTGCAGAAGACCGAGTCTTCTGCCGTGAAGTCTGGTGAGGTGGTCAAGCAGGCTGTTGCAGCGATGGCCCAGATCGAGGATTCGTCCAGGCAGATTGGCAACATCATTGGAATGATCGACGAGATTGCCTTCCAGACCAATCTCCTGGCGCTCAATGCCGGGGTTGAGGCAGCACGGGCCGGCGAAGCCGGCAAGGGATTTGCAGTGGTTGCGCAGGAAGTTCGCGAACTTGCCCAGCGTTCGGCAAACGCGGCCAAGGAAATCAAGCAGCTCATCGAGACTTCGTCGCAGCAGGTACGCTCCGGTTCTCAGCTCGTCAGTGAGACTGGCAAGGCACTCGAAGGCATCGTTACCGAGGTCAAGGACGTCAACGTGAACGTGCTGGCAATCGTGGAAGCGGTGAAGGAACAGTCTTCGACCCTGCAGGAGATCAACTCCGCTATTGCCGAAATCGACAAGGCAACTCAGCAGAACGCCGCAATGGTCGAAGAATCGACGGCAGCGAGCCATGGTCTCGCCAAGGAAGCGGTATCGCTGACCGATCTGCTGCGCCGCTTCAACGTGGGCAATGGCGGTGCCTGGTCTCAGAAAGCTGCAGCACAGCCGTCAAGGGCTCAGCCTTCCGCTTCGGGCGTTCGCAAGGACCCGCGAGCAGCGCAGGCTCAAATTGCCGAGGCTGTAAGGTCGTTCCCGGTATCCGGCAACACAGCGCTTCAGGAAGACAGCTGGGAAGAATTCTGATCGGCACGGACCGTTCCACGAGCGGAACATTGATACTGAATTAAATGCGGCGTTCCCGGGAAACCGGGAGCGCCGTTTTGCCATCCGAGAATCGTGGTTGAGGAAACGGGAGGGCAACCGTCGCGTCAGGAGACGGTGCCGATCGCCTGCCCAGCAGGAATGTCGAGGACACCCAGGGTCTCGAAACCGCCGATGATCGAATCGATTGCGATGGTGGCCAGGATGATACCCATTACGCGACTGACGACGCTTGCACCGGTGTTTCCGATGATCCTGTGGACATAGCTCGCAGCCAGGAGAAGCCCCAGGGTAATAAGCAGAACGAGAACCAGAATGCCGGCAGTCAGGGCCTGTTCAGAGATCGATTGGCGATGATTGTCGGTCAGAACCACCACTGCCAGCATGGCGCCTGGCGATGCAATCGAGGGTATGGCCAGGGGAAATACAGCACCAGCCAGATGATCCCGTCCGGCTTCCTCGATCTCGCTTTGCGGCTTGGAAACGCCGAAGATCATCGTAAGCGCGAACAGGAAGAGGACAATGCCTCCGGCGATCTGGAAGGACCCGAAACGCAGGCCAAGCGTTTCAAGCGCGATCTGGCCCGCGACGAGAAAAACCAGCAGTACAGCGGTGGCGATTGCAACGGCGCGAACGGCAAAACTACGATGAAGGCGAGCCGGAACGCCCGCGACCGCGTAGAGGAATACCGGTACCGATCCAACAGGATCGATGACGACCAACAGCGTGATGAATTCGCGATAGATGGCAACCCAGTCCAGTGTGTTGAAATCCAACTGAGAAAATCCTCCGGCAGGAATTTTGAGGGATAGCCGCGCGAGCGCATGTGTGAAAATCGGCGTTCGACCGTGATTTGGATTTGACGGGCGGATGCATCAAATATCATCGCGAATATGGGCGGGCGATGGCAAGGGCAGGAAACACGCGCGAATAACAATTTTCAGCTTCGCGACCGGTGCGGGTGGGCTAGCGCCTTTGCTCCAGCATCATGGCGAGGCGCATCTGGAGGTTGGCGAGCGAGCGCATGATTTCGAGCTTGATTGCCTCGTCTTCAGCCTCGCGCAGACGTTGCCACCCGGCGGCAATCTCCTTCTTGAGCAGGATTTCCGGTGGCAGAGCGCCGGCTTTCGCCATCATCTTGAAGCCGGCCTTTTCAATCGGGTCGCCGCCGGTATCGTCCTTCGGCAGCGGTATTCCCTCGCCTGGAAGGTTTTTCAGTTCTCCAGCCTCGATGGCCTGTTCAATGCGACTTTCCGCCAGCCTGGCAAAATTCATGGGTCGGATCCGTAACCTGCGGAGACAATGTCATTGAGTTGGTTGACTTCAGCATTATATGCCCGCGCAACCGGGCGGCAAATGATTTCGATATGCCGGAAATCTTCTTCCGCCACGTTGCCGCCACGGAATCCTAACGGATCATTTACCCTAATGCTTCATTAATCGCTGAGATGGCGCGAAAGGCTTCAAGCGGCAAGGTGCGCCTTTGTTTGACCAATATTTTCGGGTTTTCGAGCGCCATTCGGACAAAATTCATCAGCAATGCGGGCAAGTGGCAGGGGCTATGCTGCCGGCCACGCCGGGCGCCAGCCGCGCCAGTGCCGGATTGTCCTGAACACGGAACACAACTGGACAGGTTTTTGAAATGAGCTTTGGTTCTGCATTTTTGATCGCTTCGGCATTTGCGCAGGGCGTCGAGAGCGGCGGGCTTCAGGCAGCCGGCGATCTTTCCCTCATTGGACTGTTCATGCAGGCCGGCTTTATCGTCAAGCTTGTGATGATCGGACTGGTGCTGGCCTCCATATGGTGCTGGGCGATCATCATCGACAAGGTGCTGTTGTTCGCACGTACGCGCCGTCAGCTCGACCGCTTCGAGGAAGTGTTCTGGTCGGGACGTTCGCTTGAGGAGTTGTACCGCTCGCTGGCAGACAAGGCGCCCTCCGGGATGGGGGCGATCTTTGTTTCCGCCATGCGTGAATGGAAGAAATCCTTCGAGCGCGGTGCCAACTCCGCGATTGGCCTCAACCAGCGCATCGACAAGCAGATGGACGTGACCCTGACGCGCGAAATGGAACGGCTGGAGAAGCGGCTGAGCTTCCTGGCAACCGTTGGTTCTGCAGCTCCGTTTATCGGTCTTTTCGGGACGGTAGTCGGGATCATGACCTCTTTTCAGGCCATCGCAGGTTCGAAATCAACAAACCTCGCAGTCGTCGCACCCGGTATTGCAGAGGCACTGATGGCGACCGCGCTTGGTCTGCTTGCGGCCATACCTGCGGTCATCGCCTACAACAAGTTTTCATCTGACACGCAGAAGATCGCCTCGCGTATGGAAGGCTTCGCCGACGAGTTCTCAGCCATACTTTCGCGACAGATAGATGAGAAGAACGCGCGCGGATGATGCTGGGCCGGATTGGCCGGGCAGACAGCGTCCTGGATGCCGGGGAGCAATTCCGTGGCGCAAACTATCAAATCTCACCTGCAAGAAACCGCCCCGAGTGGGCAAGGGTAGCTGAAAATGGGAATGTCAGTAGGAAATTCCGGTTCAGGCGGAAGCCGCAGACGGCGGGGACGGCGCCATGCCGTGATGAGCGAAATCAACGTCACGCCGTTTGTGGACGTGATGCTCGTGCTCCTGATCATCTTCATGGTGGCAGCACCGCTGCTGACAGTGGGTGTTCCCATCGATCTGCCCGAAACCCAGGCTAATGCGCTCAATTCCGAGACGCAGCCGATAACGATTTCCGTCAACGAGCAGGGCCAGGTTTACCTGCAGGAAACCGAGCTGACGATGGAAGAAGTGGTTCCCAAACTCAACGCCATTGCCCGCAACGGATATGAAGAGCGCATCTATGTACGCGGCGACAGGGCCGCAGCCTATGGCAACGTCATGAAGGTGATGGGGATGATTTCCCAGGCCGGATACAAGCGTCTTGCAATGGTTACTCTGCAGGAACAGGGCAAATAGGGTGGAGCGGGGAAGTCTTCGACTGCCATGAAAGCCGGTCTGATCTCATCGAGTATCGCGCACGCCATCATCCTCACCTGGGGATTGTGGAGCCTGTCCGCGCCTGCGCCAATGCAGGTTGCTGACGTCGAGGCGTTGCCGGTCGATATCGTGCCGATCGAGGAGTTCACGAAGTCGGTGAAGGGCGAGAAGAAGGCCGATCTCAAGGACAAGCCGGCACCGGTTCCCACCCAACGCCCGGATCCCGTGCCAGATGCTGTCAACGCAGGCGACAGCAACAATGATGCCCAGTCAAAAGAGGCGGCGAAGTCAGCCGAGCAGGCGGTGGAGACCGCAAAGGCGAAGCCTTCCCCGAAGCCCGAGCCAACACCGGAACCAAAGCCCGATCCCGCTCCTGAACCGGTGAAGGAAAGCCAACCCGCGCCGTCAACGGAGTTGGCGGCAGTGAACCAGCCTTCCGTTCCTGTTACCGAGCAGGCAGCGGCGGAAAACGCCAAGGTCAGCGAAGACGGCGAGCAGTTTGCCGCCCTGCCGAAGACCGCCCCCATCGTTCCCGAGTCGCGGCCGGAACCGCCCAAGCCGCAACGGGCAGCAACCCAGGAACGGAAGAAATCCGAACAGCCTGCCGAAAAGAAGACGGCTGCCAAGGCTTCCGATTCCACTTCTACAGAGGACGAGATTTCGGCTCTGCTGAACAAGCAGGAATCCGCCCAGACCGGTGCGAAGTCGTCGCGCGAGGAAGCATCGCTTGGAACGCGCAAGGGCAATTCATCGGGCGAGCTTTCGCAAAGCGAGATGGACGCGCTCAAGGCACAGCTTGCAAGCTGCTGGTCAATACCCGCAGGTGCTGCAGGTGGCGAGGAACTGATGGCGTCGGTAGAGTTTGATCTCGACCAGGGCGGCAAGCTGGTGGGGAGGCCCCGGGTGGTCAAGTCGAGCGGCAATCGCACATTCGACAGCAGTGCCGTGAGGGCAATCCAGATTTGCGATCGAGACGGATTGCGCGTACCCGAAGGCAAGTACAGCATCTGGAACGAGGTTCAGGTAAACTTTGATCCAAGGGAGATGTTCTGACGGGAACCGGAGGACACGGGTGGCGTTACAAAATCCTGCCACCCTCGTGTGAAAGACCGTCATCGGGGCAAGCGTTGGATTTTTTAGGCGGTGCTGCAACACTGGCCGCCGCCACAAGGAAGAGATGAAAATGAGATATCTGCCGACAAAGTCTATTGGATCAACACCGGCCGCCACCGACGCGTCGGCTACCTGGAGAGCAGGGTCGCTGTTGCAGTCCCTCCTGGCTTTCGTGATTTTTCTTTCGGCAACACTTGCTGCGGTTATTCCGTCACATGCCAAGGTTATGATCGACCTGACACGCGGCACGGTCGAACCCCTGCCGATCGCGATCACGGACTTCTCTGGTCAGCTCGGCCCCGAGATATCCTCGATCATTGCGAGCAACCTCGGCGGCTCGGGTCTCTTCAAGCCCATCGACAAGGCTGCCTTCATCGAGCAGATCACCGATCACAACAAGGTACCGCGGTTCGAGGACTGGCGTGTCATCAATGCCCAGGCACTGGTCACGGGTTCCGTGTCTCAGGAGGGTGACGGCCGGTTGAAGGCCGAATTCCGCCTTTGGGACGTTTTCGGGGCCAATCAGTTGATTGGCCAGCAGTTCTTCACCAATCCGCAGAACAAGCGCCGTCTGGCGCACATCATTTCCGATGCCATCTACAAGGAACTGACAGGCGAGGGCGGCTATTTCGACAGCCGTGTCGTGTTTGTCGATGAATCGGGTCCGAAGCAGAAACGCATCAAGCGCCTTGCGATCATGGACCAGGACGGCGCCAACCTGCGCTATCTTTCCAACGGCGAAGATCTTGTTCTTACGCCGCGTTTCTCGCCCAACCGCCAGGAAATAACCTACATGTCCTTTGCGGGCGGGCAGCCCCGGGTCTATCTGCGCCAGATCGAAACCGGCCAGTATGACGTCGTTGGCGATTTTCCTGGCATGACCTTCGCGCCGCGTTTTTCGCCCGATGGCCAGAAGATCATCATGAGCCTGAACAATGATGGTATCTCCAACATCTACACGATGGACCTGCGGTCGCGAACGACGACGCGCCTGACCAATTCCAACGCCATCGACACCAGCCCTTCCTATTCGCCGGATGGATCGCAGATCGTGTTCGAATCCGACCGCGGTGGCCGCCAGCAATTGTATGTGATGGGAGCAGGCGGTGGTGAACCGCAGCGCATCTCGTTTGGCACGGGCAGCTATTCTACCCCGGTCTGGTCACCCCGTGGCGACCTGATCGCCTTCACCAAGCAGCAGGGCGGCAAGTTCATCATCGGCGTGATGAAGCCAGACGGTTCCGGCGAACGCGTCCTGACGGAAGGCTACCACAATGAAGGGCCGACCTGGGCACCCAATGGCCGTGTGCTGATGTTCTTCCGCGAGGCACCGGGTGCCAATGGCGGACCGAAGCTCTATTCGATTGATCTCACAGGCCGCAACGAACGGCTGGTACCGACGCCCGAGTTTGCGTCCGATCCGGCATGGTCGCCTCTTCTCGACTGACCGGAGAGTATCCGGAAAACCTTCCAGCCGGGCATGCCTTGTAAAAATGCAACACCCGGCTGAAGGAAACGCCTGTGCGGCCTCCTGCCTTGCGGCTGACATCGCCGTGCCGCGTTCTCGCCCAAGTTTGGTGGTGAAAGCGTCGCCGCGAGCAGCAATCGGCGGGTGCTGTTCAACGAGAAATTCGTATCGAGCCAGTCTGGCCGGCAGATTTACCGCCCGTTAACCAGTTTTCTTGAACGCGTCTTAACCCCGGCAGGGTTATCAATGCGTCAACGTATTTGATAAAGGAGTAGTGAACGATGCACGCAGCACGTTCCGCCAGGAATGCCCATGCGTTCCTGAAATCCCCCGCGCTCATCGCACTGGCCGTGGGCCTGGCGCTATCTGGCTGTGCCACCAAGAAGCCCTTGCCGGACAACGCAAACGGCCTGGGTCTTAACAATGGCGCAGCGCCCGGTTCGCAGCAGGACTTTACCGTCAATGTCGGCGACCGTGTTTTCTTCGAGACTGATTCCTCTCTGTTGACGCCGACCTCGCAGGCGACGCTTGACCGTCAGGCTCAGTGGCTGATGCGCTATCCGAACTATCCGATCACGGTCGAAGGCCACGCCGATGAACGCGGCACGCGCGAGTACAACATTGCGCTTGGTGCCCGCCGTGCGGCTGCAACGCGCGACTACCTTGCTTCCAAGGGTGTGCCGCGCAATCGCATGCGCACGATTTCCTATGGCAAGGAACGTCCGGTGGCTGTCTGCAACGACATCTCCTGCTGGTCGCAGAACCGCCGTGCAGTGACCGTACTGGCAGCTCCGACCGGCTGATCCGGCAAGGGCATTCAACAGCGCACCGCCATACAGTAAATCGATAACGGGCAGTCTTGATTGGCTGCCCGTTTTCATTTCTTCTGCGTTCCGCAGGTACGCAAGGGGAGACGGAATGGGACACGAGCCGCGCAATCCAGACTACGAAGCGGCCGCGCGAGAGAGTTTCGCACGCCAGTCGGCAATGGAAGCGCTGGGTGCAAACCTGGTTCTGGTGGAGCCCGGCCGCACGGTGATCGAGTTTGTGCGAAACGAACGGTTTCTTCAGCAGCACGGGTACATGCATGCCGGTGCGGCGACCACGATCGTTGATTCAGCCTGTGGCTATGCGGCTCTTTCCCTGATGAAGCCCGATGCGGAAGTCGTAACCGTCGAGTTCAAGGTCAATTTCATCCGCCCCTGTATCGGCGAGAAATTCAGGGCCGAGGGTCGAGTGGTTTCGTCAGGCCGCCAGCTCACGGTTTGCGAAGGTGAAGTGACGAACATGGAGACTGGCAAGACAATCGCGCGCATGCAGGCCACCATGATGGCCATCGAGACGGACGGCACTTCACCCGGGTGAGCCTGCCGGGAACCCTCGAAATCCTGCCTTAGAGTCTCCAAAGCATCCAATTCGCATCAAAATATCGCCTGTTTTCAGATCGATACTTGCGCAATCGGCTGTCCGCACCATTTGAAATTGCGGGCTGGCAATGACGGCAGCACCGAAATAGTCTTGCTGGACCGGAAAATCCGCATCCGGTCCTTTCTAAATAACAGGGGATATTCAATTGATGAAAAAACTTGCCTTCGCGTTGGCGGCGACGAGCCTGCTTGCGGCGGTTCCGGCAGTATCTGGTGCGGCGCAATTGCGTCCGCTGCAGAATGTGCCGGGAACGCAGAATGGAGTTGAGGGTGCGCCCGTCATCAGGGTTCAGGCGGTGGATGCTGCCCGCGTCAACCAGCTTGAAGAACAGGTCCGCCAACTTACGGGCAAGGTGGAAGAACTGAACTTCCAGCTTCTCCAGATGGAGGAGCAGATGCGCAAGAAGCAGGAGAACGACGAATTCCGCTTTCAGGAGATTGAGGACAAGCTTGGTCAGCGCGAGCAGCCGGGCGGCAGTAGTGAAGTCGCAGGTTCGCAGGAAGGTGGCAGCCTGGGAAAGCCGGATCCGTCTGGAGCAGAGGGTAACACCGCGCTTTCAGACGCAGACAATTCCAATGCGCCGATGGACGGGGCAGGCATGCCGATGGACGAGGGAGGCACGGTGGCGGGAGAAACCCCGATTGACCGCAAGTCGATCTCGGACCTTCTGGGCGATGGAGAACCGGGAAAGACAGTTGACGGCGTCGAGGTCTTTGATCCGTCCAGACAGCCCGACGGTACTGGCAGTCCGCCTGCGCCACTTGGTTCCCTGGTCTTTGACCAGGACGGGAATGTTGTCGATTCCAACGTTGGCAGGCCGATTGACCTGCTTGGCAAGAACCGTGTCGAGCCTTCCGGCTCCCCCGACAATCCTTCTGAACTGTTCAACCTGGGATACCAGTATGTGCAGGGCGGCCAGTACGAAAACGCGGCACGCACGTTCAACGAGTTTTCGTCGCGCTATCCGGGCGATGCCAGGATCGCGGAAGCCCTGTTCTGGGAAGGCGAGAGCCACTTCTCTCTTGGCGAGTACGAAGCTGCTGCGCGGATATTCCTTAAAAACCACAAGGCACATCCGAATTCCGAACTTGGTGCGGAAAACCTTCTCAAGCTAGGCGTTTCCCTGGCAGGCATGAACCAGCGAGAGCTTGCCTGCGCCACCTATGCGGAAGTGCCGAAGAAGTATCCCAACAGTTCCAACGCCGTGCGGTCCAGGCTGAAGGTGGAACAGGCCAACGCCAAGTGCATCAACTGAGGACATCGCGCCGCCGCTGGTAACACGCCCGCTCGTAGTCGGTACCGGCAGTTGCAGAAAACCATCATGACAATCCGGTGAAATCCGGCAGGCCACCTTGCACATGGCCCTATTCGCACATACGTTCCGACTCAGGACAAATTCATGGCCATTTCCGCAAGAGACATCATCTCGACTGCCTTCAGGGACATTCCGGTTCCCAAATCCGGTGATGGACCGATCATCGTTGCCGTTTCCGGCGGAAGCGATTCCCTTGCGCTGCTGTTTCTCGCCAAGGCGTGGATTGAAGGGCAGGGCAGGAACGCCGGCGGTGTATTGCATGCGGTCACCATCGACCACGGCTTACGGCCCGAAGCTGCAGCCGAAGCCGGCTATGTAGCAGGCGTCTGCGCCGGAATCGGTGTGTTGCATACCACTCTGGCCTGGGAAGGCGCCAAGCCCGCCTTCGGACTGCCCGACGCGGCCAGGCGTTCGCGATATGCGCTGCTCGACCAGTTTGCCCATGATATCGGAACAGAAACGATCCTGACCGGCCACACGCTCGACGACCAGGCCGAGACCGTTTTCATGCGCATGATGCGCCCTGCCGGTGAGGGTGACGGACGCGGATTGGCGGGGATGGCGCGCAAGACATGGCTCTATGGCGGCACCTGCATCCACAGACCCCTGCTTTCGATCAGCCGCCAGACACTTCGCGACTATCTTGCAGGGTTCCCGCAGGGCTGGATCGAGGACCCGACAAACCGCGACGAGAGCTACGAACGCGTGCGGGTGCGCACGCTTCTCAGGTCCAATCCCAGTCTTGCAGCAAAGGCATTGGCATTGGCGGATGTGTCGGGGCGGATGCGAAACGTCATGGCGCGGGACTGCGCGGACTGGCTGGACCTGAACACGAACGTCGAGCCCGGACCGGTCTACGAGATCCGTGCTGCCGCGCGTCTGGCACTGGAAGGGTCCGGTCCGGCAAGGATTTCGCCGGTGGCCGAACATGCAATCCAGGTGCTCGTTGCATTGGCGGGCGGGCGGGAGCACATGGTGCCACGCCGCAGGCTGAGACCGCTCTACGACATGCTCACGATTCCCGGACCAGGGAGGATGACCATCGGCGGCGCTGTTATTGAAAAACAGGCTTCGAAGATCGCATTCTACCGGGAAGTCCGCAATCTTGGGTCGCTGCTGCTCGAACCGGGAGAGGCTGCCATCTGGGATGGACGCCTGCACCTGTTCAACGAAAGCCCGTCACCGGTTTTCGTGGAACCGGCCAAGCGCGACATCATAAAGGCACATGAGGATGAAACCGGCCGCAGGCTCATGGCGAAGCCGCGCCAGGCATTGCGTTCCACGCCGGTGATCCATAGCCAGACCGGAGGCGAGACAGGGCAGGCATTGTGCTTTCCGCTGGTAGAGAACACCGGTGTTCCAAAGGGACTTTCGGTTCGCCTTGCATCGCCCGCCATCGAGCATTTCTGCCCGCAATTCGATGCGCCGCTGCGTGATTGGGTGCGCTCGCTCGACCCGCATGTCTCGGCCAGCCTGCAGCCCTGAGGGCGGTCGATCCTGCCGCTGAAGGCCGCTCGACTACGGGCCATTTGACGCGGCGGACAGAAATCTTCACCAAAATCATGGAAAGTTCCCAATTGGCGGGTAATTAATGGCTCCGGTAGCTTGGCATACCGGGCAATCGTACCTATTTTCCTCGAAGGTGAATTCTCGGATAACATAGATGAACAACAACAATTTCCGCAATCTTGCCCTTTGGGCGATTATCGCAGTGCTACTGATCGCGCTCTTCAACCTGTTCCAGAGCCCGGTTCAGCGCGCTTCGTCGAGCGAAGTCGCCTATTCCAAGTTCCTCCAGGATGTGGAGGACGGCAAGGTTCGCGCGGTGACCATCGAAGGCCAGAACATTTCCGGTGCCTATACCGATGGCAGCGGCAGGTTTGCTACCTATGCGCCGGACGATCCGGCTCTGGTCTCCAAACTGGAGAAAAAGGGCGTCAACATTACCGCCCAGCCACCATCCGAAGGTTCGGCACTTGGTTCGTTCCTGTTTACCTGGCTGCCAATGTTCGTGATCCTTGGCGTATGGATTTTCTTCATGCGCCAGATGCAGGGTTCCTCCGGCAAGGCGATGGGTTTCGGTAAATCCAAGGCCAAGCTCCTGACCGAGCATTCCGTCCGCAAGACGTTCGAGGACGTGGCGGGCGTTGACGAAGCCAAGCAGGACCTTGAGGAAATCGTTGAGTTCCTGCGCAACCCGCAGAAGTTCCAGCGTCTGGGCGGCAAGATCCCGCACGGCGTTCTTCTGGTGGGTCCTCCGGGAACCGGCAAGACGCTTCTCGCGCGCGCCATCGCGGGAGAAGCCAACGTTCCCTTCTTCACCATTTCGGGTTCCGACTTCGTCGAGATGTTCGTCGGCGTTGGCGCAAGCCGTGTCCGCGACATGTTCGAGCAGGCCAAGAAGAACGCGCCCTGCATCATCTTCATCGACGAGATCGATGCAGTAGGCCGCCATCGCGGTGCAGGTCTTGGCGGCGGCAATGACGAGCGCGAACAGACGCTCAACCAGTTGCTGGTCGAGATGGACGGTTTCGAAGCCAATGAAGGTATCATCCTGATCGCGGCAACCAACCGGCCCGACGTGCTCGATCCCGCACTTCTGCGTCCGGGCCGTTTCGACCGCCAGGTTGTGGTGCCCAATCCGGATATCAACGGGCGCGAGAAGATCCTCAAGGTGCATGTTCGCAAGGTGCCGCTGGCGCCGAACGTCGATCTTCGTACGCTGGCGCGCGGCACACCGGGTTTCTCGGGTGCCGACCTGATGAACCTCGTAAACGAAGCTGCATTGCTGGCCGCACGGCGCAACAAGCGCCTGGTCACGATGCAGGAGTTCGAGGATGCCAAGGACAAGGTGATGATGGGCGCGGAGCGCCGTTCGTCTGCCATGACCCAGCAGGAAAAGGAACTGACCGCCTATCACGAGGCCGGGCACGCAATCGTTGCTCTCAACGTTCCCGCTTCGGACCCGGTACACAAGGCGACGATCATTCCGCGTGGCCGTGCGCTCGGCATGGTGATGCAGTTGCCCGAGGGCGACCGCTATTCCATGAGCTACAAGTACATGATCTCCCGGCTGGCGATCATGATGGGTGGCCGCGTTGCCGAGGAGATCAAGTTCGGCAAGGAAAACATCACTTCCGGTGCCGCCTCCGATATCGAGCAGGCAACGAAGCTTGCGCGCGCAATGATCACGCAATGGGGCTTCTCGGACGAACTCGGACGGGTTGCCTACGGCGAAAACCAGCAGGAAGTGTTCCTGGGCCATTCGGTAGCACAGACGAAGAACGTATCCGAAGCCACGGCGCAGACCATCGACAATGAAATTCGCCGTCTGGTGGACGAAGCCTACAACAGTGCCACGCAGATCCTTCGCAAGAAGAAGAAGGACTGGGAGGCGCTTGCCCAGGGCTTGCTGGAATACGAAACGCTTTCCGGTCCCGAGATCACTGACCTCCTGGCAGGAAAGCCGCCGCGCCGCGATCAGGGTGACGACACGCCACCTTCGCGTGGAACGGCTGTCCCGAAAGCTGGAACTTCCGGCAGCAAGAAGGGTGGCGAAGCCGGCGATATGGAGCCGCAGCCGCAGGGCTGATCTTTGCGCCTGTCTTCAATGGGGAATCGATTTTCCCAAGAAACAAAGCCCCGGTTCTGCCGGGGCTTTTTCGTGGCGAATAGCCCAAATGGGTGGATTCGCGAAGGTTTACCATGTGTTACAATGTGTGACTCTTTTTAAACGGAAACTGGTATATTGTCCGCGCACTCTGAATGGTGCGTATGGAAATCCGCCAGGAGACCGCGCCGAACGTTCAAGAGACAGATTCAAGTGGGTTCGTGACTGCCGGAGAGGCAAGGGCGCGAATAGATCCGGCGCCTCGAAACGGCGCATATGGGTGGGAACATTTCATGACCAGGAAATACTTTGGCACCGACGGCATTCGCGGCAGGGCAAACTCCTTTCCGATGACGGCGGACACCGCGATGCGGGTGGGAATGGCGGCAGGTGTTGCGTTTAGGCGCGGTGCGCACCGCCACCGTGTCGTGATCGGGAAGGACACCAGGCTTTCCGGCTACATGATCGAGAACGCCCTGGTTGCCGGGTTCACGGCAGCCGGCATGGATGTTTTCCTGCTGGGACCGGTACCGACACCGGCGGTTGCGATGCTCACACGCTCGCTGCGGGCAGATATCGGGGTGATGATCTCGGCTTCCCACAACGGGTTCGAGGACAACGGCATCAAGCTTTTCGGTCCCGATGGCTTCAAGCTTTCCGATGATATCGAGGCCCGGATCGAGGAACTCATGGAGGAAGATCTTTCCTCGCAGCTTGCTACGGCAAGCGATCTTGGCCGCGCCACCCGTATCGAGAGCGGGCGCGACCGGTATACCGAATTCGCCAAGCGCACGCTGCCGCGTTCCATGTCGCTTGAAGGCCTGCGCATCGTCATCGATTGCGCCAATGGGGCTGCCTACAAGGTAGCGCCCGCCGCATTGTGGGAACTGGGTGCCGAAGTCGTGGCAATCGGCGATGAGCCGAACGGCATCAACATCAATCTCGATTGCGGTTCGACTGCGACCGAAGAACTGAAACGCAAGGTTCATGAAACGCGCGCAGACATTGGAATCGCGCTTGATGGGGACGCTGATCGCGTCATCATCATTGATGAGAACTCGAACGAGATTGACGGCGACCAGCTTCTGGCCACCATTGGAGAGTACTGGAACAAGCAGTCGCGCCTTTCCGGCGGCGGCATCGTTGCCACCGTCATGTCCAATCTCGGCCTCGAACGCTTTCTTGCGGATCGCAAGCTGACGCTTGCACGCACCAAGGTCGGTGACCGCTATGTTGTGGAGCATATGCGCAAACATGGCTTCAACCTGGGCGGCGAGCAGTCCGGCCACATGGTGCTTTCCGATTTCGCCACGACCGGCGACGGGCTGGTTGCGGCGCTTCAGGTGCTTGCAGTCATGAAGACGACCAATCGGCCGGCTAGCGAAGCCTGCCGCAAGTTCGAGCCTGTTCCGCAGTTGCTGCAGAATGTCCGTTTTTCCGGCGGCAATCCGCTTGAGACCGAACAGGTCAAACAGGCCATCAAGGACGCTACACAGATGCTTGGCAACAAGGGACGGCTTGTGATCCGTCCCTCTGGCACCGAGCCGCTTATTCGCATTATGGCCGAATGCGACGACGAGATGCTGGTCAAGAATGTGGTAAGCGAGGTTGCGGGCGCCGTTTCAAAGGCCGCTGCCTGATATTGCTTCCTGCAATCTGGACAGAATTCAGAAACCCCGCCTAGTGCGGGGTTTTTCTTTTGTGACGGGGGAAGTGTTCGTGGTGGTGTCGGTTTCCACTTGCATATCAGAAACCCTGGTCTTCCCGACTGCCTTGAAGCAGTAGTCATCAGGCCTGCCGTGCCCTGCTTTGTGTCAGACAGAGTGATCCGGGCAAGAGGGATTAAACTACCGTTTACCGCTTTTTTTAACCTTAAGGAACACGGTTAAGCGCACCTTAACTTTTCGGGGGCAGTATCGGCCCGGAATTAGGATTCCGGGTTTCGGAACAAGCCAAGAGGAAAGTTGTAATGCGCAGCTTCAAGTTTATTTCGATCGTTACTTCGGCGCTGCTGGCTTCCACTGCGCTTGCCAATGCCGCCGACCTGATCACAATGGAGCCAGTGCCGGAATATGTGCCGGAGGTTCCAAGGGTGCAGACCGTTGGCGGATGGTATCTGCGCGGTGATATCGGCTACGGCCATGCCAGCGTGAACGGTGTGACCTATCAGTTTCCCGATTCCACTGGAATCGTGGGTGCCTACAAGTTCGACAATCATGAACTGGGCTCTGCCTGGATGCTTGGCGGAGGCATTGGCTATCAGATCGACAACACCTTTCGCGTCGACCTGACTACCAACTACTACTCCTCAATGGACTTCAAGGGTTCCTCGATGAAGTCTTTCGCCTGCGGCGATATCTCCGGCCTCATGGATAACGATGTACCGGGCGGCGCCAACTACGACACCTGCTCGGCAAACGACACCACTTCGTTTGAGGCAGCTACACTGCTGGCAAACGTCTATGTGGATCTCGGCACCTATGCCGGTTTCACGCCTTATATCGGTGCAGGTATCGGTGGCGCTCACGTGAAGTGGGGCACGCTCAACAACGACATCTCCTGCTCTGGCGGAGATTGCCTCAGTGCCATGTTTGACACCGATGGCGACACAATCAACGACACGGCCTACGACTACAACACCAAGCTGGATGGAAAGCATGGCGGCCAGTCAGGCTGGCGTTTCGCTTACGCGCTTCATGCAGGTGCTTCCTATGATCTGAGCAGCCGCCTGAAACTCGATGCTGGATACTCAATGACCCAGATTTCCGGCGGCAAAATGTTCGACTTCGATTCGGCAGTTGGCAGCGGCGTTCAGGGTCACAACGGCGATATCACGATCCATTCGTGGCGTGCGGGCCTGCGCTATCAGTTCGACTGATCGCGAACAAACAGCAAAGCGGATGGCGGGAACACTCGCCATCCAGTCCTCAAGCAATTTCCGGGAACCGGGTCATGAAACGTATCTTAGTCACTGCCGCCCTGATTGCCTCCGCCGGCCTTACTACAACGGCGGGCGCTGCGGACCTTGAGGAATATGCTTCGGGTCCGGTTGTCGAACGTACACCTGTCGAGTTCGGAAGCGGCTGGTATCTGCGCGGCGACATCGGCTTCAACCTCAACGGTCACATGAAGGAAGGCGGTTACGCCAACGGTACCGACGAACAGCGCTTCACCATGGACGACGTCATGACGTTCGGTGTCGGTGTCGGCTACCATGTCAACGACATGTTCCGTATCGAAGGTACATTCGAGACACTGTTCGATGGTTCCTCGGACAACACTCATTCCATCGCATCGACAAATTGTCCGGTCGTGATTTCCACCGACTCGGGCCCCATCGACGATTTCGCCGACAACTGCCTTGGCTCTGACTCGGGCGAGTACCATGCAAACGTCGCAATGCTGAACGGGTATTTCGACCTCGGCTCCTTTGGCAACTTCCAGCCCTATGTCGGCGGCGGCATCGGCATAGCCCGCGTTCGCTGGCGGGATGAAACCGGGTCCATCACCTGCGTACCCGTACACGCCGACGTGGCAACCGAAACCTGCGTTGCCAAGGGTACCACTGATCAGCCGGTACCAAACGAACCGGTATCGTTCCAGGGCACAAAAGCAACCGGCATCGACTACCAATTCGCCTATTCGGCAATGGCCGGTTTTGGCTACCGACTGACCGACAATATCACTCTTGATGCCAATTACCGTTTCCTTAGCACGGGTGCCGATGCCATCAACTACAGCAATGGATCGCATATCGGCGATGGCGGTTTTGGTGTTCATCAGGTCCGCGCAGGCCTGCGCTGGGAACTCTGGTAGGTTTCCCATTTTCCGATTTGACCAATTGCGGCGAGGCCTTGGGCTTCGCCGTTTTGCGTTTGGCGATAGCTCGCCGGCGCCAAAGCGGTTTCCGAACTGCCGCAAATTCAGCACATCCCAAGACAAGTTTGTGGGCCGCGAAAGTTTCGCTTGACTTGCGACATCGGCTTTTCTATTTCCGCCAGTGGGCCACCTCTCCCCAACGAGAGGCGAGCTATCTGAAAGGATAGAATTGACATGACTGATATCTCCAAGCCGGCAGTGCGCCCGGCCAATCCCCGCTTTTCTTCTGGTCCCTGCACCAAGCGCCCCGGCTGGTCGCTTGAAGCGTTGAACGATGCTGCCCTTGGCCGGTCGCATCGTGCCAAGATCGGCAAATCAAAGCTTGCCGAGGCCATCGACCTTACCCGTGAAATCCTGCAGGTGCCTGCCGACTATCGCATCGGCATCGTGCCTGCCTCCGACACCGGTGCCGTGGAAATGGCGCTGTGGTCCCTGCTCGGAGAGCGCGGTGTCGACATGCTTGCCTGGGAGAGCTTCGGCTCCGGCTGGGTGACCGATGTCGTCAAGCAACTCAAACTGACGGATGTACGCAAGTTCGAGGCAGCCTATGGCGACCTTCCGGATCTTGCGCAGGTGGATTTCGACCGCGATGTGGTCTTCACCTGGAACGGAACCACTTCCGGGGTTCGCGTTCCCAATGCGGATTTCATCCCCGCAGACCGTGCCGGCCTGACGATCTGCGATGCCACTTCGGCCGCGTTCGCCCAGGAACTCGACTATGCCAAGCTCGATGTCGTCACCTTCTCCTGGCAGAAGGTTCTGGGCGGCGAGGGCGGTCATGGTGTCATAATCCTGAGCCCGCGGGCAGTCGAACGGCTAGAGAGTTATTCCCCGGCATGGCCACTGCCGAAGATCTTCCGCATGACCAAGGGCGGTAAGCTGATCGAGGGCATCTTCAAGGGCGAAACGATCAATACGCCTTCCATGCTATGTGTTGAGGACTATCTCGATGCGCTTTTCTGGGCAAAGTCGCTGGGCGGGCTGAAGGCTCTGATCGGCCGCGCCAACGACAACTTTGTGGCAATCGACAAATATGTTGCCGACAATGACTGGATCGACTTCCTGGCTAAGGTGCCGGAGACGCGTTCCAACACCTCCGTCTGCCTGGTGATCTCCGATGAGAGGGTTGCGGCAATGCCTGCTGAAGAGCAGGCCGCCTTTGCCAAGTCGCTTGTTTCCAAGCTCGACAAGGAAGGCGTTGCCTATGACATCGGGGCATATCGCGATGCGCCTGCGGGCCTTCGCATATGGACCGGTGCAACGGTCGAGCGCACCGATGTCGAGGCGCTTCTGCCCTGGCTTGGTTGGGCCTTCGAGCAGACCCTTCGCGAGACGCGCGCGGCTGCCTGACGGCCGCGCTACTTCATCACTCATTCCGCAAATTCCGCACCCGCAAAGGAGGCCACGATCATGGCACCGCGTGTACTCGTATCCGACAAGCTTTCGCCAACTGCAGTAGACATTTTCAAGAACTACGGCGTTGAAGTCGACTATCTGCCCGATGTCGGCAAGGACAAGGACAAGCTCCTTGAAATCATCGGGCAATATGACGGACTTGCAATCCGTTCCGCTACCAAGGTGACCGAAAAGGTCATCGAGGCGGCCACCAACCTGAAGGTGATCGGCCGCGCAGGCATCGGTGTCGACAACGTCGACATACCGGCAGCCTCACGCAAGGGCATCATCGTGATGAACACGCCCTTCGGCAACTCGATCACCACTGCCGAACATGCCATTTCGCTGATGCTCGCCTGTGCACGCCAGATCCCTGCGGCCGATGCCTCGACCAAGGCCGGCAAATGGGAAAAATCCAAGTTCATGGGTGTCGAGTTGACCAACAAGACGCTTGGCGTGATCGGTGCCGGCAATATCGGTGGGATTGTCTGCGACCGTGCCCGCGGGCTTCGCATGAAGGTTGTTGCCTATGACCCGTTCCTCAGCCACGAAAAGGCAGACAAGATGGGTGTCGAGAAGGTCGAACTTGATGAACTCCTGACACGCGCCGATTTCATCACCCTGCATGTTCCGCTGACCGACAAGACGCGCAATATACTTTCGCGAGAAGCCATCGCAAAGATGAAGAACGGCGTGCGCATCATCAACTGCGCGCGCGGTGGCCTCGTCGACGAGGAAGCGCTGGCCGATGCCATAAAGGCGGGCAAGGTTGCGGGTGCAGCCTTCGACGTGTTCTCGGAGGAGCCGGCAAAGGACAACGTGCTCTTCGGCCTGGGCGACAACGTCGTTTGCACTCCGCATCTGGGCGCAGCCACTTCCGAGGCGCAAGAAAATGTCGCACTGCAGGTTGCCGAACAGATGAGCGAGTACCTGATGAAGGGCGCGGTATCGAACGCGCTCAACATGCCCTCGATTTCTGCCGAGGAAGCGCCGATCCTCACGCCGTTCGTCAAGCTTGCCGAACACCTTGGAGCCTTTGCGGGCCAGGTCACCGAAGATCCCATCAAGAAGGTCGAGATCATCTATGATGGACGCGTGGCAGGCATGAACACCAAGGCGCTGACCAGCGCCGTGATTGCCGGACTTATCCGCAGCGTGGTTTCTGGCGTGAACATGGTTTCCGCGCCCGTGATGGCCAAGGAGCGTGGCATCCAGATATCTGAGACCACGCAGGACAAATCCGGCGTCTACGACAGCTACATCAAGGTGAAGATCGAAACCGAACAGCACGAACGTTCGGTTGCTGGTACCGTGTTCTCGGACGGCAAGCCGCGCTTCATCCAGATCAAGGGCATCAACCTCGATGCCGATATCGGCCGGTACATGGTCTACACCACCAATGAGGACGTGCCGGGCGTCATCGGTACACTGGGCTCGATGTTCGGTGAAGCCGGGGTGAACATTGCCAACTTCAGCCTTGGCCGCGACAAGCAGCGCGGCGATGCCATCGCACTGTTGTACGTGGACGAACTGGCGCCGGACTCGCTGATCTCCAAACTGCTCGCGAGCGGCAAATTCAAGCGCGCGAAGGCTCTGGAATTCGAGATCTGAGCGATCGCCATACGCCCATGATAGCTAGAATGAAGACCCGGCCACGTGCCGGGTCTTTTGGCTTCTGCCCATTCATTCGGTGAGGGGAATCATAATTTGCGGCCCGCCCTCTGGGCGATCCACACGCCGCCCATGACAAGGACGAAGCCGGCGGCATGGTAGGGCAGGAACTTCTCGCCCAGTATCACGATGGCTAGCAGTGTGCCGAATACCGGGATCATGTTGTAGAAGATGCCGCCCCGGTTGGAGCCTACGAGTTCCATTCCGCGAATCCAGAAAACCTGGGAGAGGATGGAGGGGCCGATTGCCGTGTAGGCAATGATGCCCCAGCCAGTGGCATCGGGGAAGATCGCGGAGCCGTTGACCACGTCATAGAAGGCAAATGGGAGCGACATGGCAAGGCCGGCAATTCCCATGATGGCGATGTTGGAAAGCCAGTGCAGTTCGGGCTTCTTGCGAAGGAAAACCGTGTAGAACCCGTACAGGACGACCGCGCCCAGGTTGATGAGGTCGCCAATGTTGAAATCCAGCGCAATCAGATTGGCCAGGCTGCCGCGCGAGGCAATGGCCAGAACACCGACAATGGTCAGCATCAGGCCGCCGATCTGCACTGCCGAGCTTCGGATCTGGAAGAAGAAGAAATTCAGGACAAACACGAGCAGCGGCATGGAAGCCTGAAGGATCGTGACGTTAATTGCGCTCGTGTATTGAAGCGAGACATAGAGAAGGTTGTTGAAGAGCGCGAAGCCGCAGGCGCCGAGCGCCAGCATGATCGGCAGTGCAGGGCGGATTTTGGGCCATTCGCGCCGGACATGCGGCCAGGCAAGCGGCCATATGATCAGCATGGCAAAACCCCAGCGCGAAAGCGTGAGGAGGAATGGAGAAATGTGACCAACGGCCATCTTGCCGGCAACCGCGTTCCCGCCCCACATTGCAGTTGTGAGGATCAAAAGCAGATAGGGTTGGCTCCACAACCATCGAATGATTGCCATCTGGAATTTCCCTGAGTCTAAGGAAGAATTGGATGCCCGTCCGTGCAATGAAGGCGCGCGCATGTGTCGGGCTTGATTGATGCCTGCTTTTCGGACTAATAACAACCGCAAACCGGGTTGCGGACCGGCAGTGCGCCTTGCGCGTCAACTTCATCCGCATCTTTCCCCGATTTGCCAGAACCTGCATGCTTCGCGAAAGAGGCATGACGCGAATCGTGAGCGCGAGGCGCTCGGTACGGGAGCAGATTGAAATGGGAAATGTGGTAGTTGTCGGCTCCCAGTGGGGTGACGAAGGCAAGGGCAAGATTGTCGACTGGCTGTCGGAAAGGGCCGATATCGTCGCCCGCTTTCAGGGCGGTCACAATGCCGGTCATACCCTTGTTATCGACGGTGTCAGCTACAAGCTCTCATTGCTTCCCTCGGGCGTGGTGCGCAAGGGCAAGCTTGCCGTGATCGGAAACGGCGTCGTGATCGACCCGCATGCACTGGTTGCCGAAATCGACCGGCTGGGAAGCCAGGGCGTTGAAGTGACGCCTGAAAACCTGCGCATTGCCGAGAATGCCACGCTGATCCTGTCGCTGCACCGCGAACTCGATGGGCTGCGCGAGGATGCGGCAGCCAAGGGCACAAAGATCGGCACGACGCGGCGTGGTATCGGTCCAGCATACGAGGACAAGGTAGGACGGCGTGCCATCCGCATGCTCGACCTAACGAACATGAGCACACTAGGGCCGAAGGTCGAGCGCATCCTCACGCATCACAACGCGTTGCGCAGAGGTCTTGGCGTGGAAGAAGTATCCCATGCCTCCATCATGGAGGAATTGCGCCAGGTTGCAGACAGGGTGACACCGTTCATCGAACCCGTATGGAAACTTCTGGATACCGCGCGCCGTGAAGGCAAGCGCATCCTCTTCGAGGGCGCGCAGGGAACGCTGCTGGACATTGATCACGGCACCTATCCCTTTGTCACCTCGTCAAACACCGTTGCAGGCCAGGCTGCCGCAGGCACGGGCATGGGTCCAGGCCAGGTCGGTTATGTGCTCGGCATCACCAAGGCCTATACCACGCGGGTAGGCGAGGGGCCTTTCCCCACGGAACAGGACAACGAGGTAGGCCAGTTTCTGGGTGAACGGGGGCATGAGTTTGGCACCGTGACGGGGCGAAAGCGCCGGTGCGGCTGGTTCGATGCGGTGCTGGTTCGCCAGGCTGTCGCCACCAACGGAATTACCGGCATTGCGCTGACGAAGCTCGATGTGCTGGACGGGCTCGACGAGATCCGCATCTGTGTCGGATACGAACTCGACGGCGAGCGAATCGATTACTTGCCGGCCTCTCAGGGCGCGCAGACAAGG
Organism: Nitratireductor sp.; assembly: GCA_020637805.1. Lineage (GTDB taxonomy): Bacteria > Pseudomonadota > Alphaproteobacteria > Rhizobiales > Rhizobiaceae > Salaquimonas. The sequence continues at coordinate 28,994 of JACKJU010000014.1, read as the reverse complement.
GTGAAACCGGTCTACGAGACGCTCGAAGGATGGAAGGATTCCACCGTTGGCGCAAGAAAATGGGCAGACCTGCCCGCACAGGCCGTGAAATATGTTCGGCATGTTGAGGAACTGATAGGGGCACCTGTCGCGTTACTTTCCACAAGCCCTGAACGGGATGACACCATACTTGTTCATGATCCCTTTCAGGACTAAAACAAGACTGTAGATTTACAACGTTCGCAATTTGAGTTTGTTGCGGACGTTCATTGAGGGATGCGGAACCAGAGTAAATGGCGGATTATGCTTCAATCCTGAACAAGGCCATCGCAGGCCTGCAGGAGAATAACGCTTCCTCGCGTGTCAACATCTACGGCAAGGCGCGGTCAGCGATCGAACGCCAGTTGCGGGGGATGACACCAGCCCCGTCTCAGGCGGCCATCGACCGCCAATTGCAGATGCTGGAAGCGGCAATCGCGGAGGTCGAGGCGGAACAGGCAGCGGCCGATGCGCTTTCGATTCCCGATCCTGCAGTTACTCCAGCCCCGTCTGCACCTGCGGAAAAACCAGTGGTGCCGGAAGCTCCAGTACAGCCGGAGCCAGAGCCGGTACCAGCGCCGCCGCCGCCCGCGGCCGAGCCGCCAGCGCCACCTCGCGCATCGCCGCAGGATGCCGGGGTTCCCCTGCCGCCTGCTCCAGCGGAGCCGCAGCGGAGAACAGCAAGTGAAGTCCCGCCGGCGCCGCCGGAGCCACCGGCTCCGCCAGTGACGGCTGCTTCCACAACTGCGGGGCCAGTTGAAGCGGCACAAGAATCCGCTCGGCCTGTCGAGGAGCCGGAGCCTCCGGAATCGATTGAATCCGAATGGATGCTTCCCGAGGAACCGAAATTTGCCGAGACGTCGCATGGCCAAACCGGCGGCTTGCCGGAGGAGGGCAATAGTTCCTCCCTCCGGGAACCGGAGAGCTTGGCAGATGTGCTGGATGAACCGCTCGCTCCAGCCGAAGATCCGGCGGTTCCTTCCATGGAAATGCCACCGCAGCCTGCCGAACCGCTGAAGGGACCAGTTGGGGAAAATCAGCCGCCCCAGGCTCCTGCCAGTGAGCCTGGATATTCGGCGCAGGTGGATCATCAGCCAGTGGAGCCATCCGGCGTTGAGTATGAGCCACCGGTCTATTCGGAAGATGACGCTTTCGATGAACTTGCAGACGCAATCAATGCCGGTGCCGAAGGATGGGAGGCCAGGGTATCGCCCGATGCCGGTATGCCTCCTCAAATTAATGTGCCTCAGGGCGGTGCGGGTGCAGAAGAGGAATACACGGCGGATGCCTTTGCCGATGCGTTCGACCAACTTGCACATGATCGCGACGATGCGCTGAACCCGGCCGCCTCAAGGACCGGGGATGAGCCGGGCGTCGACGTACCGGAGCCTGTTCTCGACGCGCCGCCGATGCCGGAACCTGCAAGGCAGGAACCGCCGGTGCGACAGGCCGCAACTGCTCCCTTTGGTGCGCCAGCTACCCCACGGCCATTCCCGCAGGCTGACACTCCTCAACCGCCTCAGCCCCAGATGCCGCCGCCAGGACCGATGCACGGCGGCCCTGCTGTGCCGCCTTCCGGTCCTGGAATGGAGGATTTCCCGCCGGCTGCCAGACGTCCTCTCCCGCAACAGGAGAAGAAGGGCGGCGCGGGAAAGATCCTTGCCGGAATCTTGCTCCTGGCATTGCTCGGGGGTGGAGCCTATGCAGGCTGGATGAACCGCGAGAAGCTGACCGAAATCGTCAATGGCCTGACGGGCAAGCAGGGCGAAGAAGTAGCTGCGCAGCAAGAAAGCGCTCCTGCAGAACCGCCAGCCGATACCGCCTCCGAGGAAATCGGGAAGAACACCGAACGCCTGGGTTCCAGCGAAGATGCGCCGGCACCGGATGCCGAGGCGCCAATGGAGCCTGAAACTTCCATTCCCGATGGCCAGTCTTCCGGCATGGAAGAAAAGAGCGTCGGCGAGATGGGGGCCGATACGGTCGGCGAACAGCCGCAGGACAGCCAATCGGCAGTGACGGTGGAGCCCGATCCGGCAACGGCGGAACCAGAACCACTGGCGGAACCGGATTCGACCACGGAGGAGCCTCCCGTTCAGGAAGACACGGCTTCCGATGGGGCGACTGCGACAGATGCTCAGAACAGTGCAGATCAGGCAGTGCAGGAACCACAGCAGGCTTTGCCCGCCGGGGGACAGACCGCCTATCTCTATGAGGAAGGTGGCGGGGATGGCGGTGCTAGCCGTGACGAAGCGCGCGTGGCGTGGAGCATCGACGAGCGCTCGCCCGAAGACGGGATGCCTCCCGAGCCGGTGATCAAGGGAGCGCTTGAAGTTCCCGGCCGCGGGTTGAACCTGGAAATCATCATCCGCCGGAACGTGGACCAAGCATTGTCTGCAAGCCACATCATCGAGCTCAACTTCACCGTCTTGCCCGAGTTTTCCGGCGGCGGCATTGATGACGTTTCGCGTTTCGTAATGAAAGCCAATGAAAGTGCACGTGGACAGAGCCTGGTTGGCGTTCCGGTCAAGATCGACAATGGCTATTTCCTGATTGCCCTGAACAATCTGGAACAGGCGAAGCAGGCAAACGAAACCTTGATGGAATCCTCCGACTGGATCGACATTCCCATAAGGTATGTCTCGGGCCGCCGGGCATTGCTGGCACTTGAAAAAGGTTCGTCCGGCAAGGAGGTCTTCGACAAGGCGCTAGCAGACTGGAAAAACCGGTAAGGGTCTTCCTTCCGGTTTGCCCGCCGAGCTGGGGTGCTTGCGTCAAGCCGCTGCCAGGGATACTATCGCCCAAACTCCAAGGGGTGCCTGCCAGAGCGGGCTGAGATGGCAAATGCCGAACCCTTGACCGGAAAACCGGCAGATGCCGGTCCGGTCGGGAACCTGATCCGGATAATGCCGGCGAAGGGATGGAGACGGGCTCAACGCCGTTTATCCTTCTGCTCTTTGCCATGCTTGACGTCCGGAATCCCCGCCGGGCCACGCTGCCGATTTCCTATCAGGAACGGCGAGCGGAACATGGACGACAGATCATGGGCAGCAAGGGCGGTGCGCGGGGCATTGATTGCCGCCGTGCTGCTTTGCGCATGGCAGGCTGGCGTGAGCCTTTTCCAGCCGCCACGCTTCCTGTTTCCATCGCCTGCCGATGTCGCTGAAGTTTTCTCCAGCCAGTTTTCCTACCTTGCCAGAAATTCGTGGATCACCATCCGCGAAATCGTACTCGGATTCGTTGCCGGTTCTGCGGCAGGCGCTGCGGTGGCTCTTCTTCTGTCTCATTTCCGGCTGGCGGAGCGATACGTCATGCCCGTCGTCGTGCTGACGCAGACGCTGCCAGTCTTTGCCATCGCGCCGCTACTGGTGATCTGGTTCGGCTTCGGCCTCGGCTCGAAAGTCGTCATGGCATCGCTGATCATCTTCTTTCCGGTGGCATCTGCCTTTCACGACGGTCTGCGCGCGACGCCATCCACCTATCTCGATCTTTCCAAAAGCTGGGGCGCGGGCAGGGTGAAGGAACTCGTGCTGATCCGGCTTCCCGCCGCTCTTCCCTCGCTTGGATCGGGGCTGAAAATCGCAGCGACAGTTGCGCCCATCGGGGCGGTCGTCGGCGAGTGGGCGGGTGCGGCAGGTGGGCTGGGCTTCGTCATGCTGCAGGCGAACGCCCGCACACAAACAGCTGTTGTCTTTGCCGCCCTCATTCTGCTTGGCCTGTTCGCCTGGCTCATGCGTCTGGGGGTTGTCTTCCTCGTCAACCGAATAATCTGGTGGGAAGGCAGGACTGCCTGACCGCCCAAACGGAGTTTCCTCATGATACGGATATTGCTGCTCTCAATCTGTCTTCTCGTTGCGCCGCTGCCTGCCATGGCGAACGAGAAGCTGACCGTTTTGCTGGACTGGTTCGTCAATCCGGACCATGCCGCGCTGATCGTCGCGCGCCATCGCGGCATGTTCGAAGCGGCCGGACTGGATGTCGAACTTGTCCCGCCGGCCGATCCTTCCGCGCCGCCACGTCTTGTTGCTGCAGGTCAGGCCGAAATCGCGATTACCTATCAGCCGCAATTGCATGTGCAGGTGGACGAGGGATTGCCGCTCGTTCGCATAGGCACGATTGCCGAAACTCCGCTCAACTCGCTGGTCGTCTTGAAGGATGGCGGGATCAAATCGATTGCTGATCTGAAAGGCAAGACAGTGGGGTTTTCGGTAGGCGGATTTGAGGATGCGGTCCTCGGTGCAATGCTGAAGACGGCCGGTCTTTCGCTCGAAGACGTCAAACTGGTCAACATCAATTTTTCGCTGTCGCCGTCCCTTATCTCCGGTCAGGTGGATGCGGTTATCGGTGCGTTCCGCAATTTCGAACTCAACCAGCTCGATATCGAGGGTCATCCCGGAATAGCTTTCTTCCCCGAGGAGAATGGCGTGCCGGTATATGATGAACTGGTCTTCGTGGCGAAAAAGGACAGTGCCGGTGATCCGCGATTCCCGAAGTTCCTGGACGTGATCGAAGAGGCGACCCTTTTCATCACGAATCACCCCGATGAATCGTGGGAAATGTTCATCAAGGACCAGCCTGACCTCGCCAATGACCTGAACAAGCGCGCCTGGTACGACACGCTGCCGCGCCTTGCCAAGCGCCCGGCGGCGCTCGATCGCAAGCGCTATGAACGCTTCGCTACCTTCATGAAGGAAAGCGGGCTCATCAAGCAAATTCCGCCAGTCGATGAATATGCCGTGGAACTGAGATAGCGATCCGGATCAATGGTGGTGGCCGTGCGCATGGCCGCCACCATTGTCATGATCGTGCGAATGGTCGTGCCCGTGGCTCAGGAGCGCGCCGGAATCTTCGCCGCTGCGGTATTCCGCCCATGCCTGGGTCAGAATGCTCCACGATGATTTCAGGAATAGGCTTGCCATTGCCAACGCGACCACGAGATCCGGCCACGCCGTGGCGGTAAGCCAAACCGCACCCGATGCCAGCATCACCATGACATTGCCGATCGCGTCATTGCGCGAACAAAGCCAGACGGAGCGCACATTGGCATCGCCATCCTTGTAGCGCATCAGCAACAGCACGCTGGCGAGGTTGGCCGCGAGCGCCAGAAAGCCGATTGTGCCCATGATCTGCGCTTCCGGTACGCCCAGCACCAGGAACTGGTAAAGCGTGGTGACCAGGACGAACAGACCCATCGCGGCGAGGCTTGCGCCCTTGATGAGCGCGGCGGTGGAACGGACCTTCAGGCTCATGCCGATGACCGCGAGGCTCATGCCGTAGGTCAGTGTATCGCCCAGAAAGTCGAGGGCGTCGGCCTTGAGCGCCTGAGATCCGGCAAGCTGGCCTGCCGCCATCTCGACAAAAAACATGATCCCGTTGATCGCGATAACCACCCAAAGGATCAAGCGATATCGCCGGTCCATGCCGTCGAAAGCGGGGTTGCCCGAGCAGCCGCAGGCGGAACCCGAGGAACAGGAGGTGCTTGTGGAAGCATCGGAGATGGTCGTGGTCATGAGGTTTTCCGGTTCTTGATCATGTGCCATGAAGCTACATATACTTGCTCTAGTCACTAGAGGTTCAACCCCGGAAGGCGAGAAATTTCATGTATTCGATCGGGCAACTCTCGAAGCGCACCGGTGTGAAGGTTCCCACGATCCGCTACTACGAACAGATGGGTCTGCTGGAAGCTGCGGAGCGTTCCGATGGCAACCAGCGGCGCTATTCGAAGGCGGGGCTCGACCGGCTAGCCTTCGTCCGTCATTCGCGGGAACTCGGGTTTTCCATTGATGACATTCGCGAATTGCTGGAACTGTCAGCGCATCCGGAAAAGCCGTGTGGAAACGCGCACGCAATTGCGGTGCGCCATCTCGAAGAGGTTCAGGACAGGATAGCGCGGTTGAGGCGCCTGGAGATGGAACTTCAACGAATCTCCGCCTGCGATGGCGGAACGGTGGCCGATTGCAAGGTCATCGAAACGCTGGCGGACCATGAGCTCTGCGTTACGGAGCATTGACGGCGGGTGCGGGGAGGCTGCACACCTCCATTCAGCGTGTTTCCTTTTACTGATCCGCTGGATTGAAAACATGGACCCAAAAAGGAAAAGGCCGGAGCGAACCCCGGCCTTTTTCCATTGCATCGACTTGCTTGGCATAGAGGGCATGGCGGAAAGCCGTCATGCCGGTTTCAGGTCATGCGCTGTGATCTTCCAGCGCCTTGCGGCTGTCCGACGCCATGTCCCTTGCAGCCTGTACCATGGCTTTCTGCACCTTCTCGAAGGCGCGAACCTCGATCTGGCGAACGCGTTCCCGGGAGATGTCGAACTCGGTGGAGAGTTCCTCCAGGGTGATCGGACTTTCTTCCAGGCGGCGCGCCAGGAAGATGCGCTTCTCGCGGTCGGTCAGGACGTCGAGCGCTTCGCGTAGCATCTGACGGCGCGAGTCCATCTCGTCCTCGCGAACGAGGATCTGCTCGGCATTGTCGGTATCGTCTACCAGCCAATCCTGCCATTCGCCGCTTTCGCCCTCGGTTGCCTTGATCGGCGCGTTGAGCGAAGCGTCACCGCCAAGACGGCGGTTCATGGAAATGACCTCTTCTTCTGAGACGCCAAGCTTCGTTGCGATCTCCTTGACCTGGTCCGGCGTCATGTCGCCGTCTTCAAGTGCCTGGATCTTGCCCTTTGCCTTGCGCAGGTTGAAGAACAGTTTCTTCTGGTTGGCAGTAGTACCCATCTTGACCAGCGACCAGGAACGAAGAACGTATTCCTGAATGGCAGCCTTGATCCACCACATGGCATAGGTGGCGAGGCGGAAACCCTTCTCCGGGTCGAACTTCTTGACAGCCTGCATCAGGCCGACATTGCCCTCGGAAATGACTTCGCCGATCGGCAGACCATAGCCGCGATAGCCCATGGCAATCTTTGCCACGAGACGCAGATGGCTGGTAACCAGCTTGTGGGCAGCATCGGAATCGTCATGTTCCTGATACCGCTTGGCAAGCATGTACTCTTCGTCCGGCTCCAGCATCGGGAACCGGCGGATTTCCTGCAAATATCTGGAAAGTCCGTTTTCGCCCGAAGCCACGCTGGGAAGCGTGCGGGCAGTCGTCAGTGATTGGGCCATAAAGCACCCTCCTTTGCTCGTTCAGGTCCCCGGCCACCGTGCCCGTTCCTCACGGGCCTTGCAGCAGAGGTGCCTTGAAAAGAGAAGACTGTCTCCTCATCTCTTGACCAGGCACCACTTTGGCGAACCTTGCCAGCGGCTGCCGAAGCCAGCCGCTTTGAAAATGATATGGTTATTGCATATCAGATTTGCAAACCCCCTTGTATTAATTTGATGTAATATACGTTCTGCCTGAATTTGCAGGGCATTTGGGCGATTTCGGGGCCCTCAAGGACGTTTGATTTCAGTTGGACAGGGTTCAGGTGTTGGGAACCCATTTCTCTATGTGAGTGGCCACCGCCACGAGATCGCCATCCTGGTTGTGGCATTCCAGTTTTCCCATTACCCGTCGTTTTTCGGAATCCACTTCGGTTACTTCGAAGCTCGTGGTGATCGTGTCACCAAAGAAGACAGGCTTGAGGAACCTCACACGGTCAAACCCAAGTGAGACAGGCGTTTCGTCTCCCTCGCGGTGGTTGCCCACGGAAAGGCTGACCGCTGTAGACATGAATCCGACTAGCAGCGCACCGTGGGCCTGGCGCTGACCCCATTTCGATTTCTGCATATAGGCGGCGTCCAGGTGGTTGGGTGCCATGTCGCCGGTAATGCCGGCGTAGAGGTAAACGTCGCTCTCGCTTACCGTCTTGGTGAATTTGGCACTGTCTCCGATGCTGCCGGCAAGGTCTGTCATTTCGTGCTCCTCAGTTAAAACTGGTGGGTAAATGCGACTGGACCGCACAGTAAATCAGGCGGGTGGTTCAGCGGCATCCCGATTGGTAACACGTCTCGTGTCAGGCGTGCGAGTGCGAAGAACAGCCAAAAGAAAGGCCGGGAAGACGGAGCTTCCCGGCCAGTTTGACTTCTCGTCTGCAGCCCGTGCCGGTCAGGCAGGGCAGATTGCGCCGTCGTTGAAGCAGACCTGCTCGAACTCATAGAGATAGTCGTGCACGCCGGTTTCCACGTTCCAGATGTCCAGGCCGCCGTCCGCCATTTCCTTCCAGTCATATGCCGAGGAATGACCATCAATGACGAACTGATCCTGGGACGAATTGCCGTGGAACGTTTCACAAGCATCGGCGTGGTCGTAGCTCTTGTGCCAGCCGTATCCCGTTAGGCCGCCCAGAATTCCGCCGATGATACCGCCGAGAATATTCTCGCCGAGATCGGTGACGAAGTCCCAGATGTGCTCGATGGGATTTTCGTGACCCGTTCCGGGGACGATGGGTTCTGAACCACCACCGTTGTCGAACTCGATGACAAGCCGGTTGGTTGCCGTCACCCAATTTCCGCTGGCGTCGAGATATCCGCCACCCGCATGGTCCTGGTCGTCCCACTGGCCGGAGGTGCTGGCAAGTAGTGCGTAGTCCTGTTCGCTACCAGCATTGTTGGGTTCGCCGGGAAGCCAGTTGGTGTAGGCAAGTGCATTGCCTTCGCTGTCGACGTAGTGACCTTCGGTCACGGTATCATTGAAACCGAGCCAGATCGGTTTGCCGGTGTTGAAGGTCTCATGTACGAACTGGTTCTCGCCCTCGCTGTTGATTTCGAGGATCTTGCCACCCATTGCCTCGGCTTCGGCTTTCGCCTCTTCCCAGGACAGACCTTCAGTTCCCAGCACATAGGTGCTGTCTCCGTAGGAATATTCCTCTTCCACGGGGCCGGAACCGTCCAACGCTACGTCCTTGTCATCGAACCGCAGGGCTTCGAAGCCGTAGAGCAGGTCGTGTGCGCCAGTTTCCTGGTTCCAGACAACGATGCCCTGACCGTCCTCGGTTGCATCCCAGCCAAACTCGCTTGATGATCCAGAAAGAACAAACACGTCATTGTCCGAAGTGCCGTTCAGGTACTGGGTCACTGCCGGGTCGTCCATGACCTCGCCTTCGACGCCGGGATCAACCGGTCCAGAACCGTCGAGTGCTACATCCATGTCATCGAAACGCAGGGTTTCGAAGCCGTAGAGCAGGTCGTGTGCGCCCGTCTCGTTGTTCCAGACAACGATGCCCTGACCGTCCTCGGTCACGTCCCAGCTGAAATTGGTGGAAGGTCCCGAAAGAACAAACACGTCGTTATCTGATGTCCCATTCAGATACTGGGTCTCTGACGGATCGTCCATGACTTCGCCTTCCACGCCAGGATTGACCGGGCCAGAATCGTCGAGTGCTACATCCATGTCATCGAAACGCAGGGTTTCGAAGCCGTAGAGCAGATCATAGGCGCCGGTCTCGTTGTTCCAGACAACGATGCCCTGTCCGTCTTCGGTCATGTCCCAGCCGAAATCGGTGGAGGATCCCGCAAGAACAAACACGTCGTTATCCGAAGTGCCGTTGAGATACTGTGTCTCTGCCGGGTCGTCCATGACTTCGGTTCCGGTCCCTGGGTCGACCGGTCCCGAACCATCGAGTGCCACGTCGATGTCGTCGAAACGCAGGGTTTCAAATCCGTAGAGCAGATCGTAGGCGCCGGTTTCGTTGTTCCAAACAACGATGCCTTTTCCGTCCTCGCTTTGATCCCATCCGTAATCGGAGGACTGGCCGGCAATGACGAAGATGTCGTTGTCGGTCGTGCCATCGAGGTACTGGGTGACGGATGGATCGTCCATCACTTCGTTGGCGGTAACCTCGTCGCGGCCGATGACTTCCACCGTGATTGTGTGGGTCTGACCGCCAAGTTCGGTTATCGTGATCGTGTCGAACACGCTCTCACCGGCATCGAGTTCCTGTACAGCGGCACTCGTATTGTCGACCGCATAGGACCAGTTGCCGTTCATGTTCATGGTGAGCGAGCCGTACTGGCCGGCCACCGTTTCGGCCACGAAGCCCTGAAGCGTGTCGTCCATCGTGCCAATCTCGATCAGGCCCGAGGCACCGCCTTCGGCATCCTCGGCAATCATGCCGGTGAAGTCGCCCTTGACGCCAACGACCTTGATGGGGCGCATCATGTCGTGGTCTTCATGGGACAGGATATGGCAATGCCAGACGAAGTCGCCGGGACGGTCGAAGGTCATGGCGATTTTCAGGCCTTCGCCCGGACCGACCCAGACGGTGTCCTGCTCGCCCATATCCTCGGGCCGCAGGTTTTGGACGCCGTCAATATCGGCGCGGGTGTCGAGCAGCGCGCCGAAATCGTTGTTGTACTGCGCCTCTCCGTCGAGAACCACGCCGTCGCCGTTGGTATCGCCGGTTCCAGTTGCTTCGGTCAGCGCATAGCGGCCAAGAACCTGGTACTGGATCTGATGAAGGTGGATCGGGTGCGCGTCAGCCGATACGTTGAAAAATTCCCAGACCTCCGTAGCGGTTCCATCCGGGCCAAGCTGGACAACTTCGGTGGCTGGCTCCATCCAGCCAAGACCGCCCGGTGCTACGGTGTTTCCGTCCTGGTCCACGGTTTCCTCGGCTGTGCCGACGATTGGCATGATCCGGCCGTACATGTCGGAATATTCATAGATGCCGAGTTTGCGGACGACGGATGCATCGGCCTCGTTGATGACCGGCATGTCCGGGTTGAGGACCGTGTCTGCCGTCATTGTCGAATGGAATGCATCGGCGGTTCCGTCGACGTTGAAGGCCATAACATTGCCAACCGGATCTACCGTGGGATCTGCGGCCTGGACGCCTCCAGCCAGCGTGCCATCCGGATTGAGACCCTTGAACGGCTCGTAGGCCGCGCCGGTATTGATCATCTGCACCTGTTCGCCGTCGGCTACATTCGAGAAATCGACCATGAGCTGCAGGCGATCCGCCGGAGCGAAGGTCAGCATTTCACCCGCTTCCTGAACGCCATCGCCGTCCATGATCTCGATGGGTTTTTCGAGAAGGGAACCGTCAGTGCCGACGAGAGTCACTTTCACGTTCGGATTGTCGAACTGAAGATTGTAGAAACGGGAATCCGATCCGTTGAGGAGATCAAGCATCACCTCGCCCTGGCCAACCTTCATGCTGGGCCAGGCAGTGTTGTTGACAAGGATGGTGTTGCCGAAGAACTCGGGTACCGCAGTCGGGTACACGCCGCCCATTGCTTCGTAGTCGGCTGGCAGGACATCGGCCACCGTGTCGGGCGTTCCCGGCAGGACATCCGTTGGAAAGGCCGGATAGTAGAGTGTACCGTCGGAATTATAGGCCTTGTCCTGGATAACCATTTCCTGATCGAAAGTGCCGAGTGTATCAGGCAGCACGCCTGCTTCCACAAGCGCCAGGCGATTGTCGTCCTCGACCATGTACATGCCGGCAAGGCCTGAATAGACGTTCAGGCGCGTCATGCCAAGCGAGTGGTCGTGATACCAGAGCAGGGCACCTGGCTGGGAATTGTCATATTCGTATGTGGTCTGCTGCCCCGGAATGGCGGTGCCTTCCGGCCAGCCATCGTATATGGACGGTATATGGGCGCCGTGCAGGTGTGTCACGATCGGAACGGTGAAGTTGCCATCTGCATCATAGGGCATGTTTTCGCCGCCGACATTGAGGCCGCCGCTTGCGATGTCATACAGCGGATTGGTGCTTGGGGGCGCCATGCCGCCCATGCCCATCGGGTCGGCCATCATTCCGGCCATGTGTGCCAGGATCGAAGTGTCATACGGCAGAAGATGGTCGCCGATGGGTAGATCGTTCGCCCAGGTGACATTGATGGGTACGTACGAAGACGTCAGGAAAGTCGGGTTGTAGATGCCTGTCCCGGTCCAGTTTGCGATATCGGCATTTTCCGTCACCATTCCTGGAACGGAACCGACAACTTCGCCAGTAGTCGCATCCACGAGTTCATAGACCCACATCGGCGTGGCGCCAAGGCCCAGCCCCACATCGAGATCGGCCTGTACGGCTCGCATGACGTAGTTGCCGCCGGAGCGGGCATCGATCACAAACGGATCAGCAAGTGAATTCGAATAGTCAGGAAGCGTTGTGTCGTAAAGCATAGCACGGCCCACCTTTTTGTCAGGACGTTCAAAGAAGTCAGGTTCTGCCGCACGGTTTCATATTGCCTGTTTCATCGCCCCGGAAAAGCGAAAGCCATTTTTAACCTTAAGGGCCTTGGTAAATGGCCTGGCGTTACCGCAAATGGCGCAATGTATTGTTTTCGATCAATTTTTTCTGAGCCTGATTACAACTTGGCCAGTTACCCGCACGCAGTGATCGGGATCTTTGTAACGGCGAACTCGTGCGGTGAGCGCGGTCTTCCAGCGCATTCCCAGGTGCTGTTCCGGGTTCGCCGCAAAGCAACGAAGTTCCAGCCAACCGGGTCAGCGAGTCAGGTATCAGCGTGCGGCGAAAGCTTCGAGCAGTAGCTGCATGTCTTCGGGCAGAGGAGCCTCGAAGCGCATGGTTTCTCCTGTTACCGGGTGGGCGAAACCGAGAACAGCTGCATGCAGTGCCTGCCGTTTCATTTGCCGCGCCACAGTTCTTGCAGTTTCTTTCAGCGCATTTGCCTTTGTCTGGAAGGCTGCGCCATATTCTGGATCTCCAACAAGTGGGTGGCCGATGTGGGCCATATGAACCCGGATCTGGTGGGTGCGTCCCGTTTCCAGCCGGCATTCGACCAGCGAGCAATTCGCGCGTCCGTCGCCAGCTTTTGCTCCCATTGGGCCATTGCCGTCGAGTGTGCGCACAACCGTGTAATGAGTTATTGCCCGGCGCGCGTCAGGCTGGCTTTCGCTGACTACGGCGCGCTTTAGCCGGTTTGCCGAAGAGCGGCCAAGCGGTGCATCTATCGTTCCCTTTGCACTGGGCAACTCGCCCCACACAATCGCGAGATAGGCGCGCTCAAGCGGCCCGGTACGCCCGTGGTCGGCGAACTGTGCGGCGAGCCCGGCAAGTGCCTCCTCTGTCTTGGCTACGACCATGACCCCGGAGGTTTCCTTGTCCAGACGATGAACGATTCCGGGCCTTTTGACTCCACCGATACCTTTGAGGCTGTTGCCACAATGATGAAGTAGTGCATTGACCAGTGTACCCATCCAGTTGCCTGCTGCGGGATGCACCACCATTCCTGCCGGCTTGTTGACAACAATGAGGTGATCGTCCTCGAACAGGATATCGAGCGGGATGTTCTCCGGTTCGGGTTCGGCATCGGTTGCCTCTGGCACTTGCAGGGAAATGGTGTCACCACCGGAAAGTCGGCGGTTCGGTTCCCGGCATGCCTCGCCATTCAGTGTGATGTGGCCTTCCTTGATCAGCTGCTTGATACGAGTGCGCGAAACATGCGGCGGCATGCGGGAGGCAACCCACGCATCGATACGAATACCGGCATCTTCGTCGCCGACCTCAAGGGCTTTCATTGTGCCTTCATTGCCGTTATCAGTCATGGTCACATCATACCTGCCGGAAACGCAAGATGAACGCACCGAACGATATCGACACGGAAAAGCCCCTCGATCCGGAAACCGAGCGCATGGGCCAGAGGCTGAAGAAATTCGGCGCTGTATTCATGGGTTTGAACATGCTGGCGCTTATGGCGGTACTCGGGGCGATTGTCTACAAGCTCTCGTCTCGCGGTGAGCCTGAACAGCCAAGAGTGCAGGGGGCACCAATGGTTCCCTCTACCGGCGAGATCAATGGAGAAATAGACTTGCCGGACGGAACCGAAGTTCTGTCTGCATCGCAGAATGGCAGCCAGTTGTTGCTGAATGTCGTAACCGGTAGCGGCGAACGGGCGCTCTGGTTCTACGATATTTCAGAACGGCGCGTAACCGGGAAACTCGTCATACGCTGAGGTTCCCCGCTCCAGAATTTCCGGCGTCAGGCCCGAATGCGGGCAGTGTCCTGCAATGCGCGAATGCGGTCCGCCAGGGAGTCCATTTCTTCGACACTCGGCAATGAAGGTTTCTTAGATTTTGCCGTGACCTTGGAACCTTTCCGTGCAGGCGCTGTCTTTGCGGCCGGTTTCATCTCAGAGAGTATCGCGTTGATCGGAGAAGCCTCACCCTCCAGCGTTGCGGTCATCGCTGTTACCTTGGCTGCCAGATCATTGAGACGCTCGCGCAAAATGGCATGAGTACGGCGCTCGCTCTCGAAATCCAGGCCACCGGCCTGACGTACATCTTCCAGCTCGGCAAGCAGGCTGTCACGCTCACTCGTAACCTCCTTGAGCATCTTGTCGAGTGCCTTGCGGTCGGTCGAAATGGTGGCGATGGCCTTCTTCACGTTCTCATTTGTGGCGTCGGAGAGAACAGCTTCCATATCGAGCGACATGCGCGCAACCTTGGCCTCAGCCTTCGTGGTCTTGCCCTTCTCCTCGATGATCTGACGGGAAAGCTCACCATTTTCGGTTTCTCGATCAGAGCTGGCCTCGCGCAGTGAGGCGATTTCGCGGTCGCGGCGCTGCAGGCGCTCCGCCATGTCCTTTTCCTGTTTCTGCAGGGTGGCAATACGGCTCTCGAAATCCGAAAGGCGATCGCGCTCGCCGTTGAGGTCGCCTTCGGCGCGTTCCAGCTTGTGGCCGAGCAGGGCAATCTTTTCGTCGCGCTCGGTGATTTCCTTTTTCAGGTCATCAATCTGATCCTGAAGATTTGCAACGGACGTATCCTTGGCAACGACTTCGACGCGGCGGGCATCGGCGTCGGCGCGTGCGCCTGAAAGCTCGTTCTTCACGCGTTCCAGTTCCATTGCGCGGGCTTCGAGTTGGGCACGGGTCTCCATGAGCCGGTCGGTTGCCTTCGAAAGCTGCTCCTCGCGATCAGCCAGCCGGTTGCGCAGTTCCGAAGCGGTGTTTTCCAGTTCCTGGACCATCTGGAGCTTTTCGCGGCTTTCCTCGGTCAGGCGGGCCATTTCGTCACGTTTGCGGTTAATTTCGATGATCTGGCGGGCAGCCTTTTCCTCCAGCTCCTCGATCGACAATTCAAGTCGGCGCGTGCTCATGGCGAATTCGGCACGCAACTGGTCCTTGTCGGCCTGAATCTCGTTGAGTGTAAGTGGAACAGAACTCTCGATGCGCCGCTTGGTAAGCATTACCGCGCGGCTCCAGATCGCAGGGGAAACCATGAGTGCCAGCAGCGCCGAGCACAGAAAGCCAAGCAGGAAATAAAGGATACTCTCGAACACGCCACTACCTCACAAATTCCCGGAAGAACGGACCATCAATCCTGCCGGGGCAGTTCCCTAAATTCATTTGGCCGACCGCTTCCCCGACTTCGTGCATATTGCCACGAAACCCGCGCAGGTGCCACGGTAACGATGGATTAACCTTAAGACACGGGCGACTGCAGCCTTGACAACAGGCTGATGCCGTAGCGAGCTTTCAAAGCTATGAAGAAATCGCGACAGCGCCAGAAAAAGGGGGCCCCGTTACGGCCCCCTTCCTAAACCGGCCCAACCGGGCCAGTGCAAGACTGCTAGAACGGGTTTGCGGTCGGTATCTGCGTAAGCTTCAGGTAGCCGACATTGACACCCACCCTGGCGCCGATCCCGGTGCGGACCGGTACCAGCACCACGTCGTGATTGGCCAGGGCTGTCACACCCACGCCGCCGATCACATAGGCAGATCCAGAGACGCCGAAATAACGCCTATACAGGCTTGGAATGTCAGGCAGGTTGTAGACCAGCATCATCGTGCGGTTGCCGTCGACGCCATAGTCCCAGCCAACCGAAGGTCCCTGCCAGTAGACCTTGTGATCGCCTGCGTTCTTTGTATAGAGCATGCCTTCGCCGTAACGCAGGCCTCCGATGAAGGCGCCGCCAAGGTCCTCGCCCAGAATGTAGCCGTTAGGCAGGCCATAGGTGGAGAATACCTGTTCAAGGGCGCCTGCAAGTGCGCCGGAGGTCTTGCCGAAAAAATTGTGTCCAGCGTCCACCACTTCCTGCGAGGTGTACTGGGAGGAAGCCTGCGCATGGGCGCGCTGGGCCGACACGGTGACCACCGCAAAGAAAGAAAGGAAAAGGGCCAGCTGCAGCAGGATCGAGAGCGACCGCTGCCGGAGCGCCACAAGAGTTTTACCGTTCATATGATCTGCTCCTGGAACGTGATTGGAAAATATGCCGGCGCCTGGCCAGCCTGACCCCACTATGCGCAACAACCCTTTTATGAACGGTTAATAAATTGTGACCGTCCGGAGGCGGATTTTAGGATTTCGCCAGTATCGCCCGATAGCCGGTGATGCCGGCTCTCCCGGAGCCAGGTGCCAGTTCAGCGGCTTTCAAAGGCAGGGCGCATTGTGTAACCAGAAAATGCGAGGTGGGTCAGTGATTCGCGTATTTTCATCCAGATGCTGAACACCATAGTTGGGCCTTCCGTAGGCAGGGCGGTGAAGGGTATGACCGCTGCCGAAAGAGCACAGGAGAACTCATGCCATCACTTCCCGAAATTTCGGCAATGGACCTTGCAGCCCTGCTTTGCAGCAAGGTCTGCCACGACATCATTTCACCGGTGGGTGCGATCGCCAACGGCCTTGAACTGCTCGATGAAGGACAGGACAAGGAAATGAGCGAGATAGCCATGGATCTGATCCGCTCGTCGGCGCGCAACGCTTCTGCGAAACTGCAATTCGCGCGCATCGCTTTCGGCGCCGCCGGTTCGGCGGGCGCCGATATCGATACCGGAGACGCCCAGGCAGTATGTCAAGGATATTTCGATACCGAGAAGAAGACCAATCTTGAATGGAGGGCGGAACGGGCCTTCATGCCTAAGAACAAGGTCAAGCTCATGCTCAACATGGCGCTTTGTTCTCTGAGCGCCATTCCGCGCGGGGGCGAAGTGGTGGCCGTGATCGAGAGCCCGAACCTTGATCCGAAGCTTACCGTCACCGCCACCGGAAAGAATGCGCGCGTTCCGCCGGTTCTACTCGACCTGCTTAACGGCACATATGAGGAACAGCTTGACGCACATGCAATCCAGCCACTCTACCTGCTGAAGCTGGCCGAATCGGCCGGAATGACCTTCACGGCAACGATCGATGGCGAATCTGTCGTTTTTTCAGCCAGTTGAGAATTGCCAACGCTGCCAGGTGGATGATCATTCATTCAGATTTGGCCAACTGACCGGTCTTTGAAATGCCGCCTGCGTTACATGCGGGCGGCATTTTTCGTTGCTATTGAGTTGAACGGATTAACCGGGCAATAACCATGTAGCTGGAAATCCCTTGGGCTGATGCCTGATTTAGGAAAGTGTTTTCTCTCGCCCTCTAGGCTGCAACGTGAATGACCGCATCAAGGCGGCAGGGAACAAGAACCTCAAGGGACAAAACCCATGAAGATTTTCATGATAGCTGACGATTCACCGGTAATCCGCAAGGTGGCGCGCCGCATCCTGGAAGGCTTCGGCATTGTCGTGGTCGAGGCGGAAGACGGAACCCATGCACAGCAGCTCTGCATGGAGAACATGCCCGACGGTATTCTCGTCGACTGGAGCATGCCCGGTCTCGATGGCATCGAGTTGATATCGTGGCTTTCGCGCTATCCGGGTGCGGAAAATACGAAAATCGTCTACTGCACCAGCCAGGTCATGGTTTCGGAAATGACACGTGCAAAGCGGGGAGGGGCGCATGCCTTCCTGCTCAAGCCATTTGACCGGCGCATGCTGGCAGAGAAAATGGCCGAGATCGGTATTCTCGATGCAGCGACCGTTTCGCGCGAAATTGCCGCGTAACCCAGTTTCCCGATAGATAAGGAAACAGGCAGAAAAAAACCCGCATCGAAGGATGCGGGTTTGTTGTTTCCGGCGATAGCCGCCCTGCTCAGACGGCTTCCTGCAACTCGCTTGGATCCGGTTCGCGCAGCACATAGCCGCGGCCCCATACCGTTTCGATATAGTTCAGGCCACCTGCGGCAGCAGCTAGCTTCTTGCGCAGTTTGCAGATGAAAACGTCGATGATCTTGAGTTCCGGCTCGTCCATGCCTCCGTAGAGGTGGTTCAGGAACATTTCCTTGGTCAGCGTGGTGCCCTTGCGCAGCGAGAGCAGTTCCAGCATCTGGTATTCCTTGCCGGTCAGGTGGACGCGGGTGCCGGCAACTTCCACCGTCTTGGCGTCCAGGTTGACCACCAGGTCGCCCGTGGTGATGACCGACTGAGCATGTCCCTTGGAGCGGCGCACGATGGCGTGGATGCGCGCAACCAGTTCATCCTTGTGGAAGGGCTTGGTCATATAGTCGTCGGCCCCAAAACCGAGACCACGAACCTTGTCTTCTATACCGGCAAGGCCGGAGAGGATAAGAATCGGCGTCTTGACCTTCGAAAGGCGCAAGGTGCGCAGAACTTCGTAGCCGGACATGTCCGGGAGGTTCAGGTCGAGCAGAATGATGTCGTAATCATAAAGCTTGCCGAGATCGACGCCCTCTTCACCGAGATCCGTCGTGTACACGTTGAAACTCTCGGACTTCAGCATCAGCTCAATGCTTTGAGCCGTAGCGCTGTCATCCTCAATCAGAAGAACTCGCATTCCTGATCCCCTTCTTTGCCGCATCTCGTAGCGTCGGGTCCGTGCCTCGTTGGCCCTGACGCCGTCCGCTTCTGAAAGTAGTTTCAGAAGGGTGACGCAAAATGGTTAACAAATTGTGATTCTGCCACGCAAGCGGAAACTAATTGTTGCAGAATCTGGTATTAAGCTACTGAAAACGAACGTCTATTGGCCGCCGCTCGTCTTAACCCTTTGCATCAAGAACCGCCTGCAAGCTGGTTTTCCGGTCAAACGGTGCAAAAACGAATCTTTTTGTCCGAAACTGCATCGCATTTTTACCGACGCTTAATGCATCAACCGTATGATTAAGAATGCGGGTAAACGAATGGTTACCAGAATGCGGATTCGTTAATATTTTCGCATTTTTCCACCGTTGGCCGCACAGATCTTGATTTGCCGTTTCAGTGAGACGGAAAAAAGGGGGACTGATCCGCAGCCGAAAGGCATGCGGGCAAACAAATTGCCGGACCAACCTGCGTATCTGGACGGTTCGGGACATATGCGACGGATTTCAAGGAGTATCGAGTATGAAATCGCGTGACAACCTGCTTCGCTTGAAGCATTTCCAGGTCCAGGAAAAGACCCGGCAACTCGCCCAGATCGACATGATGATCGCGGATTTCAACCGCATGGGCGAGGAACTCAGGCTCCAGATCGAGCACGAGGAAAAGAAATCGGGCATTACCGATGTCAATCACTTCGCCTATCCGACCTTCGCCAAGGCGGCGCGCACTCGCCGCGAAAATATCGAGGCATCTGTCGCTGACCTCAAGGACAAGCGTAGCGCTGCCGAGCAGTCTCTGGCGGAGGCCGAAGAGGAACTGAAGAAAGTAGAAGCCAAGGAAGCCCGCGACAGCGGTACCGCGCGCGAACTGACCGAGACGGCAGTCGACGCGGTAATCGAACGCCGTATGATGATCGGCTAGTATTGCCTTGAGGCTTTGCCGGCACCAATTTGCCGGCGAAACAATTGAAATCGTCGCTATGGCCATCCGGCTTCCGCAAGCAGTTGGACGCCGGGATGGCTGTTCGTCTTTTACGGACAGGGCGCTGTCAGATCGTTTCACTTTCAGGTGGAAACGACTGCTTTCGGCGAGCAACCGAATTTCTTCATGCATTTCAATTTTGTCGATTCGTCAAAATCGAAATAGCTCTAGCCCTTGCCCAGGATTTCCCTTACCGCGTCGGCAGTTGCCGAAACGATGGTGTCTGCTTCATCCCTGGTCAGGCAAAGCGGCGGGGCGAGGCCGATGATGTCTCCCTGGGGCATGGCGCGCGCGATGACATTGCGCTTGAGCATTGCGGCAACCACTGAAGGTGCTGCCTTCCGTGAAGGATCGAAGAAAGTGCGTTTCTCGCGATCTTCCACCAGTTCCACGGCACAGAGCATACCTTCTCCGCGAATATCACCCACATTGGGGTGGTTACCCAGGGCTTCGGTCATCGCGGAAGTGAGATAGGAGCCGGTTTCGGCCGCGTTCCTGACAAGGCCCAGTTCGTCGATCAGCTTGAGATTGGCCACGCCTGCGGCCGCGCCGATCGGGTGGGCCGAATATGTCCAGCCGTGACCGATTGCACCATATTCGTCCGTGCCCTGTTCGAGAACCTTCCAGACTTTGTCGGAGATGATCGAACCCGAAAGCGGCGCATAGGCAGAGGTCAGTCCCTTTGCAATGGTGATGATGTCCGCCTCGATGCCGAAGTGATCGGACCCGAACATGGAGCCGAGGCGGCCAAAGCCGGTGACCACTTCATCGGCAATCAGAAGTATGTCGTGCTTTTTCAGGACTTTCTCGATGGCGTCCCAGTAGCCCAGCGGCGGCGGAACGATGCCGCCCGTTCCAAGAACAGGTTCGCCGATGAAGGCTGCAATCGTGTCCGCGCCTTCCCTTTCGATGAGCGCTTCAAGTTCGCTCACACAATGGTCAACGAAATCCTTTTCGCTCATCGAGATATCAGGCCGGCGATAGTAGTAAGGCGCTTCAGTGTGCAGAACTTGCGAAAGCGGCAGGTCGAACTTCTTGTGAAACAGCTCCAGCCCGGTCAGCGATCCGGTCATCAGTCCCGAGCCGTGATAGCCGCGCCAGCGGGAGATGATCTTCTTCTTCTGCGGACGTCCGAGGATGTTGTTGTAGTACCAGACCAGCTTGATGTTGGTTTCGTTGGCATCCGAACCGCCGAGGCCGAAATAGACCTTGGACATGTTTTTCGGTGCGCGCTCAAGTACCATCTTTGCGAGCGTGATCGACGCCTCGGTGCCGTGGCCGACATAGGCATGATAGTAGGAGAGTTCCTTTGCCTGGGCGGCGATCGCTTCGGCTATTTCCTGGCGGCCATAGCCGACATTGACACAATAGAGACCTGCAAAGCCGTCGAGAAGGCGGTTGCCGTCGCGGTCCTCGATGTGCACGCCTGAACCGCCGGTTACGATACGGTTCGGGGATTCACCCCGTGCGTGCTGGGCAAGATGAGTGGAGGGATGGAAGAAGTTCTCGCGATCCCACTGGTCGAGCTGGTCGTTTTTCAGCATTTTGTACTCCTTGAAATCCAGATACCTGCATCCGCCATGACAGGATGCGCCTCAACTGCGAGGCCTGTTCAACGTCATGCCCAGTCGCGGCAGACATATTTGATGTCGGTGAAAGCTTCGAGACCCTGTCTTGCGCCTTCACGGCCAAGCCCCGACTGCTTCATGCCGCCGAACGGGATCGGCGCGCCGGTTACCTTCGTACGGTTTACGGCAACCATGCCGAATTGCAAAGCCCGGCTCATGCGGTAGATGCGGCGCGGGTCGTGGCTGTGCAGATAGGCAACCAGCCCATATTCGCTGTTATTCGCACTCTGGACAACCTCTTCCTCGGTATCGAAAGGTGCAATCGCGGCGACAGGTCCAAAGGTTTCCTCATGCATGACTTGCGCGGTTTCGGGCACGTCGGCCAGAACAGTCGGTTCGAAGAACAAGGGGCCCGCGGGGTGGCGTTGGCCGCCGCAAAGCAACCTTGCGCCCTTGGCCAGCGCATCGCCCACGTGCTGTTCCTGCTTTGCGACAGCTTTCTCGTTCATCAACGGCCCGATATCCGGGTCGTCCATGCCGTTGCCCACCGTGAGTTTGCGGACTGCTTCGGCGAATTTCTCGCAGAATGCCTCGTAGATCGCACGCTCGACGAAGATGCGGTTGGCAGCAAGGCAGTCCTGACCTGAGGTGGCAAACTTCGCCTTGAGCGTTTCTTCGACCGCAGAGTCCAGATCGCAATCCCTGAAGACGATGACGGGGGCATGACCGCCCAGTTCTAGCACCAGGCGCTTCACGGTCGCCGCAGACTGGCGATACAGCAATTTGCCGATTTCAGTGGAGCCGGTAAACGAAAGCGCCCGCACACGCGGGTCTTCCGTCCACGGGCCGACGATCTCGGGGGCTTCGCCCGTCACTACGTTGAAGACACCAGCGGGAAAACCGGCTTCCTCGGCAAGTGCTGCAAGAGCCAATGCGGAAAACGGCGTTTCGCCGGAGGGATGGGCAACCACGGTGCAACCGGCGGCGAGAGCTGCCGATGCCTTTCGCGTCAGCATAGCCGAGGGAAAGTTCCAAGGTGTTATGAGAGCAGCGACGCCCACAGGTTCGCGCCAGAGCTCCATCTCGGCGTCGGGCAGGTGGCTTGTGATGCTCTCGATATTGGGCCTGCGGGTTTCCTCGGCATAGAACTCGACGAAGGACGCCCCGTAGTCGATCTCGCCAAGAGCTTCCGACAGCGGCTTTCCCTGCTCTAGAACCATGATCCTGGCCAGATCTTCACGATTGGCGCGAATGAGTTCGAACCAGCGGCGTAATAGCCGGGCGCGATCCTGTGGCAAGAGGGAAGACCAGCCGGGGAATGCCTTGCCGGCAGCATCGACAGCAGCCTTGCTGTCATTGCCGGAGAGTTTCGCGACCGTGCCGATTGTCCTGCCGGTGGCGGGGTTTTTGACCTCGATTGAGCTGCCATCATCGGAGGAAACCCAGTTTCCTGCGATGTATGACTGCTGCCGCATGACACTGCGGCGCGTAATGAAAAATTCGATTTCCGTGCAAGCTTTGCCCATGTTCCCTCCGGTGGCCAGATCGCTTGCTTCAGGTTAACGGGCAAGGGCGCCGGTTTGGGTCTGATTACTGGCCTTGCGGCAGAGGAATCGTCTTATTTTCGCGCGTCAGCTTCCGTTTTCTTCCTTGCCGGTCTTGCCTGCGTGGCCTTTGCCTGCGGCAGCCAAATCCGAACCCATGAGTATTTCAAAGGGCGGGGCATGTTCGGCCTTTACCGGCTTCGTCACGACATAGGTGTAGTACCTTGCAAGGCCGATGCGCGCGTCAAGCAGTTCATCGATCATTCTCTGGTAGGCATCTATGTCGGTCGTGACGATCTGCAGGAGGTAGTCGAAGCCGCCGCCCAGCGCCCAGGCCCAGCGAACTTCAGGGCGTTTTTGCACGGCGATTTCGAAGCGTTGGAAATGCTCTGCCTTGTGGCTTTCAAGCTCAATGGCGACAAACACGGTGATATGCGGGCCAAGCGCGCGAAGCGATATGTGCGCGCCGTAGCCCTCGATGATACCGGCTTGTTCGAGCCGTTTCAGCCGCTCCCAGCAGGGCGTGGGTGAAAGGTTCACGCGGTTTGCAAGTTCCGCCTTGGTGATCCTGCCTTCTGTCGAAAGGACTTTCAGAATGGCTATGTCGCGCTTGTCGAGCCTGAACATTGCTATGCCCTGATCCGCGTTCCGGCGTTGCCGATGGCGTTGAGGGCGTAGTTGGCGATAGCCGTATCCTGGGCGCCCGTTCCGGTGAGATCGCAGATTGTGATCTGGTCGGGAGAAGTCCGGCCC
This sequence comes from Nitratireductor sp., assembly GCA_020637805.1. Lineage (GTDB taxonomy): Bacteria > Pseudomonadota > Alphaproteobacteria > Rhizobiales > Rhizobiaceae > Salaquimonas. The sequence continues at coordinate 5,603 of JACKJU010000014.1, read as the reverse complement.
TGCGCGGTTCCTGCGATGATCTCGCCCAGCTCCGGCGGTGTCCCCTTGCTCGATACCCCGGCAGCGATCGCGCTTCTGAGTTCCCCCAGTTTCTCACACTGGCTGACCCGGTCGCAAACGTAGAGATCTGCGACAGCAATAGCTGCGGGATCGATCTCGTTCTTGCCTTCCTGGTCGGACCCCATCGCGGTGATGTGCAAGCCGGGATGAAGCCACTCAGCCTTGAGAACAGGTTCGCTGGCAGGCGTGGTGGTGATGACCAACTGGCTTTGCGCGACAAGTCTTGCGGGATCCTGTTCGGCCTTCGCTTCGATGCCCAGAGTGGCGGCGATGTCGGCAGCGCAATCCGCCGCCTTTTGAGGATCGCGACCCCAGACCAGAACCTCGCCGAAGGGCCGCACGAGATGCGCCGCCTCTATCTGCAGGCGCGCCTGAACCCCCGTGCCCATTACGCCCGCCGTGGCCACCTCTTCGGGAGCCAGATGTTTCGCCGCAACGGCACCAGCGGCAGCGGTGCGCACGTCAGTCAGGTAGCCGTTATCGAGGAACAGGGCGTCGACCAGCCCGGTGGTCGACGAAAACAGGATCATCAATCCGTTCAGGCTCGGCAGGCCAATCTTGGGATTGTCGAAAAATCCGGGACTGACCTTGATGGCAAACCCGTCAAAGCCTGGAATGTAGGCGGTTTTTACGTCGACCTCGCCATTGGCGGCTTCCAGCGCCATGGAGAGAACAGGCGGCATGACGACCTCGCCGGAGGCAAGCGCCTCGAATGCCTTTTCGACGATGCCGACAGCGGTGGTATCCAATCTTACGACCTTGCGGAGTTCGGCTTCGTTGGCGATCAGGATTTCGCGGCTCATGTCTTCCTCCGGTAGGGTGTGCCCTTGATCGAATAGTCGCCAAGCTCGATGTCCTGACCGCTGACGATCCGGGTGAACATGTCCATGTCTAGGTTACGGCCCGTTATCACTGTCGCGGCGGGGCCCTTGAGGCCGGATATCCTGCCTGCCTTTATGGCCGCAATTCCCACGACACAGGCACCCTCGGCTACGATCCTATCCTCGTAGTACAGGGTCTGCATGGCGTCGTATATCTCTTCTTCCGTCACCAGAACGATGTCGTCCAGCAGGTCACGGCAGATTTGGAAGGACAGCTTGTTGTCCATACCTATACCCCCACCCAGACTGTCTGCGAGACTGGGGACTTCTTCGACCTCGACCGGATGGCCTGCCTGGACCGAAGCATGCATCGCAGCGCCGCGATCCATCGAAATTCCGATAAGGCGGATTTCCGGCTTGATTGCCCTGGCCGCCACGGCGATGCCAGCGGCCAGCCCGCCGCCCGACAGCGGGATCAGCAGCGTGCCGATGTCGGGCCGGGCGCGAAGGATTTCCAGGCCAATCGTACCCTGACCTGCGATGACTTTCGCGTCGTCGAAGGGAGAAATTTCAGCCAGACCTTCGCTTTTCACAAGGCGAAGGCTTTCGGCAAGGGCGTCGTCCTGGCTCGTTCCACAGATTTTGACTTCAGCGCCGAGTGCCCTGATGCCGTCCACCTTGGCCAGCGGAACCAGGGATGACATGCAGATTACGGCACGCATGCCGCGAGCGCCTGCGGCGTAAGCGACGCCCCGCCCGTGATTGCCGGTGGAGCAGCAGGTCACTCCGGAGGTGCCATCAGGCAAGTTTGCGACTGCATTGACTGCGCCGCGCAGCTTGAAGGCACCTATTGGCTGCATGTTTTCAAGCTTGAGCAGGAAGTCGTGCCCGGTGAAGGAAGCCATGTAGGGGGAGGGCACCATAGGTGTGTTATCTGCAATGCCGGCAATGGTGCGGGCGGCATCGAAAATGTCTGCAAGGGTCAGGGGCATATGGGGTTCAACTGGTTGCAAGGCGTTGTTTTCTGCAAGGATGTCTGACCCCATCATGTGGAAAGGCAAACTGTCAATGCTGCAGCTGGTCGTGGTGCAATCCAATCGCTGAGCGGTGCATTGTGCGATCTTCATGCGGCTGAGCGCGACATGAAGATGCCGATGCGGGGAGATGACGATGCTCATGCCTGTGGTGGGGATTTACAAGACCGTCTGCGCTGTGGCCCTATTGGCGCTTGAGATTTCCTTTTGCTGGGCTTCGCCATGGATCAACTTCGCGACACACTCGACATTCTTGACAGGCTGATTTCCTTTCCTTCGGTTACTGGCGAGGGCAATCTTGAGCTTGCCGGTTTCCTCGCGAACCGGCTCTCGGAGTGTGGCGCACAGGTGCGCATGCAGCTCCATCCAGACGGCCATCAGGCAAATCTGTTCGCCACGATCGGGCCGGAAACCGATGGCGGCATCGTGCTCTCAGGGCATACCGATGTGGTTCCGGCACTGGAAGATGGATGGATTTCCGATCCATTCGAGATGCGGCAGGAATACGGTCAGGCCTATGGCAGGGGAAGCTGCGACATGAAGGGTTTCATTGCGGCGGCCGTGGCAATGGCCCCGCATTTCGCGGAACTCAATCTCAAGCGCCCGCTGCATTTTGCTTTCACCTATGACGAGGAAGTGGGGTGCCTGGGCGCGCGACAGCTCGTCAACGAAATGCGTGAATGGGATTTCAGGCCATCGGTGGCGATCATCGGTGAGCCGACGATGATGCGCATCATAGAAGGACACAAGGGGTGCTGCGAATACACCACCCGCTTCGCCGGGCTGGAAGGGCATGCCTCCAACCCCGGTGCAGGTGTAAACGCGGTTGAATACGGCGCGCGTTTTATTTCACGCCTTCTGCAAGTGGGGGAGGAACTCAAGGCCAGGGCGCCGGAGACGAGCCGCTTCGAACCACCCCACACGACGGTTCAGGCCGGAACCATTTCCGGCGGGTCGGCGCGCAACGTGATAGCGGGCCAGTGCGAGGTCGAGTGGGAAATGCGCCCGGTAAGTTCTGCGGACTACAAGTTCGCCAGGGAGAAGATGCGCCTCTACTGCGAAGAGGTTCTTCTGCCAGCGATGCGCGAGGTATCTCCGGACGCCGACATCATGACCGAAGTCATTGGCGAAGTGGACGGGCTGGAACCGATGAGCGAAAACGAAGCGCGTGATATCGTTGCCGAGCTGACGGGGGCAAACGGCGCGGACCTCGTGGCCTTTGGCACCGAAGCAGGCTTGTTCCAGTCGCTCGGCATGTCGGCGGTTGTCTGCGGACCGGGTTCGATCGAACAGGCGCACAAGGCAAACGAATTTGTCAGCCTTGACCAGTTGCAGGCATGTCTGGGCATGATCGAGGGACTGAAGAGAAAACTGACCTGAGGCATCGACGCCGGAAACAGGCCCGGCTGAGTCAGGCAGCCGGTTTGAGTTCAATCAGGCGGATGCTTGCGGAATGCTCAACCTCCTCGGTCACGTCGATCATCGTTACGAGAGCCATTGTGCCTGAAATGCCAGGCCGGGGTTCCATGATGCACTTCATGATCCGGCGGCCTTCCGCGGTCTCCAGCAAATGGTAATATTCCTGCCGGACACCAGCGAAGGTGTTTTCGAGGAACTTGCGTGCCCTGCCTTCGAACCGGTCTTCCCCGATCACTTCGCCCACGTGCCGCCCGATAATCCCATCTTCTTCCAGGCGATAGAACTCGCGGTTTCCCCTGGTTGTCATCTCGTAGCGGAAATGGGAATTTATCAGGGATATTCGCGCTCCCGTTTCGTTCAATTGTGAGGAGGCCAGCCGTCTGGACACCAGACGTTTGGCAACATGCAGATCGGATGAAGGTTCTACCCAGCGTTCGGCAAGGTTGAGGAAGAACATGATTTGGCGAAGCGTTTCCGTATCGTTCAACGGTTCTGCCTCGGAAATCACCTGGTGAAGTCCGTTGAGCTTGCAACTCAGGTTCCTGATGACTGTCTCATCCTGCCGGCCCTGAATTTCGCCCGCCAGGGCACGATCGATGCGGCCGTATTCCTCAATCGCCGAGTTCAGGCTGAACAGGGCAATCTTTGTCCGTTTTTCCTGCAAGCCGTTCTCCTCCTCCATCGAACTCTCCCAACAGCGTAGCAAGTCTCACCAATTCATACCGGTTGCGCGCGCCAAGCTTGGCACGGGCACTTTCAATAAGATGGTTCTGCGTTATTTCGCTCAATCCGGTTGCCGCACTGACCTCCTCATGCGTGCAACCTTGTGAAATCATTCCCAGTATGCGTGCTTCCATTTTGGACAGCCGCTTTTGGTCGAAGAGTCGGCCCAGTTCCGGGAAACGCACAAGAAGGGCAGCTATCATGTGCCCGATCATGTCCGAAATCGCCCGCTGGTGCTCGGCATTCATGACTTTGTTCTGTCCGATAAGGACCTGGGCAACGCCACGCCCCATTACAACGGGAATTGCGAAGACGTCCTTGAAGGACAGCTTGTCGATCTCGCTCAGGAAGCGTCTTTCCAGAAGGCCTTCATATCGTTGCCGCGAAACTTCAGAAAGAAGGAAAGGGCGCAACCGGCTCATCGATTCCCGGTGGAAGATACAGCCGCCGACCTCCTGAAAATCGCGGCTGAGCGCGCGAATGCCGTCAGAGTAGTTTGACCATGGCCTGACGGCATCGTGTTTGCCGTCAATGTCGACGATCTTGATGGAAAGTAACTCGCCATCCTGCCTGCTGGCGAAATCGGCAATGGAAGTGCATGCCTTTTCAGGTGCATCTGCGACGGAAATGGTGCCGATCGCATCCCACACCGCAGATCTGATATCGGAGTAGCCTGCTGCTTGGTCAATTGGGCTGCAAAGGTTCATGCCGATAACTCACAGTTTTGGCTGGGTTCCTGATGATTCGCCGCCAGGAGAATCAGTTAATGCGAGCATATCTATTCAGACTTGAACTGCAATGCGATGGTTGGGCAGGCTGGCGGTTTGCCTCAGAAGATCGTTTCGACTTCGATCAGCCAAGGCCGATGCCTCTTCGAGGTCGAGCCGGCCCTTCTGCCCGACAAACTCATTCGGGTGAGCACGTCAAGCCAACTCTCCAATTGATCTTCAACGCTATGAATCTGACTGATGAATGTAGGGCAGCACCAAATTCGCCGGTGCCGCATGTTCCTCTCGCACCAGACGGGCCCGCACATTTGACAGTTGGGTGCGCGCTTTGGGTAGCTCCGCGATCCTTGCTCAAGCAAGAATTTTGCCGACATGGCTTCACGCACTGAACGCGACACTTAGATGAATTGGTACGGAATTTTTGGCTTATCATCTGTGTTGACGTTTTCGATGCAGTGCGAGTTTCGCATCGGTCTCAACGCCAGTATGATCAGAACCCTCAAGATCAAGCTTCCTTCGCCACCCGACATGCCCAGGGGGATGACCCACTATGTCTGGTTTGCTCCAGAGCTGGGCGTGACCGTGAAGGAGCAGATCGGCAACGGCGCGATGAACTGGACGCAAATTCTTGAGAAGGTTCAGACCTCAGAAGGCGGATCCTGATCAACCGCGCCGATGACCGCCGATTGGTCATGGCTGGAGACGCGAAAGCTCGGCCAAGTCCTATTCACACCGGATGATGTCCTATTCACACCGGATGATGGCCTATTCACATCGGATGATGGCCTGTGCGGAGTAGTCGCCTTCCTCGAATCCGT
>JACKJU010000013.1 GCA_020637805.1 Nitratireductor sp. | reverse complement strand
AAAGACCCTCGGACTCGATGTCCATGCGGGTTTCTTCCACACACTCAGCCAGCCGGGAGATCGGCACGCACACATCGGTGGAAAGTGCATTGCTGGCTGTCGTGTAGGCGCGGATCGCCCAATACGCATTGTGGCGCGCGGCCCATAGCTTATTGCGCTCCTCCGGTTCGGTAACCCACTTGAAGCCCGTGCCCCCGCATTCGGAAGCGATATCGCCAAACATCTGGCTTTGCTCCCGCACGCCCGATTCACTTCCGTGAAACTCGAGCAGCAGCAGCGGCGATACGGCTATGTCGGTCTTGGAATAGGCGTTGATCGCCTCGACGCTGACCTCGTCTATCAGTTCGATGCGGGCAACCGGAATGCCCATCTGGGTTGCCATGATCGTTGCGTTGCAAGCCGCTTCCAGCGACGGAAATGAACAGACTGCGGCGGCAATCGCCTCGGGGATGCCGTGCAGTTTCAGCGTCAACTCCGTGATGATACCAAGCGTCCCCTCCGAACCGACGAACAGCCGCGTGAGGTCATATCCGGCAGAACTCTTTTTCGCCCGGTTGGCCGTCTTGATGATTTCGCCATTGGCGAGAACGGCAGTCACGTTGATGACCGCCTCGCGCATGGTTCCGTATCGAACCGCATTGGTTCCCGATGCCCGCGTCGATGCCATGCCGCCGAGCGAAGCGTTGGCGCCTGGATCGATCGGGAAGAACAGGCCGGTCGCGCGCAGGTGCTCGTTCAGTTGTTCGCGCGTGACGCCCGGTTGCACCACGCAATCGAGATCCTCGGTATTGACGGCGATGACCTCGTTCATCTGCATCACATCGATGCTGATGCCGCCTTGCGGCGCGTTCACACCGCCTTCCAGCGAGGTTCCGGTTCCAAACGGGATTACCGGAACCTTGTATTGCGCACATACGCGCAACGCCTCCTGCACATCCTCGGTGGATTGCGCGAAGAATACTGCATCCGGCAACTGGGCAGGCAGATAGGTCACCGAGTTCGCGTGCTGCTCTCGCAGCGCCTGCGAGGTGGCGACACGTTCTCCAAACCTCTGCTTTAGGATCGCGACTGCGGTCGCCACACTGTTTTCTCCCTCACCGCCTTCCGCGGCTCGGGGCGCCACTCCAACTTCAGACATCCGGCCTCGCTCCCGTCATTCCTGCAAACCATATCTGGCAAGCTGCTAAAAAATATAGGCTCTTGCAGCCAATTGAAACCATTTCGGCGGCAATATCCGGTTTTGTCACATACAGCCACGGAGCACGGGCTTTTTTTTGTCCGGCACAAGCCGTAGGAAGGTAGTGTCCGCCCCGCAACCGTATCCGGCAATTCAACATGCGCCACGTGATCCAACGTCTGCCCGTTATCCTGATCGAATGGATCAGTCCCAATCTCAAGCAGCACGTCGAAAGTCATCAGCCCATTGTCTGGCTGCTCGCGTTGTTGATCGGTGCGCTTGTTGGCGTTGGCTCCATCATCTTTCGTCATTTGATTGGCCTGTTTCAATTTCCCTGGGCAGGAACTACCGGCGAAGGGGTTGCCGCTGCTGTTAGCGCCCTGCCCTGGTATTACACACTGGCCGGCCCTGTCATCGGTGGCCTGGCGGTCGGCTGGTGCCTCGAAAAGCTGCTGAACCAGAAGCGAACGGCAGGCGTTGCAGACGTGATCGAGGCCAAGTCGCTCGGGATGGAGCGCCTTGGCCTGCGCCAGGCACTTGCATCTGCCTTCGTCACCGCTTTGTCGCTTGGATCAGGCGCGAGCGCCGGCCGCGAGGGACCGGTGGTGCATCTTGGCGGCGCGATGGCCGCTGCGTTCGGCAAACGCTTCAGGATACAGCCATGGGGAAAGAAGGCGCTGCTCGGATGCGGCGTCGCGGCCGCCGTCTCGACCAGCTTCAACGCGCCGATTGCCGGTGTGCTTTTTGCTCACGAGGTGGTGCTGGGCCACTATTCGATGCGCGCCTTCGTTCCGATTGTCATTTCGTCTGTCACCGGCACCATCCTGTCGCGGCTGTGGTTCGGAGACGTGGCCGCCTTCGGCATCCCCACCTATCAGATCACGTCGTTCTGGGAATTCCCGGCCTTCGCCTTGCTTGGAATTGTCTGCGGCCTGGTATCGGTAATCTTCCAGTTCGCGCTCATCGGCACCGATTATGTGGCCAGGAACATCAGCATGCCTGTCTGGCTCCGACCTGCCGTCGGCGGACTGCTGCTCGGTCTGATCGCCCTCATGTTTCCCCAGGTTCTGGGTGTCGGCTACGAGGCCACCGACCAGGCCCTCAAATCGCACCTGCCGATTGATCTGCTGTTCATGCTTCTTGTCGCGAAGACAGCGGCGACGGCGATCACGCTGGCATCGCGGTTTGGCGGAGGCATCTTTTCGCCATCGCTGTATCTCGGCGCCATGACTGGCGGGGCTTTTGGCCTGATCGCGGCGGGCGTGTTTCCGCAGATGGCATCGAGCGAGGGATTATACGCCATCCTTGGCATGGGCGGTGTTGCCGCCGCCGTGCTCGGCGCTCCGATCTCGACCACCGTGATGGTCTTCGAACTGACCGGCGGCTACGCCCTTTCCATCGGTCTTCTGCTCACCGTATCGATCTCCAACGGCATCGCACAGGCATTGCACGGCCGGTCATTCTTTCACTGGCAGCTGGAAATGCGCGGCCTGTTCGTCCATGAGGGCCCGCAGAGCATGCTGCTTCGCCAGCGGCGCGTACGCGATTTCATGGTGCCGATCGACGAAGCGGACGAGAACACCAGGTTCGATCCCGAGATCAACGAGACATTTCTCAAGCCGTCATGGACGCTGGAATACGCGTTGCGCACTTTCGATACGGGAGGTCACCAGAGCCTGCCTGTCGTCGACGAAAAGGACGAGAGCCGCATCATCGCCTGGGCGCAACAAACTGCAGCCCTTCGCCATTTCAATGCCGCTCTGGTTCAGGCTGCCGAAGAGGAACACGCGCACTAAACCATGTCGCAATACTGGTGCGATGCTGCCTACATCGGCTGCGGCCAATCGCGATAGATGCCCTGAATATCTTCCAGAACGGCTTCGCCCAGTTCGAGTTTGGCGGCCGAAAGATTGGTCTTCAACTGGTCCATGCTGGTCGCCCCGATGATCGTCGAGGTCATGAATGGCCGCGAACGGCAAAATGCCAGCGCCATTGCTGGAAGGTTCAGGCCGTGCCGCTTGGCTACCTCTGCATAATGAGCGATCGCGCTTTCTGCAGCCGGCGTGTAGCGGCCATTGAGATTGGCCTGCATCGAACGCCTCGAACCCTCCGGGATGGAGCCGTCCATGTACTTGCCGGATAGCCCTCCTGCCGCCAGCGGCGAATAAGCCAGCAACCCGACATCCTCGCGGAGCGAAACCTCCTGGCAATCCGTATCGTAGATGCGGCAAAGCAGATTGTATTCGTTCTGGATCGAAACGATACGCGGAAGCCCGTACTTCTCGCTTGCTTCCAGGAACTTCATCATTCCCCATGCGGTCTCGTTCGAAACGCCAAATTCGCGCAACTTGCCCTCGCCTTGCAGCTTCTGGACCTCGCCAAGAATGTCGGCCACCTCCTGGTCCATGCTGCCAACATCCTGCGTGGACGCGTCATAGGTCCAGTACTTGCGGAAGTGGTAGGAACCGCGATTGGGCCAGTGCAACTGGTAGAGATCGACATAATCTGTCTTCAACCGCTGCAGGCTCGCTTCAAGGGCTTCGCGCACCGTTGCCCCGGTCACCCTGGCGCCATTGCGGATATCCTTGTTTCCCTCGCCGGTTATCTTGGTCGCCAGGACGATCTGGTCCCGGTTCGAACGGCCCGCAATCCAATTTCCGATGATTGCCTCGGTAAAGCCGGTCGTTTCGGCAAGGCGCGGTGTCGTGGGATACATTTCAGCGGTGTCGATGAAATTCAGGCCTTCGGCAACAGCATAGTCGAGCTGCTCATGCGCTTCGGCTTCCGTGTTCTGCGAGGCCCATGTCATGCTGCCCAGGCAGATGTCGGTCACTTCGATTTCGCTGCGTCCGAGACGATTGAGTTTCATGCTGTCAAACCTTTTCCTGCGGGATAACCGCTTAATGCCAGGGTCAAATCAATGTGTTGTGAACGGTTGATATCGCGCAATCGACGCCGAAAACAACCCGCACGACCGCTCAAACCCATCCGGAGATATTCAGCGAGAGGCCGGATCGGATTCCTTCTCAACTTCAGAGTGGAAATGCCTTGAGTTTTCAATCTGGAGTTATATTGATTGAGCAACCTTGGATTGAAACACAAGAATCAGGAGAGCGGCCATGGACCCAATGATCTCGAAACTCGGGGCAGTTTCGGTAATTTCCACCTTCCTGCTTGGCGCATTGGTTGCAACCGGTAGCGAAACCGCACTCGCGGACGGATATGTAAAAAATCACGGTCCCACGATGTCAAAGGTCAGGAGCATGAAAAGCAAGGGAATGTATCCTGTTTCTATGTCCTGTGGCGCGGACACTACCAGCAAGGTTTTCAAGCCGGTCGTTGACATGGAGTGGCAGAAGAATGACCGCGATGTCGACTGGGCGGCCTATGCCTATACCGGGCAGCTGGAATGGAAGCCCAGCCCGCCTGGCGCATGGCGCAAGGTATATGGCAAGGTACAGCTTGCGGGACGCGGCGGATCGAAATTCTATTGCGCCTTGTACCATAAGCGCTAGGCAAAAGGTGCTCTTTTGGCGGCCCTGCGTAACACCTGCCAATCCGCGGGATTCGAACACGTGGAATGCGATCAAACATCTTGCAATTGCCACAATGCATGAAGATATTCTTTGCATGACCAGATCGATTTGCACGGCTCTTTCATCCGCCATCACCACCACCGCAATTTTTGCCGCTTCCTCTGCTGCTTTCGCGCAGGATGCCGCGACCATCAGGGTCGAGCCGGACGCCGTGATTGCCAACAAGGCTGCCATCAACCGCTGCGTCGAACTCTACGGAGAGGGCTTCATGCCCGTGGGTGAATCCGAATCCTGTGTGAAGTATTCAGGCGATGTTCGCATCACCTACAGCTCGGGCACCACGACGACAAAGAACACGGTAAAACTGCCGCCAGGTGTTACCCTACCCGTCCGGCCCTGATTTACTGAACCTCGTTTCCCATCCAGGCAATCGGCCCGCTGGGTCCGGTGTACGCCAGATCGGTTCACCTTCGTGTGGAAATCATCTAGCTGATGCTGATCCGCGTGTTGCCCATGCCGTGCTTTCGCACGAGATCGAACAGGGTTCTGGCATTGTCCGGGTGCAGGCGCACGCAACCGTGAGAAGCGGGACGCCCGAGGCTCTTGATCGCCGTTGTTCCATGGATTGCATAGCCACGATGGAAGAAGATCGAAAACGGCATCGGCGCGTTGTCATATTTCGTCGAATACCACTCCCGCTCCAGCCGCTGCGGCCTGAAATTGCCTGAGGGCGTGCGATAGCCCTTGCGGCCGGTAGAAACATCCCACCTGTAGCGACGGAAGCCGGATACCGAGACATCCATCGTCTGACGCGCCAGGCTGATCGAAACCTGAACAACGCCGGCTGCCGAAGCGCTATCCGGCACCATGCTGATCGAAACCGGCAGCGCGGCGGTAAATACCGCCGAAAACGCACCTTTCAGAAATCCCCTGCGCTCCCTGCCCAGTTGACCTGATCCGGCAGACTTTTCCATTCCCTTGCTCCCTCTCGACAGACTCGGCGCGGCTACATCTCAGCCATGCCCGCGCAAAGCGATGATATCACCGGTCGGCGCAAAGTCATCGGCGCGTATTGTCCCTGATTGAATACTGCGAGATGTATCGTCGGACCGCAAATCCGGTCAGTCGCCCGGATAAGGCTGTTCCGAACCGCAGAGACCGCACTCCTCGAACCGGGCGCGACTTGCCTTCCAGCGAGCCATGTATTCGGGCGAAATGCGCCTGCCGGTAACGATGGGGTCTATCCCGGCATCCATGCCCGGAAAGGCGCTGGTCTCTACAACCGGCGCTGCCGGCTCTGTTGCCGCCGGATCGATACCTGGCGCACCGCCGCCGAGCGGTGCCGCGAGGCCCGCTGTCATGAACCCTGCGAGCAGGAGTTTGTGCACTATCATCGATCGCTACTCCTGAAGAATTCCGGAACTGCCGTGAACGTGGAAATCTAACCAAGCCCAACAACTGGCAATTTGTGGGGATTTCGTGCCGCTTTGGCGGCACATGGTCCGGCCAAGGCAAGTTTCGCAAACACCGGTTAACGGCGTCTTAACGTTTCGCCGCCTCCGGCCTTGTTCACTTAAGTTGTTAACGCCTCGCTCCCCGCTTTGTTCCCCTTCTTGCAGGAAGGCATCCCGGCATTTTGCCGATTGCCGCCTGCGGTTCTAAAAACTGGCAATTTCGTCCCGAATCGCTACATTCCCGGTGATGAAGGACCCACGCTTTTCCAACGATCCGGGAATGCCAGCGAACCCCTCTGCCGCACATGCACCCGGCAGTGGCGGAATAGCTGCGCGTGCACTTGCCGGACGTCAGGCGCGCGAACCGCGCGCCGACTATTTCGAGGGTCTCAACCCGGAACAGGCCCGCGCCGTCGAGACGCTGGACGGACCCGTGCTGGTGCTGGCCGGTGCCGGCACCGGAAAGACACGCGTTCTGACAACGCGCATCGCACACATTCTGGCAACTGGCCGCGCCTGGCCCTCGCAAATTCTCGCTGTTACCTTCACCAACAAGGCTTCGCGGGAAATGAAGGATCGTATCGCCCGCTATCTTGGCGACCAGGTGGAGGGCATGCCGTGGCTTGGCACGTTCCACTCCATCGGGGTCAAGATACTGCGCCGCCATGCCGAACTGGTCGGCCTGAAATCGGACTTCACCATCCTCGATACCGACGACCAGATCCGGCTCCTCAAGCAGTTGATCCGTGCCGAGGGCATCGACGACAAGCGCTGGCCCGCCCGCCAGCTTGCCGGGATGATCGACCAGTGGAAGAACAAGGGTCTATCGCCCGAACAGATACCCGAAGGCGATTCCAGGGCGTTCGCCAATGGGCGCGGGCGCGAACTCTACCGCATGTACCAGGACCGGCTCAAAATCCTCAATGCCACGGACTTCGGCGATCTCCTGACCGAGACCATCCGCCTGTTCCGCGAAAACCCTGACGTGCTCGCCGACTATCAGGGCCGCTTCAAGTACATGCTGGTGGACGAGTACCAGGACACCAACACCGCGCAGTACATGTGGCTGCGGCTTCTGGCGCAGCGCAAATCGCACGTTGAGCGTAGCGAAGCGCAAGATTTGCGCCAGGAAAAACTTGCTTCGCCTGCTGACCCGCGCGGCTCAATCATTCCCTCCTCCAACGCAGGGCACGCTTCTGCGACCGGCGATAATTCCGCCGAACGCCCCAACATCTGCTGCGTCGGCGATGACGACCAGTCCATCTATGGCTGGCGTGGCGCCGAGGTGGACAACATCCTGCGCTTCGAAAAGGACTTCCCCGGTGCAACGGTCATCCGCCTTGAGCGCAACTACCGCTCGACAGCCCACATCCTGGGCGCGGCCTCGCACCTGATTGCCCACAATGAGGGGCGCCTCGGCAAGACGCTCTTCACCGACCAGCCGGTAGACCCGGACGCCTCGAAGGTTCTCGTGTCCGCCTGTTGGGATTCCGAGGAGGAAGCGCGCACCGTCGGCGAGGAAATCGAGCAGCTTCAGCGTCAGGGCAATGCGCTCAACGACATGGCAATCCTCGTGCGCGCCTCCTTCCAGATGCGTGAATTCGAGGACCGCTTCGTCACGCTTGGCCTGAACTACCGCGTCATTGGCGGCCCCCGCTTCTACGAGCGCCTCGAGATCCGCGACGCGATGGCATATTTCCGCGTGGTCTGCCAGCCGGCGGACGATCTTGCCTTCGAGCGCATCGTCAACACGCCGAAACGCGGCATTGGCGAAGCGACGCTCAGGATCATCCACGACCATGCACGCGCCCGGCGCATCCCGCTCACCGTCGCCACCCGCGAACTGGTCCAGACCGAGGAATTCAAGCCCAAGGTCCGCGCCACGCTTTCCAACCTGATGGCGGATTTCAGCCGCTGGTCGGCAGAACTGGAATCCATGCCGCACACCGAACTGGCCGAGATGATCCTGGATGAGTCCGGCTACACGGAGATGTGGCAGAACGACCGGTCTGCGGAAGCGCCCGGCAGGCTCGAAAACCTGAAGGAACTCATCCGCTCCATGGAGGATTTCGAGGGGCTGCGCGGTTTTCTCGAACACGTTTCCCTCGTCATGGACGCGGACACGAACGAGGATCTCGACGCCGTATCCCTGATGACGCTGCACTCGGCCAAGGGCCTGGAATTCGACAACGTGTTCCTCCCCGGCTGGGAGGAAGGCCTGTTCCCACACCAGCGCGCGCTGGACGAAGGCGGACGTTCCGGCCTCGAGGAAGAACGCCGGCTTGCCTATGTGGGAATCACCAGGGCGCGCCACCGCTGCCAGATCTTCTTCACTTCGAACCGCCGCATTCACGGCCTCTGGCAGTCGACGATCCCCTCGCGCTTCGTCGATGAACTTCCAGGCGAACATGTGGAGGTGCAGGAGAGCGGCAGTTCCTACGGCGGCTACGGCTCCAACCGCATGGGCGGCGCCTATGGCGCCTCGCGTTTCGACAATGTGGAAACCTTCGGGTCGTCCTATTCCTCTCCCGGCTGGAAGCGCGCCCAAAAGGGCAATGCCCAACGCTCCGCCAAATCCGGCGGCGATCCCGCGAAGAACAATTGGGGATCGCGTTCCGGTGCCGGTGTCGACAGGGGCAGATCCGGAACGATAGAGGGTGAACTTGTCGCCTCCTCCATCAACCCCTCTTCCGGCAATTTTTCGGTTGGAGACCGCGTCTTTCACCTGAAATTCGGCAATGGCAACATCGCCTCCATCGACGGCAACAAGCTCACCATCGATTTCGACAAGGCAGGCCAGAAGAAGGTGCTCGACAGCTTCGTAGAGGCCGTCTGACCTTGTTGCCCTAGGCCGCCGTCTGAACGTCAGAAGCAAGGCTCCACACAGCTTCAGACACAGCGTTAACCAAAGATTAACGTAACCCAATCCCCGGATTGACTTCGATCATCAATTGAAATTTCATTCCGCCTGCGGTGGGTGTGGTAATTTTTGGGACCTGAACGAGGCAGTTTCGAAACAGATATGGTCTTCAACGAAGATCTGTTTCGCTTTCTGGATGGAAAGAACAATGCCGACATTTTCACTGGTCAGTCACACGAATTCATCCTCAAATACTACAGGGTTTGCCCTCGATCCTGTAACCGGGAAATTCTATGAGCGCCCAAATTACTGGCAGTACAACACTTCTGTACTCGTTTATTCTGACGCCGCTGCGTTCCAGAGCCATTCCGTTTCCAGCATCTTCAATCTACAGGATCGCGGAATTCCGGGAACATATTTCGCCGTAGTGAATGGCAAGATATACGGTCGCTCATTTCCCTCGAACGACTTCAGTTGGGCCAACACGACAGAATTCTCCCGATGGGACGCACAGACCGGGGCGCTCGAAGCAACGGTCACCCTGACCGGAATACTCGGCGAAAACGGAGGCGGCACCTTTGACTGGGGCGTTTTCTCTGGCCCCAGCGTTCTCCAGGACGGTAGCGACATCTATGTTCTTGGCCGCATCGACGCGGACGATTGGCGGGTGTTCCAGCTTGACCAGAATCTCAACACCATCAGGAGTTTCGACTTCAACGTCCCGGATGCCGATGACGGAAGTTACGCCAGTCTGGGTTACGCCTTCATCGTCAACGGAATACTCTTTCTCGGAGACGATTATAATTCCGAAAATGTGAGGGCTGCGGTCAACCTGGCAACTGGCACCTACACATCTGTCGACTTCGTGCTCGACATACCGGGCCAGCTCGACGGCAATCTTTACGTGAATGTCACCACCTATGATCCGGCTGCCGACCGTCTGTACGTGGATAGCCAGTCAGGCCTGTTCAGCCTTGCTTCGGCAGGCCAGCTTTTTGGCCTTCCCACCGTCAACCAGGACACGCTGGCTGGCGACGCGGGTGACAACACCGTCACCTTCGACAACACCACGCTGTCCAATGGCGACAGTTATGACGGCCAGGGCGGCACAGACACGGTTATACTGGCCGGCGGCGGTATCTTCGATTTCACCAACACGACGTTCACCTCGATTGAGGATATTCAGACAGACGGATCGAACACGATCTTCGGCTTTGCAGGCTTCGGTTCCTCTGAAGCGGATCGCGAGGGGATAGCCGGGCTTATCTCCTCGGCTGCCGGGACTGCCGATACCGTCCAAATGGGCGAATGGCACCAGGATCTGACCACGCTCGGTTCCCTTTTCGATACCGGTATCGAGACCATCGAATGGACGCGCTCTGGCGGATACGACTTCTCCGCCGTTCGCAATGGTTCGGGCCAGACGGTTGTTACCAGCGCCGATACCGGCGGCAACCGTTCCTATGCCCCTATCGACCAGACCTTCGACACCAATGGCATCCTGCGCGAGAGCGTGACGACCTACGATGACGGACGTATCGCCACCACCACCTATAATGCCGGCGGCGGCATGACTGATTTGACAATCACCGATCCGCTCAATGCCGTGAACTACCAGAGCCTGGAGAATGTCTATTCCGGCGGACTGCTTCAGTCCTCGTCGCTGACCTTCGACAATGGCAATACGTCCGTGAAGAGCTACACCTCTGGCGTACTGACCCAGACGGTCGAGACCGATGTTGCCGATGATTTCACCTGGGACGTCAAGACCACCACCTACAACACGTCGGGCGTCAAGACCGGCTATGTTGTCGATTACGATGCAGGCGAAGCCCGCTCCCAGATGAGTTTCGCCTATACCGGCGGCATTCTCACCAACCGCACCATCACGAATTCGGATGGCTCGGCAAGCGAGGCTTCCTACAACACCTCGGGCGAGATGCAACATGTCCGCAACACCGCATCGGACGGCACCATGTTCGTTCTCGGCGGCACCGGTGACAACACGCTGACCGGCGGCAGCAATGACGACCTGTTCGAGGGCGGAACCGGCAACGACATCTTCGAGTTCTCGGGTACGGTCGGCAACGACACCATTCTCGACTTCACCGATGGCCAGGACCGGCTTGATCTCTCGGCCTATGGCTATACTACGCTTGCCGATCTGCAGAACGCCAGTGCGATCTCGGAAGTGGATGGCAACACGGTCATCGACCTCGGTGCAGACGGCTCCGTCACGCTCAACGGCTTGGCATTGTCGGACTTTGACAGTTCGGACCTGTTCGGCCTGCCGAGCTGACCTGACTTCACCAGCAACAGGGCGTCAATACCGGGATCGTGCCAACCTAACGGCGGTCAAAATCGCCGTGGGGCACGCGACGCGCAATTGGCGCATTCCGCAATCGCCTGATCGGTCCATCTCAAAGATACCAGCGCGTGTGGTGCCGCAACGGGTAGCGGCACGGATGCCAGTTGCCCGTGTTCCTCCCGCGCATCCTCAAACCCTGGAAACTACCGCTCTGCGAAGCGCAAGACCTCCCCTCTGGCCCGGTACTTGCTCCTTGTATCCCAGGAACCCGCACTACGCCGCATCTGCACCATATCGGGACAGGTTTCCGGCATAAGTCGCATTTTGCGACATGTAAAATTCATTCGGGGTCCCGAAGTGGGAAAGAAGGAGGGAAGCCATGGGCAGCCTGTCAAATTTTAAGTTCCAGGGGCAAGTCGACGACACGTCAGACCTGGAAATGCTGCAGACCACCGATACGGCGGCGGATGATACCGTCGTCGATGAAACCGGCGCGATGCAGATGGTTGACGAAGCGGATTCAAGCGATGTGTTCGTTTTTGACGGCGACGCTGCCAGCTATGGCTGGGGCGCCACGGAAGACGGTGAAGGCCTCGTGGTCTGGAGCGACAGCGGCCATGAAGTCCTTTACGGCTGCAAGACGCTGCGTTTCAACGACATGGATGTCTCGCTCGAAAACGGCGACGGCGAATACGAAGATGTAGCAGGCGCCACCCAGCACCTTGAAGGTAGCACGGACAGCGACACCTTTGTCGTCGAAGGTCTTTCATCGGACTACGGCTATGGCCCGACCGAGGACGGCGAAGGCATCGTCATCTGGGATGCCGACGGCAATTACGACCTGCTCTATGGCTTCGAGTCGATCCGTTTCTCGGACATGACCGTGAATCTCGCCGATCAGCCCTGCTCCTACACCGATGACGGCTCCGATTCTTCCGGCGACCCGGCAACAGATCCCTACACCGATCCTGCGACCGATCCCGCCACTGATCCGGGCAGCGACCCGTGGACGGACGAAGGCCTTGACCCGCTTCGCGACCCGGACGGCGATGTTGTCGCCGACGATCCTTCCGAAACCCAGACACTCCATGGTTCGCCTGACCTCGTCGACCGCTTCGTCTTCGACGCTTCGGCAGACGACTATGCCTGGGAACCAGCGGATGACGGCGGCTGGATGGTCTGGAACGTCAACGACGACAGCCACGACATGCTCTACGACTACGACCAGCTTCAGTTCAACGACTTCCTGGACGATATCGCCTGAGCGATCACACCTTCGTCAGCGGCAGACGGTTCACTACCGGATGCCGCTGACCTACTCTCTCCGGTGACGATTCGCTCAGGGGAGAACAAAGCATCATGCCAAGGATTGTGGCGGTACGCCTTGCAGCATTGCTGTTTGCCGTTGCGATCTCGCTTGGCGCCTGCACCTCCTCCCCGCTCGAAAGCGTACTCGACGTATCGGTCTCCAACCCGCGCTTTGGTGACTCCGACCCGCATGAATGGGAAGGCCGCGCACCCTGGCAGCATGCCGTTCACGGCATCGACGTGGCCAAATACCAGGGCAGCATCGACTGGCGGGAGGCTCGCCGGTCTGGGGTCTCGTTTGCCTGGATCAAGGCCACCGAGGGTGGCGATCGCGTCGATGACCGGTTTGCCGAAAACTGGCGCGCGGCAAAGGCCGCCGGAATGCCGCGCGGTGCCTACCACTTCTACTACTTCTGCACGCCTGCCTTCGTACAGGCACGATGGTTCATCAAGAACGTGCCAAAAGAACCGGGTGCCCTGCCCCCGGTTCTCGACATGGAATGGAACCATCTGTCCCCATCCTGCAAATTTCGCCCGGAACCCCAGGCAGTCCGTGCGGAAATGACAACCTATCTCAAGGCGGTCGAACGCCATTACGGGCAAAAACCGGTCATCTACACCACCGTGGACTTCTTCCGGGAAAACAGTCTCTGGCTGTTCAAGGAACATGACTTCTGGCTGCGCTCCGTCGCCGGTCATCCCGATACCGTGTATCCCGGACATCGCTGGACCTTCTGGCAGTACACCGGAACAGGGCGCGTTCCCGGCATTTCGGGCGACGTCGACATCAATGCCTTCAAGGGCACGGCGCAGGAATGGCGCAAATGGGCGACGCAAAATACCCGTTGAGTGTCATTTCGAACCCAGAGCAATTGACCGCCGTCAATGTTTTTCGCCATCAGCCGGTCTAGACTCCATCTCCAACATGGAGAGACAAAATGACGTGGAGCAACAATCGCCGGTTCCTGTTGCCGGCAGTTCTGAGCGCAATCCTGTGTGCTACAACGGCGGCGCATGCTCAGAACGAGGCTTATCTTGCCGAACAGAAGGCCTTGAGCGAACAGCTTCAGCACGGCAAGCGGCTGGCGGAGGCGAACTGCCAGCAGTGTCATGCCATCGGCATCGAGGGAAACAGCCCCCACCCGACCGCGCCGCCCTTCTGGTCCATTTCAGAGCGCCGCCCGGTCGATACGGTGGCGCGCATGCTGCTGAACCACATGAAGCCGGAGGGAACGGACATGCCGACCTTCCAGATAACGGAAAAACAGGCAACCGACATCGCGACCTGGATCAACTGGGTTCAGCCCACTTCGCATGGCAAGCGGCTGGTCGAGGCCAATTGCGGTGCATGCCACGCAACCGGGCTGACGGATGAAAGCCCGCATGCCGAGGCACCGCCCTTCCGCGAATTGCACAAGCGCTACCCCATCGAGGCGCTGGAGGAAGCCTTTGCCGAGGGAATTGAAAGTGGCCACCCGGACATGCCGGTCTTCAATGCGACGGTGACCCAGTTGTCGGATATCCTGGCCTATATCGCCACGCTCTCGACGGAAGAATAGGCGCTTCCGCCGTTGAACCGGGTTAGTCCGCCTGCCCGCGGTTTGCGATGCGCGCCCACCAATCGCGCGGACGCGAACGAACGCCCGTGGGCCTGTGGTTCTCCCACCATTGCGCCAGACCGCGCCAACGCGACGTGGCAAGTTTTCGCCACAAGCGGTTGACGGGATACGAAAAATCCCGGTTGAACGGACATACGCGCATGCAAATGGCGCAATCGCTTTTCAGCTTTGCCCAGTAGGAGAAACACTTCTCGCAATCGGCCGACCACTTTCGCACCCCGGAAATCGTCGACCGGTTCGCAACCTCCTCCGACGGTTCGCCGTATGGCAGAGCCTTTGGCGGGCAGGCATCGGCGCATTTGGTGCAGATGCCGCAGTATTCCGCGATTCCCTGCCGCACGGGCTTGTCCGCTACCAGCGGAAGCGAGGTGAATATCTTGGAAATCCTGAGGCGCGGTCCGAATTCAGGCGATATGAGCAGCTGGTTGCGGCCATATTCGCCCAGCCCGGCCTTGATCGCATAGGGAATGGCGAGCCCCGTATCGTTCATCGAGGGAACAGCCTCGTAGCCCAGATTGCGGATATAGGTCGCAAGCTGGAGGACGATCCCCACCTCGCGTGAATATTCAAGTCCGGCGGCGGAACTCCCCAATGCCGACGGATAGGTATCGACCAGTTCCCGGTCCATCTCGTGTCCGAGAACGATCACATGGGTGATCCCTTCCGGAAGGTCGTTGGCGGCTTCGGTGAAATCGCGCGTGTCCACCCTGCTCGAATAAAGCCATCGCTCGTCATGTTCGCAGATACCCACGAGGTCCGCACCGAACAACCGGGCCAAACCCTTCAGTTCTGCCGTGAAGGCCGCTGGATCTGGAATATCCAGCTTCTCCTCGGCAACCGGCGTCTCCGGTTCAATCGGTGCCTGGAAACCCTCACGCTTTCCTTCATGGTTGAGACGCTTGGAAAGCATGTCCGACACGGCCCAGCTTGCATTGCGCAATGCGAAGTCGCGCAAGGTGAAGCCCTCGCCGCGCCTCGGCGTCGCCTTCATCCGGTGGCTCTCGAAGAACCCGTCCGTGTCCCCGGAACGGACCGTCTCATCCCAGAATGCACGCGAGAAAATGTCATTGATCTGCGCGAACCGCGCGAAACGGTCCGTCGTCTCGATACCGGCAGCCCTGTCGCTTTCACCGAAACGCTCCAGCCATTCGGCCTGCTTTTCGCTATCCGGCTTCCCGGCAGGTCTGTTGGAGGGCCAGTTCATGGAGTATCCGCAATCGGTCTTGAGTAGGTTATGCCTGCGCAGACCCCGCAACAGGCGCACGATCAACATTAAGAAAATGTAATACAGTTTACGAAGCTGTAATTTGCAACACCTCTCTCCAGCTACCATCTTGGAAACACACGGACGGCACCGAAACAGATGGTCTCCAGAGGAAGGACACTACCATGACGAAACGCAGTTGGATCATTGGCGGTGTGGTTGTTGCCCTGCTTGGCACTTCCGCATTCGCAGCCAAGACACGCTTCGATTCACCCGATGCCCGTGCCAATTTCGCAACCGAACGCGTGACACAGCGCCTCGGGCTGAACGAGGAACAGAAGGCCGCCTTCAAGGACATGGCAACCGAGTTCAGCGGAATGCGCCTTTCGAGCGCCGAATTCCTGGTCGATCTGAAGAGCAAGCTCAAGGAACTCACAGCCGACAACACCCTGACCGAGGAAGAAGCAAACCAGCTTCGCGATCAGATCACGGCTGAATTCGAGCGCCGCGCCGACCAGCTCATTCCCGATCTCGTGAAATTCTACAACCTTCTCGACGACAACCAGAAGGGCGAAGTCATGGCTCGCCTGTACTCTGTCGGAGATCGCAGCTGGGGTCACGACGACCATCGCTGGCGCGGTCATGGCGACCGCGATTGGCGCAAGGGCAATGGCAGGGACGATTACCGCGGTGGCGGCAATCCCCCGCGCATGGCACCGCCGCAGCCGCCACAACAGTGAGGCTCTGCGAACGAGCCGATAACACCATCGAATTTTCCGTCAGTTCACCCCCGACGTTCTCTCTCCCCCCTCCGTCGCGAACTGCCGGAAATGCCTGCCAGGTGAGTCAATAGCAGGCTTCAGAGCAGGCCGGGTCCTTGTCCCCGGCCTGCTTTTTTTGTTTTCAGGACCTATCTGGGATTCCCCGTTCGCTGTTCCCGGGTCTGCTACCCACTCACGGGCGGTCTCGACGCCGGATGTTTCTAGACAAGCACGAGCGATCCTCGCCTATTTCATAGTCATTTCGCCTAATTAATAGTCATTCAATTTCATCAATCCACAACTGCCTAATCATTTCGCATAATCAAGCATCTTTTTCTTGCATTGTGCTGATGTTTTGGCTTGTCTGCATGAAATTTGGCGGCAGAGCCTTTGGGGTTTGCCCGCGAACAACGGTCATGGAGATGGAATTCCGCCGTGGCTCGCCTTGATATCTCGATGGCGAGATACGGGGGAGACACTGGAATTCCGAGGGAGACAATCGAATGAACGCAGCCGATACCAGCTGGATACTCACATCCACAGCGCTCGTGTTGTTGATGACACTGCCAGGCCTCGCACTGTTCTATGCAGGCCTCGTCCAGGCCAAGAACATCCTGTCCGTGCTCATGCAGTGCATGGCGATCGCCTGCCTGATGTCGATCCTGTGGTTCGCCTTCGGATATTCGCTGTCCTTCTCGGAGGGCAATGCCTGGATTGGCGGCATGAGCAAGTTCTTCCTGGCTGGAATCGAGCGCGACTCGCTGGTAGGCACCCTGCCCGAATCCCTTTTCGCCGCCTTCCAGATGACCTTTGCCATCATCACGCCCGCGCTGATGATTGGCGCCTTCGTCGAACGCATCAAGTTCGGCGCTGTCATGCTCATTTCCGCGCTTTGGCTTGTTCTTGTATACGCCCCGGTCACCCACTGGGTATGGGGCGGCGGATGGCTGGCCGAACGCGGCGTGATCGACTTCGCCGGCGGCATCGTGGTCCATGTCACCGCAGGGGTATCGGCAGCCGTCATCGCATTCATGCTGGGCGCGCGCACAGGTTTCCCCGAGCGCGTCAACCCGCCCCATGCACCTTGGATGGTCATGGTCGGCGCATCGCTTCTCTGGGTTGGCTGGTTCGGCTTCAACGCCGGATCGGCGGTTGCTGCAGACGGCAATGCAGCCATGGCATTGATTGCTACACACCTCTCGGCCGCCACCGCATCGCTTGTCTGGCTGGTCATCGAGAAAGTGCGCTTCGGCAAGCCCTCGCTGATTGGCCTCGTAACCGGAACGATTGCGGGGCTTGCGACGATCACGCCTGCCTCGGGAACCGTCGGTCCGCTTGGCGGCGTTCTGCTCGGACTTGCAGGTGGCGTGATCTGCTACTTCGCCGTGGACATCGTCAAGCATCGCATGAAGATCGACGACAGCCTTGACGTTCTTGCCGTTCACGGCATCGGCGGCGCTACCGGAACCCTGCTCGTGCCTTTCCTGGCTGCAGTGGGCTATGGCGGGGCCGGTCTTGCCGAAGGCGTTGGCGCTGGCCAGCAATTCCTGGTGCAGGCAACAGGCGTGGCCGTGACCGCGGTATGGTCAGCGGTAGCGACCGTCATCATCGTCATGATTGCCAAGGCGGTTACCGGCTTCAGGGTTTCGCGCGACGAGGAAGTCGAAGGTCTGGACTTCACTTACCATGGCGAAACGGGTTACCGTCTGTAACTGAATTGCACGCCGGCAGGCCCGGCGTGCGCCTCACGGCATACAAGGGAGCCAACAGATGAAATGGATCACCGCCATAATCCAGCCCCACAAGCTAGATGACGTTCGCGAGGCATTGAGCAGGATCGGCGTGGACGGGCTGACCGTTACCGAAGTGCGCGGCTATGGCCGCCAGAAGGGCCATACCGAGATATACCGCGGCGCTGAATACGCCATTCATTACATTCCTAAAGTCAAGATCGAGGCCGCCGTCAACGAGGATGTTGCCGACCGGGTTGTCGAAACCATTCGCGATGCCGCCTGCCAGAACAAGATCGGCGACGGCAAGATTTTCGTGATCGATCTCGAAAGCGCCATGCGGATTCGTACAGGTGAAACCGGCAAGGACGCTCTCTAAGCGCGCCGGAAAAACGGGCCAGCGGTCAACTTCGCGCGAGGATCGCCCGCTATTGGCTCTTGTGTGGTATTCGCGTTGCGACTATCTCACCCGCTTTGTCATTGCCAGCCGGTTTAGGCCGGTGTACTTCGAACACGGGTCACGCGGACCCGTTTTCCGGTGCGATCATAGCGGAGTTTTTGCATGCATGATGTCAGTCTGAAGCTGGCGATCATCGGGTTCGCCGGCATTGCCGCGCAATGGTTTGCCTGGCGTCTGCACCTTCCGGCGATTGCCCTTCTGTTGCTGGGCGGACTACTTCTCGGTCCCGGTTTTCACGTCATCGACGTTTCACGCGATTTCGGCGAGATATATAGACCGGTCGTTTCACTTGCCGTGGCGATCATCCTGTTCGAGGGCGGACTGACGCTCAACTTCCGTGAAATCCGGGAAACATCGAAAGCCGTTAGGCGGCTGATCATCATCGGCGGCCCCCTCGCCTTTCTCCTGGGTTCCCTTGCCGGCCATTATGCCGGCGGGCTTTCCTGGCAGGTGGCAATCGTGCTGGGCGGAATTCTCGTGGTCACCGGCCCCACCGTCATCATGCCGATGCTGCGACAGGCACATCTGAAAACACGCCCCGCATCCCTGCTGCGCTGGGAGGCGATCATCAACGATCCGCTGGGCGCGCTCTATGCAGTCATAGCCTTTGAGATCATTCTCGTGCTGAACTCGGGCCATGAGGCATCTTCGCTGCTGCTGGAGGTGTTCCTCGCATTCGGCGTTGCCATCGGTGGCGCATGGCTGCTTGCACGAACCGTCGTCTGGCTGTTCACGCGCGGCCACGTGCCGGAATTCCTCAAGGCACCGGTACTGGTCGCATTGGCCCTGATGGCCTTTTCTGCAACCAATCTGCTGCTGGAAGAAGCAGGGCTGCTCACCGTCACTGTAATGGGCATCGTCCTCGCCAATTCGCGCATAGCCAGCCTGGCCGAGATGCGCCGCTTCAAGGAAACGATCACCGTTCTTCTGGTCTCGGGCGTCTTCGTGCTTTTGACCGCCTCACTCACCCGCGAGACAATCTTCTCGCTTGGCTGGGAAGCTGCAGCCTTCGTCTTTGCCATCCTGTTTGTGGTGCGTCCGATTGCGGTTTTTGTTGCCACGCTCGGCACCGGCATCACCTGGCAGGAAAAGCTTCTCACGGCCTGGATCGCGCCGCGCGGTATCGTCGCCGTGGCGGTAACCGGCCTGTTCAGTGCCACGATGATGGATCTCGGCATGGAAGGCGCTCAGAAGATGATCGCCTACACCTTTGCGGTGGTGACGGCGACCATCCTGCTGCACGGTTTTTCGCTGGCACCGATGGCACGCATGCTGGGCCTGCGTTCGGATGCAAAGCCTGGATTGCTGATCGTCGGCGGTTCGCTCTGGACCACGGCGCTGGCCGAGAAGGTCATGGCGATGGGTACACCGGTTCGCGTTACAGACGACAACTGGAACCATCTGGCTCCATCGCGGCAACGCAATATCCCGACCTATTTCGGCGACGTCATGTCGGAGCGCGCCCACAACGAACTCAACCTGCACAGCTGGGCAGCGTGTATCGCTGCATCCGATAACACCGCCTACAATGCGCTGGTCTGTACGCAGCTCGGCCCCGAAATCGGGCGCAACCGGGTCTTCCAGCTCGGCGGACGCGGCGAGAACGAACGCCGCGATCTTCATTTCACCATCGGCGGGCGCCCCCTGACAAAGGAAGGCTACGGCTTCGAGGAATTGAACGAACGCATGCTTCAGGGTTGGGTCTTTACCTCGACCCCGATTACCGATGAATTCGGATACGAAGACTTTCTGAAATCGAGGCCCGAAGGAACCATCATTCTTCTCTGGGTCCGTTCGAGCGGGGAGTTCCGCTTCGCCTCTACCGACAAGGAAAGTGTTCCAAATCCGGGCAACATCGTCCTTACCTTCGGTCCAAAACTGCGAAACAGTGAGGGTGAAGCCTTGAACGCCGGAAACGGCAAGGAGCAGGAAAGCGGCAAATGAGCCAGACGAGACTGCATTTCGACATGCCGCAGGATGCTGCCGTGAAGGCTGCCACCCGGCTTGAGGCCGAGTTCGAGGCAGACGGGTTTCCCGTGTCCGCCTTCGAGGTTGATGAAAAAACGGGTACCTGGAACATATCGGTTTATGTGCCCGCCGGGGAAACCGGGAACGCCGGAGCGCGAATACTCGAGGTTCTTGGAGAAGATGCACATGGCAAGCTCCAGCACGAGGAACTCGAGGATGGCGGCTGGGTGGAAAAGACACTGAGCGAACTGGCCCCCGTGCGCGCCGGGCGTTTTGTCGTGCATGGCAGCCACGATGCCGGATGCGCCTCGGCAAATGAGCACGCCATCCTGATAGATGCAGGGCTTGCCTTCGGGACGGGCCATCACGGCACTACAGCCGGTTGCCTTGAAATGATTGGAGACGAGTTGAAGCGGCGCCAGCCCGTCAACGCCCTTGATCTGGGGACCGGTTCAGGTGTTCTGGCGATCGCCATCGCAAAGGCAACCAGAATATCCGTACTCGCCAGCGATATCGATCCGGTGTCTGTTGAAGTGACGAAACAGAATGCACGGATCAACAAGGTCGGCAACCTGGTCGAAGCCATTCCCGCCGTCGGTTTCAACCATTTGCGTTTTGGCCAGCGTGTGCCCTTCGACCTGATCGTGGCCAATATTCTGGCAGGCCCGCTGCAGAAGCTGGCCCCTGCCCTTGCCGCCCATCTTGGGCGCGGCGGATCGGTGATTCTTTCCGGACTGCTGCCGCACCAGCAGGCGCGGATCGTTGCCGCCTACCGTGCGCAGGGACTGCGGCTGGATCGCGCCATCATCCGAAATGGCTGGCTGACCCTGCTCATGCGCGACATGCGCGCCTGATATCCGCGAGTGCATTCAACCGGGAAAGCCACGACGAAAGCGAAAAGGCCGGGATCGCTCCCGGCCTTTTTCAGCAAACTGCAAGCATCAATGAACCGGAATTCAGTCCGTTTTCCGGTTGCCCCAACGCTGGACCATGTTTGTCGCGAAACGGACAAGCTGCCAGCTTCACCACCCGCACCCCTTTGCATTTCCGGGGAAACGCAAGGTAGATTACAGCATCACCGAGCTGTGGGCGCCACGAGCGTCGCGTTTCAACTGGTGGCGCGAAAGGCCCATGCCGTTGAGGGAAGCGTCGTCGAGCGACAGAAGAACGTTTGATACATGACGGCGAGCCTCGCGTTCACGAGCTTCAATCATGCGTTTGCCGAGATTGCCAAAGAAAGACATCTTGTTGATCCTTTGTTTGTATCAATCTCCTCCACGCTGTTAAAATGGGGTATTTGCTGCTCTGCAACAAGAGCCACATCGGCAATGCTGCATTGCAAAAAACGCAGGCCTGCTTTCATACACTGGTAACCTTCGGAGCCGCCAATACACATGTTTCAATCATTCGATTCGACCACTTCCCGCGAACAGGGTGCGCCGCGGCTTGCCGCTCTGAGAAACGAAATGCGGGGCGAGCGGCTCGACTGGTATCTGGTGCCGCATGCCGATGAACATCAAAACGAATATCTTCCCGCCCGTGCCGAGCGCCTTGCATGGCTGACCGGTTTCACGGGATCGGCGGGATTTGCAATTGCCGGTCTCAACGATGCCTTCGTCTTCTCTGACGGGCGCTACACGGTTCAACTGCGCCAGCAGACAGATCCCGGCAGTTACACGCAAAAGGATATCGTAGCCGAATCGCCGGACCGATTTCTCGCCAAGGTGCTGAAGCGCGGGCAACGCATTGGGTTTGATCCGTGGCTCATGACCGTCGCTCAGCACAAGAGCTGGGAGAAGGTTGCCGAATCAGCCGGGGCCGAGCTTGTCCCACTGGACAACCTGATCGACCGCGTCTGGCCCGACCAACCGCCTGCACCGCTCGGACGGGCAATCCTGCATCCGCTGGAATATTCAGGCAGAACCGCTTCGGACAAGCTCTCGGCAATCCGGGAGACCCTTCGAGTGGACAAGGCTGATTTCCTGATCATGACCGATCCGGCATCGATTGCCTGGACGTTCAACATCCGAGGCAGCGACCTCGTTCACAATCCGCTGGCGCTTGCCTTCGCCATCATTCCCGCGAATGCCAGCGTGGACGGCGACAACATGCCCGTTCTGTTCATCGACAGGCGCAAGCTGGATGCGGCAACGGAAGAAGAAATGCGGCGCCTCGCAAAGCTGGTTCAGCCAGAGAGGTTAGTGACCACGCTGGAAGGACTGGCCCCGGAAAGGTCGTTCCACTGCGATCCATCGCTTGTGGCCGTCGCACTCGCCCAGACGATAACGGAAAGCGGCGGCCGGCTGATACAGAAACGCGATCCGGTCTCCCTGCTCAGGGCCGTCAAGAACGACACGGAACTTGAGGGCGCACGCCACGCCCATCTTCGCGATGGCGTTGCCATGGTCCGGTTTCTTGCCTGGCTTGACCGGCAACCCGCCGGAAGCATCACGGAGATTGTGGCCGCCACCCGGCTGGAGGAATTCCGCGAAACAACCGCGCGGGAGATGGGCAGCGAGTTACGCGAAATCTCCTTCGACACGATTTCGGGAGCAGGAGCCAACGGCGCGATCGTGCACTACCGCGTGACGCGCCAAACTGACGCCACCATCGAAGACCGGTCTCTCTACCTGGTGGATTCGGGCGGACAGTATCCAGATGGCACCACCGACATCACGCGCACCGTCGCCATTGGCGAGCCACCCGCACGTGCAATCACCGATTTCACCCTTGTTTTGAAGGGGCACATCGCCGTTGCGACCGCCCGCTTTCCGGATGGCACGCGCGGGATCGATCTCGATCCGTTTGCCCGAAGCGCGCTCTGGCAGCACGGGAAGGACTATGCACATGGCACGGGCCACGGAATTGGCTCCTACCTGAACGTGCATGAAGGCCCGCAGTCGATTTCGCGGCGCGGAATGGAGAAACTCCTGCCCGGCATGATCATCTCGAACGAACCGGGCTATTACCGCGAGGGCGAATACGGAATCCGGATCGAAAATCTCGTCATCGTCACCGCGCCGGAGGAAGTCCCGGGAGGCGATTCGGCCATGCTTGGCTTCGAGACGATCACCCTTTGCCCGATCGATCTGCGGCTGATCGACAAGTCGCTGCTGCACGCAAACGAGAAGGCGTGGCTCAACGGCTATCATGCCCGCGTCCATGAGGCATTGTCACCGCATCTCGATGCAGACGACAAGAAATGGCTCAAGCAGGCTACCCGGAAGCTCTGATGGACGCTGGCTAGGTGCCAGCCTGCTACAGCCCAACCATCCGCAGGCCCACGATCAACCCGAGCCCTGCCAGGATAACCACCATGGATGGCAGCCGCATGCACGCGACAACGGCAAACGCCACCGTGGCGAACTCGGCCACGCCGCCCGAAAATGCCGGTGGTACGACAAGCGTGGAGATCACCGCAACCGGTACAGCTTCGAGGGCAGCCTCGAGGCGGGCGGGAATTCGCTTGAAACGCGCAAGCACCAGGTATCCGCCCGCACGTGTGGCCAGCGTAATCAGCCCCAGCAAGGCGATCACGAACGCGGCCTGATGCGCTTCGTACAGGGCAACAACGCCGTTCATGACCTGTCCACCTTGCCGCTGGTGCTTTCAAGTGCAGCTTCTTCCGCGGCACCTTCGGTTTCGACCTCACCATTCTTTGCCATCAATGCCGCAACGGCGATACCGGCCAGCGCGCCAAGCGAGATATGCCAAGGTGCGCCAATCGTGCGGTGAACCAGTACCGCAACCACGGTGCTGGCAATTGCAATTGCCAGGAACCGGTCACGCTTGCGGAAACCCATAAGAATGGTGGCGAAGTAGACCGGCAGAATGAAATCCAGACCGAAGGTTCTCGGGTTTTCGATAAGGCTGCCGAACAGCCCGCCTATTGCAGTCATCACGATCCAGACCACATAGGCAATCGCGCCGAAGCCGATGTAGAAGGCAAATGAAACCCGGCCCGACTTGCCCAGACGCAGAGCCTGGTTCTCGACAACGGCAAACTGCAAATCGGTCAGCAGGAAAAAGGCGAAGAACTTCTGCAGCGGGCCGTAATGCCTGATCTTGCTTGCCAGCGCAGCCGAATAGAGCAGATGCCGGAAATTGACGGCGAACACCGCAAGCGCGACCGACCAGACCGGAACACCGGCCCGGTAGACTTCCAGAAACACGAACTGGCTCGCGCCTGCGAAGATCGCGATCGAGGCCCAGATGGTGTTTGCAAGCGTCTGGCCGGCTGCAATCGCTGCCGCGCCGAACATCATTCCGAAAAATGAAATGGGCACCAGGATGGGAACGCTCGCGCGCATTCCCGCGGCAAAACCGTTTGCCTCTGTCGAGGCACTCGCAGAAGAACCGGTCATCGCATCACGCCCCAACCAGCTCGAACCAGCCGTCCTCGTCGATGGTTTCCACGCCCAGCTCCTGCGCCTTTTTCAGTTTCGAGCCCGCGCCCGGTCCGGCAACCAGCAAATCCGTCTTGGCCGAAACCGAGCCGGAAACCTTCGCGCCCAGCCTCTCCGCCATCGCCTTGGCCTCGTCGCGTGTCATCCGTTCCAGCGACCCTGTAAAGACCACGGTCTTCCCCGCCACCGGCGACGAAGTATCGGCCTGTTCGGGTGGTTCGGGAGAAACCTGTTCGAGGAGTTCTTCGTAAACTCTCATGTTGCCGTCCTCGGCAAAGAACTCCGTCAACGCATCGGCCACCGTGTTGCCGATTCCGTCGATGGAGATCAGGTCCTCGCGGGCCGCCATGTCTCCATCGGCCAACCGTTTCATCGCGACCGTCAACGCTTCAGCCGATCCGTAATATCTTGCGAGATCCTTTGCGGTCTGCTCGCCCACATGCCGTATTCCAAGCCCGAAGATGAAACGGCGCAATTCTACATTGCGGCGGGCATCGATTGCATCGAACAGCTTTGCAGCACTTGTCGCGCCCCACCCTTCCTTGTCCTTGAGCTTCTTGAGGCTCTTGGCGTCGTTTTCGCGAAGGCGGAAAATGTCGGCAGGATTGCGCACCCTCAGGTCCGGATCGTTGTAGAAAAACGCCACCTGCTTGTCGCCAAGTCCCTCGATGTCGAAGGCATTGCGCGAGACGAAATGCTTCAGCCGTTCGGCCATCTGGGCTGAACAGACAAGACCTCCGGTGCAGCGGCGAACCGAATCCGCCCTGCCCGTCTTCTCGTTCACCTCGCGAACAGCGTGACTGCCGCAGACCGGGCATGTCGTCGGAAACTCGAATGGAACAGCATCTGCGGGCCGCTTTTCGAGGTCCACGTCGAGCACCTGGGGGATCACGTCGCCAGCGCGCTGGATCATCACCGTATCGCCAACGCGCAGGTCCTTGCCATCGCGGATAGGTTGCCCGTCATTGCCGATACCCTTGATGTAGTCTTCATTGTGCAGCGTGGCATTAGTGACGACCACGCCGCCCACGGTGATCGGTTCAAGGCGCGCCACCGGCGTGAGCGCGCCCGTCCGGCCTACCTGGATGTCTATGCCTTTCAAGACTGTCCATGCTTTTTCCGCCGGGAACTTGTGCGCGATTGCCCATCGCGGGCTGCGGGCCACGAAACCCAGCCTCTCCTGCAAGGCGAGTTCGTTCACCTTGTAGACCACGCCATCAATGTCGTAGGCCAGAGAGGCGCGCTCCTCCTCAATGGCATGATAGTGTGCCAGCAATTCCTCAGGGGCCGTGAACACCCGCATCAGCGGGTTGGTCACAAAGCCCCATTTCGCCAGTTGCTCCACCATTCCCATCTGGGTTGGTTCCGGCACTTCACTCATTTCGCCCCATGCATAGGCGAAGAACTTCAGCGGCCGCTGCGCGGTCACCGCGCTGTCGAGCTGGCGCAACGAACCCGCCGCCGTGTTGCGCGGATTGACGTATTGCGGCTTGCCTTCCTCCTCCATGCGCCTGTTCAACATCTCGAAGGCCTGCTTGGTCATGTAGACTTCGCCGCGCACCTCGACGATTTCCGGGATTTTGTCTCCGGCCAGCACGGTGGGAATATCGGTAATCGTCCGCGCATTCTGGGTAACATTCTCACCCACGGTGCCATCACCCCGCGTTGCAGCGGACACCAGCCTGCCGCCTTCGTAGCGCAGGGAAAGCGACAATCCGTCGATCTTCGGCTCCGCCGTCAGTTCCGGGCGGGTTTCAAGCTTGAGAAACCGGACGATGCGGTCCCAGAAATCACGCACATCTTCGTCGCTGAACGCGTTGTCGAGCGACAGCATGGGAATCGCGTGGCGCACCTTCTCGAACTTGTCGAGCGCCACGTAGCCCACCCGCTTCGTCGGCGAATCCTCGCGAACGAGGTCCGGAAAAGCCTGCTCGACGGCGAGGTTTCTGCGGCGCAATGCATCGTATTCGGCATCGGAAATTTCCGGAGCATCGCCGCCGTGATAAAGCTCGTCGTGATGCAGGATAGCCGCAGCAAGCCGTTCCAGTTCGCTCGCCGCTTGCTCCCGCGTCATGTCCGACGGATCGATGCCGGGATGTCCGTTTCCCGTATTTTCTGTCATGGAAATGCCCGCGATGGAAATTGCCGCCGGGCACTGCCCGGCCAATGGAGTTGCTGCTCAAGCTGTAGCTTCAAAACCGGATTTCAGGCAACCCGAAAGCGTTGCACAATTGCTTCTGTGTGAAAAGGCAAGCGCTTTCACTTGGCCATGAACAGAAGTTTCTGAGCCTTGGTCACCCTGCTCGTTTCCATGTATTCGCGCTTGTCGAAACCAACCTGGCGTTCCGCCGTTTTCTTGAGGATCGGCTCAAGCTTGCTGCTTATCGCCACGCCAAAATCGGCACATTGGCGCGTATCGCGAACCTTCACGCTTCGCATCGCCTGATCGAGCTGCTTTGCCCCGGCCCGCGCGATCTTTCCGTGTTCCTTCTCATGGGCAACAAGCTCCTTGTAGAACTTGTCCCACTTCGCCTTAACCTCCGGCGAGGCGCGCTTGTATCCCGGCCATTTCGGATAGATGAATTTGAGGTTCAGCACGACAACGGGTTCGCTGAGCCTGCACCAGCCGTTCTTAACCACGATTTCCGGCTTGCCGAAATCATAGGTTGTTTGCGTCGCCGCGATCGCATGTGCCTGGCGGATGTTCCAAAGGCCGCCCCGCGCCATCGAACGGGTCAGTTGCGCACCGTCCTTGCCGTTGACGTAGTAGTAGGTGGTCTTTTCGTTGACCTTCACGCGTGCCTGCGCCACTCCGGCCGTCAAGGCGAGGCTCGCGCCGCAGGCCAAAGCCATGGCAAAGGCAGAATTCTTCACGGCAGATCGTATCATTTTCACGGGCCTCGCTTGCGGATTTCAGGTTCCCGCCAACGCAGGTGCCGGAACGAACTGATGAGTGAAGTTATCTTGCTGCCTATTGGGGTGGCGCTCAATTAAAAAAGAGCACGTCACACAAAATTTGATCGCGGTCAGGCTGCCGTCTGCTTGATCAACTGATCTGCCGCTGCACGCGCTTCGTCAGTGATGGAAGCACCGGCCAGCATGCGCGCCACTTCCTCGCGGCGTTCGTTGCCCGAGATCGCCCGTACAGCCGTCGCTGTACGGCCTTCGCCACTGTCCACGCTCGATTTCGATATCTGGAAATGGGTTGATGCCCGCGCCGCAACCTGCGGCGCGTGGGTGACGCAGATCACCTGCACACTGTCTGCCAGTCTCGAAAGCCGCCTGCCGATGGCGTCCGCCACCGCCCCGCCTGCCCCGGTGTCGATCTCGTCGAAGATCAGGCATGGCGCCGAACCGTTTCCGGCCAGCGCCACCTTGAGCGCAAGCATGAAACGCGAAAGCTCACCACCGGACGCCACCTTGAACATCGAACCGGCCCGTGTTCCGGGATTGGTTCGAACCCAGAATTCCATCTGGTCGAAACCGTGTGCGCCCGCGCTCTTCTCGTCCACCTCGTGATGCACGATGAATTCGGCAGCCTCCAGCTTCAGGGATGGAAGTTCCAGGCTTACTGCCGCCACCAGTTCCGCCGCTGCCTGCTCGCGCATCCTGGAAAGCTCGGATGCAGCCGCGCGGAACCTGGCCTCCTGTTCGCGCACCTGCCCCTCGATTGCAGCCAGACGCTCCTCGCCCGCATTCAGGTTTTCAAGGTCGTCCGCCAGTTTCACTGCCAGTTCGGGCAGGTTTTCCACGGCAACCGCGTACTTGCGGGACGCGGCCCTGAGCGCGAACAGGCGTTCTTCTGCCATTTCGAGTTCGCGCGGGTCGAAATCCGCGTCGCGCAGCGCCCGCTCCAGTTCCTGGTGTGCCAGGTGAAGTGCATCAAGCCCTGCATCCAGTTGCTTTACCGCTTCGTCGAGCATGCCCGGCGCCTGCGCCATCTTGCGCTCCAGCGAACGCACAAGGCTGGAAAGCACCGGCAATGGCGAAGCCGGACCACCCAGCGTATCGACGGCCTCGTTCAGTTCGCTGGCGATCTTCTCCGCCTGCATCATCGTTTGACGCCGCACCGCCAGTTCTTCCTCTTCGCCAGGCTCCGGCGCGAGTTTTTCGAGTTCGGCTACACTGTCGCGCAGATAGTCCGCTTCGCGCGCTGCCGCATCCACGCGTTCCCTCAGGTCTGCCATCTCCCGGCGCAAATCCTGCAGTCTTTCCCAGGCTGCCGCGACACCGGCCGCTGCTGTACCGAGGGCACCGAATGCGTCAACCATGTCACGATGGGAAGAGGGCTGGATGAGAGCGCGTTCGTCGTGCTGGCCATGCAGTTCGACCAGCAGATGGCCGATCTGGCGCATGAGGCCAACCGAAACCGGCTGGTCGTTGACAAATGCCTTGGAGCGCCCGTCTGCCGATTGTACGCGCCGCAGGATAAGCGAACCTTCGTGCTGAATTCCGTTCTCGTCCAAAAGGGCCAGCACGGAATGGCCGATTGGCAGGTCGAACACGGCAGTGACCTGCCCCTGCTTCTCGCCGTGGCGAACAAGACCGCCCTCGCCCCGCGCGCCCAGAGCCAGCGACAATGCATCGAGAAGAATGGACTTGCCTGCACCGGTCTCCCCGGTCAGCACACTAAGCCCCGCGTCGAAGCGCAGATTGAGTTTTTCGATCAGAACAATGTCGCGGATCGAAAGCTCAGCCAGCATTTATCTCTTGGATCCTGGAATTCTGTGGCTTGTCGGTGGTGAAGCCGCTCAGCCAGGACCGTTTGTTCTCGCGCGGCGAAAGCCCGCCGGACTGAAGCAGTGCAACGGAATCCTTGTACCACTGGCTGTCCGGGAAGTTGTGTCCGAGCACGGCAGCGGCGGCCTGTGCCTCGTTGGCAAGGCCCATCGCGTAATAGGCCTCGGTAAGCCGCGCAAGCGCCTCTTCCACGTGGCGGGTGTCCGGATAGGTCTGCACCACCTTGCGGAAACGGTTGATGGCCGCGAGGTATTCACGGCGCTCAAGATAGTAGCGGCCCGTCAGCATTTCCTTGCCCGCGACCTGGTCGCGGGTGACGCGCATCTTGGTCTTGGCGTCCTCGACATATTCGCTTTCGGGATAGCGCTCGGTCAATTCCAGCATGGCATTGTGCGCTCTTGCTGTTACCGACTGGTCGCGCGAAACGTCCGGCATCTGGCGGTAGTAGGACATGCCCACCAGGTACTGCGCATAGGCGGCATCCTTGTCACCGGGATACAGCGATACGTAGCGTTTTCCGAACTCGGCGGAATCGATGTAGTTGCCCTGCCGGTAGGAAATGAAGGTCTGCATGATCAGCGCGCGGCGCGAGAACTCCGAATACGGGTGCTGCCGGTCAAGCTCGTTCAGCTTCTTCATGGCGCGGGTCAGATTGCCCTCGTCCATGCTGGCCAGGGCCTGGTTGTACAGCAAGTCGGCGGGCTGAATGTTGTCCACGAAATCCTTCGAGGAGATTTCCTTGGACTGGCAGGCAGAAAGCACGATTGCACCGGCGCCAAGCGACAGTGCCACCATTGCAGCGCGCGCGCCCTTCTTTACCCACAGGACCGGCTTGCGGCTATTCCAACGATACATCACTTGTCGAATGTCCCTGCCTCATTGGCGGACAATACGCTCCGCCATCCATAGAACCTGACGCAGCAATGCGTCTCTCATTGCAAACCGGCGGGCATCTCGTGTTCGCCTGAACGAACCTCCCCTTGCCTTGCCGGCGTTTCCCGTCTTGTCCGTGTTGTTCTCAACATCCGGACCTTGAATGCCCGGCGCCTCATTGCATGCATTCCCGCAACCGGGTCAAATGCGATGGTGCACCAGTTATTTCAACATCTTGCGCCTGTCTGCCTGCTGTCCGATTGACGGATCAGGAAACAGCGCCAGGCGCGATAGCCTGATACCAGTTTTCGCCGTCAAAACCAATAGACCTGCGGCATGCTATACCCGGCACATTCTGCGCAGTCAGCCATGAAAAAACAGCCAGCTGCATCGAGTACAACGGCTGTCGCAACCAATTGTCGCCGGAATAAGGCGCGGAAGAGGCTTTCGGGGAAGTGTTGCAGATATGCAATTGAAACGGGATTTGGCGTGAACCGGGATTCGTGGCCGCCACTTGCAGCCGGATCAAATCAACCCGGCTCAGCTCAGGTCGGCAGCATATGCCGGAGCGCTGACCGCAACGAGTTCATTGTAGGAAACGCGAGCCTGAGATGCTGCGGCCTCCACGAATTCGTAGGCGGAAGCATCCGCAAACAGGGCTTTCAGCATCATCGAGTTGAGCTTGTGGCCGCCACGGTAGGAGCGGAAGGCACCGAGAATCGGCGCGCCTGCAAGAGCGATATCGCCAACTGCATCCAGCAGCTTGTGGCGAACGAACTCGTCCTTGTAGCGCAGGCCCTCGGGATTGATGATCTTGTTGTCGTCTCCGATGACGACGGAATTCTCGAGCGAGGAGCCAAGGGCAAAGCCCGCTGCCCAGAGGCGCTCGACGTCCTTCATGAAACCGAAGGTGCGTGCAGCCGAAACATCGCGTGAAAAGCTCTCGGCGGAAAGATCGCAGACATGCGACTGACGGCCGATGGTCGGGCAATCGAAATCGATATCGACTTCGAAGCGGGTCCCCTCATGCGGAACGAACTCGGCCCAGGATGCACCCATGCTGATGCGAACCGGTTTCTTGACGCGGATATAGACGCGCGGCTCTTTCAGTTCGACGATACCAGCCTGCTGGATGCCTTCCACGAACGGACGCGAACTTCCGTCGAGAACCGGCACCTCGTAGGCGTCAACGTCGATGATGGCGTTGTCGAGGTTAAGCGCCCGGATGGCAGCCATGAGGTGCTCGACGGTCGCAATAAAAATGCCGGACGGATCGCCCAGCACAGTGCAAAGATCGGTGGCCCCGATGGAGCCCAGGGTCGCGGGAATGTCACGCACATCACCGGTGCGCGGGCAGGTTACCGAAAAGATGATACCTGTATTGGCTTCTGCAGGGTGCATTACCAGCGATACCGGCTGTCCCGAATGAACGCCTATTCCGCTGAATTCCGCTTTTTCCCTGAGGGTGGTCTGGTAACCTAGTACTACGTTCCCCATGTCCCTGCCTTGTTATCGGTTTTTCCGGCAAATGCGGTTCACGGCACTTCAAGCAGCGAACCCTTGCCCCCCTTTCCGCAGGCCCTGTATCGGAATCGGGCTTTTTTGCGGTTATCTGGCAGCGACATGTGTACATATACACTCGCCTGGAACCAAATCACGCTTTCTTACGATTTGTTACCTATTTTGGCATTCCCCGACGTAACCCTTTCCACTTTACAAACAGGAAGTTAACAAAACGGAAACCCGCAATGCAGGCGCATTGCGGGTATTTGGTTTCAAGCTGGATTACAGCCCTGTATCAGTTGGCCTGGCGGCGCAGGAAGGCCGGGATTTCCAGCTCGTCGTCGTCGTGCAGTGAGCGCGGCTGCGGCGAGGTCGGACGGCCTGTCTGGTCGAGGTTGCCCTTGGGTGCATACGGATTGTCGGCAGCCTGTGCCGCAACTGCCGGACGCGGCTGAGGTGCCGGAACCGGTTGTGGCTGCGGCTGTGCACGAACCGGCATTTCGGCGCGTGCAGGCTCCGCCCGCTCAGCGGGAGCCGGATTGTGGTGTTCTTCGCGAACGCCAAACCCGGTTTTCAGCTTCTGGAGCAGGCTCATCGGGCTGCCTTCGCGCTTTTGTTCGGTCTGCGCTGCGCGCGGGGCTTCGGTTGCCGTGCGGGCGATCGCCGGGAAATCCTCGACCTGGGGCACACGCTGGGCGGCAACCGGACGGTCCGGACGCTGTGCAGCCGGCGGAACGAAGGTGGTCTCCCTGGGCATCAGTTCAGCTTCGAGAGCGTCCCGGAACTCATCTTCCATTTCGCGCGGGTTCGGTTCGGCACTGCGCTTCAGCGGCTCGATCTTTACGCCGTTCTTCTCGACAGCTGCCGGTGCCGGCATCGGCTGGGCAGGCCTGGACGCCGCGGGAGATGCAACCGGAGCCGCAGGTTTCTGCGGAATGCCCATTGCGATCGGCTGGGAAGCCGGAGCTGCCTGCGGAGTTGCCGGTTTCTGCGCCATGACCGCAGGACGGGCGATTGCCTCGGTGCGGCCGGGCTGGACAACCGGTTTGGCGGTCATCGCGGAATTGTCGATGCCGGTGGCGACAACCGAAACGCGGAAGATCCCGTCCAGGCTCTCGTCGAAGGTTGCGCCAACGATGATGTTGGCTTCCGAATCGACTTCCTCGCGGATGCGCGTGGCAGCCTCGTCCACCTCGAACAGCGTCATGTCGCGGCCACCGGTGATCGAGATCAGGGTCCCTGCGCGCCGCGCATCGAGGTTTCATCGAGCAGCGGGTTGGAAATCGCTGCTTCAGCAGCCTGCATCGCGCGTCCGTCGCCGGAAGCCTCGCCGGTTCCCATCATCGCCTTGCCCATCTCGCGCATGACGGAGCGAACATCGGCAAAATCGAGGTTGATGAGGCCTTCCTTGACCATCAGGTCAGTGATGCAGGAAACGCCGGAATAGAGGACCTGGTCGGCCATTCCGAACGCATCTGCGAAGGTAGTCTTGTCATTGGCGATGCGGAACAGGTTCTGGTTTGGAATGACGATGAGCGTGTCGACGTTCTTCTGGAGTTCCAGAATGCCGTCCTCGGCGGTGCGCATGCGGCGCTGACCCTCGAACTGGAAGGGTTTGGTGACCACGCCGACGGTCAGAATGCCAAGTTCGCGTGCTGCGCGTGCAACGACAGGAGCCGCACCCGTTCCGGTGCCGCCACCCATGCCTGCCGTGACGAAGGCCATATGCGTGCCCTGCAGGTAATCCTGGATTTCATCCAGGCATTCCTCTGCGGCCTGGCGGCCCACTTCCGGCTGCGAACCGGCACCGAGACCCTGGGTTGCCCGTGGCCAAGCTGGATGATCTTTTCGGCTTTCGACATGGTCAGCGCCTGTGCATCGGTATTCGCACAGACGAAATCGACGCCTTCAAGACCGCCATTGATCATGTTGTTGACGGCATTGCCGCCGCCGCCGCCAACGCCAAAGACGGTAATCTTCGGCTTCAGTTCCCGGATGTCGGGCTTCTGCAGATTGATAGTCATTTCCTCGTCTCCAAACTTGTTCCGGAAAGACCCTCAGCCCAGCCAGAACCTGTTGTTCCTTGCCGGTTTTCACCGGCTCGGAGTTGCCGCACTCAAAAGCTTGCCTTCAGCCAGTGGCCAAGGCGTGAAAAAGTGCCGCCGGTGCCGGTCAGCAGGCCCGCATGCCTCTGAAACCCAGTCGTATGGCACTCTATCTGTGAAATCTGCGGATAGACCATCAGGCCGACCGCAGTCGAAAAGGCAGGCCCCTTGGCCGCCTCCGGCATTCCGGCAATCCCCATGGGCCTGCCGATGCGCACATTCTTGGAAAGGATCCGCCGGGCCAGTTCGCCCATGCCGCCCAGTTGCGCCGCGCCGCCCGTCAGCACGACCCGCTTGCCCACTGCGTCTGCAAAACCAGACCGCGCCAGCCGGTCGCGGATCAGTTCCAGCGTCTCCTCGACGCGCGGACGGATGATCCTGGTGATCTGGGCCCTCGAAACCTGCTGGTGGTAGTCGTTCTCGCTGTCGTCGATGCCGGGAACCGATACGAGATCGTCGTCGTCGCACGCGCCGCCCAGAACCGTGCCGTGCAGCACCTTGAGCCGCTCGGCATCGTCGAGCCGGGTCGAAAGACCCCGTGCCAGATCCATCGTCACGTGATTGCCGCCAATGGCAATCGCATCGCAGTAGATGAAACGGCGATTGAGAAATACCGAAAGCGTGGTGGTGCCGCCGCCCATGTCGATGCAGGCCGAACCCATCTCGGTTTCGTCATCAACCAGAGCAGCAAGGCCGGAAGCATATGGCGTCGCCACCATCGCCTCGACGGAAAGATGTGCCCTGTTGATGCACAGTTCTAGATTGCGCAGCGGCGCGTTTTCGGCTGTCAGCACATGCATGTCGACGCCGAGCGTATCGCCGATCATGCCGCGCGGGTCGAGAATGCCTGTTTCCCCGTCCAGCGTGTAGCCGATCGGCAGGGAATGAACGACCGAACGTTCCGGCGCCAGCGCATGTTCTGCGCCGGCTCTCAGGACCTGCGAAATGTCTGCCTCGCTGATTTCGTGTCCACCGATCGATATGTCTGCGGAAAAGGCCTCGGAGAAGAGGCGTCCCGAGGAAACATTGACGATCAGCGATTCCACCGTCACGCCCGCCATCCGTTCCGCGGTCTCAACCGCATGCCGGATCGCCTGTTCCGCCCCGTCGAGATCGACGACCACGCCTGACTTGATGCCGCGCGAACGCTGGTGACCTATTCCGATCACTTCGACATGGTGGGTACGGCCTGGCAAGACGGAGCTTTGCTGGCGCGGGGTGAGATTTGCGATGATGCAGCAGATTTTCGACGTGCCAACGTCGAGAACGCTAACCACCGTGGGTTTGCGGCTGGAAAGCGGCTTCATGCGCGGAACAAAACCGGAGTTGAGCAGGCTCATATCTGGCGCTCCCTCTTGGCTTTTTCCATTCGCTTTATCTGCTCCTCGCGCACTTCGCGCATTGCGTCGGCTGCACCCTGCTCCAGCCGGAAGACCACCCGGTCATCTGACCTGAGATCGATGCGCTCCACGGCGCGGTTGAAGATGTCCTTTTCCTCGTCCAGCTGCGCGAGCCTGGAAAGCCCTGCCTCCAGCCCGTTTTCGGGCAGCAGCACCTGTATTCCGTTCTCGAGCTGCAGGTCCCAGCGCCTGCTGCCAACACGCTGGTATGCCCGGACCTTGGAGGAAATCTGCGGGTAGCGCGAAACCGATGCGACGATTTCGGCGGCTTCATCGCCTGCCCCCTGGCCGACGACGAGCGGAAGTATGCCGGGCCGGCCATCGTAATCACCGAGAACCCTGCCCTCGCGATCAACAAGATGCAGGCCGTCGCCGTCCTGCCAGATGGCGAATGCCGAACGCTCCACGAGATTGATCGAAAGCCGGTCGGGAAAACGCTTTGTCACCGTGGCGTCGGCAACCCAGGGAAGCTCGATCAGTGCGTCGCGAGCTGCTTTCGCGCTCAAAGTGAGAAGCGACCCCTGTGCCAGTGGCGCAATGGTGGTCATCACGTCGATCTGCGAAGTTTCGACCGCGCCGGTAATGTCATAGGAAATGTTCTTCAGGCCGATTATCGGTGCAACACGCGCCAGCACGACATCCGCCTGCCCGTTGGCAACGAGGCCCGCACCCGCAGTCGCGACTGCAAACAGAATGCCGAATATGGCAAGCCCGCGCCCGGAAACGTGGAACCCGCCATTCAGCAGGCGGCTCGCCTGCCGCGCCGGTTTGCGCAGGAACTTCGGCAAAACGCTTCCGCGCTCGGAAACGGCAATCGCTTCCGGCGTGATGTAGCGTCCCATCTGGTTGGCCCGCGGGCCTACCTGTTGCACGATGCGTCCTCCACCATCCAGGTCAGGAATTCCTCGAAACTGTGGCCTGCGTGCAGGGCCATTTCAGGTACAAGCGAGGTTGGGGTCATGCCGGGCTGCGTATTGACCTCGAGCCAGATCAACTCTCCGGTTCCCGCCGGACCGTCGTCTAAACGGAAGTCCGACCGCGATACGCCCCTGCAGCCAATGGCCTCGTGTGCCTTGAGCGCCAGTGTCTGAATCTTTTGG
This sequence comes from Nitratireductor sp., assembly GCA_020637805.1. Taxonomy (GTDB): domain Bacteria; phylum Pseudomonadota; class Alphaproteobacteria; order Rhizobiales; family Rhizobiaceae; genus Salaquimonas. The sequence continues at coordinate 53,863 of JACKJU010000013.1, read as the reverse complement.
TAAATATTTGGTTTAATTTCTGCCGGCAGCACGTGTTTGGAGCCGCCTTCCGCATATTTTGCATCGAAATCGTAGAAGCTGTGACCCTGCGGCACAATTTCCGTCACGCCAAGCGCCACATTGCCCATCACGGCGCAGGTCAGCTCGCGCCCGGAAATGAACCTTTCCACCATGATTCGCTCGCCATATGGCCATTCCTTCGAATACAGTTCCTGGGGTGGATTGGACATGTCCTCGCGCACGATCAGCACCCCGAAAGATGATCCTTCGGCGACCGGCTTGATGACGTAAGGCGGCTTCATCACGTGCTTTTCTGCCGCTTCGAGCCGGTTCATGACCTTGGCTTCGGCGACTGGAACGCCAGCCCGCCGCGCTACGGTCTTGGCCTTCTCCTTGTCCATCGCAAGGGCCGAGGCCAGAAGGCCTGAATGCGTGTAGGGAATTTCAAGAAGTTCCAGGATCGCCTGGATACCGCCATCCTCGCCGAACGGGCCGTGCAGTGCGTTGAAGACGACATCGGGCTTCGTGTCCTTGAGGACCTCGACGATGTCTCTGCCGACATCGATGCGGGTGACCTGGAAGCCTGCGCGCTCAAGTGCATCCGCGCACGGTTTCCCGGAAGCAAGCGACACCGGTCTTTCCGAAGACCATCCCCCCATCAACACCGCAACGTGTTTCGAACTCATACGCATTCCCCGTCTTGGACCCCAGATTGCGGTCCCGTTTTGACCACCCAAGTGGCCGGATGTTTTGCCGCCCTCTACATGGGCTGGTCATGAGGCTCCCAACGGAAGCCGGAATCAGAATCCACCCGTCCCGGAGCCTCCCCATACGGAGGTTCAGGCGAGTGTATTTCGCTTCCCTGTCGGATACTGCCCCGGCTTTGGCCGGTGTTGCCGCATTGTTCGGGCTATGGACTTCCGGCCTGCTCCGCCGCCTGCCGCCTCGTCCTACGCGCCCGCTCTTCGGTCATCGATCGACGCCGGTCTGGTCTGACCCTCGGCAAATCGCCCGATGCGCTTGATTTCCCACTCTAGCTGAATCGCCGAATTTTCCAAGACCCTTCGACGCACAGTTTCACCCAGAGTTTCAAGATCGAGAGCCGTGGCGGCACCGGTGTTGATCATGAAGTTGCAATGCATCTCGCTCATCTGTGCGCCGCCAACCTGGAAGCCCCTCAGCCCTGCCTCGTCGACAAGCCGCCAGGCTGAATGTCCCGCGGGATTCTTGAAGGTCGAGCCGCCGGTTTTTTCCTTTACGGGCTGAACGGTCTCGCGGTGATGCTGGACCGCCGCCATGTCCGCCTCGATCTTCTCGCGCGGTTCGTCGACGCCCTCGAAAACCGCCGAGGTGAAAATGAGATCGGATGGCACGGCGGAATGACGGTAGGTGTACCCCATGTCTTCATGCGAGAGCACATGCCGCCCGCCCTGCCGGTCTATGGCCGTGACTTCAACGACACGATTGGTTGTCTCCGTGCCGTTGGCACCGGCATTCATCCTGAGTGCGCCGCCAATTCCCCCCGGAATACCATGGTAGAATGCAAAGCCGCCAATCCCATGGGCCAGCGCCTCGGCGGCCAGTTTCTTGTCAAGTACCGCGGCGCCTGCCCTCAACCGTAGTCCGCCAATGTGCTCCACCTGGCCGAAGCCCTTCGCGCCGAGCCGTATGACAACGCCTTCGATGCCGCCATCCCGCACCAGGAGATTGGAGCCGACGCCGACCACCGTTACCGGAATGTCCTCCGGCAACCGGGAAAGAAAGAAGGCAAGATCCTCCTCGTCAGCAGGCTGGAACAGGACATCTGCCGGGCCGCCAACCTGAAACCAGGTGAGCTTGGACATCAGGGCATTCGCCTGGCATCGCCCGCGCAGGCCATCCATCAGCGGCAATATACTATCTAGAAGAGCCTGGCCCGGCATGTTTCGCCCTCAGTTGCCGTCGAGCGCCGCAAGAGCGCCGGGAAGCGCATAGGCCCATTTGGTGATGTCGCCTGCACCGAGAAAGATCACGAAGTCACCCGGGTTCGCTGTCTGGTGAACAATCGGCGCAACATCGCCCTCAGCCGAGATCACGCGCGCATCGCGGTGACCGGCGGCACGCAGACCGGCAACCAGCGCCTTGTTGTCGGCACCCTCGATCGGGCTTTCGCCAGCGGAATAGACCGGCGCGACAAGCACCGTGTCCGCATCGTTGAAGCAGGAGCAGAAATCGCCCATCAGGCTTTGCAGCCGCGTGTAGCGGTGCGGCTGCTTGATGGCCATCACCTTGCCATTGGTGGCGGCCCGCGCTGCCGCAAGCACGGCGGCAATCTCCACCGGGTGATGGCCGTAATCATCGAATATCTCGACGCCGTTCCAGCTTCCGGTATGGGTGAAGCGGCGCTTGACCCCGGAGAACGCGGCAATGCCCTTGCGGATGCCCTCTTCGTTCACGCCAAGTTCGTGCGCCACAGCAATCGCAGCAGTCGCGTTCGACACGTTGTGAATGCCTGCCATTGGCAGCTCAAGACCGGTGACAGTCTTCGTTTCGCCGCGCTTGCGGTCGCGAATTTCGACATCGAAGGAACTCTTCGCACCCGAGATGTTGAGATTGAAGAAGCGGATGTCGGCCTGGGGGTTGCGCCCATAGGTGACGACGCGCCGGTCGGTGATTCGAGCGACCATCGCCTGCACTTCCGGGTGATCGATGCAGCAAACAGCGAAACCATAGAAAGGCACATTCTCGACGAAATCGCGGAATGCCTTTTTCACGGCGTCGTAGTCGCCGTAATGGTCGAGATGCTCCGGGTCTATATTGGTGACCACTGCAACATCGGCAGGCAACTTGAGAAAAGTCCCGTCGGACTCGTCCGCCTCGCAGACCATCCAGTCACCATCGCCCAGGCGAACATTGGTGCCAAGATGGTTGATGATACCGCCATTGATGACCGTCGGATCAAGGCCGCCCGCTTCCAGGATCGTGCCCACCATGGAGGTGGTCGTGGTCTTGCCGTGCGTGCCGCCAATCGCGACCGCGTTCTTGAAGCGCATGAGTTCGGCCAGCATCTCGGCGCGGCGAACCAGCGGTATGCGGCGCTCGCGGGCTGCTATGCGTTCGGGATTGTCCTGCTTGATCGCGGATGATGCCACCACCACTGCTGCATCGCCAAGGTTCTCGGCCCGGTGTCCGATGTGTACGGTTATGCCCTTGTCGCGAAGGCGCTCCACATTGGCGCTCTCGTTCATGTCGGATCCCTGGACCTTGTAGCCCAGATTGTGCAGCACCTCGGCGATGCCGCTCATGCCGATGCCGCCGATTCCGACGAAGTGAACGATGCCGATGTCAGCAGGCATTTTCATGGGATTGTGTCCGTGGAGTTCGAGTTTACGTAGCGGCCGATGCCAGATCGCCGCCGGAGATAACACATTCCACGCAATCGGCAAGTTTTTCGGCAGCATCGGGCTTCCCAGTGCTACGCGCAGCCGCTGCCATGCTCGCGGCCCTTGCCGGTTCGTTCATCATCTCGCGAAGGAGGCCTGCCAGCCGTTCGGCAGACAACTCTGCCTGGCGGACAACAATGGCACCCCCCGCCTTTTCCATGGATGCGGCATTGGCGGCCTGGTCGCCGTCGAGCGATCCGGGCAGCGGTACGAGCAATGAAGGCCGGCCGATGACGGCCAGTTCTCCCACCGAGGACGCTCCGGCGCGCGCGATAACGAAATGCGCGCCCGCGATTTCGGCCGGCATGTCCTTGAAGAACGGCGAGACCTGGGCCTCGATGCCAAGCCTTTGAAGGCTGGCATTCAGTGCCGCCTGATCCTCTTCACGGGCCTGTTCCAGGAGTGAAATGCGCGACCGTTCCTCCGCTCCAAGCATGGCCAGTGCCTCCGGCATGATCTCGGAGAAGAACCTCGCGCCCTGGCTGCCGCCAAACACGACGAGACGGAAGCGCTCGCCCGCCGTTCGAGAGGGATATGGAGTGTCCATCACAGCCTTTACCATTGGCCGTACCGGATTGCCCGTCTCGATGACGGGTGTGCCCTCCGGTCTTTCCCCGGCCAGCGCGAACCCGATGGCGATGCCTTTTGCCCGCTTTGCGAGAAACCAGTTGGCCCGGCCAAGAATGGCATTCTGCTCGTGCAGAAGGCAGGGAACGTTGGCATTGGAGGCGGCAAAGATCGGCGGAAGCGTCGGATAGCCGCCGAAGCCCACAGCCGCCACGGGCCTAATCTTCCGCACCAGCCTGGAACTCTGCTGATAGCCCAGGCCCAGCGAGAAAATCGTCTTTGCCAGCGCGACCGGGTTCTTGCCGCCCACCGTCGCGGAGCGGATCACATGCACACCATCCGCAGGAAAGGCGGCAGCATATTTCTTCGCCCGCATGTCTGTCGCCAGATGCACGGAATAGCCTCGCGCCACCAGCTCATGCGCCAGCGCCTCAGCCGGAAACAGATGGCCTCCCGTTCCTCCAGCGCAAAGCAGGACTGATCCCTTGGTCATCGCATTTCCCGTTCAGTGGTTCATTCTGCCGGCATGAACCGCTTGATCGTCGTCGACAGCGGTTCGTTGCGGTACATGTCCGGGCGGCGGCGTGTCAGCGCAAGAACGTAGCCCATCACGATGGACATCGAAAGCAGCGACGAACCGCCATAGGAAATGAACGGCAGGGTCATGCCCTTGGCCGGCATCAGTTGCAGGTTCACCATGATGTTGATCATCGACTGCATCCCGAACATGATGACGAGACCGGAAACCGCCAGCCGTGTGAATGGATTGTGTTCGCGCAGGGCCCGGTTCAGCCCGCGCAACACGACAAAGGCAAATAGCGCCACGAGCAGGATGCAGGCGATGATGCCGAACTCCTCGGCAGCCACTGAAAACGAGAAGTCCGTGTGACTGTCCGGAAGATAGCGCTTGACCGTGCCCTCGCCCGGCCCCTGCCCAAGCCAGCCGCCGGTAATGATGGCTTCGCGTGCAGTCTCGACCTGGAAGTTGTCGCCTTCACCCGTGATGAACCGGTCTATTCGCCCGGCAACGTGCGGAAAGAACATGTACGCTCCGACAAACGCCAGCGCACCGAGGCTGCCAAGTCCCCCGATCCACAGCCAGGACATCCCGGCGACAAAGAACATCGCGCCCCAGACAATGCCGACCAGAACCGTCTGGCCGAAGTCGGGCTGCGCGATCAAGAGCGCGGCAACCATGCCGAACAGGATGATGGCGAACAGGTTTCCGGGGATCTCGGGCTGCCTCGAATTCTCGGCAAACAGCCATGCCGTCAGGATCACGAAGGCGGGCTTCATGAATTCCGAGGGCTGCAGGGAGAAGCCTGCGATCCAGATCCAGCGCCGCGAGCCCTTCACGTCTTCGCCGATGAACAGGGTTGCCATCATCAACGCCATGGCAATTATGAACAGCACCAGCGCCGAGCGCCGGACCATGCGCTGATCGAGGAACGACAGGCCAATCAGCAGGATCAGGGACGGCACCAGGAACACTGCATGACGAATGGTGAAATGCGAAGGCGGCAGGCCGATACGCTCGGCAACCGGCGGACTGGCCGCAAAAGACAGCAGGAAACCAAGCAGGATGAGGATCAGCACACCGCTCAGAAGCGGCTTGTCGATGGTGCGCCACCACTCGGCAAGGAATGACCGGTCGGCTCTGGAAATCATGTCACCACCTCCTTCATCGGCTTGATCCCCTCCAGCGCCAGAACGGCTTCGCGGAAGGCATCTCCCCGTTTTTCGAAATTGGGAAACTGGTCGAAACTCGCGCATGCAGGCGAAAGCAGAACGACAGTCTCCTCGCCTTCTTGTGCAGCATTGCCAGCAGCGTGAACCACAGCCGCGTCGAGCGTACCGGAGATCTCGAACGGCAGCTTGCCGCCAAGCGTTGCCGCAAATGCCGGCGCTGCCTCGCCGATCAGGTATGCACGCCTGATCCTGCTGAAGAACGGTCCGAGACTTTCGATCCCGCCCTCCTTGGCAAGACCGCCCGCAATCCAGTGAATGTTCTCGAAACTGCCAAGCGCCATTGCCGCGGCATCGGCATTCGTTGCCTTGGAATCGTTGACGAACAGGGTTTTGCCGATACGGCCCACTTGTTCCATGCGATGGGCAAGCCCCGGAAACGAGCGCATGCCTTCAGCAATCTCTTCAGACGAAAGGCCTGACACGGCGAGCACAGCCCAGGTGGCGGCCGCATTTTGTGCATTGTGCTTGCCGCGCAAGGCTGGCGCCTCATTCAGGTCGAACAGCTTCTGCGTGCCGCCCGCACCGGACTTGACGATCCACCCGTCCCGGAAATGAATGCCCTCATGCAGGTTGGCCGAGCTGGATATCCGCAACACCTTCCTGCCCTGCGCCTCGAGGTAGGATGCAATTGCGGTGCAATAGCTGTCATCCACCCCGACAATCGCCGTGCCGCTCGCTGCAACAAGGCGCTCCTTGATGGCCGCGTAGTTGTCCATGGAGCCGTGCCTGTCCAGGTGGTCCGGCGTCAGGTTGAGGAGAATTCCTGCAGACGGGTTGAGCGAGGGGGCAAGGTCGATCTGGTAGGACGAACACTCGATGACATAGAACCGGTCGCTTGCAGGCGGATCGAGAAGCAGCGCAGCCGTGCCGATATTGCCTCCCATCTGGGTGTCGCGACCAGCGGATTTCAGCACATGGGCGATCAATGCGGTGGTGGTCGATTTGCCATTGGTCCCGGTCACGGCGATTAACGGACATTCCGGCGCGCGGGCATTGCGTTCGCGAACAAACAGCTCGATATCGCCGACTACCGGTTTCCCTGCCTTCCTCGCCAGTTCCACCGACCAGTGGGGTCTGGGATGGGTCAGCGGCACGCCGGGCGAAAGCACGAGTTCGTCCACGCTGGAGAAATCGACCTCGCGAAGGTCCCGGACCGTCAACCCCTCCGCCTGGGCCTGTTTCACCTTTTCGGGATTGTCATCGAAACAGACGAGATCCGCCCCGCCCTGCGACAGCGCGTGCGCAGTCGCCAAGCCCGAGCCGCCGAGCCCGAACAGTGCAATTCTTTTTCCTTTCGCCGTCGTTGCCGCAATCAAGATGGCGTCCCCGTAGAAATCCTATCTGAGTTTGAGTGTCGAAAGCCCGATCAGTGCCAGTAGCACCGCGATGATCCAGAACCGGATCACGACTTGGCTCTCGGTCCATCCCTTCTTCTCGAAGTGGTGATGGATGGGAGCCATGCGGAATACACGCTTGCCGGTGAGCTTGAACGAAGCCACCTGTATCATGACCGACAGCGCCTCCATCACGAACAGCCCGCCAACAACGGCGAGCACGATCTCGTGCTTGGTAGCGACCGCGACCGCGCCGATCATCCCGCCAAGGGCAAGGGAGCCGGTATCGCCCATGAAGATTGCCGCAGGCGGCGCGTTGAACCAGAGAAACCCAAGCCCCGCACCGATCACGGCACCGCATATCACTGCAATTTCACCCGTTCCCAGAACGAAGTGAATCTGGAGGTAGTTTGCAAATATCGCGTTGCCCGAGAGGTAGGCAATGAAGCCGAACGAAGCAGCGGCGATCATCACCGGGACGATTGCAAGTCCATCCAGTCCGTCGGTCAGGTTCACCGCATTGCCCGCGCCAACGATCACGAAGGCCGCAAAAGGAATGAAGAACCAGCCGAGATTCAGGATCAGGTCCTTGAAGAAGGGAAATGTCAGCGCGGAGGAAAAGGGCTGCTCGCCGCTCACCATGATTGCCAGCGCCGCGGCAGCCGCGATAACGAATTCCAGCGAAAGGCGCATGCGCCCCGAGAACCCCTTGTGGCTCGACTTGCTGACCTTCAGGTAGTCGTCATAGAAGCCGATGAGGCCGAAGCCCGACATGACCACGAGCACGACCCACACATAGACGCTCGAAAGATTGGCCCAGATGATCGAGGAAACCAGAACACCGACGATGATCATCAGGCCACCCATGGTGGGTGTGCCAGCCTTGGCAAAATGGGATTCCGGGCCATCTGCCCGGATTGGCTGGCCCTTGCCCTGGCGCAATCTCAGCGAATTGATGATCGCCTGCCCGAACAGGAACACGAACAGTGCCGAGGTAACGAGCGAACCCGCCGTTCGGAAAGTGATGTACCTGAACAGGTTGAAGCCTGGAAAATTGGCAGCAAATTCCTGGCTCAGATAATACAGCATGATTTCAGTTCCCCGCCTTGCCCTTCCGGCCGGTTTGCGTCCCCAACGCATCTTCCACTTCCGGAAAGTTTTCGCGAAGCATGTCCACCAGCTTCGCGAATCCCAGTCCATTGGAAGCCTTTAGCATGATTACGTCCCCGGCGCGCAACGATTTGGCGAGTACGGGCATGACTGCGTCGCGATCCGCGTAGTGTCCGGCATGGACACCGGGGCCCAGTTCTGCGCCCAGAACGGCGATTTCCTCGCCCACCGTATAGACAAGATCAATGCCGTTTTCGGAGATCGGTCCAGCGAGTGAACGGTGCAGCCGCTCAGAATTCGACCCGAGTTCGCGCATGTCACCAAGCACAGCTATGCGCCTGCCCTTTGCGCCCTTCTCGGCCATTCCCGCCACCCTCAGCGCAGCGGCCATCGAAGCGGTGTTCGCATTGTAGCTTTCGTCGATCAGGAGGAACCCGCCATCCCGCGCCTTGAGCCGGTGCCTGCGCCCGCGTCCCTTTTCGGGCACGATCTGCTTGAAGGCCTCAACCGATTTTTCCATGTCGGCACCGCACAAGGACGCTACGCCCAGAACCGCCAGCGCATTCTGCACCAGGTGCCGGCCCGGCGCATTGACGGTCACATCGAATTCCTTGCGGTTGATGACAGCCACGAACCGGCTGCCTTGCGCCGTCTCTTCGAGCGATTTCAGCTTGAAGTCGGCTCCACGTTTCTCGCCAAACGAAAGAAGGTGTTCAATTCCAGCCTGTTCGGCCAGTTTCTTCTGAAGGGAGTATCGTTCGTCGTCGCGGTTGATCAGGCCATATCCGCCGGGAACCACGCCCTCGAATATCTCGCACTTTGCGTGCGCGATCTCGTCTATCGACTTGAAGGCACCCAGATGCGCTGCGGCAACATTGTTGATCATCGCAACATGCGGGCGAACCATCTTCACCAGCGGACGGATTTCATCCGGATGGTTCATGCCGATCTCGAATATGCCGAAGCGCGTATCGTCCGGCATGCGCGCCAGCGTCAGCGGAACGCCCCAGTGGTTGTTGAAGGACGCCGCCGAGGCATGCACCTTGCCGCTTGCAGAGAGCACGGTGCGCATCATTTCCTTCGTCGTCGTCTTGCCCACGCTGCCGGTAACCGCAATGATCTGTGCACGCGAGCGGGCGCGCGCAGCCTCGCCGAGCCGACGCATCGCGCCGAGCACATCTCGCACCACGACCAGCGGCAGCTTGATTCCTCCAAGCGCGACCAGCTTCTCTTCGGCGACGACTGCAAGTCCTGCCCCTGCCTTCATGGCCGCAGATACGAAATCGTGGCCGTCCATGCGTTCGCCCTTGATGGCAAAGTATGCTTCGCCGGGCTGAAGGGTCCGCGTATCGATGGAAATCCCGGTAATGCCCTCCGGCAGGTCACCCACCGGCCTGCCGTTCGTTGCAGAGATGAAAGCGTCGCTGTCCCAGAGCCAGTCCTGCTCCATCATGCCACCATGCCCGGCGTTTCGAGCCTGCCGCCATCTGCTTTGATCGCCCTGGCCAGTTCCTCATGGTCCGAGAAATGGTGGTTCACGCCGTTGATGATCTGACCCACCTCGTGCCCCTTGCCCGCAACGACCAGGCAGTCGCCCTCGCGCAGCATGGCATAGGCACCTGCAATGGCCTCGTGCCGGTCGCCTATTTCCGTCGCGCCGGGCGCTGCCGCCATGATCGCCGCACGGATCGATGCAGGATCCTCCGAGCGCGGATTGTCGTCGGTGACGATTGCGATGTCGGCAAGCCGGCTCGCAATTTCGCCCATGATGGGCCGCTTGCCGGGGTCGCGGTCGCCGCCGCAGCCGAATACGCAGATGATCCGTCCCGTGGTGAACGGGCGCAGCGAGGAGAGAACATTTTCCAGCGCTTCCGGCTTGTGGGCATAGTCCACATAGCAAGGCGCATTCGACGCCGAGCGCCCAACCAGTTCGAGACGGCCCGGTGCGCCCTTCAGTTTCTCCAGTGCCTTCATGACGGCGGCCGGATCGCTGCCGGTGGCGATCGCCATGCCTGCAGCAACAAGTGCATTGGATACCTGGAATTCGCCAGCAAGCGGAAACTCTACCCGGTAGTGGGTCTTGTCGTGGCGTATCTCGACAACCTGCCGGAAGCGTTCGTGCTCGACGCGGGTCAGGGTCAGGAATTCCCCCTGGTGCCCCACCGTCAGCGGTTCGCGTCCTGCATTCCGCGCAGCCTCGACGGCACGCGCGGACCATGCGTCGTCGGCAAAAATCACCGCCGGACCACCTTCCGGCAGCAATTCGGTAAACAGCCGCATCTTGGCGTTGAAGTAGTGCTCCACCGTCGGATGGTAGTCCATGTGATCACGGCCGATATTGGTGAACCCGGCTGCGGAAAGACGGACACCGTGCAACCTGTACTGGTCGAGACCGTGCGACGAGGCTTCCATGGCCGCGTGGGTCACGCCTTCGCCTGCGAGTTCATCCAGAAGCCGGTGCAGGTCGACGGGATCCGGCGTCGTAAGTGAACCATAGCTGTTGCGGCCTGGCGCGACGACGCCCGTGGTGCCGATCATCGCCGCGGGCTTGCCCTCCATTGCCCATATCTGGCGCATGAATGAAGCGACCGATGTCTTGCCGGCCGTACCGGTAACGGCAACCATCCTTTCAGGCTGGCGGGGATGAAGCGCGGCAGCGATTCTTGAAAGCCACGGGCGCGGGTCGCCTACCTTGACCGCCGGAATACCAACTCCTGCCAGGTCTGCCCCGTCATGCGCGACAATCGCGCAAGCACCTGAAGCAACTGCCTGCGCGATGAAGTCGGCTCCATCTGCGGCAGCGCCCTTGATGGCAACGAAGATCGTTCCTTCGGCTACCTTTCGGGAGTCGGAAGTGACACCTGTGATCTCGCAATCCCCCTCACCCGGAAGGGCAAGGCCCATTTCTCTCAATGCCCGGAGTTTCATGCATCCCTCCGCGCTTCCATGCTGACCATAAGTCGATATTCCCCGGTGCGAGACCCGCGCTCGGCGCCGGTCACTCTATCAATTCTTGACCCAAACCGTTCCATCATCCGGAAACTGCGGTTTGACACCGAGCAGCGGCGCTGCCCGGCGTATTATGTTGGCAACCATCGGTCCGGCATTTGTTCCAGCCGTCGCTCCCATGCCCTCCTTTTCGGGCTTGGGCTCGTCGATGATGGAAAGCACAACGTATTTCGGGTCCTGTATCGGAAATGCGGCAAGAAAAGCGTTGAACCGCTTGTCCGACGAATATTTTCCTTTGACGACCTTCTCCGCGGTGCCGGTCTTGCCTCCGACGAAATAACCGTCGACATCAGCCCTGCGCCCGGATCCCTTCTCCACGTTGAGCCTGAACAGGTAGCGCATGGCATCGCTCGTTTGCTTGGAAACCACGCGTTTTGCAAGGGCCTGGGCCTGTTCCTCGCTGCGTTTGAACAGGGTTGGCGGCACCAGCATGCCGCCATTCATCAGGGCTGCCCCGGCAACCGCCGTCTGCAACGGTGTTGTTGTCACGCCATGGCCGTAGGAAATGGTGATCGAGTTGATGAGCTTCCACTCGCGCGGTTCCACCGGCGTTGCGGTTTCCGGCAATTCGAAATCCATCTTGTCGAGAAGGCCCAGGCGATGGAGAAATTCCTTGTGCCCCTCGATGCCAACGATCTCGGCCTCTTTGGCGGTGCCGATGTTGGACGAGTAGATGAAGATTTCGGGAACGCTGAGCACCCGGCGCTTGCCGTGGAAGTCGTTGATCGTGAAACCCGCAATCCGCAGCGGCTTGGACGCATCGAAGTGGTCGTTGAGCGTGACCTTGCCTGAATCGAGCGCCATCGCCGTCGTGAAGGTCTTGAAGGTAGACCCCATTTCGTAGAGACCGGCAGACATGCGGTTCAGCCGGTCGGGATCGAGAGCCTCGGCAGGACTGTTTGGATCGAAATCGGGCACAGATGCCATCGCCACGACTTCGCCGGTGTGAACATCGAGGACGACGGCACCGGCCGCGATGGCATGGTAGCGTTCCATCGCCTTTTCGATTTCGTCATGCACGATGTGCTGCACGCGCAGATCGATGGAAAGCTCCACCGGCTCGTTGGACGCCGTTGCACCGAAACCTGCGGCACGCAGGTCCTTGAGCCCGCGATCATCGATGTATTTCTCGATACCGGCTATGCCGACATTGTCGATGTTGACGATGCCGACGAGATGCGATGCCGTATTGCCCTTGGGATAGAAGCGCCTTGTTTCCGTCTTGAAGCCTATTCCCGGGATTCCGAGCTCGAGAATGCGGCTTTGCTGGGCTGGCGTCAGTTCACGCTTGAGCCAGACGAAACCAGCCTTGCTGGTAAGCCGGCTGTAGACATGCTCCATGTCGAGACCCGGCAATACGCTGGATAGAAGCTCCACAGCCTCGTCGGGATCAACAATGCGGCGCGGCTCGCCGTAGAGCGAGGCCGTGTTGATGTCGGTTGCCAGTGTGAGGCCGTTGCGATCGACAAGATCCGGCCTGCGCGCTGAAATGGCCGGATCGGCCATTGCCAGTCTCACGGTGTCGGAACTGTCCGTCAGCGCGAACTGGACCAGGCGCCCGCAGATCACCGCATAGACCGCACAGATCATGATCATGCCGAGAACGATGCGCGAGCGCGCCTGTTCTGCCGCATTGCGCCGGATACCGCGAAGATGGATGTGCCCGGCAGTATGGCCCGCCGCACCGGCAAGTCCCGCCGCGCCATGGCCGGAATCCTTGCGGCCCTTGAAGAAGGAAGAGAAATTCATTCGATGTTCTCCCCTTCGCCTGCGGTCGCCGCAGTTCCGGTTGTGATTGGATCATTGTCTTTCAGAAGCGAGCCGATATCGCCTTCGGCACGCCTTTCCCCCTCGGTTCCGGGCATCTGGCTTCGCATCGGGATATTGTCGACCGAGCCGATCTGCGCCGGATCCGCAGGCGCCATCTGCAGCTCTTCGCCATAGATTTCCGCGAGCCGCTCAAGGCGTTGGGGATCGGTCAGCAGCGCCCAGTCGGCCTTCAGGATGTCGATGGCGTCGCGTTCCTTCTGTATCTGGTTCTGCAGATGCTCGACCTTTTCGATGGCCTGCTCGGAATCGTGCTTCACCTTGAAGGTGAATGCCGCACCGCCAAGCAGTGCGCCGATCATGATGATGTCGATCGTTCTGAGCACGATTACCGCCCTGTCCTGACAGCCCTGACGAGATCGAGATCCGGCAGGCCGAAAATTGAAAAATCAGGCGTCCACGCGGCTTCCGCCGTGCGTTCGCCGGTTCTGAGTTTTGCAGACCGCGAGCGCGGATTGATCTGCGCCTCGGCTTCGCTTGCCAATATCGCGCCGCGCTTTTTCTGCACGAAGACAGGCGCGTGCGTTGCCACCTCCGGCAGGTGTCGCGATCCGCCAATGCCCCCTGCACGATCCGCCAGGAAACGCTTGACCATCCGGTCTTCCAGCGAGTGGAAGGTAACGACCGTGAGCCGTCCACCGGGTTTGAGGATGCGTTCTGCCGCGAACAGCGCTGCACCAAGCTCTTCCAGTTCCTGGTTCACGAAAACCCGCAACGCCTGAAAGGTGCGCGTCGCAGGATGTATGCGGTCGGAATGCTTGCGCCCCACGGTGCTCTCGACGAGGTTCGCAAGGTCCAGCGTGTCGGCAAACGGCTTTGCCTCGCGGCGCTTCACGATGGCGCGTGCGATCTGCGACGCGCGCTTCTCCTCGCCATAGATGCCAAGGACGCGGGTAAGAACGGATTGCTCAGCGAGATTGACGACATCGGCAGCACTGATGCCGGACTGGGCCATGCGCATGTCCAGTGGCCCGTCCTTCTGAAAGGAGAAACCGCGCCCACCCTCGTCGATCTGCATCGACGAAACACCGATATCGAGCACGACACCATCCACGCTTGCGTGTCCGCATTGACGGGCAATTTCGTCGAGCTGGGAGAACCTCCCCTGGACCAGTTGAAGCCTGCCTGAATAGGTTTCCGCCAGGTCCCGTCCACCGGCAATTGCATCCGGATCGCGGTCGATGGCAACAACACTGGCACCCGTTTCAAGGATCGCCCTCGTATAGCCACCTGCACCGAACGTGCCGTCGACGTGAACCTCTCCCGGTACCGGACAAAGAGAGCCAAGAACCTCGTCGAGCATGACCGGAATGTGACGAACCGGTCCGCCATCGGCGCCATCAGCGCCAAGGTCCGTCATTCCTTGTCCTGCCCGTTTCTTGGCTCTCCTGTCCGGCCTCCGGGAGGAGATGTTGCGTTCCCGTCCGTCTGCCCCAGACGCTTTCTCAGCGCACTGACCCTGGACCGCGCGAGACCGCGATACTCGCGGAAGCGCGACGGCTCCCACATCTGGAAGAAGTTTCCACGCCCCACGAACACGACTTCGCTGTCTATGCCCGTGTGTTCGCGAATATTGTCCGTGAGTGCGATCCGGCCTTCCGGATCGATCTTCAACTGGTCCGTGTCCCCCATCAGGTGGAAGGACCAGAACTCGTATTCCTCGGAGAAGGGATCCATCTGCGCCAGCCGCGCCTCGTTCACCCTCAGGAGATCCGGCCCGCCGCAATCGACCGTCTCGCGGTCCACGTTGAGAATGACATGAAGGCTTGGAAGACCCGCAAGGATGGCGCGAAACGGCGCCGGGATCGACACCCTGCCCTTCCTGTCCACGCGATTGATCGTGTTCGACAGGAACCGATCCATCTTGAGCCTCATTGCCAGCCAGTGCGAAACCTGAAACCGGACCTACGCCTCGTTCGAGGACCGGATACTTGCGACTGCGCGGCAAAGACTGGCATGCCCCCATGCTCATCCCTTTCCCCCATCGGCCTGACGCCCGCATGCGTCTTCCGATTGCGCTGTCTGATCCGAAAAAACGGATGATTTGGGGTATCATGGGCATATTTGGGCGTCAATGGGAAATTAAGGGAATTGCTACCTTCCGGTAACGCTTTGGCAAGCATTGTCACCCATCCCTTAACGAAGCGTTACGCAACGGCACGGAAAGAGAAGAATTCATGAAGGCTGCCATTCAGTTCCGAACGGCAGGCGGCATTGCCAATGCGAAGCTGGCGCAAAAGGCCGGGTACGGCCATGAGTCAAATTGACTCATGGTATCGGCGGCCATGCTGCTTCGACCTGTCTGGAAATGGAGGTTCAGGCCGCCATGTCGGCGGCGTTCACCATCTGCTGGCGGAACCAACGATGCATGGGAGAATTGTGCGTGCGCTCGGTCCAGAACATCTTGACTGCAAACGGAGCAGGAAGCGGGCTTTGCCGGACGGCAAGGTTGCCCGCGAACACGGCCGCAACCCTGCTCGGTACGGTCGATATCATGTCGGTCCCGAGGATGAGCCTGTCGATGGTGGCTGGGCTTGGAATGCGCAGAACGGGTTCTATGGTCAGCCCAAGCTGCTCGAGTTCGTCCTGGTAACGCGACTTCCATCCCGCCCCGTAGTCGATCATCGCGTGCTTTGCCTTGACATAATCATCCAGCGTGATGGCCTGCCCGGTAAGCGGGTGGCCCGGATCCATCACGCAAACATACTCATCCTCGAAAAGGGTGCGAACATAGATGCCCTCTTCGGTCATCGTGATCGGCGAAAGCAGCAGATCGGTGAAGTTGCGCTTTAGCTGGATACCGCCCTCCGACAGCGATTGCGTGACCGACATTCGAAGGCCGGGCGCCGTCTGGCGCAGTGACTTGATCAGGTTCGGAAGAATGATGAGCCGTTCGTAGAAGTTGCAGGACACCGTCAGCGCGGCGCGCACGTCCATTGGCGTAAAGTCCTCCGGCTGCGCCATCCGGTCGAACTGCTCGAGCATCCCGGCAGCTTTCACGACAAGATCGCGGCAGCGGTCGGTTGCTACCACGCCTGCCCCCTGGCGCACGAAAAGCGGATCGCCGAACACCTTGCGCAGCCGCGCAACCGTGTAGCTGACCGTGGACTGGTTGATGTCCAGAATGGCTGCAGCAGCAGAAAAGGACCCCTCGCGATAGATCGTGATGAGCGTGTTGAGGGACTGGAAATCGAGACTGCGCGGTTCCACCATGCGACATAACTATCGAAATTTTCGATGAATGCAATCGAATGCATCGAATTGTCAGATAGCCCTTGAGGCACTAGTGGTTACCGCACTTCAGGAGGAGGAGTAGAAAGTCAAAGAGTGACGCGCAAGGCAGATTCCACCGTTTTCCGAAACGTAAACGATGGACGAAGCCATGGGAGGAGTGCGAAGCTCTTTGTTCTTTCAAGCCGGTTGCGCAAAGGAGGTTTTGCGTTTCCGGGCCGGATTCCCGGCATTCGCGTTCATTTTCTACCACTTGGCTCCTCCCTCCGATAAGGCGGGAGGAGTTTTTTCATGAAGACCGACGCATTTGCGCCCATCGATGAAACCATCACCATCGATGAACTGACGCATGCCCCCTATCCGATTTACCGCCGGCTGCGCGCCGAAGCCCCCGTCCTCAAGGTAAAATCTGTCGGGCGTACGCTGCTGACCAAGGCCGCGGATACGAAGATGGTGAAGGACGATCCGGTCCTGTTTTCCTCGAATGATCCGAACACGCCCATGGAAAGGGCTTTTCTTGCCCACACGTTGATGCGCAAGGACGGAGAGGCCCACAAGAGCGAGCGCGACGCCATGCAGCCGGCCTTCATGCCGGCAAACATCAAGAACTGCTGGGAGCCGATCTATCGTGGCATTGCAGAGGAATATGTCTCCCGTCTGCCCAAGGGCGAGGTCGTCGATCTCTTTCCTGCGCTTGCCGGCCCCTTTGCCGCCCGCTGCCTGACCCATCTTCTGGGCATCACCTCGGCCACCGACGAGGAAATGCAGCGCTGGTCGCAGGCGCTCATTGAAGGCGCAGGCAATTTCGGCTGGCGGCCCGAACCCTTCGAGCGTTCGGACGAGGCCAACCGCGAGATGGATGCCCTTTTCGAATCCGAAATTCCGGCCCACAAGGCCGAGCCGAACGCCAGCGCGCTTTCGGCCATGATCAACGCCGAGAATCCGATCCCCAAGAGCCAGATATTCGCCAATGTGAAGATCGCAATCGGCGGCGGCATCAACGAACCGCGCGATGCGCTTCTGACCATCATCTACGGCCTGCTGGCAAATCCCGACCAGTTCGAGGCTGCCAAGAAGGATGCACTGTGGGGCGACGCCTTCGACGAGGGCGTGCGCTGGGTGGCTCCTATCCAGGCATCGTCACGCCTCGTCATGGAAGATACCGTCATTCGCGGCTGCCTCATTCCGAAGGGCGATGTGGTGATGACCATCCAGGCCTCCGCCAACCGTGACGAGGAAGTCTACGGCGAGAATGCGGAGGACTACAACATCTTCAGGGGCAAGGTTCCCCACCAGGCCTTCGGCAACGGACCGCATTTTTGCCAGGGCAAACACATTGCGCGGCGCATGATCGCCGACCTGATGTTGCCCATCCTGTTCGATCGCTTTCCCAACATGAGCCTGCCGGACAGGGATGCGGTGAACTTCCGGGGCTTCGGCTTCCGCGGACCGATCAACCTGCCGGTCCTGCTCCAGTAACCGCCTGCATCAGCTGAGCGAAAACCAGTAAAGCAGACCCGAAAGCGTGAAGAAGCAGGCGATGCTGGCAACGATCATCGCAATCGAGGCAGTGTGCCCTGCCCCGAAACGCTGTGCCAATACCGGGTAGATGCCCATCATCGACAAAGACGCGGTGATCAGAAGGCAGTCGGCCAGATCGGGAGAAAGCTCCGGCACCACATTGCCGGAAAACAGGAAGATCATGCCCGCCATCACCAGCGGATGGATGATCAGCTTGCCGATGACCACGGGCGCAACGCGTCCCGTTACGCCCTTCCAGGGAAGTCCATACAGCCCGGCCCCGATGGCGAATAGCGAAAGCGGAACGCTGGCATTGGCCAGCAATTCCAGCGGGCGCAGCATCATGGCCGGGAGCCTCAACCCGGTCAGCGAGAAAAACAGGCCGACAAAGAGAGCGATCACGAGCGGCATTCTCAACGTGTTCGAAACTGCCTTGCCAAGCGTTCTCAGCGTGCCTGCATCGGTTCGCGGCGCGGCGAGGGTCAGCATGAGCGGCAAGACGATGAAGTTCTCCACCATCATGTTCAGCGCAAGAACCGGCCCTGCCAATGCGGGAAAGACCATCGTCATCACGGGATATCCGATGAAACCCGAATTCGGGCAAACCATGCCCAGCGTATCCATCGCCGCCTTTTCATGATCGAGCTTTCTCACCCGGCGCAGCACGGTATACGCCAAGGCAATGACGGCCAGGCTGCCCGAGGCGTAGATCACCATGTAGGGATAGTTGAATATCTCGGAAGGCGTGCGCGCATACAGAACGGAAAACAGCAGGCCAGGCATCGCGAAATAGAGAACGAACGTCGCCAGGACCCGGGAATCCTCGGGCTTCAGTATCCCCACGCGAACCGAGAGGTAGCCAAGCAGGATTAGGACGTAGATCGGCCCGGTGATAGAAAGGATTTGCAACATTTGGGATTTTTCGGACAAACGCGGGAGGAATTTCCCATGATTGAACGGAACCGGGCTTGCTTGTCCAGCACCAAACGGCATTTCTGCCGCCGCATTCATCCCTTTGTGCGCCCCTACACAATTCTGAGATATGAGGCATCTAGTCAGACGGAAGCCGATTCGAAGTTTTCTCGCTGCAAGGAAATGTCATGACTGGAAATGAGGACGAGCTTTTCGACCCGGAGTCGAAGAAACACGGTGTGGCTCACCTTTTCGCGGCCACCCGCTATTCCCTGGGAGGTCTCAACAGGGCCGTGGGGGAATCCGCGTTCCGGCAGGAACTGGTCGCTGGCATCATCGTGCTCATTGTCTACGCCTTCGTGGGCGTCAATGCGCAGGCCTATGTGATCAGCATCTGCCTCTTCCTGCTCACCTTTGCAGTTGAAGCGCTCAACACGGCAATCGAACTCATCATCGACCGCACGTCGCCGGAAATCTCGCAATACGGCAAGGAAGCCAAGGATCTGGGTTCCTTCGCCGTGTTCTGCACGCTCGTCGCCAACGGCCTGTTCGCCGTTTGGACAATCTGGAGTGCGCTGTAGGCGGCGGCTCTCCGAATATCCGGGCGTCAGGCTAGCACGCCTGGAAAAAATGCCAGCCGGCCTATAAGCCGGGTTCTGTATGGCCCCGGGACGAACCCGGAACGTGGCAGCCATTCATCTTGGATGTCCGTTGCCGGACACCTCACGCAACCTACCCGGACGACTGGCATGGAAACCTGCCTGGCAGGCGAACCTGCCGCGCCATCCCTATTCGGTCTTGCTCCCGATGGGGTTTACCTAGCCATGGCCATTGCTGGCGCATGCGGTGGGCTCTTACCCCGCCATTTCACCCTTACCCTCCGCTGCAAGCAGTATCGGGCGGTATGCTTTCTGTTGCACTTTCCCTCGGGAACCGGAGCCGAAGCTCCGCCTCCCGGCCGGACGTTATCCGGCATCGTGTTTCCGTGGAGCCCGGACTTTCCTCCCGTACACTCTTTCGTCTGTGCACGAGCGGCTGCCCGGCCGGCTGGCGCGAAAGGCTTACGCTTTTAGCTTTGTGGCGGTCAATAGAAAGCATCCGCGAGATCAAAACACGCTGTTGCCGAAATCGCGGGTTAGATGCATGATTCAAAGCCGGATAACTGCCGCCAGCATTCGGACCGGGTGACATGGTTTACCACCCGTTAATCCGGCGCAGCGACAATTCGGCGATTATCTGCGGCAACCTTTTCCCCGGTAGGCACGCAAAGCCAAAGGCTCTCATCCGATGACAACGAAAAAAACTTTCCCCCTGTTTGACGCACCCGCCACCAGACGCGAAATCCTGGCTTCGGGCGCACGTGCCGGTGGAGTTGCCGCCGCCTTGACCATGCCGTTCATCAGCGCCCTGCCCGCGCATGCCCGCGGCATGAAGAACATCAGCTACGGGCTGAACACGCTCGACATCTATCCCGCGGCCGGCGGCCAGACAGCCGCGCCAATCCTCATGTATGTACATGGTGGTGCTTGGCGCATGGGTTCGAAGCGCAAGGTAGGGTCAATAGCGTCCTATTTTACCAAGCGCGGCTATCTCGTCGCTTCGGTAGGCTACACGCTTTATCCCTCGGCAAATGCAGAACAACAGGCGCTCCAGGTGGCACAGGCCGTTGACTGGATGGCCGTCAACGGCGGCAATTTCGGCGGCAATGGTTCGCGCATCGCCCTGATGGGCCATTCGGCCGGCTGCCATCTTTCCGCACTCGCATCGCTATCGGGTGCAACCCGACGCGTACGTGCCCTTGTCTGCAACGACACGGGCGCCTACGACCTCGCCTTCCTGTCGCAGATCAACAGCGGCCGCATACCCGGCCTCTATTCGGCTCTCGACCGCAGCGACAAATGGACCAAGTGGTCGCCGATCAGCTATGTCGGCAATCGCCGCCAGCCTCCCACCCTTGTCATGTGGTCGGGTGGCAGGAACCGCGCGGCCATCTCGAAGCATTTTGCCGACAGGCTGCAGGCCGCAGGCAACCCGGTGATCCGCTTCGATGGCAGCCGCTACAACCACATCTCGATCAACAGTTCGATCGGCCGCAGCGCCAATGATCCGGCCACTCGCGCAGTGGATGATTTCCTGGGCCGGTATCTCTGACGCCAGCAACGGTCAGGCAACCCCGAAACATGCATGCTGCACTCGCCCCCCCCGTTTTGGGGGGTTGTGCATCCATGCGCCGGGTAGTGAGTTTGAGCGGGCGGCAAGCCGCTCCTCACCACTTACTCAATCGGCAATTCGGGAATTCATTCATGGCACAGGGGAAACGATCAGCCTTGCGCGCAATACTGGTTTCGGCTGCACTCCTTGCAGCCTGCGGTACGGCTGCAGCGGCAAACTATCGATACGACATCAAGAAAGGCCAGCAAACGAAGCTTGGCATGATCCAGACCTACAACGTCGCCACCTGCTACAGCGGCCCCATTCCGACCTACAAGATCGTACAGCCCGCGCACGGCAAGATTTCAATCCGCAAGATATCTGCACCCTTCGAGAAAACCCGGTGCAAGGGCAAGATCGGTCATGGCCTCGAGATGAGCTACCGGCCCGATCCCGGATTTACCGGACGCGACCGTGGAAAGGTCACCTTCTATTATCCCATGCATGTAGAGACCTCGCAGAAGAGAGCCAGTGCTCATAATTTCGTCTTTGATGTCAAATGACGAAAAGGAGGGGCAGACCTGCCCCTCCTCAAACACTTCTGCTTCTTCAGAGCTGCGGTGGATTATACGCTCGCGATGCGGCCCTGCGTCAGACAATGCAGCCCTGCGTCAGATAAGACGCTTCACCTTGCTGCAATAGCGAGACGAAACCGGGTTCATCCGCTTGGCGCCATGCCCGGCATTGTACTTCAAAATCGTGCCGCAAGTGGTGCCACCGGCAAGCTGGCGGGCCTTGCCAAGATAGAGCATGCCGTACTTGATGTTCGTCTCGGGGTCATAAAGTCCCTTGGCGGAACCCCGGTATCCCATCATCCGGGCCGTCGACAGTTTGAGCTGCATGAGACCGATTTCGCCTGCGCTTCCGCGTACGTTCGGCCTGTAGGCGCTCTCCACCTTCACAACGGCATGGGCCAGCGAAAGCGGAATGCCGTTGGCGCTCGCATGCCTCGCAATGATGCTGTCAAAGCTTGAACGCTTGCCCTTCGATGCCGCAGCAGAATCCTGTGCTGCTGCTGACTTACCGGCAGAGCCCTGCGGGCGGATCGAAAGCGTGTAACGCTTGCGATAGTCTTCCATCAGCTGGCCGAACGACTTCTTCACCGAGGCATTCGCGCTTTTCATGTCCTTGGAGGATGCATTTGACCCGGCGGCCGGCTTGGAAGCGCTGCGGTATTTTTCCATCCGCTCCTCGTAGGCTGCCTTCTGTTCGGCGCGATACTGTTCCCAGTATTCGGCCCATTGGCTCATTTTCGGATCGCCACTCGATCCGGCGGAATCCAGGTTTCCGTTCTGGACCCCATTTTGGGACTTGTAGGCATAGACGCCCTTGGTGCCTTTCTTGATGGAAAGGCTCTGGCTCTGCTTTCGCATGATTTCGAGAGCTGCATCTGCCGCGCTGGCGCTTGCCGGAATGGCTGCCGCAACGGCAGAAACGAGTGTCGCAACGGCGACTGTGCGCAGGAACCCTGCGCTGCGAAATACGTTCATCATCGTGTTGAAACCCCTTTTGGTTCGGCAGCACACGCTCAATGGCTGTGCTGACCCCAAGTGCGGCGCCGGAATGATGCCCAACATCGTCCAGAATGTGGTGCTGCAATAACTTCGTCACGCAACTGTAACATCGCGTGAAACGGCAATTTGCATGTCAAAGGACTTGTTTCAGGCGACGAGAACGAGCTGGAGCAGCCTGTAGAGCGTGTCCATGGTGGAAGAATCCGCCACGCCATCCACGCGCTCCTGCCTGAAATGCTGCTGGAATGCGGTAACACACTGGCGTGTCTTCATGTCGAAATCGCCGCTTGCCTCGATCCCGTAGCCATACATTGCAAGCATCGACTGAAGCGCGGCAACCGGGGTTCCGCTTTCGCCTTCCGACAGGAAGCGCCCGCCCGAAACCGGTGCCGGATCGACCAGCAGACCGATGCCTGCTTCATGCAGCCGCTTCCAGTCGAATTTCTCGCCGGGGTCCTGCTTGCGGCCCGGTGCCACGTCCGAATGGCCGACAACATTGCGCGGCTCGATCCGGTTGCGCTCGACGATGTCGGCACAAAGCGCCGTTACTGCCGCCATCTGGACTTCGGGAAACTCCGGATAGCCGAACTCATGGCCCGGGTTGACGATCTCGATCCCCACGGAACGCGAGTTGATGTCTTCATGGCCGCGCCAGCTCGATACGCCGGCGTGCCAGGCCCGGCACGCCTCGGGCACCATTTGCACCACGCGGCCGTCCTCGTGCACCAGATAGTGGCAGGATACCTGGCTTTCTTCCACGCAAAGCCAGTTCAGTGCCTGCTCGCCATCGGGCATGCCGGTATAGTGCAGCACCAGCATGTCGATCGCATCCACACGCCGTTCGTTGAAATTGACCGCCCGGCGCACCTCGCAATCGAGAACGGTATCAGCGCGCAACGTCATATGCCCCGCTCCGCACGTATCTCGTCCCAGGCTCGGTTGATCTCCGCCAGCCGGTCATTGGCGATCTTCAGGAATTCCGGCGGCACGCCCCGCGCCATCATGCGATCGGGGTGGTTTTCCGCAGCGAGTTTCCGGAAGTGCCGTTTCAGCGTGTCGTTGTCCCAGTCCGGATCGGCACCCAGTTCTTCCCATGCACTGCCGTGAGAACCGTGGACGTGACGCAGTTTCAGGCGCTGAAACGCCCTGCCCTCGACCTCGAATATCCCGGCCACGTGCCGGATGAATTCGAGCTCGAGTTCATGCAGTACGCCGTCTGCCTTGGCTATGTAGAACAGCCCGTCCAGAACATCCTGGAGGATGTCGGGATCATCGGGGAACAGGTTCTTGACCTGGTGCGCGTAATGGTCGAACCCGGCAACATCCTGCCGCGCCAGGTTGTACAACCTCGAAACGTTTCCGATCTCGCTTTGCGGAATGTCGAACAGTTCGCGAAAGGCATCGACCTCGTCTTCGGTCACGATCCCGTCCGCCTTCGCCATCTTTGCCGAAAGCGCAATGATCGCAACGGAAAACGAAACCTGGCGGCGCGTTTCCGGGTCGCCGGAAAACATGGTGCGAATGGCCTCCGCCAGCCCGGAAATGACATCCCCGGCGGCGTTCGAGACAAACTGGCTGATGCGTTCCCAGACCGACATGAGGGGTATGTAGGCGAATCGCCAGTCACGGTGAACCGAAAAGTTTGCCTTTGACCGGTAGAGACAATTTTGCCGCAGCCGTTAACGCCACCTTAAACACGTTGGCAATCGGAACCTACAAAACCCGGCGTATTCAAGTTTCCCTAACCCAAAACCCTGTATTGATCGCGGGCGTTTCTAATTTAGACGGTTTCCGGATCATGAAAAAGCTCTGCAACTTTCTTTCATCGACCTCGGGCAATTTCGCCCTCTGGTTTGCCCTGGCGAGCGTGCCGCTCTTCGGCATGGCAGGTCTTGCCATCGACTATACGCGCATGACCCAGGTCAAGGCGCAGTTGCAGGATGCAGCCGATACGGCAACACTTGCCGCCGTCATCCGCTACCGCAATTCGGGTGGTTCTGCCGCGGAACTGGAAGAACTGGCCAAGGAAAACTTCAAGGCAAATTACACAGGCAGCTACAACGAAAAAAAGCTGAAAGCCTCCGCCGATATCAACGACGGGATCAAGGTCACCTTGAGCGTCGAGGCGGACAATCATACAACCATGCTCAACCTTGTCGGAAAACTGGTTGGCCAGGACTTCTCGACGCTGCGTCCAAAAACGCTTTCGCAGGCGGGAATCGGAATCTCGAGCCTGGCCATTGCGCTGGCCGTCGACACCACCGGATCAATGGCGGAGACCGGAAATAGCAAGGGCAAAGGCAAGAAGAATTCCGGTGACCCGACCAAGATGGACGTTCTCAAGGAAGCCGCCACCAATTTCGTCAAGGAAATCACGCCAAAGAATTCTGGCGAGAAGAACAAGATCCGGTTCGCGCTCGTGCCGTTCACAGACTCCGTTCGCATCGACAAGAGCTTCGACAGTTCCGACTTCATCAGGATCACCAGTCCCTACAACAAATGGAAATGGATGCAATACGATTGGGAAGGGTGCGTCTGGGACCGGGCCGCCGCCTACGACAACAACGACAACACCCCCACTGTCGCCGAAAGCCGCTACGAAAACCTGCCTGCGAACCACCAGGCCTATGACTACTGTCCGAACCAGCAGCAGGTCATTCCCCTTACGACCAATACGGACACCATTTTTGCAGGGATCGATGCGCTCAACCCCAACGGCGCGACCAACACCAATATTGGCATGGTCTGGGCGATGAACACGCTCAACAACACCGAGCCGTACAAGCAGATAAATGCAATGAAGGCGCCGCAGAAGATCATCATTTTCCTGACCGACGGCGACAACACGTCAAGCCGCATCATGAGCGAGGGCGGCAAGACCAACGATGTCGACAAGGCAATGGAAGCGACCTGCGAAAACGCCAAGGCACAGGACATCGAGATATACACGATCCGGCTCATACAGGGCAGCGTCGCAACGCTGAAGAAATGCGCCACGGACCAAAACACGCATTTCTACACGGCCAAGAAGGCAGACGACCTGAATGGCATTTTCAGCAACATTTCCGAACGCATCTGGAACTCGCACGTCGCACTGATGCGCTAGATACTGCAGAAACAGACATCGGATCGCAGGCAGTGGCGAGTTCAATCGCGGTCGCGGCGCTCCATCTCCGTCCACGGCACGCCGTTCGAGAACAACTGAATTCTGTCCTCGACAATGCGATAGG
Organism: Nitratireductor sp.; assembly: GCA_020637805.1. Taxonomy (GTDB): domain Bacteria; phylum Pseudomonadota; class Alphaproteobacteria; order Rhizobiales; family Rhizobiaceae; genus Salaquimonas. Next base: position 28,226 of record JACKJU010000013.1, on the reverse strand, counting down.
AAGTTACCGCCTCCAGCCTGGCGAGGAATTCCGTTTCCTGTTTCATGATTTCAGGTGAACATGCCATCCGGGTGGCACCGATCGGACCAAGCTCCAGCTGGTCGCCGTCATGCACCTGCCAGTTGCCGAAAAAATTGTTGCAGCCACCATTTCCCACCAGCCGCATCTCGGACCGGAAGACAATGAACGGCCTGTCCTTGCCCGGATAGCCCCATTCGCTCCCCGTCAGGTCGGGCTGCTCATCGGCAAGTGCGGGAGCCGCAAAAAGAAGTGCTGCCGCCAAAAGGCTCCCAGTGGGTATTCTGCTCATGTTTGCTGGCTCCTCGATCATGCCATCTGGTGATGCACATGGATGGATTCGATAAGGAACTGAACTCGTTTTCGCAATCCGGGTCTTTCGGTTTTGTCAAAAACGGGAATTGCTCCAGAGCGTTCTTGTGATCGTGCACAAGCTTTGACAGATTGCAGATGAATGCAAGATGAAGCACGCAGGATCGGAGAAGGCGAGAATGCTCGACAACAGCATGAGCACCGGCAAGTGGGATTTCTGGATCGACCGGGGCGGCACCTTCACCGATATCGTCGGCCGCGCCCCCGATGGGACGCTCCATCCCCACAAGCTGCTCTCCGAAAACCCAGAAGCCTATCGCGACGCTGCCGTACAGGGCATCCGCGACCTGCTCGGTGTGAAAAAGGGCGAAGCAGTGCCTGCCCATCGTATCGCCACGGTGAAGATGGGCACGACAGTCGCAACGAACGCCTTGCTCGAGCGCAAGGGTGAGCCGACCGCACTCTTGATTACCAGGGGTTTTGGCGACGGCCTCGAGATCGGGTATCAGGCCAGGCCCGACATTTTCGCGAAGGAAGTCCTCAAGCCGGAATTGCTCTACGCGCAGGTTGTCGAGATCAACGAACGCATCCGTGCTGATGGCACAGTGGAAAAACCGCTGGACGAAGCCGAAGTCACCAGCGCGCTCGAAGCGGTCTCGGGTGCAGGCACAAAGTCCCTCGCCATCGTTCTGATGCACGCATGGAAATATCCTGACCACGAGAAACGCATAGCGGAACTGGCGCGCGCTGCGGGCTTCCCGCAGGTCTCGGTCAGCCACGAGGTTTCGCCGCTGGTCAAGCTGATAGGGCGCGGCGATACCGCAGTCGTGGACGCCTATCTCTCGCCAATCCTTCGCCGCTATGTCGAGCAGGTAAGCGCCGAACTCGGCATCGAAACCGGGGAGCAAAGCGCGTCTCCCTCCGTGGCAGGGCAAGGCCTGGCGGCCAGCCAGGGCGCAAGCCCGCGAACGGACGCAGAGCCGGATGGCTCTGCGGAACCCAAACTGATGTTCATGATGTCTTCGGGAGGCTTGACGGCAGCCGAACTGTTCCAGGGCAAGGACGCTATCCTGTCCGGTCCTGCGGGCGGCGTGGTAGGCGCGGTCGAAACCTCTCGCCTTGCCGGTTTCGAAAAAATGATCGGCTTCGACATGGGCGGCACCTCGACCGATGTCTCGCACTATGACGGCGAACTGGAACGTGCCTTCGAAACCGAGGTTGCTGGCGTTCGCATGCGTGCTCCCATGATGCGCATCCACACGGTTGCCGCCGGAGGCGGTTCGATCCTGCATTTCCGCGATGGCCGCTTCCAGGCCGGACCTGATTCCGCTGGCGCCAACCCCGGTCCCGCCTGCTACAGGCGCGGCGGGCCGCTTGCCGTGACCGACGCAAACGTCATGGTCGGCAAGCTCAGGCCGGAGTTCTTTCCGGCCATCTTCGGCCCTGAACAAGACCAGGCGCTTGACGCTGATATGGTGAAGGCGAAATTCTCCGATCTCGCCGCGGAAGTTGGCTCGACGCCCGAGGAGGTCGCCGACGGCTTCCTGAAAATCGCTGTCGAAAACATGGCAAATGCCATCAAGAAAATCTCCGTCCAGCGCGGCCACGATGTCACCCATTATGCGCTGAACTGTTTCGGCGGCGCGGGCGGCCAGCATGCCTGTTCCGTTGCCGATGCGCTTGGCATGACCACTGTGCTGGTGCACCCTTTCTCCGGCATCCTCTCGGCCTATGGCATGGGTCTGGCTCAGATCCGCGCCAACCGTACACGCGCACTGGTCAGGCAACTGTCCGGAGAACTTGAATCGATACTTGAAGAAGTTGAATCGGAACTTGAAGCAGAGGCGCTGGCCGAACTCCAGGGACAGGGCGTAAGCGATTCCGACACAAGCACTTTTGCCCGCGCGCATATCCGCTATGACGGCACCGACATGGCGCTGCCTGTTCCGCTAGAGGGCGCGGAGGCCATGCGCAAGGCCTTCGAACAATTGCATCGCAAGCAGTTTGGCTTTGTCTTCGAGAACAAGGGACTGATTGTCGAGGCAGTCGAAGTGGAAGCAACCGGCGGCGGCGCCGGGATCGATGAGCCGGAGCAATCCATCGACGACGTGGCGTTCGAAGCGCAGGATACCGCACCCGTGTTCTCAGGTGGAATCTGGCATGACGCCACCATTGCGCGGCGCGCAAATCTGAAGCGCGGCAACCGGGTGATGGGCCCTGCCCTCATCATCGAGCCGCACCAGACCATCGTGGTCGAGCCCGGCTGGCAGGCACGCATCAATGCCCGCGATCACATCGTGATGAAGCGCGTTGAGGAAGCAGCACGCGAACATGCGATCGGCACGGAAGCCGATCCGGTGATGTTGGAAGTATTCAACAACCTGTTCATGTCGATAGCCGAACAGATGGGCGTTACGCTGCAGAACACTGCCTATTCCGTCAACATCAAGGAGAGGCTCGATTTCTCCTGCGCGGTGTTCGGCCCAGACGGCTCGCTTGTGGCCAACGCACCGCACATGCCGGTGCACCTGGGTTCGATGGACCGTTCAGTCGAGACGATCATCAAGCTCAACGAGGGCAATATCGATCCGGGCGACGTCTTCATTTTGAACGCGCCCTACAACGGCGGCACCCACCTGCCCGACATCACGGTCGTCACCCCTGTGTTCGACGACAAGGAAAGGGAAATCCTCTTCTACGTGGCAGCGCGCGGACACCACGCCGATGTAGGCGGCATGGCTCCAGGCTCCGCCACGCCCCGCGCTACCCATATCGACGAGGAAGGTGTTCTTATCGACAATTTCAAGCTCGTAAGGCGCGGCGTGATCGACGAGGACGGGATGCGCGCCATCCTGACAGGGCACAGCTATCCCGCCCGCAATCCCGACCAGAACATGGCCGATATCCGCGCCCAGATCGCCGCAAACGAAAAGGGCGTGATCGAACTGCGCAAGATGGTCGACCACTTCAGCCTTGAGGTCGTGCAGGCTTACGTGAAGCATGTTCAGGACAATGCCGAGGAAAGCGTGCGCCGTGTCATCGATGCGCTCTCCGACTGCGAATATGTCTACCATACCGACAATGACCAGCAGATCGCCGTGAAGATCACGGTAGACAGGGAGAACCGCACCGCGAAGGTCGATTTCACCGGCACCTCCCCCGTGGCGAAGAACAACTTCAACGCGCCGGAGCCGGTAACCCGTGCCGCTGTGCTCTACGTTTTCCGCCTGATGGTGGAAGGCGACATTCCGATGAATGCAGGATGCCTGAAACCCATCGACATCGTCATTCCCGAAGGCTGCATGCTCAAGCCGCAATATCCGGCTGCCGTGATCGCCGGCAACACCGAAACGAGCCAGCATGTCACCAACTGCCTGCTGATGGCGCTGGGGGCGCTCGCCAACGCGCCCGGCACCATGAACAACCTGACCTACGGCAATGACCGCTACCAGAACTACGAAACGATCTGCGGCGGCGCTCCTGCAGGCCGGATGAACAACGGGCGCGGCTTTGCAGGCGCGTCAGGCGTTCACGTGCACATGACCAACACCCGCATGACCGACCCGGAAGTTCTGGAAATGCGCTACCCGCTCGTGGTCGAAGAGTTCTCGATCAGGCGCGGTTCCGGCGGTGATGGCGAGTCTCGCGGAGGCGATGGCTGCACACGCATCCTGCGTTTCCTCGAAGACATGGATTGCGCAATCCTGTCTTCCTCGCGCTACAACCCGCCGCGCGGGCTTGCTAGCGGCGGAGACGGAGAATGCGGTTCCACCCTGATCCGCCGGGTGAACGGCGAGATGGAAACGCTCAGGCACTGCGACCAGACAGAGGTAAAGGCAGGCGACGCAGTGATCGTCAACACGCCCGCAGCAGGCGGCTACACGGCCACGTAGACGCCGCCCGCGCGACCTTTTGTCCTGCAATGCGGAGAGGCAGGCCCTGTTGAGTACCGGCGCAAATCACCTCATTGTGGCGCGGGGACGATTTGCGGGTATGGCGCAGATCGGCATCAAATCTCAGGGGCGCCTGCCGGGCAGGCGGATGAGCATGATTGCGATAGCGACAGCCGGGGCGCAGGTAAAGCCGCGCCTCGAGGAATATGAATCCATCTTGTCCGCTGTTGACGGATGTCTCAGGCAAGGCATCGCGCCGGATGAGATCGCACCTGTCCTGTCCAGAAACTGCCTCGTCGATCTTGATCTTCTTTCCCAGGCAATACGCGAATTGCGGGGCAATCAGACCGGGCAGGACGCCTGATCCGGCTCTGTTGCGATGCTGGCGGTATCTCTGGAGCGGACAGCGACGGAGGAGGTCAGCCCTTGCCCATGATGAGAACCCAGAAATGGGTATAGCGCGGGTTTTTGCCCGAGGTGTTGAAGGCATAGGCAATACCGGCGGCATTGTAGTTGGCCTTCAGCATGTTCTTCCGGTGAGGCGGTGAATCGAGCCAGCCCTGAACGGCATCATCGACCGAGCCATAACCGACACCGATGTTCTCGCCAGATGAATTGTTGAACCCGACCTCGAATATCCGCGACTGGAAATCGGTCCCTGGTCCTATTTCATGCCCGTAGAGCCCCGTCGCCGCCATGTTGTCGGCGTGGCGCTGCGCCGCTTCCTGCAGCCGCGGGTCCATGTGCAATGCGGGCAGTAGCCGCTTCCTGCGCTCCCGGTTCACGGCATCAAGACCGTTTGCAGGTTCGAAGTGGAGCGGCACAGTGTCGGCAACGGTGCGCGGCCGCCTGCCCGCATGGGTCGATGCTCCGGTTCCGCCCAGCAGGCTGCATCCGGAGAGCAATGCCAGCGAACCGGCTGCGATGACAGCACGGCGCGTTGGCTCCAGACCCGTGCGGCGCACGTGCCGGTGCCTGCGATTCTCGTGATCGCGCGAAATGAGTGGTGGCAGTTCCATGTCCATGATTGTGCGCCCGCATTGTTAACAGGCGCTTACTCCGCAGATGGGAGCAAAATCATGACCATGACAGGAATCGGGTGGCGAATGGCAGCGCCCCTGTTAGAACCGCTGGCATGACAGACAATCCCGCCCCGTCCACTGCCCCGCAACCGCCCCGCGCATACACCATGAGCCCTGCCATCTGGACCATGCTGCTTCTGCTTGGCATCGTCTGGGGCGCATCCTTCCTGTTCGGGCGTATCGCCCTCCGCGAAATAGAACCACTGCATCTTGTACTGATGCGCGTGACACTAGCCGCCGCAGCCCTGATCCTGTTCATGCTGGCGACCGGAAGGCGGTTTCCGCCAGGAAAACGGTTCCTGGTCGAGATCCTCGGCCTTTCGATCCTCAACAACATCATTCCTTTCAGCCTGATCCTGTACGGCCAGAAGGAACTCGGTGCGGGTCTCGCCTCCGTCATCAATGCCATGACACCTGTCTGGACCCTGCTCATCGCAAACTGGTTGACCTCCGACGAAAAGCTCACGCCACGCAAGATAGCAGGCGTTGTCCTTGGCTTTGCCGGTGTCGCGGTACTGATGGGTGGAGATGCACTGACAGGGCTTGGCGCTTCACTGACGGCGAAACTGGCCGCGCTTGGAGCTACCGTTTCGTACGGCTTCGCCAGCATCTACGGCAAGCGCTTCCGGTCCGTCCCGCCAATTGCAGTCGCCACCGGACAATTGACAGGTTCGACGATCCTGATGTTCGCGATATGCGCACTGACCGTCGGCATGCCACGAATCTCCGGCTATTCCCCGGACGTGTTCTGGTCGGTGATCGCCTTTGCGCTCGTATGCACCGCCTTCGCATACATCCTGTTTTTCAGGATACTTTCGGCAGCGGGCGCGACGAATGTCTCACTCGTCACGCTTCTGGTGCCGGTCTTCGCGGTTCTTTCGGGAATTTTCGTGCTCGGCGAAACGCTCTCGCCTTGGCACGTCGCCGGAATGGTCCTTATCGGCCTTGGTCTTCTCGTGATGGACGGGCGCGTGCGCTTCCCGCGCCGCATGACCACCTTCTAGGAAGGTCAGGCGGCAGCAGGCTCGTTGCCCCCTGCTCCGCTGGCTTCCTGAATACCGCCACGATCTTCGTGGATGCCCAGCAGCCGGCAGACAGCAAGCGGCAGTTCTGCCCGGTTCATTGTATAGAAGTGGAAATCGGTGATGCCGCGCTGAACCAAATCGGCAACCTGCTCTGCCGCTACTGCCGACGATACAAGCTGGCGCGTTTCCGGGTCTTCATCCAGCCCGTCAAAGCGCTCGTGAAGCCAGTCGGGGATCGACGCACCGCACCGCCCTGCAAAACTCGCCACCTTGCCGAAATGATGAATGGGAAGAATGCCCGGGACGATGGGAATGTATATGCCTGCCTTGCGGACACGTTCCAGATACGCCTCGAAAACATCATTGTCGAAGCAGAACTGGGTAATCGCGCGGCTCGCACCGTTGTCGACCTTGCGCTTGAGCATGTCGAGATCGGTCTGGAAATCCGGGCTTTCCGGGTGTTTTTCCGGGTAGGCCGAAACCGAGATGTCGAAATCGCCGAAGGTTTTCAATCCGGCCACCAGTTCTGCGCCATTGGCATACCCGTCGGCACGCGGCTGGTATTTCTGCCCGACACCCTCTTCGGGATCGCCGCGCAGCGCCACGAAGCGGCGCACGCCGGCGGCATTCAATTCGCCGATGACGGCATCGACTTCCTCGCGCGATGCGCCGACGCAGGTAAGGTGCGCAGCAACATTGAGCGAGGTATTGTCCATGATGCGCTTGACCGTTCTGAGCGTCCGCTCGCGCGTCGACCCGCCCGCACCATAGGTGACGGAAACGAATGCCGGAGCAAGACGCTCAAGCCGCGTCACCGCATCCCAGAGCGATGCCTCCGCCTTTTCGGAAACCGGCGGAAAGAACTCGAAGGATACGTTGACCGGGTGGCTGCGCGCCACGCCACGGGAAAGTGCAAAAAGTGCCATCTCGTTTTCCTGCCGGTTGCCACCGGCCCTTTCATGTTTTCAAGATCGTATCGAAACTTCCGGTTGGCGGGGCAATCCGCACCGGCGGTTTATGCGATCAGCATTCGGGTATCCCTGGCGAGCCACAGCGTAACGACCAGTTTCTGGCCATTCCCGGAATTCTCGTCTGTGCCGAGCTTGCGAACCTCGGTAACTTCCAGCCCCGCGGCTTCGAGCCAGCCGGAAACCTGTTCCGCGGCAAAGCCGAGACGCAGATGCGCGTGCTTTTCGCGCAGGAACTCCAGATCGTGCGGCGCAAAGTCGGCAACCAGCAGGCGACCGCCCGGCCCAAGCGCACGCGCTGCCTCGCCGATCGCATGCTGCGGATTGTCCAGATAATGAAGCACCTGGTGAATGGTGATGAGGTCGAAACCGTCCTGCGGCAGCGCAAGCCGCATCAGGTCGCCAAGGCGGACCTGGGCATTCTGGATATCGGCCTTGTCGAGATTTGCCCGCGCGACTTCGAGCATGTCGTGGCTGCCGTCGATGCCGGTTCCACGCGCATAGAGATCCCGGAACAGTTCCAGCATCCGGCCAGTGCCGGTACCCAGATCGAGCATGGAATTGACCGGCGTGTTGCCGATCATTTCGAGCATCGCCGCCTCGACTTTCTTGTCGTCGACGTGAAGGCGGCGCAATTCGTCCCAGCTTTCGGCATTGCGGGAGAAATAGTCGGCGGCGCGCTGGGCGCGGCGGCTACGCACACCTTCCAGCCGCGCAAGATCCATCTGCAACTGGCTGTCGTGCGTGGCTAGCCGGGAGAGAATTTCGCGCACGAAGGCGCTTTGGGGGCCCTCGTCCACAACGCGGAAATAGGCCCAGGCACCTTCCTGGTATCGCTCCAGCAACCCGGCCTCGCCCAGCAGTTTCAGGTGACGCGATATGCGAGGCTGCGACTGGCCCAGAATGTCCATCAGGTCAGTGACCGTCAGGTCGCCATGCGAAAGCAGCCACAGCAGGCGCAGGCGCGTCTGTTCGCCAGCCGCCTTGAGCAGGTTCACCGTTTCATCGAGCGGTAGCTGTATTTTCTGCAGCATGCTATCCTTGCCGTACCCTGTTTCATCTGCCGGCCACTGGACCGTTCAGTTCAAGTTTTGAGATAATCACATAAAGATATCTTTATGTCAATCCGATTTGATCCCGTTGAACCCGGTACGTTCAGTTTCAGCCTTTCAGGCCGGGCAGCTCACGACGACAACAATCCCGAGATGCCACATCCCACCTCATGACCAGACCAGCACCTACACGCAGGAACAAGGACGTCGCAAAGGCACTTCGCGAACTTGTACCGCGTGCAACGCTGGCCGATTTCGAAGCGGTGATGGAGATCGCCATGCGCGGCCACCTGCGCCACCTGCCGCCCGGGATCATAGCCTGGCAGGCTCTCACAACCCATGTCCGCCACAACCACACTGAGTATGACGCGCTTCTCGAAGACGGTTACGACAGCCAGTCTGCTCGCCATTTCGTTCTGGACAGGATGAACGAGGTGTTGGCCGAATGGGGTTCGCCTCGCCGTATTCATGACGAGGACGTGAACTGAGCGTTCACGCGGTCACATCTTCAAATCGGGTCGACGCCTCCCCAGTTAGTCAACTTCGATTGAACCAAATCAATTTCGAACAGGAGATTTTGTCATGGACACGCTGCAGGACTATTTGATCACCAGGAAATGGCCACCGAAAAACCCGCAGGCAATCCAGCTCTATTCGCTTCCCACCCCCAACGGCGTGAAGGTGTCGGCCATGCTCGAAGAGAGCGGCCTGCCCTATGACGCGCATACCGTGAATTTCGCCACCAACGACCAGAAAAGCCCCGAATTCCTGTCGCTGAACCCCAACAACAAGATACCCGCAATCATCGACCCGGAAGGACCGGGCGGCAAGCCGATGCCATTGTTCGAGTCGGGCGCCATCCTGATCTACCTGGCCGAGAAGAGCGGCAAGCTTCTCTCCGCCGATCCGGTGGAACGCATGCAGACACTTCAGTGGCTGATGTTCCAGATGGGCGGCATTGGCCCCATGTTCGGCCAGTTCGGCTTCTTCCACAAGTTCGCCGGAAAGGAAATCGAGGACAAGACGGCCTTCAACCGCTACCGCGACGAGAGCATCCGGCTGTTGGGCGTTCTCGACAAGGGGCTTGAAGGCAAGGACTACCTGGTCGGCAATTCCTATTCGATCGCCGATATTTCGATCTGGCCCTGGGTGCGCACGCTGGTCGATTTCTACGAGGCGGAAGATATTGTGGGATTTGATGACTTCAGCAATGTCGATGCATGGTTCGACCGCTGTTTCGAACGCCCGGCCAGCATGCGGGCGATCAACATTCCACCGCGAGCCTGACCCCGGTTTTCCATGAAGCGCCGCAGTGTGACAAATGTCACATTGCCCGCATGTCAACGTGCCTAACGTCTCTCCCGTCGAACCAACATTACGGGAGGGTGCCATCCGGCATCGCGGATACGCATGGCTGACAGAATTACCAGAACGACGCATACCTCGTGGTTTTCCCGCATGCGCAGCGCCACGGGCGGCATCATCACGGGCTTCGTCCTCATCGTCGTGGCCATTGGACTGTTGTTCTGGAACGAGGGCCATGCGGTCAACACGGCACGAGCCTTGAGCGAAGGCGCGGGCCAGGTCATCACCATTGATCCCTCGGCTCCTCCGCCGGGTGCCGAGGGCAAACTGGTTCATTTCAGCGGGGACCTCGTAGTAGACGGCAAGCCTGCCGACGATCTCTTCACGGCCATCAGCGTGCCCGGCAATGCGAACCGTCTCGTCCGCACCGTGGAGATGTACCAGTGGCGAGAGGAGAAGCGCACCGAAACGCGCAAGAAGCTCGGCGGCGGCGAAGAGAAGATCACGACTTTCACCTACAAGCGCGATTGGTCCTCCCAGCCGATTGATTCCAGCCGGTTTGAGGACCCTTCAGGCCACACCAATCCGCCGATGCCGGTCAAGTCTGCCTCCTTCAGTGCCAGCCAGGGACATGTAGGAGCCATTGCACTGCCGGGTGCACGCATTGCAGGGCTGGGCGAAAGGCAGCAGATTCCACTCGGAGAATCCGGCCGAAAGGCTGTCCTTGGCGCCCTTGGAATTTCCGGTCCTGCAACGGCCACCACAGGTGAGGTCTATATCGGCGCCAACCCCGCCTCTCCCATGACCGGCGATCTCCGCATTTCATTTTCGGCAAATACCGCCAGCCAGATAAGCGCGGTAGGCAAGCTTTCCGGCAACGCGCTCGAACCGTTCAAGGCCAGCAACGGCGTCAACATTTCCATGACCCGTGCCGGCAACATTACCGCCGCCGAGATGTTCGAGGCAGCCCAGTCCACCAACGCCACGATCAAGTGGGCACTGCGCGCAGCTGGCCTCCTTGCCATGTATATCGGCTTTCGGATGGTCTTTGCGATCATCGGTGTGGTCGGCGACGTGGTTCCGGCAGTGGGCAACCTGTTGCGCTATGCCACCGGACTGGTCGCTCTGGCACTCACGGCAATCCTGGGTGGTCTCGTCATCGGTGTCGCCTGGCTCTGGTTCCGTCCGCTGCTTGCATTGACCATCATCGCTGCAGGAGCTGTCCTGGCCGTTGTCTTGCTGGGCGTTGGAAAACGCCGAGCCGCATCACGGGCAAAACCGAATTTCGGCATAGAGCGCCCGGCTTGAACCCATGATCCCGTTTGCAAATTGAAGGAAAAGTCATGACCGGTTTCAAATCCCTTTGCCGAAACGCCACCCTTGCCTCGCTCGCTGCACTGCTTCTTTCCGGAGAGGCCATGGCGCTGGATGCTGCAACCGCTGCCAGCCGCTTCGCGGACGCCGGCATCAAGATCATCGGCAAGGAGCCAACGGCAGAAGCAATCGAAGGCATGAAATCCTTCAGCTTCCCGCACAACTATTCCGCCACGGATGAAGACCTCGCACTGCTGGCAGAACATCCGCTCCTGTCCAACCTCAGCCTGGGCGATCCTTCCCTGCTTACCCCGAGGGCTTTGGATATCATCGCAACCATGCCGGCCATGCGCAGCCTGACGATGAACGGAATGCGGCTTGACGAGAAGGCATTTGCCGCCCTGGCAGGAATGGAGAAGCTGCAGGACCTGCACGTCAGCAATGCATATGGCGTCACGCCCTCAGGGCTGGCCGCCCTGGCCGGTTCGAAATCCCTCAGGTTCATCGAACTCTACGATACGGTTGTTGGCGATGCGGGCCTGGCGGAACTGGCAAAAATCCAGACCCTGGAAGAACTCAATCTTGGCCGGGCACGTGGCATAACTCCCGAGGGCATCGCGAAACTCGCCGGACTCAAGAACCTGCGCAAGCTCAATCTCAACGAAACATGGGTCGATGACAGCGCAATGTCCGCTTTCGCCGGACACCCGGCCCTGCGGATGCTGATGCTCAACAAGTCCGACGGCCTGAGTGATGCCGCCTTCGCCCATTTTGCCACCATTCCTTCTCTCGAAAGCCTCTGGCTTGACGAAACCGGTGTGACGGGCAAGGGAATTGGCGCGCTCGGCAAACTGAAAAAGCTGAAATCGCTGACCCTGTCCGGCACCCCGGTCCATGACGGTGAAGCCGAAGGGTTCGGAAAGCTCACCGCGCTGCAGTCGCTCAACATCTCGCGAAGCCGCGCCGGAGATGCCATTGCCGGTCAACTGGCTGGCCTTGCAAACCTTTCCAACCTCGACATGCAGAAGACGGAACTGGGCGACGAGGGATTGAAAGCGATCTCCCCGATGCAGCAGATGAAATATCTCAACGTCTCAAACACCAATGTCAGTGACGCTTCCGCTTCCGGCCTCGAATTGCCAAGTCTTGAATCGCTCGACCTTTCAAAAACCCGCGCAACGGCAGCAGCGCTCGAAAAGCTGTCGGCGCATCCAACCCTCAAGAACCTGTCAATGCGCGACCTCGGCATCACCGACCAGCAGGTTGAAGCGGCCAAGGCAAAGCGTGGCGAAAAGCAGATGCGGATCTACAAATAGAAGCCGCCGGATCAAGCGTAGATCCACTGCTCCCAGATGCGTGCAGTTACGCCTTCTCCGGGCCTGATCGTGCCCTCGCGCTCGACCCAGGCAACGAGACCGCGTTTCATTTTCGCAGCATCCTTGAAGGCCAGCGCCATGTCCGAGCGGGTGTAGTCGCCGTCCGGCCCCGGCTCCGCGCCGGTCGCCTCGGCGACCCGGCTGCCCGCCAGCCTGCACGGAGCATTGTAGCCGTCTATGCGAAGCGTCACCCCGCCTTCGAAGAACAGCAGCGTGCGCGGCGGCAGGTAACTCATGTTCGGAATGCTTTCGAGCACAAGATTGGCGCCAATCCAGCCGGGTTCCAGTACATCTATTCCCATTGCAGGCGCGATTTCGGCCAGTTCCTCCTCGCTCAGGATCGATATCTGGCGCTCGTTGCGCATTTCCGTTCCGCGCGTGTACCACGGCTCACGCCCGCCCGAGAGCCTGGTCAGACCAGAGTGAAAATCGCCCGGAACACCTTCATAGGTGAGTTCAAGCTGATCCGTGGGGGCTGAGGCAAAGTCCTTGCCCTCGGCCTTGAGCACGCGGCTGACTTTTCCGGTGACTTTTCTTGCAGGAACTTTCTCGATCATTGTCCAACCCTCCTGGAAACCGAAGCTCAGGATTAACATTGCAGGTCCGGCTGGTCAGCCCGTTTCCTGTCATCGCGACAAACAACCCCGTTCACTTACCCGGTGTCAGGGTGCTACCGTTTTCGCAACAGGAGGAAATGCAATGTCAAAGACTGAAACGCGCGTTGTCGCGCTCGATCTGCCCGAAGCCGAGGTGCCGCTTGATGAGCGTCAGCAAAAATACCTGGGCATCGCCGAGGAGAAGATCGGCTTCGTCCCAAATGTGCTGAAGGCCTATGCTTGGCATTCGGTCAAGTTCGATGCCTTCACCCGCATGTACAACGACCTGATGCTGGGCGAGTCCGCACTTTCAAAGCTCGAACGCGAAATGATCGCGGTTGCGGTTTCCTCCGCAAATCACTGTTTCTATTGCCTGACAGCGCACGGAGCAGCAGTGCGCGAACTGTCCGGCAACCCGATCCTGGGCGAACAGATGGTGATGAACTACCGGACCGCTGACCTGACGCCGAAACAGCGCGCCATGCTCGATTTCGCCTGGGAACTGACGAAGCACCCCGAAGAAGTAGACGAGGCGCATCGCGAGGCACTGCGCCAGGCCGGCTGGACCGACCGCGATATCTGGGACATTGCAGCCGTTACCGGTTTCTTCAACATGACAAACCGCATTTCGGCAGCAAGCGACATGCGCCCGAACGACGAGTATCACGGCCAGTTCAGGTAATCCCGCCTCGCGCCAAAGCGGTTCACTGCAATCCGATCGCCCGCATTTGCACGCCGATGAAGGTTCCAAGCGCTTCGTCGCGTTTTGCCGGATCGAGCGGACGCTGCTTCATGCCCTCGATCCAGTCGGCGAGCTGAGCTGCGAGCATTTCCGGCTCGAAGCCTGCCTTTCGGGCCGCCTCCCCGAATACCGGCGCCAGAAGGCCGATCTTGCCTTCCCTGAACGCCTCCAGAAGATCTTCCGACATCTGTGCCTTCATGCTGAGAAGTTCCGAACCATGCGGCGAATTTTCGATCTCGGCCATCATGTCGAAAATGCCGGACTTGATCGCCGCATGGATGCGCTCGCCGGGTGCGCCCTGCCCTCCAAGGGCATGGCGTATCTTCTCCAGCGCATCGCCCAGCTTCCACGAAACGATGGCCCGGTAGATGTCGCGCTTGTTGCGGAAATACTGGTATAGCGCCGGCCTCGACATGCCCGAAGCCCTGGCGATGTCATCCATCGTTACCCGGCTGAAGCCGTATTGCATGAACAGTCCGGCAGCGGCCTCAGCGATGGTGCCGCTCTTCTCGTCCAGTGCCAGCGTATGCAGGGCCAGTGTCTGCAATTGCAATTCCATATCCGCCATCTACATCAAGTTGACATTCTGACAAAATAACGAATATTGTCAGTTCGTCAAACCGGATATGCATCCCCTCGGAGGTATCATGCAACTGCACATCAACGGAACGGTTCACGACGTGGATGTCGATCCCGAAACGCCGCTTCTGTGGGTTCTGCGCGACGTGATCGGCCTCACGGGAACCAAGTATGGCTGCGGCATCGCCCAATGCGGGGCCTGTACTGTGCATGTGGATGGCTACGCCATGCGCTCCTGCCAGCTTGCCGTTGGCGATGTCGAAGGCAAGATCACCACCATCGAGGGCCTCGGCAACCCTGCCGCCCTGCATGCGGTGCAAGAGGCATGGATCGAAAACCAGGTGGCGCAATGCGGCTACTGCCAGTCCGGCCAGATCATGCAGGCGGCCTCCCTGCTCTCGGAAAACCCGGACCCGAGCGACGAGGACATCAACGACGCGATGTATGGAAACCTGTGCCGCTGCGGCACCTATCCGCGTATCCGCAAGGCCGTGAAGGACGCGGCGAAGAAACTGGCGGAGGCGTGACATGAGCAAGCTTGGAACCATTACCCGGCGCAGCTTCCTGATCGGCTCTGCCGCCATTGCCGGCGGCGTGGCCTTTGGCTGGCGCTGGTACAATTTCTACGGCGAAAACCCGATGCTGGAGGACCTGCCCGAGGGCGACGCGGCACTTACTCCCTACGTGCTGATCACGGCCGAAGGCATCACGCTCATCACCCCGCGCATGGACATGGGCCAGGGTGCCTATTCCGTGCAGGCGGCACTGATTGCAGAAGAACTCGACGTGGATCTGGCCAAGGTCACCGTCGACCCCGGCAAACCCGCCCCGATCTACTACAACACCGCCCTGTCATCGGAATCCGTCCCCTTCCCCTCCACCGACCGGGGTACGGCAGCAAATGCCCTGCGCAGCATCATGGACGGAGCCATGAAGGCGATGGGCATGCAGATTACCGGCGGCTCCACCACCGTTGCCGACCAGTTCGAGAAACTGCGTTATGCCGGCGCGGTCGCCCGCGAGACATTGAAACAGGCCGCGGCGCAAAAGACCGGCACAGCGGCAGCAGACCTGAAGACCGCGGACGGCAAGGTGATCCTGCCCGATGGCAGTACGTTGTCCTACGAGGAACTCGCGCCACTCGCCGCAAAGACGAAGCTTGTCGCGGAGGTCACACTGCGCGACCCGTCGAAATGGCGCTATCTCGGCAAGCCAATGCAGCGCATCGATATTGTCGCCAAGTCGACCGGCACCCAGTCCTATGGCATCGATATGCGCCTGGACGGCATGCTGCATGCAACGGTGAAGCGCAACCCGAACCTGGGCGAAGGCTTGAAGTCATACGATGCCAGCGAAGCCGAAAAGATACGAGGCGTCCAGAAAGTCGTCCCGATCACCGATGGTGTCGGCGTCGTCGCCTCCAATACCTGGGCCGCCTTCAAGGGCGCCGAGGCGGTTACCTTCGAATGGGAGAAGCCCGCCTATCCGCAATCGCAGGAAGGCCACTGGCAGGCCCTTTCGGACAGCTTCAACGACGACCACCTCGACAGCCGCGATCTCGACAAGGGCGACGTCGAGGCCGCCACGCAGGACAACCCGCTGACGGCAGAATACCGCGCACCCTATCTTGCCCATGCGCCGCTCGAACCGCTCAATGCCACGGTGCTCGTCACCGCCGAGCGGATCGACGTCTGGGCCGGAACGCAGGTTCCGCGTTTCGTGGAGAATCAGGTTGCGAAGGTTACGGGCTATCCCGTTGAGAAGATTCACGTTCACGTGCAGATGGCGGGCGGCAGTTTCGGCCACCGCCTCGAAACCGATCAAGTCGTTCAGGCCGCCGAAACCGCAATGCATTTCAAGGGCACACCGGTCAAGACAACCTATTCGCGCGAAGAAGACTTTGCCCAGGAGTTTGCCCGCCAGATCGCCATGGCCCGCATGAAGGGCAAGGCCTCGGGCGGCAAGGTCGAGGCCTTCGACCTGTCGATTGCCATGCCCTCGGTCATCGCCTCGCAGATGGGCCGCCAGGGACTGAACCTCCCCGGCCCCGACCGCATCATTCCGGCAGGCGCATGGGACCAGCCCTACGCGATCCCCAACTACCGCATGAGCGCCTACCGCGCGCCGCAGCTGGCACCCGTGTCCTCATGGCGCTCGGTGGGTGCCTCGACCAACGCCTTCTTCCACGAGGGCTTTCTGGACGAACTGATCCATGCCGCAGGGGCCGACCCGATGGAGGAACGCCTGCGGCTCATCTGGCACGACGAATCCCGCAAGGTGCTGGAAGCTGTCGCCGAAATGTCCGGCTGGGGCGGGAAGCTGCCCGCAGGCACCGGGCGCGGCGTGGCCTTCTCGCTGTCCTTTGGAACGCCCGTAGCCGAAGTCGTTCAGGTTGCCGATACGCCGGACGGTATCCGCATTGAAAAGGTCTGGGTTGCTGCGGAAACCGGACCCGTTGTCGATCCGGTCAATTTCGAAAATCTCGTTCAGGGCGGCGTCATCTGGGGCCTCGGCCACGCGATGAACTGCGAACTGACGATTGCAGACGGCGTGTATGAGCAGTCGAACTTCGACAGCTACCAGGCCATGCGCATCAGCCAGTGCCCGGAAATCACCGTCAAGGGTCTGGAGAACTCGGACCGAGTGCGCGGCATCGGCGAACCGCCGGTTCCGCCTGCCGCCCCTGCCCTTGCCAACGCCATCTTCGCCGCCACCGGCAAACGCCTGCGCGAAATGCCGTTCAACAAGTTCGTGGATTTTGCTTGAGGGGGAAGCGGACGAAGCGGCAAAGCTCGCGATTGGCTTGATAGACTCGATTGGGCGGGAAGCGGTCATTCGCAACCAGTGCGAACGGCGAGCGAAACCTCAGCAAAGATGGCATCCGCTCTGCGTCGCGCCACTCAGCCCTCGGTTGCAAGAGCCCCTTGGCACTCGAGGATGCCTCCGATGCGCCTTTCACAAGCGATATCGGCGGCTTGTTGCCGATCGCACTGTGGGGATGGACGTTATTGTATCAGCCGCTGGCTGTCTATTTCCGGCAAAAGCATGTCGTCATGCAAGGCTGACCGGCGGTAGCTTGCGATCCACAGATTGCATCATGGACCGTGAAAGCTCTGCAAGGAGTTGGACCTTGGTGGCAACAATGGCGGGTTCGTCCCAAAGGTTCCTGCACTCGTGCGGATCTCTTTCAAGATCATAGAGTTCGCCCCAGTCACAGTTGTCGAACAGGGTCATTCTCCATTTCTGGGTGCGCAGGGTTCGGACAACAGGGGGCGTATCGAATTCCAGAACAGGTGACTGGTATTCATCCTCGATCATCAGGTTTTCACGACGTTCGCGCCTATTGTCCAAAACGTCGAAAATTGAAATCCCCTGGCTTCCCGGCAAATCTGCCAACCCCACTCTTGAAAGTAGGGAAGTTCCGATATCGAGGCTGCTGAACAATGCGTCATTGAGGGTGCCATGGTCGGACCGCGCGGGGTCGGACAGGATGAATGGGACGCGTACAAGGCTCCCGTAATGCAGAGGACCTTTCAACATCAACCCGTGATCGCCGAGAAGATCGCCATGGTCCGAGGTAAATATTTGAATCGCGCGATCTTCGTATCCAAGTTCTGACAGGCGCGTTCTCACCTGGCCAATGGCATCGTCGATCATTGTGATCATGCCGTAAGTCAATGCGCTTGCTTCCCGGGCTTCGCGCTCATCCAGCGCAACAGCGCCGTACCCCCCGCGGTTGTCGCGATGGGCTCTTCGGGCGCGGCGCGCGGCGGCCAGATGTGGCACATCATCATCAGGAGCGTCGAAATTTTCCGGAAGTGTTACATCATCCGGATCGTACATGTCCCAGTAACGGCCCGGTGGATTGAAGGGATGGTGCGGGTCGGGAAATGACACCACCAGCAAGAAAGGTTCATTGTTGGCAGACGCAGCATGCCGTTCGAGAAAATCAATGGCGCGATCAGCAATGTATGAGGTGGAGTAAAGTTCTTCCGGTAGCCGGGTTCGTACTGCCTGAGGGCAGGAATAGTTGTGAGGCAGCTGATTTTCCGCACCAAGATACTGCTTGTATCCGGGAAGTTGTGCCTCAAGCCATTTCTCATAGTGACCGCCGCAATGATCTCCATGCCCGGTCACGATCGAGACTTCATCATAACCATAGTAGGGCGGAGACAGTTCCGCGCCGCGATCGGTCAATTCGCTACGCCACCACCTCTCTTCGCATTTACCGAGCTCATTGTACGGATCCAGGATCGGCTGGAGGTGTCCCTTTCCCATCAAGGCCGTGCGGTAGCCACCCTGGCGAAAAAGCTCAGGAAAGGTCACGCTTCCTTGCGGCAGTGGAATCCCGTTGAAACGCACACCGTTCACAGAGGGGTACCTGCCGGTCATGATGCTGGCGCGGTTGGGCATGCAGCTTGGCATGGCGACGTGGAAATTGTCGAACCGGATGCCCTGCCGCGCGATCTGATCGATATTCGGCGTACGTACCAGCGGGTCACCGGCGCAGCCAAGCATGCCCGCCTGCTGCTGATCGGTTATGAACAGAATGATCGACGGCCTTTCAGTCATTCTGCTTGCGCCTCTTGAAAGCAGACATCGTTGAAAAACCAACGATCAGGATGATTGCGACAAGGATCGCCAGGCTGATCGGTCGTTCAACAAGGATGCCGATACTCCCGCGTCCGATGCTGAGGGTCTGGCGCAGCCTTTCCTCGATCATGGAGCCAAGGATGATCCCGAGCATCAATCCAATGATCGGAAAGCCCAGCCGCCTGGCGAAATAGCCGAAGACACCTGCACAGAGTGCAATCCACACATCGGTCATGGAGTTGCTGACCGAATAGGCTCCGATGAAGCTGAGCATGAGAATGGCACTGCCAAGCACGACTGCATGGATCTCTGCAAGCCGGGCGATCTGGCGGGTGAAAAGGAACAGTAGTGCAAAGATGATGACGTTCAGTACGAACATCGACACATAGATGCCGCTGACCAGTTCGGGCTGCTCGGTCATCAGTTGCGGCCCGGGAAAGATGTTGTGGATCAGGAAGACACCCAGCATCAACGCGGTGATTGCATCGCCTGGAATACCCAGGGCCAATACCGGAACCAGCGCCGCTCCGGTTACTGCATTGTTGGCAGATTCCGAAGCGACGATTCCCTCCGGCGCACCCTTGCCGAATTCCGCCGAGTTCTTTGATGAACGCCTTGCCTCGATATAGGAGAAGAGGCCTGAAGTTTCGACGCCAATGCCCGGCAAGGCACCTATGATGACGCCGATGGTCGTACTTTTGAGCATGGTAACCCAGTAGCGAAATGCTTCGAGATACTGGGCAAATCGGATCCGTCCGGCTTCGATACGGGTTTGTTCGGCATCGGCGAAATGGCGGTCAATGAGAACAAAGCCCTGCGCAATACCGAACAGCCCGACCACAATCGGCACAAGCGGCAGGCCGTTGTAGAGTGCGGTCACCCCGAAAGTGAAGCGTTCGGTTAGCGTGTTGAGTTCTATCCCCATGGTGGAGATGAAAAGACCGAGGGCCACCATGAACACGCCTTCCAGCATGCGATCCCGCAAGGCCAGGCAAACGAGAACAAGCGACAGCGTCAGTGCCATCAGAAATTCGGGAGCGCCAAAATTCGTCGCGAGCTTTGCCAGCAAGGGAGCCATGAAAACCAGTACGACAGCACTGATCATTCCGCCTACGAAGGACGAAGTGAATGCGATGGCAAGCGCGCGCTGCGCCTGCCCTTTTCGAGCCATCGGAGCACCATCGAAAGTCGTGATTGCCGCCGATGGCGTGCCCGGCGTGTTGATCAGGATGGCGGGAATGGCGCCACCATACCAGGAGCCGCAGTAGATGCCCAGCAGCAGCGACAGACCGGCCAGTGGCGACAGTGAGAAGGTAACGGGCAAAACGACGGATATGGCAACCGCGGGACCGACGCCAGGCAAAGCGCCGACGATGATGCCAGCCAATGATCCCAGTGCAAGCACTAACAGCACGGATGGATCACTGATCTGCTGGAAGCCTATGAGGATGCTCTCCAGGACACTCATTTGACCAACCTTTCCAGGGCGAACGGAGCTTCCGGAAACCAGACATCGAGGTAGGCCACGAAAACCAGGTAAAGTGTCAGACCAAGCAGCAGCATCGATATCGCCGAGCGCATGTTGAGGTGACGGCCAACCAGCAATGCGACGCAACCAAACAACAACGTTGTCAGGAGATAGCCGGTCCAGGGCACGAGAAGAATGTAGCCGATGAAGGTCGCAGCGAGCGGCCCCAGAATATTGAAATGCAGCTTCGATCCGCTCAGTTCCTCGTCCAGCGGCAACCGACCCCCCCATGCATATTTGATTGAGAGCCCAAGCCCCAGAACCAGGACCAGGACAAGAGTCACGATTGGGAAAAAGTTGGGCTGGCGGAAATAGGCATCATCGCCCGAATAGGGAATGAGCACATGAATGTAAAAGAGGAAGGCGGCAGCGGTCAGCGCTATTGCAATACTGAACACCGCAGACAGGATACGCATGTCGTCTTCCTCGTTTTTTCGGCTATTGCTTGATAAGACCAAGCGGGCCCATCACCGTGCGGAATGCTTCAAATTCGGAAGTCATCTGCGCCTTGGTTTCATCCGGGCCGAGAGAATAGACAAGGATGCCAGACTCAGCAGAGAAATCCTGCACTTCTTTCGATTCGACCGCCTTGGACATGGCTGCATAGAGCTTGTCGATCACCTCTCTTGGCGTGCCTTTCGGGGCGAACAGGCCGGTCCAAATGGCAACGTCGAAATCCATGCCCTGCTCGCGGACGGTCTGCAGGTCCGGCAATGCGGACATCCTTCCGGAAGTCAGTGCAACGATGCCTTTGAGCGATCCGTCCTTGATGCCGCCAATCACCGAAGTGACCGGGACAATTGCCAGGTCCGCTTCACCATTGAGAAGCTGGCTGGCGTCAACTTTCGTGTAGGACACTTCGTTGAAAGTGAAACCGGCTTTTTCTGCAATCCGGTAGGTAGAGAGCGTCGGCACGGTTGCTTTGCCCCAATGCGCAAGAATGGGTTGCTTTCCGGTAGACTTGGACCATTCTGCCAGAGACTTGATGTCGTTGAATGGCGCATCTCCGCGAGCAGCGATGAGGAATGGAAGCGTTGCGAACATGCCGATCGGTTCCAGGTCATCGATGGAGTATGGCGTCGTTCCTGCCGCAACCTGGCTGACAGCCGGACCGATGGTGAGGCCGCCGATGGTATAGCCATCAGGACGCGCATTAGCCATTTCAGCGGTTCCAACCACGGCTGCCCCGCCTGGCTTGTTGACGACCTTGATGGTCTGGCCGAGGATCGGGTCCATCTGCTCGGCAACCTTGCGGGCGATGATGTCCGTGCTGGTCGCCAGAGCTGGCCAGGGCAGGATCATTTCAATCGGTTTTTCAGGATACTCGGCTCTTGCTGCCTGCGACATCAAGGACGCCGCAAGCGCGACACCTGCAATCAGAGTTCTTAACTTCATCTTTTCCTCCCTTGTGGATTGAAGTTTGGGATTACCAGGAAATTTTCTTGAACTCCCGGGTCTGTTCAGTCAGCGCGATTTCCGTCGGCAAACGCTCCATCGAGCTTGCGCCGTAGAAACCGTGGCAGTGCTTTGTGTTCTGCAGAATGAAGTTTGCATCGGCGGGCATGGAGACGGGGCCGCCATGGACGAGAACGATCACGTCTTCACGCACCGACTTTGCCGCCGCCGCCCATTCGTCGACGATCGCCGGGCAATCCTTCAGTTTCAGCGCAGTATCTGCGCCGATCGAACCTCCCGTCGTCAGCCCCAGATGGACAACGACGATATCCGCACCTGCCTTTGTCATGGCGATGGCGTCCTCGGTCGAGAAAATGTAGGGCGTCGTGAGCATGTCCTTTTCATGCGCCAGTCGGATGAGATCGATTTCCTGATTGTAGGACATGCCGGTCTCTTCGAGATTCTGGCGAAACACACCGTCGATCAGGCCGACCGTCGGAAAATTCTGGATGCCGGCAAATCCGAGATCTTTCAGTTCGTCGAGATAGTGATCGAAAATGCAGAACGGGTCGGTGCCGTTCACCCCGGCCAGTACGGGGGTCTTCTCGACCACCGGCAAGACTTCGCGGGCCATTTCAACGACGATGTCGTTTGCATTTCCGTATGCGAGCAATCCCGACAGTGAGCCGCGCCCGGCCATGCGGTAGCGGCCGGAGTTGTAGATGACGATAAGATCGATCCCGCCCTTTTCCTCGCATTTCGCCGAGAGCCCTGTCCCTGCTCCGCCGCCGATGATCGGTTGCCTTGCATCGACCATCTTGCGAAATTTCGTCATCAATTCAGTTCGGGTAAATCTCTTCATTGTCTCAGGCCTCCATTATTTCCCTGAAATTGGCGACGATGGCATCGGAAAACTCCGGATCATTGATCGCATGGGGAACACGGATCAGCCTGCGGTTGGCAGTCTGTTTGACATTCTTCTCCAATGCATCGAACAGGGCTTTGTCCGCCTTGGCATCGAAGAAAGGCGCACCTTCGACATCGATGATGGAGACACCCTTTTCCGGGATCAGGAACCGGACCGGACCTTCCATCCGATTGAGCCTGTCCGCAATCCATTCACCCATGCGGGTATTTTCTTCTGGCGTAGTGCGCATCAGCGTCACCTGCTCATTGTGAACGAGCAACTGGCGGTCCTTGAACTTGTCAGGAACAGTGGCTTTTCCACCGAAGTTCACCATGTCGAGTGCACCACAGGAGCCGACATAGGGGATGCGGGAACGGATTGCGGCGCCCATCCTGTCTTCTCCGGCGCTCATCACGCCGCCCATCAGAAGGTCGGCAACTTCCGTCGTGGTAATGTCCAGAATGCCGGCGAGCGTGCCGCTGTCGGCCAGCTTTTCCATGGTCTGGCCACCTGTGCCGGTGGCATGGAAAACAAAGCATTCATACTTGTCTTCGAGTTGCTTGACGACCTGTTCTACACAGGGCGTCGTCACCCCGAACATGGTCAGGCCTAGGGCAGGCTTGTCGGATGCAGCGGGCTCGATTTCCGTTTTGGCCGCGCCGGCGATCATGCCTGCCGCATTGGCGAGAACGCGCCGCGAAATCGAGTTCAATCCCGCGATATCGACTACGGAATACATCATGGCGATGTCATTGGGTCCGACATAGGGAGCCACATTGCCCGAAGCGACTGTCGAAACCATGACTTTCGGCACGCCGATCGGCAGCGCCCGCATGGCCGGTGTGATCAGTGCGGTGTTGCCTGAGCCGCCCAGGCCGATCATGCCGGAAATGCTTTCTGAATTTTTGCGTGTCCAGGCAACCAGCGCTTCCGACATGGCGGAAACCGCATCGCCGCGGGTGGCTGCACCCGAGATGCGCTGGGTAGCGCCTTCGAGTGCGGCCTTCACTTCATTGGCTGAAATGTCACCATGCTGCGAGCCGCGAGGGGATACATCCACCAGGCGCGCATCGACACCCGATTTGCGGATGTAGTCGCGAACATAGGCAAGCTCATCGAACTTGGTATCACAGGTGCCGAGCACCCCGACAAAACGGTCTTTGGACATGTTCTCCTCCCAGAAAATATCTGGCGAAACGGTACCATCAGAGGCGAACGGTGAAATGGCAAAACGTCTTGAATTTCGCTATACGAAATGCTTTCCTGTGGCATGTCGATCAATTCCGTGAGTGAAATCAAATCCTTGAAGCGGGGGCTGTCAGTGCTGCGCCTGCTGGAGGACGAGGGCGCAAAATCGCTCGACGACTTGAACAAGCAGCTTGGGATTTCCAAAACGGCCCTGAGCCGCATTCTGGTCACCCTGCAATCCGAGCGCCTTGCATCCCAACGCATCGCCGATCGCAAATGGGTCGCCGGACCTGGAATTGGGCCGGCAAGCCAGGTCAACGCCAAGCACAACCTTCTGGTACAGGCTGCTACGCCGCACCTTGCGAAACTGTGCGAAAAGGTGATTTGGCCTTCGGACCTGTCTGTTCGATCGGGATTGAAGATGGTGCTTGTGGAGACGAGTCGGCCACATACGACGCTTCTGTTCAACAAGCTCTCGATCGGATTTGAAATCGATTTCCTGCTTTCCGCGCCTGGGCGAGCCTACCTCGCATTCTGCCCCGAACGCGAACGGGATCAGATCCTCACGGCTCTCAAGACTCGTCCTGAATACGGATTTCTCTTTGCAGGCAACGAACTCGAAAACACGTTGGAACAAGTTCGCAAGCAAGGGTTCGGGCACCGCGACATGCGTTGGGGCGGTCGCGCATCCGATCTGAGGAACACGCATGATGACGGCCTGGATGCCATTGCTATACCCATTCCCGGACGCAAGGCATTGCTTGGGTGCGTCAACATCATCTGGATCCGATCCATACTGAGCCGGAAAGACGCAATAGACCGATATCTGGGAGATCTCCGCGCCACTGCAGATTCAATCTCTTCAGCAATTGAAACCTAGTTGATCGGCGACCTTTTCTCTAACGACAGGTGTTGGGCAATTTGGGCTAGTTAGCATATGGCGAAACTGGCTCAGAGAATTTGAATGACCGGTATGTCCGCATTCCAGCTGTCCGATAGGTAGTCATTGCGCGTTGCAGCGAAAG
The DNA here is from genome assembly GCA_020637805.1 of Nitratireductor sp. Lineage (GTDB taxonomy): Bacteria > Pseudomonadota > Alphaproteobacteria > Rhizobiales > Rhizobiaceae > Salaquimonas. Next base: position 3,328 of record JACKJU010000013.1, on the reverse strand, counting down.
GCTGCTTTAGAGAAAAGCTTCTGGTGCCATCGAAGGTCGGCTTTGGGCCGTAAATGACGGACATGTTCGCGATATGAATGTCTTGGAAGGGCTCCTTGCTGCCATTCATCCCCCAACAAAAAAGCGGGCCACACGGACCCGCTTCGTAAACCCTCGGAATTTATCGCGTGCCGTCAGGCGACCTGGCGGGCCAGCGCGCATTGTGACCAAAGGTCGTTCAGCGAACGCACCAGGTGGCCGATATCCTCGTCGGTGTGCAGCGGGCCAGGCGTGATGCGCAGGCGTTCCGTGCCGACCGGAACCGTCGGATAGTTGATCGGCTGGACATAGATGCCGTACTGGTCGAGCAGGATGTCCGAAATCCATTTCGCCTTCTTGGCATCGCCCACCATGACCGGAACGATATGGCTGTCGTTCATCATGTAGGGAATGCCGATCCGGTCGAGTCCGGCGCGCACCTTGGCAACAGCTGCCTGCTGGCCGCGGCGTTCCGCATCGCTCTGTTTCAGGTGGCGTATGGAAGCGAGCGCACCTGCAGCCAGTGCCGGTGGCAGCGCGGTGGTGAAGATGAAGCCGGAGGCGAATGAGCGAACGAAATCGACAAGCCGCTCCGAAGCGGTGATGTAACCGCCCATCACGCCGAAGGCCTTGCCCAGCGTACCCTCGATGACGTCAAGCTGATCCATCAGGCCGCGTGCCTCGGCGATGCCGCCGCCGCGCGGGCCATACATGCCAACCGCATGGACTTCGTCCAGGTAGGTCAGCGCACCGTGTTTCTTCGCGACTTCGCAGATTTCCTTGATCGGCGCGATGTCGCCATCCATCGAATAGACGCTCTCGAAAGCGACGATGACCGGGCGGCCCTTCTCGACCCTCGACAGTTTTTCGTCGAGATCCTTCCAGTCATTGTGCTTGAAGATGTGTTTCTCGGCGCGCGAATGGCGGATACCCTCGATCATCGAGGCATGGTTCTTGGCGTCGGAAAAGACGATGCAGTTGGGCAGCTTCGCAGCCAGTGTGCCAAGCGAGGCCCAGTTTGAAACATAGCCCGAAGTGAAGATCAGAGCGGCTTCCTTGCCGTGGAGATCTGCCAGTTCCTGTTCCAGCAGCACGTGGTTGTGGTTGGTGCCGGAAATGTTGCGCGTGCCACCTGCTCCGGTGCCATTGGCATCGATCGCATCCTTCATGGCCTGCATGACTTCGGTCTTCTGCCCCATGCCGAGATAGTCGTTGGAGCACCACACCGTTACCTGGCGGGTTTCGCCGTCCACGTAGCGCGTCGCCTTCGGAAAGGAGCCTGCATGGCGTTCGAGATCCGCAAACACGCGATACTTGCCGTTCTCGTGCAGCTTTTCGAGTTCGTCTTCGAAAAAGCGTTCGTAGTCCATTGCAGCACTCCATGTCTTGTGCGGATCTTCCGCAGGCAGGGGCGGTCGGCCCGCCCCACAATGATATAGCCTGTTCAAGGCATCAAATGGCCGGCAACGAACCGGCCACTTGAATTCGGGTCCCGGTTATTCCGGGCTGTTTGCTTTCAGATAGGCGATGACATTCGCGATGTCGTCTTCCTTCTTGAGGCCGGCAAAGGCCATCTTGTTCTTCGGAATGAAGCCCTTGGGGTCAGCCAGGTATGCAGCGATCGTTTCCTCGTCCCAGACCTGACCTTCAGCGCCCTTCTCGGCCATCGCCGGAGAATACTTGAAGTCTGCGACGGAAGCCGTGGCGCGTCCGACGATACCGTGCAGGTTAGGTCCGACCTTGTTCTTGCCGCCCTCTTCAACCGTGTGGCAGGCTACGCATTTCTTGAAGACTTTTTCGCCCTTTTCAGCGTCGCCATCGGCGAAAGCAGCAAGGCTGGAGGCCGCAAGCACCGCGGCGCCAAGTGCTACTGTGGTAAATTTCATGGAATTGTCCTCTCTGGTGGTGGTGAGTCCGCGTAGGGTTACACCACAAACCGCCCCTCGATTCCAAGTCACAATATGCCGCATGACCGAAAGAACAAATTGACCAAGATCAATCCGCGCCGCCTTTTGGTGCATTTTTGCCGCTTGTTTATCGCGCCAGCCCATTGGCAGGTCTTTCAGCCAGCGCCCGGCCCGCTGCCACGGCGCTCGCCCATGCCCACTGGAAATTGTAGCCGCCCAGCCATCCGGTCACGTCCACGCATTCGCCAATGAAGTAGAGACCGGGCACATTCCTGGCCTCCATGGTCTGCGAGGAAAGTTCGGCCGTGCTCACACCGCCCAGCGTGACCTCGGCCTTGGCGAACCCTTCAGTACCCGTTGGATGGAAAACCCAGTTCGAAAGACGTTGCGATATTTCGTTCAGTTTCCTGTCGGAGATGTTGGCAAGTTCACCGTCCGCGCCTCCCGCCGCCACGAGGCGTTCTGCAAGCGCCTCTGCAAGCCTGGCCGGGAATGCACCTGCCAGAACGCGTGGCAGATGCTGCCCGCCGCACTCGCGCTTTGCCTGTGCCAGCCAGTCAGGCGCGGCATCAGGCAAGAGGTCGATGGAGATTTCCCCTCCCGGTTTCCAATAGGACGATATCTGCAATATGGCAGGTCCGGAGAGCCCCTTGTGCGTGAAGAGCGCCGCCTCGCGGAAGCGGACCTTGCCACAGCGCGCCTCCACCGGCACGGCCACACCGGAAAGCTCGCGAAACAGCACGTCGTCCGGCCCAAGCTTCAAGGGTACCAGCGCCGGACGCGGCTCGACTACCTTGAGGCGGAATTGCCGCGCGATATCGTAGGCAAAACCTGTTGCGCCTAGCTTCGGGATGGATGGACCGCCTGTTGCGACGACCAGCGACGGCGCGCAAAGAGACTGGCCGTCCTGCAACTGGACCCGGAATTCCCCGTCGGAATGGCCGATGGCGGAAACCGTGGATCCGAGCAGCACATCGACATCGCCGCCCTGCCGCTGAGAGGCTGCGTATTCTTCCAGCAGCATCGCAACGATCTGCTTTGCGGGCCCATCGCAGAACAACTGTCCAAGCGTCTTCTCGTGCCATGCAATTCCGTGCCGGTTCACCATTTCGATGAAGTCGGAAGGCCGGTAGCGCGCAAGTGCCGACTTGGCGAAATGCGGGTTGGCGCAAAGATAGTTGGCTGCACCAACATCGAGATTTGTGAAATTGCAGCGCCCACCGCCCGAAATCAGGATCTTGCGGCCAGGTTCAGCGGCATGGTCGACCAAGGTGACACGCTTGCCGCCCTGCCCGGCAACAGCGGCACACATCAATCCGGCGCCGCCCGCACCGAGAACGATCACATCTGGATTTTTGGACGAAACAGTCATGAACCTGCCGGAAGCGAACCATCAATGCGGC
>JACKJU010000012.1 GCA_020637805.1 Nitratireductor sp. | reverse complement strand
GTGGGCACACCCGACGAATTCGTGGATTGATCACTTTCGTGGATTGGTCACTGGCGCACCGGAAATGGCGTCAGGCGCAGAGCCTGGCCCTTGCTTCTTCGTATTCGCGCTTGAGGCGGTCGACCAGATCGGCTACCGGACCAACGCTCTTCACCGCGCCAATGCCCTGCCCGCAGCCCCAGATATCCTTCCAGGCTTTTGCCTTGGAAGAACTTCCGGAACCGAAATCCATCTTCGACGGATCGCTTTCCGGCAGGTTGTCGGGATCCATGCCTGCATTGATGATGGACTGGCGAAGGTAGTTGCCGTGAACGCCGGTAAACAGGTTGGTGTAGACAATGTCTTCCGCACCGAACTGTGCAATTGCCTGCTTGTAATCGTCGACGGCGCGGGCCTCGTTGGTGGCGATGAACGGTGAGCCGATATAGGCCAGGTCCGCGCCCATGGCCTGGGCGGCCAGCACCGCTCCTCCATTGGCAATCGAGCCAGCCAGCAGCAATGGACCATCAAACCATTCACGCGTCTCCTGGATCAGGGCAAACGGAGACAGGGTTCCGGCATGGCCACCCGCTCCCGCCGCAACGCAAATCAGGCCGGTTGCACCCTTGTTGATTGCCGAATGGGCATGGCGCTGATTGGTGACGTCGTGCAGCGTGATGCCGCCATAGGACTGGACGGCCTGGTTTACCTCGGGAACAGCGCCAAGCGAGGTGATCACCACCGGCACCTTGTGCTTGACCAGCAGGCGGATGTCCTCTTCCAGGCGATTGTTCGACCTGTGGACAATCAGGTTTGCCGCAAAAGGTGCTACCTTCTTTTCCGGATTCTTCTGGCGATAGTTGTCCAGCTCGCTCGTGATCTCGGCCAGCCAGTCGTCAAGCTGCTCGACCGGACGCGCGTTCAGGGTCGGGAATGCGCCGACGACCCCCGACTTGCACTGCGCGATCACCAGGGCGGGATGTGAGATAATGAAGAGCGGCGATCCCACAACCGGCAGTGCGAGATTGTCCCTGAGTATCGGCGGCAGCATAGCGGTTCTCCAATTCTTACGTAAACGTCAATATGTTCATTACGGGGGAAGTGCACGGTTTGCAAGCGTTCGGTCTTCAAAAATGCCTGATTGCAGGTAATATCGAGAACGAAGGGAGGAACAGCCACGTCAAATTCAACATTGTCATACATCACTGCTCCAAACGGGGCCTATCGCGTATCAGCCAGGCTGTGGCAGTAGAGCGGATGGACGGGGGGCAACCGATATGCCCAGCGTGGTGGAAAACAAGGCAATTGCTGCAATGAATTCAGCCACCTGCACAGTGCGTCCGTTTACAGCCGAAGGCGAAACGGTCTAAAGAGGAAATGAACACGGGGAAGGGGCAGAAAACTTGGCCGATTTCGAGGGGCTGATACTCAAGGCGCTTGCAAGCCAGAACGCGACCGATCCGGCTGTGCGCCAGCATGTCTACCAGTCGTCGAGAAACGCGCTGGAGCGTATGCTCGCCAAGAATGCGGGCCTGACGGCAGAAGCCATCGAAACAAATCGCCAGAGCCTCGAAAGTTCCATCGGCCGGATCGAAACGGCGTTCCAGATGGAGACGGAACGTGTCAGCCAGGCACGTGCGGCGGAAGCAGCCCAAACCTACGCGCCACCACCGGCAGAAGAACCGGAGCCAGCCGCAGAGACAGTTTCGCCTGTGCCGAAACCGGAATACGCCGAGCCGGTTGATGCAAGTGCCGGTCATGCGTACCAGGCTCATGAATCCGTGGCTGACGAACAACCGGCCGAACCTGAATGGCAAGCCGAACCTGCGCCTCAGCCCACAATGCCGCCGCAGCCGGCAATCCCACCGGAACCAGTCCATTCCGGCGCGCCCGATCCCGAAGATTTGGCCCAAGAGCCTCCTGCTGCAAACGGGCAGGAAGAAGATGCACAGCCGGATCATGTGCAGCGCGAGCAATGGCAGGCGCCTTCACCACCCTTGTCGAACGAAACCCTTCAGGCACCCCAACCCCGTCCGGCGACTGCAGCGCCTTCACGGCCGGAACCGCAGCAGGAGGTGCAGCGTGAGCCCCAGCCGGAACACCCGGCACAGCCCTACATACCGCCGGAACCGGAGTGGCCTGCCCAGACCGCGCCGGAAGAAACCGGCGATATTGTTCATGGCGCAATTGAAGACACGCAGGTACCGGAAGCTTCCAATCAACCCGGTCAGGCCCAGGCGGCAGACGAAGATATTTTCGATGATGACTGGGGGGCGCTGTTTGCGCCGGACGGGTCGAGCGAGTTCGACATTCCGCTTCCCGAAATTCCCGATACGCCGCAACCGGCTCCGTCATCGCATGCCGGACAGGGCTACGCGCCTGCACAGCAGCCTTTGCCCCCGGTTTCAGGCGAACGGCGCCAGGCTTCGCAGCCGCAGCCCCCTGCTTCCACGACCGACCCCAACCATGCCAGGCAGGCAAGGGTGGAGCCGCAGATGGATGCCGGCATTGCCGCGCCTAACGCACGCGTGGAACCACAGGCCACCGGCTATCACGTGGAACAGGAACAGGTCCGTTACCAGGAAAGCGCGCCTTACGCGGAAGGTGCCTATGGCGATGCCGGATATACAAATCCACAAGGCCACGAAGGATACGCCGCGCCGCAGGCAGACGCCTATCCGGTCTACAAGCGCAAGCATCCGCTCCTGCGGCGGTTGTGGCCCATTGCATTGGCAATTGCGGTAATACTTGTCATCCTGTGGCTTCTCTACGCGCTTCTGTCGAACATGGACGAGGGTTCGCGCAACGCCACCTCCGCTGCGAACGGAACAAACCCCGCTGATGCAAGGCAGGATACCTCTGACGGTTCCTTCTACATCACGCTTCTGGAACCGACCGACCTGTCGGCACTGACGACTGCCGGGCGCGGCTCTGCCGAACTTGTCAACGAGCAGAACAGGGACATCCTGCGCATTCAGTCGCTTCGCGAAAACGGCGCCAAGGACGAGATTGCGCAGCCGATCCTGTTGAAACTCAACCCGGGCGTCATCAAGCAGATCGTGGGCAAGGAAGTGACGGTGGAAATCCGCGCCAAGTCCGGCTCAAGCGGGCCTGCAACCTTTGCGATCGAATGCAGTGTCGATGGCGCCAATGCCTGCGGCCGCAAGCGCTTCCGGGTTGGCCTGCAGCCCGAGGATATCGTGTTTGCCCTGAGGCCCGCAAACGGCTTCAAGGCGAACAGCGAAGCTTGGCTTGCGATCAACACCGACGTCACCAGCGCGGCCGACATTTCAGGCGCGGGCGAAGTGATCGACATCATCTATTCGCGCATCAGGGTCAGCGACAGGTAAGTCTGGTCCAGCCCGAACGGACTTCTGGCACTTGACAGTTTCCGCTCAGGCATGCCTTCTGACCGGGGGCACGCCTTTATCGGAATACACATGGATCTGACGTTGCAATCCGCCTTCTCGACAGGCGGCCTTGTTGGACACTTGTCCTATCTCCTTCTCGTAATCTCGATGCTCATGAACCGGATGAGCCTTCTGCGCTTGTTCGTGATCCTCTCATCGCTCGTGTCGATTGCCTTTGACATGTTCTGGCTGCGAAACCCGGTCGGGGTCTTCTGGGAGGGGCTGCTGGTTGCAATCAACATTGTCCAACTTGCCCTCATGCACTGGCGGAATCTCACGAGCACATTCGACCCGCGCGAACAGCAATTCGTGGAGCGCAAGTTCCCCGGCCTGTCCAGGGCACATTGCCGAAAGCTCCTCAGCACCGGCGAATGGACCGAAGCGCCGGCAGGAACGGTGCTTACGAACGAAGGCCGTCCGGCCGAGGCACTCGTCTATATCGCGGCAGGCACCGTCGACATCGAGGTAAGCGGGGTTCGCGTATCGCAATGCGGTGCAGGCGATTTCATCGGCGAGATAACGGTACTCACCCGTTCACCGGCCACTGCAAGGACGGTTACCACAACTCGGGCGACGCTGTGGCGTGTCGGCGAAAAGGAACTTGCCAAGCTCATTCGCAGGCATCCCGATATCGGCAGGGAACTGGATGCCTCCTTTGCGCGTAACTACCGGGACAAGATCATTCATTCCAACCGGCTACTATCGGAAGGCATTGTGCCGTAGGATATTGAAACCAGCCACAAGACATCGGCGGCCCGGCCCGTGAAAATTGCACAATACATCTACCGGATGCTGGTCTCCAGAACCGGTGACGAAGCCGGCAACGGCCTGGATCGTTCCGTTGAACAGGCACAGGCACGCAATTTCCTGACCCATGTCACCTCGCTGTCAGCTACAAAAAGCGCTGACGGGCTGATCGACCCGAAGCTTGTGCTATCCTGGCTCTTGACGTCGCTTGGCGCGCCGTCCTTCCTGACCGGCATGCTGGTTCCGGTCCGCGAGGCTGGTGCGCTTCTGCCGCAGCTTTTCACTGCCGCCTGGATCGCGAGAATGAACCAGCGCAAATGGGCATGGGCTGCCGGATCATTCGTTCAGGGCATCGCAGCGGCTTCGATTGGGGCATGCGCCCTGTTCCTCGACGGATCGGTGGCGGGTTATGCAATATTGGCGTTGCTGGCGGTTCTGGCGCTCTCACGCAGCATCTGCTCGGTGTCCTACAAGGATGTTCTGGGCCGCACCCTCCTCAAGAAGACGCGGGGCACGGCGACCGGCACCGCGTCCTCGATCTCGGCGGGGATCGTCATCGCATTCGGCCTGTTGCTCACCAGCGGGCTGGCCGAGCGCAAGTCCCTCGTGATCGGAGGCCTCTTCGTCGCTGCCGCACTTTGGCTCACCGGTGCGGCTCTCTTTACCAGGCTCTCCGAGGAGAAAGGCGCGACCGAACATTCGGGCGACACGCTTTCTGCGGCAATAGGCAACATTTCGCTGCTATGGAAGGACCGCCAGTTCGGGCGGTTCGTGCTGACGCGCAGCCTTCTGATCTCCACCGCGCTGGCGCCGCCCTACATGGTGATGCTTTCAACGGCTGCGGGTGGCGGCGACGGCAGGTCCGGCTATGGTGAACTCGGACTATTGGTGATCGCGTCGGCGACCGCAACGCTCCTGAGCGGCTATGTCTGGGGCCGGCTTTCAGACCGGTCGAGCCGCAAGGTCCTGTTCTATTCAGCCCTTGCAGCCTCGGTCACACTGGTGCTGACGATAGCAGCCGCATGGTTCGGTCTGATCCGGTTGCCCCTTGTGCTGCCGGCTCTCGTTTTCGGACTGATGATTGCCTATCAGGGCGTTCGCATCGGCCGCTCCACCCATCTGGTCGACATGGCGGGAGACAGTGACCGCGCTGCCTACACAGCAGTTTCCAACACTGTCATCGGCGTGCTCCTGCTGCTGGTTGGCGCATTCGGTGCCATCGCCAGCATTGCAGGCGCCGAAGCGGTTCTTGGCCTATTCGCCGTGATGGCGCTTTGCGCGATGTTCGCCGCCCACGGTCTTGAGGAAGTCCAGCAAGACTGAACCCCGGTCCGGCATGATGCACGGGGCTAGAAACAGAAAAGGCCGGGTTCCCCCGGCCTTCTCGCTGCTTCTGTGTAGTTTGGTTTATGCTGCGGCTTCGACGGCGCGTTTTGCGATGACCCTGACGAGGTTTGCGCGGTATGCGCTGTCGCCATGGATATCGGAGAGCATGTCGCCCTCGTCGACGGAGCAGCTGGCGATGGCGGCGGGTGACCAGTCGGCGGCAAGCGCCTCTTCCATCTCAGTATGGCGGAAGACGCCGTCATTGCCGGCGCCGGTAATCGCGACACGCACCGAGCCGTCCTTCAGCCTGGCCGCGAACACGCCGCACATGGCATAGCGCGAGGCCGGGTTCGGGTACTTCACATAGGCCGCCTTTTCCGGTGCCTGGAAGGTGATCGCCGTGATCACCTCGTCTTCCTCGAGGGCAGTGTCGAACATGCCGTTGAAGAAGTCGGCGGCATCGATGGTGCGCTTCGACGTGCGAACCTGGGCATCGAGGCCCAGCACCGCTGCCGGATAGTCGGCCGCCGGGTCGTTGTTGGCGACAGAGCCGCCAATCGTGCCCATGTGGCGCACGGCAGGATCGCCGATATGGGCGGCAAGGCTGCAGATCGCGGCGCACACACCCGCCAGTTCCGCCGACGAGGCCACTTCCGCATGGGTGGTGGCCGCACCGATGGTCACCTGTACGCCATCGATCGAGATGCCCTTCATCGCATCGATATGGCGAAGGTCGACGAGGTCGGAAGGCGCTGCAAGGCGCTGTTTCATGGTCGGGATCAGCGTCTGTCCGCCGGAGACGAACTTGGCGTCATCGCCCGACTTGAGAAGGTTTACCGCTTCCTCGACCGAGGAAGCACGGTGATAGTTGGTTGCATACATTGGTTTGTGCTCCCCTTACTTGCCGTTGATCAGTGCCCAGACCCTTGCAGGCGTTGCCGGCATGGTCAGGTTGTTGTTGCCGATGGCATCGGTGATGGCGTTGATCAGCGCCGGCGGCGAACCGATGGCACCCGCCTCGCCGCAGCCCTTCATGCCCATCGGGTTGCCGGGGCAAACCGTCTCGTGGGTGGAGAGCTTGTAGCTTGGCACGTCGTCGGCGCGCGGCATGGCGTAGTCCATGTAGGACGCCGTCAAGAGCTGGCCGTTGTCGTCGTAGATCACGTTTTCCAGAAGCGCTTGGCCGATGCCCTGGGTGATGCCGCCATGGACCTGGCCCTCGACGATCATCGGGTTGACGATGACGCCGAAGTCGTCGGCCGCCACGAACTGGATGACCTCGGTCTTGCCGGTCTCCGGATCGACCTCCACCTCGCAGACATAGGTGCCTGCCGGGAAGGTGAAGTTGGTCGGATCGTAGAACGCCGTCTCCTTGAGGCCGGGCTCCATGCCTTGCGGCAGGTTGTGCCCGGTATAGGCGGCAAGGCAGACCTCGTGCCAGCCAAGCTTCCTGTCGGTACCGGCAACCTTGACCTCGCCATCCTCGATGACGATGTCGCCCTCGTCGGCCTCCATCAGGTGGGCGGCAATCTTCTTGGCCTTCGCCTCTACCTTGTCGAGTGCCTTCACCAGCGCCGACATGCCGACGGCACCAGAGCGCGAGCCGTAGGTACCCATGCCGAACTGCACCTTGTCGGTGTCGCCATGGATGACCTGGACATTGTCGACCGGCAGGCCGAAGCGTTCGTTGACCAGCTGGGCAAAGGTGGTCTCGTGACCCTGGCCGTGCGAATGCGAACCGGTGAGGATCTCCACCGTACCAACCGGGTTGACGCGGATTTCGCCCGATTCCCAAAGGCCAACGCCAGCACCCAGCGATCCGACTGCTGCGGATGGCGCAATGCCACAGGCTTCGATGTAGCAGGAAAGCCCGATGCCGCGCAGCTTGCCGCGTGCCTTCGCCTCTTCCTTGCGCTTGCCGATATTGGCGTAGTCGGCAGCCTTCAGCGCCGCATCCAGCGTCGCGTTGTAGTCGCCCGCGTCATAGCACATGATCACCGGCGTCTGGTGCGGGAACTCGCTGACGAAGTTCCTGCGCCGCAGTTCGGCCGGGTCCATGCCCATCTCGCGCGCCGCCGTCTCCATGATGCGCTCGACAAGATAGGTAGCCTCGGGACGCCCTGCCCCGCGATAGGCATCGACCGGCGCCGTGTTGGTGTAGACCGTGCGCACATTGCAGTGGATGTTGGCGATGTTGTACTGGCCCGAAAGAAGCGTCGCATAGAGATAGGTCGGCACCGAAGACGAGAACAGCGACATGTAGGCGCCGATGTTGGCAATGGTGTCGATCGAGAAGCCGACGATCTTGCCGTCCTTGTCGAAGCCGATGCGGGCCTTCGACACGTGGTCGCGGCCATGGGCATCGGTCAGGAAGGCCTCGGTACGGTCGGAAGTCCACTTGACCGGAACGCCAAGCCGCTTCGAGGCCCACAGGCAGACGATCTCTTCCGGGTAGATGTAGATCTTCGAGCCGAAGCCGCCGCCCACATCGGGCGCGATCACCCTGAGCTTGTGCTCGGGCGCCACCTGGTAGAAGGCCGACAATACCAGCCTTGCCACATGCGGGTTCTGGCTGGTGGTGTAGAGCGTGAAGTGGTCGTCGGCCTCGTCGTAATTGGCAAGCGCGGCGCGCGGCTCCATCGGGTTGGGCGACAGGCGGTTGTTGACGATCTCCATCTCCGTGACATGGGCCGCACCGGCAATCGCCTGTTCGGTGGCATCCTTCTCGCCGATCTCCCAGTCATAGATCAGGTTGCCCTTCGCCTCGGGGTGAAGCTGGGGCGCGCCGTCCTTCAAAGCATCGACCGCACGGATGACATGCGGCAGTTCCTCGTAGTCGATCACCACCGCCTCGGCGGCAGCACGCGCATTCTCCAGCGTGTCCGCCACCACCACGGCAGCAGCATCGCCAACATAGCGCACATGCTCGGTCGCAATCGCCGACCAGGCCCCCATGTTCATCGGCGAACCGTCCTTGGAATGGATCATCCAGCCGCAGATCAGGTTGCCGATGCCGTCACCCGTCAGCTGCTTGCCGTCGAGAACGCCAACGACGCCCGGCATGGCCTCGGCAGCCGACTTGTCGATGCCCCGGATCTTCGCATGGGCATGCGGACTGCGCACGAAGGCGGCATAATGCATGCCTGCCATCTTGAAGTCGTCCGTGTAACGGCCCTTGCCGGTGATGAAGCGCTTGTCCTCTTTCCTGAGAACCCTTGCGCCAATGCCTTCTACTCCCATGATGTCTCCTCCTTTGCCGGAGAACGAGACCTGGACTTCGAGACAGGAAATCCTGCCGTCATCGTCCCTGTCGTCTCGCCGCTCCCAAAAAACCTCTGTTCGCTATTCGCATGCAACCGTTTGCCAACCGAAACCCACTCAGGCCCCAATGACAGGACCCGTTCAGGCCCCCATTCAGGCCATCGCCTTGGCGCCCGCCTCGATCGAGCGCACGATGTTGTGGTAGCCCGTGCAGCGGCAGATATTGCCCTCAAGGTTCTCCCGGATCGTCTTCTCGTCGAGATTGCCCGCGCCAACACGGTTGACCAGGTCGACCGCCGTCATGATCATGCCCGGCGTGCAGAAACCGCATTGCAGTCCGTGGTTCTCCTTGAACGCAGCCTGCATCGGATGAAGGTCGCCACCCGTCGCAAGACCCTCGATCGTCACGACCTCGCAACCGCTCGCCTGAACCGCAAGCTGCGTGCACGACTTCACCGCCTTGCCGTCGACATGCACAACGCAAGCCCCGCATTGCGACGTGTCACAGCCAACATGCGTGCCAGTCAGGTTCAGCTCCTCGCGCAGAAACTCCACTAGAAGCATCCGGTCCTCAACCTCACGCTCAACGGTCTTCCCGTTAACCGTCATCGAAACCTTCGACATCAAATTCCTCCCGATGATAATGCAATAAATCGAATTGAAGGGCGGCCAGGTTCACCGCCGGTGGCGGAAAACGCAATGCAACCGGCAAACCTGCCGAACCTCCCTGTCTACAGATTGGCGCAGCTTCATGCCTGCGGCAAGTGGCAAGCCCGGCTTTTTTCCGCTTCGCTGACATTGCAGCGGCCTGAAGGGGGATGGCCGAAATCCGCAACTGCGTCCGGATCAGAAGCGTTTTGCCAATTGTCTTGTGGGGAAGCAGGTCGGCTGTAATCCGCTCTTTGCCTGCCAGTCACCGATCGAACGGCGCGTCTTGAAGCCGGGAAGACCGTCGGCCCCGCCAACATCGTAGCCCAGCCTTTCCAGCCCCCGCTGCATTGCGGCAATCTCGGAGCGGTACATCTCTCCGGTATCGTTCCAGGATGCGGAGAAGGCCGGAGAATTGTATTGCATCCGGTCGCCGGCATGGCCCACGAAGAGTGCATAAAGATCGGACGTATTGTATTCCTTGAGCACGTAGAAATTCGGCGTCACGATGAAGGCCGGTCCGTGACGCCCGGCGGGCATCATCAGGTATCCCTCGCCTGCCCGTTCATGCGCCGGGAACGGCTTGCCATTGACGCGCCTGACGCCAAGCGCTTCCCATCTGGAGATCGGCATGCCGCGATCAGGCCCCTCCATTGCGCAGGAAACCGTCTCCGGCACGGTAACCTCGAAGCCCCAGTCGCGGCCGCGCACCCAACCCTTGTCCGCAAGATAGCCGGCAATCGAGGCAAGCGTGTCGGCCTCGGACCGCCAGATGTCGGCCACCCGGTCTCCATCGCCATCGCGGGCATGGGCCAGATAGGATGACGGCATGAACTGCGGCTGGCCAAGAGCACCAGCCCACGACCCCATGAGTGCGCGCGGATTGACGTGGCGCCTGGAGACCATTTCGAGCGCTGCAAGCAACTCCCCGCGGAAATAGTCCTTGCGGGTGGACATGAAGGCCTTTGTGCCCAGTACCTCGAAGGCATTGTAGGGCAGTTTTGCCCGGCCAAAGCCGGACTCCCGGCCCCAGATCGCGACGGCAATCCGCCCGGGCACGCCGGTCTCGCGTTCGATAGCCTTGAGCGTGGCTGCATGCCGCTGCAAGCGGGGCCTGCCACCACTTACGACACCGCCGATGACCGCTTCCCTGAAATAGGCGGAAGGCGCCCGAAACTCCGCCTGGTGCTGTTTCCTCGGCACCGTTTTCTTCTGCCCCGGTATCACCAAATCGGGCAGTTTCAGGTTGAGCGACACGCCTGAAAAGGCCGAATTGAAATCCGCCTGCGAGATACCGCGCCGGGCTGCCTCGGGCCACAGATCCCTTGAAAGCCAGTTGCGAAACTGTGCATCGAGCGCACCGGCATCCTGTGCCATGGAAAAGGAGGCCGGCGTTGCAATGCAGATTGCCAGAATCGCGGCAGCAGCAGCTCTCCGCACAATACGCCCGTGTAGGTTCTCCCGAAGGTTTGCCTGAATTGCCATGTCGCATCTCCCGTTACGGGAGGCTAACAAGCCGGGCGATTCGGCTCAATCCGTATTGTCGGCAGCCGAACCCGCAGCATTGCCCGAAAGCATGGCAAGCGCATGGATGGTGAATGGCTCCTTGTAGAACGCTTCTTCCAGGTTGTTGCCGTCGCCGCCGCGGTCGACAACCAGGAATTCGCTTTCCGCCTCCAGTGAAATCAGCGGGTGGTGCCATGTATTGACATGGTAGTTGACCCCCTGTCCGCGTGCAGCGAGAAACACGTGCGGCCTGCCGGGTTCGCCGTTCTCGTCGGGAGCGACGACCACCAGAAAAGGACGTTTCTGCAGCGGGTAGAAGGCCTGGCTGCCAAGAGGGTGGCGCTCCATCATCGCGACGGATATCGGCGCATGGAACGCCTTGCCGCGAAAGATGCTGATCATCGTGCGCGCATTTTCCCCAAGCGTCTCGACTTTCGCCAGGTCGTGAAACCGGATCGTTGTGCCGTTGTTGATCTCGAAATTGTCCGCTTCCTCGGTCTCGATGACATCGCCAAAGGGCGCGAATGCCTCACGTGTGAGTTTTTCGACTTGAAGATCATGCATGGCGTATTTCCCGGAACTCGGTATCGCGCACGCGCTTGCCCATCGGCATGTCGGTCAGCGCGGCGGAATTGAATAGGTTGCGGTTGCCTGGGCAACCATCTCGTCGGACGAACCGGAATAGATGTGAACCTCGCAAACCGCAAGGCGCTTGCCCAGCTTGACCAGCCTGCCGGTCGAACGAAGTGCGCCGGGTTCGGGCTTGCGGAGGAAATTGATATTGAGATTGGTGGTCACGGCGAGCGCCACCTTTCCGATATGGGCGAGGATCAGCACATAGGCAGTGACGTCGGCAAGCGCGAACATGGTGGGACCGGATACCGTGCCGCCCGGCCGCAGGTGCTCCTGGCTCGTCTGCATCGACATGGCGATGCGGCCGCCGGAAACCTCTTCCACCTTCCAGCCATACATGGCCGATTCGGGAAAGACTTCCAGCGTGTAGGCCTGGACCTCCTCATGGGTCATCACCGGTTCCAGCGTCATCTGATCTCCTCCCGCATTGTCCCCGTCAGCGCGTCAGATTACCCGCGACGACGGCGAGCACAAGTCCGGGCGTGATGGCATCGGGACAATTCCGGTTTGCAAAAGACGTGCGGGCTGCGAAAAAAAAGGCCCGCGCTCCGGAGCGGAGGCGGGCCAACGGATCATACCCGTTGCCGGGAAAATCACTTGCAGTCAGGAGAAACGGCTGCGGACGGCTGACCGCCCGCAGGCCATGAAGCCCCACCCGCAACCGGGCAGAGAATGAGGTTCGTCAGATCACGAATGTCTTCAGCGGCTCGAAACCGTTGAACGCAACTGCCGAATAGGTAGAGGTGTAGGCACCCGTACCCTCGATGTAGACGAAGTCGCCCGGCTGCAGGGTGTCCGGCAGCTCGTAGGGGTTCTTTTCGTACAGCACATCGGCACTGTCGCAGGTCGGGCCGGCAACAACGCAGGGGCTCTTTGCGTCGTGGTCACGCTCGGTGACGATGGAATAGCGGATCGCTTCGTCCATGGTTTCGGCCAGGCCACCGAACTTGCCGATGTCGAGGTAGACCCAGCGGTTCCTGTCTTCGGCCGATTTCTTCGAGACCAGCACGACTTCCGAGCGGATGACGCCGGTGTCACCGACCATGCCGCGGCCCGGTTCGATGATCGTGTCGGGCAGGCGGTTGCCGAAGAACTTGCGGATCGCGCCATAGATGCGGCTGCCATATTCGGCCAGCACCGGAACGTTCTTCAGGTAACGGGTCGGGAAGCCGCCGCCGAGGTTGACCATGGTCAGGCGGATGCCGCGGGTTTCCATTTCCTTGAAGATCGTTGCTGCGGATTCGAGTGCAGCGTCCCATGCTTCGGTGTTGGTCTGCTGCGAACCGACATGGAAGGAGATGCCGATCGGTTTCAGGCCGTTGCGGTGTGCATGCTCCAGCACTTCGGTTGCCATTTCAGGCGCGCAGCCGAACTTGCGCGACAGCGGCCATTCGGCGCCTTCGCCATTGGTCAGGATGCGGCAGAACACTTTCGAGCCGGGAGCGGCGCGGCCGACTTTCTCGACCTCGGCTTCGCAATCGACTGCGAAGAGGCGAACGCCCAGTTCGAAGGCACGGGCAATGTCGCGCTCTTTCTTGATGGTGTTGCCAAAGGAGATGCGGTTCGCGGTGGCACCTGCTTCAAGCGCCATGTTGATTTCTGCGACCGATGCGCAGTCGAAGTTGGAACCGGCGCTGGCGAGCAGGCGCAGTACTTCGGGATGCGGGTTGGCCTTGACGGCGTAGTAGATGGCGCTTTCCGGCATTGCAGTGCGGAAGGCATCGAAGTTACGTCGCACGTGGTCAAGGTCGATGACCAGGCAGGGCTCGTCGGGTTTGCGGTCGTTCAGGAACGATTTGATGCGCGGGTTGATCATGTCGTTTCTCCAATCCGCTGCCTCTTTGCGGGCAGCATGTTATTGTGCGCCGCCGTACCGGAACGGGTCAGAAACTGACACGAGACCGGCCCTGGCGAGCGGTACAAGCGAAAACGGGCCCACCGTGAAAAACACGGAAAACCAACTGTCTCTGCTGCCTTGGATTGGAAGGAGTGGATCCCCCGCACTTCCGGCAACTGAAGGTTCGAAAACCTTCCGGGTGCCTCTTTAGTTCGCGCGGTTTGTGGACAACCGCTGAGACCAAAAAAGCCCTCCGTCGTTGCTGCGGGCGGCATTTCATCCACCACATGGACACTACCTGGAATTTCGCCTTCGACGGCGACCAACCTCAAGGGTGGCCTTTGTTCCGCCGGGTTCACCAGATCCTCTTGCACCGGTTACCCAGTGCAAGCATGTGCGCATCCTGAGCACGTGCGTATGGGCAGGGCGGATATGATGGAATTCGCTGTAATATTCAAGAGGATTCCATCAATTCAGCCATGTTATTTTTGCATGGCGGGTTAACGGCAATCGCAGGCCCGCTGCAGCGGCTAACCTGACCCTGAAGCACAAGAGGCGTCGCCGGGCGCGGCAGCGGACATGACAGCGGACTCGGATCTCTGCTGGCAAGATTGTTGACAATCGATCATTTTCCATATCCTCTGTCGCTGGAGACGGCACGCCCCCCGAGACCCACCAGAAATGTGCCGGACCGAATGCCGACAACGGAGAAGGGAAATCAGACATGAAAATCAGCCGGAGAACATTCTCGATTCTTGCAGGCGCCGCACTGGCAACAGCAGGCGCTCCGGGCATCCGGGCAGCGATGGCCGGAACCCTTGAAGACATCAAGTCGCGCGGCTCGCTGCGCGTCGGCGTTACACAGGCTCCGCCCTGGTATTCGAAGGATCCCTCCACGGGCGAATGGACGTCCGGCGTTGGCGTGTCTGCCGGCAAGGCGATGGCCGAGGCGCTTGGCGTCAAGTTCGAGCCGGTTGAGGTAACCTGGGGTACTGCCGTTGCAGCACTTCAGAGCAACAAGATCGACATCATGTTCGTTCTCGATGCCACTGCCGAGCGCAAGGAAGCAGCCGACTTCCCGGAAGCTCCCCTGCTCTACTACTCGCTCGCCGTACTGGCGAAGGACGATCTTAACGTCACGACCTGGGAAGACCTCAACAAGCCGGAAGTCCGCATTTCCGTGCCGCAGGCAACCAGCATGGACAAGTTCCTTACCGAGAACGTTGGCAAGGCGGATATCCAGCGCTTCCCCGGCAATACGGAGGCGATTGCCGCCTTCCAGTCCGGACGTGTCGATGCCGTCTGCCTGTTCCACCCGCCGCTGATCGCAGCCCGCCAGAAACTTGGTGCCGGCAAGATCGTTGTTCCGTCGCCGGTCAAGTCCAACCCGACGAGCGCGGCTGTGCGCAAGGGAGACACCGAATTCGTCACCTTTGTCGATGGCCAGTTGAAGGACTACTACCAGTCCGGGAAGATCCAGGAATGGTACGAATCCTTCCTGAGCGGCTTCGGGCTTGATCCGAAATCGGCGCCGCCCATCATCAAGGAACTTCTCTAGAGGTTTCTGACCGGCATGTATGAATGGAATTTCTCGCCGGTGCTTGCGGAAAGCGGCTTTCTTCTGGCCGGTTTCCGCAACACGCTGATCCTCACCGCAACCGCGCTTTCAGGCGGACTTGTGGTGGGGCTGCTGCTCGCACTGGCGAGACTTTCCCACCGGCGCTGGCTCAGTATTCCTGCGGGCGCGGTAATCGAGCTGTTCCGCACCACGCCGCCGCTGGTGCAGCTTTTCTGGTTCTATTTCGGCCTGCCGATCGTTCTCGCCGTAGAGATGACGCCGTTTCTTGCCGCGGCACTTACCTTCACCATCCAGAGTGGCGCATTCTTTGCCGAAATCTTCCGGGCCGGGATCGTTTCCATCGAGAGCGGCCAGTGGGAGGCTGCCAAGGCCATCGGCATGAGCCATGCCCAGTGCATGCGGCGCATCATCCTGCCCCAGGCCGTAAAGCGCATGTTCCCATCGATGATGGAGCGTTCCATCGAACTGATGAAGACGACGACGCTTGTCGCCACCGTTTCCTATGCCGACCTTCTTTTCCAGGCCAACGAGCTTGCGCAGAAGACCTTCCGCCCGCTTGAGGTGTTCACCGTGGTGGCGCTGATCTACTTCGTGACGATCTCGTTCATCAGCTTTCTCGCCTCGCGCCTCGAACGCCGCTTCGCCCGCAGCGGGGAGTTCACCACATGACCTACCACTGGAACTTCGCGAGTGTCTTCGATAACTGGTGGGCACTGGCAATCGGCCTCGCCGGTACACTCAAGCTGTTCGTTGTCTGTCTTGTCTTTGGAATGACACTTGGCCTGTTTGTCGCTCTTGGCCGCAGGTCGCACCGGCGCTGGTTGCGCTGGCTTTCAACCTTCTTCGTCGAGTTCTTCCGCAACACGCCCGTGCTGGTGCAGATCCTGTGGTTCTACTATGCCCTGCCGATCCTCGCGCCAATCGAGATCAGCCCGTTCATGGCGGCGATACTCGGCATTTCGCTGAATTCAGCGGCCTATGCGGCCGAGATCTACCGGGGCGGCATCCAGTCCATCGAACCGGGGCAGTGGGAGGCGGCGCGTGCCATCGGCATGACGGGCGCGCAGACGCTGAGGCGCATCGTCCTGCCGCAGGCCATCCGGCGCATCATTCCCGCGCTCACCAACCGGGGCGTCGAGATATTCAAGATGTCGACGCTGGCATCCGTTGTTGCCTATGTGGAACTGATGCAGCAGGGCAAGCTCATTGCCTCGCTTAATTTCAATCCGCTTGAGGTCTACACGGTCATTGCCGCGATCTTCCTCATCATACTGTATCCAATCGTGCGTGTGACCTATGCCGTCGAGCGCCGCCTGGCACGGAGCGACTGACATGAGCGAACCCCTTTTGCGGCTTGGCGGACTGGGAAAGTCCTTCGGTACGAACCTCGTATTTTCCGGTGTTGATCTCGACGTCATGCCCGGCGACCGGATTGCCATTCTCGGTGCCTCCGGCTCCGGCAAGAGTACGCTGCTGCGATGCATCAACGCGCTCGAAACGCCAGACGAAGGTCTTGTCAAAATCAACGGAACGCCGCTTTTGAAAGCCGACGGCAAGGGCCGGTTGCGCAGCACCGAGCGCGATCTGTGCGCGCTGCGCCAGCGCGTCGGAATGGTGTTCCAGCAGTTCAACCTTTTCCCGCACATGACGGTCGCCGGCAATGTCGCCGAGGGCCTTGTCACCGTGCGCGGCATGTCATCCGGCAAGGCTTTGGAGAGGGCACAGGCAGAACTTGAACGCGTCGGCCTCGGCGACAAGGGTGACGCCTACCCGTCGCGCCTTTCCGGCGGCCAGAAGCAGCGCGTGGCGATAGCGCGCGCACTGGCGATGGACCCGGAAATCCTGCTCTTCGACGAACCCACTTCCGCACTCGACCCCGCGCTGGTGGGAGAAGTCCTTGGCGTCATCGAACAACTGGCAAACGAAGGCCGGACCATGATCCTGGTCACCCACGAGATCGGCTTTGCCTATCACGTTGCCACGCGTGTCGTGTTCGTTGCCGAACACGGCATCTACGAAACCGGCACGCCCGAGGAGGTTCTCAAGCACCCGGCGCGGCCACTAACCCAGCAATTTCTCGCTGACCACCAGCGCTTCCAGTTCTAGGGAAACAAATTCGATGCAGCAAAATTCAAGTGCACAGGGCTACCTTGCCGATCCGCGAAACGAGAACGTCCTGATCTATGTGGACGGTTCGCTCGTGCCGAGGAACCAGGCGGTCGTCTCCGTGTTCGACAGCGGGTTCGTCCTGGGTGACGGCGTATGGGAAGGGCTGAGACTCAAGCAGGGAAGGATCATCCAGCTTGAGGCGCATCTCGACCGGCTGTTCGAGGGGGCGGGTTCAATCGCACTCGACATCGGGAGAAGCCGCGACGAGATCAAGGCCGCGATACAGGAAACGCTTGACGCAAACGGGATGCAGGACGGAGCGCATATCCGGCTGATGGTCTCACGCGGAATGAAAAGCACGCCGAACCAGGACCCGCGTTTCGTCATCGGCAAGGCAACGCTTGTCATCGCCGCCGAGTACAAGACGCCGAAGCCTGAATCCAAGGAAAAGGGCCTTTCGCTGTTCACTTCCACTTTCCGCACCAGCGGGCCGGATGTCTTCGATCTCAGGCTCAATTCCCACAGCCGCCTGAACCTTATCCAGGCACTGATCCAGGCAATCAACGCCGGTGCCGACGAGGCTCTGATGCTTGATCCGCGCGGTTTTGTCGCCAGCTGCAATTCGACGAACTTCTTCATCGTCAGGGGCCAGGAAATCTGGACATCCACCGGATCCTTCTCCTTCAAGGGGCTGACCCAGAGAGCGGTGATCGAGAGCTGGCGCGCTGCTGGCGGCTCAGCACTGGAGAAGGACTTCACGCTGGCGGAAGTGTATTCAGCCGATGAGGCGTTCATCACCGGCACGCTGGGCGGCGTCACGCCGGTCGTGAAGATCGACGGCAGGATCATCGGCAGCGGCAAGCCCGGTGCGGTCACGACCGAGGTCAGTGACACCTATCAGGCATGGGTGTCCGGTTGATCAGGAAGCAATAGGCGGGGTGGCGAACATGTTGACCAACACTGACAAGCGAATGGCGCCCGTCAAGCGGGAGACATTCAGCAACCAGATCGCCACCAATCTGCGCCGCGCCATCATCAGCGGAGAGATCGAGGGCGGAACGCAGATTACCGAATCCGACCTTGCCCGGCATTTCGGTGTCAGCCGCGGCCCGCTGCGCGAAGCGATGGGCCAGCTTGCTTCCGAAGGGTTGATCGTCACCATTCCCTATACCGGCACCCGCGTATTGAAACTCTCGCCGCGCGACATTCGCGAAATCCACTCGATGCGGACCGCGCTCGAAACTCTTGCCTTCAAGGAGATCTGGGACCATCGCGACGCAGCGTTCGCGCGGGAACTGGAAGCCCGCCACAAGGTGTTGCTCGCAACGCTCGAAATGAACGACCACGTCGCTTCGAGCGAGGCGGAGGTCAACCTCCATTCGCTCGTCTACGAGGCCTGCGGCCACCGGCTGCTACTCGAAAGCTGGCAGCGCATCGCAGGCAGGCTGCAGCTCTATCTTGCCATTCACCAGCGTGCGCACGGGCGCAGGGGACCGATCAAGGATGCCCATGAGCGCTACATGCAGCTTGCGCTGGGCGACAGCCTGGAACTGATGCTGGCGGAAGTGGAAGATCACATGCGGCGCGGTATCAGCCAGCTTGAGAGTTATCTCGACGGCCTCGACGGCTGACCGGCCTTTCAGGCACCACGAAGCGACAGTGCGAAGGCCTGTGCTTTTTCAAGTGCCGCGCGATCAAGGCCGGTCAAAAAGCCCATTTCCTCGACCTTCCCGACGACCGCTATTGTGGAGACGTTTCCTGCTGCGCCCGGCGCGTAGGGACAGCCCCCCAGTCCGCCGATCGAGGAATCGAAGGTGCGAAGGCCCTTGCCTATCGAAACCTCGATATTGTCGAGCGCCCTGCCCTTCGTGTCGTGGTAATGGCCAGCGAGGTGTTGCGGCGGCAGTTCCTGCATTACAGCGTCGAGCATGCACGCGATGGTCTCGGGCGTGCCATGTCCAATGGTGTCGCCAAGTGAAACCTCGTAGCACCCCATGTCGCGAAGGGCTGCAACCACCTTGGCCACGGAAGCCGGTTTGACGGGGCCATCGAAAGGGCAGTCGGTTACACAGGATACATAGCCACGCACCGGAATGCCGTCCGCCCTCGCCGCCTGCACAACAGGTTCCAACCGCTCCAGGCTTTCGGCAATCGAGGCATTGAGGTTTGCCTGCGAAAATCCCTCCGAGGCGGACGCAAAGATCGCGACTTCGCTGGCGCGCGCGGCCCTTGCGCCCTCGTAGCCCCTGAGGTTCGGCGTCAGCACGGCATATGAAACGCCCTGCCTGCGCGCGATGCCTGCCATGACCTCGGCATTGTCGGCCATCTGGGGAACCCATTTCGGCGGCACGAAGGAGGTGACCTCGATTTTCGAGAAACCGCAGTCAGACAGCATGTCGACCAGGCGGATCTTGTCTGCTGCCGGAATCAGGCGCTTCTCGTTCTGCAACCCGTCACGCGGGCCAACCTCGAAAATCATGATCCTTTCGCCAGCATCGCCAGTCGTCATGTCTGTTGCTCCGGCAAATCGTAGAATGGCTTTTGATAGATCGAAGGGCTTTGCGGCAGGCTGGCAAGAAAGGCTGGCCGGCTCGCAAGACGCTCGTAGTAGGCCAACAGGTTGGGAAACGCCTCAAGCGGAGTGAAGAAACGGGCGATGTGCACCGAATAGCCAACATTGGTATCGACGGCGGAAAACCCGGTCTTCAGAAGGTATTCGCGTCCCGCGAGGGGATTGTCGAGTACTTCGAGCGCCTT
Organism: Nitratireductor sp.; assembly: GCA_020637805.1. GTDB lineage: Bacteria > Pseudomonadota > Alphaproteobacteria > Rhizobiales > Rhizobiaceae > Salaquimonas. Next base: position 74,380 of record JACKJU010000012.1, on the reverse strand, counting down.
TTCCAGACGCCTGCGTTCCAGCTTCATGATGACCGGCGAACGCATGGAATCCTCGAACAGGACAACATGCTGCTGTGTCAGCGAAGCGCCATGCACGGCCACGGTTTCGGCAAAGTGAAGCCATTGAAGCCACTCGGCACGTTCGGGATCACCAGGCGCACGGAACAGATGGGCAGCTTCTTGAACGAATGTCTCGCACAGATATTCCGTGATCGCGCCCGTCTCGAACAAAATGCGTCCGTCGTGCTCAAGACAGGGAACCCTGCCCAACGGGTGTTTGGCAAGGTATTCCGGCGTTCGCAGTTCCGGGCCGAAGGGATAGATTCTCAGGTCGAAATCGAGCCCAAGCTCGTTCAGGAGCCAGAGCGAACGCATGGACCGCGATTCATGGCAGTGATGCAGCACCAGCATCCAGGTCACTCTTCTTCCATTGCAGCAAGCAGCGTTCCGTCCTCCACCTGATCGCCTTCGGCGACCATGACTTCGGAAAGCTTGCCGTCACGCGGTGCAGCAAGCGTGTGTTCCATCTTCATCGCCTCAAGGACCAGGATCGGCGTACCTTTCTCGACCTCGTCTCCAGCTGCGGCGAAAACCTTCTTCACGAGGCCCGGCATGGGCGCAAGGATCTTTCCGGCACCGCCCGCCTCGCCTTCCGAAGCCTCAAGCGGATCGGGCGTGGCGAATTCGAACGTGCCGTCATCGGCGAACACCGCGAGCTTGCCGTGCCAGCGTGCAAACCATGCCTTGTGGCGACCCGAATCCATTTCGAAATCGGCATGACCGCTGGTTACAGGATGGGAATTGCTGCGCGAAATGCTGCAAGTCATGCTGCGCAGCATAATTTCCTGTGCGCCTGCTGGAAGATCAACACGATATTTTCCATACTCCTGTTTTTGCACGCGAATTGTCTTCAACTCATCGTTCAGAAGGATATCGGCGAACTGGCTACGCCCTCCCCAAAGCGCAAATCCGCCAAGCGCAGCAAACGGCTCCACGGCAATATTGTGCGCTGCAGCATAAGGTGCAGCATTTTTCTCTCCAGGCGAGACGCAATGCCGGGTAATATCGTCGCCAAAGGACGCAATCAGCGCCGCGAGAGCCGCCGTTTCGGGCGTTGGATTGGTGGGAGCCGTGAGTTTATCGAGCTGGCGCTCGATCAGGCCGGTATCGACCTTTCCACTGGAAAATTCCTCGTTGGCGCAAAGCGCTTCAAGGAATGCCCGGTTGGTCACCGTTCCTGCAATCCTTGTATGCCTAAGCGCTGCGGCAAGCTCCATCAAGGCGGTTTCGCGGGTTTCGCCACGCGTAATCACCTTTGCGATCATCGGATCGTAGAACGGCGTGATCGTGTCGCCTTCGGCGACGCCGGTATCGTTTCGGGCACTTTCGTCCAGCGCCAGATGGTGCAGCGTGCCGGTGGCGGGCAAGAAACCCTTGGGAACGTCTTCCGCGTAGAGCCTGGCCTCGAAAGCATGACCGTTCAGGCGGACTTCATCCTGTTTCAACGGTAACGGCTCGCCAGCCGCCACGCGCAACTGCCATTCGACCAGATCGAGGCCGGTTACCTCTTCGGTCACCGGGTGTTCGACCTGCAGGCGGGTGTTCATTTCCATGAACCAGAAGCCATCCGGCCTCAGTGGGCCCGACCCGTCGACGATGAACTCGATGGTGCCTGCATTGGCGTAATTGATCGCCTTTGCGGCCTTCACGGCGGCAGATGTCATGGCTTCGCGCATTTCAGCGGTCATGCCGGGCGCAGGTGCCTCCTCGATCACCTTCTGGTGGCGCCGTTGCAGCGAACAGTCGCGTTCATAGAGATGCACGACGTTTCCGTGGCTGTCGCCGAATACCTGCACCTCGATGTGACGCGGATTGGCAACGTATTTTTCGATCAGCACATGGCTGTCGCCAAAGGAAGATCTGGCCTCCGAGCGGCAGGATGCGAGCGCAGCGGAAAACTGTTTCGCCTCGTCGACCTTGCGCATGCCCTTGCCGCCGCCGCCTGCGCGCGCCTTGATGAGCACAGGATAGCCGATCTCGTTGGCCTTGGCCGCGAGGAACCCCGGTTCCTGCATGTCGCCATGATAGCCCGGCACGACCGGCACCTTCGCCTTTTCCATCAACGCCTTGGCGGCATCCTTCAGGCCCATGGCACGGATGGCGGCCGCAGACGGGCCGATGAAGACGAGACCGGCGGCTTCGACCGCCTCCACGAAATCCGGGTTTTCAGACAGGAAACCGTAGCCCGGATGGATAGCCTGCGCGCCTGTCGTCAGCGCCGCGCGGATTATATTTTCCGATTGCAAATAACTCTCGGAAACCGGCGACGGGCCGATATGAACCGCTTCATCCGCCTCGCGCACATGCATGGCGGAGGCATCGGCATCGGAATAGACAGCGACGGTACGAATGCCGAGCCTGCGCGCCGTGCGCATGACCCGGCAGGCGATTTCGCCGCGATTGGCTATGAGGATCTTGGAGAACATCTTTACCTCACATCCTGAGCAGGCCGAAATTGGTGTCTTCAATCGGCGCATTGAGTGCAGCCGAGAGCGAGAGCGCCAATACCTGGCGTGTCTTGCGCGCGTCGATGATGCCGTCGTCCCAGAGCCTGGCCGAGGCATAGAGCGGGTGCGACTGCTCCTCGAACATGTCGAGCGTGGGCTGCTTGAAGGTTGTTTCCTCCTCGTCCGACCAGCTTCCGCCCGAGCGCTCGATCCCGGCGCGCTTGACCTGCGCCAGTACGCCTGCCGCCTGTTCGCCACCCATGACGGAGATACGGGAATTCGGCCAGGTCCACAGGAAGCGCGGGCCATAGGCGCGGCCTGCCATGCCGTAATTGCCCGCACCGAACGAGCCGCCCACCAGCATGGTGATTTTCGGAACCGAGGTCGTCGCCACCGCCGTCACCAGCTTGGCGCCGTCCTTCGCAATTCCACCCTGTTCGTATTTCTTGCCGACCATGAAGCCGGTGATGTTCTGCAGGAAGACCAGAGGTATTTTCCGCTGTGAACAAAGTTCGACGAAGTGTGCGCCCTTGACTGCGCTTTCCGAGAACAGAACGCCATTGTTGGCGATAATGCCGACCGGAATCCCCATCACATGGGCAAACCCGCAGACCAGTGTCGGGCCGTAGCGCGCCTTGAATTCATCGAAGCGCGAACCATCGACCACGCGGGCAATGACCTCGCGGATGTCGTAGGGGGTTTTCAGATCGCCCGGCACGACACCCAATATCTCGTCCGGGTCGTAGAGCGGTTCTTCCGGCGCTGCAAACTGCACCTGGTTGGGTTTTTGCGTGTTGAGATTGGAGACAATACGGCGGGCAAGCGCCAGCGCGTGGCTGTCATTCTGGGCCAGATGGTCGGCAACGCCGGAAAGCCGGGTATGAACGTCGCCGCCGCCAAGTTCTTCCGGCTCCACCACCTCGCCCGTGGCAGCCTTCACCAGCGGCGGGCCTGCAAGGAAGATCGTACCCTGGTCGCGAACGATGATCGCCTCGTCGCTCATCGCAGGCACATAGGCGCCGCCTGCCGTGCAGGAACCCATCACCACGGCGATCTGCGCGATGCCTTGTGCCGACATGTTGGCCTGATTGAAGAAGATGCGGCCGAAATGCTCGCGGTCTGCGAAACCTTCGGCCTGGTTGGGCAGGTTAGCCCCGCCGGAATCGACCAGATAGACGCAGGGCAAGCGGTTCTCGCGTGCGATCTCCTGGGCGCGCAGGTGTTTCTTGACCGTCATCGGGTAGTAGGTGCCGCCCTTAACCGTCGCGTCATTGCAGACGATCATGACCTCGCGACCCTCGACCCTGCCGATACCGGCAATCATCGAGGCACAGGGAGAGGCGTCGCCATACATGCCGTGGGAAGCAGTAGCCCCGATTTCGAGAAACGGCGTGCCGGGGTCGAGCAGGCGCTCCACCCGGTCGCGCGGCAGCAGTTTTCCCCGCGACACGTGGCGCTCGCGGGATTTCTCGCCGCCGCCCGCACGGGCAAAGGCAACTGCCTCTTCGACAACGCGCAGATGTTCCAGATTTGCCGCGCGGTTCTTCGCAAATGCCTCGGAACGGATAGAGATATTGGAAGAAAGGCGGGTCACCGGCCCTCGCCTTCCGCGATCCTGTCCTCAAGTATCATTGCCTGTCTGGCCGTCTCTCCCATGAGGCAGGCTGAAGTGGCAGGTCCGCCGCCGGTGCCGCCACCCCACTGCACCGCTTCATATTCGCAAAGCGCGTCGCGATAGGGTATCCAGGCGCGCTGCATCTGTTTCAGGGCAGGTAGCTTCTTGGGTACATAAGAAAGGTCGGCCATGTCCTTGTCGTCGGCGGTCTCGCGGGCGACAAGCTTGCCATAGGCGGCATTCAGCCGGCCATCCCACCACTCCCATTCGGCACCGAAGCAGAAGCCCATGCCGACGGTGGACTCGCCGCCGAAATTGTTCGCCTGGCATTCTTCGGCAGCCACGCCAATGCATTCGAAGCGGGCATTGCCCTTCTTGCCTTCAAGGCACTGCTCGGTGAGTTCCGGCTTGATCTTGAATTCGGGGCTTTGCGCCAGGGCCGCGCCGTTTGTGAAAAAGGCACCGGCGGCGATGGCACCGGCGGCAAGCGTCAGACATACTCGGCACATCAGGCAGTCTCCTTCATCAGTTCGCGTCCAATCAGCATGCGGCGGATTTCGGAGGTTCCGGCCCCGATCTCCATCAATTTTGCATCGCGCATGATGCGCGAAACCGGGCTGTCGTCCAGGTACCCTGCACCGCCCATTGCCTGAACCGCTTGCGTTGCATGGATCATCGCCTGTTCGGAAGCATAAAGCACGCAGGCTGCAGCATCCTGGCGGGTAACCTCGCCACGGTCACAGGCCCTTGCAACCGCATAGACATAGGCGCGGGTCGAGTTCATGGCAGTGTAGATATCAGCGATCTTGGCCTGCATGAGCTGGAAATTGCCGATCGGCTGGCCGAACTGCTTGCGCTCGTGCATGTACGGCATGATCTCGTCGAGACAGGCATGCATGATGCCAATGCCGATGCCCGAGAGCACCACGCGCTCGTAGTCGAGACCGGACATCAGCACGTTCACGCCCTTGCCCTCCTCGCCCAGCACGTTTTCGAACGGTACTTCGCAGTCCTCGAAAATCAGTTCGCCGGTGTTCGAGCCGCGCATGCCAAGCTTGTGGAACGGTTCGGAAGTGGAAAACCCCTTCATCGACTTCTCGATGATGAAGGCAGTAATGCCGCGCGAACCCGCCTCCGGATCGGTCTTGGCATAGACGACAAGCGTATCGGCATCCGGTCCGTTGGTGATCCAGTACTTGGTGCCGTTCAGCCGGTAGTGGTCGTTGCGCTTTTCGGCGCGCAGCTTCATGGAGACCACGTCGGAGCCGGCGCCGGCTTCCGACATTGCAAGCGCGCCGACATGTTCGCCGGAGACGAGGCCTGGCAGATACCTTGCCTTCTGCTCTGCATTTCCATTCAGCCGGATCTGGTTGACGCAGAGATTGGAATGGGCGCCATAGGAAAGCGAAACCGAGGCAGAGGCGCGGGCGATTTCCTCGACCGCAACGGTATGGGCAAGGTAGCCAAGCGCCGTGCCGCCATATTCCTCTTCGACGGTTATGCCAAGAAGACCCAGTTTGCCCATCTCTTTCCAGAGTTCGGCAGGAAAATCATTCTTGCGATCAATCTCGGCAGCCATCGGCGCAATGCGCTCCTGTGCCCATCGGTGGGTCATTTCGCGCAGCGCCTCGATATCCTCGCCAAGCGCAAAGTTCATGCTCGCATAAAACATGTCATTCTCCTCATGCAGCGCAGCCTAACTCCCTGCTGCGGTCAATCCCCTGGCGGCGCCATCGGACGACCCCTGCATGATACCTCCCGGCATCACGCTGCCCAGCGCCATTTTCACATAGATTTCCTCGACCTCGTCAACCGACAATCGCCCGCCTGCACGAAACCAGGTGTTCAATCCCGTCAGCATGGCAATCAACGCCATGGCGGCTACCGGGACATCGGCTATCGAAAAACTGCCGGATGCCGCTCCCGCCTGCAATATCTTGCGCAGAAAGCCCTCGTAATACTTGCGCAGACCCTCGATGCGGACAAAGTTCTCGGGCTCCAGATTGCGCAGTTCCATGTAGGAAATGAACACCTCGTCGCCGCGCGAAAGATGATAGCGGATGTGGAAACGCACGAACCCCTCAAGCGCCGCCACCGGCGTGGCAAATTTCCGGCTCTCCACCTCCCAGGCCGCGATCAGCGCTTCCATGTGGGCAACCATCAGATCAGCGAGTATCGCCTGCTTGGTCGGGAAGTGATTGTAGAGCGCGCCCGCCTGCAGGCCGACCCCGGCAGCGATCTCGCGCATGGACACGGCGGCATAGCCCTTGCCGGCAAAGAGTTTCAGCGCCGCGAGCCTGACCCGCTCCGCCGTTTCCTCGCCAACAGATCCCGCCTTGCGCGCCATCGAGAGAAACTCTCCAATCCCAATCTCGAAATTAATTAAATGAATGTTCGTTCATTTTGTCAAGCGCATTGATGGCTACCGATCTGCGCGCAGAAGCACAGGCGCGTTCCGTTGCGGGAACCGGGCTGCAAATTCTCCGTGGTCACATTCCCGCCGTTAACGTTACGTAAACCATGACCCTGCAGCCTTGGGGATCATGCGGATTGCCGGGTTTGGGCCTACAAAACAATTGCCGCTTGCCAGCTGCGAGCGGCCTGCCATATCCTTTTCCTGCAAATCAGCGGGTCCTGCCGTCACTTGTGGAGAGAGACATGACACACGCCATTCGCCCTACCACCATTGCCGTTCTTGCGCTGTTGGCAGTTGCCCTTCAATCCGGCAAGGGGCTGGCTGCCAATGTCTCGCAATTCGCGAATGCGCAGGCGATCAAGTGGGCCGGGCGCGTAATCAATGTCGAACCGCTCATGACCTTCTACAAGCGGCAAGGCTACCAGGGCATCTGGACCGACGGTAACGGTATCAACCGCCGGGGCCTTGAGTTGATCAATGTTCTCGGCCATGCAAACGGCGACGGGCTGGAGGCGCTTGATTACCTGGCCGGTTTCCCCAGAGCCGAGACGGTTTCCGGCGTTCATGCCGTAGGGGCGGAACTCTATCTTTCGGATGCGGCCTACCGGTTTGCGCGCGACATCTATGGGGGGCGCACGACACCCGCTGTCTCCGAACCCGACATCGTCATCAAGCGCAAGCAGCTCGACATTGCCGCCCTCTTGGGATCGATGGAAAAGAACGGCCCCGCTGCCGTGATCGACCGCCTGCGTCCGCCGCACGAACAGTATGCGGCGCTTAGAAAAGCCTTGTCCCAGACGAAGGATCCGGTTCTCCAGAGAAAGATCATCGTCAACATGGAGCGCTGGCGCTGGCTTCCGCGCAAGCTCGGTGACGAGCATGTGTTCGTCAACACCGCCGCGTTTCTGATGTACACGCGCAAGGACGGCCAGGACATCGACCGCCGCCGGGTAATCGTTGGCCAGGCTTATCACCGCACGCCGATCTTTTCAGACAACATCCAGTATTCCGAATTCAATCCAACCTGGACTGTTACCCCCTCCATCGCCGGCAACGAGATCCTGCCGAAACTGCGCAAGGATCCGGGCTACCTGGAGCAAAAGGGCTATGACCTCTATGCGAGCTGGAAGTCTGATGCACCGAAGATGAGCCCCTATCAGATCGACTGGCAGTCGGTGAGCAGCAAGAGGTTCCCCTATCGCATTGTCCAGCCGGCGGGACCCGGCAACGCTCTGGGCGAAGTGAAATTCCTCTTCCCCAACAAGTTCAATGTCTATCTTCACGATACATCGAGCAGACAGCTCTTCGCCCAGTCCAACCGCGCGCTTTCGCATGGCTGCATCCGTGTCGAACACCCCCTCGAGTTCGCCGAAATTCTCTACAAGCTGGATGCCAATCCCGTCGCCACGCAACTGGACAGCATTGTCAACACCAAGCAGACCAAGGCTGTCCGCTTCAACCGGCCCATTCCCGTGCACCTGACCTATTTCACGACATGGTACAAGGATGGCAAGCTGCAGACCTTCGACGACATCTACGGCAGGGACAAGCTGGTCGGCAACATGCTGTTTGGCGGTGCCTGAGACTGCATTCGCCGTGACGCCCCTGGGCTGACTTGCGCAACCGGGCCACGAATTGCGATGCCGGAAACTCTTGTCCGGCAGCCCTTGTCGGCTCACCGGCATTGCCTTATCACAAAGCGGACGAAGGCAGGGCACTGCCATCCAATTCCCGGCAAGAAGCACCCGCGGAGCGCAATTTGAACCAATCGATCACCATCAGAAAACCCGATGACTGGCACCTTCACCTGCGCGATGGCGCAATGCTGGAAGGCGTCCTGCCGCACACCTCGCGGCACTTCCACCGGGCGATCATCATGCCGAACCTCGTGCCACCCGTGGTCACCACCGCCCAGGCAACCGCATATCGTGAGCGCATCCTTGCGGCCAAGCCCAAGGCCGATTTCTTCGATCCTCTGATGTCGCTTTACCTGACCGAGGAAACGGACCCTGCCGACGTCACTGCGGGATTCCGCAGCGGACTAGTTACCGCCGTCAAGCTCTACCCCGCAGGTGCGACCACCAATTCGGCAAGCGGCGTAAAAGACGTTGAGAAGGTGATCCCCGTTCTCGAAGCCATGGCAGAGGCCGGAATGGTGCTTTGCGTTCATGGCGAGGTTACCGATCCTGCCGTCGACATCTTCGACCGCGAGGCGGTGTTCATCGACCGCGTTCTGGCTCCCTTGCGCGAGCGAGTTCCCAGCCTGAAAATCGTCATGGAGCACGTCACGACGAAGCAGGGCGTGGACTATGTCCGCTCGCAGGAACAGAACCTTGCTGCTACGCTGACAACACATCACCTGATCATCAACCGCAATGCGATCCTCGCCGGCGGTATCAAGCCGCATTATTACTGCCTGCCTGTCGCCAAGCGAGAGGAACACAGGCTGGCGCTGCGCGAGGCCGCGTGTTCGGGAGACAGCCGGTTCTTCCTTGGCACGGATTCCGCGCCACATACCGATCCGAACAAGGAATGCGCCTGCGGATGCGCAGGCATCTTCACCGCGCCCAACACGATGAGCCTCCTGGCCCATGTGTTCGAGCAGGAGAACGCACTCGACCGTCTCGAAGCCTTTGCATCCCTCAATGGCCCGGCCTTCTACGGGCTTGAGCCGAATTCGGACACCATCACGCTCGCCAAACAGGCCGAACCGGTTTCGTTCCCCGCAAAAATCCACACCGGCGACGGCGACGTCACGGTGTTCGATCCCATGTTCCCGGTCCACTGGGCCGTTCAGTAAAGGTTTCAAGATGAGCCGCATTGTCTATGTGAACGGCGAATTCCTGCCCGAGGAAGACGCCAAGATATCGGTCTTCGACCGCAGCTTTCTCTTTGCCGACGGCGTATACGAGGTTGCCTCGATCCTTGAAGGCGGCCTGATCGACAACGAGGCGCACTTGCGCCGTCTTGAGCGCTCGCTCGCCGAACTGAAAATCGAAATCCCGTGGACACTGGAAGAAATCGAGGCTGCACAAAAGGAAACCGTGACCCGCAACAATGTCACAGAGGGCCTTCTCTATCTCCAGGTTTCACGCGGCGCGGCGGATCGAGACTTCGCGTTTCCGAAAGACCCGAAACCGGTGCTTGTCATGTTCACGCAGGAAAAGAAACTGCGCGACAACCCGGCAGCCGAACGCGGCATTTCAGTGATTTCCATGGAAGACCTCCGCTGGCACCGCCGCGACATCAAGACCGTACAGCTTCTCTATCCTTCGATTGCAAAGCAGGCAGCGCTCGATGCAGGTGCCGACGATGCATGGCTGGTCGAGGACGATTTCGTGACCGAGGGCACCTCGAACAATGCCTGGATCATCAGCGAGGAAGGTGTTCTGATCACAAGGCAGTTGTCGCACGACATTCTCCACGGCATCACCCGCAAGGCCGTGATGAAGCTTGCCGAACTCCACCAGATCCGAGTCGAGGAACGCCCGTTCACGATCGAGGAAGCTCGCATGGCGCGCGAGGCCTTCATCACCTCCGCTTCTGCCTTCGTGATGCCTGTCGTCAAGATTGACGGCTTCCCCTTGGGCGATGGAGCGCCTGGCAAACTCACCCGCGAACTGCGCCGCATTTACCTCGACATGGCGCACGAACTGGGCAAATCGGTTTCCTGACACCGCCAGGCCCGCATCCGGCTCGCGCCTGTTCAAACCGGGTCGCGGCCATGCCGGTTTTGGACAAATCCGGAAATCCGGTGCAACCTATCTTCTGCGTTCGGCAGCATTGGCACCGTTTCGATTTCGGCAGGACCGCCACAATCGGATTGCGCCACTGAATTCAGCCGGTTTGCCAATCCGTTTTGACAACAAGGCAAAACGGTACAGGCGGTATCTGCAAAGAGGGTTTGCATGTTTCTGTCGGTTTTCGAGGTCTTCAAGATCGGTATCGGTCCTTCCAGTTCGCATACGGTCGGGCCGATGGTGGCCGCCGCGCGTTTCCTGGATGAAATCCTGAACGGTGACTGGCCCCGGCCTGCCGGGGTCGAGGTCACGCATCTCAAGGTCTCCCTGCACGGCTCCCTCGCCTTTACCGGGATTGGCCATGCGACGGACCGGGCCGTCATTCTCGGGCTTGCGGGCCATATGCCCGACACCGTGAACCCGGACCAGATGGATGCGATCGTCGCCGACGTCGAACAAACGGGATCCGTGAAACCCGGCGGCGGACATCGCGCCTACCGGTTCCAGCCTTCGGAAGACCTTGTCCTTGATCGCAAGACGCCGCTTCCCGGTCACGCCAACGGCATGCAGTTCAGCGCGCTGGCGGGTGAGCAGCTTCTTCTGCGTCGTGTCTACTACTCGGTTGGCGGCGGCTTCGTGGCCGACGAACACGAACTGGAAGTCATGCGCAGCAAGAAGAAGGCGCCAGTCGAATCCGGCGTGCCCTACCCGTTCCGGAACGCTCGCGAGATGATCGCCATGTCGGAGAAATCCGGCCTAACGGTTGCGCAAATGAAGCGGGCGAACGAGGAAACCCACATCAGCGGCGAGGAACTGGACCGCCGCCTCGACCAGCTCTGGGAAACGATGAACTCCTGTGTCGAACGCGGGTTGTCGCAGACCGGCATCATGCCGGGCGGACTGAAGGTGCGGCGGCGCGCCCGCGACATCCACGACAAGCTGCAGGAAGAGTGGAAATCGAACCGTCGCAACCCGCTCCTGGCGAATGACTGGCTGTCTGTGTTCGCGATGGCGGTAAACGAGGAAAACGCCTCGGGCGGACGCATCGTTACCGCGCCGACGAATGGCGCCGCAGGCGTCATGCCGGCCGTTCTGCGCTACTATCTGAGGTTCCACGAGGATGCCGATCAGCGCGGCATTCGCGATTTTCTTCTTGCCTCGGCTGCCATAGGCGGACTGATCAAGGAAAATGCCTCTATCTCGGGTGCCGAAGTGGGCTGCCAGGGCGAAGTAGGCTCAGCCTCGGCAATGGCCGCTGCCGGGCTTGCCCAGGTGATGGGCGGTACGGCAGCGCAGATCGAGAACGCAGCCGAGATCGCGCTGGAGCATCATCTAGGCATGACCTGCGATCCCGTTGGCGGGCTTGTTCAGGTTCCCTGCATCGAGCGCAACGCGCTGGGTGCGGTAAAGGCGGTGACGGCAGCCTCGCTGGCACTGAAGGGCGATGGCCAGCACTTCGTTCCGCTGGATGCGTGCATCGAGACCATGCGCCAGACCGGGCTGGACATGAGCGAGAAATACAAGGAAACCTCCGAAGGCGGCCTTGCCGTCAACGTGGTGGAGTGCTGATCAGCTGTTGCCCTTACAGGCCGTGGGTGCGCGAGTAGCCGTTCACGGGCGGCGGCGACCAACCGTCGGTTGATGCGGGTTTGAAAATCTCGATCACGAGCGGATGGCAAGCGGCCTCATCGCTTGAATGCGAGGAGCCACAATCGCCACCGGGACAGGCCGACAATGCACCGAGAAGGTCGATCTCGGCAAAGAACTCGATGTAGTCGCCGGGACGGGCCGGGCTTGCCTTCATGAAATACTGGTGCGTGTCGGCGGTAAAGCCCGTGCACATGAAGATGTTCAGCACATCGTGGACATGCATCTCCGCATCGTGCAGGTCCATTCCCGTCTTGAGCGCAAAGGCGCGGGTCAGGTTGGAATGGCAGCAGTGGTGGTACTCGCCGCCATCGGAAAGAAGGTTGTGCGTGTAGGGATCGCAGCGTGTTCCGATTACGTCGTGCACCCCGCCGCCGAATTCGTCGAACCCGTACCAGTCCAGCGTATCAAGGGTAATGGTCGCCATCGGCCGCATGAAAGGCAGGTTCGACCAGAGCCGGTGCCCGGTGGTCACATGGGTTCCGTGCAGCGCCCGTGTCTTGCCGCTGAAAAAGCGCTCGGCCGGATTGGCAGCATTCCAGAGGTTGAGGTCGCCGACCTGCGAACCCTCGGGGCATGAAATCCGGAAGAAGTGACCTGCCGGGACATCGAAACAGGCGGCTTCGCGCGGCTGTGCCACGACAGTTTCCACCGATTCGAGCTTCGTGCGCATGTGCCGGTAGAGCGCCATGTCCGGCTGCGGCAGGGTGTCCACCGGATAGCAGATCACGGGCTTGACGGCACGTCGGGCATCGGCATCCGCCGGGGGAGAGTTCTCGGCCTTGTTGCGCATCGGGTTCCTGTTCCAGAACGTTTGCGATTCTGCCGGAATCGGCGAAATCGAAATGCAATACCGAATTCAGCCGATTGTCGAAAGCAGTCGTTTCGCTATGAAGGCGAAGCGATCAGGAAAGACTATTTCGAGTAGTCGCGCTGGTCGTCGATCACCTTGCCATCATTGGGCAGGCTGTCGGCGATTTCAACCGATCCCTTGAGCTTAGTGACGGCGGCCAGCAACTTCTCGATTGCCGCGCCATCTATCGACGCATCCTTGTGCGGTTCGACGTGCAGGACCATGGAATCGTTGGTGCCGCTGCGGCTGACCACCAGGCGGGCCCTTGCGACGCCGCGCGATTTCTTGACCACCTCATCAATCTGCTTCGGATCGACGAACATGCCCTTCACCTTGGTCCGCTGGTCGGCACGGCCCATCCAGCCCTTGATGCGCAGATTTGTCCGGCCGCACGGCGACGGTTCGTCCAGGACGGCGGAAAGGTCTCCCGTACCGAAGCGGATTAGGGGATATGCCGGATTGAAGTTGGTTACGACAAGTTCGCCTACTTCGCCATGCGCCACCGGTTCGTCCGTACCCGGGCGCACGATCTCGACGATCAGGTTTTCGTTGACCACCATGCCGGGGAGCGGCCTTCCGCGGTGCAGGCTCTCATAGGCAATGATGCCCAGATCAGCCGTCGCATAGCACTGCATGACATTGACACCGCGCTCGCGGTACTCGTCGCGCATCGACGGGAAGAGCGCTCCGCCCGAGACAAGGCCCTTGCGGATCGAGGAAAGATCGGCACCCATTTCGGATGCCTTGTCGAGAAGGATCTTGAGAAAGTCCGGTGTTCCCGCATAGGCGGTCGGCCGAATGGCTGCTGCTGCCTCCACCTGTGCCTCGGTATTGCCGATGCCTGCGGGAAACACGCTCGCACCGGCGGCCCGGGCACCCGTGTCCAGCATCAGCCCGCCAGGTGTCATGTGATAGGAGAGCGAGCAATGCACCAGGTCGCCCTTCATTATGCCTGCGGCATGGAAGGCGCGCGCGCCACCCCAGTGATCGTCGTGGCCAGCGGCCTGCGGCTCCCAGACCGGGCCGGGCGACATGAAGTAGCGCGCGCCGGCCAGCATCGCCTTGTTGGCGAAGTTGCCGAATGGCGGTTTCTTCTGCTGGGCCTCCATCAGTTCCGGTTTGCGAAGGACAGGAATTTGCGCCAGTGCCTCGCGAGAGCGCACGGTCGCGACTTCGAACTTTCTCAGGCGCTGTTTCCAGCCGGGAATGGTCTCGGAAATCTCAGCCAGGAATTTCGGCAGGCGCCGGAACAGGGCGCGCTCGCGTGACCTCGGATCTCGGATTTCCAGGTCATCCAGATATTTGCTCATTTCGCGCCAATTCCCCCTTGAATGCGATGAGGCAGCCGGGCCGCCATTCAGGTTTCGTATCTTATCTGCTTGTAGCGGCCCACGGCATCGACAATCCGTTTCGCGGGCGCATCGAGTTCGTTCAGGCCGATGGCATGACGCGGACCGGCCTCCTCTGCACTTCCGGACCTGGGCCAGAGTACCACGTCGAGCAGGATTTCATTCTCGCGCCGCCTGACCACGAGTTCCTTGATCTCGTCCCAGGGAATGGTCTCGGGCCGGATGCGAATATCCAGAAATCCCGACGGCGTTGCGGCCAGTACGACCTCGCCGCGCAGGTACTGAGTTACCGTGCGAGCGGAAATGAAGGCGAAGAAAACAAGGCCGGTGATTGATGTGTAGAGGTTCATGCGGGGCGATCCGGCAATACCGAGCAGGAGCCAGACCATGCTGCAAACCAGAGCCGTCAATCCTGCCGCGATCAGGAGATTGCGGCGGAAGCGGTCCTTCGAATAGCGGTAGCGGGCAGGTGCCGGCCCCGCCTCTATGTCCGGCCGGATGACAAGCATGTCAGAACCGATAGCATGACCGCCGGACGATTGCATGCGAAGTTCCTCCCGCCCGGATGATCCGCCGCGTCAGGCAAGCCAGCGTTTGCGGCGCTTGTAGTGTTTGACATCACGGAACGACTTGCGCCCCTCGCCGCCCACGCCAAGATAGAATTCCTTGACGTCCTCGTTTTCGCGCAAGGCCTTCGCCTCCCCGTCCATCACGACACGGCCGGATTCGAGAATGTAGCCGTAGGTGGCGTAGCGAAGCGCGATATTGGTGTTCTGCTCTGCCAGCAGGAATGACACGCCTTCCTTGGAATTCAGGTCCTGGACAATGCCGAAGATCTCCTCGACGAGCTGCGGTGCAAGCCCCATCGAAGGTTCGTCCAGAAGGATGGTTGAGGGCCGCGACATCAGGGCACGGCCGATGGCGCACATCTGCTGCTCACCACCCGAGGTGTAGCCCGCCTGCGACTTGCGGCGAACCTTGAGACGCGGAAAATAGTTGTAGACCATTTCGAGATCTGCGGCGATCGCACCACGGCCGTCGCCGCGCGTATAAGCGCCGGTCAGCAGGTTTTCCTCGATCGAAAGATGGCCGAAACAGTGACGGCCCTCCATCACCTGGATGCAGCCGCGCTTGACGAGCTCGGCCGAGGACAGATCCTGAATCTCATCGCCCTGGAACTTGATGTTGCCCTTGGTGACCTCGCCGCGCTCGGCACGGAGCAGGTTGGAAATGGCCTTGAGGGTGGTGGTCTTGCCGGCGCCGTTTGCACCAAGGATCGAGACGATGCCCCCCTTGGGAACCGTCAGCGAAACGCCTTTCAGCACGAGGATCACGTGATTGTAGATCACCTCGATATTGTTGACTTCGAGCAGCGGCGGCTCGCCTGCCTTTTCAGAACCGTTCTCGTTATCGGAGGCTTTCTGCAGCATCATCATTTCCAATCGGTCGGATAGGCCAAGGGGATTGAGTTGGCACCGGCAGCAATGCCGCCGGTACCGTTTTCGTCACGCGGGCGCTTACTTGCACTCACGCGGGGTGATGTTGTTTTCCTTGGCAAAAGCCTCGGAGTCTTCCATGGCAAGCCGGGTCACGAGTTCGCGGTCGGCGGGCATGAATTCAGTGATCGCCTTCCACTGCTTCGCGCCTGCATCCCACTGCTGGACCAGTGCTTCGCCCGAGCCGCCATGGTTCGCGCAGCTAACGCTGACGGCCGGACCGAAGCCAGCCATGCCGAGTTCCTCAAGACGCGCGGCGTCGACATTGAGGTTTTCCATGCCATCGCGCATCTGGGCAGCATTGATGTCCATGGTGCCGGACATTTCCTGTGCCTTGCGGGCTGCTTCCACTGCCAGCATTGCAGCATACATGCCGCGGTTGTACTGAACCGTGCCGATGTTGGAACCGTCACCGGCAGCCTTGCCGGCGTCGACGACATATTTCTGGATATCGGCAAATACCGGCTTGTCCTTGCCGACATAGGTGAAGTTGAGCGACTTGTAGCCGTTGGCGCCGTCACCTGCCGGCAGCACGTCCTGCTCTGCACCGGACCACCAGATACCGATGAAATGATCCATCGGATAGCGGATGTTGGCAGCTTCCTGGATTGCAACGGCGTTCATCACGCCCCAACCCCACATGAAGACGAAGTCCGGACGCTCGCGGCGGATCTGCAGCCACTGGGACTTCTGCTCCTGGCCCGGATGGTCAACCGGGATGAGCGTCAGCTTGAAGCCTTCCGACTTGGCCTTTTCCTCGAGCGTGCGGATCGGCTCCTTGCCATAGGCGGAGTTGTGGTAGACCAGCGCAATGGTCTTGCCGTTCAGGTCGCCGCCGGACATGTCCTTGGCATGTTGAACCGCAATGGTTGCGCCGTCCCAGTAGTTGGCCGGGTAGTTGAACACCCAGTTGAACACCTTGCCGTTCATGGCCGAGGTGCGGCCATAGGCCATGGAATGCAGCGGAATGCCGTCAGCGGTCACCTTGGGAATGAGCTGATAGGTGATGCCTGTCGACAGCGGCTGATAGATGAGAGCGCCGGAACCTTCACCCTTGGTGGATTCGTAGCATTCGACACCCTTTTCGGTGTTGTAGCCGGTTTCGCATTCCGGGTTGGAAATCTTGACGCCGCCGACTCCACCGTCACGCTCGTTGATCAGGGTGAAATAATCGGAATATCCGTCGGCAAAGGGAATGCCGTTCGGGGCATAGGGGCCCGTGCGGTAGCTGAGCGACGGGAACACCAGTTCGGCGGAAGCCGGCACAACACTCACGGAAGCCGAAAGGGCTGCCGCGATTGCGCCTGCAATTGCGAATTTCTTCAGTTTCATGTCTTTCCTCCTACGGTTACCAGACATTTGGTTGCCCCTCCTCCCTGGAGGGTATTGGTTGCGTCTCCCCCGCAACCGTTCCCATGTTAGTAGGGGAACGGCCACAGCCGCAATTTTTCCTTCGTCAGCCGCCAAAGCTGGGCAAGTCCGTGCGGTTCGGCGATGAGGAAGAAAATGATGAGCCCACCGATCAGCATGATCTGAACGTGGGCGGCAAGGTCGGTCGCCCAGCCGAACTGGTCAACCATGATGTTTTTCAGGAGCACCGGCAGCAGAACCAGGAAGGCAGCACCAAGGAACGAGCCGAGGATCGAGCCCAGTCCACCGATGATGACCATGAAGAGCACAAGGAAGGACTTGTCGATGCCGAAGGCCTCGGTAACCTCTGCTGCTCCCAGATAGTTTGCAAACAGCATCGACCCGGCCATACCGATGTAGAAGGATGACACCGCGAAGGCGGACAGCTTTGCCTGCAGCGGCGATACGCCGATGATCTCGGCGGCGATGTCCATGTCGCGGATGGCCATCCAGGACCGTCCGATGCGACCCCGTGTCAGATTGCGCGCCACCCAGGCGAAAACGAATACCAGCACCAGTCCGAACACATAGGTTGCCCATGGGGTTGTATTGGCACCTGTCACGGCTACACCGAAAATGGTGCGTTCCGGCGCGGTGATCTGGCCAGAGGCCGAATAGTTGTAGAACCACGGAAACTTGTTGAACATCCAGACGAGAAAGAACTGGGCGGCCAGTGTAGCCACGGCAAGGTAGAACCCCTTGATCCTGAGCGAGGGCAGGCCGAACAGGATGCCGACACCCGCCGTCACGACGCCAGACAGAACCGTGACCGTGAACATGTCCATCCACGGAAACGCGGTCATCAGCTTGTAGCAGGCAAAGGCACCTACCGCCATGAAGCCGCCGGTACCAAGCGACACCTGACCGGCATAGCCCACCAGAATGTTGAGACCCAATGCTGCCATGCAATAGATCAGCAGGGGCATGAATACGGCCTTGTTCCAGTAGTCGTTGATGAAGAAGGGAACAACCAGGAAGGCAAAGGCTATGAACGCCCAGAACAGCCAGCGTTCAGACTTGATCGGGAAGGTCTGCTGGTCGGACCGGTAGGTGGTCTTGAAATCACCGGCTTCACGGTAAAGCATGGGTCAAATCCTCTCGATGATCCGGTCGCCGAACAGGCCCTGCGGACGGAACAGCAGGAAGGCGAGTGCCAGCACATAGGCAAACCAGTTTTCGATGGCGCCGCCGACCATCGGGCCGATATAGGCCTCCGCGAGTTTCTCGCCGACACCGATGATCAGCCCGCCGACGATAGCGCCGGGGATCGAGGTGAAGCCGCCGAGGATGAGCACCGGCAGCGCTTTCAGCGCGATCAGCGACAGCGAGAACTGGACGCCGGATTTCGATCCCCACATGATGCCTGCCACCAGCGCGACGAAGCCTGCAATCGACCAGACGATGACCCAGATGCGGCGCAGCGAAATGCCGACCGAGAGGGCTGCCTGGTGGTCGTCGGCGACGGCGCGTAGCGCGCGGCCGGTTGCCGTGTATTGCGAGAACAGCGACAGGGCGATCACAAGCACGACGGCTATCAGTGCGGCCGAGACGTCGAGCAGATCGATATACATTCCGTAGTATTCAGCGCCCTGTGCTGCCCAGGTCCTGGTCACGTCCTCCCACCAGAAGGAACCGCCTGATGGCAGGCCGACATCCAGCGTTTTCACGTCGGATCCCCACATCAGGTCACCAAGACCCTCAAGGAAGTAGGCAAGGCCGATGGTCGCCATGAACAGGATGATCGGCTCCTGGTTTACGAGATGCTTGAGCACCAGCTTCTCGATCAGGAAGGCGAGCGCGACCATGACAACCATGGTCAGCAGGATGGCGAGGAAGGCGGGCAGGCCTGCGCCCCAGTTGTGCAGTTCGGTTCCGAATATCGCGTTGATCAGGTGGGAGAAGGGAACCTGACCGGTCATGAAACCCACAAGCGTGAGCGCGGCAAACAGGGCCATCACGCCCTGCGCGAAATTGAAGATGCCCGAGGCCTTGAAGATCAGCACGAAGCCCAGCGCCACGAGCGAATACATGACGCCCGCCATCAGCCCGTTCAGGAAGGTTTCGAAGAAATTGAGAAGTTCAACGCTCATTGGAAACGACCCCGTTTTCGCCCATCCGTTCAATCGTCATGGCTGACCCCCAGATAGGCGTCGATGACGTCCTGATTGCCACGCACCTCGTCGGGCGTGCCGTCGCCGATCTTGCGGCCGTAATCGAGCACCACGACGCGGTCGGACAGGTCCATAACCACGCCCATGTCGTGCTCGATCAGGGCAATCGTGGTTCCGAACTGCTGGTTCACATCGAGGATGTAGCGGCTCATGTCCTCCTTTTCCTCGAGGTTCATGCCCGCCATCGGTTCGTCGAGCAGCAACAGTGCCGGTTCCGCGGCCAGTGCCCTGCCCAGTTCCACCCGCTTCTGCAGGCCGTAGGGCAGCCGCCCGACCGGCGTCTTGCGGATATGTTCGATCTCGAGGAAATCGATGATGTGCTCGACCGCCTGGCGATGCTCGATCTCCTCGCGCTCGGCCGGGCCGCGCCACAGCGCCTGCCATGCCATGTTCCGGTTCATCAGCGTGATGCGGCCGGTCATGATGTTGTCGAGAACGCTCATGCCCTTGAACAGCGCGATGTTCTGGAAGGTGCGTGCGATGCCCTGGTTGGCGGCCTCGTGGGTGCGCATCTTCGAGCGCTTCTCACCGCGGAAGGTAATCGTACCTTCCTGCGGGTGGTAGAAGCCATTGATGACGTTGAGCATCGAGGTCTTGCCGGCGCCGTTCGGCCCGATGATGGCGCGGATCTCGCCCTTCAGGATATCAAAGGAGATGTCGGTGATCGCCTTCACGCCACCGAAGGAAAGCGAGATGTTGTCGACGACGAGGAGCGGGTCGCCGCGCCTGATGCCGTCGTCGGGCCGCGTCATGCGCAGCTCCTGGCCATGCTTCACGGTGATGTCGTGCATGTTCATTGTGCCGCCTCCTGGTGACCTGCGGCCTGCCCCGTTGGTGTGAAGCTTGGCGGATGGTCCTTCATGTCGCGAATTTCGACGGTGGCCGAGATCCTGCCCTTGCGGCCGTCCTCGAAGACGACTTCGGTCTCGACATATTTTTCCTTCGAGCCGTCATACAAAGCCTCGATGAGCGGCGCATAGCGTTCTGCGATGAAGGAACGGCGCACCTTCTGGGTCCGGGTCAGTTCGCCATCGTCGGCATCGAGTTCCTTGTGCAGCACGAGGAAACGGCGGATCTGGGAACCGGCCATCATCTCCTCTGAGGCAAGGTCGCGGTTCACCTCGTCGACATGCTCCTGGATCATCTCGTAGACGCGCGGGTGCTGCGCCAGTTCCTGGTAGGATGCGTAGGAAATGTTGTTGCGCTCGGCCCAGTTGCCAACCGAGGTCAGGTCGATGTTGACGAATGCCGCGCAGTAGTCGCGCCCGTCGCCGAACGACACGGCCTCCTTGATGTTGGGGAAGAATTTCAGCTTGTTCTCGATGTACTTGGGGGCGAACAGGTCGCCGCTGTTGAGCTTGCCCACATCCTTTGCGCGGTCGATGATCTTGAGGTGGCCGTCTTGGTCGAAGAAGCCGGCATCGCCGGTATGCACCCAGCCGTCCTTGGTCTTGGTTTCCTTCGTTGCCGCGTCGTTCTTGTAATAGCCGACAAAGACACCGGGCGAACGGTAGAGAACCTCGCCGTTCTCCGCGATCTGGATTTCCACATCCGGGCAGGGTGTGCCGACCGTGTCGGCGCGGATTTCTCCATCCGGCTGGGCGGAAATATAGACCGAAGCCTCGGTCTGCCCGTAGAGCTGTTTCAGGTTCAGGCCGAGCGAACGGAAGAACCTGAAGATCTCGGGGCCGATGGCCTCACCGGCGGTGTAGCCCACCTTCAGGCGCGTCATGCCCATGCGGTTCTTCAGCGGGCCGTAGACGAAAATTCCGCCAAGCCAGTACTTCACGCGGTCGCCGAAACCGACGCTGTCGCCATTGAGTATCTGCTCGCCCACCTTGCGGGCATGGGCCATGAAGTAGTCGAACATCCGTTTCTTGACGCGGCCCGCATCCTCCATCTGCACCATCACGGCGGTGAGAATGCTCTCGAAGACCCTTGGCGGCGCGAAGAAGTAGGTGGGCGCTATCTCGCGGCGGTCAGCATC
Organism: Nitratireductor sp.; assembly: GCA_020637805.1. Classification (GTDB taxonomy): domain Bacteria; phylum Pseudomonadota; class Alphaproteobacteria; order Rhizobiales; family Rhizobiaceae; genus Salaquimonas. The sequence goes on along the minus strand of JACKJU010000012.1, from coordinate 53,189 downwards.
CACGGTGCCGGGGCTTTCCGGGCAGCAGACGCAATAGCCCGCAGTGTAGTGCTGGGCATAGGAAAAGATGTGGTCGCCCACCCAGGCGAGCGGAAGATAGGCAAGCGTCTCCTCGTTCGCGTCCAGCCGGTCAAACGCGTTGCCGTTGAGCGCGGAGATCGTAAGGTTGTCGAAGGAGAGCATCACGCCTTTCGGCTTGCCGGTGGTGCCCGAGGTATAGAGCATGACCGCCAGGTCTTCGCCCTTGCCCGCCTCGATGTGCCTTACCCAGGTAGTGTCGCCATTGGCCTCGTATTCGGCCTCGCCCATCGCCTCGACACCGTCGATGGGATGCAGGTTCGTGTGGTCATAGTCGCGCAGCCCGCGCACTTCGTCGTAGAGGACCTTCCTCAGCGTCGGCACGCTGTCGCCCATGGAAAGCACCTTGTCGACTTGCTCCTGGTCCTGGCAGATCGCGAAGGCAACTTCGGCGTGGTTGAGGACGTAGACCATCTCCTCGGCCACGGAATCGGCATAGACCGGCACGGGTATCGCGCCAATCGCCTGCACGGCGGCAAATGCCCAGTAGAGCCGGGGCCGGTTCTGCCCGACGATGGCAACCTTTTCACCGCGCTTGAGGCCAAGCGATTCCAGCCCCATGGAAAAGGCCCGGATCTCTGCTGTCAGTTCCGACCAGGTCCAGCTTTGCCAAATGCCAAAGGTCTTGTGCCGCATGGCCGGGCGATCGGCAAAACGCTTGGCATTCAAAAGAAGGTATTTCGGGAAAGTGTCGGGACCGCCGGAAACACGCGCGCCCTTTTCGCCGGATACAATAGCCCTTGCTTGCGCATTCATGTGCGCCTGCTCCTCCCTGAAATCCGGCAACTGGTGCCGGTTCGGCTGCACGGCTCCTCAACCGCACAGGCCCGCTCCTCACTGCATCACGCCCTCACGTGACAATACCGGAAGTTCCTCCCGTCCGGCCAGCCACGATTCACCCAAGTTCCTCAAATCGCGGCCTGGATAGAGACAAGGGCAATGGGTGGCGCAAGTCAATCCGCCCGCTTGTGAAAATTTGCACAACCGATGCAGCGCCTATGCGTCGTTCAATCGTATAATAGCACAATGACGCGGCCGCTTTACCGGCCGCTGCCAGCAGGGGACAGACCGGTTACACTTCGCCTCGGCGCTCGAACTGACCATGCGGGCGGAAGCGCACCAGGTATGTCGGCAAAATTGCCTCCATCGTGTGCGGCGTGATGCCGATGCCGCGCAGGGTCCTGCCCTGGCTGATCGCATCCTCGGAAACCACGTTGTCGTTGCGAAGCATCTTAACCTGGTCGGAGGTGATCGGTGCGCCCGGCAGCCAGCCGGTCAGCTTGCCGATGGCGCCCGCTAGGAAGAAGGGAACAGGCAGGTAGGCATTGCGACGGTGGATGATGTCCTGCATCAGGTCCATGCACTCGCGGAAGGTCGCCACGTCGGGACCGCCAAGTTCATAGACCTTGCCACCGGCAACCTCGCCATCGACAGCGCGGGCAAAGGCTTCGGCAACGTCGCCGACATAGACCGGCTGAAACTTCGTGTGTCCGCCACCGATCAGGGGCAGGAATGGCGAGATGCGCGCCATTCCGGCAAAGCGATTGAAGAACTCATCCTCCTGCCCGAATATCACGGACGGGCGGAAGACGATGGCCTTCTTGACCGTTTCGAACGCAGCCTGCTCGCCCAGTCCCTTGGAACGGCCGTAGCCGGAACCGGATTCGGGATCGGCGCCGATGGCACTCATGTGAATCAGGCCCGCACCCGAAGCACGGGCGGCTTCGGCGATGGCGCGGGCGCCGAACACGTGAACCGCGTCGAAATTGTTGCGGCCGCCGGCATCGAAGGTGCCAACCAGGTTGATCACCGCGTCTGCCCCCTCGACCGCGCGGTCGACAGACCAGCGGACGCGGACATTTGCCTGAACGAGCTGGATCTGGCCGACATCGCCTAGCGGCCTCAGGTCAAAGGCAAGATCGGGACGGCGGGTCGCGACACGGATGCGGTAGCCGCGTTTCGCCAGCGCGCTGACGATATAGCGGCCTACGAAACCGGAGCCGCCGAAAATGGTGACGAGTTTGGGCTGGTTCATCGTGAAAACCTCTTTTGCCCGGGCCTGCCGGGGCCCTGGCACTGCTGAAATGCGGCGAGCCGGACGCTGGCCCTATCCGGGAAGCGAACCTCGCGAGGTTGCGTTCATCCGTTATCAGGGCGCGCGTTCGCAGGCCGGCATCGCATCTTTCCTACGCGATCCTGTTTATAGCGGCGCAAGGGATTTTGGAACCCGCGGCAAACGTTTTTCCAACCGCAAACCCGGTTTTTCCGCAATGCAGCGCAGGCGGCTAAAATCGCGCTGTTTCCGGTGAATCTCCCGTTGACAGTTGCCGATGGTGTCACTAAGTGTCTCGCCACTGTCGGCACCCTCGTGCCGCACGGGCCCAGATGGCGGAATTGGTAGACGCGCCAGCTTCAGGTGCTGGTACTCGCAAGGGTGTGGAGGTTCGAGTCCTCTTCTGGGCACCATCTTTTCTTTCTTTCTCGCAGATTGCTTCGCAATGCTCGCGCCGCGTCGCGGACCGCTCTTCGCGGTCTGGTGCGACATCAGCGTGCTTCGAGGTTATTCGGTTCAGGCGCACCTTTTTCCATATCGTTTGCAAGTGCCTCCGGCGCGCTCGCGCCGCTTCGCGGGCCGCTCTTCGCAGCCTTTTGCGGCATAACACCAGCTCTAGGTTTCTCCCTCGCGGACTGCTTGCCAGTTTGGTTGTACCGTTTGGCCGAGCGGTACGATTTTTCCTGCGCACGCGACAGATCACTCGTCAGGCCAGCACCGAATCCGCGGCTGCTGGCCAGGGAGCTTCGGCAGCGTCGAGGTTGCGGTCGAGCGAAGAGACCTTCGCGGTGCCGATCAATACCGAAGCTGCCATCGGATGGGTGAGTGCGAAACGCAGCGCGGCGTGGGCAAGTCCGACACCGGCAGCAGATGCGCGCTCCTGGAGTTCACCAACGCGTTTCAAGACATCATCCGGCGCAGGGCCGTAATCGTAGTGCGCGCCCGGAACGGGACCGGTGGCCAGTATGCCGGAGTTGAAAATGCCGCCCAGCACGAGGCTGACATTCTTCTCCCGGCACAGCGGCACCAGCCGCTCCTCCGCGGAGCGGTCGAGAAGGGTGAGCCGCCCGGCAAGCAGAATGACGTCGATATCCGCTTCGGCCATGATGTCGATGCAGACCTCGTTCTCGTTGACACCCAGACCAAATGCGCCGATGCGGCCTTTTTCCTTCAGCTTGCGCAGCCGGTCGATGCCCGAGGCCATCAGGTCGGCCATGTGGCCTGAATTGGCATCGCCATGGGTATAGGTGCCTATGTCGTGGATGTAGACGATATCCACATGCGAAGTCCCCAGCCGCTCGCAGCTTTGTTCGAATGCGGCCTCGATACCGTCGCCTGAATAGTCGTAGCGCACCGAGTTCGGCAGCGGCTCGACATAGCTGTCAGCCTCCGCCAGTTGCTCGCCGGGAGACAACAGGCGTCCGACCTTGGTCGACAGCACGTAGTGCGAGCGGTCGCGGCCCTTGAGAAACCGGCCGAGCCGCTGCTCGGAAAGCCCCCTGCCGTAGTGAGGCGCCGTATCGAAATAGCGGACGCCGCGTTCCCATGCGTGTTCGAGCACCTGGGCTGCCGCCTCGTCTGAAACCTTGCGGAAGAGATTGCCGATCCCGGCACAGCCGAACGAGATTTCGGAGACCTGAACGGCAGTGCCGCCAATCCGGTTGGTTTTCACAGGTGTTTTCCTTCCTCGATGATCGCAGTCAGGCGCGGCCGGCTGGTCGGGGAGCCAATTTCCCGGCTCCAGTCGATGAATGCACCGATGCGCCGGCGCGTCTTTTCCTCGTGGTTCTGGGCAATGTCGGAGAGCCTGTGCACCAGAAACGGGTTTGCGAAGCGCTCGAGGGTGACCCGTACATAAACCCCTGCCTCGTGCCCATACCCGGCAGCTTCGAAGGTGGGCAGAACCTCGCGCTCATACATGTGCTTCAGATCGGCACGAATGCCCTCATCGGCCATCTGCTCGCGCACCAGCGGCGAACCGGCACCACCTCGCGCCAGCCAGTTTGCAACCAGATAGGTGTGCCCCAGGTTGAGGATGTGGAGTTTCAATTTCTCGATGCGTTCGAGATCCGGCACCACCTGGATGGCCGGATGGGTGCAGGGCAGAACGAGACCCGGACAATCCTCGATGGCCCAGAGTGCATAGGGCTCGGCCACTGCGCCCGCCGGTTCCAGCGGTTCGGACACGATGCGGTCGACCAGCGAATTGGCAAAGACGACATCAGAACCGACCCAGGCCGCAAAGTCATCGGAAAGCGGGGCGGCAAGTTCCAGTACGCGCTCGCGCAGACGGTCGCCGTTGCGGGCGATCAATTCGGCGGGCATTACCGTGACCGGCAGCCCTGTTTTCCTGAACCTCGCAAGAAGGAGTTGTGTGAGCTTTGCCGGGTAGGACATCGCCTGCGAGTAGTCCGGCTGCGTGTCGGCGGCCTGCGGCTTCCAGCCGGAATCACCCGTGTTGGACAGGATGATCATGGCTTCCGCCGAGGCGATTTCGACAATCTGCGGCCAATCCGTTTCGGTGGAAAGGGCGCGCGCAATCGAGACGACGCGCTCCTCGCGCGATACCGCCTCGCCGTTCTCGATACCCTTGATCAGGACGGGATAGCCGCCCGGTGCAGCCAGCGCATCCAGCCGGTGCCTGCGCGCCGGATCGCCGCTCGACTGGACCACCGTTACCGGCCCCAGTGCCGAACCCTGCGTCATGGCCTGCGAAATGAAGAGATCGGCATGGGCCTGCAGGAACCGGCTGGTGCCGAACTGCAGGATCGGGGTCACGGTCATGGGCGAACGACGGCCTTGATCAGGCCGGTGCGGTCGCCTGCCAGACCGGCAAACCTGCCCGGCAATTCGCCAAGCGGGATTTCAGCCGAGAGAAGCGCATCCGTGTCGATCTTGCCGTTGCGGATTGCCTCGATCACGCGCTCGAAATCGGCATGCAATGCGTTGCGGCTGCCGACAATGCGCGTCTCGCGCTTGTGAAACTCGGCATCCTCGAAGGTGATCGTGTCCTTGACCACGCTAATGAGCACATAGGTCGAACCATGCGCCAGAAGCGGAAAACCGCCCTCGATGGCTCGGGCCGAACCGGTGGCGTCGAACACGATGTCGAAGCCGTCAGCCAGTTCGCCTTCGAGAATGTGTGACGGGTCATGGTGCAGCCGATCGAATCCGAACTTGCTGCCAGCCAGTTCAAGACGTTCCCTGCTCAGGTCAAGCAGGTGAACTTCTGCCCCCTCCAGACGCGCGAACAACGCCGCACCGATGCCGATCGGCCCGGCACCGGTAACCAGCACCCGGTCACCGGCGGCTATGCCGGAGCGCGAAACTGCATGAGCGCCAATGGCGAGGAATTCCACCATGGCAGCCTGGATCTCGGTCAGGCCATGCGCCGGGTAGAGGTTCTTCACCGGAACAGCAAGGCGCGAGCACATGCCGCCGTCGCGGTGTACCCCCAGAACCTCGATCCTCTCGCAGCAATTGGGCTTGCCGCGCCGGCAGGCACGGCAGGTGCCGCAGGAAACATAGGGATTGATGACCACGAGATCGCCGGCAGAAAGACCGCCAGCGTCGGCAGCCAGCCTGCCGCTCAACTCGTGCCCGATGACGCGCGGATAGGCGAGATAGGGGTGTTTGCCCTCGAAGATGTGATAGTCGGTGCCGCAGATGCCGATCGCCTTGATATCGACCAGCGCCCAGCCATCCGGGGCTTCTGCAGGAACGGGCGCTTCGCGAAGTTCGAAGGTTCCAGGCTCCACGCACACGCCGCACAGCATGGTCTCGTTTCCCGCAATTCCTGTATCGAGCGAATTCATTGCATTTTTTCCAAATCTCTGGGCGACCATCCCGCGGGCAGCTCGCAATTTCAGGGCTTTCGGGATCGGTACAAGGCAGTAAATCGGAAAATGAGCCTCTGGCCTGCGCGCTGTCAATTGTTTTTAATAATTGTCGACAATACCGCCGAAGTGCTAGTCATTTTCGCAGGAGACTGTCATGGCTAGGACCGACGACCGATTCAGGGAGGCATACAACCGGCTTCTCGACCACTGTGCGGAGCAAAAAGTGGGGGACCATCTTCCGGCAGAGCTTGCGCTCGCTTCCTATCTGGATGTCAGCCGGACAATCGTTCGAAGCGCCCTGGAGCGCCTGCGGGCGGAGAGGATCATCGACTGGAGCGGCCGTTCGAAAACGCTGCTGCGGTTGCCGGTGGAGGCAGACAGGCTTCCCGTCCAGACCGACCAGTTATCGGCGGAGGAACTCGAAAGGCAGTTTCTCGACTGGGTCCTGCGCTTCGACGTACCGCCCGGAACCGCACTGAATGTCACCGATCTTTCTCGCAAGTTCGGCGTTCCGGCCCATGGTCTGCAGGAATTCCTGGCATCGCTCAGCCGTTTCGGACTTGTGCAGCGGCGGCTAAGGGGTGGCTGGGAACTCGCGGGCTTTACGCGGGACTACGCAGTGGAACTCAGCGATTTCCGCATCATGCTGGAACTGAATGCCGTTTCACAGCTCGTGGCGCTGCCGGATGAACACGGGATCTGGCCGAGGCTACACGCACTCGAAGCAGCCCATAACGAACTTGCAGCAGACATCGATACCCGCTTCCAGGATTTCTCGCTCCTTGACGAACAGTTCCATGCCGCCATTGGAAGCGTGGTCCGCAACCGGTTCGCTGCCGAGTTCCAGAAGGTCATCACGCTGATCTTTCACTACCATTACCAATGGGACAAGAAGGACGAGCGGGACCGCAACCTGGCTGCCATCGGTGAACACCTGAAAACCATCGAGGCGTTGAGGGCGCGAGACGAAGCGCGTGCCCTCAAGTCCGCGCGCGAGCATCTCGACACATCGAAACAGACATTGCTCTCCTCGCTTCGAAGCCATTCGCTGGCTTGAGTGGCGGATACGCCACCCCCGACTTTCTATCAGTTTCGCGGGCATGAGTTCCGTCCTATCATCGGAACAGGAGGACACCGGATTGGCCATTTCAATGCATGCCAGCTCGTCAAATCATGTAGCCCGCGTGGTTGAGATCGCGACAGACCCGGGTGCGGCAGCTCGCTCGCGGCTTGCGGCGTCGTGGCGCCGTTCCCTTGACCATCATGGACTTGACCCAGGCCAGAAGGAAGGCGTTCAGCGTATCTCGCACATGGCACTGGCCGCCCGGCGCGGCAGATCCGAGACCATGCTGCGTGTTGCTGCTCCCAAGCTCGATGCCCTCTTCCAGCTGGTCGGCAGTTCGGGCTGCGGCGTGTTGCTTACCGATTCCGAAGGAGTGGTGCTGGACCTGCGCGCAGCAGACGGAGACGCAGGCATTTTCGAGGCATGGGGACTGGTAGAGGGCGCGGACTGGTCGGAAGCATCTGAGGGAACCAACGGCATCGGCACCTGCATTTCGGAAACGCGCAGGGTGATCATTCACCGCGACGAACATTTCCATGCCCGCAATACCGGGATGAGTTGCATGGACGCGCCCATATTCGGGCCCGAGGGCGAACTGATCGGCGCGCTGGACGTTTCCTCGGCCAGGGCCGACCAGACCGAGGCATTCAACCGGCTGATCGAGGCAATGGTCGCCCAGACCGCGCGCCAGATCGAGGCCGACAATTTCCGCACCTTCTTTACCGGTGCCCGCTTCATTGCCGCAGGCAACGACAGCAGCGACGCAGCCATGCTGCTTGCCGTCGACAACAACGACATCATTCTTGGCGCCACCCGTGCCGCCAGACGTGCTTTCGGCCTGAGTGCATCGGGGCCAATCTCTCCCCTGCCCGCATCCGATCTCTTCGGCCGGGAAGATGGAGCAACCGGCTTCGAGAAGGCCGAAAGGTCCGCCGTCATCCGTGCACTCTCGCGCGCCGGAGGCAATGTCTCGGAAGCCGCGCGTGCGCTCGGGGTCGGGCGCGCAACGCTCTACCGGCGCATGAAACGGCTTGGTATCAGCGAAAACCGGGCCTGACTGTCTCACTCCTGATACAGTCCGCACCTGCGCTCGCATCGCACCGGGCTGACTCCCATGCGCGTTTCGATCAGGTTCCCCCAATCCCGGCAGAGGACCGGGCAAAAGGAGGAACTCTCATGAATGAAATGACACAGATCACGGCTGCGCATGCTTCGCCGTTCAGGGAACGCTACGACAACTTCATCGGCGGCAAGTTCGTGCCTCCAGTCAAGGGACAGTATTTCGACAACATCACGCCGATCACCGGTGCCAAGGTCTGCGAAGTTGCCCGTTCGTCCGCCGAGGACGTTGAACTGGCCCTCGATGCCGCGCACGCTGCCAAGGATGCATGGGGCAAGACCTCTGCTGCCGAGCGCTCGAACATCCTGTTGAAGGTCGCAGACAGGATCGAGGAAACCTCGACCTGATCGCCAAGGCGGAAACCTGGGACAACGGCAAGCCGATCCGCGAGACGACCGCAGCCGACATTCCGCTTTCCGTCGATCACTTCCGCTATTTCGCGGGCGTGCTGCGCGGCCAGGAAGGCACCATGTCGGAAATCGACCACGATACCGTGGTTTCATCACTTCCACGAGCTGCTCGGCGTTGTGGGCCAGATCATCCTGTGGAACTTCTCGGTTCTCATGGCTGCGTGGAAACTTGCTCGGCACTCGCTGCAGGCAACTGCACATCGTGCCTAGCCGGCCGAACAGACACCTGCCGCCATCATGGTGCTGATGGAAGTCATCGCAGACCTTCTGCCGGACGGCGTGCTCAACATCGTCAACGGCTGCATGGGTCCGGAAGTCGGCGGCCCGCTCGCCACCTCTTCGCGCATCGCAAAGATTGCTTTCACCGGATCGACCGAGACCGGCCGCATTATCACATGAAGGCAGCGACCGAGAACCCCATTCCCGTGACGCTGGAACTGGGCGGCAAATCGCCCAACATCTTCTTCTCCGACGTGATGGCCGAGGACGACGCCTTCCTCGACAAGGCGGTCGAAGGTTTGTCCTGTTTGCCTTCAACCAGGGCGAGGTCTGTCACCTGCCTGAGCCGTGCCCTGATCCAGGAAGACATCTATGAAGCCTTCATCGAGCGCTGCATCGAGCGCGTGAAGGCGATCAAGCAAGGTGATCCGCGCGAGATGGACACCATGGTCGGTGCTCAGGGCCAGCCGGGAACAGCAGGACAAGATCATGTCCTACCTGACCATCGGCGTGGAAGAAGGTGCCGAGGTTCTGGTCGGTGGCGATGCAGCCCACTTCGACGGCGACATTGCCAATGGCTTTACATCCAGCCGACCATTCTGAAAGGCCACAACAAGATGCGCGTCTTTCCAGGAAGAGATCTTCGGCCCCGTCGTTTCCGTGACCACGTTCAGGACGAGGCAGAAGCGCTCGCCACTGCCAACGACACCATGTACGGGCTTGGTGCAGGTGTGTGGACCCGTGACGGCACCCGCGCATACCGCTTTGGACGCTCGATCGAGGCAGGCCGCGTTTGGGTGAACAACTTACCACGCCTATCCGGCGCATGCCGCCTTTGGCGGAGTACAAGCAGTCCGGCATCGGGCGCGAAACCCACAAGATGATGCTTCGACCACTACCAGCAGACCAAGAACATGCTGGTAAGCTACAATCCGAACAAGCTCGGCTTCTTCTAGAGCAATTCAGGTTTGATGGAATCAGAAAAACCGAATGCGTCATAGAGTTCAGTCGTTTGCTGAGGACTATCCGTGTGCAGCGGAAGCTGACACGGTCCAGGATCCTGTCCAATCCTCCTGGCCGGCGGGCTGCATCGCCGGACAAGTATAAAGACAGGCACAGGGCAGCCCGCACCCTCCCGTGCGGGCTGTTCGCGTTGCGGTTCCAGTTCGCCGCAAGGCCTGCGGCAAGGTTTTCTTTACGGCTGGCGGGCGATATGGAAAGGATGATCTGCCCAGACGATTCACGTTTGCCAGAAACCCTGCGAACCGCTAACAACTTGGCCCAGTCCATTCATTCAGAGTTACCGGGCATGTTACCTAGGCGGGTTCATCGGTTGGCAGCCGGCCCGGATTGCCCGGAAACGCCGCAGCCACCGGAGATATTTTTCTGACCATCCGCTTTCACAAGGGCGAGCCTTCCCGATCTTTCACGCTACACGGCGATGTTGCCATCGACACCGAGACACAGGGGCTGAACCCGCTTCGCGACCGGCTATGCGTCGTCCAGCTGTCGCCAGGAGACGGCACAGCCGACGTCGTCCAGATCGAGCGCGGGCAGAAAAGGCGCCGAACATCGCCAAACTTCTGCGCGACCGCACAAAGACGAAGATATTCCATTTCGACGTTTCGACATCGCGGTCCTGCTGCACTCTGTTCGGTGCAGAGGCAACCCCGGTCTATTGCACAAAAGATCGCCTCCAGGCTGACGCGAACCTATACCGACCGGCACGGATTGAAGGAGATTGTCCGCGAGTTTCTCGGCATCGACATTTCCAAGCAGCAACAGAGTTCCGACTGGGCACTGACGAACTGAGCGAGGCGCGCAACTCGAATACGCGGCCAGCGATGTTCTCTACCTGCACCAGCTGCGCGATTGCCTGGATGCAAGGCTTAAGCGCGAAGCGCGAGAAAATCGCGGCTGAATGCTTCCGCTTCCGCCGTCGCGAAAACTCGACCTGATGGGCTGGAGCGAGGAAGACATCTTCGCACAGCTGAAGCCCGCTCCAGGCAATGGTCAGCGTGCAGGAAGCCGCCGGCGGGAAGCGCACGGGACACCGCCCCAAAAACCCCGAATACGTGTTTCCTGCCCGCTGCATGGCCGGATCACATTCCGGCACCTGGGTTCAACCTGCAGGCGAAGCACAAAGAGGCTGATGAACGAGTGGCCGCAAAACCGGAACGACATGCCGCACAGCGCGCAGGCCAATATGGCTGGGCGTGTCCGCGTCGGCATATCCTGACGGCGTTCAGCCGTACGCGCCTCAAGCCGACAACCCGCAGGACACCCTTCCCGGCAAGCCTACCGTGCACCCCAGGTTTCGCCCCAGGCCGAAAACCGGGGGCACCACGGCAACGGTTCCAACCCCGGACCCGACATGGACTTCCTGACGGGGCAGCGCGACGTTTCGGCCTTCCTCAAGGCCAACGCCCATTCCGGAATGGTGCGCAGAATGCGCATCGTGCTGCCTGCCGTCGCCGTTGCAATGATCGTCATCATTGGCGGCGCCTGGATGCTCTCGGGCAGCAGCGAAACCGATCCATTCCTCGTCGAGGCGCAAGTCGAGAACGGGCGAATGGTCATGCAGAACCCCGAACTCAAGGGACAGGACGACCAGAACCGGCCCTATTACGTGACCGCGCGGCAGGCCGTTCAGGACGCTACTCAGCCCGACCTCATCCAGCTGAGCGAGATTTCGGCCGATGTTCCGATGGACGACACGACCAACGCGAAGATCATCGCGGGCAACGGCCTGTACAACTCCAAGGCCAAGACGCTGAAGCTTGGCGGCGAAGTGAATGTGACAACGGCGGACGGCATGTCGATGACCCTGCAGGATGCAGATGTGGATATCGATGCCGGAACACTGGCCACGCAAAGCCCGGTTTCGCTCACCAGTATCCAGGCCAGGATTTCGGCCAACAGGCTCCAGGTCGAGGACAACGGCAAGCGCATCATCCTTGAAGACCGCGTCCGAATGACGATCTACCCCGACAAGATCAAGCAGGACGGCAGCCTCAAGACCGCCACTGCAAACTGACCTTAACGAGACACCCGGAAAATCGGAAACTTCATGCCCGAGACATTGAACAACAAGATCAAGGTAGCACTGACGGTACTGCTGCTCGCATTTTCAGTCGTATTCGCGGCTGGTAATGCAGGCGCGCAGGATTTCGGCGGCGCCTTTGACGGAATGCGCGATTCCAAGGAACCGATCCAGATCGAGGCCGACCGGCTGGAGGTCATCGACCCCCAGGGCGTCGCGATGTTCGAGGGCAATGTCAACGTTGTCCAGGGAACGACCATTCTCAAGACCTCGCGGCTGAAGGTCTCCTATGCGCGCCAGGGGGAGAACACGGGCGCTGGCGGAAACGTTCGCAAGATCGAGGCATCCGGGAAGGTTGCAGTGCGTTCCGGCGATCAGGCCGCAACAGCGGATTCCGCCGTCGTCAACATGCAGTCGAAAACCGCGCTGCTTTCCGGCAATGTCACGGTTTCGCAAGGCTCCAACATTGTCACCGGTTGCAAGCTTTCGATCGACCTTGCCAACAACTCTGCCAAACTCGAGCCGTGCGGCGGTGCTGCATCGGGTGGACGGGTAAAAATGCTGTTCACTCCGGGCTCTGCCAAGTAGTGGCAGAGCGAGCACTTTGCCCAACCTGCAAAATGCTCTAGAGCTATTCCGGTTTTTGCGGAATCGTGAAAACCGGTATGAATTACATCGAGTTCAGCTTCCTGTGAAACCCCATGTACACCTCAAGGTGACATGGTCTAGAAGCTGACAACCGCCATCTTCCGGACAACCGCGTGAACATGCCATTCAAAAAGACCGCTATCGGATCGCTGCTGGGGAAAATCCCCGGGCTTTCCGGCCTGTCCGGGGAAACCCCGGCAGCGCGCGGTCCGTCTGCCCAGCGCGCGGAACCGCAGATGCGGCCGCGCCCGGCGGCACCCGAGGGTGCGCCCGCTGCGCCGCAGAATTTCCCGCCGCGGCAACCACGCTCGCGCGAGGGCGTTCTGCTCGTTACCGGGCTGGAGAAATCCTTCAAGGCACGCAAGGTGGTGCGCGGGGCAAGCCTTGGCGTGCGGCGCGGCGAGGCAGTGGGCCTGCTTGGCCCGAACGGTGCGGGAAAGACCACGACCTTCTACATGATCACCGGCCTGATCCAGCCCGATGCGGGCAGGATCGAACTGGACGGCCATGACATAACGCGCACTCCAATGTACCAGCGCGCAAGGCTCGGCATCGGCTATCTGCCGCAGGAGGCTTCGATCTTCCGCGGCCTGTCGGTTGAAAACAATATCCGCGCAGTGCTGGAAGTGGTCGAGCCAAGCCGCAAGGAGCGGGAGCGCCAGTTGGACGCCCTGCTCGAGGAATTCTCGATCACCCATTTGCGCAAGTCCCCTTCCATCGCGCTTTCGGGCGGCGAGCGCAGGCGCTGCGAAATTGCCCGCGCGCTGGCTACACGTCCCGCCTTCATGCTGCTCGACGAACCATTCGCCGGCATCGACCCGATTGCCGTAGGCGATATCCAGAATCTTGTGCGCCACCTCACCAGCCGGGGAATCGGCGTCCTGATCACAGACCACAATGTGCGCGAAACCCTTGGCCTCATCGACCGGGCCTACATCATCAGCAGCGGCCGGGTACTGACCCACGGCACGCCGGAACAGATCGTTTCCAACCCGGACGTCCGCAGGACTTACCTAGGGGAACAGTTTACACTTTGAAAATGATCTGCTGATATAGATCTTGCAAAAACCGGGCCAACCGGATTTCCGGCCCCGGAACCCACGAGAGTTGCAGGAATAATGGCAGTTTCCGTCAAGCTACAAGCGCGGCAGACGCAAAATCTGGCGATGACGCCCCAGCTGGTGCAGTCGATCAAGCTGCTCCAGATGAACAGCATCGAGCTGCTTCAGCATATCGAGCAGGAGATGGAGAAGAACCCGCTGCTCGAACTCGCCGACGAAAGCGCAACCGATTACGTGCGCAGCGGCGAGCAGGGCCGCGAAGCGCCACCGGAAGCTTCCTCCGAAAAGAAACAGGACAGCGCAGGGGTCAGCGACGAACTCGACACGAGCCGCCAAGCGCTGGAAGAAAAGCTCGACTCCAATTTCGAAAACGAGTTCGACGGTGACCGTTCCGGCGGCGAGGAAGGTTCGGAAGCCTTCCACACGACCGGCGGCGGGCTTGGCTCTTCGTCCGGACCGTCCATGGCGTCGGCCGAGGCCTACAATCTCGAGGAATTCACGGCCGGGACAGTGACCCTTCGCGACCATCTCAACGAGCAGCTTGCGGTCATGAAGCTTTCCGCTGTCGAACGCCTTGTCGCGGGTGAGTTGATCGATTCGCTGGACGAGGACGGCTACATGCGCCGCGAGACCGGCGAGATTGCCCTCCAGCTTGGCGTGCCGGAGGAGACCGTCCTGACTGCGCTCGCCCATGTGCAGCAGCTCGAGCCTACGGGAATCGGCGCGCGCGACCTGTCGGAATGCCTGTCCATGCAGTTGAAGGAGCGCGATCGTTTCGACCCGGCGATGGCCTGCCTGATCTCCAATCTCGATCTCCTGGCCCGCCGCGATTTCAACCAGCTCAGGAAACTGTGCCAAGTGGATCTCGAGGACATCATGCAGATGATGGAGGAAATCCGCCTCCTCGATCCGCGCCCGGCGCGGGCCTTCGACCACACGCCGGTGCAGACGGTCATTCCCGATGTCTTCGTTTCGGAACGCCCGGATGGCGGGTTCGCGGTGGAACTCAACCCGGATGCCCTGCCGCGAGTCCTCGTCAACCAGACCTACCAGGCGGTGCTTTCGCGCAAGAATGGCGACAAACGCGAAAAGGCATTCATCACGGACTGCCTGCAGAATGCGAACTGGCTCGTTCGCAGCCTCGAGCAGCGCGCCCAGACGATACTGAAGGTGATGACGGAAGTCGTTCGCCAGCAGGACGGTTTCTTTGCATTCGGCATCCGGCACCTCAAGCCGATGAGCCTGAAGCAGGTGGCAGATGCCATCGGGGTGCACGAATCAACCGTGAGCCGGGTGACGTCGAACAAATATGTGCTGACCAATCGCGGCCTGTTCGAGTTGAAATTCTTCTTTACCGCAGCAATTCAGGCTACCGGCGGTGATGAAAGCCACTCCGCCGAATCGGTGCGCCACGAAATCCGCCGCCTCATCGAAGGCGAAAAGGCGGACAAGGTGCTTTCCGATGACACGATCGTCGACATCCTCAACAAGCAGGGCGTCGATATCGCGCGACGAACGGTCGCAAAGTACCGCGAAGCGATGAACATTCCCTCGTCGGTACAACGCCGGCGCGAGAAACGCGCGGCGCTCGCAATCTCCTGAAGTTACGGATTCCGTCCGATCACGACATGTTACAAGGCGTCCGGCGTCCTTGACATAGCACCCGGCTGCGCATACACAGCGCCCGCATCGTCCGGGCGGGCTGCCCGGATGGACGGCCCGAGGTGAGGGCCTGTGGACAGACCGCCGGACGCAAAGCAGGGTACAATGCGGAGCCGGGCCGGAAATCGCCAACACAACCGGATAATTTGAGTCGTCAACCTTCTCCGACACATTCAAAAGGTCTAGAATAGGTGTCCGAGCGTGCATGACCATTCGCGTCCACGCCGGCAATAGTCGAAAAACAATCCGCAAGGAAAAACGATGAGCCTAAACATTTCAGGTAAACAGATGAACGTCGGAGAGGCCCTCACGGACCGTATTGAAGGCCGTATCGAGGAAGCCGTAACCAAGTATTTCGGACATGGATATTCGGGCCAGGTGACGCTGGAAAAATCGGGCCCCTGGTTTGAATGCGACTGCCGCATTCACCTTGACAGCGGCGCCGAACTGACCGTGACCGCACGCGGCACCGAAGCCGGTTCGGCATTCGACGACGCCGCAGACAAGCTTGAAAAACGTCTGCGCCGCTACAAGCGCCGCCTGAAAGACCACCACAGCAATGTGGAACCCAAGACCAATCCCGCTTTCTACTCGGTTTTCGAGACACCAACCGAGGAAGAAGTCAGCGAGGATTTCGCACCGGCCATCGTGGCCGAGTCCACTACCGTGATCAACACCCAGACCGTGGCCCAGGCGGTTGTAGAGCTCGACCTTACCGGCAAGCCGGTCGTCGTGTTCCGCAACTCCTCGAACGGTGAAACCAACGTGGTCTACCGCCGCGCCGACGGCAATATCGGCTGGGTCGACCCGTCACGCAGCGCCTGACAGCGCAATCCCGCACAACCGGATCAGCAAACAAGGGCAACAGGGGCTTTTTTGATGGATCTCACGGACCTGATTTCTCAGGATGACGTGCTCGTGCCAATGAAGGCGAGCTCCAAGAAGCAGCTCTTGAGCATGCTTGCCGATGCGGCTTCGAAAAAGACCGGCATCGAGTCGAGACAGATATTCGACACGCTTCTGCAGCGCGAACGTCTGGGTTCGACCGGTGTCGGCAACGGCATTGCCATTCCGCACGGCAAGCTTCCGGGTCTTGAGGAAGTGACCGGCATTTTTGCCCGCCTCGACAAGCCAATCGATTTCGAGGCGCAGGACGACCAGCCGGTGGATGTCGTCTTCCTGCTCCTGGCTTCCGAGGAAGCGGGCGCCGATCACCTCAAGGCGTTGTCGCGGGTGGCGCGTCTCCTGCGCACACCGGAAATGGTGCAAAGGCTGAGAAACGCTTCTGATGCCAGCGCTGTCTGGTCGATGCTTTCGGAAAAGGCCGCAGACGCGGCGTAACTTCCAGTACCGTCTCCAGAAAATACAAAGGCAGGCCTAAGGCCTGCCTTTTGTTTTCCGGGAACGATTGGCGCCGGATTTTCCTCCAGGATAGCCGGGAGGCCGGAGACGGTCATCCAAGTTTACGTGCCTGAAGCACCCGCTCAGTGGGTATGAACGGGCACAAGGTCGGCATCGTTTGCAAATGCCCATGCCGAAGCGGGGCTGTCGCAAACGGCGAGCGTTTCGCCATTGGCGGAATAGAGGCCCCAATAGACGGCATTCGGGTCCATCTGCTCGGCAAAAGCACCCATTTCGATGGCTTCCGCGCCTGTAACCTTCTTCAGATAGGCGATATGGCCCTGGCCGAGCGATAACAGCTCTTCATTGGCCATTTTGTGCATTTCGAGATCGTGTTGCATGTCTCTTCTCCTTACGCTGTACCGCGCGCGACCGTTCAGTCGATCTGGCTGATCCTGATCTTGCGGGCGGCTACCTTGGGCTCGGGCCGGGTCAGGTCGATTGCGAGAAGGCCGTTTTTCAGGACCGCCTCGCCTACCTCTATCCCGTCGGCAAGCACGAAGGATTTCTGGAACTGGCGCGCCGCGATACCGCGATGCAGGAAATCCCGTCCGGTGTCCTGCTCCTGGCGGCCACGGATGATGAGCTGGTTGTTCTCGACGAGAACCTCAAGGTCTTCATCGGTGAACCCTGCCACGGCCAGCGTGATGCGAAGGCTTACGGTGCCCTCTTCGATGATGCGCTCTACGTTGTAGGGAGGGTATCCGTCGCCTGACCGGGAGATCTTGTCGATCATCCTCTCCATCTCCTCGAAGCCGAGAAGAAGGGGACTCGCGAAGGCAGAAATGCGATTCATGTCGTTTCCTTTCCGAACCCCGCCTGCATCCGTTCAACCCGGTACGCAGTCAGCGGCAATTCCGTGTGGCCGGCCCGAAGCGCCGTACAATCAAGATATGGTAGATACCGCTTGCCTCTTCAAGATGTCTGCCTGTGCCTAAAGTCGCCCTTCCTTGTTCCTCACAAGGGGTGACAAATTGCAGCCTTCGGACTAGAAAACTGTTCACCAAGGCAACTTCCAGGGCAACTTCCAGGATGTTGCGGGGGGTAATCTGTACTCAACGGAGGCTTTTTTCATGAGCAGCGGCACGGTTGCCGAGCGTCAGCGCGTCAGGGCTGGCGGTCTTCAGGTCGACAAGGAACTGTACGATTTCATCAACAGCGAGGCTCTGCCTGGCACCGGCGTCGACAAGGTCGGCTTCTGGAACGGATTTGGAGAGATCGTTCACGATCTTGCCCCGAGGAACCGTGAACTGCTTGCCGTGCGCGACACGCTGCAGGAACAGGTTGATGCCTGGTGCAAGGCCAATCCAGGTCCGGTTTCGGACATGAAAGCCTACAAGAAATTCCTCAAGGACATCGGCTACCTGGTGCCCGAGGGCAAGGCGTTCACGATCTCGACAACCAAGGTCGATCCCGAACTTTCGACCATTGCGGGTCCGCAGCTCGTGGTTCCGGTCATGAATGCCCGTTACGCGCTGAATGCCGCCAATGCCCGCTGGGGTTCGCTCTACGATGCGCTCTACGGAACCGATGCAATTCCGGCCAAGGACGGCGCGGAAGCCGGAAAGGGCTACAATCCGAAGCGCGGCAAGAAGGTCATTGCCTGGGGGCGCAAGTTCCTCGACCAGGCCGTGCCGCTCAAGGATGCCAAGCACTCCCAGGTGAAACGCTATTTCGTGAAGGGCGGCAAGCTCGTCTGCGAACTGCCGAAGGGCGCCACCACGGGATTGAAGGACGCCAAGCAGTTTGCCGGTTACAACGGCAAGGCCGAGGAACCGACCTCGATCATGCTGGTCAACAACGACCTGCACATAGAGATCATGATCGACCCCGAGCATCCGATCGGCAAGGACGACAAGGCAGGCGTCTCCGACATCATGCTCGAGTCGGCCATGACCGTGATCATGGACTGCGAGGATTCGGTCGCCGCCGTCGACGCCGAGGACAAGGTTGTCGTCTACCGCAACTGGCTCGGCCTGATGAATGGCAGCCTTGCCGACACCTTCGAGAAGGGTGGCAAGACGGTTACCCGCAAGCTCAACCCGGATCGCGAATACGTTTCCGGCAGCGGCAAGAAGAAATCGGTTCCCGGACGTGCCGTCATGCTGGTGCGCAATGTCGGCCATCTGATGACCAATCCGGCCATCCTCGACGGCGAAGGCCGCGAGGTGCCCGAAGGCATCATGGATGGTGTCATTACCTCGCTGATCGCGCTGCATGACATCGGCCCCAATGGCCGCAATCTCAACTCGCGCAAGGGTTCGGTCTACATCGTCAAGCCGAAGATGCATGGCCCCGACGAGGTTGCCTTTGCAAACGAACTCTTCGGACGGGTCGAGAAGATGCTCGGCATGAAGAAGAACACGCTGAAGATGGGCATCATGGACGAGGAACGCCGCACCACGGTCAACCTCAAGGAATGCATCCGTGCCGCCGCCTCGCGCGTCGTGTTCATCAATACCGGCTTCCTCGACCGTACCGGCGACGAGATCCATACCTCGATGCAGGCAGGCCCGATGATCCGCAAGGGCGACATGAAGGGTGCCGCGTGGATCCAGGCCTATGAGAACTGGAACGTGGACACCGGTCTTGCCTGCGGTCTCGACGGCAAGGCGCAGATCGGCAAGGGCATGTGGGCCATGCCGGACCTGATGGCAGAAATGCTGAAGCAGAAGATCGGCCACCCGAAAGCCGGTGCCACCACCGCCTGGGTGCCGTCGCCGACAGCCGCAACGCTGCATGCCACCCACTATCACCAGGTCAATGTCTTCGATATCCAGAAGAAACTGAAGCGCCGCAAGAAGGCGAAGCTTGACGACATACTGTCGGTTCCCGTCGCGACGCGCCCGAACTGGCCCAAGGAAGACATCAAGCGCGAACTGGACAACAACGCACAGGGCATACTCGGCTATGTCGTTCGCTGGGTCGACCAGGGCGTCGGCTGTTCGAAAGTGCCCGACATCAACGATGTGGGCCTGATGGAAGACCGCGCCACGCTGCGCATCTCCTCGCAGCACATGGCCAACTGGCTGCTGCACGGCGTCTGCAAGAAATCGGAGGTCATGAGCGCCATGAAGCGCATGGCGAAGGTCGTCGACAAGCAGAATGCGGGCGATCCCAACTACATGCCGATGGCGCCGAACTACGACGATTCCATCGCGTTCCAGGCCGCCTGCGAACTGGTGCTGGAGGGCGTTTCGCAGCCATCCGGCTATACCGAGCCGATCCTGCACCGCCGCCGCCTCGAACTGAAGGCGTCGAAGAAGTAGGCCATCTGCCCCGAAGCGTTTGAAGCGGCGCGGTCATCCCGCGCCGTTTCCCTTTTCCGGTACGCATTGGCATTCAGGTTTTCTGATTCCGTCAAAACCTGAATTGCTCTATACGGTGCCGGACAGGCAAGAATTTCCCGAAAGTTCCCATGACCGGACAGCTCGATCACATCAACATCATCTGCTACAAGTGGGGCACGGCCTATACGGGCGAAGAGGTCAACATCCTGCGCGCCATGGTGAAGCGTCACCTCTCGGTTCCGCACCGTTTCTTCTGCATCACCGATGATGCGACGGGCCTGGGCGATGACATCGAGGTGGTCGACCTGCCGAAGTTCGGCCTTCCGGGCAATGGCCCGAAGCTGTGGACCTTCTCGAAGGATTTTCTCGGCCTCGGACCGGATGAATACGTGGTCAGCCTCGACGTCGACATCGTTATCGTCGACAGCCTCGATTTCATTGCCGGACAGCCGGAACTCGATTTCGTCATCGCGCCGCACCGCGTATCGAACCCGATTTCGCGCGGACATGGGGCTGTCTACCGGGTGAAGGTCGGCAGCCATTCCTTCATCTGGGAAAACTTGATCCACGATTTCGAGAACAAGACCGGCCCCTATTTCGGGCCAAAGCAGGAAAGGTTCCGCGAACAGTCTTGGCTCGAGCGGCAATTGCCGGGGGAAAAGATGCAGTTCTTCCCTGCCAACAAGGTACTTGTCTACCGCAAGGATTGCCACGCGCGCGCCTGGACCAGCTTCCTGGGCTCGAAGCTCGGCGCAATGGGATTCTCGACCGCACGTTTCGGCACGGCCCGCCTTCCGGGCATCGGCGAAGCCGTCGTTTCCTTCTCGGGCAAGATCAATCCGCGCGACGTGAAGGACAGCCATTGCGGGCATCTCAAACGCGCGCCCTTCATCGCCGAACACTGGCACAAATAGACGTAGCAAGCGCACGGTACTCCGAAGATGAGCATCCCCCCGGTATCCGTCAGCGTCGTCATGTCGGTCTACAATGGCGAGAAGTACCTGAGCGAGGCGGTCGAAAGCATCCTAGGCCAGACGTTCGGCGATTTCGAATTCATCATCGTCGATGACGGATCGATGGATGGCAGCGCGCAGATACTTGCCGAACATGCCGCGCGCGATGGCCGTATTCGCGTTTTAAGCCAGGAAAATCGCGGCCTGACCAAATCCCTCAACACGGCGATTTCACATGCGCGGGCTCCCCTGATAGCACGCATGGATGCAGACGACATTGCCCTGCCCGGACGCTTCGAAAAGCAGGTGGCCGCATTTGACGCAAATCCGCGTCTGGTGGGGCTTGGAACCGCTGTCGCAACCTTCACCGATGGCAGCGCTAACCGGCGCACGCGCGGCGTCATCTGCGGCGCCGAGGCAATCCAATCGGCTCTTGAAACGCGCAACGTCATGAACCATCCCTCGGCAATGATCCAGGCCGAAGCCTTGCGGGATATCGGCGGCTACCGTGAAAAGTTCGTCACGTCGCAGGACTACGACCTGTGGCTCAGGCTGGCCGAAACCGGCGACCTGGACAATCTGAAAGAGACACTGCTTCGCTATCGCGTGCATGGCGGGCGCACGTCGGACACCAAGAACGCCCATCGGCAGACGATCTACAGCGTCGCGGCGGCTGCCGACCACTTCCTGCGCAAGCTGGGGCGCACGCCTTCCGATGCCCCGATCGACACCGGCAATCCGGAAAGTGTTGCCAATGATCTGCTGGCACTTCTGGCTTCAGGCCTTCCCAAAGGGGAAAAGAAGAAGCTGATGCGCCATGTGCTGCGGTTTGTCAGGCGCGTGCCGGTGATTTCCGGTGAAACGAGGCGCCAGTTACTGGCTGCTGCACGGCCGCACATGAGCCTGAAAGACCGGCTCAAGCTGAAGCTCTACCGGATCTGAGGTCAGCGCAGCGCGGCGTCAGTGCCAGATTGCACCGATTACCAGCCGCGAGGCGATCAGGAACAGCAGCAGCATGATCAGCCGGTCGAAGGTCTGGCGCGAGATCCGTTTCGCGAGCCAGTTTCCTACCGGCATGGCACCGGTGATCAGGCCCAGTGCCCCCAGACCCAGCACAAAGCGCAGCGGTGTCATGATGCCGAGCGAAAACAGCATTGGAAGCTGGACGACGCCCATCATCGTGAAGAAGAGCGTGGCTACGGCAATGAATTGCGGACGTTCAAGGCGCATCGCATTGAGGAATGACAGCGTCACCGGTGCCGAAAGGCCCGAGGCTCCGTAGAGCGTTCCGCCGATGCCGCCGATCAACGGGGCCAGCTTCTCCGCTATCGCGTATTGCAGCACCCAGGCTGGCTTTGACAGTCTGAAGAAGAGATAGACAAATACCGCAAGCGCAACGGTCAGCGTCAGCGCTGCCGCAGGCAGGTTGGCGAGTAGGTAGGTTCCAAGCGCCGTTCCGGCAGCGCCCATGCCTGCAAATCCCCATGTAAAACGTGGCGGCAACCGCTCTGCCCTGAAATGCCAGGCCTGCCAGACATTGGCGAGAAGATTGGGGACGGCGAAAATGGCCACGGCAGTCGGCACACCGAACCAGATCGCCATGACCGGGACCGCGATGATTGGCGCGCCTGCACCCGTTGCACCCTTGAGGATGCCACCGAGCACAAGCCCTAGCGCGGCAAGAGCCACACCGGTCATGTTCACGGCAGACCAGTCGATTGAGAAGAGTTGCGAAAGCAAGGCAGTCCCCAGATTCGCCCTTCAGGGCTACAACCCGGAGATACCGCTCCAGGCTTTCGATTTCAATCCAGCAGGCTGAACATTGAGGTGGAGCGACTTCTCCCGGCGAGCAGCCGACGTCATCCATTCATTTGGATTCGCCGGTTCGGTCAAAATCGAGTTTTCGCTATTCCCCGTCTGACATTTCGAGCGCCGATGCGGCGAAGCGGCACTTCCGGACCGCGAACGCCTTCGCCTTCCGCGCAAGCCGGCGCATTCTTTCCGGGTCGGGATGGTGATCCGCCTTTGCCTCGATGAGCGACCACATGGCGTGGAGGCAGGCATGCGCGGTCAATACCATGAAATCGTCCGCGGCTTCCGCCGGGTTGCCTGCCTGTGCCATCTGGTTGCGCGCGCCCTGCCAGATTTCGCGGATGCCCGAAAGACCGTCATCTGCCGTTGCCAGCGAGATCTCGCGCAGCATCTCAAGGAATGCATCGGCAGGTGCACCGTTGTCGAGGCGAAGCAGGCGCGTTGCCAGCGTCAGGGCGTGAATGCCGTTCGTGCCCTCATAGATCGCCGTGATGCGTGCATCGCGGTAGATCTGTTCGAGGCGGTATTCGCGCAGATAGCCATAGCCGCCCAGTATCTGGATGCCCAGATCGGCCGAACGCATGCCGGCTTCCGTGCAGAAGGATTTGCAGACCGGGGTCAGGAAATCGACAAGCGCGCCATGCTCGCTGGTCTCCAGCGCAACCTGTGCATAGTGGCACATGGCGCGGCCGCCAATTGCCAGTATAGCCTGCTCGTCCAGCATGTTGCGCACATGAGGGTGGTGGGCGATCGGCGCGGAACCTTCGACACCGGGGATGCGGCCCTGTTTACGTTCGTCAGCATAGGCCGCGGCAACATCGTGAGCGCGCGCCGCATGCGCCACGCCCTGCAACGCCACGTCGATGCGGGCATGGTTCATCATGGTGAACATGCATTTGAGACCTTCGCCCGGCTTGCCGACAAGCTCGGCCTCCATGTTGTCGAAGGCGATCTGGCATGTGGGCGAGGCATGGAGCCCCATCTTTTCCTCGATCCGGGTGATCGAGATTCCGTTGCGCGACCCGTCCGGCCTTGTCGAGCGACAAATGAACAGCGACAGGCCGCGAATTCCCTCTTCAAGCGTGCCGGTGCGCGCCAGCACGAGATGGGCCACGTCCTCGCTCATGTCCTGATCGCCGCCGGAAATGAATATCTTTTCCCCGGTGATCAGCCATTTGCCGTCGTCCGCGACGGCGCGGGTGCGCACGGTGGAGAGGTCCGAGCCGGAACCGGGTTCGGTCAGGCACATAGTCGCGAGAAGCTTTCCTTCCGCCAGAAGGGCAATATATACCTCGCGCTGCGCCTCGGTTCCAAAGTCGAGCAGCGTGCGAACCATGCCGGGAACGAGGCCGGTGACCATCTGCAGAGAATGGCAGGCGCCGGTGAAGATCTCACTTGTTGCGGCAAGGACAGGTCCACCCATGCCCTGCCCGCCATAGGCCTCGGGAACCGAGAGGCCGGTCCATCCCTGCTCCGCATAGCTGCGGAACACCTCCGCGAAGCCATTCGGCATTTTCACGCGGCCGTCTTCGAGGCGGCATCCCTCGATATCACCCGGCTCGTCGACAGGAGCGATCTCGCCTTCGGCAAACTCCGCGAAGTGTTGGACGATCTGGGAAACGAGTTCACCATCCCATTCCGGCAGGCGCGCGGCGTTGGCTACATGTTCCAGGGAAAAGAGGATATCCTCTACTGGAGCCTTGAAGGGTTTCATTGGAGTGTCCCCGGGAGGTTTGCCCTGGAATGGCGTTTCGGAAAAATTCTCAGTCCATCAGCCCGAGCAGGCGGGCCGCATTGTTCTTGAGAATGTCGGGGCGGATTTCATCCTTGATGTTGATGCCCTCGAAATCTGCCAGCCAGCGTTCCGGCGTGATCATCGGCCAGTCGGAGCCGAACAGCACCTTCTTGCGTAGGATCGAGTTGCAGTAGCGCACCAGGATTTCCGGGAAGTATTTCGGCGACCAGCCCGACAGGTCGATATAGACGTTGGGCTTGTGCTGGGCGACGGCGAGCG
Source organism: Nitratireductor sp. (assembly GCA_020637805.1). Lineage (GTDB taxonomy): Bacteria > Pseudomonadota > Alphaproteobacteria > Rhizobiales > Rhizobiaceae > Salaquimonas. The sequence continues at coordinate 28,523 of JACKJU010000012.1, read as the reverse complement.
CCTCTTCCTGCCATGGGAAGGAAGGATGGGCCATGATGATCTTCATGTCCGGGAAATCCACGGCTACGTCGTCGAGATACATCGGGTTGGAATATTTCAGCCGCATGCCATTGCCACCGCGCATTCCCGAACCGACGCCGGTCTGGCCGGTGTGGAACAGTGCAATCGCGCCTGCTTCCTGGATCGCCTCGTAGAGGGGATAGGCCATCGGATCGTTGGGATAGAACCCCTGGAAGGTGGGGTGGAACTTGAAGCCCTTGATGCCGAATTCCTCGACCAGACGGCGCGCCTCGCGAACCCCAATCTTGCCCTTCCACGGATCGATGGAGGCGAACGGGATCAGAACGTCGGAGTTTTCTGCGGCCAGTTCGGCCACCTCCTCGTTCTTGTAGCGGCGATAGCCGGTCTCACGCTCGGCATCGACGGGAAAGATGACTGCCGCGATGTTCTGTTCGCGGAAATGCGCAGCCGTCTGCGGAATGGTAGGCGGATGCTCCCATGGTGCGCGGAAATACTTTGCCATGGTCGACTGCAGATCGTCATAGCCATCGTCGGCATGACAGCCGCAGGGCTCTTCCGCATGGGTATGGATGTCGATGGCGCGAACCTTGGTGATGTCGACCATTGCGGCCTCCTGTGTCTTGAATGTGCAGTGTCGGCCAGCCTGCGGCCGGTCACTTGATCCTGATTACGGCCGGGTCGCCGTCGTCGTAGAGCTTGTCGATCTGGGCGGCACGGCGCTTGACGATGGTGGAGACGTTAAGGCTGCCCTTGGCGGTGATTTCGCCATCGCCAACCGAGGGCGGCTCGGCAAGTACCACGGCGCGGGTGATCCGGTTCGAGGAACCGGTTGCCCTTGCAGCCATGTCGTGCAGGCGCGCTGCCAGTTGCTGGCCCATGTCGGGGCAGATGCAGCAGCCGTCCACCACTTCATGCTCGACGGAAAGCCTTTCCGCATTGGGGAAGATGAACAGGCCGATCTCGTTGTGGCCCTCGCCAACGATGATCAGGTCCTGTGCCAGGCCCTCAAGCGCTCCGAGCGCGGATATGCGCAGATTGGTGGCCTGTACCCAGGTGCCCGAAACCAGCTTGAAATCCTCGGTCAGGCGGCCGTCGAAGAAGACGCCGCGCGACGGATCGGCAGGGTCGACCCAGCGAACCGCATCGCCGGTGATGAAGAAGCCTTCCTCGTCGAAGCTCGATGCGGTCTTCTCCGGGTCCTTGAAGTAGGAATCGATGACATTGGGACCGCGCACCCTGAGATCGTAGCGGTTTTCCGCGACCGGGATGAGCTTTGCCTCCAGTCCGGGAACAGGTACGCCGATCATGCCCGATATCGCGCCCTTCTCGTAGTAGAGCAGCGCAGCAGGCGCGGTTTCCGTCATTCCCCAAGAGGAGATCATGAGCGGCACTTCGCCCTTTTCGGCAAGCGCCATTTCCTCGACGGCATTCCAGATTTCCATCGGCAGGGAGGCACCGGCGTAGAAGAATACCTCCAGACCCTCGAAGTAGCGCTTTCTGAGTTCTGCGTCGTCCTTCATCGCAGCCACGGCCATGCCGTGGGCGAGCGGCACGTTGAACGACAGCGAGCCCGCTTTCATGCGCATGTTCTCGATGGAGCGCTGGAACAGTTTTCCGACCGGCTTGCCATCATCCAGATAGAGACTGCCACCGTTCGAAAGTGCCATGTTGAAGTCCGAACTTCCGGCAAATACGTGGTTCCAGGGCAGCCAGTCCAGCATGGTGTGAACCCGCTCACGCAGGATCGGCAGGCAGGCGAGATACTGCGCCTGGTTCACGCACATCATGCGTTGCGTCTGCGGTACGCCCTTCGGGTTTGAAGTCGAGCCGGAGGTGAACAGGATCTTTGCCAGCGTGTCCGGCCCAACCTTGGAGTAGGCGGCCTCAAGTTCCGATTGACCTACTGCGTTCTTTCCCTCGAGAAGGTCGGAGAACGGGGTGACCTTACGCGGTGCGTCGGCAGGATTGCTGGCGATGACCTTGATGTTTTCGATGTAGGGCAGGCAGATCGCCGGGCCGTATTTCTGCGCATCCGCCACGTAGACAACAACCGGCTCGGCCTTGCCGATGCAGTATTCGAGCTTGGAGTTTGCTTCCCGCACCAGCGAATACTGCTCGGCGAGCGGCACCAGCGGCGCGCCGATCATCTGGGTGGCCAGTGCCAGGATACCGTGATCGACCGAGGGACCGGAAAGCGCGGCCACAGGGTGGCCCGCATCAACGCCCATACCCAGCAGGGAGGCCGCTACGTTGCGCGCCAGCTCTCTTGCCTGGGCGTAGGTGACCTCGCGCCAGCCATCGCCCTCACGCTCCGCGATGAATACGCGATCCGGCGCTTCTTGTGCCCAGCGGTCCAGCCAGACGATGGTGTCGCTGACAACTTCATCCAGTTCGAGCCCCGAACCGAAGATGATCGAACCGTCTTCGCGGGTTTGGACCGTTACCGAGTGATCCAGATAGGTGTGCTGCATTTCTATTCCTCCCGTAACCGCGCGGCGGCGGTTTCAATCTTTCGCAATGCACCTGTAAGCACGGAGCGTTCGGCTTGCGTGACCTGGCCCAGCATTGCCTCCTCGCTCCTGGCGATGGCTTCTGTCGCCTTGCGGCAAACCTCCCGTCCGGCGTCGGTCGCGGTCAGCACCTGTGCCCTGCGGTCAACCCTGCTCGCTGATCGCCGGATCAACCCGCTTTTTTCAAGTTGATCGAGAAAGCCAACCAGATTGGAGCGTTCGAGCGCGAGAAGTTCTGCAAGCTGCGAGGGCCGAAGCCCCGGATTGGCGACAATCAGCGCGAGCGCGGAATAGGTGATCAATTTGAGGTCGAAGCGTTCGAGCGCGGAGGTCAGCTCCGAGTGAACTGCAAGCCATGCACGCTTCAAGCCGTATCCGGCGAAGCCGCGCAGTACCTTGTCATCCGGTTCAGTCTCAACTTCCATGATTTCCCCTCCCCGCCGGTTCTTCTCAGCCCTTCTTGCCGAAGGAAGGATCGCGCTTCTCCAGAAACGCCTTCAATCCTTCCACCGCGTCCGGGCTGGTCTGGGTCAGGGCTGCGCACAGGCTTTCCGTGAACAGGCCGTCAGCCTTGGCCATGTCCTCGATCCTGCTGATGCCCTGGATCATGATGTAGTTGGAGAGCGGCGCGTTGGAGGCGATCTTGCGCGCAAGGTCCATCGCCATGGGAAGCGCTTCGCCCTCGCCCACCGAATAGTGGGCCAGCCCCAGCGCCAGGCCCTCATCGGCGTTGTACTTGCGCCCGGTCAGCATCATCTCGATCATCCGGTCGGCACCGAGTATGCGGCCAACACGGACGGATGCGCCGCCGCCAACGAAGATGCCGCGGCGGCCTTCGGGCAATTGGAAGATCGTCGATGGTTCGGCAATGCGGACATGGGTGGAGGCGGCCATTTCAAGACCGCCGCCGATCACCGCGCCGAACATGGCCGATATCACGGGAAGACCGCCATACTGGATGCGGTCCATCACGGCATGCCAACCGCGCGAGTGGCGCATGGTGCCCTCGGCATCGCGCTGCTTGTGTTCGGAAAGGTCAAGGCCCGAGCAGTAATGGCCTTCGGTTCCGGTCAGTACCGCGACCTTGGCTTCAGCAGGTGGCCTCGAAAAGAACGCGTCGATCTCACCCAGGAGTTCGTCGCACATTGCATTGCGCTTGCCGGGGCGGTTCATGGTCAGAACGGCGATTTCGCCGTCGAGTTCGACATTCAACATGGTCATGAAATTTCCTCCCGCCGCTCTGGCAATCCGGCCAGCAGCCGGGATTGCATTTAATTACATTACATAACTATTTTTGTAAATAACTAAAATGTCGATACGCTGCAGCCCGATGCACTGACGCAATCGTGACTGGACGCAGACGCCTCTCCGGTCTCATCCTTGAACCGCCAGAAGACAATCCCGGAAGAAGGAGAGAGCCGTGACACCCGTCAAAACGCTCCTTACCGCCATGCTCTACATGACCGACGGAACGTTCATGGACGGGCATTCCTATCCCGGTTTTTCGCCCGTTGAATACGGCACGCGCAGGGAGTGCCTCGAACGCGTGGAATTCCTGAAGCAGGTACAACCGCCTGAGGGAGTGAAGCACATCGTGTTTGGCTGCCGCTACGCACCGATGGACTGGGACCTGCACCTGTCGCGGTGATCCGGTTCGGTTGAAACCGGTTGCGCCCCTCACCCCGTCATCCCCAACGCCAGCAAATGGCTGGATTCCGGCATTCCGCTGCTGTTAGAACTGCACTGCAGCGCGGCCCTTGAGGCCTTGGCGGTACGATCAGCAAACAAGGGGCAGCGAAGCCTGAATGGCCGGCACAACTCGCAACATCTGCATTTTCGCAAAGGCGATGAATGCGCATCGCGGCGGCAAGTTCAGATGGCCGTTTTCGATCGTCGCGCAGGAATTGGCCACACTGGGTCACGAGGTGACGGTCATTACCACCGCACATCCGGATGGAAAAACCGAACGTGAGGACGAAGCCGGCGTACCGGTCCATTACCTGGCCGGAACGAAGCCGGAGAAACCGGATGCAGCATTCTGGCGTAGAAGTGCTGAATTGTTCGACAGGCTGCACAGGGAGCGTCCCTTCGACATTGTCATGGGACGGGGAACGAGCCCGCTCGGATATTCCAGACTGAGCAGCTTTGCGCGAACGCTTCCGGTGATCCTGCATGAAGGCACCTATCCGGACTGGCTCCAGGGATATGAAATCCGCCCGAGGATTGGCGGGACCATCCGCAGGAAATTGCATGCCCGGCTCCATGCCGCCACCCATCGTGACCTTTCAGAAAGCATGATTGGAGCAAGCCTGATCGTCTGCAACTCTCCTGCGCTGGCGCGCGGGCTCAGGCAGGCCTATTGGTGGGAAAAGGTGGAAACCGCCTACATTCCCTATGGTTTCGACACGTCTTTCACTCAGCAGCAAGCAGGTGAAGTGCCTCCTGCCCTCGAAGCGTTGTTAAGGAACGGCCAGCGCTATGTGGTCTATCTCGGGCGCATCACCAAGGCCAAGGGCGCATTCGATCTGGTGGCGATTGCCGCAGCCTCCAGGAATCGCGATCTTGCGATCGTGGCAATGGGCGGCGCCAGCGATGAAACGCTTTCGAAGTTGAAAGCCGCGGCACAGGCGAAAGGCGTGGGTGACCGGCTTATCCTGCCCGGCCCCGTCGCCCATTCCGCCCTGCCGAAAGTCCTTGGCAAGGCGGAAGCATTTCTGTTTCCGTCCGTTCATCCCGAAAGCCTGCCGAAGGCGGCAATGGAAGCGATGGCATGCGGGCTGCCGGTTCTTGCCTACCGCCTACCGGCGTTCGAGGGACTGGTCGACGATGGCGTTGAAGGTTTCCTGGTTCCGGCTGGACATAGCGGGGAACTTGCAGCAGCCCTCGACCGCCTGCTGGATGACCCGACACTTGCCCGGCAGATCGGCAAGGCCGCTGCACGGTGCATCGAAACGGATTTTTCCCCTGCAACCGCCGCGCATTTATGGCAGGAAGCACTGGACAAGGTAACAGCGGAATTTTCAGCATGACGGCAAAGGCGAGACCGGCGGCACCGGTCACCCATCTCAACGTGATCTGCTACAAATGGGGCACGATGTATACAGCCGAGGAGGTGAACATCCTGCGCGCCATGGTGAAGCGCAATCTCTCGCTGCCGCACCGCTTCTTCTGCATTACCGACGATGCCACAGGCATTGACGAAAGCGAGGTCGAGGTGCGCGCCATGCCGCCCTACGACCTGCCGGGAAACGGTCCCAAGATATGGACCTTTTCGGACGGGTTCCTGGGGCTTGGTCCCGACGAGCATGTCGTCAGCCTCGATATCGATCTTGTCGTCGTCGGTAGCCTGGATTTCCTGGCGGACAGGCCGGAAGAGGATTTCATTATCGCACGCCACCGCGGCAAGGCGACCGAGTCCGACCGCGAGGGTGCCGAGATCTTTCGCGGGCATGGCGCCGTCTATCGCGTTCGCGTGGGAAGCCTGCGCCAGGTGTGGGACGATTTCATCGCCGATCCCTTTGGCCATTCGGACAAGTTTCCGGGCCTCAACGGAAATGATTTTTCAGAACAGCGCTGGCTGGCCTACGAACTGAAGGACCGCGAACCGGTTTACTTTCCGGAAGAGAAAATCATCATCTACCGGCTCGACTGCGATGCCAGGGCGGCGAGCTACAAGCTCGGCAGGCTCGCAGGCGATATCGGCCTTACCACGGCATGGTTCGGCAAGGCGCGCCTACCCGGAAAGGGCGAGGCAATCGTCTCCTTCGCCGGCAAGGTCAACCCACGCGACGTCAGGGACCGCCATTGCGGGCATCTGAAACAGGCGCCCTTCGTGGCCGAGCACTGGCGGCTGTAGCACCGGATTTCAAGGCAGGAGACAGCAACGATGAGCGATGAGACATACCTTGTCACGGCAGAGGAAATCGCCGCCATGCAGGGGCTCGAAAAGACCCATTTCCTGAACCAGAACGCACGCCGCATCAACAAGTCGCTGGGCGATCTGACGGGGCTGACCGGTATCGGCTTTCACATTGTCGAGGTGGAGCCGGGTTGCCAGACCACCGAGTTCCACATGCACTATCACGAGGACGAGGCGGTCTACATTCTTTCCGGCACGGCGACGGCTGAAATCGGAGACGAGAAGTTTTCCGTGAAGGCGGGTGATTTCATCGGCTACCGCAAGGGTGGAAAGGCACACACCCTTCACAACACGGGCGATGAGACCCTTCGCGCAATAGTGGTCGGCGAAAGGCTCGCGCAGGATGTGGGTGACTATCCGCACCTCAACAAGCGCCTCTACCGGCACAAGGGGCTGAAGGCCAATCTCGTCGACATGGCCGACATTACAGAGCCTGTGGTCGGCGCAAAGAAGTAGGCCAGTCTTCAGGCCCAATGAAAAAAGCCCGCTACCGGCGACCGGAGCGGGCTTCCTTCATTACGATATCGGTGCAGGCCTTACTGCTTGACGACAACCTTCGGACGGCCATTGACCCGTGCGTAGAGGTCGATGATGTCCTGGTTCATCAGGCGGATGCAGCCGGACGAAGCCGCTGTGCCGATCGACTGCCAGACCGGCGTGCCGTGCAGACGATAGAGTGTGTCCTTGCCGTCCTGGAAGAGATAGAGGGCGCGGGCGCCAAGCGGGTTGTCGAGACCCGGCTGCATGCCGCCATTGTCTTCCGAGTATTTTTCCAGTTCAGGCTTGCGGGAAATCATTTCGGCGGGCGGTGTCCAGGTCGGCCACTGCTTCTTCCACGCGATGTAGGCGTCACCTGACCATTCGAAACCGGCCTTGCCTACACCCACGCCGTAACGGATCGCCTTGCCGTTGGGTTCGACGAGATAGAGAAAGCGCTTGGGAACATCGACAACGATCGTGCCGGGCTTCTCCCTGGTCACGTAGTTGACCCGCTGGCGCAGGAACTGCTTGTCGATCTTCTCGACCGGAATGGCAGGCAGAACGAAATCGCCGTCACGAACCTCGCGGTAGTCATTGATGAACTCGTCGGCGGGGTCGCGGGATGCGAAAAACGGATTGCCGGGTTTCACCATCGAGGCGGTGCGAACGGAGGTACCGTCGCCTGCCTTGCGGACCGGCTTGAACTTCGGAAACTCGAATTTCGGGAACTTGAACTCGATCTTCTTCAGCTTCGGCTTTTCTGCAGCCGCGGTTGCGGCCTTTTTCGCGGCCGGGGCATCTTCGCGCGTGCTCGAAGCGGTTGTGCAGCCCGAAAGCGCAACGGCACCGGCCATGCAGATTGAAACAAGAATAGATTTCTTCATTTTGTGAACCATGGAGGCTGCCTGTTGATTGCCTCGCAGCGGTACCTGCGCCGCGAATGCGGGCATTCACCACCATCAATCCCGGCCGGCGGAATTGCTCCTGCCGCAACAGTCTGATTTTGGAGAATTTTTCCGGAACCTCGCCATACTGTTCCGGCCCTGTCTTTCCCTGCTACCGGCAGGCGGTTAACTTCGCAAGCTGAATCGGATTACAATCAAAACAAGCAGCCGGGGTGTTGCATTCCGGATACAACCCCCAATCCAGACCAATGGAAGAACAGATGCCTATCGTTTCCTTCGGCCAGTCCAATCCGCTGATCGACGGGCGCCAGTCCGAAAGGGCGCTGATGATCCAGCGCGGCATGATGCTGCATCTGGAACAGACCGGCCATTGCGCCTTGTGCGAATTCCCGCTGTCGAGCGGCAGGCGCGCCGACATTCTGGCAATGGACCGCAAGGGCATGTTCACCATCATCGAGATCAAGTCGTCGGTGGAAGACTACCGGTCGGACAGCAAGTGGCCGGAGTACAGGGCGTTCTGCGACCGTTTCGCATTCGCGACACACACCCATGTGCCCGCCGATATCTTCCCCGAACAGGAGGGCCTCTTCATCGCCGACCAGTATGGCGCCCATCCCATGCGGGATCTTGTGGAAGAGAAGATGGCACCGGCGGCGCGCAAGGCATTGACGCTGCGCTTTGCCCGCCTTGCGGCGCTGCGCCTCGAACGCGTCAGCAAGTTCTCGCTTTCAGCGGGACTCGACATCGGCGATGCCGCCCGCTCCGGCGACAGCGAGTAACTCGAATTGTTCTAGCGCGGAGCGCGCTTGGCCAGGATGCGCTGAAGGGTGCGCCTGTGCATGTTGAGGCGCCTTGCCGTCTCGGAAACGTTCCGGTCGCACAGTTCGTAGACGCGAAGGATATGTTCCCAGCGCACGCGGTCGGCAGACATGGGATTTTCGGGAGGCTCGGCCCGTTCGCCCGCATCGCGGGTAAGCGCGGCAAATACGTCGTCTGCATCGGCCGGCTTCGACAGGTAGTCTATTGCGCCCATTTTCACGGCCGTAACAGCGGTCGCGATATTGCCGTAACCGGTAAGTATGATGGCCTTGCAGTCGGGATTGACCTCGCGGATGCGCTCGATGACGTCGAGGCCGTTGCCGTCGCCCAGCCGCATGTCGACCACTGCGAAATCGGGCGCAGCTGCCTTGACGAGCTTCATTGCCTCGGCGCGGGTCTCGGCTGTATCGACCTCGAACCCGCGGGTTTCCATCGCACGGGCGAGCCGGTTGAGGAACGGCCTGTCATCATCGACGACAAGCAGTCTTCCCAGCTGTCCTGCTTCCGGATTGTTGTCCATGCTATAGCCCTCTACAGGCATCACCCGGCTTGCAGCAGCCTTTCCTATGCCCGACATCCTTCATTTGGGCAAAAAAACCGAGAATGTCAAAGGTTAGGGGCAATCGGGCGGTGACAATGCACCATCGGGGTAAACGCGAGGGCTGAATCGCGCCCTTCTGCACCGGAACCGGGCGATCCGCGCTCAGATGGTCTCGAATTCTGCACGTTTCCAGCGCACCTTGACTCTGGCACCGGTTATTCTGCCGCCACGTTCCGTGATGTTCTCGAAGACAAGTTGCGCGCCCGACCGGTTGAGAAGGGTCTTGGCAATGAACAGGCCAAGGCCGAGGCCGCCGCCACTTGCCTTTCGGTGCTGCTGGCGGCTGGAGATATAGGGTTCGCCGATACGCTCGATGAGGCCTGGCGGAAAGCCCGGCCCGTCGTCCTCGATTTCCAGTTCCACACTATCGTCGTTCCAGCTGGCGGTGAACCGTACCTGGGAATTGGCGAAGTCAATTGCATTCTCGAAGAGATTTCCAAGGCCATAGAGCATTGCCGAATTGCGGCTGGTAACCGGGCGGGGAAGCTCACCATTTTCGTCCAGCCGGATGGCAATATCGAAATCGCGGTGCGGTGATGCAATTTCCTCCATCAGAACATTGATCGAAAGCCGTGCGATGTTCTCGTCTTCGTGGGACGAAAGGGAAGAGATGTGGCCAAGGATATCGCGGCAGCGGCGTGCCTGGCTGCGCAGCAACTGGGCATCCTCGTAAAGCTGGGTACCCGGTTCAGCGTCGCGAAGGATTTCCTTGGAGACCAACGAAATCGTGGCCAACGGCGTGCCCAGTTCGTGAGCAGCCGCAGTTGCAAGCCCGTCCAGCGTGGTCAGGTGCTGCTCGCGCTGGATCACCATTTCGGTTGCGGCAAGCGCATCGGCCAGCTTGCGCGATTCATTGGCAAGCCGGTGGGCATAGATCGCGGAGAAGGCCATGGTCAGCGCTATAGATGTCCACATGCCGGCCTTTATCAAAAGCGGCATGCTCAGTTCCACATCCGGATACCAGGGAAGCGGCTGATAGTAGAAGACGAGCGCGGTGACGGCGCCCAGGGCCAGGACGAAAAGCGGAATGGTCACCCTCGCGCCTTGCGTTGCCGCCGAAATGATGACCGGAACGACCAGCAGCAGGGAAAACGGGTTCTGGATGCCACCCGTTAGATAGAGCAGCGAGGAAAGCTGGAGGATGTCGTATCCCAGCAGACCCATGACCGGCAGGCCCTCCCAGTGCACAAGGCCGGGATAGCGCAGGCGAAGGAAGATGTTCAGCCACGCCGAAACGCCGACGAAGGTCAGGCAGAGATAGATGAGGAAGGAGAAGCCCAGCACATAGTGGACAAAGAAAATCGCAGTGGTCTGCCCCAGCACCGCCAGCCAGCGGATGCGGATAAGCGTGTCGAGGCGCAGCGCGCCCTGCTGGCTCGACAAACCGAAGATATTGGATGACTGTCCGGCCACCTTCATCATGTTCATTTCCCGCGCGGCTTTGCGCGCGCCGTTGGCTGTGCATTGGCCGGGTCTTCCGGCCAGACATGTTTCGGATAGCGTCCGCGCATCTCCGAACGCACATCTCTCCAGCTTCCATGCCAGAAACCGGGAAGGTCAAGTGTCGTCTGGACCGGCCGGCCAGCAGGCGATAGCAGTTCCACTACCAGTGGCAGCTTTCCGTCCAGTATCGCCGGATGGATGGACGTGCCGAACATTTCCTGCACCCTCACCTGCAGGATTGCCTTTTCTCCCTCGTAGCGCAAGCGGATCGCCGACCCTGCAGGTGTGACAAATCTCGCGGGCGCCAAGCAGTCTGTATCGGCAGCGTTTGCGTGGCCCACCAGGAAAGCGAGCGCATCATGCAGCTTGTCCGGGGTAACCTGGGCAAGGGAGGTCGCATTCCCGATGAACGGGCCAAGCCAGGTTTCCAGCGTGCCAAGCAGAGCCTCGTCTGAAACATCGGGAAAACGTTCCGGGAGGTGATGGTGCAGGAAGCCGAGACGATGGCGAAATTCCGCGGCGTGACCGAAATCCAGCACCTCCAGCCCGCCACCCCGAATGCGTGCAATCAGGAGAGTGCCGGCATCATCCGCTGCAGTAATCGAATCCGGTTTCGACGACAGCTCCAGCGTGCCGATGCGCGTGACCTTGCGGGCACGCAGTCTGCCTGAATCGTCTGCCTCGACGAGGCGTTCCTCGCGGATGTGGTGGCCATGCAGAAGTTCGATTTCCTCTGCAGATATCTGTGCTCCCGAAAGGATGCGGGCATTGCCGGCACTTCCCTGGATTTCTGCCGCCACCAGAAACTCGGCGCGGCCAAGCGGCGAGGTTTCGGCCATGCGCGCCTGCCGCCCATTGGCAAGCCTGAACAGCGCTTCGCCCTGACCGTTCTGTCCCACCCGCTTTGCTATTCGGTCAGGCCAGGCAAGCGAGAGAAGTCCTCCGGCAGACAGCATTGCGCCTGATGTCTTGCCCGCGCTTTTCTCTGCCATTGCCGCCTTTTCAGCCTGCTTCGCTTGGCGGGCAGCAGCTTGCCTGACATCGCGTGCGCGGCGGCCCTGGTCCCTGCCTGCGCGTTCCAGCCGCTCGGCAAGATCGGGCACATTGCCGCCTAGCCCGCGCTCGGTAACGAGCATGGCAAGCATGGCCGCGTCCCGCGCGGCACCATGCCGCGCGCCCTCAAGAACCATGTGGGCCAGCCTTGGCGGAAGCGGCATTGCCCGCATGGCCGCACCTTCCTTCGTGATGGTGCCATCCTCGTTCAGGCAGTCCAGCGACCTGAGCAGCGTCACCGCCTCGTTCCATGCCGGGCCGGGCGGCAGATCGAGCCATTTCAAAGTTGCCGGGTCGGTCACGCCCCAACTGGCGAGATCGAGTACGAGACCGGAAAGATCGCTTTCGAGGATTTCTGGCGCGGCGGCGTCCGGTAGCGCGGAGGTCTGGCCTTCATGCCACAGACGGATGGCGATGCCCGGCGCGGTACGGCCAGCCCTGCCCGCACGCTGATCAACCGAAGCCCTGCTGGCACGGATGGTTTCAAGCCGGGTCAGGCCGGTTCCCGGTTCGAACCTGGGTACCCGTGCCAGGCCGCTGTCGATGACGATGCGCACTCCGTCGATGGTAATCGAAGTTTCTGCAATTGACGTCGCGATCACGACCTTGCGGTGCCCTTCGGGTGCCGGGCGGATGGCGCGATCCTGTTCCGCCGGAGACAGGGCACCATAGAGCGGGCAAATATCCGTGTCCGGCGGCAGGCTGTCCTCGAGCCGGGAGGCGCAACGCATGATCTCGCCCTGCCCCGGCAGAAAGGCGAGAATGCTGCCTGTTTCCTCACGCAGGGCAGTCCGTATCGCTGCCGCCACCGAATCCTCGGCACGTTCGTCCGGGTCCCGCCGGGCGTAACGGATTTCGACCGGGTATGCCCGTCCCTCGCTTTCGATTACCGGTGCACCACCCAGAAGCCCTGCCACCTTCGCGCCGTCGATGGTGGCAGACATGGGCAGTATCCTCAGGTCCTCGCGCAGTGCACCCTGGATGTCGAGCGCAAGCGCCAATCCCAGGTCACCGTCGAGGCTGCGTTCGTGGAACTCGTCGAACAGCACGGCAGCAATGCCGGAAAGCTCGGGATCCTCCAGCGCCATGCGGGTGAAGACCCCTTCGGTGACGACCTCGATGCGGGTTCTTGTGCTTACCTTCGAATCCATGCGAACGCGGTAGCCGACCGTTTCGCCCGGTTGCTCGCCAAGGAGCGAAGCCATGTGGGATGCAGCCGCTCGGGCGGCAATGCGGCGCGGCTCCAGAACGATGATCCTGCCGCCTTTCGTCCATGCCTCGTCCAGCAGGGCGAGCGGCACGCGGGTGGTCTTGCCGGCACCTGGAGCAGCCACCAAGACAGCGCAGTTTTGCCCGGCCACTGTCTCGCGCAATTCGGGAAGGCAGGCATCGATCGGGAGAGGCGGCAAGGTCAGAGCCATGTCATCCCTCCAGTTCGATGACTGTGCCGCCTGCCGCTTCCGCATCTTCATGGTCATGGGTAACGAGCAGCACCGGCAGATCGTGCTTGCGCGCCTCGGCGAATACGAACTCGCGCATCTGCGAGCGCAGCTCCCGGTCGAGCCGCGAGAACGGCTCGTCCAGAAGCAGCGCACGGGGCCGCGCCAACAGGACCCGCATCAGCGCAACACGAGATTGCTGGCCACCGGAAAGCGTCGCCGGGTCGCGATCCGAAAAGCCCGCAAGCCCGGCCTCGGCCAGCGCCTCCTCAACCAGCCTGGCGCGTTCCGGTTTTGGCTTCGCAGCCTCCCGGGAAAGCGCGAAGGCAAGGTTTGCGCCGACGCTCATGTGCGGAAACAGCAGCGGATCCTGAAACATCAGCCCGACCCTGCGCCGTTCCGCCGGGAGCGCGGTGATCTCGTCTCCGTTCAGCCAGACGTGGCCGTACGCCTCGAACGCAGGTGGGAGAAATCCGGCCACAAACGCCAGCAGGCTGGATTTGCCGGAACCGGAAGGCCCCATGAGCGTCAGGATTTCGCCTGGTGCGACCGTGCAGTCGAGATCAAGCAGGGTTCGGCCATCCAGGCCAAGGCGCACCTTTTCCAGTCTGAGAGAGGCAGCTTGCGTCATGCGGGCGAACTCCGGCGCTCAGGCGCGCATCGCCCGGCGGTTGGCAAACATGGCCGCCGGAACAAGGGCTGCAATCGCGAAGCCCGCAAAGGGAAGAAACATCTGCAGAAACGCATAGACACCGATTACCCTGCGGTCGCCTCCCGAGGCAAGCGCAACCGCTTCGGTGGTCAGCGTCGGCCAGCGCCCGGCACCTATCAGAACCGTTGGAAGGTACTGCCCTACCGACACGGCAAAGCCGATCGCTGCGGCCACCAGAACAGGACCGGCGAGCATAGGGAGCCGGATTTTCCAGAAGGTATCATTGCGCGTTCCGCCAAGGGTGGCGGACACCTGCGCATAGCGGGAGTCCCAAGCGCGCCAGGGATCAGCAAGGGAAAGGAAGACATAGGGCAGGACGAAAACAAGGTGGACGGAAACAAGCGCGGCAAAACCCGTACCTACGCCGAATGCAAGAAAGAACATCTTGAGACCGAACAGGAAGGCCGGCTGCGGCATGATGAGCGGCAGGTAGAGAAGCCAGAGCGAACGCGAGCCACCGGTCCTTCCCGTGCGCGCCTCGTTCTCCAGCGAGGCAATGACGATGACAATGGCGATCACCATGGCTGCCAGTCCGAGCAGGAGCGTGATCCAAAGCGGTCCGGAGACGGCATCGAGGGAGCGCATCCATGTCTTGAGCGTGAAACTGCGCGGAACGGCGTCCGGCCAGGCCCAGTACCCGGCAAAAGACCAAATGGCGAGAACGGCCAGCCCTGCCAGAACAAGCACGGCGGCGAGCGCCATCGCCCCTCCCGAAAACCAGCGCAAGGCACCGTCCCTCAAGTACCGGATGCCAGACAGGCTGCAGACTTGCAGCAATGCTGAACCTGCCTTTTCGAGAACGATCCAGATGAGAAGGGCAGACACGGTGAGACCCAGTTGCAGGATTGCCCCCGCAGATGCCTTGAACCGCATTGCAAGATCCGGATCACCCATCCAGCCGACAAGCCGAACGGCCAGCGGAGCGGGACTCGTCGGCCCCAGGATCAGCGCGACATCGACAACGGAGGTTGCATAGGCGATCACCGCGAACACCGCGAGCCTGATCTGCGGGTAGAGTTGCGGCCAGACGGTAAAGACGAACCCCGCCATGCGGCCATATCCCAGACCCGAGGCAACACGATGAAAGTCGCCCGCCCGCGCCTGTGGCATGGCGGCCAATGTCACAAGAAACAGGAACGGCACTTCCTTGACGATTAGCCCGGCGGACATGGACAACCCGCCGGGGTCCATCAGTATCTGCCAATCAGGTGGCGTCACGAAGCCGGTCAGTTCCGGCGAAACGAGACGCATCAGGAAACCGGAGGGCGCGATCATGAAGGCCAGACCAAAAGCAGCAGCGGCATGCGGGATTGCCAGCAACGGCGAAACGAGATGGCGCATCCGTTCGAACAGCCGTGTGCCGGACCAGGCCGCAAAGAACGCCACGACAAGTCCAAGCGATATCATGGTTGTCAGAAGACCGGTCTTCAGGCTCAACCAGACGGACTGCCAGATGCCCGGTTCCCGGAAGAGTTCCCGGAACGGCTCAGCCGAAACCGTGGTGCCGCCAAGTGCCGGGAACCAGCCAAACGCCGGCAGCAGCGTAGCCAACACCCCGCTCGATATCGGCAGGATCAGAACGGCGATGGCAATGAGCGGAGCAAGGCGCAGCATTTTCCCTCTCCGCCCCCGGCCAGCGTCAGCCGGTCAGTTGGCAACGCCGTAGCGGCGTGTCCACTCGACCTCGAGACGTTCCATCCAGCTGGCGTGCGGCTCGTTGTAGGTCGGGCCGAGCCTGGAGGGCGGCAGGGTCGCAACGCCAAGATCGAGATCGTCGAATGCCTTGCGGTCATCCTGCGGCAGGGCGTCCATGTTCAGGACTGTCGGATCGCCCCAGACCTCCGGGTCCTGCTTCTTCAGCTGTGCCTCCGGCGAGATCAGAAAATTGGCGAATACGAGTGCGCCTTCTTTCGCTGCAGCATTGTAGGGAATTGCCACGAAATGCGAATTGCCCAGCGTGCCGCCCGAGAACACGAACGAACGCACGGTATCGGGCAGTTCGTTGTTTGCAATGGCGTTGGAGGCTTCTGCAGGCGAGAATGCAAAAGCAATGTCCACCTCGTTGTCAGCCAGCAACTGGCGCAACGCCTCCTTGTTCTTGGGGAAGGTGCGCCCGCCACGCCACATGTTCGGGTGCATGCGGTCGAGCGCTGCAAACAGCGGCGCGGTGACGGTTTCAAACTTGCCTTCGACAACCGGCTTCTGCAGGACCGACTTGTCTGCGACGACTTCGGTCAATGCCTGTTTGAGGAAGGAGGAACCGATGAAATCCGGCGGCGCGGGATAGGTGAAGCGGCCGGGATGTTTCTGCGTCCAGTCCACAAGCTGCAGGAATGAGTCGGGCATTTCGATGCCGCGAGCTGTATCCTGGAAGAACACGAACTTGGCCATGCCCCAAGGGCTTTCCAGCCCCTCGACCGGTTCCGTGAAATCGACGGTAATCGTCGGCTTGTTCTTCCAGTCGACGTATTTCCAGTTGGGCAGGCTGTCCGCCCAGCCGGGCGTGAGCAGCAGGCCCTGCTTCTTCATGTTGACGAAGTTCTCGCCATTGATCCAGATGAGGTCGATCTCGCCGCCCTCATCTTTCCCTGCGGCCTTGGCGGCAACAACGGCGGATACCGCATTGGCCGTATCGTCCAGCTTGACGTGGTTGACCTTCACGCCGTAGCGCTTCTCGACCTCGTCACCGGCCCAGCGGATATAGTCGTTGATGTTCTGCGCGCCGCCCCAGGCGTTGAAGTAGACGGTCTGGCCGCGCGCAGCCTCTTCGACCGACTTCCAGTCGGATACATCCACCGCATGGGCGGAGGTTGCAATTGCGGCAGGCAGCAACGCTGCAAGCGTCTTGATCACGGTGCGTCTGAACATGGAAACCCTCCTGTGCGGCCTTCCTGCTCACGGAATGCAGGACCCGTCGGACCGCTTTTCCCCGACCTAACCCGGCAGCCAATCAACGGCAACACACGCTCGTGTGAGAACGGGCGTGATCGGAGCCACCAACCCCGTCAGGCGGTCATGTCGATGACGACACGGCCCCGGATTTTTCCATCGATGATATCGTGCGCCTTGCCGATGATCTGGTCGAACCCGATTGTCTCGGTGATCGCATCAAGCTTGTCCATGTCGAGGTCGGTCGCGATGCGCTTCCATGCCTCGATGCGCTTTTCCTTGGATGCCATGACGGAATCGATTCCGAACAGTGCGACCCCACGCAAAATGAAGGGCATGACCGTTGCCGGGAGATCAAATCCCTGAGCCAGTCCGCAGGCTGCAACCGCGCCGCCGTAGGAAGTCTGGGCAAGCACATTTGCGAGCGTGTGTGAACCGACCCCGTCGACCCCTGCCGCCCAGCGCTCCTTGCCAAGCGGACGGCCGGGCTCGGAAAGCTCGCTGCGGTCGATGATTTCGGATGCACCGAGTTCCTTGAGGAAGTCGGCCTCACCTGGACGACCGGTCGAAGCGATCACGTGGTAGCCGAGCTTGGCCAGAATGGCGATTGCGACGGAACCCACCCCGCCATTTGCCCCGGTCACAACGACAGGACCTTTCGACGGCTCAATGCCGTATTTCTCCAGCGCCATCACACACAGCATGGCGGTATAGCCTGCGGTGCCGACACCCATTGCCTGCAGCGGGGTCAGCCCCTTGGGCATGGGAATGAGCCAGTTTGCCGAAAGCCGGGCATAGCCTGCATAGGCACCCCAATGGGTCTCACCCACGCCGAAGCCGTTCAGCAGAACCTTGTCGCCCTTGGAAAAACTGCCGCTGTCAGAAGAGACCACCGTGCCGACGAGATCGATCCCCGGAACCATTGGCCAGTGGCGAACGACCGGGCTCTTGCCCGTGATCGCCAACCCGTCCTTGTAGTTGATGGTCGTCGCCTCGACCTTCACGGTCACATCGCCTTCCATCAGATCGTCCATGGAAAGGTCCACCACGTCGACGCTCTGCTTCTTTTCCTCGTCGCGCGAAACCAGAATTGCCTTGAAGGTCCCCGACATCAGCTCTTCACTCCCGTATTTCCTGCCGGCACGGCGGCCGGTCTCATATCGTTTCAGGCTTGGTCATACACTATCGCCCGAACCGCTCAAACCATACATCGGACGGCGAAATCCGCCATCCGTCCTGCAATAACGCACAGCGCCTGATCAGGTCTCGCGCTTTTGCGAAGTTCCCTTCAGCAATTCATCGAGGATCACGGCGGCAGCGCCGACCGATATGAAGACATCGGCGAGGTTAAAGACCGCAAACGACCAGTTTCCAATGTGAAACAGGATGAAATCCACCACATGGCCCAGGAACACGCGATCGAACAGATTGCCGACGGCGCCGGCCGTGATGAGAGCGTAGCCAAGCCTTGCCAGCCAGCGCCAGCGGTCGGAATTCTTCCACAGCCAGATCACGAAGAGCAGGATGGCCAGGGTAAGCACGATCAGCAGGACGTCGTTCATTCCCGAAAGAAAGGAAAAGGCTATTCCCTGATTGTAGGTGCGGTACCAGGCGAGAAACGGAAACACCTCCACCACCTCGTGGAACGGCAGGCTTTGCTCGACCTGGTATTTGGTAAAGCGGTCGAGCAGGACCAGAAGAATGGTCAGGATCACACCGGTGCGTTTTCTGAGCCGGTAAGGCTTCATGCCTGTTTCCCCCCGTCGGAAGCGATTTCACCCATGGTAAGATGATCGCGCCGCATTTCAAAGAGCATCACGCCGGTGGCAATGGCCAGATTGAGGGATTCGGCACGGCCTGCCATGGGAATATGCACCAGGCTGTCACAGGCTTCGGCCAGAATTGACGGCAGGCCTTGCTGTTCATTGCCCATCAGCAGGCACCAGGGATCGGATCCGTAGGCGATACTGCGATAGTCGACGGAGCCGCCCAGATGTGTGCCGGCAATGCGGCCGGGAAAGGCTGCCTTGAACTCATCGAAATCGATGGCGTCGATACGGGAAAGCGCAACATTGAAGACCGATCCCATGGTCGCGCGCACGGCTTCCATGGAGTAGGGATCCGTGCATTCGCCAACCAGCAGGACGGCACTTGCGCCAACGGCGTCTGCCGTACGGATGATGGTGCCCAGGTTTCCCGGATCGCGAACACGGTCGAGGGCTACGATCACATTCCCCGGTTTTCCGGCGGATTTGGCGATGGTGAGCGGATCGTGCCATTGCTGCTCGAACACGCCGATGACCATTTGCGGGTTGTCGCGGCGGGCAATGACACCAAGGACCTTTTCGCTGACCTCGAGAATATCCGTACCGGCAGCGCGTGCCTTTGCCGCAACCTGCATGAGGTGCTCGTGCCCCGCCATGCGCTTGGCATAGATCAGCGAGCGGGCGCGCCAGCCGCTTTCCAGCGCAAAGGTCACGAGTTGCAGGCCTTCTGCGATGAAGAGGCCCTCCGCATCGCGGTTCTTCTTCAGCGCCAGCCCCTTGATCTCCTTGACGATGGGATTGGAGGTGGCGGTAATCTCCTTGACCCGGCCCGCATGCGTCTGTCCGCTCATTTTGCAATCCATCTGCTGTACATGGAGGTGGAGAGGTGGCGCTCGGAGTTTTCCGTGCGGATGACCAGTTCACCCGATTGCAGTTCTCCGCCCATGTCGCCGAATACCTCCTGCATCAGTTCGTGCACCGCGAAAAACGATGCACGAATAGCGTAAGCGGTAAGGACCACGAAGAGCGGCCTTTCCGAAACAAGCTGGCGGCACAGATCCGTCATGTGGGGAATATCGGAAAACATCTGCCAGACCTCGCCCTTCGGCCCACGTCCGTAGGCGGGCGGGTCGAGCAGGATGGCATCATAGGTGTTGCCGCGCCTGACCTCGCGCTCGCAGAACTTCACCGCATCCTCGCAGATCCAGCGGATGGGCTTTTCGGACAGTCCGGCCAGTACCTGGTTTTCGCGGGCCCAGCCGATTGCCTTCTTGGAGGCATCGACATGGGTGACATGAGCGCCGGCGCGCGCCGCTGCGAGCGAGGCTATGCCGGTATAGCCGAAAAGGTTGAGAACGCGGGCCTGTTCGCCGCCGCCTGCATGACGCGCATTGAGCTTGCCAGTCATGAAATGCCAATGGGCCGCCTGCTCTGGAAAAACGCCGGTATGGCGGAACGAGGTGAACCTGCCGTAATAGGGCAGCCCGTCCCATTGCATCGGCCAGGTTTCGCCGAGCTTCTTCTTCGGAAACGCCCAGCGGCCAACGCCTTCCTCGTCCGTGTCGCCGGTAAACACGGCATCAGCATTCTGCCACTCGCTGTCGGGCAGGCTCTTCTGCCAGATTGCCTGTGCCTCGGGGCGGATGATCCTGAGCGGGCCGTAGCGTTCCAGCTTCAATCCGTCACCGGAATCGATCAGGGCATAGTCCCTGTCGGCAGCTGTTTCGAGGATCAGGCCGGTGGTTTCCGGCAGGCGCGACCTGGCGGGCGGGAGACGTTGCGGCTTTTCTGCGCCATCGGCAGCAATCGCCTTCACTGCGGCGGCAACCCCTTCTTCGCGGCCTGCGGCCTTGCCGGCAGCACCATCTCCGGCGCGCTTTCGTGGCGCAGCGTGGGCGGGGGAAGGACGGACAAATTTCTTTCGCTTCGACATGCCGACTTAATAGAGTGAGGCGCGCAGGAATACAAAGCGAATTCACCGGCGTTGCAGAGGTGCGCGCAAGTCAGTCCCCGGCAAATTGTGACCTTGATGATGATCGCCACCCGCGATAGCGTCCGGATCAGCCAATCAACGGGAGCAAACCATCATGGCGGAGCAATTTCGCGAGAACTACCTGCCGGTGCTTTTCTGGTCGCTCGTCCTGTGCGGGCTCATGGCCCTGGCGGTGTACCTGATCGGGTAGAACCCTCTGCACGCGTCAGACCCGTGGGACTGAATGCAAGCGCAACAAGGGTTTCGTTCGATCTACGCTCGCCAAGCGAGGCCGCCGCTGTGAAACGGAAGATCAGGCAGCCTTGTTGGCTGCGGGAAGACCCTTCAGGCCGGGGTTGAGTTCTGCAGCCAGTTCATCGGCCCGCTTTTTCTGGTCTTCGGCCTGCTGTTTCCATTTAGCCACTTCGACATGCTCGACACGGGCGCGCTTGCGATGGCGTCCCTGACGCCACCAGGTGACGAAACTGCCCATTACCAGGCCAAGAAGCAGCGCTGCAAACATCAGTACGAACAGCGGCAGCGTGAACGCATATGCCGGCATTTCCGGATTGAACGGATCGAGGTTGAACGTGACCGGCGCGCGATTTGCCACAGAGAGCAGGATCAGCACGATTGCGACCGGAATGGTGATGAACAGGAAGATGAGTTTGCGAAACATTGGACAGCTCTGGCCGATTGGCCTGTTGTCGCCATTGCGGCGGTTGAACCCGCTCGGCTATTCCCGGCCCAACCGGTTCGAGCGGAGATTGATCCAATCTAGTCGGAGTTCAGGCGCTCGCGCAACTCCTTGCCCGTCTTGAAGAACGGAACCCATTTCTCGTCCACCGGCACCTGGTCGCCGGTGCGCGGGTTACGTCCCACACGCGATTTGCGATGCTTGACCGAGAATGCGCCAAAGCCGCGCAGTTCCACCCTGTCGCCCCGCGACAGCGCCTGCGTGATCTCGTCAAGGATGGCATTGACGATGTTTTCGACATCGCGCTGGTAAAGATGCGGATTGCGATCTGCGATAATCTGGATCAGTTCGGATTTAATCATGTGCCGCTTTCCCGGTGTGCCCCAAGAGATTGCGCAACCGCAACCTTACCCACCGTTAGTTTTGCAGAATCGACTGCAAGCCGTCAAGGAACAAGCGTTTGCGCACGAATTCGCGCAATTCTTCCGCCTCCCTGTTATTCAGCCTAACGCCAAATTTCTCCGCGAGCCAGACCAAACCCGTACCTGCTGCGCTCCCGGTTCCAAAAAGGTTAGCATTTTGCCGCTTCGGGGTCCATTGCAGGACTTCCAGTTTGGTGGAAATTCCTTTCTCGGCGACAAGCCACTTGCGCGCTGTCTCGACATCGCCCAGTTCATCGACCAGGCCGTTTTCCAGCGACTGGCGGCCGGTGAAGATGCTGCCGTCCGCAAGCGCGCGCGCCCTGGCCGGATCCAGCTTGCGCCGGTCTGCCACAAGCCCGACAAACCAGTCATAGGTATCCATGACGAGATTGCGGATCATTGCCTTTTCCTCCTCGGTTACGGGAGAGAACGGCGACGGCTCGGCTTTCAGCGGCGACGATTTGACCATTCCCACTTCGACGCCGATTTTTTCGAGAAGCCGGTCGGCGGTGGCATACTGGACGAAAACGCCGATCGAACCGACAATCGAGGTCTTGTGAGCGACGATATGGTCCGATGCCGCAGCGATCATGTATCCGGCGGAGGCAGCCAGCGTCCCGACAGATGCGACGACCGGTTTCTTTTCGGCGAGCTTGCGGATGGCCTCGAAATGCGCCTCGCCGCCGACGGTCGAACCGCCGGGCGAGGATATGTCGAGGATCACTGCCTTGACCTGATCCTTCTTGCCCAGTTCCTCCAGCAGATCGAGCATTGGACGGTCGTCGGTTATCACGCCGCTGATCTCGACACGTGCGATGTGGTCGGAGCCGGTCTTGCCGAGGCTGTTGAACATGCCTGCTGCCGACATCAGGGCTGCAACGGCAATTGCCAGAAGCAACAGTGCCACGATGCGCCAGAATGTGAGCCTACGGCGCGTTCGGCGCCGGTCAACGATTTCATCTGCAGTCAAAGTCATTGAAAACCTGCCGGAAACTGGCCGGACCCGTCGGGTCCGCGAACCGGTCAAGGTGATACCAAGCCCCACGGCGCGCGGCAAGTAACATGGAGCAAATCAGGTTTCGGGAATTCATCGAAACCCGAATGCGGTTTCCATTTCAGCGGCATGCCTTGGGTCCTGGAGCAGGTCCAACTTGCATCAACAAAAAACCCGCCGGAAAGTCCGGCGGGTTTCGATTCGTTTCAAAGCAACGAAAAAGCGGATGCTTATTCGCCTTCCCTCTGTTTCAGGGCTGCGCCCAGGATGTCGCCAAGCGATGCGCCGGAGTCGGTGGAACCGTACTGTGCGACGGCTTCCTTCTCTTCTGCGATTTCCAGCGCCTTGATCGACACGGTGACGCGGCGCGTCTTGCGGTCGAACTGGGTGACGCGGGCATCGACCTTCTGACCGACAGAGAAACGCTCGGGGCGCTGCTCGTCGCGGTCGCGGGAAAGGTCGGAGCGCTTGATGAAGCTGGTGATGTCGGTATCGGCGAGTTTCACCTCGAGACCACCATCCTTCACGTCGGTCACTTCGCAGGTCACTACGGCACCCTTGCGCAGGGCACCGGAATCGGCTGCTTCGCCGACCGGATCGCCACCAAGCTGCTTGATGCCGAGCGAGATGCGTTCCTTCTCGACGTCAACATCGAGAACGACGGCATCAACCATGTCGCCCTTGTTGTATTCCTGGATGGCTTCCTCGCCCGGACGGTTCCAGTCGAGATCCGACAGGTGAACCATGCCGTCCACATCGCCGTCGAGGCCGATGAACAGACCGAATTCGGTGGTGTTCTTGACTTCGCCGGAGACCTTCGTGCCAGCCGGATGGGCAGCGGCAAAGGCATCCCACGGGTTGTCGAGGGTCTGTTTGAGACCGAGCGAAATGCGGCGCTTGGCCGGATCGACCTCGAGAACCTGAACGTCGACTTCCTGGGAGGTCGAAACGATCTTTCCAGGATGGACGTTTTTCTTGGTCCAGGACATTTCGGAAACGTGGATGAGGCCTTCGATGCCCGGCTCCAGTTCGACGAATGCGCCGTAGTCGGTGATGTTGGTCACGCGGCCCTTGACGCGGGCACCTTCCGGATAGCGCGACTCGATGGCATCCCACGGATCGCTCTCGAGCTGTTTCATGCCAAGCGAGATACGGTGGGTTTCCTGGTTGACGCGGATGATCTGAACCTTGACCGTCTGGCCGATCTGCAGGATCTCGGACGGATGGTTCACGCGGCGCCATGCCATGTCGGTGACGTGCAGCAGGCCGTCAATGCCGCCCAGATCGACGAATGCGCCGTAATCGGTGACGTTCTTGACGACGCCCTCAACGACCTGACCCTCTTCGAGGTTCTGGACGATTTCGGAGCGCTGTTCTGCACGGCTCTCTTCCAGGATGGTGCGGCGGGAAACGACGATGTTTCCGCGGCGGCGGTCCATTTTCAGGATCTGGAAGGGCTGCGGCGTGTTCATCAGCGGGCTGACGTCGCGGATCGGACGGATGTCGACCTGCGAGCGCGGCAGGAAGGCGACAGCGCCATCCAGATCGACGGTGAAGCCGCCCTTGACCTGGTTGAAGATGATGCCTTCGACCTTCTCGTTGGCCTCGAATTTCTCTTCGAGACGCGACCAGCTTTCCTCGCGGCGAGCCTTGTCGCGCGACAGGACTGCTTCGCCCATGGCGTTTTCGATGCGGTCAACATAGACCTCGACTTCATCGCCGACATTCAGCGAACCGTCCTTGGCCTTTGCGCCGAATTCTTTCAGGGCAACGCGGCCTTCAACTTTCAGGCCCACGTCGATAACGGCGAGATCCTTCTCGATTGCCGTTACAATGCCTTTTACAACCTGACCTTCAAGAACGTCATGGGTTTCAAAGGACTCGTTCAGCAGAGCTTCGAAGTCTGCCGTGGATGGGTTCATACCCGTTTCAGTAGCTGTCATGAATACTCCTGGGAGACGGGATTTCGATTTGCCGAGGCATCTGGCCTCCATGGCAGTCCCGTGTCCGGATGCGCCGGGTTCGTGTTTCGTATGGCATCGCCGCTCCCTGCCCGTTCCGGGCCTGCTTTTCGAAAAAAGCGCGTAGCGCGAGGGATTTCGGCTTGCCGGTTCAATCGGAAAGGCATCTTCCAAAATCAAAAGGGTGCCGGCGGGCTGAACTGCCCCTTCCGCACCCCACAAATCCGGGAATTTTCGCCTTTCCGGCTAGTTCCTGGCGGCAACCGCCTTCTCAATGAAATCGAGCGCCGTTCGGAACGCCGCTTCTATATCCATTTCGGTCGTATCAATCAAGTGGGCGTCATCGGCCGGCTTCAATGGCGAATCGGCCCGCGACATGTCGCGTTCATCGCGTCGCCTGAGATCGGCGAGAATGTCATCGTATTTGGCCTCGCCGCCGTTGCAATTGATTTCCTCGTGGCGTCGGCGCGCGCGTACCTCGGGAGAGGCGGTCACGTAGAGCTTGGCGGTAGCACCGGGAAGCACGACCGTTCCAATGTCGCGGCCATCGAGAACCGCGCCCTTGCCCGAAGACGCAAAGCGGCGCTGTGCATCCACCAGCGCTGCGCGAACACGCGGCATCACCGCCACCCTTGACGCCGCCTCGCCAATTTCGTGAGCGGATAGCACATCGCGATCGAGCGCACCAAGATCGATGTGTTCCGCCACCTCGACCGCCAGGTCCTCATTGTCGAGTGGCAGGCCAACCTGCATCAGCGCGTGGCCGACGGCGCGGTAGGTCAGCCCGGTATCGAGATGCGGCAAGCCAAAATGGGCGGCCAGCCTGCGGGCCAGCGTGCCCTTTCCAGATGCGGCAGGTCCGTCGATTGCAATCGTCACCGGTTCAGACATCGGCCTTCTCCCTCTTGGCAGCCTTCCCCTCCACGGCCGGGGCGGTCTTTGCGCCCTGCCCGAACATTCGTCTCAGCCCGCCGGGCAAGGCAAACAGCGCCAGCAGGAGCAACCCTGCAAAAGCGATTGCAAGACTGGCGGATTTCAACAGTGTCCAGCTCGATGCATCTGCCACCATGGCTTGCGTGAGATCATCCGGCCCGGCGAGCAACATGGTGGCGACAGCCGCGTTTTCCAGCCAGTCGAAGCCCATTCCCGCAATGGCGAATACCGCGAGCACCCATCCCCAGCCCCGCCCGCCGGCTCTTGCGTCGAGCGCAACAAGCGCGATTGCCAATGCGGGTCCGTATAGCGCCGGATACAGGCGGTCCAGAACCAACTGCGCGTTCAGGTAGAAAGTGCGGCCTTCCTCGCCAAGCGCCGCAAGATAGGCGCGTGCCTCATCGAACGAATAACCAAGATAGCGCAGGTCGAAGGCAGGCATTCCATCTGCCCGCAGCTTCGGTAGGCTCCAGGCCTGCATGACGGCGAAAACGGCAAGTGCAGCCACAACAAGCATCCAGTAAAGCCGCCATGCATTGCGCCGCGCCTGCGCCTTGCTGCCCGCAGTCTTCTTTTGATGAGATCCGGACATGGGTTTCTCTCCCGGGACTCCATTCCTCGCGCGCGGGCCTTCGGTCAAGGCATGCTACTCCAGCTCGGCGCCGAGGCCGCGCATCAGACCCACGAATTCCGGGAAGGAGGTGGCAATCGCATTTGTGTCGTCGACCATGACCGGGTTTTCGGACGCCATGCCCATGACCAGAAAACTCATTGCGATGCGGTGATCAAGATGGGTTGAAACCGCCGGCACACCATCGAAGCCTGCGCCGCCAAGGCCCTTGCCGTCGGGCCGGCCGCGAACCTTGAGCCAGTCTTCGCCTTCCTCGCAATCGACGCCGTTGGCTTCGAGCCCACGCGCCACGGCGGCAAGCCGGTCGCTCTCCTTGACGCGAAGTTCGCCGACGTCCTCCATCACGGTTTCGCCATTTGCAAAGGATGCGGCCACGGCCAGCACCGGGTATTCGTCGATCATCGAAGCCGAACGATCGCCTGGAACGGTGACGCCCTTCAGATCGGAAGACCGTATCCGCAGGTCGGCGATGTCCTCGCCGCCCGATTCGCGGCGATTGCTAATCTCGATATTGCCGCCCATCTCGATCAGCGTGGTGATGAGACCGGTACGGGTCGGATTCATGAGGACGTTCTTCAAGGTCACGTCACTGTCCGGAACGATGAGCGCGGCGACCATCGGAAATGCCGCCGAGGACGGGTCGGATGGCACCTGGATTATCTGTCCGGTGAGCTTTCCCTGCCCTTCGAGGCGAATATGGCGCACGCCATCGGCATCGGTTTCGACCTCCAGCGCCGCGCCGAACCCTGCCAGCATCTTCTCGGTGTGGTCGCGGGTCATGACCGGTTCGATCACGGTGGTTATGCCTGGCGCATTGAGACCGGCCAGAAGAACCGCGGATTTCACCTGTGCTGACGGCATTGGTACCCGGTAGGAAACGGGGGCGGCGAATTGCGGGCCGCGAATCGTCACCGGCAGCCGTCCGCCCTCTGCCTGGCTTACAACCTGGGTGCCGAAAAGCTTCAGCGGATCGAGGACACGCCCCATGGGGCGCTTCGAGAGCGATGGGTCGCCAATGAAAGTGCTTTCAAAGTCATAGGTGCCCAGAAGCCCCATGAAGAGGCGGCAGCCCGTTCCCGAATTGCCGAAATCGAGATCGGATTGCGGGGCAAGAAGCAATCCGTTGCCGGTTCCCGTCACGATCCACTCTTCGCCCGACTTTGCAACACCGGCGCCAAGCGCCTGCATCGCCTTGCCGGAATTGAGCACGTCCTCACCTTCCAGCAGGCCGGATATGCGCGTCTCGCCCGTTGCAAGACCGCCAAATATGAGCGAACGGTGCGAAATGGACTTGTCGCCGGGGATGGCCGGATTGCCCGCCAGCGAACGGCTGCGACGCGAGGTCATGGGGACGGGATTGGCGTGTCCGTAGCTCATCTTTCATCCTGGAACGTGTTGGAAGGGCAGGAACTTGACGGGCCTGCCGGGAATGCGAGGCGTACCTATCACAGGAATTCGTTTGCGTCACCTTGCCTGCGGGCTTGCACAGCGCCGCAAATTGCCACAAATTTGCTTTTGACAGTGGCGGGATTGGCTTGTATGCAACGGCCCAATTTTCCGGCACATACCAGAACAGACAGGTGTATCGTGGCAAAACCAGAACTTGGTACAAAACGTATTTGCCCCGAAACGGGCCGCAAATTCTATGATCTCAACAAGGACCCGATCGTTTCGCCCTATACCGGCAAATCGTATCCGGCCTCCTTCTTCGTCGAAGAAGCTCCATCCAGCGTGACCAAGGCACAGGCCAAGTCCAAATCCCGCAAGGAAGAGGAAGTGGAGGATGATGAGGACGAGGAGGATGACGACGAGGACGAGGACATCGAAATCGTCAGCCTTGAGGATGCAGATGACGACGATGATGACGATGACGACGACATCACCACTTCGGACGATGTCGAGGATGACGAGGAAGACGACGACATTCCCGACATCCCGGATGTCGAGCTCGACGAAGATGACGACGACGCCGATGATGACGTGTTCCTCGAGGATGACGAGGAAGACGATGACATTCCGGGTCTTTCCGTAAGCAAGGATGACGACGAAGTCTGAACCCGGCAGTGTTCTTGCCCGGCGGCAACCGCCGGGACAGGAAATCCCGGTTTCAACAATTACGCTTTTCAGGGGCAAAATTGCCCTTGATTCTCAAGGACCGGCAATTTAGATACAGCCGACGAAACGGACCGGCCAATCGAACGGTTTTCGGTCCACCGCAACGGAACACCCTACCAGGCTGGCATTTGCCAGGCGGGCGTTCTGCCCCGGCAATCGGCGCAAGGCCGCCTTTTGATCCGGAATGTGGGGCTATAGCTCAGCTGGGAGAGCGCTTGCATGGCATGCAAGAGGTCAGCGG
>JACKJU010000011.1 GCA_020637805.1 Nitratireductor sp. | reverse complement strand
ACCAATTATTCAGTTTTTCAATAGTTTGGTTTGCAGTTGGCCCGCCTGCAATGAGGGCGCAAATCCTCTTGCCGCGCAATTGCTCCCTGCGATTCGCGACGCTGCATTGCAACCGCGAACCCATTCCCGCCTTTTTTCAAATCTAGCAGTTGTCGCAGCGGCAGGAATTGCACGGGAGTGTCCGGGCATCGCAGCCGCCCAATGCATTTTGAAAAGAGGATTTACCGATGGCCCTTATTTCCCGCCGCGCCATTTCCGCCGGTGTCGCAACCGCGATTGCAGCCTCCGCGCTAGCCGCGCTTCCCGCACGCGCCGACGACAACAGGCCGGTTCCGACCATCACCACCAATGGCGAGGGCAATGTCGATGTGGCACCCGATATCGCCATTCTGGGCCTTGGCGTCGTTCGCGAGGCCGATACGGCCCGCGCTGCACTCGACGCCAACAACGAAGCCATGGCCGAGGTCATCAAGGCCATGAAGGAAAGCGGCGTCGAGGGCCGCGACCTGCAGACTTCCGGTTTCTCGATCCAGCCGCGCTACGAATATCACCGCCCGAAGGAAGGCGAAATCCAGCGCCCGCCGCGCATCGTCGGCTACACGGTCTCGAACAATCTCACCGTGCGCGTCCGCGAGATGTCGAAGATCGGCGAGGTTCTCGACAAGTCGGTGTCGCTTGGCGTCAACTCCGGCGGCAACATCCAGTTCGGCAATGACAATCCGAAGGATGCAATCGACGAGGCACGCCGCAAGGCGATGGAAGACGCGATGCGCCGCGCGACAACCCTTACCGGGGCTGCGGGCGTGAAGCTTGGCCGTATCCAGAACATTTCCGAGAGTTTCAATCGCCCCTCCCCCATGCCGATGGTGGCCGGACGCATGATGGCCGACGCCGCCATGGAAAAGGCAGTTCCCGTCGAGGGCGGGGAGAATACCTACACCGTGAATGTCACTGTGACGTGGGAACTGGATCAATAGCTGGCTGGCAAGCCGCCATTACCAGTGAGCATATGAAAAAGGCCGGGGTGACCCGGCCTTCTTTGTATTTCAACCATAGCGGTTTGGCTTAGCGCCATCCGCCGCGGCGGTCATTGCTCCAGGCGAGATTGCAATTGCGGCTGTTGCGATCGAAGGCAAGTTTCACCTGGCCGCGATACCGCTTGTAACCTTCCACCACAACATGGCGGCGCGTCACGCGGTCGACATGGGCGCGGTGAACGCCGAAGCGGCGTGCCTTGCTGACCGCTTCACGCGGCGAGCAGGTGGCGTGGCGGCGGTAGTCGGGAGCCGGTGCCCGGCGATGATAGCGGTCACGGGAATAGCGGTCGCGGTAGGTGCTGCCGACGGTTACGGCTGCACCGCCGGGACCGACATAGAGTTCAACGTTGCCAGCACTTGCGCTCGACGGAGCAGCAACTGCAAGACCGAGGGAAACGGCCATGATGGCAAGACCGGCGGTGATGGTTTTCTTTACGGGGACGATGTTCATGGTTTTTCTCCTGTCTGTTTCCTGACCGGGGCTGCCAGGATGAGAGAAACATAAACCGGCGGGTCTGAACCCGTTCCGAACCGCCTATTCATTTTCCGTTCAGGCTCGAAAACGGCTCAGTGGCCAACAAGTCCGTCCGGCTTGACTGGCCAAGTGCTAGCGCGCCGGCGGTACGAACGCCGCAAAAATCGGGTTACAGGCTCATCGAACAACGAATGCACAAGCCAGGCCAAAACGATACCGGCAGCGAGAAAGACCGCGACAAAGATTGCGGCAAACGCCTGCGGTGATATCCGGTCGATCAGCCCCGAATGTGCAAACGCAAAGCCCATGGCGCCTACCAGAAACGGATGCGTGAGATAGGCCGAATAGGATATTTCGCCCACCAGGACGCCCGGCCGGAACACGCCCGCCAGCGCATCGTCTTCCGAGAGCGCGGCTGCGGAAACCAGCAGCAGGGAAGGAATGCCGTAATGTATATGCCGCATCGCGTCCACCTCGGGACCGAAGACAGGTGTCGCGTAGATCATGAGAACGGCTGCAATCGCCAACACTACCCCGGTGGCACGTGTAATACGTATCCCGGTGCGATACATCACGCCGAGAACCAGTCCCGCCACGAATTCCAGCATCACCGGGTGTGCCAGGAATTTCCCGATCGTCGTGCCGCTGAAACCGGCCGCGATCATCACCGTGACAGGCAACACCAGGCCGGCGAAGGCCAGGCCGTAGAGCCGTGGAAGAAACAGTGAGATCGCGAAAATGAAATAGAAGAACATTTCATATTCCAGCGACCAGCCAAGACCAAGAACGGGACGTATCAATCCATCACCCTCGCGCGCATACGGCACCAGCAGATAGGAAGCCACCCACTGACCAATGTCGGAGGTCGCTGTGTGCACGACGCCGGGAATTGCGATCACCACCAGGATCATCAAGGTGGTAGCGGTCCAATAGAGCGGAAGAATGCGGATCAGCCTGCGCATCATGAAACCGCCCGCTGCACCTGGCCTGGCAAACTCGTTCCACGCAGTGTGAACCATGATGAAGCCTGAAATGACAAAGAACAGGTCTACACCGCAATTGCCGAACAGGAACGGATCATGAAAAGATCTGCCAAGGCCGGAATAGATGCTGGAAAGCTCATGGCCGGCATGGCTGAGCATGACAACGATCACGACAACTGCCCGAAGCAGCTGCACGGTCTCGATTCTGTCTGACTGGCGATCCGGCGTGTCGACTACACGTCTGCGCACGCGATGCTCTTGACCTGACATGGCCTTATTCCCGAACACGGCGCACAATTGCTGCCGAATGGGAAACATACAACTTTCAAGATATTCCAGGCCAGAACTTACTTTGGGTAAGGTTAACCGGTCATTCCAATGAAGAAGACGGCCGGACCCCCATGGTTCCGGCCGTCTGCTCCCCCGTCTTCGTTTCCCGCATGGCGCGCCCCCGGCGCTTCGCCCAACGCAATCCCGCCTGCCGCCACACAGCCCGCCGCTGCAAAGGCAACCTGGAGAAACAAAGCCCTATGTTCGCCGCTGCTCCGGATGCATCGTCTTGCCCAGAATGTGCTCGGAGCCTCCAATCACATGCACGGACGAACCCACGATCAGCGGATCTGGATGCCGCAGCACGTGTTCGTTCTTGTCCGGATAGGGCAATGAAGCCAGGAAATGCCGCATGCAGTTCAGCCTTGCCCGTTTCTTGTCGTTCGACTTGATGATCGTCCACGGGGCATCGGCGGTATCGGTGTAGAAGAACATCGCCTCCTTTGCCTCGGTGTAGTCATCCCACTTGTCGAGCGATTGGCGGTCGATCGGCGAGAGCTTCCACTGTTTGAGAGGCTCCTTCTCGCGGCTGTTGAAGCGGCGGCGCTGCTCCTCTTGGGTTACCGAGAACCAGTATTTGTAAAGACGCAGACCGGTGCGCGTAAGCATGCGCTCAAGCTCAGGCGTCTGCCGCATGAATTCGAGATATTCCTGCGGTGTGCAGAAGCCCATCACCCGCTCGACGCCCGCCCGGTTGTACCAGGAGCGGTCAAAGAGCACCATTTCGCCTGCTGCCGGCAGGTGGTTGATGTAGCGCTGGTAATACCACTGCGAACGCTCGCGGTCCGAGGGTTTGTCGAGCGCGACCACGCGCGCGCCGCGCGGATTGAGATGCTCCATGAAGCGCTTGATGGTGCCGCCCTTGCCCGCAGCATCACGGCCTTCGAAGATCATCACGATACGCTCGCCGGTGGCCTTCACCCATTCCTGTACCTTCAAAAGTTCGACCTGCAGTTCCGCCTTCTGCTTCTCGTAGGACTGGCGCGAGATCTTGTTCTTGTAGGGATACTCCCCCGTCTCGAACACGTGGCGTATCGTGTCCCGGTCATGCGCCGGCACGCGTACCGCATCAGGCGCAATCTTGTCGGCAACCGTGTGGCCGGTCCGCTTGTCCTTGATCGCCTTCGTGGAAACAATTGCAGGCTTTAATTCGTTTGGGGCTGTGCCAGAGGCTTTATCTGCCGATATGCCGGAGATTGCATCCTTGTCACCTGTGCCAGTTGCAGATTTGCTTGCAGCATCGTTTTCCGATGTCGCGCCGGCCACGGTTTTGGAAGGCTTTCCTTCCTCCTGTTCCAGAAGTTTTGCAACCATGAGTTTCCCTCCGCTATTTTCCGCTGGCAACCATACGACACTGCCAATTCGGCACCTTGATGCAGATCAAGATTGGTGCCGTTCAGTGCCGCAAATGCCCGCAAGACGGTCGCGAAAACAGCCGGAGCGGCCTATACCTGCGCAGGAAGGAACGTCGCCGCAACCTGCCGATCATGCGCCATGTCGCGGTGTTCGAAGAGATAGATGCCCTGCCATGTGCCGAGCGCCATCCTGCCGTCAAACACCGGTATCGACAGCGATACCGGAAGTACCGAAGCCTTGATGTGGGCAGGCATGTCGTCCGGCCCCTCCGCACGGTGGGTGATCCAGCCCATGGCGGGATCGTCCGCGGGCGGAGCGAATCTTGAGAAATACGCCCGCAGATCGGATTGCACGTCCGGATCGGCATTCTCCTGGATCAGCAGCGAGCACGAAGTGTGACGTACGAACAGAACAACGACGCCGCCGCCACCGCCGGACGCCCCCTCGACGAAGCTGCGAACCTGGCCAGTGAACTCGTATAGCCCCTGCCCTCTGGTGGATATCTTGAAAATCATGCCGCAATCGTCCATCTGTAGAAACAACGCAATTCGAACCCGCCATTTTCAGCGGCCATGCGATTGACCAGGATCAATTCTGCAAGCCGCCGTCGATGCCACATATCGCAGGATACCGGATGACGCCCGCGTAGGCGAACCCGCTACCTGCATGCTGGAGGATACCTGATGACCGACATTGAAAAACACCGCAAGCAGCTTGAAAAACGTCTTGCCTATCTGGAAAACCGGCTGGAGAATATCGAGGATCAGCTCGACGACGAACCGAACCGCGACTGGGAAGAACAGGCGCAGGAATCGGAAGGC
The DNA here is from genome assembly GCA_020637805.1 of Nitratireductor sp. GTDB lineage: Bacteria > Pseudomonadota > Alphaproteobacteria > Rhizobiales > Rhizobiaceae > Salaquimonas. The sequence continues at coordinate 112,187 of JACKJU010000011.1, read as the reverse complement.
GACGAAGTGCTGGAAGATCTCGGCAATCTCGGCAAGGAAGAGATCAAGGCCATCCGCGCCGCTCTCGGCCGCATCGAAGAAGGCACCTACGGCGAGTGCGTCGTCTGCGGCGAGGAAATCTCCGAGGAGCGTCTGGAAGCAGTACCGCATACACCGTTCTGCAAGGATCACGCGCCGGGCCGCAAGGCCTGAATCGGATCTCTACGCTGCGGCTCTCCTGGCAGAGGCGCGCCTTCCCCAAGGCGCGCTTTTTTTCGGCTTCCCCATCCATATTGGGCTCGGCTTCGCGTCGCCCTCGCGTCTGATAGACCATTGCTTTTCCGCAACACGCCCTTCAATTCATCGGAGCGGAGCATGCGGTATGCCAACTCTCCGATTTAACCACTTGATTTTTCGAATTTACTGTTCCTTAATTATCGTGCGGGTGGGAAAAATTTCCCATAAAATAAGAAGTATTTGTCCACGTTTACAGGTTGAGGCGTAGTAGCTGATCGTACCGTCACACTCCATCATTGGGGTGCGGTTGGTACGTGGACGTTTTTTGATGTCCCGCAAGTCATTTCATACGAAACCTCTGCCAACTTGAAGTGTGTGCGCCAATTTCAATCAATGTTTGGCGTGGCGAGTTCCAATGGGAACATTCGTGCCAGCTCGACCTGTCTGCCTACGGATCTCCGAGGTCAATGGTGACACGGTGATCGACCTTGGCGCGGACGGTACCGTCACGCTGAAGGATTTCGCGCTGACCGACTTCGGAGATTCGGATATGTTTCAAGGCTCTGTGACCTGATCGCTGCGAAATCGGGATAGCCACAAATCCCGATTGCACTCAGTCGCCTGGATCGTTTCACCTTCAGTTGTACGCGGTCTGGAGCAATTTCGATTTTGACGGAATCGGAAAAATAGAAATGCGCTACAGGCGAGCCTTCGGTGAATGCCGGTTTGTCTCGGCTGCAGGCCGCGAAGAGCGGCCCTTCAGGCGCGAGCGCAGCGTGTTGAGTTTTGCTGGCAAGCTCCCACCGAGGCGATAGCCGAGGCGCGAAGCGGCGCGAGCGCGGCGCAGCCGCCTGCGAGCAAGACGGCAAAAGGTGCCTTGCCTAGCCGAACATCCGGTCGCCCTGCTCCTTGATGATCTGCTTGGCCTTGCGGAAGGTCAGGTCGACCGCACCATCCCGGCTCGGCAACAGGTCCGCGCGCACGAAGTCGTGGCGCCTGCCCTCGCCGCCGGAAATCTTCTCGATCGTTCCGGCAATGCGGAACTGGCCCTCGGCGGGAATTGGAGCGGCGGTAATTCGATATCCCTCGTGCTCCAGTTCGGCCACAGGCTCCGTCTTGGCTTCACTGCTGCCGATACCGAAAATCCGTTTCAGAATGGACATGGCTCATTCGCTCCACTTCAACATTGGAATTATCCGATGCTAGACTGTTTCACCTTTAGGTGCAAACAGATGGCTTCAGCAAGCGACTGAATTCCTTCACGCATTTCGATTTTTTCGATTAAGTTAAAATCGAAATTGCTCCAGCGCTTTTCGCGGGCAAAGTGAACCTTGAGAACTGGAAGGCCCTCAGACCCCGCCCCGCGTTCCCAGCAGAAGCTTCAGTCCAGCCACGATGAACGGGGCTGCATGCATGAGGAGGTCGAAGATGTCGATCGGACGCGTCAGGGTTCCGCCCGCCAGCATTTTCAGCTTTTCCCAGATATGCGGTTCCGGCACGAATGGCGCGAGACCAAGCGTCAGGCAGGCGATGATGACAAGGTTCCAGGGAAGCTGGTCGAGAAGCGAAGTCAGTGCTGCCATGATACTTGGGTTCCGCCTTGCAAGGATTGTGGTCGTGTATCCACGGCACCGCCCGTAGAATGAACAGTGCCTGCCCGGTTGCGCAAAGCCATACCGGTGGCACCTTGCCAGCGCGAGTGGGCGAAGGGTCGCATGCAGCTTTTACCATGCATTGGAGGCGGCCCTGGTCTCGAAGATCACAGGCAGGGACATCCCCTACAACAACCTGCCGGAAGAAACCTACGCACAAATACTTGAGGGTGCATGCCTGCAGGAAGTGGTCGCGCGCATTCTGGCCGATGCCGATGCCCGTTCGGCGCAAGGTTCCCTCTTCGATGACAGCCGCACACTGTCACGCCTCATCGGCAGGCCAACCACACCCATGGCAGATGTGGTGACCGCCGCGCTTGAAAATTAGGCCTGCTCCTGGAAACGCAAAAAGGCGGCGCAAGGCGCGCCGCCTTCCATATGCTTCGAGTTGTGAGGCTCCCTGCTGGTCCAGCAAGCTTGCGGCCGGAACCCGGATGCTTGGGCGTCCTGAAAGACTTCGCCGCAGATGGAGATGTCAGTTCGCCCGTGTCCAGGTTTCCTCGTCGCACATCGACTGACCGATGGCACAGCCCTTGATGGACAGGCCTTTGCCGGAGACTTTCACCGAGCCGTTGAAGCTCATCATGCCCGGCATCCTGGGATGCTTCATCTTCTTGCCGGCCCATTCATTGCCGCCGCCGCCCATGCCGTTGCACATCTCGAAGCCCGGCTTCGAACCTGACGTGATCTTGCAATAGAGCTTCCCGCCATTGACCGAGACATTGACCATGTCTCCGTTCTTGCGTTTCCAGTTGCCCTCTATGCCTGCTGCATGTGCAGAAGAGGTAACGGCAATACCTCCAGCAATGATGGCTGCCACGATTTTCGCGATCTTCATTGTGATCCTCCCGTTTGAAAACACCGCACAACCGCCTCCTCACGACAGTTGCGCGGACGCAGGAATGCTAGATGCGTTTCGCATATGGAGTGCATGCGGCATTTCGGCATGCCGGAGCGAATTGGGCCGATTGCCGTCAATCCCGCGCAGCAGAGCGACAAAAAAAGCGCCGGAAACCCGTTCAGGACTTCCGGCGCTCCAGGATTCGACTTGGCAAGACAGGAACTACTGGTCCAGGAAGCTCCGAAGCTTGCGACTGCGGCTCGGATGCTTCAGCTTCCTGAGCGCCTTGGCTTCGATCTGGCGGATACGTTCGCGGGTGACCGAGAACTGCTGGCCTACTTCCTCGAGCGTGTGGTCGGTGTTCATGCCGATGCCGAAGCGCATGCGCAAGACGCGTTCCTCGCGCGGCGTCAGCGATGCCAGAACGCGCGTGGTCGTCTCGCGCAGGTTCGCCTGGATGGCCGCATCGATTGGCAGAAGCGCGTTCTTGTCCTCGATGAAATCGCCCAGGTGCGAATCTTCCTCGTCGCCGATCGGCGTTTCGAGCGAGATCGGTTCCTTGGCGATCTTCATCACCTTGCGAACCTTCTCGAGCGGCATCTGCAGCTTCTCGGCCAGCTCCTCCGGCGTCGGCTCGCGGCCGATCTCGTGCAGCATCTGGCGCGAGGTCCGCACGATCTTGTTGATCGTCTCGATCATGTGGACCGGGATGCGGATCGTGCGTGCCTGGTCGGCAATCGAGCGGGTGATCGCCTGCCGGATCCACCACGTCGCATAGGTCGAGAACTTGTAGCCGCGGCGATACTCGAACTTGTCCACCGCCTTCATCAGGCCGATATTGCCTTCCTGGATCAGGTCGAGGAACTGCAGGCCGCGGTTGGTGTATTTCTTGGCGATCGAGATGACGAGACGCAGGTTCGCCTCGACCATTTCCTTCTTCGCCTGCCGTGCCTCGCGCTCGCCCTTCTGCACCTTGTGAACGATGCGGCGGAAGGCGGTCGGCTCCAGCCCGGTTTCCGAGGCCAGCGTCTGGATCTCGGAGCGTATCTCCTTGATGATCCGGGATTCGGCCTTGTAGAACGGCTTCCAGCCTTTTCCGGCCAGGTTGGAAATGCGGCGGGTCCAGTTCGGATCGAGTTCAGAGCCGAAATATTCCTTCAGGAACTCGTCGCGCGGCACGCCATGGGATTCAGCCAGGCGCAGCAGCTTGCCTTCAAGCGATACCAGGCCCTTGTTGATCGAATAGAGCTGTTCGACCAGCGCATCGATACGGTTCTGGTTGAGCGAGAGCGACTTCACCGCCTGCACCAGCGTGTCGTGCAGTTCCTTGTAGCGTTTCTCCTGCGCAGGCGAGAGCGACTTGTTGTCGAGTGCCTTTTCCACGAGCTGGTCCTGGAGACGGCGCAGCTTCTTGTAGGTATCGGCGATGATGTCGAACGTCTCCATCACCTGCGGGCGAAGTTCAGCCTCCATGGCGGCAAGGGAAAGGGCGTTTTCGAGATCGTCCTCGTCCTCTTCCTCCTCCGTGGAACCCTCGGTCGTGCCTTCGGTTTCCTCGTCGTCATCGTCGCGCGACGGGGCCTTCTTGGCCTCTTCCTTCGGTTTTTCTTCCTCGGTAGGGCGCTGGAACTGCGGCGCAGCCTTTGCTTCAGGACCCGCATAGGTGGTCTCGAGATCGATGATGTCGCGCAGCAGCGTCTCGGCCTCGTTCAACTGGTCGCGCCAGATGATGATCGCCTGGAAGGTAAGCGGGCTTTCGCAAAGCCCCTCGATCATTGTTTCGCGGCCAGCCTCGATACGCTTGGCAATCGCGATTTCTCCCTCGCGGGAGAGAAGTTCGACCGTGCCCATCTCGCGCAGATACATGCGCACGGGATCGTCGGTGCGGTCTGCAGGCTCGCGTTTCTTGGCAGTGGCGACGGCGGTACCGCCGGAAGCAGCTACATCCGTGGATTCAGCCTCGTCCTCGACCTCGTCTTCCTCGACAACATTGATGCCCATGTCGGAGAGCATCGACATCGTGTCTTCGATCTGTTCGGATGAAACCTCTTCGGACGGCAGGACGGCATTGAGCTCGTCCATCGTCACGTAGCCGCGCTTCTTGGCGGCCTTGATCATCTTCTTGACCGCGCTGTCGGAAAGGTCGAGCAGCGAAGATTCCGAACCTTCACCTTCCTCGTTGTCTTCGCCGGATTCGGCCTTGGCGGCCTTGGCAACGTTTTTCTTTTTCTTCTCCGGCTTGGTGGCCTTGATCTCGGCCGCTTCCTGCGTCTGCTTTTCAGCAGCCGATTTCGCCGGTGTCTTTGTCTTTGATGCCATTATGCGTTTGATCCCGTAATCCTGCTTGCCGTGTGGCGCACTCCGCATCTGCGCTTCCACGTGCAAATTTCGATTTGCCGGAATGCCCTTGTTCCGGCTTGAGGAAAGCAACGCCGCCGCCCCCGCGAACGGCCTGTCACCTGCCCCCTTGATGGCCCACCCGTCGATGGTCCATATGTCATGCCGCCCGGTTGTCTGCGCCTCGCACCATCCATCCGCTTGCGAATCACCTGCATCGTGCAATTCTACCGCTAGATGTCACCGGTTAACTCCTGATTAACCGTCTCCATCCACATCAGAATTAGCGATCGTGAGCAACCGAATCTGGCTGACCAAGGGTATAGTTCAAGTCTCCTGGAACCGTTTTTTATATTCGGGCGGGCCTGCCTACCCGAAAAACGGATGAAATGCCAGCACAACGAATCACCCGGCTTCCCGCTCAAACCGCCTGCGGCGCTCAAAATGCCCGCGAAGGCCGTCCGGACGGCAAACCAAACCCGTCGATGAGAGCTTCAACACCCTCATCCCTGGCGATTTCCGCTTGAATTTGCAGCAGTCTCTCGAGGTTTTCCGCGCTGTCGTCCTGAGCAAGCGCCTGTTCTGCTGCCTTCAACTCCCTATTTAATGTATGCGAACGCATATGCAAGGTGTAGGCCTGTTTCCAGCCATCGGCCGCATCCTCGAATGCCGCTTCCGCCAGCGACTGCCAGACCCGGTTGCGCTTCAACTGGTCTTCGGCCCGCTCGAAAAACTCACCCTGCCCGTCGGCCTTGAGCGCGGCATGGATCACCTCGCGGCCGATCCCTTCCCCGCCGTCTGCCTCCATCGCCAGCACGTCCACCACCTTCTGGCGCATGCCCCCCAGTCCCGGCGACGTCACTGGCATCGAGCAGAATTCCTCGAAATAACGCTGCAGCAAGGCTGGATGATTGACAATCCCGACGACAAGCGCCGCTTCGCGCAGTGGAATACGGGCACTTCCGCTCTTCTTCATGAGCGACGAGTTGAGAAGCGAAGGACTGGCCCCGAAGCGACCCGAGGGCATACCCGCCCGGCCACCCGAGGCGGCGGAATAGCCTCCCCGCTGCTGGTTCCCGCCTGCCCGCTCGAAACGCTGGTTTCCGGAGCTTCCCCGCGAAGCGGAGCCGAAGAAACCGGCAAGCCGTTCCCGCATGTCCTGTTCATAGTGACGGCGCACGCTCTCATCGCGGATCAGCGCCACCACGCTGCGGACGCGCGCTTCCAGTTCGGCGCGTTTTTCCGGCGTCTCGAAAATACCCTGTGCCGTTTCGCGATTCCAGATCATCTGCGCGAGCGGCAAGGCGGCATTCATGACTTCGCGAAACGCCTCCGGTCCCTCGGCCCGGATCAGGTCGTCCGGGTCCTGGCCTTCGGGCAGCATGGCAAACCTGACCGACCTCCCGGGTTGCAGGCCCGGCAGCACGAGGTCGATTGCCCGATAGGCTGCCTTCAGCCCTGCGCCGTCTCCGTCGAAACTGAGAACCGGTTCCGGAACCAGGCGCCACATCAGTTCCACCTGGCGCTCTGTCAACGCCGTTCCAAGCGGTGCAACTGCGGTTTTGAACCCGGCGGCATGAAGGGCGATCACGTCCATGTAGCCCTCTGCCGCGATCAGCACCCCCGCCTCGTGCACATTTTTCCGTGCCCTGGCGAAGTTGTAGAGAACGTTCGACTTGTGAAACAGTTCGGTCTCGGGCGAATTGAGATACTTGGCCGGCACATCGGGCGACAACGCCCTGCCCCCGAACGCGATGATGCGATCGCGTGAATCAGGAATGGGAAACATGATCCGGTCGCGGAACCTGTCATAGGAAACCGCGATTCCCTCGCCATGCACCACCAGTCCGCAAGCCTCGATCTGGTCTTTCAAGGCGCCTTTCGAGGCCAGGAACTCTTTCAGGGCATTCCGGCTCTCGGGCGCATAGCCGACGCGGAATTCGCGTTGCACGGGCGCGGCCAGCCCGCGGTCCCGCAGGTAGGCGCGCGCCTTGGCACCGGCCGGTGCCTGCAACTGCTGTTCGAAGAACTGTGTCGCAAGTTCCATGACGTCGAACAGGGTCTTGCGCTGTTCCTCGCGCTCCCGTTCCTGGCGATCCATAACCGGCATCGGCAAGCCTGCCTGGTCGGCCAGCCGCTCGACGGCCTCTGGGAAGGACAACCCGTCAAGTTCTGTCAGGAAGCGGAAATGGTCGCCGGATACGCCACAGCCGAAGCAGTGGTAGCGCCCCTTGCGGTCCTCGCAGTGAAAGCTTGGCGTCTTTTCGCCGTGGAACGGGCAACAGGCCCAGAAATCGCCCTTGGCGCGGTTGGTCTTCTTGCGGTCGAAACTCACGCGCGATCCGACAACCTCGGAGATCGGGATGCGCGCCCTTATCTCATCCAGAAAGCTGTCGGAAAATTTCATGTTCCTCCACCCTGGCGCCGGTCAGCCGCGCCCTTGGCCTGACTTCTTACATTCGCATTCGGGCGAGTCCAGTTCAATACTGGCCTGTGAAGAGCCGGTTCGTCACAGCAAATATGGGACCGGCAGACCGCATGCGCCAGTCACCCATTTCCCGGCTGCCGGAAAAGTGCCGCGTTGCAGCGCCAATGAAACAGGCAAGATGGTTTTTTCCAAGGCCGGTTTTTCCAGACCCGGTTTTTCAATGGCAATCGCAGGCCAAGCTTGATAGTCCTAGGCCATGGTTTCTTACCCACCAAATTTGGGGGGATTCGCGATAGATGAAACCTGCCGGCATGCATGCCGCCGGCAACCTGGTGCTTTCAGGCAGGCGACAGGGATAGCGGCGACGGCGTGTTACGATTGGGGGATCGGTTGTCTTCTTCAGGTCAGAACAAGGTGAATTCGGCAGAACTCGTTCTTCGCGTGATCGACTCGCCGAAGGTCTACAATGCGGTTCTTCTGTTGCGCGATACCTGCGGCTACGACCACGTGACCTATCACATGGCATTCCGTACCAATACGCCCTCTGACCTTCCCTATATCCAGTCCACCTATTCCATGGACTGGATGATCCACTACATGCAAAACCAGTTCATCAACATCGATCCGGTTCTTGCCAACGGATTCTCGCGCAGCAAGCCCTTCTTCTGGAGCGATCTGGATGAAGATAACACCAAGGCGCAGAAGAGTTTCTTCGAGGACGCCGCCAAGTACGGGATAGGCCCCTCCGGTTACACCATACCGCTGTCCGACCGCCACCAGCGCCGGGCAAACTTCACGGTCACCAGCACGATGGACGAGGCCGATTGGCGGGCGAAGATCACAGGGGAAGCGGAACTGCTCGAACAGATTGCCGGCATTCTCCACCGCAAGGCACTCGAAGAGGTATACGGCGACGACAGCGGCCCTGTTCTCGCACCGCGGGAACTGGAATGCCTGAACTGGACGGCGCAGGGAAAGGACAGCGCGACGGTCGCGATCATCCTCGGCATTTCCGAGCATACCGTGCGCGACTACCTAAAGGCGGCTCGCCACAAGCTTGGCTGCTCCAACATCTCCCAGGCAGTCCACGAGGCGACAAAGCGCAGGCTGATCAATTACTGATCGTGCTCGAAGAGCACATCCATTGAGACTTCCCCGCATCAAGGTCGGGCTTTCCCGAACGCGACACAATTCCCTTTCTGGCCAGGCAACTGCTATCACTGCGCGAGTTCACATCTTGGCTGCACGGCAATGTCGAGCCGCACCCCCGCATTTTGGGGGGTTGACGTAATTTCCGTTTGGGCAAGAATGTACAAGGGATTATGGGCTCCCTGCCTGTAGTGGGTTTCAGACAGCGTGCTCCTCCCTCATTGCCCGGTTCCTGGTGGGTTGGAACCGGGCAATATTTTTTTGGTCGCCAGACTTTCGCTTGATCGCGATCCTGCTAACCGCCGAGCTTCTTCTTGATCGTTGCCCCCGCCCGGCCCATGTCGATCTGCCCGCGATAGCGTTCCTTGATCAGGCCCATTACCTTTCCCATGTCGCGCAGGCTGGTGGCGCCCGTCTCGGCAATCACCTCGTCCACCGCAGTTGACATTTCCGCTTCAGAAAGCTGCTTCGGCATGAATTCGCGGATGATCTCTATTTCCTCGAGCTCCTGGGCTTCCAGTTCCGAACGCCCGCCTTCCGCATAGAGCCTGGAACTCTCCTCGCGCTGTTTCACCATCGTACCGAGAAGATCGATGATCTCCTCGTCGATCGCGCGTTCCTTGCCCTTGCCGCGAAGCGCAATGTCACGGTCGTTGATCGCAGCCTGCATGAGCCTCAGCGTCGACATGCGCCGCCGGTCCTGTGCCTTGATCGCACCCGTCAGCGATTCGGCGATACGGTTTCTCAGCATTTCGTAGCTCTCCGCGTGGTTGGGCCAAGATTGGCTGAAAATATAGAACAAACGCACTAATGCACAACTCGATCCTCAAGGGGTTGATTTCCCGCCACTTTTACCTCACATGCCATTGTTGACTGCACCGGCGGGTTCCAATAGTTTGCAGCCTCAGCCGAAACCCGAAGAATTTTGCAGTTCGCCGCCCGCCCGTTCGCAATCCGAATGCGTATCTGCGTGCGCAAGGCCCTGCGGCGAACACACGAAACCCGAAAGCGAAACACAGTGACCGACACCGCAACAATGCCTGCCGGAGCGCATACCGGCACGAACCCCTGGACCACGGAAATCCCGACCGCTGTGGTGGTTCTCGCCGATGGCACGGTCATCGAGGGCAAGGGCGTTGGCGCCGAGGGCATTGCCGAAGCGGAGATATGCTTCAACACTGCCATTACGGGCTACGAGGAAATTCTCACCGATCCTTCCTATGCCGGCCAGATCGTCGCCTTTACCTTCCCCCACATCGGCAATATCGGAACCAATGACGAGGACATCGAGACATTCAATCTCGCTGCTGCCTCTGGCGTTGTCGGCGCGATCATCAAGGCCGATGTCACCAGCCCCTCGAACTATCGCTCGACGAAGCGCTTCGACGAATGGCTTAAGGCGCGCGGCATCATCGGCCTTTCCGGCATCGATACCCGCGCTCTCACTGCCATGATCCGCGAAAAGGGTCTCGCCAACGCGGTCATCGCCCACAACAGCGAGGGCAAGTTCGACATCGAGGCACTCAAGAAGCGCGCTGCCGCATGGCATGGCCTTGAAGGTCTCGATCTCGCCAAGGAAGTCACCATCGGCCAGTCGGCCAAATGGGACGAACTGCCCTGGGACATCGAGGACGGCTACAAGACGGCCGAAGGCGGCGATTTCAACGTCGTCGTGATCGACTTCGGCATCAAGCGCAATATCCTGCGCCTGCTTGCCGGCGTTGGCTGCAAACTCACGGTTCTGCCTGCCACCGCGACTGCCGATGAGGTGCTTGCCCATGACCCGGACGGCGTGTTTCTCTCCAACGGCCCCGGCGACCCGGCTGCCACCGGCGAATACGCCGTGCCGGCCATCCGTGGCATCCTGGAAAAGGACATCCCGGTTTTTGGCATATGCCTTGGCCACCAGATGTTGGCGCTCGCACTTGGCGCGAAGACCGTGAAGATGCATCAGGGCCACCACGGCGCAAATCACCCGGTCAAGGATTTCACCACCAACAAGGTGGAAATCGTCTCGATGAACCATGGCTTTGCCGTGGACGGAGAAAGCCTGCCGGAAGGTGTCGAGCAGACCCATATCTCCCTGTTTGACGGAACGAACTGCGGCATTGGCCTAGCCGGAAAACCCGTATTCTCCGTGCAGCATCACCCTGAAGCCTCGCCCGGCCCGCAGGACAGCCACTACCTGTTCCGCCGCTTTGCGAACCTGATGCGCGAACGCAAGGGAATGGAACTCGTCGCCGAACGCTGAGAAACGCGTCCGCCCGGGTTGCTGAATATGGTCAGGCCTGCTCCGGCGCGGCAAAGCCGGAACCGGCATCTTCCTCGACGAAGAACAGGATGAAGGTTCCCGCCGTCAGGAAGGCCAGGATCACATAGATGGCAATGCGCATGCCGGCCTGTTCAGCATCGCCTGCCTCCATGCCGCCTGCCGCATACCAGTCTGCCATGCTGGCGGCGACCCATCCGAAGATCGCCGGTCCAGCTACCGAGGACGACCTGCCCGCCACGGCGAACAGTCCGAAATATTCCGCATTGTGCCCGCCGGGCGCCAGCTTGGCGACCATGGTACGGCTCGAAGCCTGCAGACCTGCAATCGCGAAACCGGCAGCGCCCGCGATCACGTAGAACATGTAGGCCGTCTCGTTTACCGAGAGCCACACAACAGCGGCAAACATTGCCACCAGCGCCCAGTAGATACCGAGCTTGGCGCTGGCACGCTGGCTGATCTCGCCAAAGAACCATGCCCCTGCCACATTGCAGAAGCCGACCAGGATGATAAGGACGATCAGCTGCTGGCGCTCGAAGCCGTAAAGCACAGCTCCAATGATTGCCGCAAAGTTGAGAGCGATCATCACGCCGTCATTGTAGAAGATGAAGGCGATCATGAATTTCAGGTATTCGGAATGCCAGCCAAGACTGCGCAACGTCTTCCAGAGTTGCTTGAAACCGGCTGAAAGAATGTTCTCGCCTGCGCCAAGCGGTTCGGGAGCCTGCCGTTCGCCCACGAACAGGAGGAGCGGCAGCGAGAAGACGAGGAAGAACAGCGCGGTGATCACCATGGTCAGGCGGATGATTTGCTCGCCGCCGAAAATCACCACAAGCGGCAGAACCATCATCAGGCAGACATTGCCGCCCATGGAGCCGATTGCCCAGCCCCTGCCCGACACGCGCCCCAGTTCATGCGGGTCGGCGATTTCGTTCAGCATCGCATCGTAAAACACCTGCGCTGCCCGGTAGCCGATCTCGGCGAAGATGAACAGCACCATCCCGGCCACCACATCGCCCTTCGTGACGAAATAGAGCGACCCGGTGAAACCGCAGGCCATCAGCGTGAAGATTGTCAGCATGCGCTTCTTGATCGCCAGCCGGTCGGCGATCGTGCCGAGTATGGGCGAGATCAGGGCAACCACCACCATCGCGATTGCGATGGCAAATCCCCACAGCTTCGAACCCTCGGCTCCGCCGACAATGCCCTCCTTGAACCATGCCGAATAGATTGCCAACAGCACCACGGCTGCATAGGCGGAGTTGCCAAAATCGTAGAGATACCACGCGAGCCGCCTGCCTCTGGGCGTGTCAAAGAAGGAAGCCAGACCCGAAGGCTGTTGCCTGCTGTTCATTGTTCCCCCCGGCCAGGGCCAGAATTGCATTTCCGGTACGCGCCGCGCACGCACCCCGCCATTCTTAGGTGAGCTACGGCGCGGATGCAAATCTGGCCGGGCTACATTCCACGCATCCCGCGTTCGCTGAAGGGATAGGCAGCGACGGCCTCAGCCGCCTCTCTCAATCCAGCATCTTCCGAATAGATGCCACGCCGTTCAGGCGGCAGCAGTTGCGCTATCGCAAGCATGATTTCCTGTCCAATCCCGTCGAGTTCCGCGCGCCGCTCGCTCCCCGCCCCATCCGCGCTGAATGGACCGATCGGCGCGCCGATGCGGATCTCCAGCCTGGGCCGCCACTTGTTGAAAAGCAGGGTAAACCCGTCAATGCCGACCGGAACAACCCAAGCCCCGCTCTCCACGGCCAGGAACGCAGCACCGGGCCTTGGCGGGCGCAGCACATCTGCCCATGCTCCGGCCTCGGGAAAGATGCCGAGCACGCCGCCCTGCTCAAGCACGCTTGCGGCGCCCTTGAGCGTCGAGCGGGAGTATCCGCCGCGAAATGCCGGGAGATAACCCCACAGCGACGGAATGAACTTCACGATGGCCGGCGCATTCGGGAACCTGAACCCGCCGACAAACTCGACCTGCCGTCTTGAAAGATGGAGAAGCGCAACGGGGTCGGCAAAATGGAAATGATTGGCCACGAGGATCACCGGGCCCTCTTTGGGAAGGTTCTCACGGCCGGTAACCTTCACGTCGCCCAGAAGATGCAGCGCAAGGGCGGCAAGCTTGCGCAGGAACCAGCGCATTGCCCGGCGACGCGGATAGACCACGCCCGACCCTATCTGCGGCGCAACTTCATGATCACGGACCGCCTGGCCTGCATCATTCATCAATTTCTCCCCTGCCCGCACCGGTGGAAAATTCTTCAGATGGCTAAAGTTTTAGCCAACCGGTTCACGGGGACTCAACCGAAAGATGGCATGATGCAGTTGGGAAAGAAACCGGACGCACTCCCGGGAACCCTCAAACTGCGTCCGCGGAGCGTCAAGAAGATGCAAACGATAGCCAGTCAAACGAGTTCAGCGCACCCTGCCATTCATCGTGCCACGCCGGACAAGGCCTTCCTGTTGGCAACACCCGGCAAGCATGCCGGCTGGCCGCATCCGGATGCCGTGTCCCAGGCAAGGCGCCATCTCACTGGCGAGGAAGCCTGGTCCCCGTGGAAATCGAAAAACTCGCTCTACAAGTAACGCGGGATCATTTGCCACAAGAGATGCGGCACGGATCGTCTCCGCAGCCTGCGCCATTCAACTGCCGGAACCCTCGGGCGGCCTGGGAGGCTTGGAAGGCCCGAGCGGATTGAACCTCGAATCCGTGTAAATGGCGTCGTCTATGCCGTTGTTCGGACTCTCGTTTTCAGCTTCGGTATTCTGACCCGGAAGATTTCCCAGCAGCGCTTCCTCTACGGGATTTGACTTTCCCGTTGCCTTTTCGGCGCGCGAAAGCTGCCGGTCTGGCCGCTGGCGGCGAACTCTCCTGATCCCGGCCAATCCCAGCCAGCCAAGCAAACCTGCTGCAAGTCCGCCAGCACCTGCATAAATGCCTCCCGCCCGCGTCAGCGGAACAGCAGGTTCAAAGATTTCCCATGCACCTGCCACCACTTTGGGATCCGGTTCCAGAAGCACCGTGACCGGCCGCACCAGCGGACTGGCACGCTCGAAAGCCTCGCGCTGTGAGACCAGATGTTCGAAACGGCTGACTGCGGAGTTCATGCTCTCACCGCGTGCGCGCGGAAGGCTCTCGGCGGAATTGCGCAACGCATCAACCGCCTGCAGGCGCGTGAGACCATTCGCTGTCGCATCGCGGTCGAAGTCGGCAATGACGGTACCAAGTTCCTCCACCGCACCGCCCAGGCGCTGGCGGTACTGCTGGGCAAATTCCGGCAACTGGCTGGTTACCGCCCCGCCCACCGCCACACAGGCGGCAAGGGCAAGTTTTGACAGGATTCCCATGACCGGAGCGGCTTCCTGACCTCAGGCCATGACCTAGATGTCGGCGTTGAAGGTATCGCAGGATTCCAGCCGGCCGCTGTCGAAGCCGCGCTTGAACCAGAAGCGGCGCTGGTCGGAAGTACCGTGGTTGAAGGAATCCGGCACCACGTAGCCCTGCGTCTTGCGCTGGATGGCATCATCGCCAATTTTCTCGGCAGCGTTGAGCGCTTCCATCAGGTCGCCCTCTTCCAGCCAGCCTTCCTGGGCCACATAGTGCCCCCAGACCCCGGCGAAGCAATCTGCCTGCAATTCCACCTTCACCGATGTACGGTTCACGTCCAGTTTGCCCATCGTCTGGCGCATGCGGTTGAACTGCGGCAGCACACCGATGACGTTCTGAATGTGGTGCCCGTATTCGTGCGACACCACGTAGGCATAGGCGAAATCACCCGTTGCGCCGAACTGCCGCGAAAGCGTGTTGTAGAATGCCAGGTCGATATAGATGTGCGAATCTCCGGGGCAATAGAACGGCCCGGAAGCAGAAGATGCCAGTCCGCAGGCCGAACGGACCTGCCCGGAAAAGATATTGAGTTCGGGAAGCGGCAATTGCTTGCCGTACTGGCTGAAGATCTTCGTCCAGATGTCCTCGTTCGATGCCACGACGACCTCGACGAACTGCTTCATCTCGTCCTGGTTGCCGTTCGTGCCAGTCTGCCGGTTGACCTCAGGCGTGTTCTGCGGCGAGATCGACGGACCAAGACCGCCGTTCAGCCCGCCACCGGCGAGCTGTCCGAGAATCGTCAGCGGATTGAGGCCCAGGAGCCAAAGCACAACACCGATGACAATGAGCGTTCCGCAGCCAAAACCGCCGGAGCGTGCCGGTCTTACCTGGCCACCTGAAGGAATGCGAAATCCGCCGCCGCCCCCGGAAGGAATGCGGAACATTCCGCCTCCGCCGCTTCTGCCGCGCATGTCGTTTACATTGGTGCTACGGCGTCTTCCCTGCCAGCGCATGTCGATTTCTCCGGATTGACCCTGATGCCCTTCCCGAATGCGATCCAACATCTTGCCGCTAGGGAATGAAAACGGACGCGATTACTATGCACATCCGCAAACGATTGCAAATGACAGTTTGTTCCCCCACTTGTCACCACCGCCCCCGAAGCATTCACCGTAAACCTCAGCATCACTCGCGTGGTTGACCTGGCACGTGATTGCCATCCGACAGGCAAAAATCAATGCACTGCGTTACGGCGGGACAAAAGGACGAAACCGGCAAGACCGAGAAACAATGGCATCAACCAGAGTATGTGTACTGCGCTGCCGCCACCATCGCTGAAAAGGATCCGGTAGTTGAGCCTGCCGGGCAGGAAGGTAAAACCGCCGGCAATAATCATTCCACCCAGATAGGTTCTCTGCATGATCCTTCTGTGAAGGTTCAACTTGCGCTTCCTCGCGGCATGGATGGCAAAGATCAATGCCAATGGAACTGATACTGCAAGCAAGTGGATCGGACTCCACTCGCCCCACATGCGTATCTCGTGAATGAAGAAGGCGCTGAATGAGGTAATCAGCATTAGTGCTACCCACATATATCCGGCGACCCGGTGACCCAATCCGCCCTTGCGGCGCCACAGGACGGCCGCGCCAAGAAAAAACGCCGCGATCGCAGTTATCATGTGGATCTGAATAACCGGAGTTGCATTGAAGAATGGTGAGAAATTCATTTTCGAGTTCCTTGCATGTCCGAAACGAAGGGAGCTTGACGGAGTCAAGAACCGGTCCGCCGTCTTGTCTTTTCGACTGCTCAGACTAAAACGGCATCAAGCTCATGTTCGCCATCGCAAGTCCGTGGAACGTTTGGAGAAATTCGTGAATTCGACACCTGTGCAATCCACGCTTCGTGAAATGCATCAGCTGTTTTCCAGCCCCCGCACCTGGATAGGTTTGGCAGCAACCGTTGGGATGCTGACGGCAATGGGTCCCTTCGGGACGATCGGGGAACTGGAATTTGCCCCACGCCTGGTTTACTGGGCGGGAATCGTTCTGCTAACAGCGCCAGTTGGCTTCGGCTTCATCATGTGCGTTTCGTTGACGCTTGAGACGATAAAAGCTCCGGCATTGCTGGCGAGATTTGTCGCGGGGGCACTCGCGGGAATTCCGGTCGCAGTGGTTGTCAGCTTGTGGAACCTCTTCAGCAATCCACCTGAGGCTTACACGCCGGCATATCTGGCTAGATTATTCTCCTACACTACGCCTGTCACCGTGGGCATTTCCGTGATTTTCCACCTCATCGGTTCCTCCTACGGCTCTCACGGAGATGAGCGTTCCGGGAAAGATGAACCGCAATTGGCGAACTCCTCTCCACCTGCAAACTTGCGGCGAAATATCCGTTTCCTCCAACGTCTACCCCTGGAATTGGGCAACGATCTCGTTTCACTTCAGGCACAAGACCACTACGTGCGCGCTGTGACGCTTCGAGGGAGCGAGATGGTACTGATGCGCCTCACCGATGCAGAAGAAGAACTTCAGGGAATTCAAGGCCTGCGCGTGCACCGGTCCTGGTGGGTGGCAGATGCACATCTTGACCGCCTGGAGCGGCGCGATGGCAAACCTGTCCTTGTTCTCGGTGACGGAACGAGAATCCCTGTTTCACGCACCTATTTGTCCAGCGTGCGCCAACATCTCGCGGCGAAGCAAGCAGGCCAGCGGCCCTCAGGAAATACTCCCCTGCAAAACCCGTGAATTTTCGTGTTTTGCGGGGTTACATGGCCGCTGCCTTTACCCTATAAGGCAGGCCTAGCCTGACAGAGGATTCATCTCCATACCGGACAGCCATGCTGCCCGGCTTTTGTCGCAGGCAGATGAAGAGACGCCTTACCGGACGGACCCATGCCGAAAAGAACAGACATCAATTCCATCCTCATCATCGGGGCCGGCCCCATCATCATCGGCCAGGCCTGCGAGTTCGACTATTCCGGAACCCAGGCCTGCAAGGCTTTGAAGGCCGAGGGCTACCGCATCATCCTGGTCAACTCGAACCCGGCGACGATCATGACCGACCCCGATCTCGCCCATGCAACCTATATCGAGCCGATCACGCCGGATGTCGTTGCCAGGATCATCGAGAAAGAGCGCACCGAGCGGCCCAACGACAAGCTCGTCGTCCTGCCCACCATGGGCGGCCAGACCGCGCTCAACTGTGCCCTGTCGCTCAAGCAGATGGGCGTCCTCGACAAGTTCGACGTCGAGATGATCGGTGCCGATGCCAAGGCCATCGACAAGGCCGAGGACCGCAAGCTGTTCCGCGAGGCGATGGAGAAGATCGGACTTGAAACGCCGCGTTCCAAGCTCGCCAATGCAACCGAGATCAAGGAGCAGGATCGCCAGACCCACCGCGCCAGGATCGATGAAATCAAGGCCGCCCTTCCGGCTGGTCCCGAACGCGACCAGGCTTTGGCCGCCTTCGAACGCGAGTGGCAGGGTGGCGAAAGCAGTCGCAAGGAACGCTACATCGCGCACGCCATGGCCATTGCCTCCGACGCGCTGTCAGACGTCGGCCTGCCGGCAATCATCCGCCCGTCCTTCACGCTGGGCGGCACCGGCGGCGGCATCGCCTACAACAAGTCCGAGTTCTTCGAGATCGTCGAGGGCGGCCTCGACGCCTCCCCCACCACCGAAGTGCTGATCGAGGAATCGGTGCTCGGCTGGAAAGAATTCGAGATGGAGGTCGTCCGCGACAGGGCGGACAACTGCATCATCGTCTGCTCCATCGAGAACATCGACCCGATGGGTGTCCACACGGGCGATTCCATCACCGTTGCCCCGGCGCTGACACTGACCGACAAGGAATACCAGATCATGCGTAACGCATCGATCGCGGTATTGCGCGAGATCGGCGTCGAGACCGGCGGTTCCAACGTGCAGTTCGCCGTCAATCCGAAGGATGGCCGCCTCGTCGTCATCGAGATGAACCCGCGCGTTTCGCGCTCATCCGCGCTCGCGTCCAAGGCCACCGGTTTCCCGATTGCCAAGGTCGCGGCCCGCCTTGCCGTGGGCTACACGCTGGACGAACTGGAAAACGACATCACGGGCGGCGCGACCCCTGCCTCGTTCGAACCCTCGATCGACTATGTCGTCACCAAGATCCCGCGCTTCACCTTCGAGAAATTCCCCGGCGCCGAGCCGGTGCTGACCACCGCGATGAAATCGGTCGGCGAGGTCATGGCCATTGGCCGCACCTTCCCCGAATCGCTGCAGAAGGCGCTGCGCGGCCTCGAAACCGGGCTGACCGGCCTAGACGAAATCGACATTCCCGGCATTGGCCAGGGCGACGACCGCAACGCGATCTCGGCTGCCCTTGGCCGCCCGACGCCTGACCGCCTGCGCATGGTGGCCCAGGCCTTCCGCGAAGGCTGGACCGTCGACCAGATCCACGATGCCTGCAAGATCGATCCGTGGTTCCTCGAGCAGATCGAGGCGATCATCGCCATGGAAGCGCGCGTCCGCGAACACGGCCTGCCCCAGGACGCGGTGAACCTGCGCATGCTCAAATCCATGGGCTTTTCCGATGCCCGCCTTGGCTCGCTGACCGGTACCGACGCACGGGCGATCTCCGATGCCCGCGATGCGCTCGACGTGCATCCGGTCTACAAGCGCATCGATACCTGTGCTGCCGAGTTCGCGTCGCCCACCGCCTACATGTATTCGACCTACGAAGTTCCGTTTGCCGGAGCGCTCGTCAACGAGGCGGAGGTCTCCGACCGCAAGAAGGTTGTCATCCTTGGCGGCGGCCCGAACCGTATCGGCCAGGGCATCGAGTTCGACTATTGCTGCTGCCATGCCGCCTTCGCGCTGGCCGACGCCGGCTATGAGTCGATCATGATCAACTGCAACCCGGAAACCGTCTCCACCGACTACGACACGTCCGACCGGCTCTATTTCGAGCCGCTGACGGTGGAAGACGTGCTTGAAATCCTGCGCCTTGAACAGTCGAAGGGCACCCTGCACGGTGTCATCGTGCAGTTCGGCGGCCAGACCCCGCTGAAGCTTGCAAGCGGGCTGGAGGAAGCGGGCATCCCGATCCTCGGCACCTCGCCCGACGCCATCGACCTGGCGGAAGACCGCGACCGCTTCCAGAAGCTGCTGCACCGCCTGAAACTGCGCCAGCCGAAGAACGGGATCGCGTTTTCCGTCGAGCAGGCCCGCCTGATCGCCAACGAACTCGGTTACCCGCTGGTCGTTCGCCCCTCCTACGTGCTGGGCGGCCGTGCCATGCAGATCATCGCCGACGAGGCCGGGCTTTCCTCCTACCTCCTCGACACCGTGCCGGGCCTCGTGCCCGAAGACATCAAGGCGCGCTACCCGAACGACAAGACCGGCCAGATCAACACCCTGCTCGGCAAGAACCCGCTGCTGTTCGACGGCTACCTGCCGAACGCCACCGAGCTCGATGTCGACTGCCTCTGCGACGGCGAAAACGTCTTCGTGGCGGGAATCATGGAGCATATCGAGGAAGCGGGCATCCACTCGGGCGACAGCGCCTGCTCGCTGCCCACCCACACGCTTTCTGCCGAGATGCTGGACGAACTGGAGCGCCAGTCGATCCTGCTTGCCAGGGAACTGCATGTCGGCGGCCTGATGAACGTGCAGTACGCCATCATGGACGGCGAGATCTACATTCTCGAGGTCAACCCGCGCGCCTCGCGCACGGTGCCCTTCGTTGCCAAGACCGTGGGCCGCCCGATCGCCAAGATCGCCGCGCGCATCATGGCTGGCGAGAAGCTGGATGATGCAGCCAATGCCTATGGCGGCACCGCCAACGCACGCACATTGAGCCACATCGCCATCAAGGAAGCCGTCTTCCCGTTCGCGCGCTTCCCCAATGTCGACACGCTGCTGGGGCCGGAAATGCGCTCCACCGGCGAGGTGATGGGCCTCGACACCGACTACGCGCTGGCCTTCGCCAAGGCCCAGCTTGGCGCCGGCACCAACCTGCCGGTCAAGGGTACCGCCTTCTTCTCCATGCGCGGAGACGACAAGGAGCGCGTTCTGGAGTCTGCCAAGGCGCTCGCCGATGCCGGTTTCAGGATCCTCGCCACCGGCGGCACCGCCCGCCATTTCATGGAAAACGGCGTGCCGGTCGAACGCATCAACAAGGTTCTGGAGGGCCGTCCGCACATCGAGGACGCGATCCGCAACCGCCAGGTGCACATCGTCTTCAACACCACGGACACGCAAAAGGCGATCCACGATTCCAAGTCGATCCGCCGCGCCGCGCTGATGATGAAGGTGCCCTATTTCACCACGGTCAACGGCATCAACGCCGCCTGCCAGGCGGTGATTGCGCTGAAAGAGGGCCAGCTCGACGTCAAGCCGCTGCAGAGCTACTTCGCGGCCTGATATCGGCTTCGGCAGACACCCTACCCGCGTCATCGTTTCAAAGCGCCCGGTCTTCCGGGCGCTTTTCGTTTGCGCAATCATTCAACCAACCGGTTGACAATTGCTCTCGCCTGGTAAATACTTAACCCAGTGGTTGAATATCGGGAGCAGCAGATGGACACCGTTTTTCACGCATTGGGCGATGCCACGCGCAGGGGCATGCTTGCGACGCTGGCGCTGGGCGAACAGACCGTCAGCGACCTTGCCAGGCCTTACGACATGTCGCTGGCCGCAGCGTCCAAGCACATCAAGGTGCTGGAGAATGCCGGCCTTATCCGCCGCGAGATCCGCGGCCGCACCCATGTCTGCCATCTCGACCCCGGCCCGCTCGCCAGCGCCCATGCCTGGCTCGGCCATTACGAGAAATTCTGGAACAGCCGCCTCGATGTCCTCGAAAACATCCTGCGCGCAGAAGACCTGAAATCACCCCCTGCCCCGACAAAGGAGTAACCGGCATGCGTATTGTTGAAGAGACAGAAGCCTATGGCGAGATGATCGAGCCTGCGACGCTCAGGGTCGAGCGGTTGCTGCCCGGCCCCGTGGCACGCGTCTGGGCCTACCTGACCGAAAGCGACAAGCGCAAGCAGTGGCTGGCCGCCGGACCGATGGAACTGGTGGAAGACGGCAGTTTCAAACTGACCTGGCGAAACCACGAACTGACCGACCCGCCCGGCGCCCGGCCAGAAGGCTTCGGCGAGGAACACTCGATGAACGGCAAGATCCTGGAAGTTGTCCCGCTCAGGAAACTGCGCTTCACCTGGGGCGATGTAGGCGAAGTCACCTTCCTGCTCGAACCCGAAGGCAAGGACGTTCGCCTCACCCTCGTCCAGCACCGCACGAAGGACCGCAACCAGCGCATCATGGTCGGCGCGGGATGGCACGCCCACCTCGCCATCCTCAAGGCGAAGCTTGAAGACCGCCAACCCGCCGAGGGCTTCTGGGACCTGTGGCTGCGCCTGAAAGCGGACTATGAGGGGATGATAAAGGCGTAGTGCCGCTCATTTGGGAAACGGAATGGCCGGGCATTCGCCCGGCTGTTTTTGATTCAGTGCATAACTAATGAAGGCTATGCGAAAAAGCTGGTGCGAAGGTGGACGGGTGCATCCAATCGGCCCGGCTGACCGACATTCAGACAAACGTATGGGATTACCATTCTGCGGTCGCGGATCGGCCGCGGCGCAATCACCAATTCGGAAGCGATGTGCCGAATGGTTGCTTCTTCTGGCGCAACCCTGATGACTGCCGCCACTTCGCCAAGGGTTTCGCATTTGCCATGGTGGCGGATTTCACTGCGGTCGCCCTGACCGACAAAAAGACCGTTTTGACCGGATCAACGCTGAAACCGCTGGGGTTTTTGGCGATAATGGTAGTCGAAACTCGTGGAGACGTCTGCTCGGTAACGCCTTCGTCTTCAACACCACGCAACTGTAGTCGTTCACTTCTGGCACTTTGACATCATCCACATTCGATCCTGAGCCATTCGAGGCGGTCCGTCAGGAACCCTGCGCAAGGAACGCCTTCCGCCTCCGGTGCTGCCGCGACGATCGACCCAATCAAGTGGCAGCCAGCCTTCATTCGCTTCAGGCAGCGCCAATCACCATGGCAGCCAGCAGGTTGCGCCGAGGCCGCTTCTTCTCCGCCCAGAGCGATAAAATTCAGCATATACTCGATGGCGCAGGGCGCCGAGTATACGTCGATTCTGCTTCAGCATTTCGTCCAGTGCCCCCCAGAGATTGCCATGTATTGCTCTTCGAACTGGGAATGCGCTGACTCACTCAGCAGACTTCGCACGTTCCAGTGGTAGCCATGGCCTGAACATAGAGCTCGAAGCATCTTGCCTCAGGATAGTATTGAGGCTTTCGATGTTCTTTTGAATTGCTGACATGGTAAATCTCCTTTTCTGGCTCGCGTTTGGCTTTGCGGTGGTGTCGCTGAATGCGGAAGGTGAAGGGGAGCTGGACCGGAAAGAAACCGGGCCAACGACTTCAAAGTTCACGCGTCGAGAAATACCAGTCGACCGTGATGCCACCTTCGCCCCTGCGGGCCTCGGCCCCTTCGGCGGTGGCGGGCGGACGATCACCGGCTGGCCCAGCTTCCAGTTCTCGGGCATCGCGCACTGGTTTCGTCGGCGGTCTGCAGCGCCACCACGAGGCAGTGGATTTCGTCGACCGGGCGGCCGGCATTCATCGGGTAATAAACCATGGCGCGCAGCACGCCTTCGGGGTCGATGATGAAGGTGGCGCGCACTGAGGTGTCATTAGGCCCCAGGCTGGAGATCGAAGGGCCATAGGATGCTTGGCCACGGTCATCGACAGGTCAGCGATGATCAGGAACTTGATGTCGACGCCCAGGATTTTCCTGGTTCTGATGTTGCGCAGGGCAAGCGATTCGAGTGGCTGTCGATCGACAGGCCCAGAAGCTCGACTACCATCGCGTTGAAATCCTCCTGCCAGGCGGCAAAGCCCATGAACTCGGTGGTGCAGACTGGCGTGAAATCGGCCGGGTGCGAAAACAGGATCAGCCACTTGCCCTCTGTAATCGTGCCTCAATGTTTTCTGCCCGTCGGTAGTCGGGGCGTTGGGAAGTCGGGGGCCGGTTCAGCCAGGCGCGGGCTGGCTTGTTGCATTTGATCGCTCATCTTGTCTCTCCTTGGAAGGGTTGTTGGTTCCGATGAGACAGAGGCCCTGAGGGCTGCCGAATAAGAGGAAAGTCAATAATAACACTTAATAATAATAGAGGAAATCTATATGTACTTCTTCCGAACGGCCAGTTGCGCTTCCTGAAGAACTTGCCCGCACACGAACTTCTCGCGTGCGGCTGAAATATGCTTTGTGACCCAGCGACCCTGAGCGCGGGGATTAAAGGGAATTGAGGACCGGTTGCCGGCGTCAGCCTGGTCGAAAAGAACCAAACGCAGCGTCATGTTGCAGAGCCGCCCGCAAGGAAATGACGGACGGACGCGCATCGCGGTGCTGCTGTCGGCCCGGGAAATCGAAGAGGTCGCGGCCGCGCATCTGCGCCCGGCCAAGGCGATCTGCGGCCAGGCGCGATTCCGACCATCGGCCCTTCTGATCCCGCAATGCTTGGCCTGACCTGCGCACGGTTTTTTCCTGACCTGCGGTTCTTCCTGCGCTTCAGGAATTGACACAAAAGCCTGATTGCTGGGCTGAACGAGGGGCGTCTCGACCTGATCCACGATCGCGCTGCCGTTCGACATCGGCGGACTTGAATACGAGCTGTTGTTCGAGGTCTGACGAACACCTGGCCGCCCTGTCGGACTGGGCGGGCGAGGCTTGAAACGCATTTCGTGCAATCGGGCGAGTTGATGTTGCTGGAAAGGGGCATTGCCGCCAACGTCACGCGGATCCGCCTTTCCTCGCCCTTGAACCGCGGGGCAGGACGAGAGCTTTACCGCGACCAGCCTGACAACGCTGACTGGCATGGTTTCCCGAAGGGCTGGGGATCACGCTCTGCCCGATCTTGCGGTTGAGGCTGGTGTCGTTGCCTATAGCGATGTCAACGTTGACGCCCTTTGTGGATGCGTTCGCCCGCGCCAGGTGATCCTGGCCTGGCGAAAGACTTTATATAAGCGCAAAAAACGGTGTTCCGCAAGATTGTCGATCCGCATGCGCGGCGCGGCGTCCTTAACCATGCCGACCAGCTTGTCTTGAAATGAGTATTGGCGCGAAGAACACGAGGCTTGCTGGGAGCCAGCCCATGGCTCCATCTTTGGTCCGGCAGACCTCGAAACAGAATTCACCTGTTGCTCTGCAGCCAAAACTCATACGTTTCTGTCCCTTGCCAAAAAAAAACCGTTTTTGACCCTCGTCAGAAAGCCCGCCCAACTTTCCGGTTCGCACTGATACAGACTCGGTCACTTTGTCCGCGTTGTGTGAATTCGCTTTTCAAACATGCTGCGCGGCGCACCAAGGTCCGGTTCGACGGGCCGCATCGCAGCATCGGAGGTGGGCCTCGGACGGCAGGAAAGGGCCGTTTTCTCGCTTCGGATTGCCCCCAATCCCCCTCACCCCATCCACTTCAACAACGCCGCCGTCACCACGTCCGGCTTTTCCAGCGGGCAGAAGTGGCCGGCATCGTCCACGATCACCAGTTCCGCATCCGGCATCGCATCGGCGATTTCGCGAACTTGGTGCGGCGGGCTCCAGGTGTCGTGTTCACCGGTCAGCACCAGCGCCGGAACATCGATGGTCGCCAGTACGGCGCTGGCATCCGGCCGGTTGATCAGCGCCATGATCTGGCGCTCGTGGATTTCCGGCGTCTTGCGCAGCACCATTTCGGTCAGTGCTGCCATCATCGCCGTGTCGGCGCGGTTCGGCGCGTGAACGAAGGGCGGCAGCCAGTCGTCGGCCAGCGCCTGCATGCCCTTGTCATGGGCCATCTGCACCCGCTGCAGCCGCTTGATCTGCTCACCTTCCACAAAGGGATGCACGCCGGTATCGAGTAGTGCGATCCGCTCGATGCGCTCAGGCGCCTGCCGCCACATTTCGAGCGCCACGCGCCCGCCAAGCGAATGGCCAGCCACCATCAGCGGGCCCTCCACGGCAGCCAGCGTGTCGCGCGCCATCTGGGGAATTGTCTCCTGCGTATCGATCCTGGCCACGTGATATTGCGTACCTTCGGGCAGCGCCGCGACCAGCGGCTGCCACACTGTTTCGTCGCACAAGAGGCCAGGCACCAGAACAAGGGTTGCCGCCATTTCTTCCTCCTCCAGGATTA
The DNA here is from genome assembly GCA_020637805.1 of Nitratireductor sp. GTDB lineage: Bacteria > Pseudomonadota > Alphaproteobacteria > Rhizobiales > Rhizobiaceae > Salaquimonas. Next base: position 86,787 of record JACKJU010000011.1, on the reverse strand, counting down.
AATCAGATCGCCGGGCCGGGCACGATTTTCGACCCGTCCGAAAAGCGCGAGAAGCGGAAGCGGGTCATGTCATGCGCCACGGTCTGGCCCGCCGCCATCTGGGCGATGATCTTGCCGAAACCCGGCCCGATGCCGAAGCCGTGGCCGCTCATGCCGGTGGCAAGGATCAGCCCGTCAAGCGCCGGCACCCGGTCGACGATCGGCACCACGTCCGGCATGGCGTCGATCATCCCGGCCCACGAATTCAGGAGTTCCGGCTTGCCAAGGGCAGGAAACCGTTGGGCGAATTCATCGCGCAGGGCTTCCTGCCGGTTCATCTCGGGTTCCGGCTCCAGCACCCGGCAGAACTCGAACGGGCTTGCCTCGTCCTCCGCCCAGCGCCGCTTGGTGAACCAGTGGTCAGGCCAGTGCGCGGGCGAGGAAAGTTTCAGCCGTGTCTCGTGCCAGTGCTCCTTGGCAACCGGCAGCCACTTGAAGAAATGGCGGAATGCATCCGGCCCCAGGTAGAGATCATGGAAATTGGAAATCGAGATCGTGTAGCCGCCATCGGCGCGCCGCCTGAAGGCAAGCGTCTCGTCGGCACCGTTGCCCGCAAACACCTCCGCCATCGGCGCGGTCCGGCTTACCGTAGAGCGCACGGAAAGCTGCGGGATCGATATGCCGTGCCGCTGCAGGAACAGCGAGGACCATGCGCCGGCAGCCACCACCACCTGCTCGCAGCGCACCGGCCCGTCTTCCGTCATGATGCCGGTCACCTTGCCGCCCGCGCTTGAGATCGCGCGGGCAGCGCAGTTCTCGCGGATCGATACGCCCTCGCCCTGCGCCAGCTCTGCCAGGGCTGGAACTGCCTGCCATGGCTCGGCACGGGCATCGGAGGGCGTGAACGCCGCCCCTGCCCAGTCGCGCCCGCGCGCCGTGTTGGAATGCCGGTTGAACAGCCGCTCCAGGTCGTCCTTTTCGAGAAGATGCGTGTCGAGGCCATGGCGCTCGGCGACTTCCAGCCATTGGGCGCGCTCGTCCAGCTTCTCGCGGCTGCTCGCCAGGTACATGATGCCGCCGCGAGTAAACCCTGTCTTGCCGCCGGTAGCGCGGTCATGCTCCTCCCACAGCCGCGTTGCCTCCATCATCACGGGCAGTTCGGCCTCATCGCGGCCATGCTGGCGTATCCAGCCCCAGTTGCGCGAGGACTGTTCGCCAGCCACGCGGCCCTTTTCAGCCACCAGCACGGAAAGCCCGCGCCTTGCCATTTCCAGCGCCGCGCAGATGCCGATCACGCCTGCACCGATGACGGCCACATCCACCGCCTCTGGAAGCGGGTCGTGAAAGCGGACGGGTTCTGAAATGGTGATGGGTTTGGTGCGCGGTTTCATGGCGCGCATGCCAAATCAGCCGGTTTCAAAAAACAAGTGAAATCTTGGCGAAATATGTTATAAATGCACCGAAAACTCGATTTCGAGCGGCCCTGAGGCATTGGTCTGGGGGTCGTTTTCTTTTTGTCAAATTCCCTGGCGGACGGGGCCAACCCCGCCGCTCGCTAAATTCAAGGGCTGAAAATGGAAAAAGTACCGATGACCCCGGCTGGCCACCAGATGCTGGAGGCGGAACTTAAGCGCCGCCAGTCGGAAGACCGCCCAAACATCATTGCCGCCATCTCCGAGGCCCGCGCCCATGGCGACCTCTCGGAAAACGCCGAATATCATGCCGCCAAGGAGCAGCAGAGCCACAATGAGGGCCGCATTTCCGAGCTGGAAGACCTGCTGTCGCGCGCCGATGTGATCGACGTGACCAAGCTTTCCGGCGGCACGATCAAGTTCGGCGCGACCGTGAAGCTGGTCGACGAGGACACGGACGAGGAAAAGACCTACCAGATCGTCGGCGACCAGGAAGCGGACGTGAAGTCTGGCAAGATCTCCATCTCCTCGCCGATCGCGCGCGCGCTCATCGGCAAGGCGGAGGGCGATTCCGTCGAGGTTGCAGCACCGGGCGGTGCGCGCGCCTACGAGATCCTCGAAGTGAAGTTCATCTGAAGCGGCCAGCCGGCATCAACGCCGGCAGGAACAATGGCGGGGGGCACCCTCCCCGCCGCCGCTTTACCGCGCCGCAGACGAGGCGGGACCGCCGAAGGAGCGCTTGAGCATCTGCCATGCTGATCAACCCCAGGCGCAAATTCGTTCTGCACACCAATTCCAAGTGCGGCGGTACCACGCTTCGCCTGTGGTTTTTCGATACGCTTGGCCTGTTCGAAAACCGGCTGAACCCGTTCACGGAGTTCAGCCTGTACGGCCCGGCGCTCTATGCCCGCTTTCTCACGCGCCCGTCTCTCACCCTTGCCATCCTGCGCGACGGCCACGATCTGCCAAGCACCGATGTGCGCCTGCTTTCAAGAAGTTACGAGAAACACGTGAGCAGCCGCTTTCGCGCAACGGCAGAACGTGAACGCTGGCCTTCGATACTCGTGACCCGTGATCCGGCGTCGCGCCTTGTCAGCGCCTTCTACGACAAGTTCTGCGGCGAGGACGTCAACAAGCCCTGGGTCCGCGAGGTTGTCCATGCGGCCTCGCCCGGTGAAACGATCACCTTCAACCAGTTCCTCGACTGGCTTTCGACGGCCGATCTCGACAACGTCAATCCGCACTGGATACGCCAGTCCAGGATCGTCGACCGGCACCGTATCGATCACCTGATCAAGCTTGAGGAAATCAACGAGCGCTTCAACGAACTTGTCCCGCTGACGGGTGGCAAGCGCGATTTTTTCCTGGATAACCGGCGCCAGCAATCGCCCACGAGCAAGGGCGGCGCGGGCGCTCAAATCACCCCCGATACGCCCAACACGGAAATCATCGCATTCCATCGTGAGCACGGCGTGCATCCTGGCAAAAAGGTGCTCCTGACGCCCGATACCGCTTCAAGGATCGCGAAAATCTACGCCCGCGACTACGCCGCGCTGGGCTACACCGCCGGATAAGGCACAACAGGCTTGCGAGAAATTCCGGTTCTGCCTGCCCGGAGTGAACAGTACCGCAATCAGGCAGGCATCCAGTCCTTCTCGCCCTCGTCGAGCCAGAGGTCACGCAACCAAGGCGCCGGGCGCGTGCGGTAGCGGAATTTCGGGCAATCGCCCACCAGAGCCTCTTCCATCTTCGGCGTACCGTGGAAGCACATTACCCGGCAGTTTTCCGGCAGTTTCGGACGGGTCACGAAATTCATCGGGAAGTAGGGTATCGACTGGCGCTTGAACGAACAGATCCAGCCATCCGGGAAATATTCCAGGTCACCGCGGTTGTAGGCGGTCATGGAAGTGTATTTCTGCTCGCCCTTCCAGCGCAGGTCGTGGGTAATGTATTCGCCAAACCCATCGAACAGGTAGCTGTGCAGGTCCGGGTCGATGCGCAGCACGGAGCCATGGCCGCCAATCCGCCTGCGCCGCTTCTCCAGCCAGTCGCGGCCCATGCATACCTTGCCCGGTGCATGGTCGAACAAGTCGCCCAGGGGCCCGGTCACCACCACGTCCAGGTCCATGATCAGGGTCGGTCCGTGGATATCTGCCTCGCCCGACTGCATGATCGTGACCTTGCGCCACGCCCCACGGCGTTTTCCCGTGGTCATGGCCGTGACCATGGCATCCTCGAAGGGAACAACCGGCAGCGGATAGGTCTCCACCTCTTCGCGAATGCCTTCGGGATGTTCGGTATAGCAGACGAAACGGAAAGGCCGGTCCATGTGGCGTTTCACGCCCGCATAGAGCCGGTTCACATAATATGGCGGAAACTTCACGCCCCATTTGATGCAGGCAATCGTCACCGGGGCCTTTTCGCCGCCGGCGCCGCTTTCGCCCGGTTTGCCCCCACCCGACTTGACCTTGCGGCTCTCAGTCATCGGAAATTCCTGTACCTGCCCCTCGGATTTGTTGCCCGTTTCCTTACCACCGGCAAAGGATCAAACAAAGCCCGCAACCGCCCGTCCGGAAGGTCCGGCATGACTTGTTGCCCAAACTCCACAAAGGCAGGTAGCAAATCGGTGCATATCGGGCCTTATCCCCGACAAGAAACCGTGCCAAGCCTTGTAATCGCCCCCTCTGAAACCTTACTTTGCAGGTCAGGACAAGCGACAGGATGCCAACCATGAGCGCAACTTCAAAACACGCAAAAGTTCTCATCATCGGCTCGGGCCCGGCAGGCTACACTGCCGCCATCTATGCGGCGCGCGCCATGCTCGAACCCGTCCTCATTGCCGGGCTCGAACAGGGTGGCCAGTTGATGATCACGACCGAGGTCGAGAACTATCCGGGCTATGCCGATCCGGTCCAGGGGCCGTGGATGATGGAGCAGATGCTCAAGCAGGCTGAGAACGTTGGCGCCAACATCGTCAACGACTACGTGACCAAGGTCGACCTGTCTGTGCGCCCCTTCGCGATTTCCTGCGACTCCGGCAACAGCTGGACAGCCGATGCGCTCATCATCGCAACCGGTGCCAAGGCCAAGTGGCTGGGCATTCCCTCGGAACAGAAATTCATGGGCTTCGGCGTTTCCGCTTGCGCCACTTGCGATGGATTCTTCTATCGCGGCAAGCACGTGCTCGTCATCGGCGGCGGCAACTCCGCCGTGGAGGAAGCGCTCTATCTTTCGCACATTGCCAGCAAGGTGACGGTCGTACACCGCCGCGAGGAATTCCGCTCGGAGAAGATCCTGGCCGAGCGCCTGTTCGCCCGAGACAATGTCGACATCATGTGGAATCACACGCTTGAGGAAGTGACGGGCAAGGAGAGCATGCCGCCTGCCGTCACCGGTGCGAAACTCAAGAACACCAAAACTGGCCAGGTCACGGATATCGAGGTCGATGGCGTGTTCGTGGCCATCGGGCATGCTCCGCAGACCGAACTGTTCGAGGGCCAGTTGAAGAAGAAGCCTTCGGGATATCTATGGACTGCACCCGATTCCACCGCCACCGAGGTGCCAGGCGTCTTCGCCGCGGGCGACATTACCGACGACATCTACCGGCAGGCCGTAACGGCGGCTGGCATGGGGTGCATGGCCGCGCTTGAGGCGGAACGCTATATTGCCGCCCAGGAATCGATCGAGGAAGCCGCGGAGTAAGCGCGTTTTCCCACCCGTCCAACTGAGGGGAAATCATGGACTGGGACAAGCTCAGAATTTTTCATTCCGTCGCAGACGCCGGAAGCTTTACCCATGCGGCGAACCTGCTCAACCTGAGCCAATCTGCCATTTCGCGCCAGATCAGCGCACTGGAGGGGGAACTGAATGTTCCCCTCTTCTCGCGGCATGCGCGCGGCCTGATTCTCACCGAACAGGGCGAGACGCTCTACCGCACGGTCCATGACGTCCTGCTCAAGCTCGATGCCGTCAAGAACAAGCTGACCGAGTCGACCGAGCGGCCCGAGGGCAAGCTGAAACTTACCACCACGGTTGGACTTGGCTCCGCCTGGCTGGCCAGCAGGGTTCATGAATTTATCGAACTCTACCCGGACGTCCATCTGGAGATAAACCTCGTCAACGAGGAACTGGATCTTGCCACACGGCAGGCCGATTGCGCGATCCGGCTGCGCCAGCCTAGCCAGTCCGATCTTATCCAGCGCAAGCTGTTCACCGTGCATTTCCACCTCTACGCCTCGCCGGGTTATCTCAAGGAACACGGCCAGCCCCAGAGCATTGCCGACCTCGACAACCACCGCATCCTCGCCTTCGGCGATAGCGCCCCCCAGTACCTGCAGGACATGAACTGGCTGAAGACCGCAGGCAGGCAGGATTCCAGGCCCCGCACGCCGGTGCTCGAAATCGACAACCTCATCGCCTTGCGCAAGATCTGCGAGGGCGGCGCAGGCCTGGCGATCCTCCCCGACTACATCGTTGACCACAGCCACAAGCTGGTTCAACTCCTGCAGAGTGCCGACGTGCCGAGCTTCGACACCTATTTCTGTTATCCGCAGTCCATGCGCGGATCGGCGAAACTGACCGCCTTCAGGGATTTCCTCGTCTCCAAGTCGCGCAACTGGGACTACTGACCGCGCGCATGACTGCCGTCATGCCGCAGACGTGAATTGTTCACGGTTGTCTGCACACCTGTGCTTGCCCTATCCTCTCCCCTGAGCGTTTGGCCATTGGCAAGACAGTACGGAATGAATGACAGCAGCACAAAGCGCGCCGGAACCGGAGTGTTCGCGGCGGCGGGCGAGTACATCGCCTCGCACTGGCAGGGCCGCCAGGGTTTTGCCTGGTCGTTCTGGGTGAACTTCGTGCTATTGCGTGCCGCGATAATCGGCGTTCAGGAATTCATGACCCCGCCACTGAACGTCATGAAGGCTGTTCCCTCTACCCCGCTCGACTGGCGGCTCGCCGTCGCTGCGGCGGTGTTCTTCCACGGCATTCTGTTTGTGTGGCAGGCAGTCGGCGTTTTGCGGGCGGGCGAACGGTGGCTTGCCGAGCGCGGCTCACAGGCTTCCGTCTGGGGTGCCCAGGCGGCTCTTCTTGCCGGGTTCTGGATAACGATCCTGCAGGCCTTGCCCGCTTTCCAGTTCGCCCCTCCCCAGCGCGAGATCGTTGAGGTCTCGGCGGGTGGCGAAAGCGGCGGCTACCGTCTCGACACCGTCCAGGGCTCGGATGAAATGACCATTTCCGGCTCGCTCGATCCCGGCATCACCCGCAATCTGCGCTCGTTCCTGAAACGCAATCCGGGTGTCCGCACAGTCGTGCTCGAGAGTGATGGCGGCAACATCTACGAGGCGCGCGGCATCGCCAAGGTGATCGGCGAAAACGGCATGGACACCATGGTCCCGAGCTTCTGCTACTCCGCCTGCACCACTGCCTTCATCGGCGGCCGGACAAGACGCATCGCGGATGGCGCCAGGCTCGGATTTCACCAGTACCGGCTGGCTGGCATCAGCATTTTCACCGACAGCAAGGCAGAAGAGCGCAAGGATGCCGAACTGTATCTCCAGGCCGGTGTGAGCGCCGCCTTCATCGAACAGATGCACCACGCGCCACCCTCCGGCATGTGGTACCCGCCCCTGCAGTTGCTGCTCAGCGAAGGCGTGATTCATCAGATACTGGAATAATCCGGCGAAGTCGGATTGCAGTACCAAACTGAAAAGCCCGGCACGGGGCCGGGCTTCGTAATTTTCCAGGAATTTCCGAACCGGTCAGCTTCCGCCAGGTCCGAGTTTACCCTCCGGCGCGCCGTACTTCTTCAGATCGGCTGCGCTGCCGCAAACATTGTCCGTGTAATGGATGCCAAAGCCGTTCGAACTCGGGTGCAGCTTGGTGCCCGTGCCGCAACGCGTCAGGCTGGCAAGGTTGCGCGGAATGCGGACGATCGGGTCAGCCATGCGGTCACGCTCGATAAGCGTCGAGGCCGAGCTCTGACCGAAGGAATAGCGAATGCCCGCCCATGCACCAGAATAGTTGTCTTCGCCGACTTCGGCCTCGCCATAAACGCTCCAGCCCGAATTCGCACCCAGATCCGGCATGAATTCGAAGCCGATATTGGCAACATGGCCGCGCGATGTCAGGCGATGCCCAACGGAACCCTTGAAATTGTCGGTGAAGTAATAGGACAGGTCCACCTCGTCGACGAACTTCGTCAGGAAGTGCTGGCCGAACTGGACACCGGCCATCGCATCGAGCGACCAGCGGCCATTGTAGATAGCCCCTTCAACGCCCACACGGCCGCCATGTTCGGTATCGACATAACCCCAGTCACCATAGATGCCGAGCATCCCGGTCGAAGGATCACGCTTGAAGATGTGAAGGCCGGAAGCTGCGCTGGTATACTTGGAGCCGAACCGGCCGATACCAAGGTCGAGCTGCACACCGATGCTTGGATAGAACGGCATGGGTGCTGCAACGCTGGCGAGGAACATGTGGTTGTCCCACTTGCCGAGCTTGCCGCTGACCACCCCTGCCTTGAAGTTCAGCCCGTCGACCGACTGCGTCGAAACTGGCGTTGGATCGAGCAGTTTTTGACCGGAATCGCCATAGACCATATCCGCCGCAACGGCGGAGGAGGCCCAGCCGGCTGCGAGAAGGCCCGCAACGGCAACCGCAGTTCTTGCGGACTTCTTGCCCGATACAATCATCTCAATACCATTCATTGCGCAATAAGGTGCGGACACGGCCCGCAATCGATGCCAATTCAATAAATCGCTTGAGTGAATGATTCAATTATCCGGCATGGGCGCAGGCACAGAATCCGGGCAAACAACGCCCTTTTCAACACCCATGTGTCAAAAACAACACGATTCCCGCCGGTTGTTTACCGGGCGTTAACCACGTTGTGCCTCCAGCCCTGGAGAATCGGCGACTTGCCATGAAAACGGGCGGTGCGTGGAACGCCCGCCCGTCATTGTTATTTCCCGCGCAAGACTGCCCGGATCACTTCAGCGATGCGCAGAACCGCTGAATGCGTTCGCAGGCTTCCGTTAGATCCTCGGTCGAGGTTGCATACGAGATGCGGAAGTTCGGTCCGAGGCCGAATGCGGACCCGTGAACGACTGCAACGCCCTCTGTTTCCAGAAGTTCGGAAACGAAATCCTCGTCGGTCTCCAGCACCTTGCCGGACGGCGCAGTCTTGCCCATGCAACCTTCACAGGAGGGATAGACGTAGAAAGCACCTTCGGGCGTCGGGCACTTGATGCCCTTCGCTTGGTTCAGCATCGAGACAACGAGATCGCGGCGCTCTTCGAACACCTTGCGGCGCTCGTCAATGAAATCCTGCACGCCGTTGAGCGCTTCCACTGCGGCCCACTGGGCAATCGAGCAGGCGCCGGAAGTCTGCTGGCTCTGGATCGTGTCCATGGCCTTGATGATGTCCTTGGGCCCGGCTGCATAGCCAATGCGCCATCCGGTCATGGCATAGGCTTTCGACACGCCGTTCATGGTGAGCGTGCGGTCATAGAGTTTCGGCTCTACCTGTGCCGGCGTGACGAACTCGAAATCGCCGTAGCAGAGATGCTCGTACATGTCGTCTGTCAGGATGTAGACATGCTCATGCCGCACCAGCACATCGGTGAGCGCCTTCAACTCGTCACGCGAATAGGCGGCCCCCGAGGGGTTGGACGGAGAGTTGAACACGAGCCATTTCGTCTTCGGCGTGATCGCAGCCTCAAGCGCTTCCGGCCTGAGCTTGAAATTGTCCTCGATCTTCGTTTCCACGAATACCGGCGTACCGCCGCAAACCGAAACCATTTCGGGATAGCTCACCCAGTAGGGTGCCGGAATGACAACTTCGTCTCCCGGATTCAGAGTGACCATGAAAGCGTTGAAAAGAATCTGCTTTCCGCCGGTGCCGACAATGGTCTGGTCAGGCGTGTATTCAAGCCCGTTCTCGCGTTTGAACTTGTCGCAGATTGCCTGGCGTAGTTCGGGAATGCCCGCCACGGGCGTGTACTTCGTCTTGCCTTCGGCGATCGCGCGGACAGCCGCTTCCTTGATGTTGTCCGGCGTGTCGAAATCCGGTTCGCCGGCACCCAGACCGATCACGTTGCGGCCCTGCGCCTTGAGTTCGCGGGCTTTCTGGGCAACGGCAATGGTTGCAGAAGGTTTGATGCGGGTAAGTACGTCGCCAATGATCGGCATGAATTTTCTCCGATACGCTCGATGGGACCGGTGTCCCGTTTAAGGCGCCGTGATAGTCCCCTGCCCGGCTTATTGCAAGAAGCCTGTTGCGGACCTTGCCCGGTTTCCACGCCACCTTGCCATCCATTCACTTGCCGCTATCCTGCAATCCCAAGCAACCATGAAGAAGCGTGCAAACAATGACTGACAGCAAGCCTGAAGGGGAACTGACCCTTCGCACCCTCGCAATGCCGGCCGACGCCAACGCCGCCGGAGACATATTCGGCGGCTGGGTCATGTCGCAGATGGACCTGGCCTGCGGCATCCGTGGTGCCGAGAGGGCCGGCGGGCGCGTGGTCACCGCTGCGGTCAATGCCATGTCCTTCGAAAAACCGATGCATGTCGGCGATACGTTGAGTGTCTATACCAACATCACCAGGCTCGGCCGCACCTCCATGACGCTCAAGGTGGAAGCCTGGGCACAACGCTATCTCACGAATACAATGGTCAAGGTCACTGAGGCCACGTTCGTGATGGTCGCTTTCGACGAGAACGGCAAACCGACACCGATCCCCAAAGACGTCCCTTGAGGCCGGCAGGGTTACGGCCCCGGCGAACGGGGATAATCCTTGCTCACGATCAAGATTATTAAACACAACCTTTACCAAACATGCCGATTTCCGCACGCACGGGACTGGGGCAAGGGATATGTTTACCTTCTTCCTGCTAAAAGTTGTTCCGAACGCCCAGGGGTTAACAAGGGTGAGAGGACAATATTCATGCGTATGCGTTTCTGGCTGTACCTGTTGTTCGGAGTTTTCACGCTCCTGCCGCTTGCTTTGCTTGGCTGGTACACACAAGACTATGTAGCCAGGAACGAGACCAACCGTTCGCTTGAAAAGACGCGAATTGTAGTCAATGCGGATGCGAACGCGATTGCCAGCTACCTGAGCGGAATGCACGCGGCACTCGAGGCACGCATCGACATCCTCAATCAGAACAACTGGAAGCAGTCAGGCGCCCTTGAGGTATTCGGCCCGGTCAACGAAATCGTGCTTGCCGATGCATCGAGCGGCAGGATCATCAAACGCAGCAACGGACTTGGGTTTTCCACGTCGGCAGAACTCGCGGGCGACAGGGTCGGCTACGAGCTTCTCACGCGTATCAACAGTGAGTTGAAAACCGCATCGCGCGCCACGGCCTTTTCGGAAAGCGACAGCCGGGCTCCCTCCTTCGTCTATCTTGCAAGACGTCTCGCCAACAGGTTTGTCATTGCCTCGGTTCCCGCCGACACAATGGCTGCAATCGTCAAACCGACAGACGACGGAAGCATTGATACGATCGTCATCGATTCCCTGGGAACTCCGGTCTTCTGGAACGGTAACAAGCCAGGCATAAGGCTGCCGGATACCGGTATCGCTTCTCGCAGTTCCAGCGGATCGCTGATCGATGTCGGAGGTTCGAACCGCCTTTCCGTCACTCGCGCCATCGGAGACACCAGCCTGCGCGCGCTCGCCGTGGTTCCCATGGCCAGCACATTCACGCAGCTAGCATCAACCAACCAGTCCGTATCGACTGCAATCATTGTCGCCCTGATCATGGTCTTGCTGGCGTCGCTTTTCGCCTCCCACATCTTCTCGCGTCCGCTCGAGCGGCTGATCGCCGCCCTGCACCGCACCGAGAACAGCAATTTCGAAGAGCTTGAACTCGAAGCGGGTATGATCCTTTCCACCGAACACATCGAACTCCAGCAGTCGTTCAACTCGATGATCGGCAGGCTGCGCGAAGCGGACATGCAGCTCAAGACCACCGCATTCACCGATCCGGTTACCGACCTGCCCAACCGCAAGGCGTTCAAGGATCTGGCGGAAAATGCGCTGGAAACGCTCGGCAAGGGCGGCATGAGCGGCTACCTGGTGTTCATCGACATCGACCACTTCAAGGAAATCAACGATACGCTCGGCCATTTCGCCGGCGACCAGGTTCTGCGCACGGTCGCCCTGCGCGTTGCCGGTATCGTCGAGACCATTACAGGGCACTCGCCGCTGGAAAACCCGCTGCTTCTCGGCGTAAAGCCGAACGAGGCGCCGAAGGTCATCATGGGCCGCCAGGGCGGCGACGAATTCCTGATGTTCATACCCGAGACAAGCAACGTTCCTTGCATCGAGACGCTGATGGAGCATGTTCAGGCCGCGATCAGCAAGCCGATACCGGGTGTCGAGACCACCTTCCGCCTGACCGGCTCGATCGGCATTGCCACATTCCCGCAGCACGGCGTGGTTTTCAACGACCTGCTCAAGCGTGCCGACATCGCCATGTACCATGCCAAGAAAACCGGCAAGGCGCGCGTGGAATATTTCCGCAGCGAAATCGGCGAGCGCACCACCGCGGAAATCCGCCGCGACGTCCACGAGGCGATCCGCAACGGCGAGATGGAACTCTATTTCCAGCCGAAGATCACCTCCGTCTCGGGCGAGGTGAAGAGCGCCGAGGCATTGATCCGCTGGATCAGCCCCAAGGACGGCATTGTCCCGCCGGGACAGTTCATCCCGGCCATCGAGGAATCCGACGTTTCCAACGAGCTTGGCGAGTGGGTCATCCGCAATGCAGCCAAGGCCGTGAATCACTTCAAGTCGATGGGTCACGACATCACCGTCGCCATCAACATCTCGTCCTATCATTTTGCCTCACAGGATTTTGTCGGCAGGCTCAAGCAGATCGTTCGCGAAGAACACTGCCCGCACGACAAGCTGGAGATCGAGATCACGGAAGAATCCGCGCTCGACAGCACCGTGTCGGCGGCAAACATCATCGGCCAGCTTCAGGATGCAGGCTTCAACGTCGCACTGGATGACTACGGCAGAGGGTATTCGAACCTTACGCGCCTCGCAGAACTGAAGGTCAACACGATCAAGATCGACGGTCCGCTCACCGCACGCATCACCAGGGATGCGCGTACCAGGGTCATCTTCGAGGCAACCATCAACATGGCTCGCGGGCTGAACTGCAAGACCGTTGCCGAAGGCGTGGAAACGGCCGAAGAAGCAGCCATGCTCACCAAGCTCGGTTGCAGCGAGTTGCAGGGCTTCCTCTTCTCCACACCGCTTCCAAGTTCCGCCTTCCTGGCCTGGATGAAGGACCGCAACCAGTCCGAGCCCCGCAAGCTGCAGGAAAAGATCGCGGCCAGCTTCTGAGTGCAGGCGGATGAAGTCCGCCTGCCCCTTGCCGCCTGTCACAAAAGTTTCTCTTGAAAAGATTGCAAAAAAATCGGAGATTCATCTCCGTTCGTGCAGTTTGCGAACTGAAGACATGGAAGGCAATAAGCAGGTGAGCCGTCATTGGCAGCTCCTGGGCGATCGGGGATCGCCTAAGAAATTTCCCCGTTATACCTCCGCTTTGCTGGGGAATTCAGCGGGCGCATAAGATATCAATCTCCCTTTCTTCGAGTGAATACAACTGCCCTACCGGCCGGGCTGGACCGGAAAACCACCTGTTTGACCGCAGGTTTATTCTTCGTTGAAAGGAAACGAGACATGCCCTCTGGAACCGTAAAGTTCTTCAATCAGGACAAAGGCTTCGGCTTCATCGTCCCAGACGATGGCGGCGCCGACATCTTCGTCCATATTTCCGCCGTCCAGGCATCCGGTCTTTCCGGACTGAACGAGAACGACAAGGTCAACTTCGACACCGAGCCGGACAAGCGCGGCAAGGGTCCGAAGGCAGTGAACCTTTCCCTCGCAGGCTGATTTCGCACCGGTTGCGCAACACATCCGGCTTCGTGGCCGGAGGCAACAGGATGCAAATCGCTATCGGAACCGGCAGCCTGACGCCACGACGGCATCGGGCATCACCACCTTCTGCACGTGAAATTCGGGCAAGCTCCGAAACCTTTCACCATGCGGGTTGATTTGATGCGCCTGTGTGTCCCTTACCGGGAATTTGTTAAGCTCCCGGTAACCATGACGGGCGTAATGTGTCTTCGCGGAGGATCGGCATTCGCCCCACATTGAATGCCGGCCAGACCCCAATCAAACCCAGGCCGGTGGGTTCTTAAGGGCTGAGACGCTTCTTGAGAACCTACTGATCCTCCGCACCCTTTCACTCCATCGCTGACAAGACCGGCACGCGCGCATGCACGCTCGCCCTGCCCCAACACGACACCGGCATTTTACAGCCCGGCTGTTCTGGCGGAGTGCGGGGCGAAGCAAAGCTCCCAGAGCAAAGTCGATCTTGACGGTTTCGCAGAAATCGAAATGCGTGAGGGAATTCAGTTGCTTGCCGAAACAAATCGTTTCAGGTGAGGAAGGGATTGCTCTTGCGCTCCTGGCCGATCGTGCTTCCCGGCCCGTGTCCGCAAAGAAAGCTGACATCGTCGCCCCATTCGAAGAGTTTTTCGCGGATGGAGGCGATCAATGTTGCGTGGTCGCCGCCAGGCAGGTCCGTCCGGCCAACGGATCCGTTGAACAGCACGTCTCCCACCACGGCAAACCGTGCGACTTTGTTGAAGAGCACGATGTGCCCCGGCGCATGGCCGGGACAATGGAAGACCTCGAATTCGTGGCCGCTGAAGCTCACGATGTCGCCCTCTTCCAGCCAGCGGTCGGGATAGGCATTGCGGTATCCGCCCGGCATGCCGAACATTGCCGCCTGTTTCTCGATGCCCTCGCACAGCGCCTTGTCCGCGATATGAGGCCCGATGATCTGCGTCTTTAGCCTGCTCTTGAGTTCCTCGGCACCGCCGACATGATCGATATGACCATGGGTGAGGACGATCTGCTGCACATTGATCCCGGTCTTCCCGATTGCCTCGGCAATGCGTTCCACATCGCCGCCCGGATCGATCACAATCCCTTCCTTGGTCTCATCGTCCCAGATCAGCGTGCAGTTCTGCTGGAAGGGCGTGACCGGCAAGATTGCTGCATTTAGCTTTCCCATGATTTCCTTCCCGAATGCGCCTGTTTGTATGGAATCCCGGTTGTTCCAGGAAATTCTCTGAAGCCGATTGCCTCTTGTCTGATGCCTAGCAGCATCGAAATTCGATTTTGAACGCAGCGAGAGGCAGCGAATTTCGATTCAGAATAGATGCAAACCGCTATAGCCGCCTGCAGGCTCGCAAACAACCGCAGCCGCAAAACAAGACGGGCGGCCCGCCGGACCGCCCGCAATGCATTCAAGGAATGGAAAGCGCCTTACTTCTTCATCATGGACGCAAGCAGTCCACCGATGCCGGTAAGCGCACCGCCGCCAACAGCGCCGCCGGCCACCTGGCCGATGATCGATCCGATATCAAGCCCGCCGGCAGCGTCGCCACCGCCCATCATCGACGCGCCCATGCCGAGCAGGCCGCCGAGCGAACCGAGCGGACCCGCACCGGATACAGCTCCGCCACCGACAAGGCCGCCGACACCACCGAGCAGCACCTTGGCCAGCATGCCCATGTCCACATTTTTCATCAGGTTGCCAACGATACCGCCGCCGGCCGATCCGGACAGGAACTGTATCACCAGCGGAATAATGATCGATTGAAGCATTGGATTTCTCCCAAATGCGCGGACACACGGTCCGCAATTCCCCAGACTGGTAGCTGTCATTCATTGCTGGAAACGTGAATGGGATGACCAAACAGGTTCGGCATCGCGTTCAGTTCTTCCGATTCCCACAACACCTGACCGGCTACGGCCGCGCCTCTGGCGAAGCCGTGCGCACGTTAACGAAGTATCAACGATCGCGCAAAGAAAAAGTTACGTATGGTAATTTGCAGACTGCATTATTTGTCGACCGGCAAATGCAGGCCATGCGGCCTTGCCCGACCGGATCGAACAAATGCAAAGGCGTGCGGCTCAGGCGGCCTTCACCGCCGGTTTGCCGCGCACTTCCGCCTCGTATTCTTCCATCAGGGTCTTGGAGATTTCGCCGGGTGTGAAACGCCATTCGGCAATCTCGGAAACAGGGGTCACTTCCGCTGCCGTTCCGGTCAGGAAGCATTCGGAAAAGCCTGAAAGCTCTTCGGGCATGATCACCCGCTCGACCACCTCGAAACCGCGGCGGCGCGCAAGGTCGATAACCGTGCGGCGCGTGATGCCATCGAGGAAGCAGTCCGGAACCGGGGTGTGGATCACGCCATCCTTGATGAAGAACACGTTTGCGCCAGTAGCTTCCGCCACCCGCCCGCGATAGTCGAGCATCATCGCATCGGCATAGCCCTTTGCCTCGGCTGCGTGCTTGGAAAGCGTGCAGATCATGTAGAGGCCCGCAGCCTTGGCAAATGACGGAGCCGTTTTCGGGTCCGGCCTGCGCCATTCCGAAAGGTCGAGGCGAATGCCCTTGAGCCGTTCCTCGGGCTTGAAGTAGCTCGGCCATTCCCACACGGCGATTGCCACATTGATCTTGTTGGACTGGGCCGAAACACCCATCATCTCGCTGCCGCGCCAGGCGACCGGCCGCAGATAGGCATCGCGCAGGCCCTGCTTGACCAGCGCCTGCTTGCAGGCCTCGTCGATCTCCTCGACCGTGAAGGGTATGTCAAAACCGAGTGTCTTGCCGGAAAAGAACAGCCGCTCGGTGTGCTCGCGCAGCTTGAAAATCTCGCCTTCATAGGCCCGTTCGCCCTCGAACACGCAACTGCCGTAATGCAGACCATGCGTCAGCACGTGGATCTTCGCATCTTCCCATTTGACGAATTCTCCGTTGAACCAGATGTATCCGCCAAGTTGATCATAGGGAACGGCAGCCATGTCTATTTCTCCAGCGTCAGGCGATCAAACACCTGCAGGGGCAGCGATTTCGAGGATATCCGGCTGGTCACTCCCACCAACCGGCCTTGATGAGCCTAGGTCCCGGCCATATTTATGTCAATACTACTGACATATCTGCGAAAACATGCCAGAATTTGCCTGTGTCAACACTTGGAACCCAGTCAGCCATGGATAACCCGCCCAGCGGCAGCAAGCAGACCAGGCAGTCTTCCGACCTGCCTGATGGCCGCCCGGCCAGCGGCAATGCCGTCCAGGCTGACGGTTCGGGCCAAGCCGGCGATACCGGATTGACGCGCGCCGGCGCCGCGCAAGCACCGGTATTCTCTCCCCTGACCGATCAGGACGTACCCGAACTGGAATTCATCGAACTCCTGTTCTTCGCCTATCGCGACTTCACCGGCGATCCCGACCGCCTGCTGTCGAGCATGGATTTCGGGCGTGCCCACCACCGCGTCCTCTACTTCGTCAACCGCAGGCCCGGCATGCCCGTAGCCGAACTGCTCGACATTCTCAAGATCACCAAGCAGAGCCTCGCCCGCGTCCTCAAGCAGTTGCTGGAAAGCGGCCACATCGTCCAGAAAACCGGTAGCACGGACCGCCGCAAGCGCCTCCTGTACCCGACGCAACGGGGACGCGAGCTTGTCGTGCGCCTCTCGCGGCCACAGTCCCGCCGCATCCATGCTGCAATCGGTCAGACCGGGCAGGAAAACGAGGCGGCCATCCGCCAATTCCTCGCGGCCATGTCGAAGCCGGGCTGACACACACAGCGCCCGGAGAAACCGGCCGCCGGGACATGACCCGCGGAAAAATTGCGTATAGAGTTGCGGCCAGGGCCAGCCCTTGCGCGCAACCAGCCAGTTGGGAGGTCCAGGATGAACGAACATTCCGGAGTTGCGATGGTGTCCAGGAACATGCCCGAAGATGATGCTCCGCACATCCTCATCGTCGATGACGACCGCCGCATCCGCCAGCTCATCCGCCGCTTTCTCGAGGAAAACGGCTTCCGCATCACCGCAGCCGCGGATGCTTCTGAAGCGCGCAAGCACCTTGAAGGTCTCGAATTCGACCTGCTCGTCGTCGATGTCATGATGCCGGGCGAGAACGGTATAAGCCTAACAAAGCACGTCTCTGAAATCACTGCTGCGCCCGTCCTGATGCTCACCGCGCTGGCCGAGACCGACAACCGCATCGAGGGCCTGGAGGCAGGAGCCGACGACTACCTGCCCAAGCCGTTCGATCCGCGCGAACTCCTTCTGCGCATCAACAACATCCTCAAGCGCTCGTCGAAACCTGCCGAACCGGTTATCGAACAGGTCAGCTTCGGCCCCTACCAGTTCTCCGTGAAGAAACGCGAACTGAAGAAGAACGGCGATGCCGTCCGGCTGACCGACCGCGAACGCGACATCATGGTCATCTTCGCTTCCCGCGCGGGCGACACCGTTGCCCGCCACGAGCTTCTTGGCGACGACCCCGATTCCGGCGAGCGGAAGATCGACGTCCAGATCAACCGCCTTCGCCGCAAGATCGAGGACGACCCGGCAGATCCGAAATGGCTGCAGACCGTGCGCGGCATCGGTTACCGGCTGTTCCCGGGATAGCTGCCGTTCATGCCGCACATGTCCTGTGGCACATCTCCCGCCGCACTTGACTTGCGTCGCGGCTCCGCCACAGTCTCGGGCAGGCCCCCTCCCGGAAGACCGAATCTGCGGGCCACACCGAAACCCGTCACCGAAACCGGCAAATTGCATTGACCGTTGAAGAAGTGAACACCAAGCCGGCCGCCGAAGCGGCACCCAGCGAGAACTGGGCCTCGCGCATGTGGCAGGCCTGGCGCCAGAGTTCGCTTGCCCGTTCGATGCGCTGGTTCGGCCGCAAGATGCCGACCGGCCTCTATGCCCGCTCCCTTCTCATCATCATCCTGCCGATGGTCATCCTGCAATCGGTCGTCGCCTATGTCTTCATGGAGCGGCACTGGCAGACCGTCACCCAGCGCCTGTCCAAGGCCGTGACTGCAGACATTGCCGCCATCATCGACATCATCGAGACCTATCCGCAGGATGCCGATTACGACCAGATCATCCGCATTTCCGGCGAACGACTCGGCCTGAACATCACCATCCTGCCGCCCGACCCGTTTCCGCCCGCAACCGGAAAGCCCTTCTTCTCGATCCTCGATGATATCCTGCGCCAGGAAATCACCCGCCAGATCGGCCGCCCGTTCTGGATCGACACGCTCGGCAATTCCGACCTCCTCGAAATCCGCATCCGGCTCGAAAACCCGGACAAGGTGCTGCGCGTATATGCCAAGCGCAACCAGGCCTATGCCTCGAACTCCCACATCTTCCTGATCTGGATGGTGGGAACCTCCTTCGTGCTGATCTTCATAGCCATCCTGTTCCTGAGGAACCAGATCAGGCCGATCCTCCAGCTCGCCGAGGCAGTCGACCAGTACGGCAAGGGCCGCGACATTCCCCACGATTTCCGCATTCGCGGCGCCCGCGAGGTGCGCATGGCAGGCCTCGCCTTCCTGCAGATGCGCGCGCGCATCGACAAGCAGATCCAGCAGCGCACCGACATGCTCACCGGCGTGTCGCACGACCTGCGCACCATCCTGACCCGCTTCAAGCTCCAGGTCGCGCTGCTCGGCAACTCGGCCGACACCGAGGACATGCAGCGCGACATCGACGAGATGCAGCGCATGCTTCAGGGCTATCTCGACTTCGCCAAGGGCGAGGCCGGCGAGGATATTTCGGACGTCAACCTGTACCGCATCCTGCACCGCCACGAGGTCGAGGCGCAGCACAACAACATCGAATACACGCTGGACTGTCCCAAGCGGCTGGAAATCCGCGCCCGGCCCAACGGCATGGCCCGCCTTTTCGGCAATCTCGTTTCAAACGCCATGCGCCACGGCAACGTGATACGCGTGAAGGCCAGCGCCGGCCCGGACCGCATCACTGTCACCATCGACGACAATGGCCCCGGCATTCCCGAGGATCAGCGCCAGGAAGTGTTCAAGCCTTTCACCCGGCTGGACGAGGCGCGAAACCAGGACGAGGGCGGCACCGGCCTGGGCCTCTCGATCGCACTCGACATCGCCCGCCTGCATGGCGGCGACATCAACCTCTACGAAAGCCCCAAGGGCGGCCTGCGCGCCATCGTCACCCTCCCCCGCTGATGATTCTTCGCCCCCCCACTTGACGTTCCGACAATACTTGAGTCAATTTTGGTTTGCGGCATGAGGACAGTGGGCGGGGGAAGCACTTTCAAGGCAGCTTCCATCTTCAGCTCCGGTTGGTTTCGGACCAGGCGGAGACTGGTTGTGTGCGGATTTGGTTACGGCTCTCGCGCTGAGGCCGAATCGTGGTGTAGGTAATTGTAAGTGATTTTCAGCACTTGCGATGATTGACCGTGAGTGCTTGACAGCGCCATGGTCCAGGGGACCATGTCATGGCATTCACACTTGTATCGGCAGCAACAAATGGCGACGCGGGAAACGCGGCGAGCGTCCCGATTACCGCGGGGAGTGTTACCACGTAGCGCCCATCTCTTCCGATGGGCGCTACGTGGTGTATCATAGCGCCGCCAGCGATCTGGTTGCAGATGACACAAATGGCTTTTACGACATCTTCCTCTATGACACGGTCAGCCAGACCACGACACTGATCTCGAAGGATGTTTCCGCCGGCCCTTCCGACAGCAACAGCTTTGACCCGTCCATCGCAGCAGACGGCCGTTACGTCGTCTTTGAAAGCAATGCCAGTAACCTTGTAACCGGCGTTCCCGCCGGGTTGCGCCACATCTACATGTACGACCGGGTCGACCAGACCATTTCTCTCATATCCAAAACCGCCACCGGAGTTGCGAACAACAGCAGCGGTGATGCGAGCGTTTCAGCGGATGGCCGCTATGTGGCCTATTTGAGCTATGCCACCAATCTCGACACCGGCATTACCGACAGCAACGGCAAGATCGATATCTTTCTTTACGACAAGGTGGCCGACACCACCAAGCTGATATCGAAGAGCACGTCAGGAACCCAGGCCAACCGGAACGCCGCCAATCCGTCGATTTCTGCAGATGGCCGGTATGTCGTCTACGATTCCATTGCTTCAACATTGGTCAGTGAAGGCAACTCCAATTCCGACATCTATCTCTACGACAGGGTAAACGATACCACGACGCTGGTTTCGAGAAATACGGCTGGCGATGCCGGCAACAGCAACAGTTACAATGCCTCCATTTCCGCCGACGGACATTATGTCGTCTATCGCAGTTTCGCCACCAATCTGGACAGTAACGATACCAACGGCAGGTTTGATATCTTCCTCTACGACACGATCAACCACACCACGACCATGGTCACGAGGAATGCGTTGGGCAATTCGGCCAACAATCACAGTACCAATCCCTCGATTTCTGACGATGGCCGGTATGTGGTGTATGAAAGCGTTGCCTCCGACCTGGTGACGCCGGACAGCGGCCTATCTGATATCTTCATCTACGATACCCTGACCGGAACCACAGAATTTGTTGTGCATGGAAATGGCAACAGTGGGCAGCCCGCCATCTCCGGAGATGGCAGCACCATCTTCTTCACAAGTCTGGCCACGGACTTGGTGTCGGCCACGGATGCCAACTTTTCAAATGATGTCTTTGTGACAGCCAACCCCCTGTTCGCGCCGGCGGGTCCCACCACCAATACAGATACGCTTGCGGGCGATGGCAATGACAACTCGGTCGATTTCGATGCAACGACGCTCACCAATGGCGACAGCTATGACGGCCAGGGCGGCAATGACCGCGTAAACCTGAATGGCGGCGGCACCTTCGATTTTGCGGGCACGACCTTCACTTCGGTGGAAGATATCCAGACCGATGGTACCGATTACATCCTAGACTTCTCCGGCTTCGGCTCCTCCGAGGCAGACCGCGAGGGGATTGCTGGGCTGATCTCGTCGGCTGGCGGTGCCAATGATGCGGTGAAGATGGGCGAATGGGCGCATGACCTGACGACGCTCGGCTCCCTCTTCGATGCCGGGATAGAGACAGTGGAATGGTCCCGTCCCAACGGCTTCGATTACTCTGCCGTCCGCAATGGCTCGGGCCAGACGGTCGTCAGCAATACCGATGGCAACGGAATTCGCGTCTATGACACCATCGGCCAGACCTTCGACACCAACGGCATCCTGCGCGAGAGCGTCACGACCTACGATGACGGTCGTATCGCCACCACCACCTACAATGCTGGTGGCGGTTTGACGGGCATTGTCAACACCGATCCTCTAAACGCCGTGAACTACCAGAGCCTGCAGAATGTCTATTCCGGCGGACTGCTTCAGTCCTCGTCGCTGACCTTTGACAATGGCAATACCTCCGTGAAGTCCTACACCTCTGGCGTACTGACCCAGACGGTCGAGACCGATGTTGCCGATGATTTCACCTGGGACGTCAAGACGACGACTTACAACACTTCCGGCGTGAAGACCGGCTACGTTGTCGACTACGATGCAGGCGAAGCCCGCTCCCAGATGAGCTTTGCCTATACCGGCGGCATCCTGACCAACCGCACCATCACCAATTCGGATGGCTCGGCAAGCGAGGCTTCCTACAACACGTCTGGCGAGATGCAGTATGTCCGCAACACCGCATCGGACGGCACCCAGTTCATCCTTGGCGGCACCGGTGACAACATGCTGACCGGCGGCGCACTTGACGACCTGTTCAAGGGCGGCACCGGCAACGACATCTTCGAGTTCTCGGGCAGTGTCGGCAACGACACCATTCTCGATTTCACCGATGGCCAGGATCGGCTCGATCTTTCCGCCTATGGTTACACCACGCTGGCCGATCTCCAGAACGCCAACGCGATCTCGGAAGTTGGTGGCAACACCGTCATCGACCTCGGTGCAGATGGCTCCGTCACGCTCAACGGCTTCGCACTGACGGACTTCGGCGACGCCGATCTGGCGGGGTTCCCGATCACCTAGAACCGGCAAGCGGCATTCCCGGAAAATAGCTGGAACACAGCCAGATCGTTTCACCCTCAGATGAAACGATCTAGTGCATCCGCCCACCATCAGGCACTTTGAAGTCAGGTCCGATCAGCACGACCTTGCCATTCTCGTCGGGAAAACCGAGCGTCAGCACTTCCGACATGACGGGTCCGATCTGGCGCGGCGGGAAGTTGACCACCGCCATCACCTGCCGTCCGACCAGTCCTTCCGGCGTGTAGTGCTCGGTGATCTGTGCAGATGTCTTCTTTTCGCCGATGCCCGCGCCGAAATCGATAACCATCTTGATCGCGGGCTTGCGCGCCTCCGGGAAGGGCTCCGCCTTGATGATGGTACCGACCCGGATATCGACTTTCAGAAAATCGTCTATGGAAATTTCGTCCGTCATATTTCTTCCAGCTCCCGTATCAGCCCGAGAGTTCTTCGGCGCGCACCCTGGCCGCATGGATTGCCTTTTTCACGAGATCGGCAAGGCCCGGTTCGGCCATCAGCACCGAAAGCGCGGCAGCCGTCGTACCGTTGGGCGAGGTCACGTTCTCGCGCAACCTGCCTGCTGAATCTTCCAGCACCGCCAGCATTTCGCCTGCCCCGGCAATCGTGTGCCGGGCCAGCTTCGACGCCAGTTCCTCGGGCAGGCCTTCCGCCACACCGGCCGCCGTCATGCACTCCGCCAGATTGAAGACATAGGCCGGACCGCTGCCCGAAACGGCGGTCACGGCGTCGATCTGCCTTTCCTCGCTGACCCATTCAACCTCCCCGACCGCCTTGAGCAGGCCGGTCACCTGTGCGCGCTGCGCATCCGTCACCGGGCCGTTGGGACAGCAGACCGTTATGCCTTTTCGCAATATGGCGGGAGTGTTTGGCATGGCGCGCACGATCGGCACGTTGCCGAGATGCTCTTCCATGAACGCAATCGTAGTGCCTGCGGCCACGGAGACCGCAACCGTATCCGGCCCTGCAATATCCTTCAGTTGCGGGAGCACGGTTCCCATCATCTGCGGCTTGACCGCGATGATGAGTACGTCCGGGCGCTGCGCTTCGCCGGCGCTGGCAACGCTCGCGACGCCTAGCCTGGCAAGCTTTTCCGCCATCTCGGGCCGCGGCGACGGGTCCACCACCGTGGCATTGGCCGCCGGAAGCCCGCCCTCAAGCCATCCAGACAGCATTGCACCGCCCATATTGCCCGCGCCAATGAGGCAGATACTCGGAAATCCGTCAGACATGTTCATACCACTGCTGTTGATGTTCACGGCGCAGGATAGACAGGCTTTGGCCTTGCGTCATCCCCGCACCGGGAAATTGTCCGGGCAGTTGGCAGAAAAACGCCAGCATGTTCGCTTGGGCAATCCCTCAGCAGGAGCCGGCCGTATCGAACAGAACCGCGTCCATCGCATCGCGCGACGGCTTGCCTGCCCATACCACGAACTGGAACGCCTGGAAGTAGCGTTCACATGCTTCAAGCGCGCTCGACAGCAGCGCCTCGAGCTGCTCGGCCGTCGGTTCCGCCCCGCCGTTGAGCAACAGGGTCTGACGGAACATCACTGCCCCTTCCTGCGTCCACAGGTCGAAATGGCCGATAAGCAATTGCTCGTTGATCTGGGACAGCAGCTTGACCGTCTCCGCCATCCTGCTTTCCGGGACTTTCAGATCGAAGGCGCAGGCAAGGTGCAGTGCCTCGAAGTCCTCCATCCAGGACATGGAGACGTCATAGTCGGCCCACATGCCGGTCACCGTCATGGTGATTTCGTCGCCGGTACGCTCGAACGCCCAGTCATTGAGGGAAGCAACCTGCTCGACCAGATCGACCGGATTGCTGTCGCGTTCGAATTCCATCTCGATGAGCCCCATGGTGCCGCTTTCCCCTCGTGTTCTGGCTCCGGGCGCCGCGCCCGGATTGCCGCTTCATTTGTCTGGAGAAGTGCCGGAAGCGCGTATGCGCCTCCGGCTTCCCCTGAACCCTGCACTCTTTGCCGGAAAGCATGGAGTGTTCAGGTCCGCCGCGAATCAAACTGTAAATTCAGTGTAGTGGAGACCCCGCCCGGAGAAACCCCGAGCCTTTGCTTGACGCCAGCGAATCTGTGGAGAAGCGCGGAATCAAATTCTGCGCCGGTTCCGTTAAGTGACTCTCGCGACTCTGCTTTTCGCGTTCGCGGCCCTGTGGAAAACAATCCGAAAAAAATCTCGGGAAAACCGGTGGAAATCCGGTTTCAGAGTCGCTCAGCTGGCGGATTTGCCTGAAGCCGGCTTTTTCGCTGCAGCCTTGGGTGCCGCGCCGCCTTCCAGCTTGGCGATCCGCGCATCGAGATCGGCAAGGCGTTTTTCAAGCGCATCGTTCTCGTCGCGCGCCTTTGCCGCCATTTCACGCACCGCGTCGAAGTCGTCGCGCTTGACCAGGTCCATGGAGTGAAGAAGCCGCTCGGCCTGCGACCGGAACGCCGTTTCCGCCTCCTTGCGCATACCCTGCGCCGCACCCGCGGCATCGGTCATGAGCTTGGCGAATTCGTCGAAAATCCTGTTCGGGCCGTCTGTCATGGAAATCACTCCGTGTCTGCTGGCATTGAGTTAGAGCTTTGATGGCGTCAATTCAACCGGCATATTGTAGCATTCATCGCGGCAGCTGGAACCTGCCCCTTTCAATTCACCATCGCGCACTCTAAGTATCGGCCCGGAAAACAAAGAGACACCAGGGCAACGCCAATCGTTTGCCCGACGTGACGGAGGTTGCATGGGTCCCGAAATCCAGATGGCCGCAATCGCCTTTCCGGGCCTTGATCCGGTTATCTTCAAGATCGGCCCGCTTGCCCTGCGCTGGTACGGGCTGGCCTATGTTGCAGGCATCCTGTTCGGCTGGTGGTACGCGAAGGCTCTTGTCGCCAATGGTCCGCTCTGGGGCGGCGCATCGCGCATCCTGCCTTCCGACATCGACGATTTCCTGCTTTGGGCGGTTGCCGGCATCATCCTTGGCGGACGCATCGGCTATGTCCTGTTCTACGACCTTTCCGCCTATCTCGAAAATCCCTTGCGCATCGCCATGCTCTGGCAGGGCGGGATGAGCTTTCACGGCGGGCTGGCTGGCATCATCGTGGCGATGATCCTGTTTGCCCGCTCTCGCGGTTTTTCGCCGTTCTCGCTGTTCGACGTCATTGCCGCCAGCTGCGGCATCGGCCTGTTTCTCGGCCGCTGCGCGAACTTCATCAACCAGGAACTGTTCGGCAAGGTGACGGACCTTCCCTGGGGCGTGGTATTCCCGGCAAGCGGCGATGGACTTCCGCGCCATCCCAGCCAGCTCTATGAAGGGCTTATCGAGGGGCTTCTGCTTTTCTTCGTCCTGCGTATCCTGACCCATCGTTTCGGCAAGCTCAGGTTCCCCGGCTTCGTTGGTGGGGCATTTCTTTGTGGCTATGCCGTATCGCGCATTCTGGTCGAGTTCGTCCGCCTTCCCGACCCGCAGCTGGGCTACCTTCTGGGCGGTTGGCTGACCATGGGCATGGTGCTGTCTGTGCCGGTCTTCCTCATCGGGCTATGGGCGATGGCTACCGCTCGAAACCGCGCACCGTCCGGTGTTCCAGCATGAACCCGCTTCACAGCAAACTGGCAAGGCTTTGCGCAGCAAACGGCCCGATGACGCTTGGCGAATACATGCATGCATGCCTCGCCGATCCCGGACACGGCTATTATGCGACACGCGATTCAATCGCGGCAACGGACGGTACCTCGGCCACGGCAGGCGATTTCATCACTGCCCCCGAAGTCAGCCAGATGTTCGGCGAATTGATCGGCGTATGGTGCGTGGACACCTGGCACAAGCTTGGCAGGCCTTCCCCGTTCTGCCTTGCGGAACTTGGACCGGGCCGCGGGCGCATGATGCAGGACATGCTGCGCGCAGCCTCGCTCGACCCGGAGTTTCTGCGCTCTGCACGGGTAGTCCTTGTTGAAACCAGCGAGAAACTGCGCGCGATACAGGCCAGCGCCCTAAAGCCGCTTGGCCACAGCATCTCCTGGGTCAACTCGATCGAGGCCCTGCCGGACATGCCGACCCTGATCGTTGCCAACGAATTTCTCGATGCCATTCCATTCCGCCAGTTCGTCAAGCAGGGCGGACTGTGGCGCGAAGTCGGCGTCAATTTCGGCGAAGACGGGATCGCCATGACCGCGCTCGCAACCACGGTCGATCCCGCACTCCTGCCGGAAGGAGCTGCCAGCGAACCGGAAGGATCGGTCTTCGAATACGCACCAGCCCGCGAGGCATTGGCGCAAACGCTTGCGCAACGCATCTCGGCACGCAAAGGCGCAATTTTGCTGATCGACTACGGGCATTTCAGATCCGGTTTTGGCGACACCTTCCAGGCTGTTCGCAACCACGCCAGTTCTGATCCCTTTTCCGCGCCGGGAGAATGCGACCTCACAAGTCACGTGGATTTCGAGCGCATTGCGAGTGCACTTGCTGCAGGTTGCGACTGTGCCGTACACCCCTCCTCCCAAGGAGATTTCCTTCTGAACCTCGGCCTCTTGGAGCGCGCAGGCGCGCTGGGTGCGCCGCATCCCGATGCGGTTCGCGCGCGCATACGCTCCGAGGTCGAACGCCTAGCCGCGCCAAGCCAGATGGGCGAATTATTCAAGGTGCTGGCAATTTCCTGCCCCGAAATTGAGATGGCTGGTTTCGACAACCCAAACTGAGATGCTCTGCCTTTGAGACCTGCCCCTCACTTGACTTGATGGCGGCAAGGCTCCAACCCTTGGCGTGAGCGTGGAAACAACCGCCGTGCAGGATTTGGCAGGCGTTCTCCACAGAACTTCTCGAAGGAGAGACAAATGCCGCAAGGCCGTTCGGAACTGTCGCCGGTAACGTCCCCTGCCTTGGAACATCCGGGCGTGCGACACGGTTTCTTCACCCGGCCGGGCGGAGTTTCCCAGGGTATCTACGAAGGGCTGAATGTTGGCCTCGGTTCATCCGACGATCCCGAAGCAGTCATGGAAAACCGGGCTATCGCGGCAGACTGGCTTGGAACCGCGGCGCAAAATCTTTTGACGGTCTACCAAGTTCATTCCTGCGATGTCGTGATCGCGACTGGCCCCTTTGGCGACGAGCGCCCGCAGGTGGATGCCATAGTCACCTCCACACCGGGCCTGGCAATCGGAATACTCACGGCCGACTGCGGACCGGTACTTTTCCTCGATCCCCAGGCACGCGTGGCAGGCGCGGCGCACGCAGGCTGGAAGGGCGCAACGGGCGGCATTCTTGAAGCCACGGTCAGCGCCATGGAGGAACTGGGCGCCAACCGGACAAACATCCAGGCGGTACTGGGCCCCATGATCAGCCAGGAGAACTACGAGGTTGGACCTGAATTCGTCGAACGCTTGACCCTTCTTGACCCGCAAAACGGCAAATGGCTCGCCCCCTCTGCAAATGAGGGGCACGCCATGTTCGATCTGCCGGGCTATATCCTCAACCGGCTTGGCGAGGCAGGCGTCTCGGCAGGCTGGACGGGGCAGTGTACCTACGAGGAAGAAGGTCTGTTCTATTCCTACCGGCGGAAAACGCATCGCGGCGAACCCGACTACGGCAGGCAGTTGTCCGCCATCTGCCTTGAATGATCCCCGCACGCCCACAATGCGATCAATGTAAATCGTCGCTTTCCAGGCGTCACGAAATTGACCTTATCGGTTGTTAGCTGGCATTGTTTCCAAAGTGAATCGCCCGAACCGGGACAAACCGGAAATTGAAGGATATGGCAGGACCGCCCTGCCCCGGTCGGGAGACAAACGCGTTCGATTGCGGGAAGCACCCGGTAGAACGCCATGGTGGCCCGGCGCGGAGGGCCAATACGGGGAGTACCAGTGGACATGGGTGTATTCGGACTACTTGCGGGACCGGGCAGCCGGACGCGTTGCGCAATTTTCGCCGCCATGATGGCGCCGTTTCTGCTTTCGGCATGCAACACCGGGTCGCCCGGCCAGAATCTCGAAAGCACGCTTCGCCCAACGCCCAACCAGAATGTCGGCAATGCAGGCAACATGGCGCCGCCTCAGGCTGTTCAGCCGCAAGCGGCGCAGCCGGGCCAGAACCAGCAGGTTGCCTCGGTAACCGGTCTTCAGCCCATCGCATTCCTGCCGGTCTCCAACATTCCGCAGGGAGCCGTCACCACGCTTTCGGGCGCCATCCGCAATTCGGCCCAGCGCCAGGGAGTGCCCATCGTTGCCTCTGTCCAGCAGGGCGCGCAATATCAGGTGAAGGGCTATTTCTCCGCGCTCGACGATTCCGGAGGCACGCTTCTGGTCTATGTCTGGGACGTCAACGACCGCAACAACAAGCGTGTCTACCGCATCAACGGCCAGGAACAGACCTCGGCCAAGTCCTCCGACCCGTGGGCTGCCGTCAATGCCGAAATGCTGAACCGGGTTGCCGACAACACGATGCGGCAGTTGAAGGGCTGGCTGGCCACCCGCAACTAGACGGTCTGCAACCGGACCGAAGTCGGCCCTTGAGTCAGGGACGCCTTTGCGACCGGCGCCGGAACCGGTGGGTTAGCCGCCCTCGTCCCGGCGGGCAGGCGTAAACCGCTCATTTCCCGTTTCCACGGGAAAAATAACCAAAACAGACAGCATTGGCGATTCCGCCATTGATGCGGTCAAGCCCATCCCCTATAGAACGCGCATTCCGTACCGGTTAATTACCGGGTGCACCATGGCCGTGAAATCCGGGTTTGATCCATGAAGCTGTTTGCTGGCAATTCCAATAGCCAACTCGCAACATCCATCTGCCGATATCTGGACATCCCGCTGGGCAAGGCGAACGTTCGCCGCTTCGCCGATCAGGAAATCTTCGTCGAAATCCTGGAAAACGTGCGCGGCGAGGATTGTTTCATCCTGCAGTCGACCTCTTATCCGGCGAACGATCACCTGATGGAACTGCTCATCATGATCGACGCGCTGAAGCGCGCTTCCGCCCGCCGCATCACCGCCGTCCTGCCCTACTTCGGCTACGCCCGCCAGGACCGCAAACCCGGCCCCCGCGCCCCGATTTCCGCCAAGCTGGTCGCCAACATGATCACCAAGGCCGGTGCTGACCGCGTTTTGACCCTCGATCTTCATGCCGCCCAGATCCAGGGCTTCTTCGACATCCCGACGGACAACCTGTTTGCCGTTCCGGTACTGGCCCGCGACGTCAAGGAGAACTACGACCTGCGCAACGTGATGGTCGTATCTCCCGATGTCGGCGGCGTTGTTCGCGCCCGCGCGCTGGCCAAGCGCACCGACTCGCTTCTCGCGATCGTCGACAAGCGCCGCGAGCGCCCCGGTGAATCCGAGGTCATGAACGTCATTGGCGATGTCAACGGCAAGGACTGCATCCTGATCGACGACATCATCGATTCCGGCGGCACGCTCTGCAATGCTGCCGAGGCACTGCTCGGCAAGGGCGCGACCAGCGTCACCGCCTACATCACCCATGGCGTACTCTCGGGCGGCGCAGTGGCGCGCATCGGCGCTTCCAAGCTGACCGAACTGGTCATCACCGATTCCATCGAACCCACCGAGGCCGTGGCAAATGCCCACAACATCCGTGTCGTGTCGGTTCATGAACTGATGGGCGAAGCAATCCAGCGCACCGCGCTCGAGGAATCCGTCTCCAGCCTGTTTGACTGACCCCGGCCTTTCGCCGGACTAATTTCCCCAGCCTCCTTCCCTGCCCTTAATTCCGCCCAGATCGTACCCACCTTCAGGTGAATACGACTGGTATTGGAAAGCAAACAATTTTCCGACGCATTTCGGTTTCGCCGCCTCCGTTGAGATCGAATTTGCTCCGGTTGCGGAACAACATCCTGTTCCAGCCGTTTTCTCGCTGACGCGCGCCGGCAATGCTGGAGGCGTACAATCTTGCCTCCATGCCATCGAAGCGGCGCGCATCACGGACACAGGACCCGAACCGGGACAGTCCGCAATGACAATGAAAGGAATGAACATGAAGATCGCTTCTGCAATTCTCGCCGGAACCATGGCCCTGACGGCCACGGCCTTCGTACAGCCCGCACGCGCGGCTGACGGCGGTGTCGAAATCGGCGTGATGGACTGCTTCGTCGAAGGCGGCGGCGGCATCGTATTCAAGTCCACGCGCTCTGTAAGCTGCACCTACAAGTCTGCCGATGGCGCAATCGAAGACAACTACGTCGGCGACATCGAGAAATGGGGCGTGGAAATCGGCAAGACCGGTGAGGCAGTGTTGTCCTGGGCAGTGATTGCAGCCTCCGATGACCTCTATGCACCGGGCGCGCTTGCTGGCACCTATCGCGGCGCGTCGGCGTCGGCCACTTTTGGCGTCGGACTGGGTGCCAACGCCCTGGTCGGCGGCTCGGAACAGTCTTTCGCCCTCCAGCCTGTCAGCCTGCAGGCACAGACAGGCTTCAACATCGCTCTGGGCGTTTCCCAGCTCAAGCTCTCGGCAGTCGCCCCCGCCCAATAACAAGGCCCAGTAACAGGACCTGAACGAACGCGAATGCATAGGCAATCCCGGCATCGAGAGGCCAGGATTTGCCATTTCGGAGCGGTCCCATGTCCGCTTGCATTCACAAGGTCTTTCGCATATAACCCGCCTCGCCCGTGCAGACACCCTTGGAGGCAGCGCGGGTTTGTTGTTTTCCAGGCAGATCAAATCACCGGAAACTGCAATTTCCTCCGTCCCCATCGTGGGTACCGAAGGAAGGCCTTACATATTTCGCGAAAGGAAATGCGATGAGCGAGAATACCAAGCTCACGGCACAGTTGCGCGAGCGGAGCGGCAAGGGGGCCGCACGTGAATTGCGTCGCAACAACATGGTGCCTGCCGTAATCTACGGCGACAACAAGGACCCCATCACGATTGCACTGCCCTACAAGGAGCTTTCCATGGCGATCTACGCCGGAGGCTTCACCAACACGATCGCTGACATCGATGTTGACGGCACCATGCATCGCGTTCTGCCGAAAGACTACCAGAAAGACCCTGTGCGTGACTTCATCACCCACGTCGACTTCCTGCGCGTCGGCAAGAACACCAAGGTTCACGTCGAGATCCCGGTTCACTACATCAACGAGGAAGCCTGCCCGGGCATCAAGCGCGGCGGTGTTCTGAACGTGGTTCGCCATGTGCTCGAAGTTAACTGCCGTGCAGACCACATCCCCGAATATTTCGAGGTTGATCTGACGGGCCTGCAGATCGAGGACGTGGTTCACGCCTCCGCGATCAACCTTCCCGATGGTGTGACGCTGACCGTTACCGACCGCGACCCGACCATGTGCTCGATCGCTGCACCGACCGTCTCGCAGGCATCTGACGAAGACGCTCCGGAAGCAGCCGAAGTACCGGCAATCGCTCAGTCCGACGAAGACTAAGCACCTTCCTGACCGGAGGAACAGGCCATGCACATCATTGTCGGGCTTGGCAATCCGGGGCAGCAATATGCCTCGAACCGGCATAATATCGGCTTCATGGCGGCGGATGAGATATTCCGCCGCCATTCCTTTTCGCCCTGGCGCAAGAAGTACAAGGCGGAAATTGCCGAAGGGACCATTGGCGGCGAGAAAATCCTGCTGATGAAACCCCAGACCTACATGAACAAGTCGGGCGAAGCCGTTGGCGAAGCGATGCGTTTCTTCAAGCTGACGCCGCGCGACATCACCGTTTTCTACGACGAACTGGATCTCGCCCCCGGCAAGCTGCGTATCAAGCGCGGCGGCGGTGCGGGCGGCCACAATGGCATACGCTCGATGGACGCCCATTGCGGCAAGGATTACCGCCGGGTACGGCTCGGTATCGGCCATCCAGGCTCCAAGGAACGCGTCACGGGCCATGTGCTGGGCGACTTCGCCAAGGCCGATGCCGAATGGCTTCAGCAGCTTCTCGACGCGGTGGCGGACAACATCGCCGAACTCGTGACCGGCGACGAATCCACCTACATGAACCGGGTCTCGCTCGCCATGGGCGACGGCAGCAAGGCCAGTGGAAATGCCAGTGGCAAGACCCAACCCAAGAAGCCGGCAGCGGCTAAGCCTACCACACCCAAACCGGCACCCAAGGGCAAGAGCCACATCCACCAGGCACGCAGCAAGGGACCGAATGTGGAGGTTCCCAAATCCGGCCCGATGGCAGAAATGCTCAGGAAGCTGCTCGGCAAGGAATGAGCGACAAAACGCAGCTTGCGCCCTGCCCCGCTTGACCTTTCGGGCGTCATCCTGCAAAGCCACGCACAACAGTTTTCCGAATACGAACGGACGAAATCATGGGTTTCAAATGCGGTATCGTGGGCCTGCCGAATGTCGGCAAATCCACGCTTTTCAATGCGCTCACCAAGACGGCAGCCGCCCAGGCCGCCAACTATCCCTTCTGCACCATCGAGCCGAACACCGGCGAGGTCGCCGTGCCCGACAGGCGCATGCGCCAGATCGCCGATATCGCCGGTTCGAAGGAGATCATTCCGACCCGAATTTCCTTTGTCGACATCGCGGGCCTCGTGCGCGGCGCGTCCAAGGGTGAAGGCCTCGGCAACCAGTTCCTCGCCAATATCCGCGAGGTCGATGCCATCGTCCACGTGCTGCGCTGCTTCGAGGATGACGACATCACCCACGTGGAAGGCCGCATCGACCCGGTGGCCGATGCCGAGACCATCGAGACGGAACTGATGCTGGCGGACCTGGAATCGCTGGAGCGCCGCACCGACCAGACCCGCAAGAAGGCAACCGGCAAGGACAAGGAAGCCATGACCGTGCTGCCGATCATGGAATCGGCGCTTTCCGAGCTGCAGGATGGCAGGCCCGTGCGCGTGCTCCGTGAAGGCATGGCGGCAGAGGAACTGCGCCTCCTGAACGGCCTCAACCTTCTGACCTCGAAACCGGTTCTCTACGTCTGCAACGTCGACGAGGGCCATGCCGCCACCGGCAACGAACATACCGAGGCCGTGGCGAAAATGGCAGCCGCACAGGGCGCCGAAACCGTGGTCATCTCGGCCCGCATCGAGGAAGAAATCGCCCAGATGCCGGAAGCCGAACAGCCGGAATACCTGGAGATGAACGGGCTCGACGAATCCGGCCTCGACAAGCTGATCGCCGCCGGCTACCGCCTGCTCGACCTCATCACCTACTTCACCGCCGGACCGAAGGAAACGCGCGCATGGACTGTGCGCCGCGGCTCTAAGGCCCCGCAGGCTGCTGGCGTCATCCATACCGATTTCGAACGCGGCTTCATCCGCGCCCAGACCATCGCCTTTGACGACTACGTCGCCTTCAAGGGCGAACAGGGCGCGAAGGAAGCGGGCAAGGCCCGCGACGAGGGCAAGGAATACGTCGTCCAGGACGGCGACGTGATGCTGTTCAAGTTCAATACTTGAGGACGGTTGCTACCGCGCTCCCTCCCTTACCAACACCCTCCTCGCCCGTGAAAAGAACTGCCGCCGGACGAGCACGCAGACCACGGCGACCGACATGATGACCAGCACCTCCGGCCCGGCGAACCAGCCGAGATAGGCAAGCGCCATGAAGATCGCGCGCAGGCCCGCCGTGAAATGCTTGCCTGCAATCATGTTCATTTCACCGGCCATCAACGCCTGGCGGCGGCGGGTTTGCACATCGGTTTCCTTGGGATGCTGAACAGCGCCGATGAGAATGGAGCAGTAGTTGAAGAGCCGGTAGGACCAGCCGAACTTGAAGAAGGAATAGACGAATATCAGCGTCAATCCCGCGATCTTGAGTTCGAACACGCCCCGGCTCACCGGCTCGATGATCGGAAGATCGCGAAACACCTGCACCGCCACATCGGAGGAAGAAAACGCTGCGAGGCAGCCGCCGATCGAAAGGATCGCCACCGTGCCGAACCACGCCGCGCCCTGCTGCAGGCCGGTCAGGATGGCAGTGTCGACCATTCGCAGGTCCCTTTCCGCCAGCACGAGAAACCATTCGCGGCGCTTGTGGCCCATCATGCCGGAAAGCGTGCGGTGCCGGAGCGGCGAGTGATCCACCACGATTTCGAAGGCGAGCCAGATTACCAGGAAGGCGCATAGCGCCAACACGTCTGACCGGCTCAACACTTCGAGTAAATTGTTCACGTCAACACCCTGATTTGACTCCGGTAACCGGAACGGCTGAATCAAATTGTGAAGAATAAGCTACCGACGTCAACCTCAAGAAGTTTTCACGAGCAGTGACATTGATGCGTGCGCTCCTTGAGTGTCTGCACACGCCGCAATTCAGTGTATGTTGACAAGCAGTCCGCCTATCAGCGCGAGCTCTCTCGGGTTTGAGGGTATGATAGCTCCGTCCATCACAAGCTTGCCTGATACCTTGTCCCTTATCTCGAAGACCGGATTGAGTTTGCTTTCCTTCCAGACGATCTGCCTGTGAGGATCTTCTTGAAAGAGGCCCTGCAAATTGTCCTTCAGAAAAATCGGATACAGATATCGTAGCATCGCCTTGGGTGAAGCATCCTTGTAGACTGTCGTGACGATACAATGATATCTCGATCCAGGCACTATCGGATCGCCCACGCTGACCAGGATTGCCGGACCTTCCCATACGCCGTCCCGATTAAGGACAAGACCGTCGGCCTTCAGCATTTCCGCGGATGGGCGCCCCTCTATGCAGTACCGCGACAGGTTCTTGAAAAGAATATCTGAATAATGCTGCATCTTGAAATCCAGCGCCATCGCCCGGTTTGCGGGAAGTGCTGCGATCAGAAATGAAATCAGGATCAATGGAACTGCGCGGCATAGCGTTATATATTTTTGCATCCAAGTCTGCCCTACATCAAAGTTGCATCGGTACGTCACCGCATTCGCACGGCATCGCGTGATAGCTCTTTTCCCGAGGCGCGTCATCCTCCAGCAGAGAAGGCTTCCCGGACCTGTGGTTCCCAGGCCGTTCGCCTCTTCATGTCGCCGGATTATGTCGTCGGAATTGGCCCAAACGCCGTAACGATTGTGACTGTTCTTGAAGATGTCGATCATCAGCGGCGAAACTTCCAGCGCAAATTGCGGGCTTCCGCAATTTTCCGGAATAGCCGGATGGAAAGACATTCGCTTCAGGCGATATCGAATGGTTCACAATGGCTGGGCACGGCGGATCAGGCGAGAAATACCCGTTCATACACCCACCAGCTTGCAATGACGGCAATGGCGACGGAAGCAGGCGTGGTGATGTAGTCACGGTACCACGGCTTTGCGCCGAACCAAACGCCGACCGTGAGGAAACAGATCGCGATCACCGCAAGCTGGCCGAGTTCCACGCCCACGTTGAAGGCGATCAGCCCGGCAACGAAATGGGTGGAGGAAAGGCCGATCTCCTCCAGCACGCCGGCAAAACCCAGCCCGTGCAGCAGGCCGAAACAGAACACCACCACCGGCCGCCACCGGTGCAGGTGATCGGTCAGTATGTTTTCCACCGCCACATAGACGATGGAAAGCGCGATCAGAGGCTCGACGATCGACGGCGGAACGCTGACATAGCCCAGCACGCCAAGCGCCAGCGTCACCGTATGGGCGAGCGTGAAGGCCGTCACCTGCCAGAGCAGCGGCCGCCAGTGCGTGGAAAGAAGGAAGAGCCCCGTCACAAACAGGATATGGTCCAGGCCCTTGGGCAGGATGTGGGTGAAGCCCAGTACGATATATTCGCCGATCACCTTGAACACGCTGGGCGGCACCGCGTTGGCGAAATCGATGGGTTCGCTCGCTTCGCCTGTATTGAGATAGGCCGAATACCCCTCCTCCAAAGGCCCGGTGGCGGGCGTGACGCGGATAACGGACGTGCCATATGCCGCCGGCCATGCCCAGGTAAAGGTCGTAGCTCCCGCAGGTATCGGGCCGCCAATCAGGATCACCGTGTCGCGCGCCAGCGCCGTGTCGCCCACCGGGTCGGGCGTTACCGACAGGAGTTCCGGTTTTACCCGCTCACCATCGAAGGAAACCGCCAGCGTATCGAGAAACTGCGGAGCAAACGCCTCGAACCGGGCTTTCAGTTCCTCGGCCGGAAGTTCCCTCAACGCGTCATAGGTCGAGGCATTGGGCGAGTCCGCCGTGTCCTCGTGCTGCGCCCCGATTCCTGCCAGCAGCGCCTCCGCGTTCGTGCGAATCGAGATTTCGTAGCGGTCGCCGCCGGCCACCGAGAAATCGGCAATCGAGGGCTGGATCTCATGCGCCGTCGTATGCCCGCCATTGAAGGGGAGGAAAACCAGAAATGCCCACAATAGGACCCATACCGTTTGCCTTGTCACGTTGCCTCCCTATTCTCCTGATGCAGCATACATGATGCCCGCACTGTACAACCGGTCCACAGGACCCGATGATGCGTATACGCTTTGAACGGCCCTTCGGGTCAAATGAAGTAGATCCCAAGGTGAACCGGTATGAGAGGAAGACAAGTGTCTTGCAAGTTTGAAATGGCAGCAAAGCCCGCTTCTGCGTTCGCCTTCCTCGCCGGCTTTGCATTGGCCGGTCCGGCGCTTGCCCACGAATTCTGGTTCGAACCAGACGTGTTCACCCCGCCCGCCAATGGCCACATAGAGGCGCAACTGCGCGTCGGCCAGGACTTCAAGGGATCGACCTATCCCTATATCGGCCGCGACATCGAACTGTTTACCCTGACCATGGGAGACAAGTCCGAACCGGTAAAAGGCCGCGATGGCGACAAGCCCGCCCTTTCGGTCGATGCGCCGGGAGAAGGCCTGGCCATAATCTCCTACCAGAACACCTATTCCACACTCCGTTTCACCGAGTGGGACCGCTTTACCTACTATGTCGACTATGAGGGGCTTGAAGGCGTGATCGAGCGCCATCGCGAACGCGGCCTGCCGGAAACCGGTTTCAGGGAGAAATACAAGCGCTGCGCCAAGACACTGGTCGGTGTCGGCAATGGCGAAGGCCAGGACCGCCTCACTGGCATGCAGTTCGAATGGGTGGCCGAAGACAATCCCTACGCCGTCGAAGGCGATAGCCTGCGCGTGCGCCTCTATCTCGATGGTGAGCCCTACCCGGACCACGCCTTCAACGTCTTCCAGTACGACGGCGAACAGAGCCTGACACGATACCGCACCGATGCTCAGGGCCGCGCCACCATCAGCCTCGAGGGCGGCGGAAAATTCATGCTCAATGCCGTCCACCTGTTCGAGGGCGACAATGCAATCGACGAGGGCGACCCGGAATATTTCAGCTACTGGGCCTCGCTGGTATTCGGCCTCAAGGGAAGCGATGCCCTGCTGGCCAAGGCCAGTGAAGAGGCCACCAAGCCTCAATAACCGCTCTCTCGGCCCGCTCTTTCCGCATTGATGCCGGTCATTCCTTCCGGCCATGGACTGGAATAGTGTGCTGGCATGAAACCACCATTTGAACAACCCGCGCTCAACCGCACGCTCACCCTGCCCTACCTGTTGTTCTACGGATTGGGCGTGACGATCGGCGCGGGAATTTTCGCGCTCATAGGACAGGTCCTGGCACTGGCAGGCGACCGCGCGCCCCAGAGCTTTCTCCTGGCTGCGCTCATTGCCGGTGCGACCGGCGTTTCCTACGCGATACTCATTCGCATCTATCCGCGCGCCGGCGGCGAGGCAGTGTTTGTCGGGCGCGGAATGGGCAAGGTCTTCGGTCTTGCCGCCGGTCTGGGCGTGGTGGTCACCGCCATCGTCTCGAGTGCCACCATCTCGCTGGCGTTTGCCGGTTATGCGGGCACGCTGCTGCCGGTGCCGCCCATGGTCCTCGTTGCCGGTCTCGTTGCCATTCTGGCGCTTGTCGCTTGGTGGGGCGTGCGCGAGAGCGTAATTCTTGCGGCAGTCATCACGATACTCGAAACTGGTACGCTTGTGCTGGTTGCAGCCTTCGGCCTGCCCCGCTTCGTGACGCCCGAAACAATTGCCATGGCGTTTTCCCCGCCCACCACGCTGTCCGCAATCTCGCCTGTTCTGGCAGGAACCATTCTCGCCTTCTTTGCCTTCATCGGCTTCGAGGACATCGTCAACATGGCGGAGGAAACCCGCGAGCCTGAACGCACCGTGCCCCGCGCGGTTCTGTGGACGCTGGCGCTCACCCTGTTCCTCTATCTCGCGATAGCGCTTGTCGCCATTTCCATTCCCGGGCGCGATGCCGTGAGCAGCTCTTCCGCCCCCATGGCTACCCTGTTCGAACTTGCCACGGGATGGCCCGGCGGGCCGATTTCGGCCATGGCTTCCATTGCAATGGTAAACGGCGTGCTGGTGCAGATCATCATGGCCGCGCGCGTGCTCTATGGCATGGCGAACGAAGGTCAGATGCCGGGGATTTTCGGACGCGTGGACCCCATACGCCGGACACCGGTATTCTCGACCGCTTTCGTGGCCGCACTTATCCTGGTGCTCGCGCTCACCGTCCCCCTCGTCAGCCTCGCCGAGGTAACCAGCATCGTCACCATCGCTGTCTTCGCCATGGTCAATTTCTCGCTCTTCAGCCTTGGCAGCAAGGAGGACGATCCCTGGGCCCGAAGAATGCGCTGGTGGGGCATGTTCGCCGCGATGCTGTGCGTTGTCATCCTGGCATGGCAGGCATCCACCCTCTTCTGAAACGCAAAATGGCGGCCACCCCCATGCTCACAAGCATTGGGAAATGACCGCCATCCAGGTTTCGCTGAAGCCGCGTGTTACCTCTTCGCCGGGCAGGTGTTCATGCCCAGTATCGAATAGAGCGGGCAGGTACCGAACAGGCCGGTGAACAGCGGAATGATGCCGATCAGCGTCCAGTAGCGCCATGGCGCGCCCGGGTAGACGAAGAACAGCCCCAGAAGTACGAGGCCGACGATGATGCGAAGTGCGCGGTCGATGCCGCCAACATTGTTCTTGAACATGGGAACCTCCTTTGTCGTTCCATGGTGCCAATATTGCACCACAGCCCAGGCAAGTAAGTGACTCTGTCACCAAGAACCGGAATTGCCCCGCAATCGACGGCGAGCCGGATGCTGCAGCTTGTCCCGGCAAGGTTTGACGCCCTGCCTTCTCAGCCCTGCCCGCGGGCAATCGCTGCAAGCGCATCACGGTCGCAAATTCGTATGGTACCGCGCGTCAGTTCCACGATGTTGGCCGCGCGCAACGCTTCCAGCCTGCGGCTGACGACCTCGCGCGCCGAACCGATGATGGCCGCAAGCTCCTGGTGTGTCAGTTCCACGGTCCCGCCCGTATCTGCGCGTTCGATAAGCGCAGCAGCCAGACGCGCCTCGATCTTCACGAAGGCAACCTGTTCGAGAAGCTGCGTTATCTCGGAAAGCCGGTTGCCGAATGCCTCGAAAACGAATTTCCGGAACGCACCCGACGTGGCCATGAGGTCCTGAAACTCGGAAAGCGGAATGAGGACGACGACACAGTCGGTCTCGGCCACTGCCTCACCGCTATAGGCCTGCTCGCCCAACAGGCCGACCGTGGTCTGCACGCAGGTCTGGCCCGCCCCCACCTCGTAGAGCAGGATTTCACGCCCGCTCCTGCCTGTCAGATAGACCGCAATGGTGCCACCAAGCACCAGAACGAAACCGCGCGGCATGTCTCCAGGCCTGAACATGACCGTTCCCTTCGGCACATGTTGCGGTTTCAGCCGCGAGATCGCGGAGCTTGCCGCCTCATCGAGCCGTGAGGCATATGGGCCGGACTTGAGCCAGTCAGCCTGCATTCGTCATCTTCCCGTTTCGATTCAGCCGGAAATTAGACCAGCCTGCGCGCCAATGGTAGACCGGATTGAATCTGCTCAGGTCAACATCCCCGTTGAAAATCGCGCCCGCCCGTTCCACCATGGACCGGAAACACTGATCAGGAAAGGCAACCGCAATGCCCGAGCAAGTCCACTTTGTGCACAAACCTGATTTCCGGCTGCTTCGCAAAAGGCTTTGCATGGCAGCCGTGATCGGCACGCTCTTCCTGGGCAGCACGTCACGGGCTGCGGAACCGCTTGAAACGGTTCCGTTTGGTGGCAAGGATTTCACCGTTACCGAAACGGAGGAAGGCGAGAAACTGCTTTCCTGGGGCCAATTGGAGATAACGCGAAACTGGTTCATTTCCTCTGGTGGCGTCTTCGAGGTTCAGGGTGAGCAGGTGGCTGTTTTTTATTCGGGCAATGGCGGAAATGCCTGCGGCCCGAAAACGATTCTCGCAACGGTAGACCAGGCCGGAAGGCTGAAGACCGCCAGCCCTCCGGGTGACTGCGGCGATCCCTCGCCTGCAATCAGCGAGTCGGCGGTCTATTTCATTCCGTGGCTCATTCCAGGCGAAAGCCAGACCGCCTATCGCTGGTCGCCCTATGACGGCATGCTCCCTGCAGGCACCCTGTCCTATACCCCCGTTCCAGGCACGGGTTGGGCAGATCTTGCCACGGCAAATGTCACACAGCCGATGGACATTCTGGGCTACGAAGAAATCTACAAGGAAGCGCAGGGACTGCTTGGCGACGATCTCGAGGACTATGCGATCGGCCTTGCCGTTGCTTCCGAACCGGAAAAGACCCCTGACGGCCTGCTCGCGGGTTCCGGCTGCATTCCGCATGCCTGCGGTGGCGGCGACGCGCTGATCGTGGCGGATGCGGCCAATCGCAAACTCTACCTCGCCCAGCAGGACGGCGACGGGTACAGGGCCTGGCCCGATATCTCCGCCTGGCCGGAGGCGGCAAGGCAAAAACTCGCCCTGATAGACCGCTAGGCGCCAAATTCGGCTGGACCGCCAAGGCCTTGCTCAGTGGCCTTCGAATTCGATGAGGGTTCGAACCGGCACGCCAAGTGCCTCAATCTTCTTGCGGCCGCCAAGTTCCGGCAGGTCGATCACGAAGCAGGCTGCGACCACATCTGCCTTCAGCCGCTGAAGCAGTTCCACCGCGGCACAGGCCGTGCCGCCCGTTGCGATCAGGTCATCCACCAGAAGCACCTTGTCGCCCGGCTCGATTGCATCTTCATGCATTTCCATCTCGTCGACACCGTATTCCAGGCTGTAGGCTATCGAGACGGTCTTGTGCGGCAGTTTCCCCTTCTTGCGGATCGGCACGAAGCCGCAGGAAAGCTGGTGCGCCATTGCGCCGCCGAGAATGAACCCCCTCGCCTCGATTCCCGCGACCTTTTTCACCTGGCTGCCGCTGTAAGGATGCACCAGTTCGTCCACCGAACGGCGGAAGGCTCGCGGATCGCCCAGCATGGTCGTGATGTCGCGGAAAATGATGCCCTTTGACGGATAATCCGGGATGGCACGGATCGATTGCTCAAGCGTATCTCGAAGGGAAGAATTCATCTGCCTGCCTCACTTTCGGTGCCGCCAACCCTGACACGGCGCGCGATGAGCGCCAGCCTTTCCAGGGTTGCGATAGCGGCGAGTAAACTCGATTTGCCTCTCGCTCGCAACGCCATCGCGTGGAAGGCGCCGCGCCGGTGCAAAGAAAAAGGCCCGCTCTGCGGCGGGCCTTTTCATGTCGGTTCAGAACGAAGACCTTCAGAAGGTCTTGTTGAGCATTTTTTCGACTTTGAGGCGGTCGACCTGGGCACGGGGCGGCTGACCAGAGATCAGTTCGCGGGCCTGCTCCTGCCACTCTTCGCGCTCGGGACGGCCCTTTGCATTGACCTTCTCCGCCAGTGAAGCGAGATCGGAAGAAGCCATCGACGCTATGGTCGAGAGGCTGTTCACACCCTCGGCACGAAGCCGCTTCGCAATCGTGGCACCGATGCCGTCGATCAATTCGATGTCATCGATGTAGTCGACGCCTGCGCGCAGTTCCGAAGCAGTAGGCGTGTTGGCCGCGCCAGAGGGAGGCGTGCCCGATACGAGGCTGGCAGAGGCCGGACCCGTCGCTGCGCTTTCACCCATCGGGGCAGACGCGACTGCGCCACCGGCATATGCACTCGCAGCAGCAGGGCCACCGGCTTTGAGGCTCGAGAAGATCGCTTTCTTGGTCAGGTAGACGAGTGCTGCAAGCAGCAGCAGGAAGAGGATGACCTTGAAGCCCATCGACTTGCGCTGAACGAGGGTAGGCTCGGCAGCCCACATCATGAAAGATGCCACGTCCTTTGCATACTGGTCGACGGTCATCGGCGTGCCGTCTTCATACTCGACGATCTCGTCGGAAAGCGGCGGTGCCATGGCCAGTGTCGGGCCACCGATGAAATACGGGTTGTAGTGGCCGCCTTCCGGCATTTCAAAACCGGCAGGAGGATCCTGATAACCGGTCAGCAGCGAGTAGATGTAGTCCGGTCCGTTCTCTGCATAGGCAGTGAAGATATCGAATATGAACGTCGGGAAACCACGTTCCGGGGCACGGGCCTTCGCCAGCAGCGAGAAGTCCGGCGGAGCCGCACCGTTGTTGGATGCTGCAGCAGCCTGAACGTTCGGGAATGGAGACGGGAAGTGATCGGACGGAACGGCTGCGCGCTCGTACATGTCGCCATCATTGTTCGGGCCGTCCGTGACGGTGTATTCCTTGGCGAATGCGCGGACTTCCTCTTCGGTGTAGCCCAGTTCTTCGAGGTTGCGGAAAGCCACCAGGTTCATCGAATGGCAGGCCGAGCAGACTTCCTTGTAGACCTGCAGTCCACGCTGAAGCTGCTGATGGTCCCAGTGCCCGAAAATGCCGGAGAAGCTCCAGTGGACATGCTTGGGATGATTGATCGGATAGTGGGGCGTACCGCCCTCTTCTTCCGCTGCTTGAACCGGCTGGATGGCCATGAAGGCCACCAGGCATGCTGCCGAAAAGCCGGTGAGGATCTTGGTCAGTTTCATTGTCTCAATCCCTTGAATACCGTTTTCGTTATTTCGCCAGCACTGCATCGGCGATGCTGTCCGGAAGCGGTTTCGGTTTTTCGATTTTCGACAACAGCGGCAGAATGACCAGGAAGTGGATGAAGTACCACGCCGTCAGTATCTGTGCGTAGCCGACATAGTTCCTGCTGAAATCGCCTGCTGTAAGCATGCCGTAGACACCCGTGCCTTCAGCCGGACGCGAACCGAGCCAGCCAAGCAGGATGGCAACGACCGCGAATATCCAGAAGAACTGCTTGAACAGCGGACGGTACGCGCCCGAGCGAACCGGCGAACGGTCAAGCCAGGGCAGGAAGAACAGCACCGCGATCGAGCCGAACATCGCGATGACACCGCCAAGCTTGGAGTCGATCAGCACGATATCGGTGAACGGGATCGAGATGTTGAAGGTGATAGCACGAAGGATCGCGTAGAATGGCAGGAAGTACCATTCGGGGACGATGTGCGCCGGCGTTTTCAGCGGGTCAGCCTCGATGTAGTTGTCCGGGTGACCGAGGTAATCCGGCAGGTAGAAGACGAACCAGCTGAACAGGATGAGGAACAGAACGATTGCCAGAGCATCCTTCATGGTCGCATAGGGCGTGAACGGAACCGTGTCCTTCTTGATGTTCTTCACTTCCACACCGGTCGGGTTGGTCTGACCGGTCACGTGCAGCGCCCAAACGTGCAGGATGACAATGCCGACCAGCACGAACGGAAGCAGGTAGTGAAGCGAGAAGAAGCGGTTGAGCGTCGGGTTATCCACCGCGAAGCCGCCAAGCAGCCATTGCTGGATCGATTCGCCAATCAGCGGGATCGCAGAGAAGAAGCCGGTGATCACGGTAGCGCCCCAGAAGCTCATCTGGCCCCACGGCAGGACGTAACCCATGAAGGCGGTGCCCATCATCACGAGGAAGATCAGCACACCGAGGATCCAGAGGACCTCGCGCGGCGCCTTGTAGGAGCCGTAATACATGCCACGGAAGATGTGGATGTATACGGCGATGAAGAACATCGAGGCGCCGTTGGCGTGCAGGCGGCGCATCAGCCAGCCGTAGTTCACGTCGCGCATGATGCCCTCAACCGAGTTGAAGGCGACCGACACGTTTGCCGAATAGTGCATCGCAAGAACGATACCGGTCACGATCTGCACGACCAGCATCAGCGAAAGGATGGCACCAAAAGTGTACCAGCCGTTCAGGTTGCGCGGCACCGGATAGGCCACGAAGCTGTCATAGACCAGCCGCGGCAATGGCAGCCGGGCGTCGAGCCACTTCATCAAGCCATTGTTCGGCTCGTAGGCGGAATGTCCTGCACTCATCTTGTTAGTCTCCCCGGGCCGGCAGAATTCAGGCGTGCGACCGGCCTATTGATTGATCAGCCGATTCTAAGATTCGTATCGGAAATGAAGGCGTATTCCGGAATATGGAGGTTTTCCGGCGCCGGACCTTTGCGGATACGCCCTGCGGTATCGTAGACCGAGCCATGGCAAGGGCAGAACCACCCGCCATATTCGCCTGCTTCACCTACCGGGACGCAGCCCAGATGCGTGCAGGAACCGATCATGACGATCCAGTCTTCA
Organism: Nitratireductor sp.; assembly: GCA_020637805.1. Classification (GTDB taxonomy): domain Bacteria; phylum Pseudomonadota; class Alphaproteobacteria; order Rhizobiales; family Rhizobiaceae; genus Salaquimonas. The sequence continues at coordinate 42,139 of JACKJU010000011.1, read as the reverse complement.
TTGCCTTCGGCACCGCGGTTTTCGTCGGTCGCGGGTGCGTCTGCAGGCAGGTTTGCGTTGCGGGCAACCTTGTCCTTGAGTTCGTCAAGGTTGGTGCCCTTGGCTTCCTCGACTTCCTTGGCAGTACGGTAACGAACGAAAACGGGCTTGCCGCGCCACTTCACTGTGATCGACTGGCCCTGCTGCATGGAGGAAACGTCCACCTGGATGGACGCCAGTGCGCGGGTTGCGGCATTCGGGTTCATCTGGTCGACGAACGGCCATACTGCCGCAGCCGTACCCACGGCAGCAGCGGCGCCCGTTGCGATATACAGGAAATCGCGGCGATCAGGGTGTTCCAGTTCGCTATTGATATCGTGGCTCACGGTCATAAGTCCCTTTTTTGCAGCAAGCGGGTCGAAAACCCCGCTTCAACATGGTGCAGCCTTGCACCTTGCCCATGGATGCGAATTTCAGCCTTGCAGACGGAATCCGGCTTTCCGCGCGTTGTTTATTCCCACAGCCCCCCGTTTGTCCAGAGTACGGCAGCGGGAAAAGCCATTATGTCGCGCACATAACACAGCCAAAACACGCCCGGAAATCGTAAAAAGGGAGCATTTGTGGAAAACGCATGCTGCGCGGCTGGTTCCAACTCACCCAAATTGTCCTGTCAGGCAGCAAGACTTCGCCGCTGACCGTTGAATTTGCCCGCGCTATTCGTCATGTATCGCGCCCAGCGAACGCATGCCGCCATCCTGTCCGCAATTTCCGAACGGAGCAATCTTGGAACCTCCCATTCTCTACCTGAAGGACATTCACCTGACATTCGGGAGTACGCCGCTGTTGACCGGTGCCGACATCCAGATCGGGCGGCGCGAGCGCATCTGCCTGGTCGGACGCAACGGATCGGGCAAATCGACTTTGATGAAGATAGCAGCCGGCATGATCGAGCCCGATTCAGGCGAACGCTTCATCCAGCCGGGCGTCACCCTGCGCTATCTCCCCCAGGAACCCGACCTTTCGCAGTACGCCACCGTTCTCGACTACGTAAAGGACGGCCTCGCACCGGGAGATGACGATCACCGTGCCGCATTCCTGCTTTCCGAACTGGGCATGAGCGGCGAGGAAAAACCGGCAAACCTTTCCGGCGGCGAGATCCGCCGCGCGGCACTTGCCCGCACGCTTGCCCCCAATCCGGACATTCTGCTCCTCGACGAGCCTACCAACCACCTCGACCTGCCGGCCATCGAATGGCTTGAGGCGGAACTGAAATCCATGCGTTCGGCACTGGTGCTCATCAGCCATGACCGCCGCTTCCTCGAAAACCTCTCCAACTCGACGGTCTGGATGGACCGCGGCGGCTCGCGCCATCTCTCCCAAGGATTTGCAGCCTTCGAGGACTGGCGCGACAAGCTGCTGGAGGAAGAGGAAATCGCCTCGCACAAGCTGGAGCGCAAGATCGTCCGCGAGGAGCACTGGATCGTTCACGGCGTTTCCGGCCGGCGCAAGCGCAACATGCGCCGCGTGCGCGAACTCGCCGAACTGCGCAAGCAGAAGGCGGGCGAACAGAAGGTTCCAGGCGGCGCCCGCCTGACCAGCGCTGAGGGCGAGACCTCCGGCAAGCTCGTCGCCAAGCTTGACCATGTTTCGAAGGCATTCGGCGAAAGGGTTGTGGTCAGGGATTTTTCCGCCATCGTCAACCGCGGCGAGCGCGTCGGCATTGTCGGCCCCAATGGCGCCGGCAAGACCACGCTCGTCAACCTGGTCACCGGAAAACTCCGGCCTGACAGCGGCACCATCAAGCTTGGCGTTGGCCTTCAGACGCTGGTCATCGACCAGAAGCGCGAAATGCTGAAGCCCGAATGGACGCTCAAGGATGCATTGACCGACGGCGCAGGCGATCTCGTGGTCATTGGCGAAACCTCGAAACACGTCCAGTCCTACATGAAGGATTTCCTGTTCCTGCCGGAACAGGCACGCACGCCGGTCACCACCCTTTCAGGTGGCGAGCGAGGCAGGCTGATGCTTGCGCGCTCCCTGCGCCATCCATCCAATTTCATGGTGCTCGACGAACCGACCAACGATCTGGACCTGGAAACGCTCGACCTGCTGCAGGAGTTTCTCGCCGACTATGCGGGCACCGCTCTGGTAGTCAGCCACGACAGGGACTTTCTCGACCGCGTCTGCACCAGCGTCATCGCCTCGGATGGAGACGGCATCTGGCATCAGTATTCCGGCGGTTATACCGACATGGTGGCGCAGAAGGGATCGGGCGTCGTCAAGCGCAAGGAGGCAGTGCCCTCGACGAAGGCCGAACAGCCGAAGCCGGCATCGGGCGAACCTGCCCAGCCGTCACGCAAGGAAAAGCTCTCCTTCAAGCAGAAGCACGCATTGGAAACCCTGCCAGCCGAGATAGCCAAGCTCGAAGACGAGATAGCAAAACTCAAGAAAGCGCTGGAAGACCCGCAACTTTATGCCCGCGAACCGAAGAAGTTCGAAAAATTCGCGACGGCCCTCTCAGAGCGCGAGAAGACGCTTGCGAAACATGAGGAGGAGTGGCTGGAACTGGAAATGCTGCGCGAGGAACTGGAAAGCTGATGCAGCAGAAACAAGGCTTCAATGACGGGAAAAGGTGGCGGCTCCGCTATTCGCCCCTGTCGCGGAGCCGCCGCGGACCAGTTCCTCATTGATGGAAGGGGTCCGCTAACTGTATGGTGCCTGATCGAACGGCGCCTGACGGATCAGCGCCTGACGGCGACCACGCTGCGAGCGCTGTAGTTGGAGCACTTGAAGCGGTTGGACATGTTGCCCCCGCAGGCTGCAACCTTGCCGTTGCCGGCCATGCCCTTGAACAGCGCCACATGGTAGCCACGCTTGAAACGGAAGATCACCACGTCGCCTGCCTGGGCATTCTTCAGCGACACCGGTTTGCCCCAGCTTTTCCAGCTGATCGCCTTGTTGAAGCCCTGTGGCGGCTTGCCGCCCGTCTTGCGAACGGCGTACCCTACCGCCGCTCCGCACCAGGGCGTGCGGGCCGGGTTGACGCCTACCATCGCCTGGATGGTCTTGCGGTTCTTGACCTCATGAAGGCCGACGACACGCGTGATCGCGTTCAGGCGGGCAGAACCCGCATGGGCATAGTCCGCGTTTGTCGCGGTATCGGTTATCATTGCTGCAAGCAGCAGCGCAACACCCAGCACGAAGCGCCGGGCGGCATTCACTTTTTTGTTTTTCATTGGCGAAGTTGCAATGCGGCAGAAAATGTTCTCGGGCCGAAGCCCGGTGCCGCAGCAGTCCTATGTTGTTTTTGATCGCAGCTCATACGCTGCCCCAAGCGGGCAGCAGGAACTCCGGCACCATGCATGTTGGTCACGAGCTGTCGCGCATGCGCCCCGGCCAGAGCGATGCGGGTTATGATCTTTGTTGACCAATTGGTCAATTCAACAAGTATTTCGCGTTGCAACAATCATGCTGCGTCGCAACAACGCCGAACATCGCGGACGATTATTCGGCAGCCTCGTTCCTGCTGCGGGAAGGCCGCCCTCCGCTTTTTCCGCCAGACGCGATGAAGCCGCCCGTCTGGCGCTCCCACAGCCGCGCATAGAGCCCGCCGCTCTTCATGAGTTCGTCATGCGAGCCCGTCTCCACGATCCTGCCCTCGTCCATCACCACCAGCCTGTCGAGCGATGCAATCGTCGAAAGCCGGTGCGCGATGGCGATAACGGTCTTGCCTTCCATGAGCTTGAAGAGATTTTCCTGGATCGCCGCCTCGATTTCGGAGTCGAGCGCCGAGGTCGCCTCGTCCAGCACCAGAACGGGCGCATCCTTCAGGAACACGCGCGCAATGGCGATACGCTGGCGCTGCCCGCCGGAAAGCTTCACACCGCGTTCGCCCACATGCGCGTCATACCCCTTTCGGCCCTTCACGTCGGCCACGCCCATGATGAAATCGTGGGCGCTGGCCTTCTTCGCCGCCGCGACGATTTCCTCCTCGCTGGCATCCGGCCTGCCATAGGCGATGTTGTCCCGGATCGACCGGTGCATCAGCATGGGGTCCTGGGAGACGACCCCGAACTGGTCGCGCAACGACGCCTGGGTAACCTCCCTTATGTCGTGCCCGTCCAGCGTGATCTTGCCGCCCTCCACGTCGTAGAGGCGCAGGAGCAGGTTGACGAGCGTCGTTTTGCCCGCACCTGAAGGACCCACAAGTCCGACATGCTCGCCCGGCGCGACCTCGAGGTTGAACGCCTCGATCACCCCTTCCCCGCGTCCGTAGTGGAAGGTGACATCGTTGAACTTCACGTGCCCGCCAACACGCTCCAGTTCGGCAGCATCCGGCTGGTCGGTAATTTCGGGCATCACCGAAATCGTGCCGGTGCTGTCCTGCACCATCGCATAGTTGCGGATCAGGCCGGAGATGTTGAACATCATCCAGGAAGACATCTGGTTGAGCCGGAATACCAGCCCCATCGTGGTGGCGATCTCGCCATTGGAAATCGTTCCCCGCATCCAGCCCCAAACTGCGAGCGTGCCGATGGCAGCCACCATCACGCCGTTGAGCGATACCACCGCGGCGCGGACCACCGTGATCGCACGGGTCTGGAGCGTTGCAGCATCCACCAGCTCTTCCACGCCCTCGCGCACGAAACCATGTTCGCGCCTGCCGGCATCGAACAGTTTCACTGCCATGATATTGGTGAAGGCGTCGACCATCCGCCCGTTGAGGATGGAGCGCTTGTCGGCCATCCGGCGGCTCGCCGCGCGCAGCCTCGGCAGCAGCGTCCGGGCAATGGTCACATAGGCGATTGCCCAGACGGCCATGACGACCGCCATCCACGGATCGAGTGCACCCAATATGGTAGCCGTCAGGACGAGGAAAGATGCGAATGACCACAGCGTCTGCAGGATCGAGACTATGAAGTCGCCCGTCGCCGCACCGCTCTGCATGACCTTGGTGGCGATGCGCCCGGCAAAGTCGTTGGTGTAGAAGGCATAGGACTGGTCGATCACCCGCCGGAAGGATTGCCAGCGCACCAGCGCATAGAAACGCGGCACGATAACCTGTTGCTCGATGATCGCCGCCCCTATCGTGACCAGGGTGCGGATGACGAGAACAAGCAGCAGCAGCCCTGCCAGTTGCGGCCAGTACTCGGCTACCAGTGTGCGCGGATCTGCCTTGCCCAGCGTGTCGATCAGCCAGCCAAGCCCCCAATAAGTTGCCGCTTCGACAAGGCCTGCAAGTCCGCCGACGACAAGCAGCAGAACGAACGGCATAGTGGCCTTGCGCGCGAAGAACAGGATGAACTCCGTGGCACTGCGTGGCAAAACGCCGTTGCCGATCTCCATGAAGGGATCGATATGGTTTTCCGCCAGGTGCCACAGGCCTCTGCGGCGGGTTTGGTCCTTTTCGCTCATTCAGCTTCCGTTGGCATTCTGGCGCTTCATTCCGCCACCGCCACATCCTCGTCGACATACAGGAAGCCGCCCGATTGCCGCTTCCACAGTTCGGAATATATGCCACCGCGCGCCACGAGCGAGTCGTGGGCGCCCTCCTCCACGATTTTTCCCTTGTCCATCACGACCAGCCGGTCGAGCGAGGCAATGGTTGAAAGCCTGTGGGCGATGGCAATGACCGTCTTGCCTTCCATCAGGCTGAACAGGCTTTCCTGGATGGCAGCCTCTACTTCCGAATCCAGCGCCGAGGTTGCCTCGTCGAGAATGAGGATTGGCGCATCCTTGAGGAACACCCGTGCAATCGCGATGCGCTGGCGCTGGCCGCCCGAGAGTTTCACGCCACGCTCGCCCACATGGGCATTAAGCCCCCTGCGCCCCTGCTGATCGGTCAGATCGCAGATGAACTCCCAGGCACTGGCCTTCCTGGCGGCAGCCATGATCTCTTCGTCCGTAGCACCCGGCCTGCCATAGGCAATGTTGTCGCGGATGGAACGGTGCAATAGCGATGTGTCTTGTGTCACCATGCCGATATTGGCGCGCAACGAGTCCTGCTGGACACCTGAAATGTCGGCGCCATCGATCAGGATGCGCCCGGCCTCCAGGTCGTAGAAGCGCAGGAGCAGGTTGGCGAGCGTCGTCTTTCCGGCACCCGAGCGCCCCACAAGACCAACCTTCTCGCCCGGACGGATATCGAGCGAAAGGCCCTCGATCACGCCGCCACCCTTGCCATAGTGGAAGGTGATGCCGTCAAAGACGATCTCGCCACGCGGCACTTGCAGCACGCTCGCGCCATCCCGGTCGCGAACCTCGCGGTGCTTGATCATCATCTCCATGCCGTCGTGAACGACGCCGACATTCTCGAAGAGCGCCGAAACTTCCCACATGATCCACTGCGACATTCCGTTGAGTCTCAGCGCGAGACCGATTGCGATGGCAATCGCGCCGACACTTACTGCCGAGCCATGCCAGAGCCAGATCGACATCGCCGAAACGAGGAACACCACGATGGCATTGTTGTAGTTGATGAACTGCTGGAACAGCGTGACGAGCCGCATCTGCCTGTGCACGGTGACCAGGAAACCGTCCATGCCTTCGCGCGCATAGGCCGCCTCGCGTCCAGCGTGCGAAAAGAGCTTCACCGTGTTGATGTTCGCATAGGAATCCACAATCCGGCCGGTCATGGAAGAACGGGCATTCGCCTGCTCGTGGCTGACCTTCTGCAGGCGCGGCACGAAATAGGCGATGATTGCGGCATAGAACACCAGCCACAGCACCAGCGGCAGCGACAGCAGGAGATCGGAACTGGAAACCAGCACGATCATCGAGATGAAGTAGACCGCAACGAAGGCGAAGACGTCAGCCACCTTGATCACCGCCTCGCGGATCGCGAGCGAGGTCTGCATCACCTTGGTCGACACGCGCCCGGCGAACTCGTTGGCAAAGAAGTTCATGCTCTGGCCGAGCAGGTAGCGGTGCATCTGCCAGCGCGCGATCATCGGATAATTGCCGAGCAGCGTCTGATGAACGACGAGCGAATGCAGGAGTGAATTGAGCGGCAGCAGGACCAGGATGACCAGTGCCATCCCGGCCAGCTTCATTCCTTCGCGCGCGAAAAAGCCTTCCCTCGCAGAACCCGAAAGCCAATCGACAATCGACCCCAGGAACCCGAACAACATCACTTCCCCGGCAGCGCCGATCATGGCCAGCACCGACATCAGGATTACCCAACCGGCCACCGGCCTGGTGTAGTGCCAGCAGAATGCAAGCAGCCCCTCGGGCGGGCGGCCCGGCTCGGCGTCCGGGTACGGATTGACCCGGGATTCAAAAAATCGGAACAGCATGTAGGGAACTCCTTGTCCTGGCTCCCTTTGGGAAAATGCCGGGACAATGAACGACTCGGATTATCTGCTTGGCCGGTTGAAGATGGGCCGGTTCGGCGGAACCTTCAAGGCGTGGATTGGAGATTTGAATGGATAAGAGCCCAAAGAATGATTCAGCAACGCCGGGAAAGAAGATGAAACCTGCCCTTGCACTCTACCAGCCCGACATTGCGGGCAACACCGGAACGCTGATTAGGCTTTGTGCCTGTTTCGGCTCCGAACTGCACATCATCGAACCCGCCGGTTTTCGCGATGACGACACGACGCTAAGGCGCTCGGGAATGGACTATATCCAGCTTGCTGCGGTCACGCGGCATGCCGATTTCGCGGCGTTCGAGACATGGCGGCAGAAACAGGCCAGGCGCCTTGTTCTCTTGACGATCAGGGCGAATGCCTTGCACCACGAGTTTGCCTTCCTGCCCACCGACATCCTCTTGCTAGGGCGCGAATCCGCAGGCGTGCCGGACGCTGTTCATGCGGCTTCGGATGATCGCATCCGCATCGCGATGGTGGAGGAAGCGCGCTCGATCAACCAGGCTGTATCGGGCGCAATCGTACTGGCCGAGGCATTGCGCCAGACTGGCACATTTCCTTCCGGCACTTTTCCTCCCGGCACTTTTCCTGTTGCCTGAAATCAGTCAGCAGTTGGCAGGCGCCGCATCGTGAACTCGATGATGTCGCCTGGCAGTTCGCGCCAGCTTTCCACCTCCGACCAATAGGCCGCCTTGGGATATTTCTCGAGGAATTCGCGGGCTTTCTTCTGGGCTTCGGTGCGTGGCAGGGTATAGGTCACCCGTTTCCAGGCTCCCCCGGCTTCGGCCTTGCGCCGTTTTGCCGTCCACTTCGCGTGCTTGCCGCGAATGTTCTCGAGCGCATCTGTCTGGCGCTCCCAGTATTGCGACTGTCGATTGCCGCTGGACATGCCGTTCGTCCTTGCCCGGTCAACTCCATATATCAACGCACCGGCCTTCCCCGATGTCAAGCGTCCGATAACGGCAATGGCCCAAACCAGCCGCTGCGAGGCAGGTGCATTGTCTCAACCACCTGCGAGGCCGTATCCCCTTGGAGGCCAGCACCTCTATGGACAACGCCGCAGGCGGACTGTTACAACCAGAGAACGAAGCCGGCTTTCCGGCTTTTTTATTTGCGTTTTCTCACCTGCTTGCGGCCATTCCGATGAACACCTCCGAAACATCCATCCCGGGCGGCCTTCCCGCCGACATCGAAGAGAAAAAAGCCGAGGCCGAGGCCTGGTTCCAGACACTGCGCGACCAGATTTGCGCGAAATTCGAGGAACTGGAGACCGAGCTCTCGGGCATGATGGAGGGCTACGGCCCCGGCAAGTTCGAGCGAAAGAAATGGGAGCGTGAAGGCGGCGATGGCGGCGGCGGCACCATGTCGATGATGCGCGGCTGCCTGTTCGAGAAAGTGGGCGTGCACACCTCCACGGTACATGGCGAGTTCTCCAAGGAAATGCGCAACACGATTCCCGGCGCATCGGAGAACCCGAAATTCTGGGCCTCCGGCATTTCGCTCATCGCCCATCCGTGGAACCCCAACGTGCCTGCGGTTCACATGAATACGCGCATGGTCGTCACGACCAACCAGTGGTTCGGCGGCGGTGCCGATCTGACACCGATGCTGGGCGAGCGCCGCTCCCAGGATGACCCCGATACGCAGATGTTCCACAAGGCGATGAAATTCGTCTGCGAGCGTCACAAGGTGGCGGACTATCCCCGCTACAAGGAATGGTGCGACGAGTATTTTTTCCTGCCCCACCGCAACGAGATGCGCGGCATCGGCGGCATCTTCTACGACTATCTTCACTCGAGCGACGAGGAAGGTGGCTGGAAGGCCGACTTCGCCTTCACCCGCGACGTGGGCCGTGCCTTCAACGTGGTGTATCCCGCGCTGGTCAAGAAGAACATGACTTCCCAGTGGACGGAGGCCCAGCGCGAGGAACAGCTCATCCGCCGTGGCCGCTACGTGGAGTTTAACCTGCTCTACGACCGGGGAACCATCTTCGGCCTCAAGACCGGCGGCAATGTCGAATCGATTCTCTCCTCCATGCCGCCAACCGTCCGCTGGCCGTAATGGCAGGGCGCATCGAATCCCTGCGCGTCAAGGGTGTCAGGTCGCTCAGGGACATTCATCTTCCACTCGACCATGTAGCGGTCTATCGCGGCGCCAACGGCACCGGAAAGACCAACATCTACCGCGCACTTGAATTCTGCCAGCGTGCTGCTGCGGGCGACCTGTCGCTCTGGCTCGCCCGGCAGGGTGGACTGTCTTCCGCCATGTGGGCGGGCGGCGCTCGCAAGCACGAGAAGGCAAGGATCGAAATCAGCGCGACGGTCGGCGACTTGCGTTATCACATCGAGGTCGGCCATCCCCGCCCTACCGATGCAGCTTTCCCCGGTGAGCCGCTCATCAAGGAAGAAACCGTCGAGCATCTGTCCGGCAAACGCATCTATCCGCTGATGAAGCGTCGCGGCCCCTCGGTAGAATTCGAAGGTTCGGATGGCAAGAAGCACCACCTCGACGATTTCCTGCTTCCATCGGAAACCGCATTGTCACGCATTGCCACTTCGGACGCCGCGCCCGAAGTGGTAGAATTGCGCGAGACCATGCTGCAATGGCGGTTTTTCCATGCCTTCAGGACCGACCCGCAATCTCCCTTGCGCTTCCCCTTCCCGGCTGTCACCGCCACCCGCCTCGACCCCGATGGCGGAAATATCGCTGCGGTCCTCGCCACGCTCGAACACATTCGGCAGGACACGGCGGATATTCGAAGGATCGTTTCCGAAGCGTTCGATGGGGCGAGCCTGGTAATCCCCATTCCCGAGGGACAGGCATCCTTTTCGGTCGTTTGGCAGGACCTGCCATTCCGGCAGTTCACGCAGCAGGAACTCTCAGACGGCACGCTGCAGTTCGTGGCGCTTTGCGCCGCCCTGCTTTCCTATCACCTGCCCCGTCTAGTCGTGCTCAACGAACCGGAAAACAGCCTTCACCCCTCGCTGATGCCCGCGCTCGCCAGGCTTGTCGGAATCGCTGCGGAAAACTCGCAGGTCATCATCGTCACCCATTCGCAGGAATTGGCCACCGCACTCGAGGAACAACTCGCGGTTCAGGTCAGATCGGTCGAAAAGCAGGAAGGCGAAACCCAGCTGGCCGGGCTGACCCTACTTGGCACCTTCAAGGACACAGATTGAGGACGACTTGCCAAATTTGCCTCATTTTCATGGTATAAGCGGCCATTGGAGGGGAAATTGAGCAAAGGAGGAAATCATGAAACGTTTTGAGTGTGGAACCCTGGTCCCCGGATGCAACTGGAGCACGGAAGCAGAGGACGAGGCGGAAGTCGTCCGCCGCGCCGTCGAACATCTCAAGATGGCTCACGAGGAGCATGCAATACGGCCCAACCTGGTCAGTGAGATCAAGGCGCGCATTCGCGACGCAAAGGCCAACGCAGCCTGACAAGATGAACGGCAGCAGCCCGCGATTGCCGGGCTGACCATTCCAGCAGGCGGAAGATGAAATTACGCTTCTTCCGCCCGCGTCAGAAGTTCGTCCTTCGACAGGGCGAAGCCGCTGGAGATCCATTCGCGCTCAAGGCGGCCGAGCAGTTTTCCCAGTTCAGGCCCGGCTTCATGGCCCTTTTCGAGAAGGTCCTTTCCGGCAAGCGGAAATGCCGGGCGCTTCCATTTCTTTTCGAAGCGGACCAGCGCGAGAACTTGCCTGGCCTGATCCCTTTGCTCGTCGCCCTTTCCATGAAGGCGCGCCAGTTCTAGGCGCAGGGCGTCGGCAATACCCTGCCGGTCGCCAGCATAGAGCAACGCGGTCAGTTCGTCCGTCGTAGTATCGGCAGAGGGTGTCCCTGACATGGCCCATCCCTGAAGCCGTTGCGTCTCGGCATTGGAAAGCCTGAGCCGCCTTGCCATGAGCGTTACGGTCTCGCCATGTGGCCGCACCATCGCCTCCAGCCGCAACAGCGCATCCGGTGCGAGGCGGTATTTTTCTTCCGATCCTATCAGCGCCGGAATGAGGTCGATCCCCCACTTTTCGCTTTCCGGCAGCACGATGTTCAAAACCCCGGTCGTGCGCATCCAAAGGAGCGCGCGCGACGGATCGGGCGCGGACAAAAGCTTGCGCATCTCCATCCAGATGCGCTCCACCGCCACCTGCCCAAGTCCGTCCTTCAGGCGTGCGCAGGCTTTCAACCCATCAGGATCGGGACGCCCGCCGCCATACCACGCAAAGAACCGGAAGAACCTGAGAATGCGCAGATAGTCCTCGCGGATACGTTCCTCGGCCTCACCGATGAAGCGCACCGTTTTCGACTTCAGGTCCTCAAGCCCGCCAAGCGGATCGAACACCTCGCCGTCCCTGGAGCAGTAAAGCGCGTTCATCGTCAGGTCGCGGCGCTTCGCATCCGCTTCCCAATCCGTGCCAAATGCCACCACCGCGTGGCGGCCATCGGTCTCGACATCCTCGCGCAGTGTCGTGATCTCGTAGCCTGTGGAATCGGCAACCGCCGTCACCGTGCCGTGGTCGAACCCGGTTGGCAGAGCCTTGATCCCGGCGGCTTCGAGCGCCTTCATCGTGTCGGCGGGCACAAGCGTGGTCGACAGGTCAACGTCGGAAACCTTCATTCCCATGAGCGAGTTGCGTACCGCGCCGCCATTGACGCGCACTTCACCGCCCGCTGTTTCCAGTGCATTGAAGACGCGTTGCAGGCTACCGGTTTCAAGCCACCTGGAATTGGCGCGTGGAAGTTTCATGGAATGATACCGTTGTCAGGACTTGTGAGCAGGCACGATCATGCGGTCATGCATAAGCCGGATAATTCCCGCCGTCACGCCCCAGATGTAATGTTCGCCAAAGGGCATCTCCAGAAAGAAGCGCTCCTTTCCCTGGAACTGGCGGCTGGAACGCCGGTGGTTGCGCGTATCCATCAGAAATGAAAGCGGCACCTCGAAGATCGCCGCCACCTCGCCGGGATTGGGCGACACCTCGGCGCCGGGATCCACAAGCGCCACGACGGGAGATATCTGGTAGCCGGATCCCGTCAGATATTGCGGCAACTGGCCAAGAACCTCGACGAGAGCCGGGTTCAGAGCCACCTCTTCTTCGGCTTCACGCAGCGCCGCTGCCGCGGCATCCTTGTCTGCAAGGTCGATCTTCCCGCCCGGAAATGCCACCTGGCCCGAATGGGACGAGAGTTTCTCGGTCCGCCGCGTCAACAGGACCGAAAGGTCGCCCGGCCGCTCGATAACCGGTATCAGGACGGCGGCAGGCTTCTGCGCCCTTGAAAAAACCCAGTCCCTGAACTCCGGGTTCATCGCGAAATCGCCGTGCGGAGGATGTGCGTCAGCGCCCTGGTCAAGCTCGCTGCCGCGCGGCAGAAGCGTTTCCCCCGCCAGCCTGCGAAAGGCTGTCCCGTCGAGATCGGAAACCCAGTCGGCAATTGCTTCTGCTTCGTCGGGCAGATGATCCAGTCCGCTCATTGTGCTGCAAGTCTTTCCAGTTCATCCACAGGCATGATGGGAAACAGCACGCCATTGCTGCGCACGGCAAACATCGTCTTGCCGTCGATCCAGGCTTCCTCGCCATGTTCGACCAGTTCGTACATGACGGAACGCGCCAGCAGGGCATCAAGGCGTCCGCGAACCCTGAGATAGGGCTTCACCCCGCCATGGTCTCCCTCGGCCACGAAGGTGAGCGGATGTTCGGGCCCGGCCTTGATCACGTCTCCCACATTCGTTCTGAAGGTCATCACCTGTGTATCGCCCTCACCCGTGACATTCATCTCGACGGCGATGAAATGCGCGTCCTCGACGCGAATTCTGATCTTCTCGACAGGTGTTACGAGGTAGGTTTCACCGTCCTCATCCTTGCGCAGTACCGTGGCAAAAAGGTCCACCAGCGCCTGGCGGCCAATCGGAGTACCCATGTAGAACCATGTGCCGTCGCGGCGGATTTCCATGTCCAGTTCGCCGCAATAGTCCGGTTCCCATTTCTCTACCGGAGCAGGCCCGCGCCGTTTCTCGCCCGCGCGCTCGATCAGCCCCTGCAGGCCCGCCAGCCCGCTGGAAGCGCCGGTATCGGCCCGTTCATCCGTTTTGCCTGCTCTGCTTCCTGATTCGGCCATATTTCTGGTCAGACTTCCATTTGCCGCGTTGATTTCCCTGCCTTGCCGGTGGGTTTGCACCCCTTGCGCCACCCGATTCTCCTGCGTGACGCCGAAGAAGGCATCTTCAGGTGTGAAAATAGGGATCACGTAATGTTTAGCAAGCGCGCGGCTTGTATTGGCCGCAATCAGGCATACCATGCTCCACTGTATATCTTCGATTTGGACCCGGCTGCCAGAGAGCCGTAACAAGGAACGTTAAATGAGCGCAGTTGACCACAAGCTTTCCAAGGCCGAGGAAAAGGCAATCGTCGACCAGGCGGAAAAAGCCGTGGACGAGATGTTGAAGGCCCGCCATTCGGTCGCCAGGGTCATCTTCGGCCAGGAGGACGTCGTTGAGCGCTCGCTCGTCACGATCCTGTCGGGCGGTCATGCCCTGCTGGTCGGCCTTCCGGGCCTCGCCAAGACAAAGCTGGTCGACACGCTTGGAACGGTTCTCGGTCTCGACAGCCAGCGCATCCAGTTCACGCCGGACCTCATGCCTTCCGATATTCTGGGTTCGGAGATCCTTCAGGAAGACGAAGCAGGCAAACGATCTTTCCATTTCGTCAAGGGTCCGGTCTTTACCCAGCTTCTGATGGCAGACGAGATCAACCGCGCCAGCCCGCGTACCCAGGCAGCCCTGCTGCAGTCGATGCAGGAATACCACGTCACCATCGCTGGCAAGCCGCATGATCTGCCCTCCCCCTTCCACGTTCTTGCAACCCAGAACCCACTCGAACAGGAAGGCACCTATCCCCTGCCAGAGGCCCAGTTGGACCGCTTCCTCATGCAGATCGACGTGGATTATCCGGAACTCGAGGCAGAGCGCCGCATCCTTCTGGAGACGACCGGCGACACGGAAGCAAAGGCGGAGAGCGTGCTGACCTCCAAACGCCTGATCGAACTCCAGAAACTCGTGCGTCGCATTCCGGTCGGAAATTCCGTTGTCGATGCCATTCTCGAACTTGTGCGTTCCGCAAGGCCCGGCGCCGACGACAGCGAAATGAACCAGTACATCTCATGGGGCCCAGGCCCGCGCGCCAGCCAGGCGCTGATGCTGACCTGCCGTGCCCGCGCATTGCTCGATGGCCGCCTTGCACCATCGGTTGACGATGTGCTGGCGCTTGCCCTTCCCGTTCTCCAGCACCGCATGCAGCTTTCCTTCGCAGCGCGCGCCGAGCGCATCACGGTACATGATGTCATCGGCTCCGTGATGAAGCGTATCGGCTGACCGGGCCGGCTGGAGGGAACCGCTTGAAATCACCGGCACGCACCACAATCGGCGAACAGACCGAACGCGACATCGGCAGCGGCCTGCTCGCGCGGTCGCGCGCCCGTGCGGCCCTCATCCCCGACCTTCTGGTCGAGGCAAAGCGTGTCGCCAACAACGTCTATGCCGGCTGGCATGGCAGGCGCAGGCGCGGTGTCGGCGAGAATTTCTGGCAGTTCCGCCCCTACCGCCCCGGCGAGAACATGGCGGCCATCGACTGGCGCCGCTCGGCCCGCGACGACCATGTATATGTGCGCGACCGCGAATGGCAGGCCTCCCACACCGTGTGGCTATGGGTCGACGAAAGCCCGTCCATGCTCTACCAGTCGCGAACCGCAATCGTTTCCAAGCAATCGCGTGCGCTTGTGCTGGCCTTCGCCATGGCCGAACTTCTCTCGCGTTCCGGCGAGCGTGTCGGCTGGCTTGGCATTCAGCCGCCGATTGCCCACCGCCACGCCGCCGAACGGCTGGGGTCCGCGCTGATGCACGCTCCGCCGCAAACCGATTTCCCCGACACGATTTCCGTACGCGAACTGTCCGATGTCATCCTCATTTCCGATTTCCTGGAAGCCGCAGACGGCCTGCACGACCGGCTCAAGCAATTGGCCAACCGCCAGATTCGCGGCCATCTCGTGCAGATGGTGGACCCCGCTGAAGACGCTTTCCCGTATTCCGGCAGGGTCGAATTCCGCGATCCCGAAACGGGCACGCGCATGAATGCCGGTTCCGCCCAGGCATTGCGTGACGACTATCGCGCGCTCTTTGCAGCCCACACGAAATCGCTTTCACTCCTGGCCCGCCGCATCGGCTGGAGCCACACGGTCCACCACACCGATCATCTTGCCTCGCAGGCACTTGTCGCCCTTCACATGGCCATGAGCCATGATCCGGGCTTTGGCACGGGAGGACGATGATGCTTGGACTTCCACTCGTCTTCGCCTACCCCCTCGTGCTTTCGGCGCTCGTTCTGCTTCCGGCAATCTGGTTCCTGCTTCGCCTCACACCGCCGAAACCGCGCGAGGAAGTGTTTCCGCCACTTGCCATCCTGCGGCGCCTGGTCAAGCGCGAGGAAACGCCTGCGCGCAGTCCGTGGTGGCTTACCGCGCTGCGGCTTCTCATGGCCGCGCTGGCAATTCTCGCCATGGCAGGTCCCGTCTGGAACCCGCGCGAGGCCGTGCTCAACGGAGATGGCAATCTCATCCTGGTGATCGATGACGGCTGGGCATCCGGCAATGACTGGGCCGACATGCGCGCGCTCGCAGGCGATGCACTGGACGAAGCGGCAAGTGCCTCGCGAACCGTCTCGCTTGTCAGGACCACCAGCCCGTTCGAGGACATCGCCCCAACGCTTGAACCGGAAGCGGCGCGGCGCGTGCTGGACAGCCATGAAAACATTGCCGCCGAACCCGACCACGAGGACACCGCGAGAAAGCTGCGCGAACTCGCTGCCAGTGGCGAGACAGGCGAGATCCTCTTTCTCTCCGATGGGTTGGAGCATCCTGGAACCCGTGAACTGGCGGCATTCATGTCCGGCTCCGGCCTCAAGGTTGCCATTGCAAGGGCGGGCGATGATCTCGCCGCGCTCTCGCCGCTAGCCAATGCACCCGAGGGCATGCGTGGAACGGTTCTTCTGCCACAGGCAGGCGAAAGCACGCCCTTCTCGCTCACCGGACGCGACCAGAAGGGACTGCCTGTCGCCCGCACCTCCGTAGTGGTGCCGGATGGCGAAAAATCAGCGGAATTCAACTTCACCGAGCCGCTCGAACTCAGAAACCAGATCGCAAGTGTTTCAATCGAGGGCATGCGCAATCCGGGAGCCGTGCAGTTGCTGGACGATTCCAACCGCCGCCGCATCGTGGGTCTGGTCTCCGGCCAGAGCGCCGATGTCACCCAGCCGCTTCTGTCGCCGCTCTATTACATCGAGCGCGCGCTTTCGCCCTTCTCGGATATCCGCGACGCGGACACCGCCAATATCGAGGAAGCGGTTACCGGCCTGATCAACCAGAACGTCTCAGCGATCATCATGGCCGACGTCGGCAACCTGCCGGAGGACACCACTGCGCAATTGCAGGATTGGCTCGCCAAGGGCGGAATGCTGATCCGCTTCGCCGGCCCAAGGCTGGCCGCCAATCCCGAGGACGCGCTTCTGCCGGTCCGTCTCCTGCAGGGCGACCGTTTCATCGGTGGCGCGCTGTCATGGGAGGAACCCAAGGGCGTGGCGGAATTCGAGCAGAATTCGCCCTTCTTCGGTCTCGAACCGCCTGCGGAAGTCCAGATCACGCGCCAGGTCATGGCCCTGCAGTCGCGCGATCTCGACGAGCACACATGGGCCCGGCTCGAAGACGGCACGCCACTTGTTACCGCCGGGCGCAGCGGCAATGGCTGGCTTGTCCTCTTCCATGTCAATTCGGACAACAACTGGTCCAATCTTCCCCTGTCTGGAACCTTCGTCGAAATGCTGCGCCGTATCGTCGATCTGTCTCGCTCCACGCTTTCCAACAGCGAGTTGAACGAATCCATAAGCCTGCCCCCCATGGAAATCCTCGACGGTTCGGGAACGCTTGTACCGCCACCTGCCGGGTTGAAACCCCTCGAAGTGGCCGCCGGCACCACGCCTGTCGCCACCGTGCAGACGCCAGCAGGCCTGTACGGCACGGAGAACGGCTATGTTGCCGTAAACGTGCTGAACTCTGCCGATCCGCTCGTGGCGCTCGATACGGCGAGCTTTGCCGGTGCCCGCAGCGTCGCGATCGGCGAAGCAGGCAATACCGAGATCCGGCCATGGCTGATCGCACTGGCGGCGCTCCTCTTTCTTGCCGACTGTATTGCCGTGCTCTGGTTTGCTGGCGCGATGTCGCCAGCGAGCCTCCGCCGTGCCACTCGCCACAACCGCGTGGCAACCGCAACGGCCCTGGCAGCAGTGCTTCTGACGGGTTTGCTTGTGCTCGCCCCCGGCACGGCATTCTCCCAATCCGCCCCAGGCGGAAACGGTAGCCCAAAACCGGAACTCGATTACCAGCCTGCGCTCACCACCCACCTTGCCTATGTAATCACCGGCATCGACGAGGTAGACCGCGTCAGCAAGCTGGGACTGGAAGGTCTGACCCGCTATATCGCCTCGCGCACCGCATTCGAACCGGGCGCCCCGGTGGGCGTCGATGTCGCCAGTGATGAACTTGCCTTCTATCCCCTGCTCTACTGGCCCATTCATGCCAACAGCCCCGTTCCGGGCGAGGCGACGATGGCCAGAGTCGATGCCTTCATGAAACAGGGTGGCTCCATACTCTTCGACACCCGAAACCAGATCTCATCCCTGATGCCGGGCAGCAATGCGCCGGAGAACGTTAAGCTCAGGCAGATCCTCGCCACGCTCGACATTCCGCCGCTCGAACCGGTTCCGCCCGATCACGTGCTGACCAAGGCCTTCTACCTTCTGGACAGTTTCCCGGGCCGCTACGCCGGTGGCGACCTTTGGGTAGAACAGCTTCCGACAAGCGATGAACTCGATGCACGGCCTGCACGCGCAGGCGACGGCGTTTCGACCATCCTCATTACCAGCAACGACTTTGCCGCCGCCTGGGCCGTTGACGAGAACCTCCGTCCCCTGTTCCAGACCGTTCCGCCAAACCCGCGCCAGCGTGAGCTCGCCTTCCGCTCCGGCGTCAACATCGCCATGTACGCACTGACCGGCAACTACAAGGCGGACCAGGTTCATATTCCGGCCCTGCTGGAAAGGCTGGGTCAGTAGATGAACTGGAACATCGCCTTCGCCCCCGAACTGCCGCTCTGGATCATAGCACTGATCCTGTTGCCGAGCCTGGCACTTGTCTGCTGGGGCCTGTTCAGCCGCGTCCGCGGAAGCTGGATACGGACATTTGCCTGGGCCGCGCTCGCCCTCGCTCTGGCCAACCCGTCGCTCCTCATCGAGGACCGCGAGAAACTCAAAAGCGTGATCGCGGTCGTTGTCGACCAGACCGGCAGCCAGAAGCTGGAAAATCGCGAGGCCCAGACACTGGCTGCACGCGATGCGGTTCTCTCGCGCATCGCCGGAATGGATGAATTCGAAGTCCGCGAGATTTCGGCAAGCGACCAGGTATCGACCACGACAGACGTTTCCACCGCGCTCTTCCGCGCGTTGCAGTCCGGCCTCAAGGACGTGGCAGCCGACAGGCTTGCAGGTGCGGTCATGATTACCGACGGCCGGGTTCACGACGTGCCGGAGAGCCTGTCTTCCATCGGCATTTCCGCTCCCGTCCACGCGCTGATCACCGGGCGCGAGAACGAGAAGGACCGCCGCATCGTCATCACCAAGGCACCGCGCTATGGCGTGGTCGGCGAGCCCTACGAAATCAGCTACCGGGTGCTGGAGGAAGGCTTTACTGCTGGAGAGACCGTTGCTGTTTCGATCTACATCGACGGCGAGCTCGTGACCGCCGAGGAGGTTGCTCCTGGCGACACCGGAATCTATGCCGACGAGGTGCGCCACGGCGGCAAGAACATCATCGAATTGAGGGTGGAGACACACCCCGATGAAATCACCGACGCCAACAACCGGGTTTTCACGACGCTGAACGGCATTCGCGAGAACCTTCGGGTACTGCTGGTCTCCGGCGAGCCGCATGCCGGTGAGCGCACCTGGCGCAATTTGCTCAAGTCCGATGCAAGCGTCGATCTCGTGCATTTCACCATCCTGCGTCCGCCGGAAAAACAGGATGGCACGCCGATTAGCCAGCTTTCGCTGATCGCCTTCCCCACCCGCGAATTGTTTGTCGAGAAGATCGACGAGTTCGACCTCATCATCTTCGACCGCTATTCGCGGCGCGGCGTGCTGCCCGTGCTCTACTTCGACAACATCGCCCGCTATGTGCGCGATGGCGGCGCGGTGCTCGTGGCATCGGGTTCGGAGTACGCGTCCGAAGGCTCGATAGCCGGCACGCCCCTGCAGGACGTTCTTTCCGCGATGCCCAGCGGCACTTCGACCGAAGTTCCCTTCAAGCCGCAGATATCCGACATCGGCATGCGCCACCCCGTGACGCGGGGATTGGACGGCAGCCCTTCGGCACCCGGGCAGGAACCCCAGTGGGGCCGCTGGTTCCGTTCCATCGACGTTCAGTCCGCCACTGGCGAAGTGGTCATGGAAACACCCGACAAGAAACCCCTGCTCGCGCTTGAACGCTTCGACAAGGGACGCATGGCGCTCCTGCTTTCCGACCAGGCTTGGCTTTGGGCGCGCGGTTTCGAGGGTGGCGGCCCGCATGTGCAATTGCTGCGCCGCATCGCCCATTGGCTGATGGCCGAACCCGAACTGGAAGAAGAGCGCCTCACGGCAGACAGTGCGGGCGGCACCATCAACATCACCCGCCAGACACTGGGTGACGATCCAGGCGAGGTCCTTGTCCAGGGACCCACCGGGTCCGGCTCGACGGTGCAGCTCACCCGGTCTTCCGACGGGATATTCACCGGACGCCTGGAGGTGGACGAGATCGGCCTCTACCAGCTTTCGAACGGCGACTTATCCGCTCTTGTTCAGGTTGGCCCGCCCAATCCGCGTGAATTTGCCGAGGTTACCAGCACGAGCGCATTGCTTCTGCCGGTTCTGGAAACCAATGGCGGATCGATTGCCCGCGTCGGTGAGAACGGCGCTGACGTGCCGCGCATCCTGCCTGTGCGGCCCGGCAGCAGCGCCAGCGGCAATGGCTGGATCGGCTTCAACAACACCGGTGCGAGCGTGCTGAAAGGCGTCGACAGGATAAGCCTGTTTGCAGGCTTCCTGGGCCTTGCCCTGCTGCTCTTCGCCTTCGCCGCCGCATGGACCCGCGAAGGACGTTAGAAAGCTTCACACCAGCGGGAGCGACTTACCGATTGCTTCCTCGTTGAACCGAGTCGCAGGCCCGCTGTAGCGCGCAGCAGCGCCCGGCACCAGTTCGCAACCCAGTATCCGCATCGGATCGGCAGGACCGGGCAGTGTTACGCTGCCGGGCTTCACCCGCTCGAAACCGAACTTCCCGTAATAGGGTTCGTCGCCCACCAGCAGCACATATTCGTAGCCCTCCCGCTGGGCTTCGAGGAGCGCGCGGTTCATCAGTTCACGGCCGATACCCAGGTTCCTGAGTGAAGGATCGGTGATCAGGGGCCCGAGAACCAGCGCCACCCTGCCGCCGATCAGGATCTTGGTCTGCCGCACGGAACCGATGATCTTCTCACCGTCGGTGGCGACGAAGGACAGCGAATCCTCTGCCTCCACGCCCTCGCGCAGCCGGAATGCCGCGCGGGCAAACCTTCCCGGCCCGAAAGCAGCCTCTGCAAGCGCTTCAATCGTGTCGTCGTCGGCCGAGTTTTCCGGCCGGATGATGATGGTGAGGAGTTTGAGTGTATCGTTCATGGAACAAGTGCCTAGGTATTCTCATGCCTCTGAATTGCAAATTCAGGGGCGGCTGTTACCGGCACCCGATCATCAGGCGGTCTGGCATGCCGGCGCGAAAGGAAGGGCCATCGGCTGGTATGCCGAAGCCTGTCTTTCCTGTCGTCGTCGCAGCATCGCGCTCACGCCATTGCTCCATGTTCGAATATGCGCTCCATGTTTGAATGGAGGCGTTTCCGCTAACAGATGTCCCCGCCACAATCCAGAAAAATTTGGTGGCCGGAAGAATTTCGTGGCCGCAATGCCGGGTCATACCGCGAAAAGTGCGGCTCAATTCGCATTTTCCGCACTGGAAAATGACTGAAACCGGCTGAATTGAACACAGCGTTCGCCTCAGCGGTCTTTTCTTTTTCGCGCCAATACCGATGTAAAAGGCACAAGAAATCGGAAACGAAAGGATCAGGCATGGGAATGTTGGTGGACGGAAAATGGACTGACAAGTGGTACGACACCTCGAAGACCGGCGGCAAGTTCGAACGGTCGCAGTCCCAGTTCCGCAACTGGATCACCGCTGACGGCAGTGCCGGCCCGTCCGGCAAGGCAGGGTTCAAAGCCGAACCGGGCCGCTACCACCTCTATGTATCCCTCGCCTGCCCCTGGGCATGCCGTGCCCTGGTCTTCCGCAAGCTCAAGGGACTGGAGGACATGATCGACGTTTCGATTGTCCACTGGTTCATGGGCGAGAACGGCTGGGAGTTCCGCGATGAAGACGGGGCGACCGTCGACCACCTGTTCGGCAAGGACAAGCTCTACGAGGTCTACCTTGAGGCAGATCCCGAGTATTCGGGCCGCGTTACCGTCCCGGTCCTGTGGGACAAGCAGAACAACACCATTGTCTCGAACGAATCCTCCGAGATCATTCGCATGTTCAACTCGGCCTTCGACGAAGTTGGCGCGACGCCGGGCGATTTCTATCCCCAGGAATTGCGCGACGAGATCGACCGCATAAACGAGCGCGTCTACGACACCGTGAACAACGGCGTCTACAAGGCCGGCTTCGCAACCTCCCAATCCGCATATGAGGACGCCTTCAACGAACTCTTCGCCTCGCTGGACTGGCTGGAGGAAATCCTGTCGCGAAACCGCTATCTGACGGGTGAAACCATCACCGAGGCCGACTGGCGCCTGTTCACGACACTGGTCCGGTTCGACCCGGTCTATGTCGGCCATTTCAAGTGCAACAGGCAGCGCCTGGCCGACTACCCGAACCTGATCAACTACACCCGCGAACTCTATCAGCTTGCAGGCGTGGCCCAGACCGTCGACATCCATCACATCAAGAACCACTATTACCAGAGCCACCCGACGATCAATCCGACGCGCATCGTTCCGGCAGGTCCCGAGATAGACTATGCCCTGCCGCACGATCGGGAAAACCGCCAAGAGGCGGCGTAAGCAGACGGGATCGCGGCGTCGTCGCCCATCACCCATTTTCCGGATACGACGCCGCGGGCCAACTGGAAAGCCGGACGGCTGGAAGAAAGGCTGCGCCAGGCACTTCTTCATCGCGTTTTGAAGGCGCTTCATTGTTAAGGAAGCGTTGCGCCTGCCGCTGCGTTACGCCATGGGCCGTTTACCGGGCTGCAAGGATTCCGTGCGATATTCCGTTCAAGATGCGCCGGAAATCCCCCCGGCATTCCACTCGGCATTTCGGAGGCAAGATGCAGTTCGGCCCGCTCAGGCTCAACGGACGCACAAATGACGTGCGAGCGGTGTTCTCCCGCTTTTGCAAGGACAAGTCCGGAAATTTCGCGATACTGCTGGCCGCCGGTGCGCTGCCGCTCTTCCTGGCTGCGGGCGCCGCTGTCGACTACGCCATCCACCAGAACTCCGCCACCAAACTCCAGGACACCCTGGATGCGGCCGTTCTGGCAGGCGCTGAGTACAACGGTTCCGACAGCGAAAAGAGGAAAGCAGCCAAAAAGTACTTCAAGGCGCTGATCGCGAACGAGGGCGGCTAAGTCGCCGATGCGAAGGCGAAATTCAGGATCAAGGACAGCGGCACCATTTCGGGCACGGCGGCGGCCGAAACTCCGATGTTCATATCCGGCGTTTTCCTGAAGGGACCCATGCAACTCGGCGTAGAAGGCGCCGCAGTCTATGCCAAGAAGCTGAAATCCGTGAAATTCCAGGCCACCGACGCCCAGGGCTGGTGGGAAAAGACGGTGCGTCTCATGGTCATCCGGCGTGGTTCATCGACGCCGGAGGAAGTCGCAAACGTGCACTACGCCGTATCGGCGGCAAAGCCGCCCTCCAAGGGCACCGTCAAGGCCAATCCGAGCGGCATCGTCGACCTTGGCGACTATGAGACGGCCTATATGGAAATGACCATAGGCCCCACCGCATACGAATTCGACAAGTGGTGCGCCGGGTGCCCCACGGTTCTGCGTTCCGACGATCCCGGGACTTCCGACCGGTTCACGATCGATGGAAGGTCCGTCGCCAAGGGCACCGTGCTCAACATCTTCGATTTTGCCAAGTGCGACGAGACTTCCAGTCAGGCCTGGGAAGACGGCGGCGGCGGCCTTCCTGATATCCACTACAAGCTCACCGGCTATTGCGGCACCGACTCGACAACCGTTCGGCTGATAAAGTAGCCCCCCTTTTCCGCAAGGACCGGCATGCGCTGCTGGTCGCCAGGCAGCTTCCCCGGCTGCAAGGCACTCTTGACGGCCGCGCGGCCAATCCCTGCTGAGCGAGAGAATCTCGAAACTGAAAGCCCGCGGGAACAAATTCCCGCGGGCGATTTGTTCAAGATGTCAGCCTGGACTGGACTAGACTGTTTCACCTTTAGGTGCAAACAGATAGCCTTCGCAAGCAGCTGAATTCATTTACGCATTTCGATTTTTACGATTTCGTCAAAATCGAAATTGCTCTAGAAGTCCATGCCGCCTGCCGGCATTGCAGGTGCGGAATCCTTCTTCGGCTTCTCGGCGATCATCGCTTCGGTGGTGATCAGCAGTCCCGCCACCGACGACGCATCCTGCAATGCGGTGCGAACGACCTTGGCAGGGTCGATTACGCCCATCTCGTAGAGGTCGCCATATTCGCCGGTCTGGGCATTCCAGCCATGGCCGAAGTCAGCGGATTCGCGAAGCCGCCCGACAATGATCGAGCCTTCCGCACCCGCATTGATCGCGATCTGGCGCACCGGAGCCTCGATGGCGCGGCGAACGATTGCAATGCCGTGATCCTGGTCGGGATTGCTGCCCTTCAGGCTTTCGAGCACCGAGGCTGCACGCAACAGGGCGACGCCGCCTCCGGGCAGAACGCCCTCTTCAACTGCCGCCCGCGTTGCATGCAATGCATCGTCCACACGGTCCTTCTTCTCCTTGACTTCGACCTCGGTGGCGCCGCCCACGCGGATTACCGCAACGCCGCCGGCGAGCTTTGCCAGCCGCTCCTGCAGCTTTTCACGGTCGTAGTCGGAGGTCGTTTCCTCGATCTGCGCCTTGATCTGCTTGATACGGGCTTCGATCTCGTTCTTGTTGCCGGCACCATCGACCACCGTGGTGTTTTCCTTGTCGATGACAACTTTCCTGGCCCGGCCAAGCATTTCGAGGGTTACGTTTTCGAGCTTGATGCCGAGATCCTCGGAAATCGCCGTGCCGCCGGTCAGGACGGCAATGTCCTGCAGCATTGCCTTGCGGCGATCGCCGAAACCGGGAGCCTTGACGGCTGCAACCTTCAGGCCGCCGCGCAGCTTGTTGACCACCAGGGTGGCGAGCGCTTCGCCTTCGACATCCTCGGCAATGATCAGAAGCGGTTTGCCGCTCTGCACCACACTTTCCAGCACGGGAAGCATGGCCTGAAGGTTTGACAGCTTCTTCTCGTGGATGAGGACATAGGGGTCCTCAAGCTCGACACGCATCTTTTCCTGGTTGGTGATGAAGTAGGGAGAGAGATAACCGCGGTCGAACTGCATGCCCTCGACAACCTCAAGCTCGGTCTCTGCGGTCTTGGCTTCCTCGACGGTGATCACGCCCTCGTTGCCAACCTTTTCCATGGCCTCGGCAAGGAACTTGCCGATCTCGGCATCGCCATTGGCGGAAATCGTGCCGACCTGTGCGATTTCGGCGTTCTTGGAGACCTTCTTCGCCCTGGCCTTGAGTTCCGCCACGATGGCACTGACCGCCTGATCAACGCCGCGCTTCAGGTCCATCGGATTCATCCCGGCAGCGACTGCCTTTGCACCTTCCTGAACAATCGCCTGTGCAAGAACGGTGGCGGTCGTCGTGCCGTCACCGGCAAGATCATTGGTCTTGGAAGCAACTTCGCGCAGCATTTGTGCGCCCATGTTCTCGAACTTGTCTTCCAGTTCGATGTCCTTGGCAACGGACACGCCGTCCTTGGTGATGCGCGGTGCGCCAAACGACCTGTCGATGACGACATTGCGGCCTTTCGGGCCAAGCGTCACTTTCACGGCGTCTGCAAGCGTGTTGACGCCGCGCAGCATGCGCTCACGGGCATCCACACTGAATTTCACGTCTTTTGCAGCCATTTCATTACTCCTTCAATAGGCAGCTTCTTGACTGATTGGTTCGCCAAGGCCCCTTCAGGCGGCCTTCCTGACTTCCGCGGTCTGGTCGATCACGCCCAGCACATCGGCTTCCTTCATGATAAGAAGATCTTCGCCGTCGAGGCGGATCTCCGTGCCCGACCATTTGCCGAACAGAATGCGATCGCCAGGCTGGACATCAAAAGCGACCAGTTCGCCGCGCTCGTCGCGAGCGCCCGGACCGGTGGCGATGACCTCGCCCTCCATCGGCTTTTCCTTTGCGGTATCGGGGATGATGATGCCGCCAGCCGTCTTCTCCTCGGCCTCGATGCGGCGGACAAGTATGCGGTCATGCAATGGACGAAACTTCATGTGTTTTCCTCCTGGACAAACAAGTTTCAAGTTGCGTGTTTCCGGGCCCCCAAATCGCGGCGTCACGCCTTCGGGGAATCTCCCGCTAGCGACCCTTTCAGGCATCGCGCGGATTGATTTGGTTGCGCGAACATTGGCGTTCAAGAGGCCGCATAAAAATTTTGGCACTCACCAGAGAGTGCTGCTAACAATCTGTTTTAATACACTAAAATTGTACTTTCTCGTGGACACTGACAACAAATCACGGCACGATTCTTGTGCGGGCATCAACACCCGTGTGGTTTCGGATCCGGACGAACAGGAAGGGAAAACGCAACAGCGAATACGTCATTGAGCCGGTCCGATCCATGGCAGCATGAAAGTGACTTGAACCGAGGGGAACGAATGCGAAACGAACTCGAACTTCAATTGAAAGGGTATGGCCTGACCACCGCCGAAATCCTCTACCGGCTCCCTGACCATCCCTCCATGCTCCAGACCTATGTCTGGCAGGAGTATGATCTGGCACCGAAATTCCCGGTTCTTCTGGGTTTCCTGGATTTCTGGAAACGCGAACTCGATGGCGCCTTGCATTCGGTGCGCTACACCCACAAGAAGCTTATCTCGGCTTCCGAGTGGCGCGCGCTCGACGGCGAAATCCTTCTGCACTGACCGGCTGCAGGCGGCATCGTGGTTGTGATGCGACGATGAAGCGGCCGGCTGCTACCAGTAGGCTGACAATTGCCTGCCCTGAACCGCGTCGGCAAGGCGTTCGCGCGTGGAGGGCGAGGTATCCTGCGGCAGGGCATCCAGAGGAAAGAAACCGATCCCGGCGATCTCGCCATTCGGCACGAACTCGCCTGCATTTTGCCAGTCGCGGCAGGCATAGAGCACCACGTGGTCGCGGCGCGACGAACGTTCGTTCTTGTAGACCCCGACAAGCGCCAGTTCCCCGGCCTCGATCCGCGCTTCCTCGTGAACTTCCTTGCGCGCGGCCATCTCCACAGTTTCGCCGGTTTCGACACCGCCTCCCGGCATGTACCAGCCTTCCACATAGGTGTGGCGGACAAGCAGCACCCTGCCCTCATCATCGAAAATGCCCACCCGTACGCCAAGCGTCATCGGCCGCCTGGCCAGGAAGTACAAGTGGAATAGCTGGTGGCGCAGGCGCGCCCGGCGCGTGGAACTGCCTTCGCTCATTGACGTTTTCCCTTGCATGCAAGCTTGCTCGAAGAAGAAACGCCGCGGGAGACTGGCGTTGCTCCCGGCAGGTATTTCCCGTATGCGACGTAGGTCATGAACTCGCAAACAGGGTCGGTATGGTATGAAGCGATTTTTTCCGATACGAGGCGCAAGCCCGCGGGAAACCGTCCGGTTTGCAAGGGATTGCAACAAGGTGGCGGGGAAAATCGGTCATATCTTTCAGACGGTGAAACCGCTGCGGCCTGCCACGTCAAAGGCCTTGAATGGGCCACCAGCCCATCCTGCGGCCATTTCCTCGCATATCCTTGCGGTTTCAGCGCCATTTCGATCCTGCTTGTGAGTTCATGACCTAGAGCCATGTTCCGATTGATCCACATATCCGACCCTCATCTGGGTCCCCTGCCAGAGATACGCCGCTCGCAACTCTTTTCCAAGCGCATTACCGGCTACATCAACTGGCACCGCAACCGTGTCCGCGCTGACATGCCGGACATCACCAAGCGCCTGCTTGCCTACCTGCCCGGCCTAAATGGCGACCATGTCGCGGTAACGGGCGACCTGATCAACCTTGGACTGGAACTGGAAATCGGCAACGCTGCCGCCTGGCTGGAGGAACTTGCCCCACCCGAAAAAGCCACTGTGGTTCTCGGCAATCACGATGCCTATGTGCCCGGAGCGCGCGAAAAGGCCTTTGCAGCCTGGCAGCCCTGGGTGACCGGTGACGACGGGAACGAGGTCGACGACTCCGACGACTATCCCATACTGCGCCATCGCGGCGACGGCATCGCGCTCATCGGCTGCAACTCGGCCCGTGCATCAGCCCCCTTTCTTGCCACCGGCTACTTCAAGAAAGGCCAGGCAAGGCGCCTTCAGAAAATGCTGGAAAGCGAGGGCGCAAAGGGCAATTGCCGCATTGTGATGATCCACCACCCGCCCTTTCCCGGCGCCACCTCGCGCCACAAGCGGCTGATCGGGCTGAAGCGGTTCATGGAAGCGGTCGCACTCGGCGGTGCCGAACTCATCCTGCACGGCCACACCCACTTTTCCACCCTGTCGCACATACCAGGTGCCAATGGCGAGGTGCCGGTTGTCTGCGTACCCGCCGCCTATCAATGGCCCGGACACAGCAAGCCGCCGGCGGGCGTCAACCTGTTCAAGATTTCGCGCAACCTCAACCACGGCAGCAACGGCAACGGAAACGGATCAGGCTGGAATATCGTTCTGGAGCGCCACGGCCTGAAAGCTGGCGCACAGGAAGGCTTCGCCCTCATCAGCCGCGAGGATCTCTAGAACGGATCGAATGGGCGGCCCGCCAAGGCTCAGCGAATGCTGTTCAGAAAGGCCGGAATGTCGCCGAACCAGGCCCAGGCCAGCAATGCCAGCCCGCCTGCGAGAATGCCGGTCAGGAACCAGCCGAACATGGCCCAGCCGGAACCGGATGCCTTGTTCGGCGCGCTGGCGGCTTCTTCACCCTGCCCCTCGCCTTCGGCATCGAAATCGTAGTTGCGCATCGCAACCCATTCGCCCTCGATCACGCGCTCACGTTCAAGCACGCGCTCGGCCACGTAGTTCGTGACGATCTTCGCCATCTTCTGGCGGTCGGTCGTCTTGGCAAGCAGCGTGCGCCCCATGCGCGTATCCTTGACGAATTCGTAGAGCATGCGGTCGCGGCCCATGCGCACATGCGATGTCATGTCGACCCACAGCCGCGGCGGCTCGCCATTGGTCAGCGCGAATTCGAATTGATCGTTATCGTCCGGCAACGCCTTGAACACCGGCTGCAGATCACGCGCCAGGAGCTCCAGGCGCTGGTGGGCTGCCTGCTTCATGTCGACGACGACGTCGTCCTGCTGGGCCCTGTTCTCGCGCACCCGGTCCATGGCTTCGGCAAGGTCGTGAACCTTTGCCTCCAGCTGCTTTACATCCAGTTCCTTTTCAGCCATGCCTTGCTTCCGGAATGGTTCTCCGGTCCCTGTGTCCGAGCTGTTCAACAAGGTTAACAATGTCTTGCAAAACAGGCGGATTTGCAACCTCAATTGCACCCGACGCCCATTGCCGGACAAGCGCAACGGATGGCAGAACATGACCGAAAGCGAACTTCCCCAGGCAAGCCGCAAGCTCGCCGCGCGTGCCCAAGAGCGTGGATTTGCCATTGAAATCAGCATCATGCCGGACAGCACGCGAACCGCCGAAGATGCCGCAGCGGCATGCAAAGTGACGGTTGGGCAGATCGTCAAGTCGCTGGTCTTCGAGGATGCGGAAACCGGCGATCCACTGATGTTTCTCGTATCCGGCACCAACCGCCTGAACGAAAAGACCGTCCGCGCCCATACCGGGCGCAAGGTCAAGCGTGCCGACGCGGACGCCGTGCGCAAGGTCACCGGCTTCGCCATCGGCGGCATACCGCCCTTCGGCCACGACACGGCGCTTGCCACCTGGATGGACCGCGACCTGATGGATCACGAGGTGATCTGGGCAGCGGCGGGCACGCCCAACGCCGTGTTCCCCACCACGCCCGGCCAGTTGGCGCAGGCGAGCGGCGCAACGGTCATAGATCTGAAATAGGGTCCGTCATGCCGGACACGTTCGATATCTGGCGCGCCAGAACAGTCGCCACCTCGCCCGGAATTTCGTCGATCAGCATGTGCCCGGCGCTCTCGTAGCGCCAGACCTCGAAGGCATCCGGCAGACCGAAGGATTGCTCATAGGGGGTGATGATGTCGCGGGCACCCCACATCACCGCAACGGGAAT
Source organism: Nitratireductor sp. (assembly GCA_020637805.1). GTDB lineage: Bacteria > Pseudomonadota > Alphaproteobacteria > Rhizobiales > Rhizobiaceae > Salaquimonas. The sequence goes on along the minus strand of JACKJU010000011.1, from coordinate 12,159 downwards.
GCCCGTCGCTGCCAGTTCGTCGAGCGGCAGGCTGCTGCGCGCATTGGCAGCGGCCACCATCTCCACGCATTCGCGCAGCCGCGCGGTGCTGCCGGGTTTCGCCCGCTGCCGGGCAAGACCTGCCAGCATTTCCGCTGAAGGTTCGAATCCGGGACCGAAAAACGGCCCGAGAGCCGTTGCCAGTTCGGCATCAGTCTTTGCAGACACGAAACCTTCAAGTGCCGCCGCGTTGAGCGCCCTGCCGAAGCCGCCAGGCGCCAGCAGGGTCAGGCTAGCCACGCGTTCGGGCTGCTTGAGCGCCATGACACAGGCCACCGCCCCGCCCAGCGAATGCCCGCAGACATGCACGCGCCCGATCTCTGCCGCATCCAGACAGTCGAAAATGCCGTCAGCCGTCTGCGAGGCCATGCCGCGCGCCGCATCCAGCGGGCTTTCGCCATGGCCCGGCAGATCGAAGGCAAGGATTTCGCGATCTGCATCGATGAGGTCGGTGACCGGCTGCCAGGCAGCACTGGTGCCGCCAATGCCGTGCAGGAGAACAAGCGGAAGCGCGTCCGCCATTCCCTGCGGCTGAACCTCACCGGCAGCATGCCGCTCGTAATTCAGCCTGCACTCGGCACCGGATACTGCACCAGACACGGCCCCTGAATCAGCCACAGCCCCTGCCCCGGCCAAATCAGGCGTCGCGGCTCTGCAACGCCCGGTTGGCCGCCGCCAGAACGGCGAGCAGCGAGGCGGTGACGATGTTGGTATTGATGCCGACGCCGAACTCGCGCTTGCCGCCCGCATCCACTTCCATGTAGCAGATGGCTGCCGCATTCGAGCCCTGGTGCAGCGAGTGCTCGGAATAGTCGAGCACGCTCATGTCCATGCCGGTATGCTTCGACAGCGCGTTGATGAAGCTGTCGATCGGCCCGTTGCCCTCGCCCTCGATGGTCACCTTGCGGCCATTGTCGATGATCTCGGCGGTCATGGAGCGCACACCGCCCGCGCCCGCGCCTTTCGGTACCGTGGTGTGGTCGACGAATTCCAGCCGTGCACCCGGCTGCGTAACATATGTTTTCAGGAACTCGTCGTAGATGCGTGCCGGCGGCAGTTCCTTGCCTTCCTGGTCGGTGATGTCCTGGATGACCGAGCGGAACTCCACCTGCAGGTTGCGCGGCAGGTTCAGCCCGTAGTCCTCCTGCAGGATATAGGCGATGCCGCCCTTGCCCGACTGCGAGTTGATGCGGATGATCGCCTCGTAGGAGCGGCCCACATCCTGCGGGTCGATCGGCAGGTAAGGCACTTCCCAGTTCGGCTTGTTGGCCTTGCGGATCGCCTTCATGCCCTTGTTGATGGCATCCTGGTGCGAGCCGGAAAACGCGGTGTAGACCAGTTCGCCCACGTATGGGTGGCGCTCGGGAATGCGCAGCTGGTTGGAATATTCATAGACATCGCGCATGCGCGGAATGTCGGAACAGTCCAGTTTCGGGTCCACGCCCTGCGTGAACATGTTCAGCGCCAGGTTGACGATATCCACGTTGCCGGTGCGCTCGCCATTGCCGAACAGCGTGCCCTCCACTCGGTCCGCGCCCGCCATCAGGCCCAGCTCGGTTGCCGCCACGCCGGTGCCCCGGTCGTTGTGCGGATGCAGCGAGACGATGATGTTCTCGCGGTTGTCCAGGTTGCGGCACATCCACTCGATCTGGTCGGCATAGATGTTGGGCGTCGACATTTCCACCGTCGCCGGCAGGTTGATGATCAGCTTGTTGTCCGGCGTCGGCTGGATGATCTCGGTCACCGCATTGCAGACCTCCAGCGCGAAATCCAGTTCCGTGCCGGTAAAGCTCTCCGGCGAATACTGGAAGCGGTAGCCGCCACCCCCCCGCTTGGCAATGGCTGCTTCCGCCATGTCGCGGATCATCTTGGCCGCGTCGGTCGCTATCTTCTTGATGCCGGGGCGGTCCATGCCGAACACCACGCGGCGCTGCAGTTCGGAGGTGGAATTGTAGAAATGCACGATGGGCCGGTTCGCGCCCTCCAGCGCCTCGAAGGTGCGGGTGATCAGTTCCGGGCGGCACTGCACCAGCACCTGCAGCGAAACATCCTCGGGCGTGCCCTTGCCGTCCGGCCCCTGCTCCACGCACCAGCGCGCGAAGTCGAAATCGGTCTGCGAGGCGGAGGGAAAGCCGATCTCGATTTCCTTGAACCCCATGTCCAGCAACAGCCGGAACATGCGTTCCTTGCGGTCCTGCCCCATCGGGTCGATCAGCGCCTGGTTGCCGTCGCGCAGGTCGACCGAACACCAGATCGGCGGTTCGGTGATGGTTTTGGAGGGCCAGGTGCGGTCGGTCAGCGGCACCTGTGCATAGGGTTCGTATTTCGCGGATGCGATGGGCATCGAATGGTCGGTCATGATGTAATCTCTTGCGTTCGCCGGACTGGGCAAGGGCGTTTGACGCACCTTTTAGCCGCTCGCGGCTCGAATTCAAACTGCTTGTGAAGGGATCAGGGGGCGGACCGGAAAAACCGGCAGTCTCGACTGCCGGACGCCCTCTGTTCAGGCCCGGCAGCCGCCGCTAAGAAGGAGGGCAAGCGCAAGAAGCCTGCCAGCAGGAGCGGCAGACGGGGCAAAAACAGACGTGCAAGGGCTAACGTTGCGCATGCCGCGATTTATGGGGTGTTTCGGCAGCGAATGCAAGGGGGGGATAAAATGCTCATGCGTGAGAGAGGCAATTGGTTTCATGATAAGTACTGAAGTTTTGCAAAATGCTCGCGATGACCTTCGCGAACGGGCTGACGCAATTGATGCCGCCATAAATGATGGACAGTTTGCTGATGTAATTCAGAAGGATTTCAGTTTCGGGGAGATCAAAAAAGGATTGGCGCCTGAAGCGATATCCAATTGGATTGCACCGTTACTCGGCCAAGAGACTGACGCCACTGCAATTTACCGGATCACTGTGGACAACCAGGCCGGGGCGGACCTGCTTAGCCAAGCGTATATGGACTACAAACAACCGAACGGCCCCGCTCTCGCACGAAACAACAATGTCGACAGCAGCACTGTCCTCTATGTTGGAAGCTCCCGGAAAATCATACAGAGGCTTCAGCAACATTTGCACACATGTGCAGAGGGCACTTATGCCCTGAAAATGAAACTGTGGTGCCCAGATGCAGAAAACACCGTAGCAGTAGAAGTCCACCTTATTCGTAGAACTGTCGACCAATCGCTGATCCAGGATATCGAGGATGCCCTTTGGAAGGCATCTCGACCAATGTTTGGGAAACTTGGCGGTAGAAACGGCCCTTTGCGGACACTGCCTGCTTTCGATGTCAGCATTACGCTGTCAATTTGGACATTCCTAATCAGTCCTCACGGCCAAAATAGCTGCCACTAATTTGAACAAGCCAAAGGCCCAGAAGAGCGAAGAGAGGCAATTGTAGCCTACCGTCGTTTGGATGAACCAAAAAATCATGATTGAGACCCGGGCAACTCTACATTTGCAAACCGATCTCACGAAGGTTCCTTGTTAAACCTCTATTGGCGATGCGGTGAAATACTGGCATTGCGCTTTCATCCTCACTACCCTGGCAATCTATCTCATTTGGTCGCCAAGACTTCGCGTACGGTAACTCTTAGATAGAAAAAGGCGGCGAATTCAGCGTATTCTTCATTGGCAACTGTATTCCCGCGGGTGAAAACAGTCGGAAAATTTTACGCTGTACTGCCCGCCGCCAGTGGCAAGCCGGGATTTTTCATCCACGTTGATCATGCCGCCGAACGGTTTACGAGTTCCAGTTCAAGGCCAGGTTTGGGCAGAAACATTCGATGATTTTCTGATAAGTGCGTAACTCGGTCCCGCGCATTTCGGCGATCCACGCGCCCTCATCTCCATCCAGCCTGACGGCTCGCTAGACGAGTGGTTCAGTTGGCGCATAACCGCAATGGCCGCACTGCAGAGCCAGGAGGAGCGAAACCAATCTTGGCAAAACCGATATGGACACGGCAATCTATTCCCATTCTTCTTCGATATCGTTCAGCAGGGACTGTTTGGCATCGCGCAGTCGCAATCAGAGAATTTCTGGCCGCCTGGAACCGGATCGAATATTTCCTACCGCCATTGCGCAGCGAGACGACAATATTTGTACGCGGCCGTGCGGGATTAGAAATCGACACGCCCGACCAGCACATGTTGGCGTTGTGGCTACTGAAACGATGCTTCCCAGGAGACTTGAACGGAACCGAACCCTGATCAAGTCCGTTCTCGTCTGCCCTTGCCTGGCCTCCGGTCTGTCGATGGAACAGCGCCAGCAAAGCTGCCGCAAATGAATATGACCGCGATGACGTCTGCGGCCAGCGGATCGGTGACGCATGCTTGATGCCAAACAGGCGTTCGGAGAAACGTCGATCAGGAAAAACCGGCAACCGTCCCAGCTGGGTGATGTGAGATCGGAGGCCGATGTCCGGGAGAGGTCATGTCCGCGCCCGCATGGAAAAGGTCGCAGAAGGAAGTGCGATAGAACTCAACAGCAGGAATATCGCGGAACCGTCTCTACAGGCAAATCCGCCATCGGATATAGGCAAAGAAACAGCCATGCGGCATCCCCACCGATATCCCGGCCGGTAGCTCAATCTGTGAAAGACCACGCAAATGTTCAACCGGGAAAGAAGAAGCGCTCAGGCAGCCGGTAGGTATCCACCCAGTACCAATAACATCGGTTGGTCCGATTCCAATCGACGACGCGATAATTCATTGCGGTTTTCGAGCAGCCATCACCACATCCGACATCGTAGTCCGCACGCCACGCACCGGCAAATTGCGTGGCGTTCCAGTTGATCTGCGCTATCCGGTTTCCTGGATCTTGCAGGAAACCAGCGGCCGTGTCCTCAATTGGTCGACGAAGATAACTCTGCTGGCGGAGTTCAGAATTTATCGGCACGGGCATCGATGCGCCGATCGCTCTGGCCGTACCCTTTGGCTGGTGTATAATATTTCTGTTGCCCAGCCGGCTGCACCGGAGTAGGTGAAATTGCTCTGAGCAACCATCATCCGAATGGATCAGTTCATCAGAACCCGGTCTTCTTACATATTGCCGTATCGCTTCCGGGTTCACCGATGATGCCGTCAATCCTCCACGGTAGTACCCCGCGCGCTAATTCGACCGGATCGCCTGCAATACCTGCGGGCTGTAGGCATAATCGGCAAAGCTCTGTTCAGCCTGTTGCGGAACGCCTTGTAGTAGCTGAAGAAGGTGCCTGCAGCCTGTTCGTAACGGCGCAACTGGTTTTGATGAGCATCAACTGGATAGGCTTCCGCATAACCGCTGCGGTAGCTTCCTCGTAATGGGAAGCGGCAATGTCATTGTCCTGTGAACGCCTGATCCAACCTCACAGGTAACTGATCATGTAGATCGCCTCTGCCGATCCCATTTCCGCCTGCTGGAACAGGGCAAGTACTTAGCAAAGGCATCCTGACGCATTCCGTTGTCGGCAAGGGTATGCGCCCGTGAGAAACAATCGCTTGCCCTCGTCAACAAGCGACGCTGCGCTTTTGAGCGTGCTGATGCGATGGCGCCCGGTTGCTTTTGCCGCGGTGGCGGACGGGCGGATGGGTGCTAGCCGATTGCCCTGATGGTTGCGTCATCAGATTATCAAGAGACAATACCCAGCTTGTGCGGCGCCAATCACGGGTGCCGGTAATGTCCCTTCCAAGCGGCCATTCATGATCGAGCTGTCATATGTCTGCTTGCACGGCCCGACATGTCGCCGCCTGCTGCAATCACGTTCAATCATGACCTGTTTCCGGAAACGAAGCGGCAAGCGGGTCGATACGCGGACCGGGCAACAGCCCATTCGACGGACGTGCCGGTGATCCGTCCGTTGTCGATTATCAGGCCCACCCGACGGATAGGAGGCACCATTCACACTGGTATCGACCGGTAACGGCCACGCCAGCTGGCCTGTCGGTCTGGTGCCACCATTCGCCTGGCCGGGCAGCGTTGAAGGCCGCAAAGTTAACATCAAGGAGCAATCGAGCCGCCGCCATAGTCGCGGGCAACGATCGCGATCACGTTTTTTGCATCTCAGATAGGGCGCAATGTCGTAAGATTCGGCCCTGTTCCAGACAGATGCGCTGTCACCCGTATCCTCGCCAATCATGCCGCCATTGAGATAAACAGCATATTCATTGTCCGCGGTGATACGCAGGATCGCAGCAAGCGGATGGTACTGCATGTCGATTCGCGGCGAAGAAGACCTGATCCGGATCATCCTGATGCCAGATCCAGCTTGCGCCCGTGTCTTCATTCCGGCAATGCGGTCGGGCAGCAGGTTTCGTTGGTCCAGCAGCGGCATTCTGCCAGCCGGATCGTCATATCCCGGATACATCCAGGCAGGCGTTCCGGATCATCGACCGTCACCTTCCAGTCGCCATCAGTTCCGTTTCGCCCTGGCGGTGATCGTGACTGCAGATGAACCAACAGCCGCTGTCTTGCCCGTCTCTTGTCAGCCCGTGTCTGCGGTTTCGCTGACCTTGGTGCCGTCTGCCTTCGTTCTGCCCTCGTCTTCGGAGAGGCGATTTTCATCCGGTTGCGAAGCGAGATCGCCATCGGCGGTAGCGCTGTGCAGAGCTCCGCCAAGTCGTCCGATCCCCCGCGCCGGAGGCCACCGAAAGCACAAGCCTGCCGGACAGCCAGCTCATCGTTGCGCTGTCCAAACCGCCGCTTGCACGATTGCCATGAAACTCGGTTTCGCTGTCGAGCCCTGCCTCGAATGCCGCTTCAGCGGCGGCATCCGTCTGGTATTCGGTTATCGCAATCATGCCGACCGGCTCGCGAATGATGTATGAAACCGCATCGGATGCCAACGGCACAGCTTCCACTTCGCCAGCCCATGAAAGGTCTCCAGCAGCCAGATTGAGCGCCGATCTGATCTCGTCACCGCGTGAATTCGATGTCTGCGCCTGCACCAGTTGGGAAGTTCCGGCTATCAAAAGGAAAAGTGCGAGCGTTTTGAGAAATCCGTGCTTACCGGTCAATCGATATACTCCCTTGTCTTCGGGTCGTACTCCCGCATCCGGTTGTTGTAGATATCCACCGCGAAAAACCGGTCATTGTTTTCGCCGACAAACACATAGACGCCGTATTGGCCGCCATGACCGATCCGCATAGGCTGGTTGCGGGTATAATCTCTGAGAACCTTTCCTGTCCGGTATTCGAAAAGCTTGATGCGCCAGCGGCCTTCTGCCTCCTTGTAGGCGACTGCAGGCCCTACTCCGGTTCCGACCAGGCTGACATCGGAATAGCTTTTGGAAACCAGTATCCAGCGTTCGCCCCAAGTGCCGGCACCGCTTCCTGATCTCGAAGCTGCAGGCTGTTTGCAGGAAGAATTTTTCCGCCGGCTTCCAGTAAAGCTCAACGATTTGCGGATCACCCCTGCGCAATTTGTCGAGACCGACCAGTTGCAACGGCAGTCGCGTTCCGTCCTGGCTGACACCTGATCTGTCAGTATCTCTTGACCAAGTGCTGTCCTCGTCGCGATTGACCCTCTCCTCGACGTAGAATTCTGCACCTGACAATGAATCGGACCGAGTCCCCGATGATCTCCTCGATCTCGTATCGGGACCACCGGATCAGGTTAATTCTAACCCCCATCGGCATGGCATAATCGAGATAGCCAACATCCTTGCCGCGGGTATCGTGGAAATACCCTTGTAATCGACATAGCCGAAATCGCTGGAACCCCGTAATCTTCATCTTCACATGGGTTCAACCCATCCATGCCGACATAGATGTAAGCCCGCTCGCCCGGCAGCGCTCCACATGAGCTTCTGCGGAAGACCTTCATATTTCCGTCCCGGATCGAATTCCGCCTGGTCCTGAACCTTTCCTGCGCTATCCTGTTCGTCGAAGTTCCAGTTCTTGTTGCCAAGATTGATACCGTCTCCGCCATCCTTGTCGCCCTCGATGAAATCAATCTCCTCAAGACCGCCGGTTACAAAGCCCGCGGCCGGAACCTTGTACAATCGCAGCAGTCCGAGATCGCCTGTCATCGAACGCCATTCGAATTCCATGGCACGAGAATGAACCGAATTTATCTTCACCGATGACGGATCGATATCGCGGCCATGAAGCGGTACATTGCCGGAATAGACCGTTCCCATCCGGTGCGTTTCGTAGTTGTAATCATGGACGGAATAACGAAGTTCGTTCCTGCCCTTCGGAACGTAAAGCAGGAACCCGGTATTGAACCCGGCATCCTGTTCACCGGTTACCAGATGCGCTTTGCCCTCGACTTCGATCCTATTGTCTACCCGCAAATCCGACCATCTACCGTCGCCTCCAATCCAGTATTGGGAGCTGATTTCGACCCAGCCACTCGCATCAGGTTCGCTGGCTGCAAACCGGTTGCGCCATCTGGCATCCGGTCTGGCGGTGTTGCCATCGCCGTCTTCCGAACCGCCGACCTCGATCTTCAGTTCGGCGCGATACTCGTCTTCAACAGTCAGGACCGAAAGCAGGACCATATGCGATCCGGCTACCAGTGCCTGGCTGGCAGTTGTCCGGCCTGCGGCCGGCAGCATACTGCCGTCGAGCATCCACCGGTACTGTGCATTGTCCGGTAGATCGTCGCCGGTGGCAGAAAAGCTGATATTGGCCGGAGCCTGATATGGCGGATCCGACGAGGCAGAAATGCCGATATCCGGTAGCGGTTCTTCGGTCACCTCGATCGAGCGCGAAAAACGCTGCTCGCGTCCCGAAGCCTTCGAGGTCACGATGAGCGTCACCGTGTACTTATCCTCTTCGGGGAATGTGTAGGAGATTTCCGGTCCGCTGAAATCCTCACCATTCAGATACCAGTGAAATTCGAAATCGTCCGTTGGTGGCTGCAACGTCTGCTTGAATGTCAAGTTCTGTCCGGGGCGATAGGTCCGAGCTTCCGGTGAAACTGCAAAACTCGCCTCGGGCGGATTGGCAGACAGGTCCTTTACCGAAATCCGGATTGTCCGGGAAAATGATGCCGCTACATCCGGCGAAGTGAAACGTGCCGTCAGGAAGGTTTCGCCTGTCTGGTTGCCTGCCTTAACGACCCCTGCATTGACGGTGGCGATCGCAGGGTCGTCGCTTTCCCATTCAACTTCGGAGGTGACATCGACCAGTTTGAATTTCGGCAGGCTGGAGACCGATGCCGTGGCGACGATGTAGCCCTGTTTGCCAGGTTCGAGAATGAGTTCGTCATGGTCGAGCGAGAGGCCGATGTAGGCTGCCGCCGGATCGATCTTTCCGGTATCGCCGGTCTTTGTTTCCTCTTCCGGCTCTTCATCAGCGGCATCCAGTTCAAGTTCGAGCACCGTATCGGAATAACCAAAATTAGTCGTGCCGATGACCTCTTCATAACCTTTCGCCTTGACCCTGTAGTCATAGGGGCCCGGTATGATCGAAAGGCCGGCAGTCAGTTCATCCGTCTCTTTCAGCCGGTAGTTTCGTCCACCCTTGTATTTGCCTTGTAGGAAAACATCCGCATGGACGATGGGTTTCCCGTCCTTGCTGTCCGTCAGGCGAAGGGAAAGTCTGGCTGGCTGGAAAACGTTTACCTGTTTTTCCGCCCGTCCACCGGTTCCTGCTCCTTCGCTCCTTACTCCGACACCGACAGTTGCCCGTCCAGCTGAACCGAATTCGATTTCGGCCGACCTGCCTTCTCCTGCCTCCTCACGCCCGTCATCGCGAATGACGTACCATGCGAGTCTTGAGTTCTTGTCCAGTTCGCCAGTGCCGGTGATATTGAATCCCGCCCGCTCACCCTCTGTGACCTCTGCCGGACCTGCGATCTCGATCGGTTTCAGTGCCGGATCAAGCGGCATTACCGCCTTTTTCTTGATACCGCCCCAAAGCCGTTTCCAGTCCGCCATGATTTCCGGTGCTATCGAACCTTCCGGCTTGAATACCACCCGATAGTTCAGGGCAAGTTCGTGTGATTTATTATTGGAGATCGCGACACTTGCCGTCCTTCCTGTACCAAAAAGGCTGTCGCCGTTGAAATCGAGCAGTGTCAGCGATTCCTTCTCGCCTCCAGGCCAACCATCTGGCGAAATGTTCCTGCCATCCAGCATCCACTGGAAATGCTGCATCACGTCGAGCGAGCCGATACCATCCTTGCCGCCAAGACGCGCAATCTGGTTCTTCAGCAGTACAAATTTCTCATGGATCGCCTTTGCATCACCGGCCGTTCTGACGGCAATCTCGACATTGCGCTTGCCGCTTGCATCGGTGGTTTCGCCCGTAATCTCAAGAGTCAGGTTCAATGCCTCGATTAAGCTCCGCAATTCATTTGCATTGGTAGCTGCCTCGAAGAACCATTGCTGGCGGGTCGCCCGCCAGCCGGTCATAATCGGCTTCTGGCATTTTTCGAGAAGCGCCACCTTCTTGCCCGCTTCCATCTCCTTGATTGCAGTATTAGTCTCCACATCCGAACGTGTCGCAGCCCCGCTGGCCAGCGCATCGAGTTTTTCTGCCGCTTCATCCTCATGAATGAAGTACCTTGCAAACTCTTCCAGCTCATATCCCTTCTGGAATTTCTCAGCACCCATGATGCTGACAATACCAGCCAGGAAATCCTCGCATCCCTGACGCGATACCGCCAACTGATAGCCAAACCCCTTGGCCTCCTCCATGGCGATTTCGAATGCCATTTTGAACAGGCTTTGGGGCAATCCGGCGAACATTCCTTCCAGCAGCAGTTCACCGAAAGCGGCATTAAAACCGCGTTCTGCGTAGATGTCACGAATGCGAAGATATTCCGCGCTGACCGCCAGTGCGGTCATTCCCTTAGTGATCGTGCCAAGCGGGACGGCGTCTGCGAAATCACGGTAGTGACGTGAAAGCTGGTTCTTGAAGCGCTTCCACTTGGAGGAGGAAACGAGCTTGCGCAGCATCGCCCGCTGTGTTTCATCGGCAGTTTCCGCAATCGCCCGGCAGGCTCTTGCCTCGATATCGGCTTTCAACAACGCGTGGTTTATCTCATCGCCATGCGCTTTTAGCCATTTCCTTGCGCCCTTCTCCAGATCGTTCCCGGACCTGCTGACATAGCCATCGAGCTTGCGCAGCAGATCGTCGATTTCGAGATTGGCAATCGAGGCGGCATCAACACCCGCCATGCTCTTGGCCTTGCGAAGATACTGGTTGAGCCGCTTCATGTTTTTCGAGAGGTCCTTGGCAGCATCCTCACCAGTCTGAAGTGCCTGGCGGCTCTTTTTCACGAACTGCCCGGATATTCCCGCCACCCCCTCGGATGTGAATTTTGAAACCTCCTGCAGATCGTGAAATCCGTGAATGACTTTTCCATCATACATCTCGAAGACAACGCCGCTGCCTGCCTCGTAATGCTTGCGGAAGGCCTTGGCGCTTGTACCGCCGACAACCGCATCGAAATCTTCCGCTCCGAGATTCACATGGTGAAAGTTCTTCGGATCGTCATACTCCTTGAACAGGCGTTCGAGTTTCTTGACATATTCACTGCTGTTCTCGACGTCATCGACCAGCTGGTCCGGTGGATAGACATTGATGCTGTTCATCACCCGGCTACCGAAGTCATCTGCCAGATTTGCACCATGCGCCGATTTCAGCGCACCGCTCTTTTGCAGGGCATCAAGGCGATTGGCGACATTGCGTTTCAGTTCGTCCCGGAAACCCATCCAGCGGCGGAACAACTCCTCTTCGTCATCGACATTGGAAATGATCATCGTCATGTCGACATCGGAATAGTTCGTGACCGACTGCAACATGGGGTCTAGGTAGCTACCACCCTTGACCGAGGATCCGATGACTCCAATTTTCACATTGTGCTTGGGAATGAGCTTCTCGACTTCCTCAAGTACAATTTTGCGGGTGGAAATCGTGGCCTCGTTGAAGGCATCTAGCATTTCGGATTGCGCAGGCGAAATCGGCAAGGCGACAAGAAAGTGAAAAGCAAATATGGCAGCCATCACCGTTTTCATCGCAACAATGAGCTTGAATTCGACCGTATTGCCAAATAGGCGAAATAATAGCTCCGCTTTCGAGATGGCTGCTGATCTGGCGAAAAACATGATGCAAGAATGCGAATTATAAGAAACTCCAACCTTGATCTGTCTCAAGCAGGTGGAGTTATTTATAATGCCGCATTCGCATCATTCTTAG
>JACKJU010000010.1 GCA_020637805.1 Nitratireductor sp. | reverse complement strand
GGCAGATATCGCGCTGGTATGCGACACCGGCATGTGGGACCGCAAGACGCCGGCAATCGCCACTTCGTTACGCGGCCTTGTCGGCACGGAGGTCACCATCCACGCAGCGAGCCGTGACCTGCATTCTGGCATGTACGGTTCGGCTGCACGCAATCCGATCCATGTCCTCGCGGATATTCTCTCCTCCCTGCACGACAAGAAGGGCAAGGTGGCAATCGAGGGCTTTTATGACGGCGTATCGAAGGTTCCGGCAAAAATCCTCAAGCAATGGGAAGGACTGGGCTTCTCGGAAAAGGAATTCCTGGGCAGCATAGGCTTGAAGATACCGGCGGGCGAACAGGGAAAATCGGTTCTGGAGATGATCTGGGCCAGGCCAACCTGCGAAGTCAACGGCATTTCAGGCGGCTATACCGGCGAGGGTTTCAAGACCGTCATCCCCGCCGAGGCAAGCGCCAAGATATCCTTCCGCCTGGTTGGAACGCAGGATCCGAAAAAGCTGCGAAAGGCTTTGGAAAAACACATCAAGGACCGGCTGCCCGCAGACTGCAAGGCAACGTTCGAGGAACATGGCAGCAGCGGTGCCATTCAGCTCGACTACACCATGCCGGAGCTGCTGACCGCATCAAGGGCTCTTAAGGACGAATGGGGCCGCGATACCGCGCTCACCGCCATGGGCGGCTCGATCCCAGTGGTTGGCCACTTCCAGAAACTGCTCGGCATGGAAAGCCTCCTGGTTGGCTTCGCACTTGATGATGATCGCATCCATTCGCCGAACGAGAAGTACGAGCTTTCAAGCTTCCACAAGGGTTCGCGGAGCTGGGCACGCATCATGGCCGCACTTGCGGAAGGATAATCCGCCGGTTCCGCTCAGACCGGGAAACCGTGATATCCGCATCAGGCGACGGGCTTGCGCATCGTGATCGAGGTAGGCCGGTCGTATCCGGCATGGGAATCCTCGCCCGTCTTCGCGAAACCGTGCCGCGCGAAGTAGGCGTGATTACGCACGAGTTCGACGCGGGTTTGCAGTTCGAGTACACCAAGCCCCATTTCGCGGGCCAACCGTTCCGCTTCCTGTAGCAGCAGGCCGCCGATGCCCTTGCCTTGCATGGCAGGATCGATTGCGAGTTTGCCAACATACAGACAGTCGCTTCGCGGATCGCAGAATATGCAACCAACGAGCCTGCCATCTTCGAATGCGCCGAAGGCGATTTCCGCCTGCGCCTTTTGCTTCAGGTTTTCGACCGTCAGACGCAGGGCGGACGAGGGTGGATCAATGACTCCGTCCATGTAGGCGAAGGAGGCAAGAACCAGATCCAGAACCCGCTGCCAGTCGGTTTGCGCAGGCGTCAGTTGCCGCAGCTCGATCTCGATGGGCATGACCGCATCAGTTCCCTTGGCGCCGGTAGCGGATGGTTTCGAAACGGGCCGCCATCGCGTCATACATGATCAGACGGCCTGCCAGGCTTTCGCCGGTGCCGGTGATCTCCTTGATGACTTCGAGCGCCTGCATGGATCCGAGCACCCCGGTCAGTGCGCCGAGAATGCCCGCCTCTGCGCAAGCCGGGACCGTGCCCGCCGGCGGTGGAGAGGGAAAGATATCGCGATAGCGCGGCAGTCTTTGGCCATCGGCACCGCTCTGGTGCGGCTTCAGCGTGGTCAGCGTCCCGTCAAAACGCCCGACAGCGGCTGTAACGAGGGTCTTCTCAAGCTTCTCGCAGGCATCGGCAAGAACATAACGGGTCTCGAAATTGTCACAGCCGTCGGCGACCAGATCGTAGCCCGATATCAGTTCCTCGGCATTGCCGGCATTCAGCCGCTCCTCGTGACCGATCACCCGCACATGCGGATTGATGCGAACAAGCGACGAGGCCGCCGAAACCACCTTGCTCTCGCCAACGCGGTCGGTGTCATGGATGACCTGACGCTGCAGGTTGGACAGCGCGACGGTGTCGTCGTCGACAATACCGATGGTTCCGACACCGGCAGCGGCAAGATACTGGAGAACCGGTGCGCCAAGACCGCCCGCGCCGACAACCAGCACACGTGCCGATTTCAGCTTCTGCTGTCCCGGGCCACCGATTTCAGCAAGCACGATGTGGCGCGCATAACGCTCAAGTTCCTCGCCAGTGAGAGGATCCGTTCCGGTCATGGATTACACTCCGCTTTCATGCAGCCCTTTTGACCGAACCCGCGTCGACGGTAAAGAAATTTCCACGCGCACCCACCGCCTCGAACAGCTGCATGTCCGTGCCGGTCATGAAGGCCTGGCAGCCCAGATCGTCGATCATGTCGAACAGCGCAGCGCGGCGGAAGCTGTCCAGGTGAGCGGCAATCTCGTCCAGCAGCAGGATCGGCGGAAAACCGTTCATCGAACCGGTAAGGCGGGCATGGGCAAGGATGATGCCGACGAGGAGCGCCTTCTGCTCACCGGTGGAGCACAGGTCCGCCGCCATGTTCTTGGGCCGGTGAAAAACCTTGAGGTCCGACCGGTGCGGGCCCTCCAGGGTCCGGCCTGCCCCCTTGTCCATCATGCGCGCCGAGCGCAGGCGCGCTGCATATTCGGCCTCCTGGTCGCTTGCCGGCAGGTCTCCATGACCTTGCTCAAGAACTCCTTCAAGCGAAAGGAGCGCATCCGGGAACGGTGAAGCGGGATCGTGATTGGCGATGATCATGCCGGAAACCAGCGAAACGAGTTCGCTGCGCGCGGCGGCAATTGCCGTTGCCGCTTCGGCCATCTGCACTTCCACCGCATCCAGCCAGCGGGGATCCGGCATGTCTTCGGACAAGAGCCGGTTGCGCATGCGCATTGCCTTTTCGAAATCGGCAACGTTGCGCCCGTGCGCCGGATTGATGGCAAGAACCAGACGGTCGAGAAACTTGCGGCGCTCCGAAGCAGGGCCCGTGAACAGGCCATCCATTGCCGGCGTCAGCCACACGATACGGGAATGCTCCAGAAGTTCGTCTGAAACCTTTGCCGGTGCGCCATTGATGCGTACGCGGCGCTGGGTTTCGACGCCGGCTGCCGATTCCAGCAGTCCGGTGCCGATGGCCACGGGCCCGGCTGCACCCTCCAGTTCGGCGAACACCGACCAGGCTCCCGAGCCGCTTGCCAGACCGACCTTTTCATAGGCCGCGCGGCGCAGGCCGCGCCCCGGCGACAGAAAAGACACCGCCTCCATCAGGTTCGTCTTGCCCGAGCCATTCTCGCCGGTCAGCACGACGTGGCGTTCGTCCAGATCGAGCCTCAGCGAGGAATAGTTCCGGAAACCGGCAAGCTTGAGTTCCCGCACGAATACCGGCGTCAAACTCGACCTGAGGGGTTGCGAAACTTCGTTCATGACCTGGACAATTGCAGCAAAAACCGGCCGGAATCAGTTCCGGCCGGATCGAAATTACCGATATTCGCCGCAGAAGGAAAACCCTGCCGCCTGACCGGCCTGCCCGACAGATATTGTCAGACGCGCATCGGCATCAGAACAAACAGCGCTCCGGAGCCTGAGGTGTCGCGAATGAGGGTGGGCGAACCCGGATCGGAAAGCATGAAGATCGCTTCCTCGCCGGAAAGCTGGCCCGAAATATCAAGCAGATAGCGCGAGTTGAAGCCGATCTCGAGCGGTTCCGCATCGTAGCCAACTGCCAGTTCCTCGTTGGCGCTGCCCGATTCCGGGTTGGAGACGGAAAGCTCCATCTGGCCATCGGTCAGCGACAGCTTAACCGCGCGGCCGCGCTCGGAGGAAATCGTGGAAACACGGTCGACGGCTGCGGAGAAGGATTGCCGGTCCATCCGCAGTTCCTTGTCGTTGCCGGTCGGTATGACGCGATTGTAGTCGGGGAAGGTGCCGTCGATCAGCTTGGAGGTCAAAATGACATCTCCGACGGTGAGGCGGATCTTGGTTTCCGACACCTCGATTGAAACGGTAGCGTCCGGATCTTCCACGAGCTTCTGTATCTCTCCCACGGCCTTGCGCGGCACGATGATGCCGGGCATGCCTTCAGAGCCGGATGGCGCTTCGACCTGGGCGCGCGCCAGGCGGTGCCCGTCAGTGGCGACGGCACGCAGCATCAGGCTGCCGTCGTCCTCTACCGTGTGGAAATAGATGCCGTTCAGATAGTAACGCGTTTCCTCGGTCGAAATGGCAAACTGGGTATGGTCGATCAACCCCTTGAGAGCCGATGCCGGGAGCCGGAAGGTGTGGGTGAACTCACCGGCGGTGATATCCGGGAAATCCGTGTCCGGCAGGCTTTGAAGCGTAAACCGGGAGCGGCCGGCCGTCACCTTGATCGAATTGCCATCCTCGGATGAGGCGATCATGACTTCGGAGCCATCGGGCAGCTTGCGTACGATATCGTGAAGCATGTGCGCGGGCACGGTGGTGCCGCCTGCCTGCTCGACCATTGCGGGGACACGTTCGAATATTTCCAGATCAAGGTCGGTGGCCTTGAGCTGCAGTTCGCCGCCTTCGGCGCGAATCAGGACGTTCGACAATATCGGGATGGTATTGCGGCGCTCGACAACACGGTGCACGTGGCCGAGGGATTTCAAGAGGTTGGATCGTTCAATCGTTACACGCATGACACCATTCCCGGATGATCTTGCCCTTCATGGAGAAGAAGGCCGGACACCTGAGCATGCCCGGCAGAAATTGCCGCAGTCGGGCAACTGCGGGGACCCGTAAAGTGGGCAAATCCGGGCTTTTTTGCAAGGCCTGCGCCGCGCTCTTGTGGCCTGCCCGCCCGATTTGTGGGGAAAAACCGCGCCAATCCCGGCAGTTGCGATCCTGCCCGGCCACCAGCAACGATCCGGCAGCGCATTCAGCCGGGGCACAATCGGTACAGCCGCCCCTTGCCCCGCGCCGTGCTTTGTGGTCAGGCTTGGCTATTCCTATCAATCAAGACATGTCCCGCATCATGACCATCAATCTTTCGACTGCCGATCTTCGCGAAAAGGATGCCCGGCATCATTTTCATCCGTTTACCGACCACAAGACGCTCGGTCTCGACGAGCGCCGGGTGATCACCCGTGCCGATGGTGTGTGGATGTGGGATTCCGACGGCAATCGCATCATGGACGGAATGGCCGGCCTGTGGTGCATGAATGTCGGTCACGGCCGTCAGGAAATCGTCGAGGCGGTGCGCGCCCAGATGAGCGAGCTCTCCTATTACAACACGTTCTTCAAGACCTCGCACGAGCCGGTCATCAAGCTGTCGGAGAAGCTTGCGGAGGTGACACCGCCGCAGTTCAACATGACTTTCTTCGGGACGTCCGGTTCCGACGGCAACGACACGATCGTGCGCATGGTACGCACCTACTGGCAGCTCATGGGCAAGCCGGAGAAGAAGATCATCGTCTCGCGCGTCAATGCCTATCACGGCTCCACCGTTGCCGGTGCCGCGCTTGGAGGAATGGCCGGAATGCATGCCCAGGGCGGCGTGATCGGCGATATCCGCCACATCATGCAGCCCTACTGGTTTGCCGACGATTCCGACATGACGCCGGAGGAATTCGGCATCCATGCAGCGCGCGATCTGGAGCGATTGCTGGATGAAATCGGCGAAGACAACGTTGCGGCATTCATTGCCGAGCCGATCCAGGGCGCGGGCGGGGTGATCATACCGCCGGAGACCTACTGGCCGGAGATGAAGCGCATTCTCGACGAGCGCGACATCCTGTTCGTGTCAGACGAGGTGATCTGCGGCTTCGGCCGAACCGGCAAATGGTTCGGCTGCGAAACATATGGCACCGAGCCCGACCTGATGACGATGGCTAAGGGCCTCTCGTCCGGCTACCTGCCGATTGGTGCCGTAGCTGTCTCCGACAAGGTCGCGGCTGCCTTTCACGAGGTGGGTGGCGAGTTCTATCACGGCTACACCTATTCGGGCCATCCGGCGAGCTGCGCCGCGGCACTGGCCAACCTCGAAATCATTCAGCGCGAGAAACTGGTCGAGCGCGTGGCAGACGACATTGGTCCCTATCTCAGCGAACGCTGGAAGAAGCTTGGCGACCACCCGATCGTGGGCGAGGCTCGCATGAAGGGTCTTGTCGGTGCGCTGGAACTGGTGCCCGATCCGGCCAACCGCAGCCGCCGGTTCGAGAACGAGGGCACGGTGGGCACGATTGCCCGGGACCACTCCTTCGCCAACGGGCTGGTGATGCGCGCAGTCCGTGACCGCTTGATCATCTGTCCGCCGCTCACCATCACCCATGACGAGGCGGATGAACTCATCGCCATGGCGCGCAAGACGCTGGATGACACGCTGGACACGCTGACCCGCAAGGGCATGCTCTGAATAGCATGAGCCAAATCCGGCTACATGGCTGGTTCAGCGCTCCGTTGCGTCCTTGCCTGCTATCATTCGATTGCGAAACTTCTTGATGCGCAGAATTCGCGTCTCGGATTTCCTTGCCGAATTGAGATTGATCACATAGCTCTTCTGACGGCCCGGCGTCAGGTCATGAAATGCCCTGGCAAGCTCGGGATCGGCCGCCAAGGCCTCCTCAAGCTCCCTTGGCAGTTCGATGCGGACCTCTGTCTTCGGCGGTTTGACACCCGCCTTGGCACGGCTTTTCGCTTCCTCCAGTAGAGCGCGGATGACCGGTTCCATCTCCACAACCTGAGAATTGGCGGTGAACCGGATCATGTCCGGATAGCGGGTATTCGGTCCCTGCCGTTCGAGAACGCCGTGGGGGTCGGTCAACAGGGCCGCATTGAAGAAGGAAAGGCGGAAATCTCCGCGAAAGGCTCCCAGGATCGCAACGTTCCGGCCGTCTTGCATGTAGCAGGGATGTGCCCATTTCACAGTCTCGGCCAGCCCCGTATCCAGACATATCCGCCGCAGGCTCTCGAGTCCCGCACTCCACTGCCGGACAGAGCAGTCCGGTGTGTCAAACCTGTTGCAGCGCCCGCATCCCCTGGTGAAGAAATCCTCGATATCGGTAATCATTAGCGTCTCCTGCCCGCCGGGTAGGAGCAGGCAATACACCTGATCCTAGCGGCGTGTCACCGTCATGTGGATGCCTCCGACGGGCTGGGTCGTGAGTTTCTGAACCGGCCAGGGATCTGCCGCCCCCTCTGCCATGTCGAAGCGGTAGCGGGAGAGCAGCACGGCAAGTGCTATGACTGCCTCCTGAAGGGCAAAGGTTGCACCGATGCAGATGCGTGGACCGGCACCGAAGGGCAGGTACTGGAAGCGATGCATGCTCTCGCGGTTTTCCGGCCAGAAGCGCGACGGAATGAAGGCGTCCGGCTCATCCCACAACTTGCGATGCCGGTGGAGGGTCCACGGCATGATCAGAATTGTCAGGTCCTTCTCGATCACCACGTCGCCAAACCTGTCATCCTCAATGGCGGCGCGATTGATCGAGGGCGCGGGCGGATAGAGCCGCATCGCTTCCTCGAAGACGGCCCGGGTCTTCGGCAATTCGTCCAGCCAGTTTTCAGGCGATGGCAGTTCGCCCCGGGCGTAGAAGGCGTCGATCTCCTCCTCGACGATTGCGCGCTCGCCTGGCGCATTGGCGAGACAGAACAGGGTCCACCCCAGCGCCCGCGCAGTGGTCTCGTGACCAGCACCGATGATCGTGATGATGTTGTCCTCGATTTCCCGCGCGGTCAGGCCGTCCGGCCCTTCCGTCTTCAACAGGAGGGTAAGGAAGTCCTCCGGCACGCTTGCCGGGTCGGACTTCATCAGTTCGCGGCGCTCGCGCGCCAGGTCGCCCACCATCTTGCGGAACTTTGCAAGAACCGACTTCCCCCTCAGGCGGAATATGCGCGGCACGAAGGACGGCGCCTTGAGGAGATCGAGCGGATCAACGCGGCCCATCGTGTCGAGCAGTTTCTCGACGTCGTCGGCAAAGTTGCCGCCATCGCCCACCGAATCGCCGGAGAACAATGTTTCAGCCAGGATTTCATACGTCAGTTCGGTCATGTCATGACTGATCTCGCGAACTTCACCATTCCCCTGGTAGCGTTCGCAGAACGCCTCCGTGACGGAAAGCATCGTCCGGGAGAAGCCGCTGATGTGCCGTGGCGTGAAAACCGGTGCCATGGCCTTGCGCGAACGGCGCCATGTCTGTCCCTCGGCGGTAAGCAGGCCGTCGCGCAGGATCGGACGCAGGATCAGCTGGCGTATCGTACCCATGCGATAATTCTTCGCATTATCGACGAGCACGTACTTGATCAGGGCCGGGTCGTTGACGATCAGAGTTCGCTCGTTGAGGAAGCGCGTCTTGATATGGTCTTCGGTGTAGGAAGGTACGCCCCACAGTTCGAGCGGATTGCGCAGCACTGTCGTGATGATTTCCAGAACCGAAGGCGGAACGGTCCGGGGCTCGGGATGGGGCGGAATGAAATGGACAGGTGCGTTCATCTGGCTTTGCCTCATTCGCAAGCGCGGTCCCGGCGAAGCGTGCTGTACGTCGGCCACTTCCTCGCATCCCGCTCGCAACCTCTTGCTCCGATATGGAAAACCGGAATCGAGTTTTCCAGAGCGAACGAGAAATTCGGCAGTTTCCTGTTCAGCTTACCTTGGCGTCGCGCATGATGACGAAATCCAGGCTGGTTCGCGTCGAGGGATGTGCAGGCAGATCGGTAAGCATGTAGGTCGACCCTGCATGCACATATTCGGCAATCAACTGATAGGCACGGTTGCTCATGCGAATCCGCTGGGTAGCCGCAACTTCCTTCTGTTCGTCGACGCGGGATTCGTGGCCACTTCCCAGGCCCACTGCCACCCAATTGTAGTGCTGGCCATTCTCATTGATCCCGTGAAGGATGAACACATGCGTGCCAACAGGCCAGCGGTCATTCTGGATGGAGACCGGTTCCTCCAGAATGATGTCGCCATTCAAGACACCATACACCTTCTCGTCAGCCGCAGAGATCAGTATCGAGAATGCATTCGGATTCTTACCCTTCTGATCTGTGGGCAGTCCCTTGGCGCGAATGTTTCCCGTCATCTTCTCCAGGGTCTGAAGATCGTTTTCCGTCATGATAAGGCCGGCATGCGCCAGAGTTCCCACGCCAGAACGCTCCCGAGTCACGATGACCGGCGTACCGTTGTGAGTGATCGGAAACAGAAGGTCGGCAAACGGCCTGGGCAGATGCACGCAGCCATGCGAGCTAGGATAGCCCGGCAAGCCACCTGCATGCAGGGCGCAGCCATTGAAGAAGAACTGGCTGTCAGGCATCGGCGCATTGTTGTAGGCTGACGAGTGGTGCATCTTTTCCTTGCGGAGAACAGTGAATACCCCAGTCGGAGTCTCATACCCCTTCCTCCCGGAAGACACGGTGGACACACCGATACGAACCCCGTTGCGGTAGACGAAGGCAAGCTGGTCTGTGAGCGATACCACTACGGCAACCGGACCTGTAGTCGCCCGCTCGGGAAACCAGCTCCATTGCCCGGGCTTGAGGCTCTGCACCGGCAATTCGGTTTGAGCAAAAACCCTGGAAAGTCCTGTCATGCCAGTGGCTCCGGCAAGTGCAATCACACCGGCACCGGAGAGCAGGTTTCTGCGGCTGAAACAAACAAATTTCCGGTATTTCATGCCTTTCTCCCTTCAATCGCTGCTCGCTCAAAAGCCCGGCTTGCTGTGCCCGTCATGTCTGCCGATGAGTGCCCGTGAAAGATTATGCGCGAAACAGGTGAAAACGCCAAACAAACACTCATCAACAGACCTGAAAGTTTGGTTTTCGGGGCAAAAACACCTATATTTGATGCACGAAATCGCCCTGATTCGCCAAAGTGTCAGGGCATTGTGAATGAGGCCCCCGATTTCTCCTTCGGGCCAACTGGATGCGGAACACCCAATGACCGATTTGCCGGAAATCACTCCCGGAGCAGACGCCGGGAAAGTGGCTGAATATGGCGCGGAATCCATCAAGGTTCTCAAGGGCCTTGATGCGGTGCGCAAGCGTCCGGGTATGTATATCGGCGATACGGATGACGGCTCCGGCCTGCATCACATGGTCTACGAGGTCGTCGACAACGGCATTGACGAGGTTCTGGCCGGCCATGCGGACCGGGTTACGGTTTCGCTCAATCCGGACGGGTCCGTTACCGTGACGGACAATGGCCGCGGCATTCCAACCGGCATCCACAAGGAAGAGGGCATTTCCGCCGCCGAGGTCATCATGACCCAGCTTCATGCGGGCGGAAAATTCGACCAGAATTCCTACAAGGTTTCGGGCGGACTGCATGGCGTTGGCGTCTCGGTGGTGAACGCCCTTTCGGTCACGCTGAAACTGAAGATACGGCAGAACGGCAAGGTCCACGAAATGAGTTTCACTCACGGGGTGGCAGACGCTCCGCTTGTGGTGACGGGTGAATGCCCGCCCGATATATCGGGAACCGAGGTGACTTTCCTGCCCTCGCCGGAAACCTTCACCATGACCGAGTTCGACTACAAGACGCTGGAGCACAGGCTTCGCGAACTCGCATTTCTCAATTCCGGAACGCGTATCCTGCTTACCGACAACCGGGGCGCGGAACCGGTATCGGAGGAATTGCACTATGACGGCGGGCTGCAGGCTTTCGTCAAATACCTGGACCGCTCGAAATCGCCGCTGATCTCAGACCCGATCTACCTTCTT
Source organism: Nitratireductor sp. (assembly GCA_020637805.1). GTDB lineage: Bacteria > Pseudomonadota > Alphaproteobacteria > Rhizobiales > Rhizobiaceae > Salaquimonas. The sequence goes on along the minus strand of JACKJU010000010.1, from coordinate 150,502 downwards.
TCCGAGAAGGACGGGATCACGGTCGAAGTGGCCCTGTGGTGGAACGATTCCTACCACGAGAACGTACTCTGCTTTACCAACAACATTCCGCAGCGTGACGGCGGCACACATCTGGCCGGCTTCCGTTCCGCCCTTACCAGGCAGGTAACCGGCTATGCGGACACGTCCGGCATTCTCAAGAAGGAGAAGGTCTCGCTGACCGGCGACGATTGCCGCGAGGGACTTACCTGCGTTCTTTCGGTCAAGGTGCCGGACCCGAAGTTCTCCTCGCAGACGAAAGACAAGCTGGTTTCCTCCGAGGTGCGCCCGGCGGTGGAAGGACTTGTCAACGAGACACTGAACCAGTGGCTCGAGGAAAATCCTTCCCAGGCACGCATCGTGGTTTCCAAGGTGGTGGAAGCCGCTGCCGCGCGCGAAGCTGCGCGCAAGGCGCGCGAGCTTACCCGCCGCAAGGGTGCGCTGGACATCTCCTCGCTGCCCGGCAAACTGGCTGACTGCCAGGAGAGAGATCCGGCGAAATCCGAACTGTTTCTGGTCGAGGGCGATTCCGCCGGCGGTTCCGCCAAGCAGGGGCGCGCGCGCTCCAACCAGGCCGTCCTTCCGCTCCGCGGCAAGATCCTGAACGTAGAGCGCGCCCGTTTCGACAAGATGCTGGCCAGCCAGGAGATCGGTACGCTGATCACCGCGCTTGGTACGTCGATCGGCAAGGACGAGTTCAATATCGACAAGCTGCGCTACCACAAGATCATCATCATGACCGATGCGGACGTGGACGGCGCCCATATCAGAACGCTCCTGCTGACCTTCTTCTTCCGCCAGATGCCGGTGCTGATCGAGCGCGGGCACATCTACATCGCCCAGCCGCCGCTCTACAAGGTTACGCGCGGCAAGTCCTCGCAGTACCTCAAGGATGAGAGAGCGCTTGAGACCTTCCTGATCGATGGCGGCGTGGAAGATGCCCGCCTCGAACTGGCATCGGGAGAATCGCTGACCGGGCAGGATCTCAAGGCGACCGTCGAGCAGGCACTCGTCATGCGCAACCTGCTTTCCGGCATACATTCGCGCTACAGCCGCGTCGTGGTCGAACAGGCGGCAATTGCCGGCGCGCTCAATCTCGAACTGATGAACGACCGCGAACAGGCAAGACAGGCCGGCGACTACGTCGCGCGGCGCCTCGATGCGATCGCAGAAGAGACGGAGAGGGGCTGGCAGGCAGAACTCAACGAGAACGGCGGACTGACCTTTTCGCGGATGGTTCGCGGCGTGCGCGAAGCTGCGACCATCGACATGGCCCTTATCGGCTCCGCCGATGCGCGGCGCATGGACATGATGGCGCATGACCTTCAGGAGGCCTATGCCAAGCCACCGGTTTTCCATCGCAAGGACGAGCGGAAGAACATATCCGGGCCGGTGCAGCTTCTCGAAACCGTTTTCGATGCTGGCCGCAAGGGCGTGGCGCTGCAACGCTACAAGGGACTTGGCGAGATGAACCCGGACCAGCTGTGGGAGACCACGCTGGATCCCGACGCACGCACGCTGTTGCAGGTGAAGGTGAACGACGCCGCAGATGCCGATACGCTGTTCTCGCAGCTCATGGGCGACGAGGTGGAGCCGCGCAAGAACTTCATTCAGGACAACGCGCTGTCCGTCGCCAACCTCGACATCTGACCCTGCACAGATCAGATTTTACCATCCGTTTACCTTCTGCGCGTACATCATAGACGTGATTGACAACCATTTCACGAGCGTAAAAGGGCGGAGGTTCCGGCATGCGCGCCATCGCGACCGGACAGGGGCCAGCCCCCGGACAATTCGAGGATGTGACCGAAAAGCGTGCATTTCCGCGCGATCCGGCACGCGATCTCAGTGAGATCATTCTCGATGGAAGCAAGTACGGGGTTGCCTGCCTGATCCACGATCTGTCCCCCGCCGGTGCGAAACTCGAGGTTTCGTGCGGCGAACTCCCCAAGCGCTTCATACTCGCAAACTATACGAAGCAGACACGCACGGTATGCCGGCTGGTCTGGCGCAGCGGCAACATGATAGGCGTCAGCTTCCTGACCAAGCCGCGCCATTTCGAGTTCAGCGGCCGTCTCTGAGCCGAATCACACTTTCGCCGCTCTTTGCCGCAACAACGCGCCATAGAGGGATCAGCGCCGAAGATATCGACGCTGAAATTCATTTGAACCGCTCCGGGGAGCGGTGATGGGCAGTCTACGAAGGGGCAATACCTATGAAAAAGGCCATCATTCTCGCGAGCGCGCTTGCACTCGCTTCATGCCAGACGACCAATGATCCACTGACCGGCCAGCCGCAGCGCAATAACACCGCCGGCGGAGCAGCAGTGGGTGCTGCCGTGGGCGCGCTGACCGGCCTTCTGGTCGCCAAGGACAAGGGCGGCAAGGACCAGCGCAAGGCGGCTCTTGTCGGCGCGGGTATTGGCGCTCTCGTGGGTGGCGGCATCGGCAACTACATGGATCGCCAGGAGCAGGAATTGCGCCAGGAACTGCTCAACTCCGGCGTCAGCGTTTCGCGTTCGGGCAAGCAAATCATCCTGAACATGCCGGGCAATGTGACATTCGCCAGCGATTCTGCCGATATCAACGGCAACTTCTACGGCGTCCTCGATTCCGTTGCGATCGTTCTGAACAAGTATCCGCAGACGCTGCTCGACATTGACGGCCATACCGACAATACCGGCAGCGCGGAATACAACCAGCAGCTTTCCGAGCGCCGCGCAATTTCGGTCGGCCAGTATCTGAGAAGCCGCAACGTCGATCCGCGCCGTCTTCTGGTAGTCGGCTTTGGCGAAACCCGCCCGATCGCCGACAACTCGACCGAATTCGGCCGCCAGCAGAACCGCCGCGTGGAAATCCGGATTACGCCCTACGAAGGCTGATATCCAACCAGCATTTCAGTATCCAGGCCCGCGCTCGCTCAATGCAGCGCGGGTCTTTGTCATTCCGAAGCGGTCAAACGGTAAGAAGGTCGCGCACTGCCGGCCTGTCGAGGCTTGCCGCATCGCCTTCGTGAACGACTTCACCGCGTTCGATGATGAAGACCTTGTCTGCAAGTTCCCGGCAGAAATCCAGATACTGCTCGACAAGCAGGATGGTCAGGCCTTCCTCCTCCTTGAGGTAGCGGATCGCCCGGCCGATATCCTTGATGATCGAGGGCTGGATGCCCTCGGTCGGTTCGTCCAGCATGAGCAGCCTCGGACGCATGACCAGCGCCCGGCCTATCGCCAATTGCTGCTGCTGCCCGCCGGAGAGGTCGCCGCCGCGCCGTCCCAGCATTTCCTTCAGTACCGGAAACAGTTCGAAGACATGCCCGGGTATGGAACGCATGGAGCCCTTGAGCGGCGCAAATCCGGTCTCGAGGTTCTCCTTGACGGTAAGCAGCGGGAAGATTTCACGGCCCTGGGGTACGAGCGAAATCCCGGCGCGGGCACGCGCATGCGGCGGCTTTCCGACAAGCGAATGGCCATCAAAGACGATATCGCCGGAAGTCAGCGGATGATGCCCGGCAATGGCACGGATGAGCGATGTCTTGCCGACACCGTTTCTTCCCAGGATGCAGGTGATGCTTCCGGTGGCGGCTTCCAGCGTCACGCCGCGCAAGGCCTGCGCTGCGCCATAGTTCAGTTTGACGTTTCTGACTTCAAGCATCGAGCCGTCCCCTACCTTCCCAGATATACATCGATGACCTTCTGGTTCGACGACACGTGGTCGAGGGATCCCTCGGCCAGCACACTGCCCTCGTGAAGGCAGGTAACCTTGACGCCCAGTTCGCGGACAAAGTGCATGTCGTGCTCGACCACGACGACAGACTGTTCGCGGGCGATCTCGCGGAGCAATTTTGCCGTTTCCTCGGTTTCCGAGTCCGTCATGCCGGCAACGGGTTCGTCGACCAAAAGCAGTTTCGGTTTCTGGGCGAGCAGCATCCCGATTTCGAGCCATTGCTTCTGGCCATGCGAAAGATTGGCAGCAAGGTCCTGCCTGCGGTCGGAGAGCCGCACCGTATCGAGGATTTCCCCGATCTTCGCCATGTCAGCTGCATTGGACCGGTAAAACAGAGCCGGAAGTGCGCGGCGCTGACCTGCCAGTGCAAGAAGGATGTTGTCCTCGACCGAAAGTGTCTCGAATACCGTCGGTTTCTGGAACTTCCGCCCGATCCCCATGTTGGCGATGTCGGCCTCGTCATGCTTTGTCAGGTCGATGTCACCATCGAAGAAAACCTCGCCTTCATCGGGCCTCGTCTTGCCGGTGATGATGTCCATCATCGTTGTCTTGCCGGCGCCGTTGGGGCCGATGATGGCCCGCATTTCTCCCGGCTCCAGGAACAGCGAGAGATTGTTGATCGCCTTGAAGCCATCAAAGGCAACCGAGACACCGCTCAGGTAGAGCAGGAATTTGGCCTTGTGCTCGCGCTGGGCCGGGTGCTGGCTACCTGCGGCCGTGGCTGGCGTCTTTTCCATCACGTCGTTCATGGTGCCTCCTATTCGGCCAAGACCTGTTGTTCAGCAGCCCGTTTTTCCCTGCGGGCGCGGGCGGATGCCTTGACCTGTCCGATCAGACCGAGAATGCCCTTGGGAAGGAACAGCGTGACGAAGATGAAGAGCCCGCCAAGGGCAAACAGCCAGAACTCGGGCAGCACGCCTGTAAACCAGCTCTTGCCGGCATTGACGAGGATGGCACCGAGGATCGGGCCAACCAAGGTTCCCCTGCCGCCCACGGCCGTCCATACCACCACTTCAATGGAGTTGGCGGGCGCGAATTCGCCCGGGTTGATGATGCCGACCTGCGGCACGTAAAGCGCGCCGGCAATGCCTGCGATGGCTGCGGAAAGCACGAACGCGAACAGTTTCACGTTCTCCGGCCGGTAGCCGATAAAGCGGGTTCGTGGTTCCGCGTCGCGAACCGCGACAAGGATTTTTCCATACTTCGAGGCAACGACCGAGGATATGATGACGAGCGAGGCAATCAGGAACAATGCAGTCGCGACGAAGAGGCCAAGGCGGGTGGAACCTGCCGATACATCAAAGCCGATGATTTCCTTGAAGTCAGTCAATCCGTTGTTGCCGCCGAACCCCATGTCATTGCGGAAGAATGCGAGCAGCAGGGCATAGGTCATCGCCTGTGTGATGATTGACAGATAGACGCCAGCAACGCGGCTCCTGAAAGCAAGCCAGCCGAAGACGAATGCCAGCAGCGACGGGACAGCCACGACCATCAGCGCGGCGAACCAGAAATTGTCGAAGCCGTACCAGAACCAGGGCAGTTCCTTGTAGTTCAGGAAGACCATGAAATCCGGCAGGACCGGGTTGCCATAGACACCGCGGCTGCCGATCTGGCGCATCAGGTACATGCCCATTGCATAACCGCCGAGGGCGAAGAATGCGGCATGGCCCAGCGAGAGAATGCCGCAGAACCCCCAGACAAGATCGAGTGCAAGCGCCAGCATGGCGTAGCAGAGATACTTGCCGAGCAGCGGCACCCAATGGTCCGGCAGATGAAACGGGTTGCCGGGTGGTACGGCCAGGTTGAGGACCGGCACCATTACGGCGACGGCCAGCAGGATCAGGACCGCTACCTGAACATAGCGGGAAGCGAGGCCCTGTTTGAGAAAGTGTCCGAAGATCATGCCTCAACCGCCCTTCCCTTCTGTGCGAACAGGCCGCGCGGCCGCCGCTGGATGAAGAGGATGATGAATACCAGTACCAGAATCTTGCCCAGCACGGCGCCCGCATAAGGTTCGAGGAACTTGTTGGCGATGCCGAGGGTAAAGGCACCGATAAGCGTTCCCCAGAGATTGCCAACGCCGCCGAAGACCACGACCATGAAGCTGTCGATGATGTAGCTCTGGCCGAGGTTGGGCGAAACGTTATCGATCTGGGACAGCGCCACGCCCGCGAGGCCCGCAATTCCCGACCCAAGCGCAAATGTCATCGCATCGACCCAGGGCGTGCGAATTGCCATGGAGGAAGCCATGCGCCGGTTCTGGGTCACGGCGCGCATCTGCAGGCCGAAATAGGTCTTCTTCAGTACGAACTGCAGGGCGACGAACATGGCAAGCGAGAAGCAGACGATCCAGACCCTGTTCCAGGTCAGGCTCATTTCGCCCAGGGTAAAGGCACCCGACATCCAGTCCGGATTGCCAACCTCGCGGTTGGTGGGGCCGAAAATCGTTCGAACAGCCTGCTGCAGGATCAGCGATACGCCCCATGTTGCCAGAAGCGTTTCGAGCGGCCGACCATAAAGAAACCGGATGATCGAGCGTTCCATCAACAGGCCGACACCGCCTGCGACCAGAAAAGCCATCGGCAGGGCAATGAGCAGCGAGTATTCGAAAAGTCCGGGAGCGGATGTGCGGATGAGTTCCTGAACCACAAAGGTGGTGTATGCACCCAGCATGACCATCTCGCCATGCGCCATGTTGATGACGCCCATCACCCCGAATGTGATGGCAAGACCGATGGCCGCAAGAAACAGAACCGAGCCGAGCGAAATGCCGTACCAGACGTTCTGTCCTGCTTCCCACATGGAAAGCGTTTCCTCGACAGAGCTGATTGCGGCGTCTGCCTGTTCCTTCAGCTCGCCGTCGGCGCTGGCCGCGTATTTCGACAGCAGCGCAAGCGCTGCGCGATTACCGCGCGCCTTGATCGTACCGAGCGCTGTTGAAACTTCCGCCGGGTCATTGGAATTGAAGAGCTGGATAGAGGCCTTGGCCTCTTCCATCTGCTCCCGGATCGATGGAACAGTTTCCGCAGCCAGCGCTTTTTCCAGCGCTTCCAGCTGACTTGCGTCGGATGAATCGAAAATCGTGCTGGCAGCCTGCGAGCGGATCGCCGGATCCTTTGCCATCAGCGTCATGCCGGAAAGGGCGGCGGAAATGGTGCGGCGCAGGGAGTTCTTGATCTTGACCTTGTCGAGACCCGAAGTGTCCGCACCGTCAACCGGCTCCCCGGTTATCGGATCGAGAAACTTGCCGTTTTCCTCAATGTAGACGGTGCCGCCGCGCTTTACCTGCAGCTTTCCATCGTTCAGCGCATTCAGCGTGCGCACCGCAAGGGGATCGCCGGTCGCAGCCAGTTCATCGATCACCTTCTCGACCTGGCTGAAACCCTCGGCGTCCGCGAACTTGGAAATGATGGCGCGAACGGAAGCCTCGTCGGCATGCGCAGCATTTGCGAACATCAGGAAAAGAAAAACGAGGAATGCACAGAAGGCAGCCATGAGTGCTTGCACGCGGCGGCCCTCGCCGCATCTTCCTTCAATCGCCACTGCCCGCGTGCGGGGCGAGTTGCGGTTGCGGCCGCGCGGATATGGCCGATGGACGATTTCGTGTGTCATAGGAGCCTGCCTTCAGGTTTTCCTTTGGGAAAGCCTTCCCGGGCGACGGGAGGAGGAGGAGTTCGCCCGGGAAGGTTGGTCGCGGCGCACCTCCCATGAAAGGTGCGCCGTTGGATCGACGGATCGCCTAGTTGGCCGGGGTCGAGCCCAGGCACTTGCCCGATGCGGTGTTGAAGTTGCCGCAGTTCATCGGCTTGCGCCAATCGGAGATCAGGTCCTTGGAGTCCGGCAGATAGTCGGACCACGCATCGCCAACCACGAGACCGGAAGTTTCCCAGACCGTCTCGAACTGGCCGTCGGCCTGGATTTCCCCGATCAGCACCGGCTTGGTGATGTGGTGGTTCGGCATCATTGCCGAGTAGCCGCCGGTCAGGTTGGGAACCGATACGCCGACGATTGCATCGATGACGGCATCCGGGTCGGTCGTGCCGGCCTTTTCAACTGCCTTCACCCACATGTTGAAGCCGATGTAGTGCGCTTCCATCGGGTCGTTGGTCACGCGCTTTTCGTCGCCGATATAGGCCTTCCAGGTCTTGATGAATTCGGCGTTGGCCTCGGTGTCGGCAGACTGGAAGTAGTTCCAGGCAGCCAGGTGGCCGACCAGCGGACCGGTGTCGAGACCGGCAAGTTCCTCTTCACCCACGGAGAAGGCGACGACCGGGATGTCTTCTGCCTTGATACCCTGGTTGCCGAGTTCCTTGTAGAAGGGAACGTTGGCATCGCCGTTGATAGTCGACACGACGGCGGTCTTCTTGCCGGCCGAGCCGAATGCCTTGATGTCGGAGACGATCGTCTGCCAGTCGGAATGACCGAATGGCGTGTAGTTGATCATGATGTCTTCTTCGGCAACGCCCTTGGCCTTGAGGTATGCCTCGAGGATCTTGTTGGTCGTGCGCGGATACACGTAGTCGGTACCGGCAAGTACCCAGCGCTCAACGCCTTCCTCGTTCATCAGGTAGTCAACGGCAGGGATGGCCTGCTGGTTCGGGGCGGCGCCGGTGTAGAACACGTTGCGCTCGGATTCTTCGCCCTCATACTGGACGGGATAGAAGAGCAGCGAGTTCAGTTCCTTGAAGACCGGCAGAACGGATTTGCGGGACACGGAAGTCCAGCAGCCGAAGACGGCCGAAACCTGGTCGGCGGAAATCAGTTCGCGAGCCTTTTCCGCAAAGAGCGGCCAGTCGGAAGCCGGGTCGACGACAACGGCCTCAAGCTGTTTGCCAAGAAGTCCACCCTTCTTGTTCTGCTCATCGATGAGCATGAGCATCGCGTCTTTGAGGGTCGTTTCGGAGATCGCCATCGTGCCCGAAAGCGAATGAAGAATGCCGACCTTGATGGTGTCTTCGGCATTTGCGGGAACGGATGCGGAGGAAACCGCAAGAAGGGTTGCAAAGGCTGCCATGCTTGATTTGGCTTTTGTGAACATGTGAGTCTCCCTGTTCGGTGTTGCGCCCGGTTGCAGGCTGCAAACGGTGTGCCAGTTCAGGGCGCGGCCGGATTTCCGATATTTATCAATCTGTTGAAAACCGGAGTACCTCGGCGCCGGACCCACCGGACTGCCGGCATGACAATAAATTCAGCAGGGATACATCTTTGTGCATATTTTTTAGTCGTCGATTCATGTTGCGTAATTTGTATGCAGAGCACGGATTCGTTTCTCCGGGCCGGAAATTGGGAACCGGTTTCAATCTTGCCCGGATTTCCTGGATCGTTTCACCATCGTTTGGGAACGACCCCTCCCGGTTCATAATTGAATTCACTCATGCATTTTGATTTCGCCGATTCCGCAAAAAACGAAAATGCTCTAGTCTCGCCCGGAGAATGAATGTCTTCTGGAAACCGGCGTGCCTTGCGCCATCTTGAACAGGCGGAACGGCCGGAGCCGCAGTTTCGATCTGTTGGGCAACGCCAGGCGGATGCTTCGGCTTTCGCCAGATACCGAGGAATGGAGAGGAACCCGAAATGGGCAAGATGATCCGGCTGACTGCCGATGACGGAAACGCGTTCGATTGCTGGATCGAGGACGCGCAGGGAACACGGTCCGGCGGGATCGTGATCCTGCAGGAGATATTCGGGGTTACCGAACAGTTGAAGGGCGTTTCCCTGCGCTATGCATCGCTGGGTTTCGATGTCGCCATCCCGGCGCTCTTCGACCGGCAGAAGCCGGGAACCGTCGTTTCCTTCAGCGATGGCACCCTGGGCAGGGAATTGATGCTGTCCTCCGATCTCGAAGAAACCATGATGGACGTGAAGGCTGCCGTCGATCACCTCGCAGAAGGCGGCGCGAAGGTTGGCGTGATCGGCTTCTGCTGGGGCGGCGGCCTGGCGATACGCGCAGCACAGACGCTTCCCGTGGCTGCAGCCGTCTCATTCTACGGAACAAGCCTGCCAGCCTATCTGGACAGACCCCTGGTTGCGCCAGTTCAGGGTCACTTCGGAACCAGGGACGGTCACGTTCCGCCTGAGATGCTGGCCGAGGCCCGCGGTTATCTGGGCGACGGGTTCCAGGTCTTCGAATACGAGGCAGGGCATGCATTTGCGAATGACGCCCGGCCTGATTTCCATGTTCCCGAGGCTGCGGCGACGGCACATGGGCGGGCAATCAACTTCCTGAAGGAAAATCTGGAACCGGGTAGCACCTGAAGCTCAGGCAGTGGCCGGCTTCAAAGCGGATGATAGCAGGCGACCTGCCTGCCGGCATGGGTTTCCGCCGGAGGCGCCGCTTCCTTGCACTTGTCGGTAGCGTACCGGCATCGCGGATGAAAGGCACAGCCGGGCGGCGGATTGAGCGGCGACGGCAACTCGCCTGTGAGCATGATGCGTTGCTTCTGGCGTTCGGGATCGGCAACAGGTGTCGCCGACATCAGGGCCGCGGTGTAGGGATGGGACGGAGCGGCGAATACTGTCCCGGCATCGCCTGCCTCAACAACCTTTCCAAGATACATGACCATGATGTCATCGGAGATGTGCCGAACGACTGAGAGATCGTGGCTGATGAACAGGTATGCGAGATCAAGCTCGCCTTGCAGGTCGGAGAGGATGTTCAGGACCTGTGCCTGGATGGAAAGGTCGAGCGCCGATACCGGCTCGTCGAGCACGAGGATCTTCGGTTCCAGCATCAACGCGCGGGCAATGGCGATACGCTGGCGCTGACCGCCGGAAAACATGTGCGGGTAGCGTTCATAGTGTTCAGGGCGAAGACCGACGCGCTCCATGGTTTCTTCGGCGCGGCGGCGGCGCTCGGCAGCATCCATCGTGGTGTTGAGCTTGAGCGGTTCTTCCAGGATTGCGCCCACCCTGTGACGCGGATTGAGCGAACCATATGGGTTTTGAAAGACGATCTGGATGGTCTGGCGCATTTCGCGCGACCCGGCTTCGGCCTTCTTGCCGTTGATCAGCAATTCACCGGCGGTGGGCTCCTCGATCATCGTGACCACGCGGGCCAGCGTCGATTTCCCGCAGCCCGATTCGCCCACGATCGCCAGCGTCTTGCCAGCCTCCAGCCTGAAACTGGCGTCCTGAAGTGCCTTGACGACACCAGGCCTGCGGAACAGTCCGCCGCCGACCTCGTAGAAACGCGAGAGGTTCCGTGCTTCGAGTACCACCTCTCCCATCACGCAGCCCCCTTGCGTTCTTCCCTGGGAAGAGTGCCGTCAATCGGCCTACCATTCGAAAGGGGATGGTTGCACAGGGCCTGGCCCAGCCGCGCAGCGTTGCGTTTGACCGAGACGTTGCAATCGGGCATCGCGAAACGGCAGCGTGGCGAAAACAGGCAGCCCTCCGGACGGTCGAATTGACCCGGAACGACACCCGGAATCGAAGGCAACTTCCGGCTATGCGCGCGTTCCGGCAAAGCGGAAAGCAGCGCGGCAGTGTAGGGATGATGGGGATCGCGGAACAGTTCCTTCACGTTCTGCTCCTCAACACGCTGACCTGCATACTGGACCTGGACCCGCTCGGCGGTTTCAGCCACCACGCCCATGTCATGCGTGATCAGGATCAGCGCCATGTCGTTCTTCTTCTGCAGGCTTGCGAGCAGATCGAGAATCTGGGCCTGAATGGTGACATCAAGCGCAGTTGTCGGTTCATCGGCGATCAGCAGCTTGGGATTGCAGGAAAGCGCCATGGCGATCATGACGCGCTGGCTCATGCCCCCGGACAACTGGTGCGGAAATGCCGACAGGCGTTTTTCGGGTGCGGGAATGCCGACCTGTTCGAGCAATTCGATCGAGCGGCGATGGCGTTCGGCGCGGCCCAGCCCCAGGTGTTTCTTCAGGCTTTCACCGATCTGGAAGCCGACCGTGAAACACGGGTTGAGGCTCGACATCGGCTCCTGGAAGATCATGGAGATATCCTTGCCGACGATCTTCCTGCGCTCCCGCTTGGACATGACCAGCATGTCCTTGCGGTCGAAGTCCATGCGGTCCGCGGTTACCTTCGCCGTCCAGGGCAGCAGGCCCATCAATGCCAGCATGGCGACCGACTTGCCCGAACCCGATTCACCGACAATGGACAGAATTTCACCGTGATCGCAGCGGATGTCGACACTGTCGACCGCACGGAACAAACCGCCGGCAGTCTGGAAATCTACGGAAAGGTTGGAAATCTCGAGCAGTGCCATCACGACCTCTTCAGCTTGGGGTCGAGGGCATCGCGCAGGCCGTCACCCATGAGGTTGATCGCGAGTACCGTTATCAGGATGGCAAGGCCCGGGAATGTGACCACCCACCATGCGCGCAGGATGAATTCGCGCGCATCGGCCAGCATGGTACCCCATTCTGGCGTCGGAGGCTGTGCGCCGACGCCAAGAAAGCCAAGCGCAGCGGCGTCCAGAATGGCATTCGAGAAGGAAAGCGTTGCCTGTACGGTTACCGGTCCGAGGCAGTTCGGAAGAAGCGTCCGGGTCATCAGATAGTAGGGCGACGCGCCAGCCACCCGTGCCGAAATCACGTATTCGCGGTTGATTTCATTGAAAACCGACGAACGCGTCAGACGGACGAAATGCGGTTGCAGGACGATGGCGATGGCGATCATCGCGTTGGTGAGGCCTGGACCGAGAATGGCAACCAGCACGAGTGCGAGGAGCAGGGACGGGAAGGCCAGGATAACGTCCATCACACGCATGATGACCGTGTCGACGACACCGCGGAAATATCCCGCGATCAGGCCGATGGTGACACCGCCGGACACTGCGATAGCAACGACGATGACACCGATGAACAAGGAGAAGCGTGCGCCGTAGATCAGCCTCGACAGCATGTCGCGGCCAACAGCGTCCGTGCCCAGCAGATAGGTCCAGCTTCCGCCTTCCTGCCATACCGGCGGCATGAGTACGGAATCGCGATACTGCATGTTAGGCGCATGCGGCGCTATGACCGGGGCCAGAAGGGCAACGACGACGAGCGCAAGGAAAACCCAAAGCCCGATGACTGCGCCCCGGTTCTCGGAGAAGTAGAACCAGAAATCCGCCAGCATGCGACGGCGCGTCTCGCGCTTGGCCTCGGCGGCAGTCAGAACTTCGTCTTCGGAGAAGGTGTCTGTCATGGCTTCTTCCTAGTGACGGATGCGCGGATTGATGAGACCGTAGGTCATGTCGACCAGCAGGTTCACGACCATGACAACGGCGGCGATGAGCAACAGCCCGGACTGCACGACGGGGTAGTCGCGGCGAGTAATGGAATCGACCATCCACTTGCCGATGCCCGGCCATGAGAAAATCGTCTCGGTCAGGATGGCACCCGCGAGAAGGGTACCGACCGAAAGTCCGATGACCGTTATAACCGGGATCATGGCATTGCGCAGCGCATGGATGCCGATGACCCTGCGCTCGGAAAGTCCCTTGGCGCGCGCGGTGCGAACATAGTCTTCGCCCAACACCTCCAGCATGGATGACCGCGTCTGGCGTGCAATCACCGCCAGCGGGATCGTTGCAAGCACGATCGTGGGAAGGATCAGGTGCGACACCGCTGAGGTGAATGCTCCCTTCTGCCCGGACAGGAGGCTGTCTATCGTCATGAAGCCGGTAACCTGAGGGAAGAAATAGAGAAGCGAAATACGGCCGGAAACGGGGGTCCATTGCAGCCAGCCGGAAAAGACGATGATCAGCAGCAGGCCCCACCAGAAGATCGGCATGGAGTATCCGACAAGCGCGGTCCCCATAATGGATTGGTCGACAAACGATCCGCGGCGGCTGGCGGCGATGATACCTGCCGGAATGCCGATGACGATCGCCAGAATGATCGCACACAAAGCCAGTTCAACGGTCGCCGGGAAAAGCTGCATGAACTCGTCGAGCACCGGTTTCTTGGTAACCAGCGACTGGCCGAGATCGCCATGCAGCAGTCCATTCAGATAGTCCCAGTACTGCACCCAGATCGGCCGGTCATAGCCGAACTGTTTCATCAGCGCTTCGTAGCGTTCCGGAGTCAGGCCCCTCTCTCCAGCCATCAGAAGCACCGGATCGCCCGGCAGCACGCGCACGAACCCGAAGGCGACAATGGTGATCCCTATGAAGGTCGGGATAAGAAGGCCTATGCGCTTGATCAGGAAAGACAGCATCCGGTCAGCCTACTATCCGCAACTGCCGGGGAAAAGAGGTAAGGCACTCGATCCCCTCATTTGTGACGAGAACGTCGTCTTCTATGCGAACCCCGCATTCTCCCTCGCGATAGAGGCCGGGTTCGACGGTGAACACCATTCCCTCTTCCAGGGTGGCATGATTGCCGCGCATGATCTGTGGCGCCTCGTGGACGTCCAGGCCAAGGCCGTGTCCGGTCTTGTGGCGCGCAAAGGCGGCGAACTGCGAGTTCTCCAGGACGCGCTGAACCGTATCATCGACATCGTGGGCGCTCACGCCTGAGCGGGCGGCGGCCCGGCCCGCCTCGTTGGCGGTGAGCACGGTCTCGTAGAAGGCGCGATCATGATCGGATACCGCGGCCACGAAGAAGGTGCGCGTGATATCGGCAAGGTATCCCTCGTGGGAAGCGCCAAAGTCGAAGAGCAGGGCGTCGCCGGGCTTGATGCGGTAATCGGCGCGCGAATGGGCATGGGGTTCGGCGGAGTTGTCCCCTGCCGCGACGATGGGTTCGAAGGCAAGACCGTCTGCGCCATGAGCGAACAGCTGGCGCAACAGGATCGATTCGATCTCACGTTCGGTCTGACCGACGCGGACCTCCTGAAGCGTTGCATCGAGAGCAGCTTCGGAAATGCGAATGGCCTCCTTTTGGAGCGCCACTTCTTCAGCGGTCTTTCGAATTCTGATGGCAGAAATGGCATCATGGGCATCGGTGAAGATCGCGCCGGGAAACGCGGTCCGCAGCGCCATCATCTCGAAAACGCGCATGCGCTGCGCCTCGAGACCGAAGGCACGTGCGGTTCCCAGTTGCGGCAATGCAACTGCGGCACCGGAAAAGGCCTCTGCGAACCCTGCTTCATCGCGCCAGTAGAACACCGGCCCCGGAAAATCGAGGCCAGAAAAGGATGCCGTTTCGAGCTTGGGCACGACTGCAACCGGATCGCCCGTGCGCGGGACGATGATCACTAACGGACGTTCGTTGAGATGGAAATTGCGGCCAAAGATGCGGCGGAAGTTCGAGCCGGGAATGAACGCCATTGCATCAAGCGACGCCTCTTCCATTTTCACTTTCAAAGGTTCAAATCGCGCGTCGGTCATTCGTACCGGCAATCCCTTTAAATTGGCTGGAACATGTCACCTGAAGGCGCCCAGGGTGACTCTTTGCAGATATTCTGGGCAGATATCCTGGCGGCGTGCCTGGCTTCGTTGGACTCGCAACAACCGGACACATCCAGGTAATGCGCGGCCCGGAGTTTCCCCCGGGCCGCCATGATTGATCGGGAAAGAATTATTCCTCGATATCGACGCCCTCGAAGTTGTGGCCGCCGAGCGGATCCATCACATAGCCCTTGACCTTGGCGCTCATCGGCATGTGAACGACGGAATGGGCGATGGTTGCCCAAGGTGCTTCACGCTTGAAGACAACCTGCGCTTCCTCGTAGAGCTTGGTGCGCTCTTCCTGGGTGCCGGATTTTGCCTTCATGATGAGGTTGTTGAACTCCTCGTTGCACCACTGGGCACGGTTTGCACCGCCCACTGCGTCGCAGCCGAGCAGAACGGCAAGGAAGTTGTCCGGATCACCATTGTCGCCGGTCCAGCCAAGAAGAACGGCGCCATCGCGGTCCTTGGCCTTGGAGCGGTCGAGATACTCGCCCCATTCATAGGAAACGATCTCGGCCTTGACGCCGATCTTGTCGAAATCCGACTGGATCAGTTCCGCCATGCGGCGCGCATTCGGGTTGTAGGGACGTTGCACCGGCATTGCCCAGACCTTCATGGAAAGGTCGGAAACCCCGGCATCGGCCAGCATCTTCTTGGCAGCTTCCGGATCGTAGGGATCGTCCTGAACCGCGTCATTGTAGGACCACATGGTCGGCGGGATGGGGTTCTTGGCAATCTTGCCTGCGCCCTGGAAGACGACATCCAGAATGGCCTGCTTGTTGATCGCCATGTTCAGCGCCTTGCGGACTTCCGGTTTGTCGAACGGGGCAACCATGGTGTTGTAGGCGAGGTAGCCGACGTTGAGACCTTCCTGCTCCATCACGGTGAGGTCGGGATTGTCCTTCAGGCTCTGGACATCGGCCGGATTCGGATAGGGCATCACATGGCACTCGCCGGCGAGGAGCTTCTGCTGGCGTACCGAGTTGTCGGTGGTAATGGCGAAGACCAAGTCATCGATTGCCTGCTTGCCTGCATAGTAGTCCGGGTTGGCCTTGTAGCGGATGACAGCGTCTTTCTGGTAGGCCACGAACTGGAACGGGCCGGTGCCGATCGGTTTCTGGTTCAGGTCGGACTTCATGCCGCCGGCATCGAGCTTGTCGGCATATTCCTTGGACATGATCGAACCGAAATCCATGCCGAGGTTGGCGAGGAACGGAGCCTCGGGACGGTTGAGTACGAATTTGACGGTCAGATCATCGACCTTGTCGATCGACTTGATGAGGTCGGGCATGGACATGCCGGAGAAATATTCCCAGCTCGCGCCTTCCACATAGGCGTTGAACGGGTTGTCCTTGTTCATCTGGCGGTCGAAAGTGAAGATCACATCGTCGGCATTGAGATCGCGGGTCGGTGTGAAGAAGTCGGTGGAGTGGAATTTCACGCCCGGACGAAGCTTGAAGGTGTATTCCATGCCGTCATCGGAAACTTCCCAGCTTTCGGCGAGATCAGGCTCGACCTGCGTCGTGCCGGGCTTGAACTGGACGAGGCCGCTGTAGACCGGCTTGGAAGACGCATCGAATGTAGTTCCTGCAGTATAGAGCGCAGGATCGAAACCTTCCGGCGAGCCTTCCGAGCAGTAGACCAGCGTCTTGGCCTGTGCCGACACGGTCAGGGCCGCGAACAGCGCCGTGGTGAGAAGAAGTTTCGTTTTCATAGGGATATTACCTCCTTGTTGTGACCTCGTGTCTGACTTTTTGCACGTGGCCTTGGGGCAAGCGAACCACAGTTTTGGATCACAGTCACGAGGGAAAATTGAAAATCTTCCGTAAACGTAATTCAAGCTTTGCCGCAGACACCGGATGGCGAATGCGCAAACAAACTCAACCGGTTATTGTGCGGCTGCACCTCCATGCCGAAGGCAATCGCTCTGGCCAATCACGGCGTTGTGTGGAAAATTCGGTGGCGGGGAAGGGAATCACGGCAAACGTGACGGAAGACGGAAGATGGACGATTTCAAGGATTGGATCGGAAGGAGCACGACGGCCTCCGACCTCGTGACGGAACGCCTGGTTTCCGAGTTCCGCGCAACAATCGGAGATCTGCCCGAACCTGCAGATGTTCTGCTGCCTGGGCTCCATTGGTGCCTCGCGCCGGAGATCCGTGAGTATGGCGATCTCGGCCGGGACGCGCATCCAAGGCTTGGTCTGCTGCTGCCCGATCTCGGTCTTCCGCGCCGCATGTGGGCCGGGGGGAAAGTGATGTTCCACGGGCCCTTCAACGCCGGGGAAACGGTTACCCGCACATCGGTTATCCGGGATATTACCCTGAAATCCGGGCGCACCGGCCCACTCGGCTTCATCACCATTTCACACGAATACATGGTTGATGGAGAAGTCCGGGTGACCGAGGACCAGACCATCGTCTATCGCGATGACAGGATTGCCGCGCAGGCCGATCCGCCTGCAGCCGAGGCGTGGGAAACCGCCGCCTCGCGGGAAATTACGCCGCAGCCGCCGATGCTGTTCCGCTATTCGGCAATTAGCTTCAACGGCCACCGCATCCACTATGACCATACCTATGCCACGGAAGTGGAAGGCTATGACGGTCTGGTCGTCCACGGTCCAATGCAGGCCACCTGGATGCAGTTGATGGCGACAAGCCTGCTCGGACGCCTGCCGGAGAGTTTTTCCTATCGTGGACTGGCGCCGCTGATCTGCGGACGGAAGGCCTCGATAGAGGCGCGTCATTCGAATACTGGCCTGGAATTGCGGGTGCACGATATCTCCGGCGGTTTCGTCACCATGCAGGCGAAGGCTTCCTAGCGCATCAACTGCTCGCTTCGAGAATGGCACAAAGGCCTTCGACCGGGAGCGCAATCGGATTGGCCCGCATGGAGGAAGACGAGATCGCAGCCCGCGCTACCTCCTCAAACTGCAATCGCGCAAGACCCAGTTCCGTCATGGAGCGGATGCCGTTGCCCCGCGACCAATCACGTAACGCTTCAGCGCCATCGTCAGCCTCTGCCGGGAGTGCCGTCTCCAGCATCCCGAAGACATGATCGATGCGCGCCGTATCGATGCCGGACCGTTTCATGGCGGAGTGGTTTGCAGTCAGCGTGGCAGGCAGTAGCGACGCGCATATTTCGCCATGAGGCGCGCCTGTCATACCGCCGATGACGCCTGCAAGACCATGAACCGCACCGAGACCCGCATTGGCGAGTGCCAATCCGCCGCAAAGGCTCGCCCATGCCATCGTATCCCTAGCACCGGCATCCTCGTGTTTCATGAGGATGCGGATCGCTTCGAGTGCAGGCGGTAGCGCATTGAGGCAAAGACTGTCTGTGAATGCATTGGCCCTGCTGCAGATATAGGGCTCGATCAACTGGGTGATCGCGTCGAGACCACTCGCCAGCGTCACGGTACGCGGGCAGTCGTCCGTAAGGGCCGGATCGACGATTACCAGATCGGCCAGCATCTGCGGATCGCGGAGGCTAACCTTTCTGTGGTGCTCGGGAATGCCGATAACCGCATTTCTGGTGACCTCGGAACCGGTGCCAGCAGTGGTGGGCAGCGCAATGAACGGAAGCGGTTCCGCGTCAAGTGGCAGCCCCTTTCCGACGACTTCCAGATAGTCGGTCACGGGGCCGCTTGTCCGGGCAAGGCCTGCGAGCGCCTTGCCAAGATCGATTACCGAGCCGCCGCCCAGTGTAATGACAACATCGGGGTTAAAGTCGCGCGTTATCTTCAACGCCGTTTCGAGCAATGGGAGATCGGGTTCGCCGCTGCAGGCTTGCGTCGAAACTTCGGCACCTCGATCGCGCAGCGCGGTCACCAGCCATTCGGCCCGCTCGGGGTTTGCACCATGCACAAGAAGAAAACAGCCGCCGAAACCGGCAATCATGTCCGGGGCCTGCGCAGCTTTCCCCCGCCCGAAGACGATGCGGGCTGGCAGAGCGAGATCGAATGGCGGCAGATCCAGGATGGCCATCAGACCGACATCGTTGCCTGCACGGCCTTCTTCCATGCCGCATACCGGGTATCGCGGATGGCGTCATCCATGGAGGGTTCGAAACGCCGTTCGAGTGCCCAGCGTTCGGAGAATTCATCCATCTGCGGATAGACCCCGGCCTTCATTCCTGCGAGCCACGCGGCGCCAAGCGCGGTGGTTTCAAGAACGCCCGGCCGGTCGACCGGCGCACCAATGATGTCGGAAAGAAACTGCATCGCCCAGTCGGAAGCCGACATGCCGCCATCGACACGCAGCACGCCACCCGACGCGCCTTCCCAGTCCGCCTTCATGGCCTCCAGGAGATCGCGGGTCTGGAAGCCAACGCTTTCCAGCGCCGCCTTGGCGAATTCCGCAGGCCCGGAATTGCGTGTCAGCCCGTAGATTGCGCCCCTGCATTCGGCATTCCAGTAGGGAGCGCCGAGCCCGGTGAAGGCCGGAACGAGGATGACGTTCTGGTGCTCATCCGCCTGAAGTGCAAGCGGCTGGGTGTCCTTTGCCTCGCGGATGATCTTCAATCCGTCGCGCAGCCATTGCACCACGGCACCTGCGATGAAGATCGACCCCTCGATTGCATAGGTCGGCTTTCCATCGAACTGGTAGGCGATGGTGGTGAGAAGGCGGTTGCGGCTCATGACCGGCTCGCTGCCGGTATTGAGCAGCGCGAAACAGCCTGTGCCATAGGTGGATTTCATCATTCCCGGCTTGAAACAGGCCTGACCGATGGTTGCTGCCTGCTGGTCTCCCGCCATGCCGAGAACGGGTATCTCCCGCCCGAACAGGTCTGCCCGCGTCTGACCGAATTCCGCCGCGCAATCGAGCACTTCCGGCAGCATGGAAGCCGGGACGCCCAGAAGATCGCAGATCGTCGTGGACCAGCGGCCTTTCCTGATGTCGTAAAGCAGTGTGCGCGCGGCGTTCGTCGCATCGGTGACGTGGCGTTTGCCGCCTGTCAGTTTCCAGACGAGAAAGGTGTCGACCGTGCCAAACAGAAGCTTGCCGGAGACGGCCTTCTCACGCGCGCCCTCCACATTGTCGAGAATCCATTTGAGCTTGGTGCCGGAGAAATAGGGATCAAGCAGAAGACCGGTCTTTTCCGTCACCATCTTCTCGTGCCCGGCGGCGCGCAGTTCCTCGCAAAGCGGTGCGGTTCGGCGGTCCTGCCAGACGATGGCATTGTGCACCGGCTCGCCGGTTTCCCTGTCCCAGACCAATGTCGTCTCACGTTGATTGGTGATACCTATGGCGGCAATCTCGGCAGCGGATATTCGGGCCTTCTCGATTGCGCCCCGGCAGGTGCTGGCCGTCGTCGACCACAGGTCCGAGGGATCGTGCTCCACCCATCCGGATTTCGGATAGTGCTGGGGAAACTCTTCCTGCGCCACCGCCCTGACCGACATGTCCTCATCGAAAACGATTGCCCTGCTCGACGTCGTTCCCTGATCGATGGCCAGTATGTATTTCATCTCGTGTCCTCCAGGCTGGCAATTGAGGGGTACCCCGAAATCAATCCCGGGTAACCGTCATTTGCCAGATAACCGGCAAAAGGAAGCCGGAGCAACTGCCCCGGCTTCCATGGTATGCAGCGGGAGGATTACTGCTGCCAGGACTTGATCAGTTCGTCATAGGAGACGGTTTCACCCTTGGGCTCCTCGTTGGCGAGCTTCGGCTTGGGCGAACCCGGCTGGTCGAGCCAGTACTGCGGGTCCATCTTCTCGTTCATTTTCGGACCGAGATCGCCCTGGACGCCGGAACGTTCAATACGCTCCATGACCTTTTCCTGGGCTTCGCAAAGCGCGTCGAGGGCTTCCTGCGGCGACTTCGCACCGGACATGGCGTCACCGATATTCTGCCACCAGAGCTGGGCGAGTTTCGGATAGTCCGGAACGTTGGTGCCGGTCGGCGACCACTGGACACGGGCTGGCGAGCGGTAGAATTCGACCAGACCGCCAAGCTTCGGAGCACGCTCGGTGAACGACTTGTCCTGGATGGTGGATTCACGGATGAAGGTGAGGCCCACATGGGACTTCTTCACATCGACCGTTTTCGACACGACGAACTGTGCGTAGAGCCATGCAGCCTTGGCACGATCGACCGGGGTCGATTCCATCAGTGTCCACGAACCCGCATCCTGGTAGCCGATCTTGGTTCCGGGCGTCCAGTAAGCGCCATGCGGCGAGGGTGCCATGCGCCATTTCGGCGTGCCATCATCGTTCATGACCGGCAGGCCTTCCTTGACCATGTCGGCGGTGAAGGCGGTGTACCAGAACATCTGCTGGGCGATTTCACCCTGGGCAGGAACCGGACCAGCTTCGCCGAAGGTCATGCCGGCGGCAGCGGGTGGCGAGTACTTCTGAAGCCACTCGATGGCCTTTTCAACCGCGTAGACGGCAGCCGGCGAGTTGGTTGCACCACCGCGATCAACGCAGGAACCGACAGGCTGGGACATGTCGTTTACGCGAATACCCCACTCGTCGACCGGTAGACCGTTTGGTTCACCTTCAGAACCCATGCCTGCCATCGACATCCACGCATCGGTGTAGCGCCAGCCAAGCGAGGGATCCTTCTTGCCGTAGTCCATGTTGCCATAGACCTTGGACGGGCCGCCTGCATAGGACATGTCGCGGCCTGTGAAGAACTCGGCAATGTCCTGATAGGCCGACCAGTTGACCGGAACACCGAGATCGTAGCCGTACTTGGCCTTGAAGTCGTCCTTGGTTTTCTGGTCGTTGAACCAATCGTAGCGGAACCAGTACAGGTTGGCGAACTGCTGATCGGGCAGCTGATAGAGCTTGCCGTCCGGTCCGGTGGTGAACTTGATGCCGATGAAGTCATCGACGTCCAGTTCCGGGTTGGTGACGTCCTTGCCTTCGCCTGCCATCCAGTCAGTCAGGTTGCGGGCCTGCTTGTAGCGCCAGTGGGTACCGATCAGGTCGGAGTCGTTGATGTAGGCGTCATAGATGTTTTCGCCGGACTGCATCTGGGTCTGCAGTTTCTCGACCACGTCACCCTCGCCGATCAGGTCGTGGGTGATCTTGATGCCGGTAATGGCGGTAAATGCGGGTGCCAGAACCTTGGACTCGTATTCATGCGTGGTGATGGTTTCCGAGACAACCTTGATCTCCATGCCTGCGAACGGTTTCGCGGCATCGATGAACCACTGCATCTCCTTTTCCTGGTCGGCGCGGGAAAGCGTCGACAGGTCGCCGATCTCATTGTCCAGGAATTCCTTGGCCTCATCCATCCCCGCGAATGCGAGGCTGCTCGTACTCATGGCGAGTGCGAAGGCGAGAGCCGAAGTGGTCTTGAGGTATCGTGTCATGTATTCCTCCCGATTACTCAGTTTGGAAATGCCGGGCGGGCATTCCGGTTAAAAACCTATACGTAGCGGAACACCGCTGCCGCATAGATCAGGCATGCGACCAGGGCCCACCATTGCGGGCCGCCGATCAATCCAAGCCAGGCCAGGTTTATGAAGGCCGAGCCGAGAAGGGTGATGAAGAGACGATCTCCCCGCGTGGTCTCGATTCCCAGAACACCGTTGCGAGGTGTTTCGGGAAACCGGATCGCGAGAAAGGTGAAAACAAGAAGCAGCGAGGCGATCACCATGAAGAAGATCGCGGTCGGCCACGTCCATGCCATCCAGGAAAGGTCCATGGTTGCCTCCTGTGTTTACACACGGCCCAGGGCGAAGCCCTTGGCGATGTAGTTGCGAACGAAATAGATGACGAGTGCGCCGGGTATGATCGTCAGGACACCCGCTGCTGCCAGCACGCCCCAGTCGAGGCCGGAGGCGGAGACGGTGCGCGTCATGGTCGCGGCGATCGGCTTTGCGTCCACCGAGGTCAGCGTGCGCGAAAGGAGCAGTTCCACCCAGGAGAACATGAAGCAGAAGAAGGCGGCGACGCCGATACCCGACGCGATAAGCGGCATGAATATCTTCACGAAGAACCTCGGGAAGGAATAGCCGTCGATATAGGCCGTCTCGTCGATTTCCCTGGGCACGCCGCGCATGAAGCCCTCAAGGATCCAGACCGCCAGCGGAACGTTGAACAGGCAGTGTGCCAGGGCGACCGCGATGTGCGTGTCGAACAGTCCGATGGACGAGTAGAGCTGGAAGAAGGGCAGGGCAAAGACAGCGGGTGGGGCCATGCGGTTGCTGAGCAGCCAGAAGAACAGGTGCTTGTCGCCCATGAAGTTGTAGCGCGAGAAGGCATAGGCCGCCGGCAGCGCCACCGAAATGGAGATCACGGTGTTCTGGACCACGTATATCAGCGAGTTGACATAGCCCATGTACCAGCTCGGATCGGTCAGGATCACGCGGTAGTTGTCGAAGGTGAGGTTCCGGGGCCACAGCGAGAAGGCACCCAGAATCTCGGTATTGGTCTTGAGGCTCATGTTGACGAGCCAGTAGATCGGCAGCAGCAGGAAGACGAGATAGAGCGTCATCACGATGGCGCTGCTGTTGATTGCCGGAAGGGCAAATCCCTTCGACTTTCCGGATCCACCTTGCGCAAGCGTAGCATCGGTCATTACACGCGCTCCCTTTTGTCGAGATTGGTCATCACCGTGTAGAACACCCAGGAAACGAGCAGGATCACCAGGAAGTAGATGATCGAGAAGGCAGCAGCTGGCCCCAGATCGAACTGACCGATCGCCATCTTGACCAGATCGATCGACAGGAAGGTGGTGGAGTTGCCAGGCCCGCCGCCGGTCACGACAAACGGCTCGGTGTAGATCATGAAAGAGTCCATGAAGCGCAGGAGGATGGCGATCAGCAGCACGCCCTGCATCTTCGGCAGTTCGATGAAGCGGAAGACGCTCCAGCGGCTGGCCTGATCGATCTTGGCTGCCTGGTAGTAGGCCTCAGGGATCGACTGCAGACCTGCATAGGAAAGCAGGGCAACGAGCGAGGTCCAGTGCCAGACATCCATGACGACAACCGTTATCCAGGCATCAACAGCATCGCTCGTGTAGTTGTAGTCGATGCCGATCTTCTCCAGCGTGTGGCCAAGCAGACCGATATCCACCCGTCCGAAGATCTGCCAGATCGTTCCAACCACGTTGAAGGGTATGAGGAGCGGAAGGGCCATCAGAATGAGGCAGACGGATGCCCAGATGCCCTTCTTGGGCATGTTGAGAGCGATGAAGATGCCAAGCGGCACCTCGATGGCCAGGATGATGGCCGAGAACAGAATCTGACGCCCAAGCGCGTCATGGATACGCTCGGAAGCAAGCGTCTCGGAGAACCATTCGAGGCCTGCCCAGAAGAACTTGTTGTTGCCGAAGGTGTCCTGAATAGAATAGTTGACAACCGTCATCAGCGGAATGACCGCGGAAAATGCGACGAGGAAGAGCACCGGCAATACGAGGAACCAGGCCTTGTGGTTCGTTGTCTTTTCCATCACGCAGCCTCCCCGTTCACGCGCCAGTCATTCTCGTAGACATTCACCTTGCCGGGATTGAAGACGACCCTGTTCATGTCGGATGTGATCTGAACGCCCTCGGGCGCCACGATGTTGATGTCGTTGCCGAAGAAGTCCGCGCGGACGATCTTGTGGCGGCCGACATCCTCCACCCTGCGGACGTTGACCGGCAGCCCGCCGGAATTGGAGAGCGCGGTGAATTCCGGCCTGATGCCGATCTCGACCTTGCCGTCGAGCTTGCCGTAGCCACGGCCAAGCTGGATGTGCGAGCCGTTGACATAGGCCTTGTCGCCCTCGATGCGGGCCGGGATGACGTTCATGCCCGGCGAACCGATGAAGTAGCCGACAAAGGTGTGTTCGGGCGTTTCGAACAGTTCTTCGGGCGTACCCATCTGCACGACCCGGCCGTCATACATGACGACCACCTCGTCAGCGAAAGTCAGCGCCTCGGTCTGGTCGTGTGTAACGTAGATCATGGTATGGCCGAACTGGCGGTGCAGCGATTTGAGCTGCGTGCGCAGTTCCCATTTCATGTGCGGATCGATAACCGTCAGCGGCTCGTCGAAGAGGATCGCGTTGACATCCTCGCGCACCATGCCCCTGCCAAGGCTGATCTTCTGCTTGGCGTCGGCGGTGAGCCCGCGTGCCTTGCGGTTTAACGACGCTTCGAGACCGATCATCTCGGCGATTTCGGAAACGCGCCTCGCAATATAGGCTGCATCCGAACCACGGTTCTTCAGCGGAAAGGCCAGGTTCTGGCGCACCGTCATGGTGTCGTAGACGACGGGAAACTGGAAGACCTGCGCAATGTTGCGCTCGGCGGTCGGCTGCGTGGTGACGTCGGTGTCGCCGAACAGCACACGCCCCTGCGACGGCTTGAGAAGGCCGGAAATGATGTTGAGCAAGGTGGTCTTGCCGCAGCCCGAGGAGCCGAGCAGCGCATATGCCTTGCCGTCCTCCCAGACGTGGTTCATCTCTTTGAGAGCGTAGTCCTCCTCCGCAGAGGGATTGGGATAGTAGCTGTGGGCGAGATTTGAAAGCGTTATCCTTGCCATGATTTCTCCTCACGCCGCCTTGGCATATGCTGCGGTTGCCACGAGTTCCCCACCCTCGGCAAAGACGTAGACATGGGACGGGTCCAGGTAGACCGGCAGGTCGCTTCCGGTATCCAGTTCCCGGACACCGGTGATGACGCCCACCCAGCGCTCGCCGTGATGATCCAGGTGCACGAAGGTCTCCGATCCCGTGATCTCGGTAACGGCGACCCTGCAATTGAACCGCATGGCGTCGGCGGTATGCTTTTCCAGTTCAACGTGGTTGGGCCGGAAACCGGCCAGGTAACGGCCATCCTCCAGTTCAGCCAGGCGGCCTGCCGCTGCACAGGACTGGCCGTCGCCGAACATGATCCTGGGACCCGCCTTGGAAATCGGAAGAAAGTTCATCGGCGGATCGGAGAATACGCGCGCAGTCGTCGCATCGGCGGGATTGCGGTATATCTGCGGCGTCGGCCCGAACTGGGTGATGCGCCCTTCCCACAGCGTCGCCGTGTTGCCGCCAAGCAGCAGCGCCTCTTCCGGCTCGGTCGTCGCATAGACAAAGATCGACCCGGCCTCCTCGAATATCTTGGGTATCTCGACGCGCAGTTCCTCGCGAAGCTTGTAATCGAGGTTGGCCAGCGGTTCGTCGAGCAGAACCAGGCCTGCATTTTTCACCAGTGCGCGGGCAAGCGCGCAACGCTGCTGCTGGCCGCCCGACAGTTCGAGCGGCTTGCGGTCGAGCATCGGCGTCAGCTTCATCATTTCTGCCGTCTTGCGAACCGCAGCGTCTATCTCGGCGCGGCTCTTTCCCATGAGGCGCATGGGCGAGGCAATGTTCTCGTAGACCGTCATCGACGGATAGTTGATGAACTGCTGGTAGACCATTGCCACCTTGCGGTCCTGCACGCGCACACCTGTAACGTCCTCGCCGTTCCAGTAGACCTTGCCGCTGTCGGGCACATCGAGCCCTGCCATCAGGCGCATCAGGCTGGTCTTGCCGGCAAGCGTCGGGCCAAGCAGCACGTTCATGGTGCCGTTTTCGAGTTCCAGGTCGGTGGGGTGAATGTACACATCCCCTTCCCTGGTCTTCGATACGCCCTCAAGCCGCAATGTCATTTCAATTCCTCCAGCATCGTCACGTGCAACCGGCTTTCCGGTCACTCCGCGGCAATGTCGTTTCCGTTTTGAATCCGTGCCGATTTCATCCACGCATCCAGTTTCGATACCTGCTCCGCCGACAGGTGCAGCCCGAGCTTAGAACGCCGCCAGATGACATCTTCTGCCGTGACTGCAAATTCGTTCTCCATGAGCCAGGCGACCTCCGCTTCGGTCATCGTGGCTCCGAAATTCCGGCCCAGGGCCTCCTCGTCCTTTGCGTCACCCAGTATCCGCTTCGCTTCCGTGCCATAGCCGCGCACGAGACGCTTCGCCCATCGCTCGCCGACAAACGGGTATTCTTCGCGGAGTTGAGCGACGAGCCGGTCAAACCCGTCGACCGCGAAATCGCCGCCCGGCAGGGCTACGCCGCACGTCCATGTCCCTGAAAGGCCGGAGAAATAGGGTGCGAGTTTCGACAGCGCCGATTCGGCCAGCCGCCGGTAGGTGGTAATCTTGCCCCCGAACACGGACAACAGGGGCGCGCCACCCGTGGCATTGAGCGAAAGCACATAGTCGCGCGTTGCCGCCGTGGCAGAGGAAGCGCCGTCGTCATAGAGCGGGCGCACGCCGGAATAGGTCCACACGATGTCTTCCGGTGTGACGGGCTTTTCGAAATAGCGCGATGCGAAATCGCACAGATAATCCCTCTCGGCGTCCGTGCAGTGTGCGTCCGCCGGGCTGCCGTCATGTTCCTGGTCGGTGGTCCCGATCAGGGTAAAATCGGTTTCGTAGGGAATGGCGAAGATGATCCGTCCGTCTTCGCCCTGGAAAAAGTAGCATTTGCCGTGATCGAACAGCTTGCGCGTCACGATGTGGCTGCCGCGCACGAGGCGAACGCCTTCGCTGGAATTGAGATGAACCTTGTCGCGCACGATGTCTTCGACCCACGGGCCGCCGGCATTTACCAGCGCGCGCGTCCTGAAGACCTGCTCTCTTCCGGAGGCCTGATCCTCGACGGTGATTTCCCAGAATTCCGGGTGGCGCTGGGCGGAAATCACCTTGTTGCGTGTCAGGATGCGGGCGCCGCGGGCGCGCGCGTCACGGGCATTGAGGACGACAAGCCGCGAATCCTCGACCCAGCAATCGGAATACTCGAACGCCTTGCGGAATTTCGAATTGAGCGCCTTACCGGCCGGATCGGTCGCCAGATTGAGCGTAGTGGTTGCCGGCAGTATCTTGCGGCCACCCATATGGTCGTAGATGAACAGGCCAAGGCGGATGAGCCAGGGCGGCCGGCGGCCGCGCATCCAGGGCGTGAATATGGAAAGAAGCTTCGAGGTCGGGGTCTCGCTCTCGAAACGCATGTCCTCATGGTAGGGAAGCACGAAACGCATGGGCCAGCTGATATGCGGCATCGCCCGGAGCAGGATCTCGCGCTCCGCCAGAGCTTCATGCACCAGGCGGAACTCGAAATATTCGAGATAGCGCAAACCGCCGTGAAAGAGCTTCGTGGAAGCTGACGAGGTGGCCGAACCGAGATCGTTCATTTCTGCCAGAACAACCGACAAGCCACGACCCGCTGCATCACGCGCAATTCCGCACCCATTGACGCCTCCGCCAATGATGAACAGGTCGGCAATGCCGTTCTCGCCAATTTGCGATTGCAGGTCCGTCATTTCTCCTCCAGCACCAATTCATTCACAAATCGAAACAATACGCAACCCGTAGTTATTCGTTTTTTTCGTATTCGGAATTTTCGCTTTCCTTTTTTACAAAGATTTCGTGATTTTCCGAAGTGCCTGATATTTCGAAAAGATTCTCAGCAGCCTCTCTTTGACGTAAGCGTCATATGCGTCATTTGCGGTGGATTCGACGCCAAATTTCTTTCCAAGGAGGTTCGCTTTCGATAAAAACGAACACAATGGAAAATGGCCGGGAGGAACGCTGTGAGCCTTCGCAAGGGTGAAATCATCACGCTCATGAGGCTTGAGGGAAAGGCGACGGTGGATGAACTCGCCGACCATTTCGGCGTCACCGTGCAAACCATCCGGCGTGACCTGGGCGAATTGGAAGATGAGGGCAAGATTAGCCGTGTCCATGGCGGGGCGGTCATCCGCAGCGGCGTCACCAACATTCAATACGAAGAGCGCCGAAACCTGTTTTCCGAGGCAAAGGAGCGGATCGCCAAGCGCGTGGCACGCGATGTTCCAGACGACGTGTCCCTGTTCATCAATATTGGCACGACGACAGAAGCCGTGGCGCGCGAATTGCTCAACCACTCCAACCTGACGGTTGTGACAAACAACATGAACGTCGCAAACATTCTCGCCGCGAACGAAAGCTGCGAGATCATCGTGTCGGGCGGCACCCTGCGGCGCACCGACGGTGGCCTGGTCGGGGATCTCGCCACCCAGATGATCGAGCAGTTCAAGGTCGATATCGCGATCATCGGTGCGTCTGCGCTGGACGAGGAGGGTGACCTGCTGGACTTCGACCTGCGCGAGGTCCGCGTCTCAAAATCGATCATCCGGCATGCGCGCAAGGTGTTCTTGGTAACCGACCATTCCAAGTTCGAGCGCTCCGCACCAGTGCGCATCGCCTCCTTTTCCGAACTCGACGCGGTCTATATCGACGAACCGCTGGTTCCGGAACTCGCGCGCAAGTGCAACGAGTGGAATACCAAGGTCATCATCGCCTGACCAGCAATTGTCTTGCCGCTGTCTTCAGCGTTGCGCGAATTGCTCGACCGCACGGCGGGCGGCATCAAAGACAGCAATGCGGTCCTGTGCCTTGCCGTCATCCTTGCCGCCGATTGTCTCCGCCGAGCCGAAATCCGACATATCGCGGCCTGCGGTCTCGAATGCCATCATCAGGAGCCCGGCAGCCGTCAGCTCGGCCTCGGCGGATATTCGGACATCGCGGCCAAGGATGCCGGCAAGGAAAGCGGTGAAATAGGCATTGTTCGACATGCCGCCGTCGATGGAAATGCCCCCCGCAAACGGTTGCACCTCCTCCATCGCAACGATCACCTCCCTGCAGCGCATCGCGATGCCTTCGAGCACGGCCTGTACTAGATCGGAGCGGCTGGATGACAATTCCAGCCCAAGCCAGCTTCCCCTCGCCTTCCTGTCCCAATGCGGACAGCCAAGCCCGGCAAGCGCCGGAACGAAGACAATGCCGCGGTCGATTGCCGCTTCACCCGAAAAAGCTGCGATTTCCTCATAAGACGCAAAGAGGCCGAGTTCGCGAACCCAGTTCACCGCAGCCGCCGCCACATAGACCGCGCCATCCAGGGCGTAGGTTACGGGCTTTCCCTCTGCCTGCCATGCCACGGTCGGCAACGGACCTGGCGAGGCGATCCGGACGAGGCCCTGCGTCACGCATTGCGCGAACGCGCCGGTTCCAAACGTGATCTTCGCGTCTCCCGGCGCCCGGCAGCCATGGCCGTACAACGCCGCCTGCTGGTCAACGATGCTCGCCGCCAGCCTGACGCCACCCGGCAGATCGCCAAGGTTGCCGGAAGTGGGGCCGATACCGGGAAGCGCGTCCATGGGCACGCCGAACATGCGGCACAACTCGGCATCCCATTCGCCGGTTTCGATGTTCATAAGGGACGTGCGCGAGGCGGTCGCAATATCCGTTTCAAAACGTCCTGTAAGCCGGTCACGGAACCAGGCATCCGTCGTACCGAGGCGCAGGTGACCGCTTTCAGCAAGCGTTGCGGCTTCGGGAATGTTGTTGAGTATCCAGCCGAGCTTGGAGGCGGAGAAATACGGGTCGAGCGGCAATCCTGCGCGCTGCATCACTTCAGATGCCAATCCGTCAGACTGCATTTGCGATGTAACCGGAGCCGTGCGGTCATCCTGCCAGACGATCACCGGGCTGACCGGCCTTCCGTCGCGTCCATCCCAGGCAAAGCAGCTTTCGCCCTGATTTGCCAGCGCCACCGCATCCAGGTCTTCGACCGAGTGAATGCACTTCATGACGTTTGCCAGCAATTCGACGGGGTCGTGCTCGACATGTCCGGGTGCGGGATAATATTGCCGGTGTTCGACCGCACAGGATTTCACCAGTTTTCCGTCATCGGAGAGATGCAGCGCGCGGCTGCTCGTCGTGCCCTGATCGATTGCCAGTATCGTCATCTATGCCTCGCGAAAGACCAGTTCGAATGCCCCGTTTGTCGGCGACATATTTCCGGGCAGGCGCAGCAGGATCCGGCGGTCAGGCAGGCTGTTGACAGACCTGCTCGCAATCACCTTGCCCGCCTGCATCAATTGCACCACACCCCGTGCCGGTCGGTCCAGTCTCATCTGAAGATGGGTATGCGCCGGAACTGCGTCTGAACCATTCGACAGCCGCGCGGGAACGGCAAGCGTTATCGGGCCTTCGCCGATTTGGACGGTGGTGCCGTTGTCCTCAGGCAGTTGCCCGCGAATCGCGGCAACAATGGCATGGGCGACCCTGCGTCCCTCGCTCCAGCACCAGCCCGACGTCTCGACACCGCGCAGAACATTGCCGGTCGCGAAACAGACCGAATCTTCAATCCGCCCGAACTGGTCGATCTGAGGGCCCCTGCTTCCGGGATCTACCGCAAGACCACTTGTGACCGCCACCGTCGCTTCCGGGCGGAACCCGCCGCTCACGATGATCCCGTCGGCGACAATCGAGCTCGTATCGCCGTCATGCAAAATGACCACCTCTTCCACGCGCTCGCGGCCAAGAACCGCTTGCACGGCAGTGCCGGAAAGGTAGGGAACTCCCATTGCCAAAGGCAGCAAACGGGAAAGCGAGAAGGCACTGGGGCGAACGCCAGGCTCAACCATGGCCACTGGCCGGATCCCTGCATGGCGGCAGGTCATCAGCGCCGAGAAGGCTACCAGTTCGGAACCCAGGATCACGGGGCGGGAAAACGGGCGCTCTCCGTTGAGATAGACGATGCCCTGCAATGCTCCCGTAGGAAGGATGCCGCCGGGTTTCTCGCCGCCGATCAGCCGCGAAGCACGGCTTGTTTCGCGCACTCCTGTCGCCAGAAGCACTGCGCGTGCCTGCAGCACCATCGGGCCCTCCGGCGTGGTGTATTCCACGCGGCCCTGCCTCCCGATTGCGGTCACCGTGGATTGGGTGCGGATATCCGCGCCAGCCTTTCTGGCCGCTCCCACCAGCCGCCTGGCATAGTCAGGCCCCCTGAGTACGCGCTTGAACTCGCGCATGCCGAAAGGATAGTGCCCGCAATGACGCGGAATTCCACCGGCCTCTCTATCCCGTTCCAGTATGATCACCGTTCCGGCGCCTAGGCGGCGCAATTCCCTTGCAGCGGAAAGACCGGCCGGCCCGCCACCGACAATGACGACATCGGCCCGTTCGGCCTGAGGCCCCTTTCCGGTATCGCTGGCCGCGTTCATTGGGACGTCTTCTCCCTGCCTGTCTTTTTCCCGCATGTCTGCGCAAGCATGGGCTGACCGAGCCTGCCTTCCGTCATGCGTGCAAGTTCGGCGGAGCAGTGGAACCCCTGGCAACGGCCCATCGTCACCCTTGTTCTTCGTTTCAATCCACCCATCGAACCGGCAGCGAGCGGTCCGGTCATCGCATTTTCTATTTCTCGCCGCGTGACCAGTTCGCACAGGCAAACGACGCCGCCATTGCCCGCCTCCTGCCAGTCACGGCTTTCGTATTCGCAGAGCATGGGCATTTGCGGCCAGACGGGGTCAGCCAGCGGTCTTGCCTCACGGCCTGAAATTTCAGCGACATGGTCTGCAATTCCCAAGGCTGCGGAAAGCCCGGTGGATCGGATGCCGCCCACGCAGATGTAGTTTTCCGCAAGGTCGCTACGTATCCGGTAATCCTTTTCTTCCGTGGCCGGGCGCAGGCCGGCATAGATTGCCGTCACTTCATGGCTGCGAAGGGCCGGAATTACCTCCTCCCCCTTGGCAATCAGGCCGAGCATGGTTTCACGGTCAAGCAGGGCGTGATTGCGGTCTTCCTGCTCCTCCGCTGTGGGGCCTACCAGGAGATTTCCGAAGGCGGTGCGACAGACCACGATACCCTTCGTGGTCTTAGTCGGCACGGGAAGCAGAATATGGTCCGCGAGTGCCGCAGCCGGCTTGTCATAGACAACAAACTGGCCCTTGCGCGGGCGGATTTGATACCAGCTCTTTCCGGTCAGACGCTGGTCCACCACGTCGCCGAAGAGACCGGCCGCATTGACAACGGTCCCCGCCTCGATTGCACCACCCGTTGTCTCGATGCGCCAACGTCCGTTGCTGAAGCTGCCGCCAGTGACTTCGCTATTGCGGCGAAGCTCGGCACCGTTTTCAAGCGCCTGCAGGAGATAGGCATGCGCGGAACTCCAGGGATCGATCAGGGATTCGCCCGGCACCCGGAAACCGCCCATGACCTGCTCAGACAGGTTGGGTTCGAGTTTCAGAATCTGCGCCCTTGAGAGTTCCTCGACATCGGTTACCCCGTTGGCATGCGCCCGCTCCATCAGGGAGGGCAGTTCGGACAGTTGTTCCCTGTTCCAGGCGAGTACCAGCGCACCGCTTTCGATGAGCGGCAGGTTCAGCCTCTGGCGAATCTCACGGTAAAGGCGATATCCTTCCTTCATGCACCGGACCTCGACAGAGCCTTCAGGCGCATCGAAGCCGGTGTGGAGAATGGCGCTGTTGCCCTTGGACGCCCCGTCGAGAACATCGGCAGCCTTTTCAACGACCACTACGCGTGCACCGTCGAGCGTGAACCGCCTGGCAATTGCGCAGCCGACAACGCCCGCGCCAATCACGGCAACGTCGAATACGTTTTCCCGGTCAGCGTTCATGATCGTCCATTACATCTTATTGTGGCTTTGATCAGATATTGACTGTTTGGTCATTTCTTGTCAACGTGGCTCCTTCAGGGTTGACCATTGGAAATTTGCAGACCAACAATGAAGCCTCACGAGAGACAGCAACTGATCGAAGAGCGGATCCGTCGCGAAGGTGAGGTTACGGTTGAGGTACTTGCACGGGATTTCGATGTTTCCACCGAGACGATCCGCCGCGATCTCGCGGAACTGGTCGAAACCGGAAAAGCCCAGAAAATCCACGGAGGCGCGCGCAGACCGCGTCTCATGGTGGCCGAAGGCAGCTTCAACGAGCGCCAGGCAACCGAATCACCCGCAAAAATCAGGATCGGCCGCCTCCTGTCGAAGGCCGTCACCCCCGGCGAGACCCTTTTCATCGATACAGGCTCGACCACGCTGGCGGCTGCAGAGTTCCTCGCCGCAATTCCGGGTTTGACGATCGTGACCAATTCAACAAGACTGGCAGAGAGACTGGCTATCAGCGGTTCGACGGCAGAGGTGTTTCTGCTCGGCGGCCGATTTCATGGCGACAATGCCGAGACAGTGGGACCGGAGACAGTGACCCAGATCGCAACCTACCAGGCAGACCGGGCGGTCATTTCCGTTGCCGCCATGTCGTCCAGCATCGGGGGATGGGATGCCAGCCACGAGGAAGCGCAGGTTGCCCGCGCGATGATCGACAATTCCCACAGCCTCACCGTTCTGGCTGACAGCACGAAGTTCGGGCGGCGCGCCGCCTTCAAGGTTTGCGAGGTCGAGGCGATCGACCTTCTGATAACGGATTCGCGGGCAAACGGGTCCGACATCACGGCGATCAAGCAACGGGGAGTGGAAATATGGCAGTAGCAGGCGGGCAATCCTGCACG
This sequence comes from Nitratireductor sp., assembly GCA_020637805.1. GTDB lineage: Bacteria > Pseudomonadota > Alphaproteobacteria > Rhizobiales > Rhizobiaceae > Salaquimonas. The sequence continues at coordinate 116,145 of JACKJU010000010.1, read as the reverse complement.
GTCGGGCATGAGCGGGGGCAGAAGTGAAAACGGCCATACGCAAATACGTGAAGTTCATCGACGCAATATCCGACTATGTCGGCTACCTGGCCGCGTCGCTGATCTTCTTCATGGGTGGCGTTCTGATGTTCGACGCATTCACCCGCAACGTCATCAACATGCCGGTCCACTGGGCGATTGAACTGACCCAGTTCACCCTTGCCGCCTATTACTTCATGGGCGGGCCGATTTCGCTGAAGAACAACGAGCATGTGCGCATGGACCTGTTCTACGGAAACCTGTCCGAGCGCGGCAAGGCAAAGATGGATCTGGTCACCATAGGATGCCTGATCTTCTTCCTGGGCGTCATGCTGGTCGGCAGCATCTCAAGCCTTGAATACGCCATCGCCACCAATGAGCGCCGGTTCTCAATCTGGAATCCCTCGGTAATCCCGATCAAATCGCTGATGGTGGTCTGCCTCGTCCTCATGATGCTTCAGGCCTTTTCGCTGGTCTTCAAGCACATTGCAACGCTGCGCGGGGAGACCATCGAATGAGCTATGAAATGATCGCGCTGCTGATGTTTGCGTCGATGGTGATATTGCTCACCACCGGGCAGCGGGTTTTTGCGGCCATAGGTTTCGTCGCCTCCGGTGCAGCGCTCATGCTCTACGGGCAGGGCGCCATCGAGTTGCCGTTCAACCAGGTGTTCAAGCTGTTCAACTGGTACCCGATGCTGACCCTGCCGATGTTCATCTACATGGGCTACATCCTGTCGGAATCGGGCATCGCGGAAGACCTGTACAAGATGCTTCACGTATGGTTCGGGCGAATCCGGGGCGGCCTTGCGGTCGGCACCATCTTCCTGATGGTCATCATATCGGCGATGAACGGTCTTTCGGTCGCGGGCATGGCGATCGGCGCCACCATCGCATTGCCGGAAATGCTTAGGCGCGGCTACGACAAGGTGCTGATCACCGGCGTGGTGCAGGGCGGTTCGTCGCTCGGCATCCTCATTCCGCCCTCCGTCGTGCTCGTCCTGTTCGGCATGATCGCGCGCCAACCGGTCTCCAAGCTGTGGTTCGCAGGGCTGGTACCCGGGCTCATCATGGCCGGGCTGTTCATCATCTACATCCTCGCCCGTTCGGCGCTGAACCCGAAGCTTGCTCCCGTCGTCGCCGACGAGGAACTGAACATGCCGTTCCGCGAAAAGCTGGCGCTGGCGCGCGCCGGCATCATTCCGTTCGCGATCTTCTTCTTCATGACGGGTCTTTTTGTCTCAGGCTACACCAGCCTCGTCGAAAGCTCCGCCGTCGGCGCCACCTGTGCCACGCTGGCAGCCATCGTGAAGCGCCGCTTCACCTGGAAGCTCATCCGCGATACATCGATGAAGACGCTGGCCGTCTCCTGCATGTTCCTGTGGCTGATCCTGGCTGCACTTGCCTTCGGCGCAGTGTTCGACGGCATTGGCGCCGTCAAGGCAATCGAGAACATCTTCGTCGAACAGTGGGACCTCTCACCCTGGGCGATCATCATAATGATGCAGGTCAGCTTCATCGTGATGGGCATGTTCCTCGACGATACGGCGATGCTCGTGATCGTGGCACCGCTCTACGTGCCGCTGGTGAAGACGCTCGAACTCGGCTTCGACAACCAGCTCATCTGGTTCGGCGTTCTCTACACCATCACCTGCCAGATCGCCTACATCACACCGCCCTTCGGCTACAACCTGTTCCTGATGCGCTCGCTTGCGCCCGACGAGATATCGCTCGCCGACATTTACAAGTCGATCTGGCCTTTCGTCGTCATGATGGCGCTGACCATCGCGCTCGTGATGCTGTTCCCACAACTCGCCCTCTGGCTTCCAGAACACATGAACGTCAGGGGCTGACAACAATGCGGCAATTCAAACCAGAAAGGAGTGCCTAATGACCAAGGACATCAAGAAGGACAGCCCGTCCGAAAAGATACTGGCATCGCGAAGGAAGTTCCTGCGCACGGCAGGTATCGGCGCAGGTGCAGCTGCAGCTTCGACGCTTGCAGCCCCGTATGTGAATGCACAGAACGGCCCGATCAAGTGGCGTCTGCAAACCTATTCCGGTGCACCGCTCGGCGCACACGTGATCAAGCCGCAGATCGAGGCATTCAACAAGGCGGCCAATGGCGAGATGGAAATCGAGCTCTACTATGCCGACCAGCTGGTGCCGACGGCAGACCTGTTCCGCGCCCTGCAGAACGGCACGCTCGATGCCGTGCAGTCCGATGAGGCGACGATGGCGTCTCCGGTCGACATTTCGGTGTTCGGCGGCTACTTCCCGTTTGCCACACGCTACAGCCTCGATGTTCCGGCCCTGTTCAACTACTACGGGCTGAATGAGATCTGGGAAGAGGCCTACTCGGAAGTGGACAATGTGACCTGGCTTTCGACCGGCGCATGGGATCCGCTCCACATCTTCACCGTGGACAAGCCGATCCGCAGCCTTGCAGACATGCAGGGCCTGCGCGTGTTCGGCGTGCCGACCGCAGGCCGGTTCCTCGCCCAGTACGGCCTCGTGCCGGTCACCATTCCCTGGGACAACGTGGAAGTGGCAATGCAGACCGGTGAACTGGACGGCGTTGCATGGTGCGGCTTCACCGAAGCCTATGAAGTTGGCTGGGCCGACGTCTGCAAATATGCACTTGGCAACTCGATCACCGGTGCATGGTTCGGCAGCTATTTCGCCAACACGGAAAGCTGGAACAAGGTGCCGCCGCATCTGCAGGAACTGTTCCGCATCACCATCGACCAGTCGCACTACTATCGCGATGTCTGGTACTGGGGTGGCGAGGCAAAACTGCGCGTCGAAGGCGAGAAGATGGAACTGACCCAGCTTCCGGCCGACGAATGGGCGAAAGTCGTCAGGGACGCCGAAGGCTTCTGGGACGAGGTTGCTGCCTCCAGCCCGCGTGCCGGCAAGGTCGTCGCCGCGTTCAAGAAGTATGCAGCCAACATGGAAAAGGCCGGCTATCCCTACCGTTGATCGCAACGCATATCGAAAGAAAGCCGCGTCCTCACCGGACGCGGCTTTTTTTTGTTGCCGAATATCATGCCACCGGCTGTCGTGGCGGCATGGAGAAACTTAGAGGCAAGCCTCGATGAGGGCGCGGGTGTTTTCCGCATTCATCTCGACAGGGTTGCCGCCCGTTGACGGATCGGCGAGCGCATCCTTGACGAGCCGGTCGATGTCGGGGTCTTTCACGCCGAGCCCGCCCAACGTCTTTGGAATGCCGAGCGAAGCGTTCAGACCGTCCACATAGGCGCAGAATCCATCGAACCCGCCCTCAATACCGAGATAGGCCGCCGCGGCATCGAAACGCTCTGCAATGGCCGGACGGTTGAACTGCAGAACCGCGGGCATGCAAACGGCGTTCGTCGTGCCATGATGCGTATGATACAGCGCGCCGACAGGATGCGAGATGGCGTGGATGGCACCAAGACCCTTCTGGAAGGCTGTCGATCCCATGGCTGCCGCACTCATCACGTGCGAGCGCGCCTCGATATCCGAGCCGTTCTCATAGGCACGCGGCAGATAGTCCTTGATGAGGCGCATGCCTTCAAGCGCGATGCCCTGGGACATGGGGTGATAATGCGGCGAGGAATAGGCTTCGACGCAGTGGGCAAAGGCATCCAGCCCGGTGCCCGCCGTGATGAACTTAGGCATTCCAACGGTCAGTTCGGGATCGCAGATTACCTGGACGGGCAACATTTTCGGGTGGAAAATGATTTTCTTCTCGTTGGTGGTTGAGTTGGTGATGACGCCAGCCCGGCCGACTTCCGATCCGGTTCCCGCCGTCGTCGGGACCGCAACGGACGGAAGGATCGCGGCAGGGTCCGCCCTCGTCCACCAGTCGCCGATATCCTCGAAGTCCCAGAGCGGACGGGTCTGGCCAGCCATGAAGGCAAGCACCTTGGCGAGATCGAGTGCCGAACCGCCGCCAAATGCGATGACGCCATCATAGCCGCCATCGCGATACACTTTCAAACCGGCCTCGACATTCGCATCCGTCGGGTTGGGATCGACATCGGAAAACATGTCGTCGCACAAACCGCCTTCGCGCAGCAGCGCACGGGTGCGGGTGGTGATCTCCATGCCCGCCAGGCCCTTGTCCGTGACAAAGAGCGGTTTCGTGATTCCTGCCACCTGGCAGGCGGATACGATTTCGGAAATCCGTCCCGCGCCGAAACGGATTGCTGTCGGATAGTTCCAGTTACCCCAGAGTTTCATGTCAGTTCTTCTTTTTCAGATGATAGGATTTCGGACGGGTCAGGTTGTGGAAGCCGATGACGGACAGACCACCCCCGCGCCCAGTATTCTTGCAGCCGGTCCAGCACAGCGCCGGATCCAGATAATCGGCACGGTTCATGAAGACCGTTCCGGTTTCGATACGGTCGCCTACGCGTGCCGCCCGCTCCACGTCTTTCGTCCAGAGGCTGGCGGTCAGGCCGTACTGGCTATCATTCATGAGCGCAATCGCTTCCTCGTCATTGCGGACGGGCATGATGCCGACCACCGGACCGAAGCTCTCCTCGCGCATGACCTTCATGCCGTGATCGACATTTGTGAGGATTTGCGGAGTGAGATAGGCGCCGCCATCGTCTCCGGGGAAGGTCTCGATATGGGCAACGGCACCGGCGGCAACCGCCTCTGCAATCTGCTCGCGCACTTCCCGCGCAAATCGCACATGCGCCATTGGGCCGATGGTTGTTTCAGGGTCGAGCGGATTGCCAAGCTTGTAGCCCCGCACGGTAGCCACTGCCTTCTCGACGAAGCTGTCGAACAGGCTTTCATGAACGTAGATGCGCTCGATTCCACAGCAGCACTGTCCCGAATTGTACATGGCCGCGTCGACAAGCGTCTCGACCGCAGCATCGAGGTCCGCATCCTCCATCACGTAACCGGGATCCTTGCCGCCCAGCTCTGTGGCAACCCCCGTGAAGGTTCCAGCTGCCGCGATCTCGATTGCCTTTCCCGCCGCCACGGAGCCGGTGAAATTGATGAAGTCGAAGGCATTGCCGGCGATCAGTTCGCTCGTGGTGTCATGGGAGAGGAAGAGGTTCTGGAAAACATCCTCCGGTACGCCCGCAGAGTGGAACGCCCTTGCCATCCGCTCGCCGACCAGAAGCGTCTGGGAAGCATGCTTCAATACCACCGTGTTTCCGGCCATCAGAGCAGGCGCCACGGTGTTGATCGCCGTCATGTAGGGATAGTTCCAGGGTGCGATCACCATCACCACCCCATGGGGGATGCGCTTGATGTAGCGGCGGAACTGTTCGTCGTCGGATATCTCGATATCTGCAAGCGCTTCTTTGGCTATCTGCGCCATGTAGTGGGAGCGCTCGTTGAATCCGCGAAACTCGCCGCCATAGCGCACGGGCCGGCCCATCATGTGTGCTAGCTCGGGAACGATCTCGTCGTTCATCGCGCCAACAGCGGCGACGCCGGCAAGCACCAGCTTGATACGTTCCTCGAGTGGAACGGCTGCCCAGTCCTCCTGCGCGGCACGTGCCCTCGCTATCGCCTCTCCGGCTTCTTCAGCCGTCATCAGATCCCGCTCCGCAAAGACCGAACCGTCAATGGGAGATATGCATTTTACTGTCTGTGTCATGTCCTGCCTCGGTTGGACCACGTGACTGCCGGTCTACGTGGGTGGTATCCGCAAATCACCGAATTCACTCGCGTGTTCCGGTTGTCCGCTCCCGCCGAATCGAAACGTGCCCTAGGCGCGTTCGAAGCCGCGAGCAATCTCGTAATCGGTGACGACCCGATTGAATTCCTCGATCTCCCATTCTGCTGCGCGGGCGTAGTGATCGATCACGTCATCACCCATCGCATCACGGAGCATTCTCGAAGCCATCATCGCCTCGCGGGCATCCCGAAGGGTTCTTGGAATGTGGTTGGTGTCATCGTCCGAATAGGCATTGCCGGAAAGTGCAGGCGGGAGCGGCAGTTCATGCTCGATCCCCGCCAGACCTGCCGCCAGCATTGCCGCCTGTGCAAGATAGGGATTCATGTCGGCGCCGGGAATGCGGCATTCTACCCTGATCGCCTTTGTCCCTTCGCCGCAAAGGCGGAAGGAAGCCGTGCGGTTGTCCACCGACCAAACCGTCTGCGTGGGGGCGAAGGTGCCCTTGGCGAACCGCTTGTAGCTGTTGATGTAGGGGGCCATGAAACAGGTATATTCAGGCGCATAGGCGATGAGCCCGGCCATGTAGTGATCCATCAGCGCAGACTTGCCCAGGTCACGGCCGGAATCGAAGAATGCATTTGCGCCTTCCTTCCAGAGCGACTGGTGCACATGGGAGGCGCTGCCAACGCGGTCATGGTGCCATTTCGGCAGGAAGGTTGCTGCATATCCGTTGAGGTGGGCAATCTCCTTTACGGCATGCTTGGCAATCGTGTGGTTGTCAGCGCAGGCCAGTGCATCGGCGTAGCGAATGTTGAGTTCTTCCTGGCCAGCCTCGGCTTCGCCCTTGGAGCCTTCGATGGGTATGCCCATAGCGCGCAAATGATTGCGGACCGGGCGCATGACACCTTCTTCCTTGGTGGTCTGGAAGATGTGGTAGTCCTCATTGTAATTCGAAATCGTCTGCAGGTTCCTGAAACCGTTACGGGCTATCTGGTCGTGGGTGCCGTCGAAGAGGAAGAATTCGAGTTCGGTTGCCATGACAGGGGAAAGTCCCATTGCCGCAGCGCGCTCCACCTGCTTCTTGAGGATGGCGCGCGGCGCATGTGGAACAGCCTCGTGGCTATGGTGATCCAGGATGTCGCACAGAACCATCGCCGTGCCATCGAGCCAGGGCACGGGCCGCAGCGTTTCGAGATCCGGCTTCATCACGTAGTCGCCATAGCCCCGTTCCCAGCTCGTCGAAACATAGCCGTCGGGGGTGGCCATTTCGAGATCGGTCGCCAGAAGGTAGTTGCAGCAATGGGTTTCCTCGAAGCCTCCTTCCAGGAAAGCTTCCGCATGAAAGCGCTTGCCCATCAGGCGGCCCTGCATATCGATCATCGTCACCAGCACGGTGTCGATTTGGCCGTCCTGAACCTGCTGCTTCAACTTCTCAAAGGTATATTTCTCACTCATGAGTGCATCCCGGCATTGCAAAATTTCCTGGAGATCCAATACGGATTTCAAACCGCCCGCAACGGGCTAGATCGTTTCACCTTCAGGTGCAAACGACTTGTTTCGGCAGACAACTGAACTCCTTCATGCATTTCGATTTCTCCGTTTCCCTCAAAATCGAAATTGCGTTCGCAAAGCAACGTTACGCTGCCGTTTCCGTCAATTCCATAGCCATAACGGGAAATTCTGCAGACCGTTTGTTGCGCTTCCCTCGTCGGGAGCGATCAGCGGAATTCCGGCCCGCTGTTTCGATTGCAAGGACCGCAATCGGAAGGGTGCTCAGGCCTGAGGGCCGAGCTTCTCGTTTTCCACATCGGCTGAAAGTGCCTGCTCCGCGGAACCTGTATCCTGGCGGGTGAAGCCCTTCAGTTCGGCTGTTTCGTTGAAATCGCGCTTGATGCGGACATTGCTTGTGACATAGGCGGTCACGAGTTCGGCCAGCGAGCGCAGGGCGTGGAGATGGATGCGTTCATAGCCGTGCGAAGCATCCACACCGAATGTCACCAACGCGGTTCGAACATCCGCGCCGGCCTCGATAGCGCTTGCCGAATCCGACCGGTAATAGCGGAAGACATCCTTCTGGTAGCGAATATCGTTCTTCTGGCACAGCTCGACCAGCTTCTTTGTCAGATGGTAGTCGAAGGGGCCAGTCTGGTCGGCCATGGCAATGGTGACCCCGAACTCATCGGAGTTCTGGCCCGGCGCCGTGGTGCCGTTATCGACCGCTATCATGGAGGCGACTTCCGGCTTGAGTATGGAAGCCGCTCCTACCCCCACCTCCTCTGCGATCGTGAACAGGAAGTGGATGTCGACGGGCGTTTCGGCCTTCTGGTTCTGCATGGCCTTCAGCGCGGCAAGTGCCACCGCAACGCCTGCCTTGTTGTCAAGATGGCGTGAGACGATGAAACCGTTTTCGAGGAATTCCGGCTGCGGCTCGACCGCGACGATGTCACCGATCTCGATCCCCAGTTTCTCCATGTCCTCGGGTCCGCGTGCCAGCGCGTCGACGCGCAGTTCGACGTAGTCCCAGCCCACCGGCAGCGTGTCGATTTCATCATTGTAGGCGTGGCCCGAGGCCTTCAAGGGCAGGATCGTGCCGCGGTATGTGCCCTTGCCGGAGAAGATGCGCACGCGCGCGCCCTCGGCAAAGCGTGCCGACCATGTTCCGATAGGCACCAGGGACAGCCGGCCATTGTCCTTGATGAACTTGACCTGCGCCCCAAGCGTGTCCAGGTGGGTGACAATTGCCCGCGCGCCGTCACTGCGTTCGCCCTTGCGAATGGCGCGGATGGCACCGCGCCGGGTCAGTTCGACCTCCAGGCCGAGATTGATCAATTCCTTCGAGACCAGCCGGACAATCGTATCCGTGAAGCCGGTCGGACTGGGCGTTTCCAGAAGCTTCTGCAGAATGTCGGTCAGATAGTCGTGATCAATGTTGAGGCGTACCATGAATTCTCTTTGTTGAAGCGATTTGAACGGTGGGGTTCAGTCTCTTGAGTCCACCGGCTTGGAGAGCGGAAACAGAAGATCGACAAACTTTTCCGCAGTTGGCTGCGGCTCGTGATTGGCGAGGCCCGGCCGCTCATTGCATTCGATGAAACGATAGTGCGGCTGGTCCGCGGCTTCAACCATCAGGTCGATGCCGGCAACCGGTATCGAGATCGCGCGTGCGGCGTTGACCGCCGCCTCTGCAAGATCGGGATGGAGTGTTGCGGTTACGTCGTGGATCGTGCCGCCGGTGTGCAGGTTTGCAGTCTTGCGAACCTGCAATTCCTCGCCTGCGTCAAGAACGGATTTGAGATCGTGACCCTTGCGGGCAATGGTGCGCAGGGTCTCGGCATCCACCGGTATGCTCGATTCGCCACCTGTGGCGGCCTCCCTGCGTCTGCTTTGCGCCTCGATGAGGCGGGCGACATCGCTGACGCCGTCGCCAACGATGATTGGAGGCTTTCGTATCGCTGCCGCAACAACCTCGTAATTGATGACGACAACCCTCAGGTCCAGACCGCTGACACATTCCTCGATCAGGACGGAATTGCAGACTTCGCGCGCTTCCGCAATCGCCGTCTCGATCTCGAGAGGATCGGACAGGCCGACCGATATTCCCCGGCCCTGTTCACCGCGCGCGGGCTTGACCACCACTTCCGGATATTGCGACAGGAATTCCGCGATGCGCGCACGGCCGCTGTCGCCGGAAATCTGTTCAGGCACCTTGACGCCTGCCTCTGACACGAAACGCCGGGTCACCGACTTGTCGTCACAGATCGACATGGCTACCGCAGAAGTCAGCTCGGACAAGCTTTCACGGCAATGGATCGATCTACCGCCATGGGAAAGCCTGAAGAATCCGCCTTCCGCATCGGTGACCTCGACGTGAATGCCACGGCGGCGTGCTTCGCGGACGATGATCCTGGCATAGGGATTGAGCCGGTCATCGGTTTGGTTTCCGGTGAAAAGCGTTTCATTGATCGAGTTCTTGCGCTTGACGTTGAAGAAGGGAACACGCCTGAAACCCAGCTTCTCGTAAAGGCTGATCGCCTGTTCGTTATCGTGCAGTACCGACAAGTCCATGAATGCGGCACCACGAGCAGCGAAGTATTCCGCCAGACGGCGGGTCAGAGCCTCGCCAACGCCTGGATGGCGTGCCTGGGGATCGACAGCGAGGCACCATAGCGACGAACCGCGCTCGGGATCGTTGAAGGCCCTCGTGTGGTCCACACCGGTGACTGTTCCAAGGATATCTCCGGTCTGATCGTCCTCGGCAACGAAATAGGTTATCGAGCGGGCATCGCGGCGCTCCCAGAAGAAATCGGGCGCAACGCTGACCATGCCACGCGCGGCATATATCCGGTTGATCTCGCCTGCGTCGCTGCGAGAGGTAAGCCGGCGCACGAAGAAGCCACGCGGCTGCCGTTTCGAAGGTCTGTAGGCCGCAAGATCGAGCCGGAACGTGTGCGACGGGTCGAGAAACAGTTCCTGTGGTGCTGCGGCCAGCACTACATGCGGATTGCGGATGTAGATGGCGATGTCGCGCCGGTAGGGCTGTTCCTCGCGCAGGGCTGCGACGAATTTGTCGGGCGGCCCTTCGAAGGTCTGACCGAAAATGAGCTTTCCCCATCCGCAGTCGAGCACGAAATCGGCCTTGGGGCCATCGCCACCCTCTTCACCGCTGTTGATGAGCGGCTTCAATCCGTGATCGCGCATGCGCTTGAGGCGATGGGAATAATCCTTTCCCTTCGCCGGTTGCTTTGCCGCAGGACGTTCGCTTTTTTCGGCCATGCCGCTTATCGCGCTCCTTGCCGGTCAGATATCGTGGCTCTGAAGCCACATTTCCAGAAGTGCCACTTGCCAGAGTTCAGATCCCCTGAGCGGTGTTATGTGGCCGGCGGGATCGCTGAACAGTGCATCCAGATATTCCATCCGGTAGAGCCCGCGCTCCTTCGCCTTCTGCGAAGTCAGTGCATCACGGACCATTCCGAGAAATTCGCCCTGGATGTATTTGAGCTGCGGAACCGGGAAGTAGCCCTTCTTGCGGTCGATTACTTCGGAGGGCACGACCAGGCGGGCTGCATCTTTCAGCACACCCTTGCCGCCTTCGTTAAGCTTGAACTCGGGGGGAATGGTCGCCGCGAGTTCGACCAGTTCGTGATCGAGGAAGGGCACACGCGCTTCCAGCCCCCACGCCATGGTCATGTTGTCGACGCGCTTGACAGGATCGTCGACCAACATGATCTGCGAATCCAGACGCAGCGCCCTGTCCACAGGCGTGGCAGCATCGGGCATCAGCAGATGGTTGGCGACAAATTCGCGGCTCGCATCCCGCCCGGACAGCCATTTCGGGGCAAGATGTGTGCCCATTTTCTCGTGATCGCGGTCGAAGAATACCCTGGCATAATCGCTCACGACGTCGTTCGAGTTCGCGAGCGGAGGATACCAGTGATAACCGCCGAAGACCTCGTCGGCACCCTGGCCGGACTGGACGACCTTGATGTGCTTGGAAACCTCGCGCGAAAGTAGATAGAAGCCGATATTGTCATAGGAGACCATGGGTTCCGACATGGCCGAGATCGCCTCGGGCAGGTGATGCATCATGTCGGTTCCAGGCACGAATATCTTGTGATGATCGGTGCCGAAACGCTCTGCGATCAGGTCGGAATAGACGAACTCGTCGCCCTTCTCGCCGTTTGCTTCTTCAAATCCGATGGAAAACGTCATCAGATCCTTCTGGCCCTGCTCATGCAGCAGACCAACGATGACACTCGAATCGACTCCGCCGGAAAGCAGCACACCGACAGGCACATCGGCCACCATGCGGCGGCGAACTGCGGTGCGCAGGGCTTCGAGCACCCGGTCACGCCAATCTTCGCGGGTCAGGTCCTTGTCCTCGGCCCGGCGCTCATAGGATGGCTGCCAGTAGATGTTCTCGCGTTCGCTGCCGTCCGGCTCGATGATGCGGATCGTCGCGGCCGGAAGCTTGCGGACGCCATTGAGGATAGTGCGCGGCGCGGGTACCACCGCATGGAAACTCATGTAGTTATGAAGCGCATCCCGGTCGATCCCGGTATCGACGTCGCCGCCTTTCAGAAGGGCAGGCAAGGAGGATGCGAAGCGCAGGCGCTGACCCTTGCGGGACAGATAGAGCGGCTTGATCCCGAACCGGTCGCGAACCATGGCCACGCGCCCGCTGTCTCTCTCGATCAGTACGAACGCGAACATGCCGTGGAAACGGTCGACACAGGCCTCGCCCCATTTGTGCCAGGCCTTGAGAATGACCTCGGTATCGCCGTCGGAGAAGAAGCGGTAGCCCTCGTCCTCGAGTTGCTTGCGGAGTTCGGGATAATTGTAGATGCAGCCATTGAAGACCAGCGTGATCCCCAGATCGGGATCGGTCATCGGCTGGGCAGCCTTTTCGGACAGATCGATGATCTTGAGCCGCCTGTGTCCAAAGGCATAATTTCCTCTGGAAACTACCCCGGCGCCATCGGGACCTCGCGGTGCGAGTGCATCTGTCATTCGTGAGACGGCGGCAACATCGGCGAAGCCTCCGTCAAGTCGGATTTCTCCGGCAATTCCACACATATAACCTTTTCACCTTCCTGTTCTGCAGCACCTCCAGCTGCAAAAAAATGCGGCGCAGACCGGTATCTGCGCCATCGGCCCCAATATAGTGCGGCGCAACACGAAACTCAAACCTTCAGCCCGAAATACGAGGCTCGCCCCTTCTCCGCATCTGCAGGAAGGAACCTTCTGTGAACAATTCCCGCGGCGAGTCGTTGTTCATTGGAGACGAAATGCACGAGGAGAATGCATGAGCGACTATCTTCAATCCGCCTTCGCCACCCATATACCTTTCATGGAGCTGGCACTCAGGTTCGTTGCCGCGATAGTTCTTGGCGGCATAATCGGTTTCGAACGTGAGTGGCGCGACCATGCTGCCGGTTTGCGGTCCCATATCCTCGTTTCTGTTTCGGCGGCCTGCTTTGCGATCATTTCTCTTGAAATGAGCATGGGAGGACATTTCGCAGGTGACCAGATCCGGTTCGACCCGATGCGCCTGGTGGAATCCATTACTGCTGGGGTGGCTTTCCTGGCAGCAGGCTTCATCATTCTGCGCCATGGTGAGGTGAAGGGAATAACGACAGGTGCGGGCATGTGGCTTGCTGGAGCGATCGGGCTTGCAAGCGGATTGGGGATGTTTGCCATCGCCTGTGTAGCCAGCGCGATCGGCATTCTTACACTGGCGGCACTTCGCCAGATGGAGAAACGCTTCGACATGCGCGGGAACGGGAATGATCAAAAGGAAGCGGGCAAATAGCACTTCCAAAAACAAGAAAGGCGGGATTGCTCCCGCCTTTCAAGAATTCATCCGACGATTAGCGCGATCAGGCGGCGCTGAGGTTGTCGGCAGAAGATTTGCCAGAACGCTTGTCCTGAACGATCTCGTAGTTGATTTTCTGGCCTTCATCGAGGCCGGTCATGCCAGCGCGCTGAACGGCAGAGATGTGGACGAATACGTCGTTGCCGCCTGCATCAGGCTGGATGAAGCCGAAGCCCTTGGTGGCGTTGAACCATTTTACGGTACCTGTAGACATAGCGATTTTCCTTGTACGCATGTGCTGAGTGTCAGTTCCGAAGGCATGCTGCCCACGAAACGTGGTTTAGTCGAAGTTTGGGAAGAAGATAGTCAGCAAGCGTAGAAGACGCGGGCCACAAGTCGTTCGGCCGAAAGTTCGATCTGTTCTCATTGAACGCAAACTGTGGCCAAAGCAAGCCAATGCCGAATTATTTTTTACCGTGGTAACCGGAACATGAACCTGCAGAGGTCAATTCGGGACGCGATTAGCAATAATTTTGGCCGTTTGCCGGTTGATGAAGCGAAATGGCCTGAAGCACCTTATCTGGCCATTCCGCCATTGATCAGGCGACCTCGTCAGGCGACTTGCCCTGCTCGACGATCTCACCGAATTTCTCGAAGAACTGGCCGGCAAGCTTCTTCGCCGTCGAATCGATCAGGCGCGAGCCAAGCTGGGCGATCTTTCCGCCGACATCGGCCTTTACGTCGTACTTGAGCAACGTGCCGCCTTCGGCCTCTTCGAGAACCACATCCGCTCCGCCCTTGGCGAAACCGGCAATACCGCCCTTGCCTTCGCCCGATATCGTGTAGGAAGTCGGAGGATTGAGATTGAGAAGCTCGACCTCGCCGTCGAATTTCGCCTTCACGGGGCCGATCTTCAGTTCCACCGTAGCGGCCATTTCCGTTTCGGAGGTTTTTTCGAGGCTCTTGCAGCCGGGAATGGAAGCCTTGAGCACCTCGGGATCGTTCAGTGCTTCCCAGACTTTTTCCTTGCTTGCCGCGATTAGCTGCTCGCCGTTCATTTCCATAATATTACCCTCCGGTTTTTCCCGACGGGATGAAAACCATTGGACTCGCACGGGTCAAGTGGTTTCCACCAAGTTTGCGTTGGCGCATTGGAACCGAACAGCCATCCAGCCGGTTTTGTTCCCATAGGAGGTTTACAATGGCAAAATTCAAGCTTTCACACGACGGATGGATGATCGTGGCAGACGGAGAAAAGGCCCTGTTCCTGCGCAACGAGGGAGACAAGAAATTTCCCAATCTGCAGGTATTCCGGGAACTGGAACAGGAAAATCCGCCTACCCGCGAACAGGGAACGGACAGCCCCGGCCGCATGGACGATAGCGGGCCCGGACATCGAAGCGCGGTGCAGGAAACCGACTGGCACAAGCTTGCCAAGAAGGATTTTGCCTCAGGCATCGCCGAACGCCTCTACAAGCGAGCCCACAAGGGCGAGTTCGACGAGCTTATAATTATCGCCCCTCCGATGGTGCTCGGCGAACTGCGCAAGGAGTTCCATCAGGAGGTTTCGAACCGGATTATCGGCGAAATCGACAAGGATCTGACGAACCATCCGGTCGACCAGATCGAGGAACTCGTTCTGGAGTGACAAGGCCCTGAGTTACAGGCCTAAAGATAGGTGGAGCGTTCCAGCGGCGTGATTTCGTTCAGAAACGCCTGCATCTCCACCTTCTTTATTTCCGTGTAGATCTTGCGCAATTCGACGCCGAGCAGTTTGCGGATAAATTCCGAGCGCTCGAAATCGTCAATCGCGTCGTCCATGTCGTCGGAAAGGCTCGGCAGCGGAACCGAATACGCATTCCCCTCCACCGGGGGTGGCGGCAACCTGCCGTTTTCCAGGCCCTCAAGGATGCCACCCAGAACACCTGCGGCGACGAAATAGGGGTTGGCGTCCGCACCCGAAAGCCGGTGCTCAAGACGGGTGGCCGCTTCCTCACTCGCCGGTACGCGCACGGCAACCGAGCGGTTGTTGCGGCCCCAGGCAATGCGGGTCGGGGCATAGGAGCCCGGTTGCAGGCGCCGGTACCCGTTGAACCCCGGAATGAACAGGAGCAGCGCGTCGCGGATGGTATCGAGCAGCCCGCATGCCGCGTGTTCGATCAACGTTTCCCCGGAGGGTCCTGCAAAGATGTTGTTGCCATCACGGTCCAGAAGACTGGCGTGAATGTGCATGCCGTTTCCGGGCCAATCGAGAAAGGGCTTGGCCATGAAGGTGGCGCGCAGCCCGTACTTCTGCGCACTCTCCGAAATCAGGCGGCGCAGCAGCACGGTGTCGTCGGCCGCAGCCAGCGCGTCGCCACGGTGCTTGAGGTTTACCTCGAACTGACCGGGCGCCGCTTCCTTGATGATGGTGTCGATCGGCAGGCCCTGGTCGATTGCACCCGCGCGAATATCCGCGAAAAGCTCGCTCTGGCCGGATAGCTCATCGAGCGAATACATGTTCTGCGGCTCCGGCCCGATGGCGCCATGCTGCATGTCGCGGTCGCGCTTGAGCTTGCCCGTTGACTGGAAGGCGGAAGGATCGACCAGATAGAATTCCAGCTCGAAAGCAACGACAGGCTTCAAGCCTTTTTCGGCGAAGCGGTCGATGACGCGCTGCAATGCATTGCGCGGATCGGCGAAGAAGGGCTTGCCCTTGTCGTCCAGCATCGTCATGAGCACCTGCGCCGTCGGCCTGGTTGCCCAGGATGCGCGCGCGATGCGCTCGGGAATGGCAATGCAGAATCCGTCGAGATCACCGGTCTCGATATGCAGGCCGGTTTCCTCGACCTCACGGCCCCATATGTCGAGACCGAAGATCGACATCGGCAAATTGATACCCGGCTTGTCGACTTTCTTGAGTGCTTCGGCAGGCGCCCATTTGCCACGCATCACGCCGTTGATGTCTGAAATCAGGAGATCGACGGATTCAATATCCGGATTTGCCGCCAGAAAATTCTCACCGGGCTTGCCATGCTCTTCCTTGCCATGGCCGCCGGATTGGTCGTGCGGTTCGACACCGCCGGGCTTGATATTCACGATTGTACCAGTTTCTGTTTCCGAAGCGGTGATGGTAGGCTCATATTTCGATCCGGTCCAGTTCGTTCAGCAGATCAAGAAGCTCATCGAGCCGCTCCCGGCCCAGCGCTTTCTCAAGCCGGTCTGCGATGGCGAGCGATCGCTCCATATTGTGCTCCAGTAGTCCGCGCCCCGACTGGCTAATCGCGATGACCGCACGGCGGCCGTCATCGTCCGACCTGCGGCGCGTCACATACCCTTTTGTGATAAGTGTCGCCACGATACGTGAAAGGCTCGGCATCAACAGGCAGGCATTGCGGGCAATCTGGGTGGCGTCCTGTGGACCTGCCTCATCCAGAACGCGAAGCACGCGCCACTGCTGTTCGGTCACGCCGGATTCGGCAAGCATCTCGCGGAATGGCCCCATGATGCGCTCACGGGCACGCAGAAGTGCTATGGGAAGCGACCGGCCTGTTGCAGGCAGGATTTGCGATGTGGCGCGATCGGGCCTCGGAGATGCATCTGCCATGGTATTTGCGTTCCTTTCACTGCAAACATACAGATATTGACATGGAAATACATTATATTTAACATGTTAATTAATATGCTGGCGGATGATCGTTTCAGGGAGGTTGGACATGCCGCATTTCATGGTCGACTACTCAGCAAACCTGGAGACAGAGATCGACTTTGGCGCCCTGTGCAATCACCTTCGAATAGCAGGCATCTCCACCGGTGTTTTCGCGAAGAAAGGAATACGTGTACGCGCCCTCCGCGCCGACCACTGGTCGATTGCCGATGGCAGTCCGAGGCATGGCTATGTCCACCTTGTCGTCAGATTGCGGGGCGACCGGGACCTCGAGACCCGCAAGCGGGCCACGAAGGCAGTATTTGCGGCAATGACCGAGTTTCTCGCAGACGTGATCGAAACCAGGTCTATCGCAGTTTCGATGGAGATGGTCGACATAGATCCGGAACTTTCCCCCAAACTCAACATGATACCGAAATACATGGACCAGGAAGCATAAGATGGCGGCACCGAAGGGCAATCTGCAGGACAACCTGAAAAAACTGGAGGGCTTTCTGGCACCCTTGCGTGAAAACGGGGTGCTGAATCATATCGGCGGCAAGAAGGTTCCTGCAGCCTCCGGCGCAACGTTCGACAATCATTCGCCGGTAGACGAAAGCCTCGTCTGCAGTGTGGCGCGCAGCAGCGCCCAAGACGTCGATGCCGCGGCCAAGGCGGCGAAGGAAGCCTTTCCGGCGTGGCGCGACATGCCTGCAACCGAGCGCAGGAAAATCCTTCACCGGATTGCCGACGGGATCGTCGAACGTGCAGAAGAGATTGCATTTCTGGAGTGCCAGGATACGGGGCAGGCGCTTCGTTTCATGTCGAAGGCGGCCCTGCGCGGTGCCGAGAATTTTCGCTTCTTTGCCGATCGTGCGCCTTCGGCCAGGGACGGCCGAAGCCTTCCGTCGCCGACCCTTCTAAACATCACGACGCGCGTGCCCATCGGTCCGGTCGGGGTAATCACGCCGTGGAACACGCCCTTCATGCTTTCCACCTGGAAGATCGCACCGGCCCTTGCGGCGGGATGCACGGTGGTTCACAAACCGGCGGAATTCTCTCCCGTTACTGCCAGCCTGCTTCTGGAAATCGCGGAGAATGCGGGGCTGCCGGCCGGGGTCTGGAACCTTGTAAACGGCTACGGAGAGGATGCAGGCAAGGCGCTGACCGAACACAGGGACATCAAGGCAATCGCTTTCGTCGGTGAGAGCCGGACTGGTTCCATGATCATGAAACAGGGTGCCGACACCCTCAAACGCGTTCACTTCGAACTGGGCGGCAAGAACCCGGTCATCGTATTCGAGGATGCCGATATCGATCGTGCGCTCGATGCAGCGATCTTCATGATCTATTCGCTGAACGGCGAGCGCTGCACGTCGTCCTCGCGCCTGCTGGTGCAGTCTTCCATCCGGGATGCTTTCCAGGAGAAACTGGTAGAGCGCATCAACCGCATAAAGGTCGGGCACCCGCTTGACCCTCAAACCGAAATCGGTCCGCTGATCCACAAGACCCATTTCGACAAGGTGACCTCATACTTCGACGTTGCCAGAGCGGAGGGGGCAACAATTGCCGCTGGCGGCGAAGCGCTCGACTGCGAGGGGCACTATGTCAAGCCGACACTCTTCACGGGTGCTAGGCGTGACATGCGCATTGCCCAGGAAGAAATCTTCGGGCCGGTGCTGACGGCAATCTCCTTCGAGACCGAACAGGAAGCGCTAGAAATCGCCAATGGTGTCGAATACGGACTGACAGGCTATGTCTGGACCAACGACCTGACCCGCGCACTGCGCTTCACCGACAGGCTTGAAGCCGGGATGATCTGGGTGAACTCGGAGAACGTGCGCCACCTGCCGACGCCGTTTGGCGGCGTCAAGTCATCGGGGATCGGCCGGGACGGGGGCGACTGGTCGTTCGAGTTCTACATGGAGCAGAAGCACATCGGCCTTGCCACCGGGCAGCACGCCATTCCGCGCCTTGGCGCCTGACCGGCAAATCGGGGTATCCGGCATCAGATGGCTGGAAGTTCAGGAGGAGTGAACAATGGGTGAGATCGTCCTTGCCGCCAAATGCACGCATGTTCCGACAATGCTGATGTCGGAGCAGCAGGGGCCGGTTTTCGGAAAACGGCAGCCGGCGATAGACGGCCATCTGGAGATTGCGCACAGGGCTCGTGAACTGGGGGCGGACACGGCGATCATCTGCGACACGCACTGGATCGTGAATGCGGGCTATCACATCAACGCCAATCACCGTTTCAAGGGACTTTTCACCTCCAACGAATTTCCCCAGTTCATCCAGGACCTGGAATACGACTACGAAGGCAATGCGCCCCTTGGCGACCTGATCGCGCAGAAAGCCCAGGCGAAGGACGTGTATACGCTCTCGCACCAGATCGATTCGCTGGAGCTGGAATACGGCACCCTGGTGCCGATGCATTTCATGTCGCGCGAACACCGCATGAAGGTGGTCTCGATTGCCGCATGGTGCACGGTGCATTCCTATGAATCCTCGCGCAAGCTTGGGCAGGCGATCCGTGAAGCTGTCGAGGAAAGCGATTCGAGGGTGCTGCTGATCGCCTCCGGCTCACTGTCGCACCGCATCTGGCCGAATGAAGAATATGCGGCCAACAACGGTACCTTCACGATTTCCAAGGAGTTCAACCGTCAGGTAGACCTGCGTGTCCTGGAGCTTTGGCAGCGAGGCGAGTGGCAGACCTTCATCGCGATGCTTCCCGAATACGCGGAGTATTGCTGCGGCGAAGGATCGATGCATGACACTGTCATGCTGCTCGGCGCACTTGGCTGGGACGCGTATTCCGGCAAGGGCGAGATCGTGACCGAGTATTTCCCGTCATCGGGCACCGGCCAGACAAACGTTATTTTTCCCGTCGCCTGACCGCCGTCCCAGGAGTTACCAATGCCAATTCCAGCACCCAACCTCTATCCGGCGTTCAACATCGTTCGTCTCTCGCATGTCGAGTTCACGGTGACCGATCTTGCGGCAAGCCGTGCATTCTATGTAGACCTTCTGGGCCTGCAGGTAACGGATGAAGACGAGCGCACGATCTATCTGCGCGCCATGGAAGAGCGCGGTCACCATTGCCTCGTATTGCACAAGGGGGACGCACCGCGCGCGTCCGCCCTGTCGTACAAGGTCTATGACGAGGCAGATCTCGACAGGGCAAAGGAATGGTTCGAAACCAAGGGGTTGCCAGCGCAGTGGGTGGAGCGCCCGTATCAGGGCCGAACGCTTAGAACGCAGGACCTTTTCGGTGCACCGATGGAGTTCTATCACCGAATGGACCGGCTGGAGCCGATCCATCAGAAATATGCGCTCTATCACGGGGTCAAACCGCTGCGGATAGACCACTTCAACTGCTTCTCGCCGGATGTGGACGCCTCGGTAGCCTTTTATAACGAGATGGGCTTCCGGGTGACCGAATATACCGAGGACGAGGAAACGAACCGGCTCTGGGCCGCATGGCTGCACCGCAAAGGCGGCATCCACGATATCGCGTTCACCAACGGGTTCGGGCCGCGCCTTCACCACACGGCGTTCTGGGTGCCGACGCCACTCAACATCATCGATCTGTGCGATCTCATGTCGACCACGGGCTACCTGAAGAACATGGAGCGCGGGCCGGGACGGCACGGCATTTCCAATGCCTTCTTCCTCTATATCCGCGACCCTGACGGACACCGCATCGAGATCTACTGTTCGGACTACCAGACCGTCGATCCCGATCTCGAACCGATCAAGTGGGACCTCAAGGACCCGCAGCGCCAGACCCTTTGGGGAGCACCGGCCCCCAAGAGCTGGTTCGAGGAAGGTACCCTTTTCCAAGGTGTCGAACCTGCCGAACCCGTGCTCAAGGCCCAGCCGATCATTGCGCCGTAAGGAATGAAAATGCGATTTGCCAGCTATATTGCGGAAGACAGGAAGTTCTGGGGCGCCGTCGCAGATGGCGGCATGATTGCCCTGTCGCCGGAATTCCCCCAATTCGCGACCCTGAGAAACGTCATTGAAGCGGATGCCTTTACCCTGCTGGAAGCCGCAGCAAGGGAGCGCGCGGTCACCAACCGCGACGGCACCTTTGCATGGGATATTCCCATTCCCGACCCTGAAAAGATCATCTGCGTTGGCGTCAATTTTCCGGACCGCAATGCCGAGTACAAGGACGGGCAGGAGGCTCCGCCCAACATGTCGCTTTTCCCGCGCTTTGCCCGATCGTTTACCGGGCATGATCAGCCCCTGATCCGGCCGCCGGAATCGGAGAAACTGGACTACGAGGGGGAAATCGCCATCATCATCGGCAAGGGCGGGCGGCGCATCGCGCAGGAAGAAGCCTACGGTCACATCGCTGCATTGACGCTGTGCAACGAGGGGACAATCCGCGACTGGGTTCGCCACGCCAAGTTCAACGTGACGCAGGGAAAGAACTGGGACCGCTCGGGAGCCATGGGCCCGTGGCTTGTTCCATTTCACGAATCTTCCCAGCTCGAGGATGTGCGCATCACCACCAGGGTAAATGGCGAGTTGCGCCAGGACGACCGGACCTCTCGCATGCTGTTTCCGATTCCGCGCCAGATATCCTACATCTCAACATTCACCACACTGATGCCGGGCGACATCATCGTGACCGGCACGCCAACGGGTGCGGGAGCCAGGTTCGACCCGCCGAGGTTCCTGAAACCCGGTGACATCATCGAGATCGAAGCCGAGGGTATCGGCAAGCTCGTCAACACGGTCACCGACGAGGCAATGACGTGAAGCTGTCTCCCGAACAACACGATCTTGCAGCAGCCGATCTCGTGGATGCCGAGCAGAGCCGTCGGCAGATTGGCCTGCTTACGCTTCGCCATCCCGACATGGACATGGATGATGCCTACGAGATCCAGAAACGCATCGCCGCCCGCAAGCTGGCAGAAGGGCGAAGCGTGATCGGTTGGAAGATCGGCTTGACCTCGAAGGCGATGCAGGCCGCGCTCAACATAGACATTCCCGACAGCGGCATCCTGTTCGACGACATGCTGTTCGACAGCGGAAGCACGATCCCGCGCGACCGGTTCATTCAACCGCGCATCGAGGCGGAAATCGCATTCGTACTGAAACGCGAGATTGGCAGTCAGGACATATCGCGGGACGAGGTGCTGGCAGCCACGGATTACGTCTCACCGTGCCTCGAGATACTCGACACGCGCATCGTGCGCACCGACAAGACCACGGGGCAAGCGCGCAAAATCTTCGACACGATTTCCGACAATGCCGCCAATGCCGGGCTGGTGATGGGCACGGCGCGGCATGAGCCGCATGCATTCGATCTGCGCCGCGTGGGCGCGATCGTGATGAAAAACGGTGAAGTGGAGGAAACCGGGCTTGGTGCCGGTGTGCTCAACGACCCGGTCGAGAGCGTTGTCTGGCTGGCGAGGCGAATGCATGCCTATGGCCAGAAAATGGAAGCCGGACAGGTGGTCCTGTCCGGCTCGTTCATCCGGCCCGTCGAATGTCCGGAAAACTCGAACATCCTGGCCGATTTCGGCGCGTTCGGCGAGGTAGGCTGCCACTTTTAGGCAGGCAGCCCATCAGGCCGGCCTCCGGTCCGATTGTCAGGCCTTGCCTGCCTCGCCGGTTGCCTGATCCTGCTGTGCCTGAGCCATGCGAGCCTGGTAGAGACGTGCGAAATCCACCGGGTCGATCATCAGGGGCGGGAAGCCGCCATTGCGCGTTGCATCCGAAATGATCTGGCGCGCGAACGGGAAGAGAAGACGCGGGCACTCGATCAGAACGGCCGGGTGCATGGCTTCCTGCGGCAGATTGGTCAGGCGGAAAATGCCGGCATATTCCAGTTCCGCGTTGAACAGGACTTCCTTGCCCTCGCCAGCCTTGGCTTCAAGCTTCAGCACGACCTCGAAATCGGTTTCCGACATCGCATTGGCATTGACGTTGATGTTGATCTTGATTTCCGGCTGCTCCTTGCGGGGAAGAAGCGAGTTGGGCGAATTCGGGTTCTCGAAAGAGAAGTCCTTCACGTACTGGGTCAGAACGGACAGGCCCGGGGCCTGCTGTTCACCATTGGCGGCAGAAGCCGCGGTCTCGTTTTCGTTGTTGGCCATGTCCAATCCTTGCCTGCGGTTGCGTGGCCTCAGCGTTTGCAGGCCACGTTAAAAATCCGTGGTCTGCTAGCACGTTGCACCCTTTCAAACAAGGCAAAGCGCAGGCTAACAAGGCAAAGTGCAGGATGCCGTGCCGTGTTCAGCCGCGTTTGTTTCCATCATGGTCAGGAAGTTCCCGCCGGGGGCCGTTTTCGGAGCCGGAAGACCCATTGCCGTCGCGGCTCCACGGCGAGCCGGGATCCGGTGTTCCCGTTTCCGAGAATTCGTCCGGATCGAGGTCGACAACACCATCCTGCGGGTAGCGGCGGTAGGATTCACGGCCTCCCGATCCCATGCCAGGTCCAACCACGGTGATGCGCGTTGCAAGGAAGGACCAGATTGCATTGCGGATGAAGGGTACGAAGAGCAGGAAGCCCGCAGTATCGGTCACAAATCCGGGCGTCAGCAACAGGACCCCGGCCAGCAGGATCATCACGCCATGTCCCAGTTCGCGGCCGGGAACGCGGCCGGCATCGGTTGCAGCGCGCAGCTGGTTGAGAACCTGAAAGCCCTGGATGCGCAGAAGTATGGACCCGAGCACTGCCGTGAACAGGATCATTCCCAGTGTCGCAACAACGCCGATCTGTCCCCCGACGACGATAAAGGTGGCGATTTCGAGAATCGGCACCACGAGTAGAAGAAACGGTATTATGCTGAATGGCATGGAAAGGCACTGCCCTGCGGATTTGGCCGCTCTTTGTGACGTTGAACGTGAACCAAGATAGGTATTCCGGGTGCCGATTGCATTCCCGCCTTTGAATCTTTTTTCCAACAGCTTATATCAGGTTCAACAGTTCTGCCGCACCGGCGGCGGCCAATAGACGGGAAACAATTCGCAGATGTCCGATCTCTTCGACGCGACAACGATAATCACGATCGTGATTGCGGTCTTCATATTGCTGCGGCTCCGTTCGGTGCTCGGCCAGCGTACCGGACATCAACCGCCGCCGGTCCCGCGCCAGCCCGAACGCGACAACACCCAGCCCGAACCGGAGAACGGAAACGTGGTTTCCCTGCCCAGTCGCGGGGTGGCAGGGGAAGGTGCCAACCCGGCACATGCGGCCATCAACAGCTACGCGGAGCCCGGGACAAAGCTCAACAGCGGCCTGATGGACATCGCCTCAAAGGATCCATCCTTCGAACCCGAATCGTTTCTTTCCGGTGCCAAGATGGCATACGAGATGATCGTCACCGCCTTCGCCGACGGCGACCGCAAGGCGCTGAAGAACCTGCTTTCCAAGGAAGTATACGAAGGCTTCGCAGAAGCGCTGGACGAGCGCGAAAAGCGTGGTGAAACGGTTCGATCGACATTCGTCGGAATCGAGAAATCCGATATCCGCGGTGCCGCCGTGGCCGGAAACGAGGCACAGGTCACCGTGCAGTTCATCAGCCAGATCATTTCTTCCACACATGACAGCAATGGCGAGGTGATAGACGGCGATCCTGACCAGGTGGCCGAGGTCAACGATGTCTGGACGTTTGCGCGCAGTCTGAAGTCGCGCGATCCGAACTGGAAACTGATTGCGACCGAATCCGACGAATGATCGCATCAGGCGGCCGGGGGATCACAGATGTCTACAGGCGGAAAAGATCCCATCTCCCTGTCCGCCGGGGCAATACGGCTTGACCTGACCGGCGAACCCGGCCGTCCTTCCTGGGGCCAGGTCGTCCTTGAGCCTGTTTCATTCGACACGCTTTCCCGATGGCCTGACGACAACCACCTGGAGGCCTTCGAGGCGTTCAGGACAAGCGCCCGCAGAATGGCGGGAAGGCCCTACTCGACCAAGGCAATCGGCGTACCGGGTGAACTTCTTTCCAGTATCGGCGTACGCGCGCTCGATCCTACCCTGGACCATGCGGACAGTCAGGCCGCGCGCGGTTTCTTCGAACAGAATTTCACGGCATACCGGATAGTGGCGGACAGGGCAGGCGGCAGAAGGCCCGGAACGGGGCTTGTGACCGGCTATTTCGAACCCGAGGCGGAGGCCTCGTTCGAGCGCAATGACCGGTTCCGCTTTCCTGTCTACCGGCGGCCGGAAGACCTTGCCGAGATCGACGAAGGTTCGCGGCCGGCAGACATGGCAGATCATTTCTTTTTCGCACGCAGGACCGGTGACGGCTATGCCGAATATCACGACCGCCGGGCGATCGAGAATGGCGTGCTCGACGGAAAGGGTCTGGAACTGTTCTGGCTCGACGACATCGTAGACCTTTTCTTCATACACATCCAGGGTTCGGCTCGGCTGAAGATGACCGACGGGTCGCTACTGCGCATTTCCTATGATGGCAAAAGCGGGCACCCCTTCACCGCCATCGGAAGACTGCTGATCGAACGGGGCGAGATCGCTCCTGAAGACATCTCCATGCAGGCGATCCGGGACTGGCTGAAGAACCACCCGGACCAGGCACGCGAAGTAATGTGGGAAAACCGGTCTTTCATCTTCTTCCAGACCATCGACCATCCCCAGCCCGAACTCGGGCCGGTAGCAGCCGCAGGCGTTCCGCTTTCCGCCGGACGCAGCCTTGCAGTCGATCACCGCCTGCACACATTCGGCACACCATTGTGGGTCGAAACCGATAGACCGGTTGTCGGCATTTCCGGGCATTTTGCCCGGCTGATGATCGCCCAGGACACCGGTTCTGCGATCACCGGACCGGTGCGCGGCGACCTTTTCATCGGTTCAGGCTCCGGCGCAGGCGAAATCGCCGGCCGGGTGAGCCATGACGCACAGATGTACGTTCTCATGCCGGAACCGCAACTGGCGAGGGGGACAAGCACATGAAGCGTCGCCCTTCACGGCATGCAGGCCGCAATGAACAGGCAGCGGCCCGGTCCGTGCATCCGGGACACCGGATACTCAACGACGAGGAACGTCAACTCTGGCGTGAAATAGGACGCTCGCTTGACCGCAGAAACCTGCCCATGCCGCAAATGGCGACTGACCTGAAGGGTCCGGCGAAGGTGGTTGCCGCCGACCCTGCCCTGCATGAGACAGAGCCAAAGGTTGGCCGGCAGGTACGCAGAGCGCCAGAACTTCCGGCATACCGGCCGCCTGTTTCCACCCCCGGGGAACGGAACAATCCCCCGGCCGGACTGGATACCAAGACTTCCCGCAAACTGATGAAGGGCCGCATCCAAATCGAAGCGAGGCTCGACCTCCACGGCATGACACAACAGCGGGCACACGATGCGCTGCAGGCGTTTCTTGTCGATTGCCAGCAGCGCGACAGGCGCATGGCGCTGGTGATCACCGGCAAGGGGCAGGCAAGCGGCGGCATACTGAGAAATCTCGTTCCGCGCTGGCTGGCGGAACCTGCAATGCGGTTGCACGTCTCAGGCTACGGCGAGGCGCATCCGGTACATGGGGGATCCGGCGCGCTCTATGTCCGGATCAGGCGTCGCGAGCGGTAGAAGACAGATGTCCAAGAAAGCAAGGCTCACGCCGTTCGGATTGCGGGTGCGGGAACTGCGCCGGGAGCGCGGCATCACGCAAAAGGAAATGGCCGCCGATCTCGACGTTTCAGCCGCCTATCTGTCAGCCCTGGAGAAAGGCGACCGGGGAGCACCCAACTGGCAATTTGTCCAACGGGTCATCGGCTATTTCAACATCATCTGGGATGATGCCGAGGAACTGCAGCGCCTGGCGCTTTCATCCCACCCCAAGGTCACCGTGGATACAAGCAAGCTGCCGGTGGAGGCCACCGAACTCGCCAATCTTCTCGCGCGGCGGATAGGGGAACTCAAGCCGGACGACCTCAACGAACTCATTCACGCGATAAACGTGAAAGCGAACCGCAACAGCAGGCGCAAATAGGTATCAGTCAGCCCACAGCAGGGTGTCAGCGAACCAGTGCCTGCAGTTCGGAAAGCTTGTCGTTGACCAGCCAGCCATAGTAATTTTCCTGGGGCAAGGAGCCGGGTTCCGAAACACGCTTCGCCCGCGCGGCTTCGGCGCGCTCGACGACATCTCCCAGATTGTAAAGCGTTGCAGTGATCCCGGGATTACCGGAGATGTCCAAGCCGGCAATCGATCTGTAGGAATCGATGGAAACCCGGATGAGCGCAGCCATGTAATCCAGGGTCGAATCGGGATCCATGATGGTTTCGTAGACCTTGCCCGGCTTGTCGGCGGTAAGCAAAGGCGCTCCGGTGACGCGGTTCACGTAGTCGGTGACCGACAATGCCGCAAGCGGGTTCAGCTGCCCGAGACCGAAAGTCTGCCCGGCATATAAAGGCTGGAAGAATACCCGGCCGAAACGGTCGGCCGGCCATGACTTGCCGTCCACTGTCTTTCCGGCAAAACGGGTCTTCCAGATGTCCTCACGGCAGGCCCACAGACGATAACTGTCGGCGAATTTCGAACACGGCGCAAATTGCGGACGCCGGACAAAATCCGTCACCTGTTCGCCATCATAGGCGAATTCGATACCCGCCTTGAGATAGCTGGCGGCCTTGACGATGTAGCTTTGCAGATAGTCGAGCGCGTCGACATTGTAGGTATGCTCGCCCACCAGTGCCCCGACGATATGCACAGGCGCAATTCCGAACCGCGCTGCGGAGGCCTTTATCCGTGCCTGCAGTTCGCGATTGCTGCCGATGAGGTCCCGGATTTTCTCGTACTTGCCCTGAAAACTGCCATTGGTCGCACGTGTTCGCGATACCGCGCCGCTCGGAATTTCCGGCTGCGTGGCATTGCGGTTTCCAGGAGGAACCTTGATGACCTGTGCCTGGGCGCGCGCCTCGAACTGCGCGGCTGGAAGCAGCGCAACTACAAATATCGCGAGGAGGGCGGCGCCCATGGCGCGAAATCTAACGGCAGCCGTCTTCGGCATGTCGACACGTCCCGAATTCACCGGTGTTTGCTTAGAATCGAAGCGAGTGCCGATGCCCGGCGGAAATTCCGGCCTCCGAAGCACTCCGGCGCGAAAATGCCCCAAGGCGGGCCGAGAGTCGAGCCTTTCCTTGTTCAAACAACTCCCGGCTGCCCTACACCATGCCCGCGATGCCGGCCTCCCAGCCGAGCATTGCCCGCTTTCGGGTAAGACCCCAGTGGTAGCCCGTAAGCGCACCCGACTTGCCGATCACCCGATGACAGGGAACCACAAAGGAAATCGGGTTGCGGCCCACGGCACGGCCCACGGCACGCGGGGCATTTGCGCCAACCGACTGGCCAAGCGCCGAATAGGTCGTTGCCTTGCCCGGCGGAATGCCGAGAAGGCCTTCCCAGACGCGGATCTCGAAATCGGTACCGATCATGACGATGCGAAGCGGCTCGTCGGCCCGCCAGCGGGCCCTGTTGAAGCTTCGCGAAGCATAGGGCGCAGTAAAGGCCGCGTCCTCGAAATAGCGTGCATTCGGCCAGCGTGATTTCATGTCTGCGAGGGTCGCCGCCTCGTCACCCACGCCGTCGCCGTTGCGGTCGGCAAAGGCCAGACCGGCCATTCCCCGCTCGGTCACCATTACGAGCGCGCGTCCGAAGAGCGAATCATGAAAGCCGTAGCGTATCTCCAGCCCGGTTCCGCCCGACTTGTAGACGCCGGGTGACATCGCCTCGTGGGTAACAAAGAGATCGTGCAGGCGAGCAGGCCCCGAAAGCCCCAATTCATGGCTTGCCTCAAGCAGCGGCACGTTCTGCGCAAGAAGACGCTTGGCATGGTCGAGCGTCACAGCCTGGAGAAAAGCCTTGGGCGACAGCCCCGCCCAGCGGGTGAAGGTTTTCTGCAATTGCGTCGGAGACCTGCCGACGGCATGAGCAATCTCGTCCAGTTCCGGCTGGTCCTGCCAGTTCTCGGAAATCAGTTCGATGACACGGCGTACCGTCTGATAGTCGCCACCTGACTCGATATCGATGTAGGACATGCTTGCCTCCTGCCGTCCCGTGGACTGACCGACATTCTGCGTTTGCACGGTGCGGCCGTTCTTTCATTTGCAGAGGATAGAAAGCAAGGCGCCGCGCCGCCACCCGATTCTTGCCCGCGGAATTCGGATCAGCCGGCCTTTGCGGTTGCCAAAGCCGCGCCGAAGGCCGCGGCAAAGGTTTCCCGGTCGGGTGGGTTCAGGAAGGAACCCACATCGATCTCCCTGCCCTTGCTGATCAGCGCCATGCGGGTGACACCGATTTCACGGTGCCGGTCGACCTCGAAACGGGTCCAGAAGGGATTGAAGGAATGGGTATTCGTCTTGCCCGAGGGCGCGACCTGCCTCAATTGCAGTTCGTGCGGCCAGATGGCGATTTCCTCGTAACCGCGAGCGTCTCGGTAGTTGATGCGGAATGCTACATAGATCGCCAGGGCATCCAGTCCGAAGAAGCCGAAGACCGGCCAGGCACCCATCATCAGGAACATCATTCCCGAGATGAAGCTGGTCAGGCCGACAAAGAGCATCAGTATCAGAAAACCGCGCTTTCCGAGAGACCGGTAGGGTGTCAGCCGGGCGGCAAAGATCGGCTTTTCCTGCGGATCGTGCCAGGGAGCCGAATCGCCTTCAGGTTCCGCCCTATCAACAGGGAATCGCTTCTCTTCCATTGCCCGGCAACCCTCCGTTCCGCACAATCTCCCATTCTGCGGTTGCGTAACCCCGTCCGTTCAATGCAGCTTGAGGACAGGCGCAAGGGGCAGATGTGATCGCGAATTTGTCTCTTCGAAAACGAGTATAGGCAGGCAATGACAAAAGAAAAGAGCGCGAAGAAGGCGGCGGGCAGCGCGAAGCCTGCGGCAAAACGGCGAAAGCCCGCAAAACGACTGCCGAAGTGCCGTTATTCGCATGAGGAACTGGTCGAGATGTTCGAGCGCTTCCGCAAGCAGCGTCCGGAACCGATCGGCGAACTCTACCATACCAATCCGTATACCCTTGTTGTTGCGGTCGCACTATCCGCGCAGGCGACCGATGCCGGCGTAAACCGTGCCACGCGGCATCTCTTCAAAGCCGCAGACACGCCGCAGAAGATGCTGGCGCTGGGTGAGGAAACGGTTCGCGACTACATCAAGACCATTGGCCTTTTCCGCAACAAGGCAAAGAACGTCATCGCGCTTTCACAAAAGCTGATCGACGATTTCGGCGGCGCGGTTCCGAAGGATCGCGACGCATTGACGACCCTGCCCGGGGTCGGGCGCAAGACGGCGAATGTGGTGATGTCGATGGCATTTGGAATTCCAACCATGGCCGTGGATACGCATATTTTCAGGATCGGCAACCGGATCGGTCTTGCGCCGGGCAAGACGCCGGACGAGGTCGAAGCCATCCTGATGAAGGTGATACCGGACGAATTCCTTTATCACGCCCATCACTGGCTGATCCTTCATGGGCGCTATACCTGCGTCGCCAGGAAACCGAAATGCGAACAGTGCATCATCGCCGACCTGTGCAAGGCAAAGGACAAGACCTGCGATGTTCCGGCAGCCATCGTACCGATGCCGCGAGGCGTGCTCCCGGGCATGGACGACTGAAAATGCATGCACTGCCGCATCCGCCCAATCGGGGTGTTGATCATCCGGCGCGCTATACCTAAGATTTTGCAGGGGCAAGAGATCTGTTTGCAAAGGGTGGGGAATGACACCTCTCGAAACGGCAGTGCTGTGCCTGATTGCGGTAATCGGGCACCTGATGGCGCTCTTTTGGCTTTGTGTCGAAGATTACGAGGTCGATCTTTCAAGAGATCGCATCTACGATCTTCCGATAAAGGATCCGCAGGTCCGGCGGGAACTCAAGAACTCGCTCCACACTCCCCTCCATGCCATCATCCTTCTGATCTTCCTCATGGCAGGCGCGTTTTCCGACCGCACCTTTGCCGGGTTCTTCGTTTCGCTGTTGGTGACTGCGCTATGGGCCGAGATCTGGCACTATGCATCGCATCGGGCATTTCATCTGAAGTCGCTGCACTGGATACATGCCGAGCATCACAAGAGCCGTCTTTCCAGTCCGTTCACAGCGCTTTCCTTTTCGTTCTGGGAGAAGCTCATCTTCGATCTGGGGATCGTCGGCATGATGGCGGTGCTCAGCCTGGCCATCCCGGTCAATTTCTTCGGCGTCGCAAGCTGGTTCGCTATCTATCTGGTGATCAACTCCTACGGGCATGCGAACTACGAAATCCGTTCGGAAAAATTCATGCAGTTGAAGGGTCGATTCCTGACGTCAACGGTCTACCACGCGCTGCATCATTCCCGGTATACCGGCAATTACGGTCTCGGTACCCGGTTTCTTGACCGGTTGTTCAATACGGAATGGCCGGACTCCGAGGCCGTATTCGCACGTGTCGTCAGCGAGAAGAGGCCGATGAAGTCGTTGCGCGAAACCGCAGGAGCCGTGACTGACAGCAGATGAGCCCGGAGATCATTGAAATTCTCAGTGCCATTTGTCCCAGGCGCGACTATGCCGCCGGAGACATACTGCGTTATCAGGGCGGGTTTGCCCGTGACATGGTCCTGGTTCTTGAGGGGGAGGTTGAAATTCGCTTCGAGCATGGAAGTGAAACACCCTCCATTACCTCGGGCCGCAACACCATCCTTGGCGAAATCGGCTTCCTGACAGGCGCAAGCGCCTCCGCCAGTGTCAAGGCACTGACCGATCTCAGGACCGTGCAGATCGGGCACAACGAGCTTGAACGTCTGGAACGCGAAAACCCGGAAATCGCATCGGCATTTTCGCGCTATCTTGCCCGGCTTATCCGCTCAAGGCAGACCTTCAACGAGGTCCTTCTGGATGGCATTGTTGACGATACCCAGAGACAGGTAGCCGTTCTTCAGTGCAATTCACCGGAACTGCTCGAACGTGCACAACGCGTTCGCTATGCGGTTTACTGCGGCGAGTTTGGCAGGCAGTCGCCATATGCTGACCATGAAAGGAAACTGCTGGCCGATCAATTGGACAGGTGCGGGGTAACGTTTCTGGCAAGAGATGGCGACCTGGACGTCGGCACCGCGCGGATCAATCTTGCCCGCGACGGCGATCTAACCAATCTGCCCGACCTCTATGGAATGGAGACCTCCCCTCACCATCCGCAGCGCACCTGTGTCATTACCAAGTACGCCATCCGGGAAAAGTGGCGCGGCGGCACCACCTACATGCGGATTTTCGGTTCCATGGGTACCTATCTCGCCAATGTGGATGTGGCGGAGATCTTCATCGACTGCGTGCCGAAACTTGCCCGTTTCTACGCAACCATGGGTTTCCGCCAGACCGCGGAGGAATTCATGCACTACGAGAACGGTTTGTCCGTACCGATGTCGCTGGACCTGAAATCCTACACCGAGCGCATGCCCTTTGGAGAACGGCTGAAGCGCAATCGCTGGCGCTAGAGCACGACAGGCTGGCCAAACCGCCAGGTTTCAAGCTCGTGAATGATTCACTCTCGTCCAGTGCGAGCCGGCATGCGGACGGCTACCTTGTCAGCGTTGCGACCGGCAGCATTGACGATACGGCGCTTCGCCAAATAGACGATGGCACCGAGTGCAACGAACCAGCCGATCAGACCTGCAAGGTGCAGCGGCGAGGACGCAAGATGCGCGATGATCGAAGCTGCATCCATGTGATCATGGCTGCCCGGATGGGCAAAGGCCTGGGTCGCAGGCAGAAATGCCGTTGTTCCGGCAAGGAGGGCGGTTTTCACTTTCATGGTCTCATCCCCTTTCGTGATGATGATGGTGGTGGTCTTCGTCGTGCTGGTGTTTCACATGCAGGAACTGGCGCAGATCGACGTCTTCTCGTGCCGTCAGCGAGACATAGGTGAAGAGCATGGTTTCGCGCCCGAAAATCATCTTTCCGGGGAACGGCATGTAAACGAGCTCGCGCGAAGCGAAGGCCGGTGAGGCAGTGCCGACCTGCCAATTGCTGGTGATCGACACGTCAACCAGGTGCATGGCCAGTCCATCGGCACCCGTTCGCGAGAACGGAACGCCTGCAATCCGCAAATAGCTGCTCTTGTCCTCTGCAGAGCGGTAGCCCTCGATGAAGGCCGCTCCCAATGACTGCAGTTCCTGCTCGCGCTCCTTGCGATTGGTGCCGTGCGCATGTGAATGCAGGTGCTCGACATCGGGCTGGTTGTGACCCCTACCGTGCCGGTTGGCATGGGAGTGCCCGTCATGGTGATGACCGTGCTCGCCGGCCGTGTGGGAGTGATGGGAATGGGTCATGCCTTCAGGTCCCATCCCTGGCCATCGACGTCCGGCCCGTGCGGGATCGTGACCGGCTTGTCGATTATGGATTTGTGGGCACCCATCTTGCCATGCGAAACCAGCGTGCCGAGAACGTCCACGATAACGCGCGTCGCCAGAAGGGCCGTGATGTCGGACGTGTCGTAGGGCGGGGAAACCTCGACTACCTCGAGCCCGCAGATGCCCTCCTTGGCGACCAGTGACACCAGTTCCAGTGCCTCGCGCGGCAGGAAGCCGCCAGGCTCCGGCCAGCCGGTACCCGGAACGAAACCGCAATCCACGCTGTCGATGTCGAAGGAGATGTAGACGGCATCGGCATCCTTCCAGGCGAGTTCGAGCGCCCTGGCTGCCGTCTCCTCAAGGCCCATTTCCTCGATGTCGCGCATGGTGAAGACATTGGTGTTGCGCTTTCGCGCCTCCTGGACGCCATCTCGCGGAACCTGCCAGCCGCCAATGCCGACCTGCACCAGGTTGACTGCCGGAACGTTGACAAGGTCGGTCGCATGGAACCACGGCGTGGTGTGCATGCGCTCATCGAGATCCTTTTCCTGGATGTCGATATGGCGATCAAAATGCACGATGCCGATACGCTTCGACGTGCATTGTGCAATGCCGCGCACGCAGGGGAAGCCGATCGAGTGGTCGCCGCCGATCATGATCGGAAGGGCGCCAGACGAGGCAACGTGGCTGACCGCGCGGGTGATCTGGTCGAAGGTTTTTTCGATATTCGCCGGAATGGTGAAGACGTCGCCCACGTCACAGAGCGTCATCTGCTCGCGCAGGTCGATCCCCATCTCGTAATTGTAGGGCGTGTAGAGCGCGGAAATCTTGCGCACACCCTGCGGGCCGAAACGCGTGCCCGGCCGGTAGGTGGTGCCGCCGTCAAAGGGAATGCCGATGACTGCAGCATCATAATTGCCGACCTTGGTGACATCCTCGATATAGGGCGCCTTCAGGAAGGTGTTGATGCCGGCGTAGTGGGGCAGTTCGCCGCGCGCAAAGGTCGGGATGGACCGGTCTTCCAGGCTGTCGGAGCCCAGCAGGCCCATGCGCAGCGCCCATTTCTTTTCCTGTTCCCAGGCATCGAGCGGCAGATCCTTTTCCTTCTCGATGGATTTCCAGCCGCGCATCTGCAGCTTGTCGAAGTCCGGGTGATGCAGGTGGCGGGTTTCGTGCCTGGATGTAGCACCCGCCTTCTTACCTGCCCGCTGGGGGCCGCCCGAAAAAATGTCACGCATCTGTTGCCTCCTTGGTGTCATGCGCCGAACACACCGGAGGCGATCAAGGATTTCGCCTCCTGTGCGTCTTGCCTGTTTTTGGAATCGAGTTTGAGATCGTAGGTAATGGTTGCCCCATAGGCTCCGGGTGCCTGCGGATCGTGGCGTATCTTGTCGAACACCAGCATTCGCGTTCCCAGCTTGAAGGCCTCGTTGATGTCGTGGGTGACCATGAAAATGGTCATGTTGGTCTTCTTCCACAGGTCGAGAAGCAGGACGTGCATGTCGGCGCGAATACCGGGATCGAGCGCCCCGAAGGGCTCGTCGAGCAATAGTACCTTTGGCTCCTTCAGGAGAGCCTGGGCGATAGCCAATCGCTGCTGCATGCCGCCGGAGAGCTGGGCCGGATATTTCCTGCGGGCTGCATCAAGGCCAATATCGCCGATGATCTGCGATACCGCGTCGCGTGCCTTTCGGCGTGCGCTGCCGAAGAACCGTCCCGCAAACGGTGCCCCGGCAAACTCGCGTGCCAGCAAGAGATTGTCCTCGACGGTCAGGTGCGGAAAGACCGAATAGCGCTGGAAAACGATCCCGCGATCCGGCGTCGGTTCCTTGGGGAGCGGGCTGCCGTCCAGTTCAATGATGCCACGCGTTGGCACTTCCTGCGAAAGCAGCATCCGCAGGAACGTGGACTTGCCGCAGCCCGAGGCGCCGACAATGGTACACAATGTACCCGCGCTGACATCGAGATTGAGCCGTTCAAGGACGGGAACGCCGTCATACTCCTTGACCACCTGGCGCACGCGGATGACCGGTTTGTTCGTCACAGGCTGTCTCCTTCGATATGCTTCCAGCGGAAGGCCAGTTTCGAGAGGGAGAGCAGCAGCCGGTCCATGATGAAGGCGAGCAGGGTGATCCAGGCGACATAGGGAAGGATGATGTCCATCGCCATGTAGCGGCGCACGAGGAATATCCGGTAACCCAGCCCCTCCGTCGAAGCGATGGCCTCGGCCGAAACAAGGAAAATCCAGGCGGGTATGAGACCGATCCGCAGTGCCGATATCAGCACCGGCAGCACGTTCGGCATGATGACGCGGGTGGCGATCTGCCAGCTCGACGCGCCCAGCGTTTCGGCCTTGATGACGAGTTCACGCGGGATGTCGAGCGAGGCCTGGGCCAAAGTTCGGATCATGACCGGTGCGGTGCCGACCACGATCAGGCCAACCTTCGCCGCCTCGCCCAGGCCAAGCAGGATGAAGAGAATCGGCAGCACGGTGATCGGCGGGATCAGCGAAAAGGCCGAGGTGAAGGGCGCGAGCGCGGCACGTCCATAGGGAAGGATTCCCATGACGAGTCCGATCACGAGTGCCAAAACCGTTGAAAGTCCAAGACCCATCGCAAGCCGGTAGAGGCTGGCCAACGTGTCCTTCCAGAGCAGAAGTTCGCCATTGCGCTTGTCGGGCACGGCGGCCATCTGGCGCATCGATTCCAGCATTGTGGACATGGAGGGCAGAAGCCTGTCGGACGGGTTCTGCGAGAGCCTAATGTCGCTTGCAACCATGTAAAGGATTGCAACGAAAATGAAGGGAAGGACGCCGAGGAATACAGCCGTGCGGCGCGAAGGCTTGCGGTTTATCAGGCGCATGCAACCTCGCTCGCCCGCAGGGGTCCCGGCGCTGGATCCCATGCGTTTTGAGGCGCAGAAAGGATGTTCCCCTCCAGCCAAGGATGCGTGGAAAGGCGGGCTATCCACTCCCCGCCGGTGTTCTCGCACAGGGTTACGCCAAGGCTTGCACGCCAGAACAGCTCATCACGGGGAAGGTCTTCAACGGCAGTATAGATATCAATGCCAGCCGGAGCCGGACCTCGCGGAGTGACGGCAACTGCCCATTTTCCCGCGCGCAGCCACAGTGTGCCGCGAGCAACCCGGAACTCGACAGGGCCGCTGTCCCGCGACCCTGCTACAAGTGACCAATGCTCGAGATAGGACTCGGCAATGCCGGTCTCGTGGATCAGTTCGTCAGACTTGAACTCCATGCGGGCCACATCGAGCGCCGTATCTGGCTTCAGATCGAAAAGCCTGTTCCAGGTGCAGATGACACCTTCCACGCGAGTTACGCCGCAAAAGGCTTCCTGACCTGCAATGAATGCCAATTGCTGGTCGTCGCACTCCTCCAGCGAGCCGGTTCCACTGAAATCGGGCCGTTCCAGCGGGATACGGATATCCGCATGCCACAGCGCGGTTTGCAGCCAGAACACGCGGGCCGGCCGGTCGCTCGTGAGCGTGCCCGGCGAGTAGCGCTCCAACAGTGTGCGCTCCCAAAGGCCCTGCCAGCTGGCGGGCAGTTCCGGCAACAGACCGGCCATCGCGGTGGCTGTCCCGGCCTCAACCATTCACTGCAGCCTTTTGTCTGGCTTCCTGCCCGAAGGAGGACAGTCCCTTGGAGCCTTCTGGAAGTGAAAGCTCTCCGCGCTTCACCTTCTCGATAAGATAGGTAAAGCTTTGCATTGTCTGGGCGTAGAGATGGTCGCCAGCGCGCAACGGTTCATAGCGCGGAGTTTCTCCCTCCTTGAGCAGTTCGGGCAACGGCGCCACCACCGTGTCGTAGTCGCAGGCGAAGAACAGCGGGAACGAATAGCGTTCCTCCCTGACCTTGCGCACGCGATGCGATGTGGCAATGAATTCACCGTTGGTCCAGACTTCCATCATGTCGCCGATGTTGACGACATAGGCGTCCGGTATGAGCGGCACATCAATCCATTCGCCCGCACCGTTCATGACCTCAAGTCCGGGCGCGGTCGGCAGGAGCAGCGTGAAGCATTCATAATCCGTGTGCGCACCGATGCCCTGGGCATCGACGGCGTCCGGATTGTAGGGATAGTGCAGCAGCCGAAGCTGGCTTGGCGGGCAGGTAACGAAGCGGTCGAAAAAGTCCTCTTCCTGGCCGAGTGCCAGCGCGAAACCCCTCAGGAGGTGCTGACCCAGATCGAATACGGCCTGGTAATAGCTGCTTACCGCCTGTTCGAACCCATCAATTGCGGGCCACTGGTTGGGTCCGATCATGGGCGTGCCGGCCTTGACGATCGGGTGGTCAACCGAAACCTCGTAGCCGAGATCGAGCGCCTCTTTGAGGTCCCGCTTTCCATCGGCCATCACTTCCTCGCCCTCCGGAACATATCCGCGATGGCTCTTCGACTTGCCGATGTAGATTTCCATCTTCTCTTCCACAGGCCTGGAAAAGAAGCGTTTGGTGCTTTCAAGCAGGCTGCTGCGCAGTTCCCCGGATACGTTGTGCCCGGTGACGTAGAGAAACCCGGTTTCCCTTGCAGCCTTGCCGAGTTCGACCGCGACCGCCATTCGTTCTGCCGGATCTGCGGAATAGAGACCTGCCACATCAACGATCGGAAGCGATGTGAATGCGGTACGTGCGCCGCCTGTCATGACGTTCTCCTGCCTGATGGATTGAGAGGAAAATTTCCCGGCGGGTCCGGCCCGCCGGGAACAGACCGGGGGTCAGAGTTCGCCCTTGGCCGCCATTTCGACGAAGGAGTTGTCGAAGCGCAGTTTGACGTTGTTGGCATCGCCGTAGACCGAGCCATCCGGGAACCCGACGCCGACGAATTCCGCCGATTGGGCGCCTTCACCGAGAATGCCGTGGTCAAACAGGAAGGTCGCGACGAACTTCATCGTGTCCTTGAGTTTGCCGTCGCTGGTGAATGCAAGCAGGTCTTCCGGCTTGTAGAACAGCGCGGTTGCAGCAAGCTGGGCCTTGTAGCCGTCCAGATCGGTGCCGGAAGCAGCCGCCATGGATTCAAGCGCGGCCTTGCCTTCGGGCGTGTCCGAAGCCATGAGCGAAAGAACCTCGAACCAGGCACCAACCAGCGCCTTGCCGAGCGCCGGATTGTCTTTCAGCGTTTCGGTATTGATCATCATGGCGTCGATGATCTCGCCTGGAATTTTCGAGCTGTCATAGACGAGCTTTCCTTCCTTGGAGGCAAGGATCTCGGAAAGCATCGGGTTCCAGGTGGCGACGGCGGTAACTTCCGGCGCGTCATAGGCGGCCACCATGTCTGCATCCGAAGTGTTGACGACGGTGACATCCTTTTCGCTCATACCGACGCTTTCCAGCGCGCGGGCGAGGAAGTAGTGGGAAACCGAGAGCTCGACCAGGTTGACATTCTGGCCCTTGATGTCCGCCAGTTCGCCGCCCGCCTTCAGGATCAGGCCGTCATTGCCGTTGGAATAGTCTCCGGGAATGAGGACCGTGGTATCCACGCCGCCGCCGGCGGGAATGGAGAGCGCATCCATGTTGGTCATGGCGCAGCCGTCATAGGCACCGGCGGTGTATTGGTTGATCGATTCGATGTAGTCGTTGAACTGGGTGATCTCGACATTGATGCCGTATTTGTCTGCCCATTTCTTCATGATGCCGGACTCGGTCAGATAGCCCCAGGGCATCCATCCGGCATAGATCGACCAGCAGACCTTGAAATCCTTCTTTTCCTCGGCATGCGCGGCCATGGATCCCGCCAGGATGGCGGCCGCAAGGCCAAGTGTCGTGACAAGTTTCTTCATGCGTCTGCACCTCTCTTCGTCAACAGCGGTCACTGACCGCATCACAAGTGGAGGTTTGAGCGCACAGCCGGGAGAAGGTTTGCACGCACAAACCTGTGCAGTTGACTCCCGGGATTTTGGCCCGCCGTGTCACCACCCGTGGTAGCCCTCCGGCCTTGGGTGGCGTGCATCTCTTGGACCTGCATTCTGCTCTTGCCGAACCGGAACCCTAGATGCTCTGCACAGTTACAAGCCAAGCAATCCGCGTGCCAGACTCCAGCGGCAGCCGTTTTCTTTATGGATTCAATATTTTACCGAAATTCCGGTCCAGGCCGCAGTTCCCGCAGCAGCTCCATCACTGCCCATAAAACAGGATGTGCCCATTTTTTAAGCCGGGAATCTGACCAAAAACCTGCCTTTAATAGGCAGCTGCCCAAGGCGGATTGCGTCTTATTCGGCGCACGAAAGCATCAGGATTCGCGGCCGAGCGAAGCGTGCGGTAGCGAATTTCGAACCGCAACAAATTCAAACCGCTTTAGCTGCTATGCGGCCCGCGTGCTGTCTCAGGCGGGTTTGCTTCTGTCGGGATGGGCAGCGGCAAAAGCCGGCAGGGCCAGCGCCCTTTCTGCAATGGCCCTGATACGCGGCATGTCGGAATAATCGGCATTCCAGCGGTCGGCATTGTAGAGCTGCGGGATGAGCGTGATATCCGCCAATCCGGGCGTATCACCATGGCAGAAACTGCCGGTGGCCGGATTGTCCAGGAGCCTCTCGAAGGCCAGCAGGCCCTTGCGGATGAAATGCTGCATCCATTCGGTGCGCAGCGCGTTGTCGCCACCCGATATCTCGAGCACATGATTGACAAGATGCGGGTTGCACACGGGGTGGATTTCCATGGCGATCACATAGGCAAGCGCCCTGACACGGGCGCGCCCGGCAGCATCGGCCGGTAGAAGATTGCCGTTGCGCGTCTCGTTCAGGTATTCGGCAATCGCCAGCGATTGGGTGAGCCTGATGCCGTCTATGTCGAGAACCGGAACAAAGCCCTGCGGATTGCGAGTGAGATGTTCATCTGAAACATGCTCGCCATCGGGAATGGAAACCGGTGTCGAAGTATATTCCACGCCCAGCATGTTCAACGCGATGCGCACGCGGTAACTGGCCGAAGACCGCCAGTAGTCGAAAAGGACAACGTCGCTCGTTGGGTCACTCATTGGATTGGCTCCTACCTGGCCGGGATCCGGCAAAGATATCCTATGCGCCTCGATTCAGCATGGCTGCTACGCCCAGGTCGCTGGCCAAGCCGCGAGCGAATATCAAACGTTCTCGAATTCCTTCGCATGCAGCCAGTCGGCATGTCTGGGAGCGCGTTTGGTCTTCGACCATTCCTCAAGCATCTCCCATTTCACTGCGTCCAGGCGCTTCAGCATTTCCTCTTCCCTCGGATCATCGCATGCCAGCTCGATACGATGGCCGTTCGGGTCGAAGAAGTAGATCGAATGGAAGATCGAGTGGTCGGTAACACCGAGCACATCGACGCCGTTTTCCTCGAGATTCTTCTTGAAGGCCAGAAGGGTTTCGCGGTCCTTCACCTTGAAGGCAATATGCTGCACCCATGCCGGGGTGTTTTCGTCACGCCCCATTTCCGGCTTGGTCGGCAATTCGAAGAAGGCCAGCACATTTCCGGCACCTGCATCGAGAAAGACATGCATGTAAGGATCTGGCTCATGTGTCGACGGCACATGGTCTTCTGCAATGGCGAGTACGAAGTCCATGTTCAGATTTTTCACGTACCAGTCCACGGTTTCCTTCGCGTCCTTGCAGCGATAGGCCACGTGGTGAATGCGTTCGAGTTTCATGGTTTCATTCCCCCTTTGCGAGCCTGGCGGCCGACAAGGCCTGGGCCAGAACTGTTTCGTTGCCGACATGATTTGCAAGGATCAGCACAAGGCGAGCGTTGAGCGCATCGCTCTCCGCCTTGGTGAGCCCTTCATGGGCGGCAATCAGGTTTGCGTAGAAGTCGTCCGCGCGCGCGATATTCGGCGTCAGGACAAGTTCGGCCTGGTTATTCATGGCTATTTTCCTCCCGCAATCATTCTAAATCCGGCCAGAAGCGCGATCGATCGCTTCGCGCATGGCAGGCTCATCGAAGGTCTCCCAGCGCGCGGCTACGTGCTGATCCGGGCGGATCAGATAGACGGCACTGGAAGCATCCCCCAGATAACGCTCCCGAAGTGCATCATTTCCGGCGGCAGAAAGGCAGATCGAGGTGGCGCATATTCCGTGCTCGCAGAGCGAATCGGGCACCTCTGCGTCTATCGCAAGGATATGGAACTGGCCGTCG
Source organism: Nitratireductor sp. (assembly GCA_020637805.1). Classification (GTDB taxonomy): domain Bacteria; phylum Pseudomonadota; class Alphaproteobacteria; order Rhizobiales; family Rhizobiaceae; genus Salaquimonas. The sequence continues at coordinate 75,145 of JACKJU010000010.1, read as the reverse complement.
AGCCGGTAGAGCAGCCATGCCCCCTGATCAAGCGGAGCATCGACGGCAGGCGAACCGGGTCGTGTCCGTCGCGGCATGGTTTGGCAATCGGGGCCGTTGAGCGGCGAGCCGTCATAGGTACAGGGCACCGAAAGCCTTCCCGAGTTGACCAGCGGGCGGGCAAATTCGTAGCGCTCGGAAAGATCGAGCACGGCATCGCGGAATACCCGGCTGATCTCCGACTTGGGCGTGATGAAATCGGTCGAGCGTGACGAATTCATGATGTTCTCGTCGGCACCGTGGATGCGCTCTGCATCATAGGTCTCGAGCAGGCTTTCAGGCGCCTTGCCGTCCAGGATCAGCTTCAGTTTCCAGATCAGATTGTCGGTATCCTGCAGCCCCGAATTGGCGCCTCTCGCTCCGAATGGCGAAACCTGGTGGGCGGCATCGCCTGCGAAGATCACCCGGCCCTCATGAAACTTCTCCATGCGGCGGCACTGAAAGGTGTAGATTGAACTCCATTCCAGCTCATACTTGATGTCCTCACCCAGCATGGCGCGCAGGCGCCGGTCGATGTTTTCCGGCTTCAGCTCCTCGGCGCGGTCGATGTCCCAGCCAATCTGGAAGTCAATGCGCCAGACACCATCAGGCTGTTTGTGCAAGAGTGCCGACTGGCCGCGATTGAACGGCGGATCGAACCAGAACCAGCGTTCGGTCGGGAAATCCGCATCCATGATCACGTCGGCTATGAGGAAGTTGTCCTCGAAGACGCGGCCGACGAAGTCCAGTCCCATCATCGCGCGGATCGGGGAAGCTGCCCCGTCGCAGGCTATCAGCCAGTCCGCCTCCAGTTCGTAGGGTCCGTCCGGCGTCTCGACCGTGAGGCGAACATGATCCGGGCGGGGCTTGATCGAGGTAACGCGGCTGCCGCCGCGGATTTCGATCTGCTTTCCTGCTGCCTGCAGTTCAAGCACGCGGTCGACCATGTATTTTTCGAAATGGTATTGCTGCAGATTGATAAAGGCTGGCCGCTTGTGGCCCTGCTCGGGCAGCAGGTCGAAGGCATAGACCTGCCGTTCATCGAAGAACACCTTGCCCGTGTTCCAGGTTACACCCTTCTCCACCATCGGCTCGCCGCAGCCCAGCCGATCAAGGATTTCGAGCGGACGCTTGGCAAAGCAGATGGCGCGCGATCCGAAGGAAACCTTGTCGTTGTCGTCGATGATAACGACCGGCACATTGTGCTGGGCAAGGTCGATGGCGGCGGCAAGGCCGACCGGCCCGGCACCGACAACGATCACCGGATGCCGTACTGGCGTTTCTGCGTCCTGATCGGAAGACCGCGCATAGGGATATAGCGGCGTTTCGAAAATGCGGCTCATGGTTTCCTCCTCCCGATTCTCAATCAGCCCTGAAGGCTTTCCCACATTTCGCGGTCGCGCTCTGCGGTCCAGATGCGTGGCGTGTCGATGCCGAGCGCCTCGTCATAGGCACGCGCCACGTTGAAGGGCAGGCAATGTTCGTAGATCGCGTAATCGGAAAACTTCGGATCGCATTCCGCACGGCAGGCATCCCAGGCCTCCTTGAGCGTTCCGCCACCCTGCGCAATGCGGGCTACCGGCCTGTAGGTCGAAGCCACAAAATCCGCCGTATTGGTAAGCGCGGCATCGACCATCTTCTTGCCGACCAGCGCATCGCCCCGGCCCGGCGCAATCGCGGCGGGATCGAAGGCTCGGATGCGTTCCAGTGTCGGTCCCCAGTCGGCAAAATGTCCGTCACCGCAATAGCAGGCAGAGTGGTATTCCACGATGTCGCCGGTGAACATGACATTTTCATCCGGCACATGGATGACGATGTCACCGGCAGTGTGCGCGCGACCAAGGAACATCAGGTCAACACGGCGTTTTCCCAGATAGACGGTCATGCGGTCGTTGAAGGTGGTGGTGGGCCAGGTGAGGCCGGGGATCGATTCGTGGCCCTGGAATAGGCGCGGGAAACGGCCGAATTCGGAATCCCAGTCCTCCTGCCCGCGCTCGACGACCATTGAGCGCGCCTTCTCGCTCATGATGATGTTGGGCGCATGATAGGCCGAGGCACCAAGCACGCGCACGGCATGGTAATGCGTCAGCACGAGATGGGAGATCGGCTTGTCGGTGATCTGCCGGACCTCGTGGATCACCTTTTCGGCGAGACGCGGCGTAGCCTGGGCCTCGACGATCATCACCGAATCGTCGCCGATGATGACACCGGAATTGGGATCACCCTCGGCCGTGAAGGCCCAAAGGTCGCGGCCGATCTCGCTGAACGAGATCTGTTTTTCTTCCATGTCGCCTGCCGAGGCGAAAGCCTTTGCCATTTGGCACTCCGTTATTTTGCTGCTGCGGGTTTGAGGATTTCCATGATCTGCGGCACGACAGACTTCTGCATCTCGCGCATGTCGGGCGCCAGTTCCGCCATGGTCTTCTGGAAAAATGGCTGCATCTTCGCCATCACTGCGGCACCATGTTCCGAGCCGTAGAAATCGATCAGCGCCTGCAGTTCTTCTTCAGAAAAGACCTCGGCGGCATTGCTTGCCATGAGTTCCTGCATCTTTGGGCGCAACGACTGCATGCCGTCGGACATCAGCTTGCCGATCTTCATGCGCTTTTCGTCGTCGACCTCGAAACCGGGCGGCAACTGGCCAGCCATCTGCGCGCCCATGGCTTCCGGCGAGAACATGTCGTCGATCATCCGTTGGACCTCGGGCATGTTCACATATTCCTGGGCCAGCTTCTCGGTAGCCTCGTCGGCCATTGCCGGGAAAGGCCGGACCAACGCAGCGCCAATGGTGGCTGCCAGCGCGAGAGATTTCAGAGTACCCATAATCATTTCCTTTCGACGGTTTGTTCGATTGCGCCGAAGATCGAGTGACCGGACGCATCGTTCATTTCGATGCGGACCGTATCGCCGAATTGCATGAAGGATGTGGCGGGCTTGCCGGAATTGATCGTCTCGATCATGCGGATTTCCGCGATGCACGAGTAGCCCAGGCCGCCATCGGAAACCGGGCGTCCTGGTGAGCCGTCGGCATCCTTGTTCGAAACCGTTCCGGAACCGATGATTGCGCCGGCACCGAGCGGGCGGGTCCTGGCGGCATGGGCGATGATCTGGCCAAAATCGAAGGTCATGTCGACGCCCGCATTTGCGCGACCGAAGGGCTTGCCATTGTAATCGATCCGCAGCGGCAGGGAGAGTTTCGCGCCATCCCAGGCGTCACCCAGTTCTGCCGGCGTTACCGCAACGGGAGAAAATGCAGAAGACGGTTTCGACTGGAAAAAGCCGAAGCCCTTCGCCAGTTCACCCGGTATCAGGCCGCGCAGCGAGACATCGTTTGCCAGCATGACCAGCAAGATCTTTTCGCGCGCTTCCTCGGGCGAAATGCCCATCGGGCAATCATCGACGATGACGGCGATCTCGCCTTCCATGTCGATGCCCCAGTCCGGCACGGCTTCCTGCGGAAAGCGGATCGGATCGCGCGGACCGAGGAAGGTGTCGGAACCGCCCTGATACATAAGCGGATCGGTCCAGAAGGTTTCCGGCATCTCGGCGTTCCGGGCCTTGCGCACCAGTTCGACGTGGTTGACGTAGGCCGAGCCGTCGGCCCACTGGTAGGCGCGCGGCAGCGGCGAACAGGCATCGTGTTCGTGAAAACGTGCGGTGGGCTGGGAGCCGGTCTCGATGCCTTCTGCAACACGCTCGAGTCGCGGGGAAACATGTTCCCAGTCGTCCAGCGCAGCCTGCAGGGTGCGGGCAATGTGGCCCACTTCGGAATATTTCGTCAGGTCCTTCGAGACCACGACCAGCTTTCCGTCGCGGGTCGAATCCTTGAGCGTTGCCAATTTCAAATCTTCATCCTCCGTGGCGCAAGGCTGCAGCTTCCAGTTTTCCTGCTGCGCCGGCACCAGCCATCATCGTTGCGGGAATGCCCCGGCTTGTTCCCGGGTCAGTGACACAGTTCCTGACTATCTCACTTCCGGCCCGGCGTCCCGTCGAATTTCTTTTCCAGATCGGACCAGCAGTCGATGTAATCGTCCTGGAGCGGTGCCTCCTTTGCAGCGAAGGCGGTGAGGTGCTGGGGAAAGCGGGTCTCGAACATGAAGCTCATCGTATTGTCGAGCTTTTCCGGCTTCAGCTCCGCATTTGATGCACCTTCGAAGGCGTTCTTGTCCGGTCCGTGCGGGAGCATCATGTTGTGCAGGCTCATTCCGCCAGGTACGAAGCCCTGTGGCTTGGCGTCGTACTGGCCGTAGATGTTGCCCATCAGTTCCGACATGATGTTCTTGTGATACCAGGGCGGGCGGAAGGTATCCTCCATCACCATCCAGCGCTCGCGGAACAGGACGAAATCGATGTTGGCGGTTCCCGGCACGCCGGAAGGCGCGGTCAGCACGGTAAAGATCGACGGGTCGGGATGGTCGAACAGGATCGAACCGACAGGGCAGTAATTGCGAAGGTCGTACTTTACCGGCGCGTAATTGCCATGCCAGGCCACCACGTCGAGAGGGGAATGCCCGATTTCCGTCTCGTGGAACTGGCCACACCACTTGATGGTGAGCTTTGATGGCGTTTCGCGATCCTCGAAGGCCGCGACGGGTGTCTTGAAATCGCGCCGGTTGGCCATGCAATTGGCACCTATCGGCCCACGGCCGGGCAGTTCGAATTTCTGGCCGTAGTTCTCGCAGACGAAACCGCGCGCCGGTCCTTCCAGCAATTCGACGCCGTAGACGAGGCCACGCGGGATGATGGCAATTTCCTTGGGTTCCAGGTCGATGATGCCCAGTTCTGTCGCAAAGCGCAGGCGGCCCTCCTGCGGCACGACGAGCAATTCGCTGTCGGCGGAGGAGAAATAGGCGTCCTGCATGCTCTTCGTGACCAAATAGATATGGCTTGCCATGCCGACCTGGGTATTGACGTCACCGGCGGTGGTCATGGTGCGCATTCCGGTCAGCCAGTCGAGTTCTTCACCGGAATGGGGAACCGGATCCCAGCGGTACTGACCCAATGAAATGACATCCGGATCAACATTCGGAGCCGACTTCCAATAGGGCATGTCGATCTTGCGATAGCGGCCGGAATGCTTGACGGACGGGCGGATGCGATAGCACCAGGTACGCTCGTTCTGGTGCGAGGGCGCGGTGAAGGCGGTACCGGAAAGCTGCTCTCCATAAAGGCCGTAATTGCATTTCTGCGGGCTGTTCATGCCCTGCGGCAAGGCTCCCGGCAGCGCCTCGGTCTCGAAATCATTGCCGAAGCCCGGCATGTAGCCCGGCGTCGTTCCGATGGTGTTGGCCGTGTCGGCCTGCATTTCCGGTTTGTCCAGCATGGGTGCTCCACTCATCGCCATGGCGGCGTGCATTTATGGCCTTTATTTCCGGCGCGCATGGCTGCGGCGTGGCCTGTCGTTGAATACGGAAAGAAGGATGGCAACCTCGGGGCTGTGCCCGGTGCGACGAGCGCCTTGTCCTGCGCATTCGCAAATCGGCTTGCAAGCCTCCCCTCCAATTGGTTACATCTGTAACCATTGATTTTGTAACTATCAACATGCATGGAGGCAAAAATATGAGCCGGGAAGACTTCGATCTGGATGCTTTCCTGCCCTACCGGCTGAACCGGGCGGCTGAATGGGCGAGTTTGCGCTTTGCAACGCTCTACAAGGCACGCCACGGCATGACGCGCCCCGAATGGCGCACGTTGGCGAACCTCGGCCAGTACGGGCGACTGAGCGCCAAGCAGATCTGCGAATTGTCCACCCAGCACAAGACCAAGGTCAGCCGTGCCGTCGCCGCACTGGAAGCGCGCAAATGGCTCAGGCGCGAACCCAATACGGATGACCGGCGGGAGGAATGGCTCGAGCTGACCTCCCAGGGCAGGCGCATCTACGTTGAATTGTCCGAACTGGGCCTTGGGTGCGACCGGGAACTTGAGACGCTTCTGGGTGCGAAAGGCGCTCAATCGTTGCGCGATGGACTGGCAGCCATCGAGGAACTCATGACGCCGAAAAAGTGATCGCGGTACAGTCTCTGGTCTTTACCGGCGTTTCTCGATCGCGTCCCACACGAGTGCGGCGATGTCGGTGCCGGAAAACCGCTTTATCTCGCGAATTCCCGTCGGCGAGGTGACATTGATCTCGGTAATGAAATCGCCGATCACGTCGATGCCGACGAAGATGAAGCCGTGTGACTTCATCACAGGGGCAATTTTTTCGCAGATTTCCCGTTCGCGCGGTGTCAGTTCTGCGTGCTCGGCGCGGCCCCCGACATGCATGTTGGAACGCGCATCTCCTTCGGCGGGAACACGGTTGATGGCACCCACCGGCTCGCCATCCACAAGAATGATGCGCTTGTCGCCCTTGCGAACGTCCTTGAGATAGCGCTGGGCAATCAGCGGCTCGCGGTAGATGCCGTCGAACATCTCGAGAAGCGAGGACAGGTTTTGGTCGCCCTCGCCCAGCCGGAACACCCCGGCGCCACCATTGCCGTAGAGCGGCTTGATGATGATGTCGCCGAACTCGTTGCGGAAATCGCGGATCGCCTGGAAATCGCGGGTGATCAGGGTTTCCGGCATCAGTTCGGGAAACTCGGTAACCAGAATTTTCTCCGGCGCATTTCGCACGGCAGCCGGGTCGTTGACCACCAGCGTCTTGGGATAAATGCGCTCGAGCATGTGCGTGTATGTGATGTAGCTCATGTCGAAGGGCGGGTCCTGGCGCATCAGCACCACGTCAAGCTCCGACAGGTCGGTGGGCACCGCTTCGCCCAGTTCGTAGTAATCACCTTCCACATCCTGCACCGAGAGTTTCTCGATGCGGGCTGTCACGGTGTTGCCGCGAAGCTGAAGACGGTCCGGGGTGAAGTGATAGAGCTCGTGGCCGCGCGCCTGCGCCTCCAGGCTCAGCGCAAATGTCGAATCGCCCCTGATGTGAATGGTCGATATGTGATCCATCTGGATACCGACCTTCAGCTTGCTGCCAGCCATGATGATCTCTTTCCCTTACAGTCCAAAGCGCCCTCTCAAATAGGGCGTGAGGCGGCCAAATGGAAGCACCCTGTTCCAGCGAATTCAGCCGATCCTAAAAGGCATCCATCAAATGAACCGGAAGCCTGCCCGGCGCAATGGCGACAATATCGAAACGCAGGCTCAGCACACCGGCGTCAGGCTGGCGTGACAACCATGCGTCGGCAGCAGCACGGATGCGCTGCATGGATTGATATCCGACGGCATCCACGGCTGTGCCGGGGTCATTCCTTGCCTTGACCTCGACAAAGGCCACGAGATCGCCCTTGCGGGCGATGATGTCGATTTCGCCGGACTTCACCCGGAAATTGCGCGCGACGATGCGGTAGCCCTTGAAACGCAGGAAGAACGCGGCCTTCGTTTCCGACCAGTGGCCCTTCCGCAAGGCCAGGCGCCGTTCACCGGATCCTCGGCTTTGCGCCATTTACCCGTCATCCCTTTCGGCCGTGTCACGCAGTTGAAGCGCGCGGTTGTAGAGGTCCCGTTTTGGCAGGCCCGTCAGTTTCGCGGCTTCTCCGGCTGCGCGGCTGACGGGCATGGTCTCCATGAGTTCGGACAGCAGTTGATCGGCGTCCACCGCAGTATCCTCGCTCCGCGGCGCCACGAGAATAACGATTTCACCCTTCGCAGGATTGGCGGCGTAGTACTGCGCCAGTTCCTCCAATCCGGCACGGCGCACCTCCTCATGCATCTTGGTCAGTTCGCGGCAGACCGCTGCCTGCCGATTCGGGCCTAATACCTCCGCCATGTCCGCCAGGCATGCTGCAAGGCGAGACGGCCCCTCGAAAAAGGCCAGAGTGCCGCGATGCGAGGCAAATCTCTCCAGAGAGGCTTTTCGCGCACCGGACTTGTTCGGAAGGAAGCCTGCAAACGTGAATTCTTCGGTCGCCATGCCGGACGCTGCCAAGGCGGCAAGTGGAGCCGAGGCGCCGGGAATAGCAAAGACCGGCAGGTTCTTCGCCTTTGCCTCTGCCACCAGCCTCTGGCCGGGATCTGAAATCAGCGGTGTTCCCGCATCACTGACGAGAGCCACGGTTTCACCTGCCGCGACCCGCGAAAGCAGATCAGGCCCGGCCTTTTCGGCATTATGCTCATGATAGGCAACCAGCCGGGGGGCACGAATGCCGTAGCGGTCGAGCAGGCGTGCGGACACACGCTTGTCCTCGCAGGCCACGGTTTGCGCGGCGGCAAGCGTCTGCAACGCACGTATCGAGATGTCGCCCAGATTGCCGATCGGCGTGGACACGACATAGAGCCCGCATTCAAGATGCGGAGCCGGAACCGCATTTCCCGAAATGACGAAGCTGTTCGCCCCCGTATCGTCCAGATTTCCCGGCAAATCCAATCGCCCCTTCATGTCTGCCCGTCTTGCCAATCCTGAAACTGTGAATGGAAAGCCGGAAATTGCAGGCCCAGAAAAAACCGCAGGCAGGTTCAATGCAAGTCATTTCCCGAATTGCCGGAAGGTTGACTGCAAGGCTTCAAGGTTTCTGCTGCATTCGGGCAAGTTTGAACATGCGGGTGGGGATGAGCGCAAATGCAGGAATGCATTCGGGGATTTTTGCGTTAACTTGCCAGCGGCAATGTGTTATGCGCCTGATTGGCGGAATTCCAACTTACGCTGCGGAAGAGATACGGGGCCATCCAATGTTCATGTCATGCACCCATGCAGGAAGCACGCGCGCGCGGCCGGCAGGCCGGATTGCAAGATATGCTGCAGCGGCAGCGATGATGCTTGCGCTGAGCGCCTGCCAGTCTTCCAACCTGGGTGTAAGCCCGGACACCGGTCCTTCATCAATGCCCGAGATGCAGGCCGACCTTCCTTTGCCACCCGATCCTCAGGGCGAGGTATTCGGCCAGGGCAATATTCGCGTTGCCCTGCTTGTCCCGAAAACCGCACCGGGCAATGCCGCCTCGGTGGCCAACGAAATCCGAAACGGCGCACTGCTTGCCATGCAGGATTTCGGCAACCAGTCGATCCAGCTCGTCATAAAGGACACCAAGGGACAAGCCGCTGACGCCCAGGCTGCCGCCGGCGAGGCCGTGCGCGAACGTGCCTCCATCGTTGTGGGGCCGCTCTTCTCCGCGTCCGTGGCCGCAGCATCTGCGGTAACCCAACCTGCCGGGCTTCCCGTGGTTGCCTTTTCGACGGATACCAACGTCGCCAGGCGCGGGGTCTATCTTCTTTCCTATACGCCACAGGCAGACGTGGAACGCATCATCAGCCACGCGATCCGTCTCGGCAAACGCAACATATTCGCGTTCCTTCCGAACAATACCGAAGGCAATCTGCGTGAAGCGATGCTGCGCCAGGTGGCCGGGTCCGGTGGCGCCAACGTTCAGGTCTTCCGCTACGAGCGGTCGGGACCCGCTATCGAGGAGGCCGCTCGCAACGCGGCTGCGAGCATCGCCGAAGCAGATACCATCTACATTCCCGAGGGGAGCCAGATTCCGAATTTCCTGATTTCGAGCCTTAAGCGCAATGGCGCGCAACTCGACGGGAAACTCCTGCTCGGTTCCGGCCAGTGGGAATCAGTCAAATTCGACGGCAGTTTCGAAGGTGCGCTCTATCCGGGACGCGATGTCACCGAATTCGCCAATTTCGCCCAGCGTTACCAGACAACCTACAATTCCCAGCCCAGCCCGCTTGCTGCAATTGGCTATGACGCCGTGACGCTTGTCGCCACGCTTGCGAGCCAGCACGGCCGCAATGGGTATACGCCCCAGATTCTGGAAGACCGGCGCGGATACATCGGCATCAACGGCATTTTCCGCATCCGTGCCGACGGCACCACAGACCGCGGTCTTGCAATCTACAGGGTACAGGGCGGAAAGGGTGTGCTGGACACGCCCGCGCCGCGTTCATTCTCGGCAGGCTGAGTCCCGGTTCAGGCGGCAAGGTCGGCGACGATCGCATCCAGCAGAAGCGAACCGCTACGCGTCACCCGCAGTTTTCCCGACCGGCCCGTTTCGATGAAACCATCGGAGGCAAGGTTGGCGATGCGCGACGCATCGAGTGTTCGTCCGCTCAACCGCTCGTAGCGTGCGGGATCGATACCCTCCATCAGGCGCAAGCCCATCAAGAGGAATTCATCGCCCGTTTCTTCGGCAGACAGCCGTTCAAAAGCCTCCATGCCGTGTCCGTCGACCATGGCCTTTTGCCACCAGTCCTCGGGCGATTTGAGCGTGGACGTGGCGTGCTTGGCACCGTCAATCACGAGACGCCCATGCGCACCCGGTCCGATCCCCGCGTAATCCCGGTATCGCCAGTAGACCAGATTGTGCTGGCATTCGGCGCCCGGAGCAGCGTGGTTTGATATCTCGTAGGCAGGAAGCCCGCGGGCGGCAGTGATGTCGAGTGTAAGCTCATAGAGCTCGGCAGCCCGGTCCTGATCGGGGATTACCAACCTGCCCTTCTCCTGAAGGTCGAAGAACGGCGTGCCTTCCTCGATGGTAAGCTGGTAGAGCGACAGGTGGTCGGCTGCGAGATCGAGCGCGGCATTCAGTTCCGCTTCCCAGTTCGCAGCATGCTGTCCGGGGCGCGAATAGATGAGATCGAAGGACAGTCTTCGAAACGTTTCGCGGGCCAGGTGGATGGCTCCGATTGCCTCTTCTGCGCTGTGGAGCCGGCCAAGCCGCTTCAGTTCGGCGTCATCAAGCGACTGCACGCCCATAGACAACCTGTTCACTCCGGCTGACCGGTAGCCGCGAAAGCGCTCCGCCTCAACGCTGGTGGGGTTGGCTTCCAACGTGATCTCGCAATCGGAGGCTACCGCCCAGTTGTTCGAGATTTCGTCCAGTATCTTCCCGACGGTGGCAACCTCCATGAGGGATGGCGTTCCGCCGCCGAAGAAGATGCTTGTCACTTCGCGGCCCGGAGAAAGCGACGCCATGCGCGCGATCTCGCGGGCATAGGCTTCGCCGAAGACGGCCTGGTCCAACGGCGAATGCCGGACGTGGGAATTGAAATCGCAATACGGGCACTTGGCTGCACAAAACGGCCAGTGCACGTAAACGCCAAATGGCTCGGCATTGAGGGTCAATTGCCGCGAACTCCCGTCACGCGCTGCCGCCCTTCATTCCGGGCTCAAGGCAGGTAGTGGCAAATTTGGCGAAGGCGCGCGCACGGTGGGAGAGACCGAGATCACCCCGGCCGGCTTCCCAGCCGTGCTTTTCGCTCGCCGGCATTTCGCCGAAGGTCACATCGTGTCCCTCCGGCATGAATACCGGATCATAGCCGAATCCGAGCTGGCCGCGCGGAGGCCAGACAAGTGTTCCCTCGATCTCACCCCTGAAATGCTCTGCATGACCATCCGGCCAGCACAGGCAAAGGACGGCGACGAAGCGGCCCGTGCGCTGTTCGGGATGCACTGCACCCTTTTTCTGCAACGCGTCTTCCACCTTGCGCATTGCCATGTCGAAATCGCGGCCGGAACCGTCTTCCTTCTCGGCCCAATCGGCAGTGTAGACACCGGGTGCGCCATCCAGAGCATCGACGCAAAGACCGGAATCGTCAGACAGGGCGGGAAGCCCGGTTGCCGAGGCGGCAGCATGGGCCTTGGTGAAGGCATTTTCCTCGAATGTCGTACCGGTTTCCTCCGGCTCGGGAAGGTTGAAGTCCTTCGCAGAGCGGGCACTCAGTCCATATGGGCCAAGCAGGTCGTTGATTTCCGCCACCTTGCCGGCATTGTGGCTTGCAACGATGATTTCCCTTTCTGTCAGAAAGCGCATGTCTACCTCGTTTCGAAAAAATCAGTCAGGACTCGACCGTCCCTCTCCGGATAATTCAGATGTTCCAGAGCCTGCCTTCACCAAACTCCAGGCTGTTTCCGGCGGGATCGCGAAAATAGAGCGACCTGGCCCCGTTCGCCCAGGTGATTTCCTCCTCGATTTCCACACCGGCGTCCTGAAGGCGTTTCCTCCAAGCGTCGAGCGCTTCGCCATCCGCCCTGAAACAGGCATGGCCCGGCCCTTTGGCACCATGATGGGGAACGGGAAACCGGGCTGCCGGGGATGGCTTGTCCGTCACCTGCGGATTGAAGATCAGAAGTACCGACCCTTCGAGCATGAAGAATACATGGCGGCCTTCCCCTTCGGCGATGATCTCGAGCCCCAGAACGTCGCAGTAGAATTGCTTGGCTTTCTCAAGATCCTCGCAGTAGAGGGCCGTCTCCATGATTGCGGGCGGCATTTTCAAGGTCATGCCTCCTTTTGAAGCTGGACAAGATCGCCTATCGCGGTGCGTGCCAGCGACAGGAGCTTCAGGAACTCCTCCTCGGAGAATGGCGCTCCCTCCGCGGTACCCTGAACCTCGACGATGCCGCCGGAGCCGGTCATGACGAAATTCGCATCGGTCTCGGCAGCCGAATCCTCGTCATAGTCGAGATCGAGAACAGGGGTTCCCTGGAAGATTCCGCAGGAAATGGCCGCCACATGGTCCTTGAGCACGTGATCCTGTACCATGCCGCGATGCTTCATCCAGCCAATGCACTCCTTGAGCGCGATCCAGCCACCGGTGATCGAGGCGGTGCGTGTACCGCCATCGGCCTGGATCACGTCGCAGTCCACCGTGATCTGACGCTCGCCGAGGGCTTCGAGATCAACAACAGAGCGCAGGGAACGGCCGATCAGACGGGAAATTTCCAGCGTCCTGCCTGACTGCTTGCCCGCCGTCGCTTCACGGCGCATGCGGTCATGGGTGGAGCGCGGAAGCATGCCATACTCTGCGGTCACCCAGCCCTTGCCGCCGCCGCGAAGCCAGGGCGGAACCCTTTCTTCAAGGCTGGCGGTGCAAAGAACGTGGGTATTGCCGAACTTGATGAGACATGAACCTTCTGCATGAAGAGACACCCCCCGCTCCACCGTTACCTTGCGCATTTCGTCGGGGGATCGTTTGGAAGGACGCATGTTTTCTCCAATTGCTGTACATCTTGCCATTACGGGCATGGTTGAGGAGCCTGTACTGCCTAAGGCGGCATTTCGCAAGCTTGCGACATCCGGCAAGCCACCGGCTGGCAGCAGCGGCCCCAACCTGCTTATTGAATTTGGCTGTCACGCTACGTAGATTTCGGGAACAAGAGGCAGAAAAATGACAATGGCTCAAGGCCCGCTCATCGGATCCGGCAATTTCATGGAGGAACTGGACCAGCGTTCGCGCGAGGTGTTCCAGCTCATCGTTGAATCCTATCTCGAAAGTGGCGATCCGCTCGGTTCGCGCAATCTCTCGCGCCGCTTTCCGGGCGGATTGTCGCCAGCCACCATCCGTAACGTGATGTCCGACTTGGAGAGCCTTGGGCTGATCTATGCCCCGCATACCTCGGCCGGGCGCCTCCCGACGGAACTGGGGATGCGGTTCTTCGTCGACAGTTTCCTTGAAATCGGCGACGTCACGGACGAGGACCGGTCGTCGATCGAGGCGCAGGTCCAGGCCTCGGGAAGGGACGGCTCGCTTGAAACGGTTCTTACCGAGGCAAGCCAGATGCTTTCCGGCCTCACGCGAAGCGCCGGGCTGGTGGCCACCGGAAAGCAGGACCTTCGGCTCAAGCATATCGAATTCGTGCGTCTGGAACCGGCCAAAGCGCTTTGCGTGATCGTTGGCGAAACCGGCCAGGTTGAAAACCGCATCATCGATCTTCCTTCGGGAATTTCCACCTCCTCGCTTTCGGAAGCCGCAAACTATATCAATTCCAACATAGCCGGGCGGACACTGTCGGAAGCACGGGCGCGAATTGCCCAGTTGCACAATGCCGCCCGAATGGAGCTGGATTCGCTTGCCCAGAAACTCGTGGACGAGGGGCTGGCGATCTGGGCGGGCAGCGCAGAGCGTGATCCGGGCCGTCTCATCGTTTCCGGCCACGCCAACCTGCTTGGCGATCTGAAGGCGGCCGAGGACCTCGAGCGGGTTCGCCTGCTCTTCGACGAACTGGAAGCGCGCGAAAGCCTGATGAAGCTGATCGAGCTTGCCGAGGAAGGCGAAGGTGTGCGCATTTTCATAGGTTCCGAAAGCCGGCTTTTCTCGCGTTCGGGCTCCTCCCTGATCGTTGCTCCCTACCGCGACGGGAACCAGAAGGTTATCGGCGCGCTCGGCATCATAGGGCCGCAAAGGCTCAACTATGCCCGCATTGTGCCGATGGTCGACTACACGGCGCGCATTGTCGGGCGGATGATTCGGGGCTCCTGACTCTCAAGCTCATCCAATTGCGTTGCCCGGGCGCAACTTGGCCTCAAGACTTCGCCTTCGGGGGTTGATTTTTTGGCCCCGAATCCTGATATCGGGCGCGAAACTGAATCCAGAACAAGGCGAAGCTGCCGGTGCTCACGCAAGCAACGGTTCCGCCGTTACATGGTGAAGCAATGACCGACGACAAGCAGAACGACAATAATGGCGAAGCTGCCGATCTGGCAGCAAAACGTCAGGCCGAAGCTGCAGCGGCCCAGGCCGCCCATGAGGCCGCTCTGGCTGCAGAGGCCGGTGACCGCAGGGAAGGCTTCTCCGACCCGGTGGCCTTTCTTTCCGCTGAACTCGACAAGATGGAAGCCGAGAAGAACGAGGCAAACGACAAGGCACTTCGCCTCGTCGCCGAGATGGACAACCTTCGCAAGCGCACCGCGAGGGATGTTCACGATGCCCGCACCTTCTCCATTGCCGGGTTTGCCCGCGACATGCTCGAGGTCTCCGACAATCTGCGCCGCGCGCTGGCAGCCGTTCCAGATGGAGCCGCAGAAGCTGATCCGGGTCTCAAGGCTCTGGTCGAAGGCGTGGAGATGACCGAGCGTGCAATGCTCAACGCCCTCGAAAAACACGGCGTGAAGAAAATTTCGCCGAAGGGCGAGAAGTTCGACCCCAACCTGCATCAGGCGATGTTCGAGGTGCCCAATCCGGAAGTTCCCAACAACACGGTTCTTGAAGTCGTGCAGGAAGGCTTTGTCATCGGCGAGCGCTGCCTGCGTCCGGCGATGGTCGGTGTTGCCAAGGGTGGGCCCAAGGAGGCACCGAAGCCCGAAGGGAACGCCGAGGCCGGACAGGCTGAAGGCTGACCGGTTCCCGGTGGCGCGATTTTACGAGCGCGCAAGGTGACGGTTGCGCCATGAGCGCGACGCAAGCATATTGCACGCCATGAAATCCGCCATTACGCCAAAGCCCCTTCTCCCCGAAGCAGACCTTCAACGCCAGATAGCCGATCTATTGGCTTCCAGCGGATTGACGCCGGATTCTCCAAAGCTGAGAGCCGATCTGCTGGCGATGATGAAGTCTGTCTATCGCGAGAAGCTGGAGCGCGCCGAGGAACTGCTTTTCAAGGACGGGGACGGCACCCGATGCGCGAAACGGCTTTCGGCGCTTCAGGACACACTGATTCGCGCGATCTTTCATTTTGCAGCCGAAAAGGTCTATCCCAGCGAAAACCGTTCCAAGGGCGAGCGAATCGCCATTTCCGCCGTCGGCGGATACGGGCGCGGAACGCTTGCTCCGGGTTCCGACATCGACCTTCTCTTCCTGCTGCCCTACAAGCAGACCGCTTGGGGCGAACAGGTAATCGAGTACATCCTCTATTTCCTGTGGGACATGGGTTTCAAGGTCGGCCATGCGACCCGCAATGGCGATGAGTGCGTCCGGCTTTCCAAGCAGGACATGACCATCCGCACCTCCATTCTCGAAGCACGCTTCATCGATGGCGACGAGGCCCTGCTGGAGGAGATGGAAGAGCGCTTCGACAAGGAGGTAGTGCGCAGAACCACTGCCGAATTCATCGAGGCGAAGCTCAAGGAACGCGACGACCGGCACAAGAAATCCGGCGAATCGCGATATCTGGTCGAACCCAACATCAAGGACGGCAAGGGTGGCCTGCGCGACCTCCACACGCTCTACTGGATTGGGAAGTACTACTACCATGTGAGGCTGCAGCGTGATCTTGTCGAGGCAGGGCTGTTCACTGCCGATGAATTCAAGATATTCCGCCGCGCGGAGAAGTTCCTGTGGACGGTCCGCTGCCACATGCATTTCCTGACCGGAAAAGCGGAAGAGCGGCTTTCCTTTGACCTTCAGCGCGAAATGGCGGCACGGCTGAAATATGTCAGCCATGGCGGTTTGCTCGACGTCGAGCGCTTCATGAAGCACTATTTTCTTGTCGCCAAGGATGTCGGCGACCTGACGCTGATCGTTTGCGCCAAGCTTGAGGAAGAACACGCCAAGTCGGTCACGGGCATCAACGGGTTGATCCGGTCGATTCGCTTTCCGCGCAAGAAGATCGCCGGATCGCTGGATTTCATCAACAGCAACGGTCGTCTCAACATCGCCGACGAGACCGTCTTCGAACGCGATCCGGTCAACCTGATCCGGATGTTCAAGCTTGCCGACGACAACGATCTCGACCTGCATCCCGATGCGGCCTATCTGGCCCGCAAATCGCTCAAGCTGATCGACAGGGACCTGCGCCGCAACGAGGAGGCCGGGCGCCTCTTCATGTCGATCCTCACCTCGCGAAACAGGCCGGAAATCCTGCTGCGCAAGATGAACGAGACGGGTGTGCTGGGTAGATTCATTCCGGCATTCGGCAAGATCGTCGCGATGATGCAGTTCAACATGTATCATCACTACACGGTGGACGAGCACCTTATCCGCACCGTCGGCGTGCTGTCGGATATCGAATCGGGGCGGCTTGCCGAGGATCATCCGCTCTCCGCACGGGTGCTGCCCGACATCAAGGACCGGGAGGTGCTTTACCTGGCGGTTCTGATCCACGACATCGCCAAGGGCCGCAAGGAAGACCACTCCATTGCGGGTGCCCGCATAGCCCGTCAGCTGGGACCCTTGCTGGGCCTCACGCCGGACCAGACCAATCTGGTCTCATGGCTGGTGGAGGAACACCTGACCATGAGCCAGATGGCGCAATCCCGGGACCTGTCTGACCACAAGACCATCCAGGATTTCGCACATGTGGTGCAAAGCGTCGAGCGCATGCGCTATCTCCTGATCCTGACCGTCTGCGATATCAGGGCGGTAGGCCCCGGTGTCTGGAACGGATGGAAGGGGCAGCTTCTTCGCACGCTCTACTACGAAACCGAGCTGTTGCTGACCGGCGGTTTCTCGGCCAAGGCGGCAAAGACACGTACCGAAGCGGCGAAGACGGCATTGCGCGAGCAGTTCGGCGACTGGCCGAAGCGCGAAATGGAAAAGATCCTCGCCCTGCCCTATCCCAATTACTATCTCTCGACCCCGCCGGAAGACCAGGTGCGCCACATGCAGTTCCTGCGCCAGGCGCTGTCCGAGGGCGAAAAACTCAAGACAGGGGTACACACGCTGGAGTTCGAGGAAATCACGGAAATAACCGTGCTTTCGCCGGACCATCCGCGCTTGCTTGCCATTGTAACGGGTGCGTGCTCGGCTGCCGGAGCCAATATTGTCGAGGCCAAGATCAATACGCTCACGGACGGGCGTGCATTCGATTCGATCTTCATTACCCGTGCCTATGCCGACGAACGCGACGAACTACGCCGCGCCGGGCAGGTATCGAACACCATTCGTGACGCATTGACCGGCAAGACCATGCTGCCGCAGATCATGAAGCGATCCGAGGGAAGGATGAAGCGTTCCGCCGTTGCCTTCCGGATCACGCCGAAGGTAACGATCAACAACGGCCTCTCGAACCGGTTCACCGTCGTCGAGGTGGAGGGGCTGGACAGGCCGGGCATTCTTTCCGAACTGACCGGCGCACTGGCTGACCTCAACCTCAACATCGCTTCGGCGCAGATCGCGACCTTCGGCGAGAAGGTTGTCGACAGCTTCTATGTCACCGATCTCATTGGCGCCAAGATCATGCTGGAAAGCCGCCAGCAGAAGATCGTATCAACGCTGATATCGATTCTGGATTTGAGTGCCGGGCAGGCGAGACAGGCAGCACCGGCAGCCTGAATCCGTTTATGCCCCCGGGACCGGCGGGCAGGGGAAAATCCAAGATGGCAGGACTTGTCGGCAAGTTTTTCTCGGTGGGCTCCGCCACCATGGCCAGCCGCGTGCTCGGGTTTGTGCGCGAGGCGCTGATTGCCGGATTTCTTGGTGCGGGACCGGTGGCGGACGCCTTCTACGCGGCATTTCGCTTCCCCAACCTGTTCCGGCGGTTGTTTGCCGAGGGCGCTTTCAACACTGCCTTCGTACCGCTCTTTGCCAAGGAACTGGAGGCCAAGGGCACCGACGGAGCGCGCAGGTTCGCCGAGGAGGTGCTCGCAGCGCTTCTGGTGGTTCTGTTGCTCATCTCCGCCGTAGCCATGCTGTTCATGCCGGTACTTGTGGGCACGATCATCGCCCCGAAATTCGCCGACGATCCGGCAAAGTTTGCGCTGACGGTGGAACTGACGCGGATCATGTTCCCGTTCCTGACAGCCATGTCCCTGGTCGCCATGTTCTCGGGAATACTGAACTCGTTCAGGCGCTATTTCCTGGCCGCACTGGCACCGGTCATCATGAACGTGGTGTTCATCGTCGTGCTCACAGGTGCCTGGTATCTTGGCGCATCCGACCGGACACTGGGAATATCCATGGCCTGGGGCGTCTTTCTGTCCGGCCTGCTGCAGGTGTCGATGCTGGTCTACGGCATCCTGAAGGAGGGGTTCCCCCTGTCGCTTCGCCGGCCTTCCATATCGCGGCCGGTAAGGCGCCTCGTCACGCTCGCCATACCAACGGCGATCGCTGCCGGGATAACCCAGGTCAACCTGCTTGTCGGCCAGATCATCGCCTCGGGCCAGGATGGCGCAATCGCAATCATGAACTATGCCGACAGGCTGATGCAGCTGCCGCTCGGCGTGATCGCGATTTCCATCGGCGTGGTGCTTCTTCCCGAACTTACCCGCGCCCTTGCCGCAGGCGATACGGGCGAAGCCACCAAGCTGCAGAACCGCTCGATCGAATTCGGTCTGGGCCTGACACTTCCGGCTGCGGTCGGTCTCTTCACAATACCGGTTCCACTGATCGCGCTTCTCTACGAACGTGGTGCCTTCACCCGTGACCTCACGGAAATTACCGCCTCCGTGCTGGCGTGGTTTGCCGTCGGGCTTCCGGCCTTTGTTCTGATCAAGATCTTCCAGCCGGCCTATTACGCACGCGAGGACATGAAGACCCCGATGTGGTTCTCGGGAGCAAATGCCATCGTCAACGTCACGCTGGCCCTCCTTCTGTTTCCTGTCTACGGCGTGGCAGGGCTGGCGATTGCGACCAGCGCGGCAGGATGGCTGAATGTCGTTCTGCTTGGTGGTGCGCTGTGGCGCCAGGGGCTTCTGCAGCTCGACGCGGCCACCATCCGCAACAGCGGAATCATTGTTGCCACAAGCCTGCTTGTTGGCCTCGTCCTGTGGGCCGGCCAGGGCATATTCTCCGAAATGCTGCTGCACGACGCACTGGGCATCCGTATTTTTTCTGTCCTCGCACTGATCCTGGTGGCCATGCTGGTCTATTTCGCCATAACGATCGGGACCGGGGCCATACCCGGCCAGCAATTGCTGCGGCTTTTGCGCCGTCCGCGCAAAAATTCCGCCACCTGACGGTCCCGGCCCTTGCGATTCGCAACCGCCTTCGATAATCCCCGCCTCGATCCGTGACAAAGTTCGGCGCAGTCCAACCCGCCGCAACCAGTGCCCCTGAAGGGAATTACTATGGGACAGCCTTCCAACCGCGTCTTCTCAGGCGTGCAGCCTACCGGGAACCTGCATCTCGGCAATTATCTTGGCGCAATCCGCAAATTCGTCACCATGCAGGAATCGCATGAGTGCATCTATTGCGTCGTCGACCTGCATGCGATCACACAGCCCTTTCCGGTCTGGGGCGGACCCGAGAAACTCGCCGGTCACACAAGGGAAGTCACTGCCGCCTACCTTGCCTCGGGAATCGATCCGGTAAAGAACATCGTGTTCAACCAGAGCCAGGTTTCCGGCCACGCGGAACTCGCATGGCTGTTCAACTGCGTTGCGCGCATGGGCTGGCTGAACCGCATGACCCAGTTCAAGGAAAAGGCGGGAAAGGACCGCGAGAATGCGTCCGTTGGCCTGTTTGCCTATCCGACACTGATGGCGGCGGACATTCTGCTCTACCGGGCGACCCATGTTCCGGTCGGCGACGACCAGAAGCAGCATCTTGAGTTGACCCGTGACATCGCCGCCAAGTTCAACAACGACTTTGCGGCAAGCATCGCGGCAAACGGTCATGGCGAGGGCTATTTCCCCATCACCGAGCCGATCATCGAAGGCCCGGCCACGCGTATCATGTCCCTGCGGGACGGATCGAAGAAGATGTCAAAATCCGACCCTTCCGATCTCTCGCGCATCAACCTGACGGATGATGCCGACGCCATTGCGAAAAAGATCCGCAAGGCAAAGACAGATCCCGCACCGCTTCCCGAAACTCCTGATGGCCTCAAGGAGCGTCCCGAGGCGGAAAATCTCGTCGGCATCTATGCTGCCCTGTCCGGAAAGACGCGGGCTGAAGTGGTCACCGAATTCGCCGGCAAGGAGTTTTCGGTCTTCAAACCCGCGCTGGCCGATCTGGCGGTCGATCACCTGGCACCGATCAACAGCGAGATGCGCCGTCTTCTCGACGACCCGGCCCATGTGGATGCCGTGTTGAAGGACGGTGCCGACCGGGCCCGCGCCATAGCGGAAGAAACGATGAAAGAGGTGAAGGCCATCGTCGGCTTCCTTGGCTGATTTGCCGGCCGTATCGAGCCCATTCGCGGTCAGGTTCTTGTCATTCGCCTTGCCGGGACCCAAATAGCGGTCTAGAACGTTTCCAAATTCCAAGATCAGCCTGGCCCCGACCAGCCGGAGAAAAACATGTTCATCCAGACCGAAGCCACTCCGAACCCGGCAACCCTGAAGTTCCTGCCCGGACAGGTCGTACTCGACTCCGGATCGGCGGATTTTCGCGGGCCGGATGAGGCAGGCGATTCGCCGCTGGCTCAGCGCCTGTTCGAAATTCCGGGCGTTTCCGGCGTATTCTTCGGCCATGACTTCATTACCATCACCAAGGACGAGCGTGATGCCGAGGGTTTCGACTGGCCGCATCTGAAACCGGCGGTTCTGGGCGCGATCATGGAACACTTCATGTCCGGGCAGCCGGTCATGGCCAAGACCGGCGCTCCTGTTGACAGCTCCGACGAGTTCTTCGAGAAGGGTGACGAACAGATCGTCAGCACGATCAAGGAACTCCTTGAAACCCGGGTGAGGCCTGCAGTGGCACAGGATGGCGGCGACATAACCTTCCGTGGATTCCGCGAGGGTACCGTTTACCTGCACATGAAGGGCGCATGCGCCGGGTGCCCGTCTTCCACGGCAACGCTCAAGCACGGTATCCAGAACCTGCTTCGCCATTTCATCCCCGAGGTTCAGGAAGTCGAAGCGGTCTGATAGCCCGCACTCGCGACCGGTGCCACGTGGCCAACCGGCCATCGTCAAATGGTTGATTAGACCATTGGCCAGATCGACTTTCCCGCCTTCCTAATCAAAGCTTGGGCCATGAAAATTCTGGCTATCGATACCAGCGGCGATGCCTGTGGAGCCTGCGTCTATGACGCGGACGCCGGACGGACACTTGCGATCTTCAACGAGATCATAGGCAGGGGTCATGCCGAGCGCCTGATGGACATCATCTCGAGGGTCATGAAGGAGGCAGGGGTCGAGCATTCCGGCCTCGACCGCGTGGCAGTTTGCACAGGGCCGGGCAGTTTCACCGGCATACGTGTCGGCGTGGCAACGGCACGCGGTTTCGGGCTTGGGCTTGGAATCCCGGTTATCGGTGTGAGCGAACTGGACGCGCTGATGGAAGACTTGCGCAAGACAGCGGGCGATGATGCCGAAACCGGCGTTGTCCTTCGAACGGGACGCGACGAGGTCTATGCGCTCTTCTCCATCGATACGCCGTTCGCGGCGGCGGGCGTTCCCTTCGTCTCCGGCCTGGACGATCTCGCTTCCGGGGTCAGCCACCTCGCGGGAAACCTGTTTCTGGCAGGAAATGCGGCCACCGACCTCGCCGCCGCCATTGGTGAAACGGACGGCGCAGCCACTATTTCCGGCCAAGCCGAAACCGCCTCCCTCGAAACCATTGCTCGGATCGCTGCCGGGCGAACAGCCACGACAGAGCGGCCCGAACCCTTGTATCTTCGCAAGCCCGATGCCAAACCACAGGGCGGTTTTGCTGTCCAGCGGGCGTGATTTCGGATTTGCAAAGATGATCAGGCTGCCATTCAGGCGCAAGAAAAGAATCACCGTGACTGGTCTGGAAAGGCAGCATCTCAACGATGCGGCCGCCATCCATGCAGCGGGGTTTCGCGATGCCTGGGGCGACGGAACCCTTGCGACGATGCTGGGACAGCGCGGCATGACTGGTCTCGTCGCACTTGGCCCGGCAGGCAAGGTTTGCGGTTTCATGATCTACCGGATGGCCGCCGATGAGGTGGAAGTAATCACGATTGCAACCGCGCCAAAGGCACGCCGAAGTGGCGCCGCCAGTGCCCTGATGTCGGAAATGATCCGCCGCTGCCTGTTGGACCGGTGCGAGGCAATATTCCTCGAAGTCGACGAGGCAAACAAACCTGCCCGGGCACTCTATGCCGGGCTGGGTTTCAGGCAGGTCGGCGAACGCAAGGGATACTACCAGCAGGCACCCGCAAATGTACCCGATGGGGGAACAGCCGCACACTCCAATGCGCTGATCCTTCGCCTGGATCTCAAACGCTCTCATTGAGCGACGAGGCGCGCGCCTATACGGATCGGGATCCGGTGCCGGCTCTTGTGCTTGCAGCAACCAACTTCTCCCGGCAGTTCCCTTTGGCAGGAAAAGGCTCTAACAAGACTGTTTCACCTTTTGGTGCAAACAGCTTGCTTCAGCAAGCAACTGAACTCATTTGCGCATTTCGATCTTGCCGATTCTGTCAAAATCGAAATTGCCATTGCGCCTGTGCAATGAACGGGGATTTGGTCCTTGGCCGCCAATATCAGATTGATCGTGGTGATTGCCGTGTTGCTTCCGGCAACACTTGCCATGGCGGTGGTCCAGATTTTCCTCATTTTCGCCTTTCCCGCCAAGTCCCGCAGGCTGCCGCTAATGTGGCACCAGTTGGCGCTGCGCCTGATCGGCGTTCGCGTGCATGTTCACGGCAGGATGGACAATCACCGTCCGCTGATGCTGATCTCTAACCATCTTTCCTGGTCGGACATCATGGTGCTTGGAAGCGTCGGCGAGCTTTGCTTCATCGCCAAGGACGAGGTGAAGAGCTGGCCCGGCATCAACTGGCTGGCACGCTTGCAGCGAACGGTATTCGTCAACCGCGAGCGCAGGCGCGATGCCGGCATCCAGGCCGACACGATTGCGGAGCGGCTCGTTCAAGGCGACGTGATGGTGCTCTTCGCGGAGGGCACGACCGGCAACGGCCACCGGTTGCTGCCGTTCAAGAGCGCATTGTTTGCAGCACCGCAGATGGCGCTACAGCAGGCCGGTCTCGAAAAGGTGTCCGTGCAGCCTGTGGCGATCGCCTACAACACACTGCACGGCATGCCGCTTGGACGCTACCACCAGCCCCTCGCCGCCTGGCCGGGGGATGTCGGGCTGACACCGCACCTGCTTTCCTTTCTGCGCCTCGGCGCCTTCGATGTCGATGTCGCGTTTGGTGAGGCGATCGCCTTTACCGCCGGGACGAAGCGCAAGGAGATCGCGACGCGCGCCTTTGGCGAAACGCGTGTCCTTTTTGCCCGAATGCGGCGCCTCTATCACCGCTCCTGAGCACGCGAGCCGTTCTTGTCTGCGGCGCAGGGTTGATCGCACTGGGCTTCAAAGCTAAAACCCGCCTCACTTCCCGGTAGCGGCGGTCTTGAGGCCCCCGGACACCAGGAAACGGGGCGAATGTCCCAAAAACCATCAGGAACATGGCCATGGAACGGAATACGGACACTGTGGGCGGAACGTTCGAGGTAGCGGAAACGGATGTCTCTACCGGCATCGTTCCGGCATCCGGCGATGCAGGCCCGCAAAAGACGGTATTCATCAAGACCTATGGCTGCCAGATGAATGTCTATGACTCGACCCGCATAAGCGAATCGCTGGAACAGGAAGGCTATACCCTTGCCGACAATGCCGACGATGCGGACCTTGTCCTGGTCAATACCTGCCACATTCGTGAAAAGGCCGCAGAGAAGGTCTATTCCGCCATTGGACGTCTGAACAAGCTCAAGAAGAAGCGCGCCAATTCCAACCGCCCGCTTACCATCGGTGTGACAGGCTGCGTGGCGCAGGCCGAAGGCAGGGAGATCTTTCGCCGGGCACCCTCGGTCGATCTGGTTGCGGGGCCCCAGACCTATCACGACATCGGGAAGATGGTTCGCCAGGCACGCAATGGCGAGCGCGTTCTGCATACCGAGTTCGAGATCGCGGAAAAGTTCGCCAGCCTTTCGAAGGCACATCCAACGGCCATCAAGCGCAGCGTTGCGGCGTTTCTGACGGTACAGGAAGGCTGCGACAAGTTTTGCACGTTCTGTGTCGTTCCCTATACGCGCGGTGCGGAAGTCTCGCGCCCTGCCAGCCAGATACTGGATGAAGCGAAACGCCTTGCCGATGCCGGGGTCCGCGAAATCACGCTATTGGGCCAGAACGTCAATGCCTGGCACGGCACCAGGGACGGTGGTGAATGGACGCTTGGCGACCTGTTGCGCGCATTGGCGGATATCGATGGCATCGAACGCCTGCGCTATACCACGAGCCACCCCATCGACATGGACATGCGGCTGATCGAGGCGCACCGCGAGATCGGCAAGCTGATGCCGTATCTCCACCTGCCGGTCCAGTCGGGATCCGACCTCATCCTGAAAGCCATGAACCGTCACCATACCGCGGCCGAATATCTCGGCATTATCGAAGGCATGCGCGAGGCACGGCCGGACATGGCAATCTCGGGCGACTTCATCGTCGGCTTCCCAGGCGAGACGGAAGAGGATTTCGAGGCAACGATGCAGATCGTGCGGCAGGTCCGGTATGCCTCAGCCTTCTCTTTCAAATATTCCGAACGTCCGGGTACTCCTGGTGCCGAACTCGATAACAAGGTGCCCGAAGAAGTGAAATCGGAGCGGCTTTCACGCCTCCAGGCCCTGCTCAATGAACAGCAACTGGCCTTCAATCGAGGCTGTGTCGGGCAGGAGATCGATGTGCTGGCCGAGAAGCCGGGCGGCCGCGAGGGGCAGCTTTCGGGCCGCTCTCCATGGCTTCAGGTCGTCAACTTCGAGGGTGATGTCTCGCAGATTGGCTCCATGGTGCGTTTGCGCGTCACCCATGCGGGTCCGTCGTCGCTCGTGGGCGAGCCTGTTTCCTGATTGCCACACATGGCTTGCGAAAGAAATTTCAGCCCCCATTTGTTACCTGACTGTCACTGGACAAAGCCAGATTTCAGGCGCAAGAATTTGATTCGTGGAGCATGGACACGCGCCACGGTGATGAACGGAGTCTTCACTATTGAATTTTCCTGCCAAGATCGGCACGCAAAAATCCCGTCCCAGCCCCGGAAACCGGGGTGACATGAGCAAGCGCGAGACGCTCGACCTTTCCTACGAAAACAACAGGCTGGCCACACAGCTTTTCGGCCAGTTCGACCAGCACCTGGCGATACTGGAGAAGATGCTTGGCGTCGAGGCCGTGGCGCGCGGCAACCACGTGCATATTGCCGGTGAGGCTGACGCGGTGGCGCGCGGAAGGGCCGCTCTCGACCATCTGTATTCCAGGCTCGAAAAGGGTGAGGACATCGACCAGGGTGATGTAACCGGGGCTATTCGCATGGCGATTGCCGAAGACCAGCTCTCGCTGCCGACGATGGAGGGCAAGGGCAAGCTCGCCATGGCACAGATCGGCACCCGCAAGAAACTGGTACAGGCCCGCACCAAGACCCAGGACCGCTACATCCGCGCCATGGACAAGGCCGAACTGATATTCGGCGTGGGTCCGGCAGGTACCGGCAAGACCTATCTGGCCGTCGCCTATGCAGCGGCGCTGCTTGAACGCGGCGCGGTCGACCGCATCATCCTTTCGCGTCCCGCTGTCGAAGCGGGCGAGCGGCTGGGCTTCCTGCCCGGCGACATGAAGGAAAAGGTCGATCCCTATCTGAGGCCGCTCTACGACGCGCTTTACGACATGATCCCTGCCGACAAGGTAGAACGTGCCCTTGTTTCGAATGTCATTGAAATTGCGCCGCTGGCCTTCATGCGCGGACGGACGCTGGCCAACTCCGCCGTCATTCTGGACGAGGCGCAGAACACCACGTCGATGCAGATGAAGATGTTCCTGACCCGGCTTGGCGAGAACTCCAAGATGATCGTCACCGGCGATCCGAGCCAGGTCGACCTTCCTCCCGGTCAGGTCTCGGGCCTTGTCGAAGCTTTGCGTATCCTGCCGGCCATCGATGGTGTCGAAAAGATCACCTTTCAGGCCTCCGACGTGGTGCGTCACCGGCTCGTCACCGAGATCGTCAACGCCTATGACGATGACGCGAAGAGAGCTGCCTCGCGCAGGCGCGGCAGTGGTCCGGACCGCACCGGGGATGTTTCGGGCGGCGAGGATGGCCCGGACAACGCGTGAACCGCCTGGAAATTTCAATTTCGGTCAATGACAATGGCTGGCCCGGCGAGGCCGGCCTGCTTGCTTTGTGCGAGAGGGCGGTGAGCGCGGCGGCAGCCAGTGCCGGACTGGACTGGCCCGATGGCGCGGAGCTTTCCCTCCTGTTCACGAACGATGCGGAGATGGCCGTCATCAACGGTGAATGGCGCGACAAACCCGTTGCGACGAACGTCCTTTCCTTTCCCGGCGGCGATGTGCAGGTTGGTGAGCCTGCGGGACCGGTGCTGGGCGATCTCGTTTTCGCGCGCGAGACGGTGGAACGCGAAGCGGCAGAGCAGGAGAAATCCTTCGAGGATCACCTGACTCATCTTGCCGTTCACGGATTTCTTCACCTTTTCGGCTATGACCACATCGATGACGATGAAGCCGAGGAAATGGAAGAGATCGAAAGGCAAACGCTATCGGGGCTTGGCATTGCCGATCCGTATGCCTAATTGGTGCCTCAACTTGGGTGTTTACCCCAGCTTCAAAATCCGGTTGGCCGCAACGGCCAGTACCTCTATTCTGCAAAGTCAATGAACAAGATGGATCAGACCATAACAACCGGCGCCGATACCGCCGGCAAATCGGAAACCGACAGCGAGGGTTCAAGTAGCAGCGGGCACAACCTGCCCGTGGTCTACAAGCATCCGGAAACCGCAGCGGAGGGCCGGTTCACGCGCTGGCTTTCCAGGCTGTTCAGTTTCAGGCGCTCACAGTCTTCCGTACGTGACGACCTCAGCCACGCACTGACAGCCGAGGGATTCGCGGGCGAGTTCACACCTGAAGAAACGGCGATGATCAACAACATCCTCGCCCTGCAGGAAGTGCGGGTCGAGGATCTTCTGGTACCGCGTGCAGAGGTCGAAGCTGTCGATCTGACCACGAGTCTCGGCGAGCTCTTGAAGGTTTTCGAAAGTTCCGGGCATTCGCGCATGCCGGTCTATGACGAGACGCTCGATGATCCGCGCGGCATGGTTCACATACGCGATGTTGTCGCCTTCATCACCCGCAAGGCGCAGGAAGGCGGCCGCAGGCGCAAGGACGGTACAAAGCCTTTCAACCTGTCGCGGATCGATCTCAACCGGGAGCTAGGCAAGCTCAACCTCGTGCGGCCGGTGCTGTTCGTGCCGCCATCGATGCCGGCTGCGGAACTGATGGCACGCATGCAGGCATCGCGCATCCAGATGGCACTGGTGATCGACGAGTACGGCGGGACGGAGGGCCTCATCTCGCTCGAAGACATCGTCGAGGAAATCGTCGGCGACATCGAGGACGAACACGACGACGACGAGGAAATGATCCGCGATCTGGGAAATGGCCGCCTCGTATGCGATGCGCGCGCCGAACTTGACGATATCCGCGAGGTGCTGGGCGACAATTTCGACTGCGGTGACTATGCCGACGATGCCGACACGATCGGCGGCGTGATCTTCTCGTTCCTTGGGCGCATTCCCGTCAAGGGCGAGGTCATCGAGGCATTTGGCTATGAATTCGTGATTCGGGATGCCGATCCGAGGCGCATCCGGACGATCGAGATGGCGCCGAAGAAACGGCCCGTTGCGCGCAAGCAGCCGGGCCAGTCTTCTCCGGGCGAATGATCCGTGTGCCGGCGCCTCAATGTGCGCCGGACATGTCGCCCAGGATTTTCTTGGTCAGAACGGTGGAATCCGATTTCAGCTCGTAGATCATCGGTACGCCGGTGGCGAGGTTGAGCTTGGTTATCTCTTCCTTTGACAAGCGGTCGAGCACCATGACCAGCGAGCGCAGCGAATTGCCATGCGCGGCCACGAGCACGGTCTGGCCGGAAAGAACGCGCGGCAGGATTTCCTGCATGTAATAGGGCCAGACGCGCGCTCCGGTATCGCGAAGGCTTTCGCCCTCGTCGCCCGGCGGAGGCACGTCGTAGGACCTGCGCCAGACATGCACCTGTTCCTCGCCCCATTTTGCACGCGCATCATCCTTGTTGAGACCGGCGAGGTCGCCGTAATTGCGCTCGTTCAGGGCCTCGTCATGCAGGGTTTCAAGATCGGGCTGGCCGACCTCGTCAAGAATGATCTGGCATGTGCGTTCGGCGCGCGTCAGCACGCTGGTGAAGGCGATGTCGAATACCAGTCCTTCGGCCTTGAGCGCCTTGCCGGCTTCATGGGCTTCTGTAACGCCCTGTTCGGTCAGGTCCGGGTTTTTCCAGCCGGTGAACAGGTTCTTCAGGTTCCATTCGCTTTGGCCGTGGCGGACCAGTACCAGTTTGCGGGCCATGTCTGTCTCCAGGTAGATTGCTATGGGTTGATTGGCTTGAATGCTCAGGAAAGGCCCAGAACATCCTTCATGTTATAGAAACCGGGGTTCCTGCCGCGGCCCCACAGGGCAGCGGTAACGGCACCGGTTGCAAAAATGGAGCGGTCGGTTGCCTCGTGGGAAAGCGTGATCGTCTCACCTTCACCTGCCAGAAGCACGCTGTGCGTGCCGACAACCGAGCCGCCGCGGAGCGTTGCAAAGCCAATGGTGCCTTCCTGGCGCGGGCCGGTGTGCCCGTCGCGCACGCGAACACTCGCCTCATCGAGGTCGACATCGCGTCCGCGCGCAGCGGCCTCGCCGAGAAGAAGCGCGGTACCCGAGGGGGCATCAACCTTGTGCTTGTGGTGCATTTCGAGCACCTCGATGTCGAAAGCACCTGCTGACAGGGCGCGTGCGGCCTGCTCGACCAGAACCGAAAGCAGGTTGACGCCGAGGCTCATATTGCCGGACTTGACGATGGTGGCATGCCTGGCAGCCGCCATGATCGCAGCATCGTGCTCTGCAGTGCAGCCGGTTGTGCCGATGACGTGAACGATGCGCGCCTGCGCTGCGTAGCCTGCAAATTCGACGGTTGCCGCCGGCGTGGTGAAATCGACGATTCCATCGGCGTCTGCAATGACCGGCAAAGGATCTCCGGTGATCGCGACACCGTTTGCACCGAGACCGGCCAATTCGCCTGAATCGGAGCCAAGATGCTCGCTACCGGCACGCTCCAGCGCACCGTGCAGTTCGGCGTCGGGCGATGCCGCGATGGCACGTATGAGGGCGCGGCCCATGCGGCCGCTGGCTCCGGTCACTACGAGTTTCATCCTGCTCATTTGTTTCCTGCCTTTGCCGTTTTGCCGCGGCCTGTTCCCGAACGCGTGGCCGTGGAAGCCTTTGCCCGCGCTTTGCCCTGTGACGCGGCCCTGCCACCGGTCTTCGAGCCAGACTTCTTGGCGCGGCCTTTCTTGCCGTTGGAGGGCGGCATGGCGGACAGGCTTTGCAGTTTTCCGTACAGCCCGCTCTCGGAATTCATGAGCACGTCATGGCTACCCTGCTCGACCACCCTGCCCTGATCGATCACCACGATCTTGTCGGCGTTGTGGATGGTGGACAAGCGGTGGGCGATGACAATCGTCGTGCGGTCCTTCATCAACTCGTCGAGCGCGGCCTGTACCAGCCGTTCCGATTCATTGTCGAGTGCCGAAGTTGCCTCGTCAAGAAGAAGGATCGGAGCATCGCGCACGATGGCGCGGGCGATCGACAGGCGCTGGCGCTGGCCGCCGGACAGGTTGGTGCCCATTTCGCCCACCGGCGTATCGTAGCCAAGCGGCATCTCGATAATGAAGTCATGTGCAAGGGCAAGTCTTGCCGCTTGCTCGATTTCCTCGCGGGTGGCACCCGGCCGGGCGTAGCTGATGTTCTCCGCAACGGTACCTTCGAAGAGCACCGCATGCTGCGAAACATAGGCAACCTTCTCCCGCAGCGAGGCGATCCGCAGGTCTGCAATGTCCTGGCCGTCGACCAGAATGCGGCCGGAATCGAGATCGTGAAGTCGCAGGATCAGGCTCATCAGCGTCGTCTTGCCGCCACCGGAGGGGCCAACAAGCGCGGTCGTCTTGCCTGCCTGGGCGACGAAGGAGATGTCCCGGATGATTGGCTCGCCCTCACCATAGGTGAAAGTCACATTCTCCACCGCGACCTCGCCGGCGCCAGCCGAAAACTCCCTTGCGTCCGGCTTGTCGGCCTGACGCGGAGGTGTGTCGAGAAGCTCGTAGATCATGCGGGCATTGACGAGGGATTTCTCGAACTGGACGCGGAAGGCCGCGAGCCTGCGTGCCGGGTCATAGGCAAGCATGGCGGCTGCAAGAAAGGACAAGAGTGCACCCGGGTCCCCGCCAAGCGCAATGACGCGCCAGCCGCCGAAGGCGACCGAACCCGCAATGGCAAGACCGGCAAGTGTCTCGGTAAGCGGCTTGGTCCGGGCATTGACCAGCGCGATGTGGTTTGCCTGGCGCTCTGCGGTCTTCACCAGTTCGTCGACCCGGCCCCGCAACTGGTCTTCCATGGTGAAAGCCTTGACCACCGGAATGCCCTGCGCCGTTTCGACCATGACCGAGGCGACGCGGGCATTGGTATGCACCTCCTTGCGGGAGAGTTTCTTGACCCGTTTGACGTAGCGCGAAATCACGTAGCCGGCGACCGGCAGGACGACGAAAGAACCTGCGGTCATCAGCGGATCCTGCCAGATCATCACGAAGATCAGGCCGATAAAGGTCAGGAGATCGCGCGCGAAAACCGTGACAAGCTGGTTCATCAGGTTGCGGATGCCCGAGATATTCTGGTTCACCTGTCCGACGAGGTAGGCCGAACGGGTATCGTTGAAGAAGCCCACGCCAAGATGCAGAAGGTGATCGTATACGCGGCGCTGATAGGTGGCGATGATGTTGTTGCCGATACGGTTCAGCAACACATCCTGACCGAAGGCAGCGATGCCGCGCAGAAAGAAGATAATGAGGATAATGCCTGCAATGGTGTAGGCGGCATTCAGATCACGCTTGTCGAAGACATCATTGACCACATTCTTGATGATGTAGGCGCTGTAGGCCGTCATCCCAGAGACGACCACCATGCACATGATTGCAAACACATAGGTGCCGCGATAACGCGCGAAATTCTCCGACAGGATGCGTTTCACGATTTCGCGCGGGTTTGAATCGCTCGTGTCGGCTGCTTTGACTTCGGATCTGGTCACGCTGATACCGGGAAATTCCTGAACGCCATCCGGCGATTTCTATGCCACAAGCCCGCCAACGGCTAGCATGATTGCGGGCTTCCTCCCGCCTGTTTGGCGGGCGGGCGACTCATAACCGTTCACATCGGCGTTGCCTAGGGCTTCGGCTCATTAATTGATCACTGTTACAGCGCCGCACAATTGCGGGTTCATGGCTTCTCCACGCCCTTTCGCATTGAAGATTTGGGGTAGGCAGGTGCCGGAAACCGTGCCACACTTTCCCTCAGGTGCCCCGGCCAACAACTGCCCGGAGCGCGAGAAAGCCGCGGTTCGCTGCCGCGGCCCGGAAACAGGTCTGGGCACCGAATGTCCCAGGCATTGCCGGAAAAACAACCCGAAGCAACCAGTAACAGGGAAACAATATGAAGCGTTTGATCCTTGCAGCAATGGCAACATTGGCAATGAGCGTATCCGCTCTGGCCATGGATGCAAAGCCGGCTGTCGTTTACGACAAGGGCGGCAAGAATGACGGTTCCTTCAACCAGGCAGCCTATAACGGTGCCGAGAAGTTCAAGGAAGAAACCGGCATCGAATACCGTGAGTTCGAGGTCGTTGACGACGCCCAGCGCGAGCAGGCGATGCGGCGCTTCGCGCAGGATGGCAACAACCCGATCGTCGCCATCGGCTTTTCCCAGGCAGCCGCGCTCGAAAAGGTCGCCAAGGAATTTCCCGACGTGAATTTCGCCATCGTCGACATGGTTGTCGACCTGCCGAAC
This sequence comes from Nitratireductor sp., assembly GCA_020637805.1. Lineage (GTDB taxonomy): Bacteria > Pseudomonadota > Alphaproteobacteria > Rhizobiales > Rhizobiaceae > Salaquimonas. Next base: position 42,711 of record JACKJU010000010.1, on the reverse strand, counting down.
GTGCGCTCGATCGTCTTCAAGGAACATGAAGGCTCCTATCTCGTGGGCGTGATGGCTGCGAAGGCATCGCAGACCGGCGCGGTCGGCTTCGTCGGCGGCATGGACATTCCGCTCATCCGCAAGTTTGCCTGCGGCTATGTGGGCGGTGTCAAATCCGTCAGCGCCGATGACAAGGTAATCCAGAACATGACCGGCACGACTGGCGCGGCATGGAACGACCCCACCAAGGGCGGCGAACTGGCCCGTGCTCAAATGGACCAGGGTGCGGATGTCATCTACCATGCCGCTGGCGGTACCGGTCTTGGTGTTCTCCAGGCCGTGGCTGATGCGGGCAAGCTCGGCATCGGTGTCGACTCCAACCAGAATGGAACCCATCCGGGACACGTCCTGACCTCGATGCTGAAGCGCGTCGACGTTGCCGTCTACAATGCCTTCAAGGATGTTCAGGACGGCAACTGGTCGACCGGTTTTGCGGTTCTCGGCCTCAAGGAAGGCGGTGTTGATTTCGCCATGGACGAAAACAACAAACCGCTGGTTTCCGACGAGATGATGAAAGCCGTCGAGGATGCCAAGGCCAAGATCATTTCGGGCGAGATCGAAGTCCACGACTACATGTCGGACAACGAGTGCCCCTACTGAGCCACCGGCCAGTCTCATAACGCGATTTGCGGGGAGCTTCGGCTCCCCGCTTTCGTTTCCGCCGTGAATTTCTCAGATCATGGAAACGCGATCACCGAGGCTAATGAGACCGGGCTCGACAACACTTGCCGTGATGCCGCCATGGCCGCGCACTGCATTGTAGCCGCCCTGCCCCAACAGCTCCTCCATGCGCGAACATGGAGCACAGATGCCCGTTCCGGCCAGGACAGCTTCGCCGATCCGGAAATGACGGTCTTTCAGGGCCAGCAGGTTGATACCGCCGACAACGAGATTGCGGCGCAGGATGTGCGGATCGATCTCTGCCACGCCTGAGAGAGCCGCGATTACCGGCAAGTGCTCTGCCTGAATCAGAGTGACGGCGCGCCTGCCTGGCCGCATGTTCCGGTCGCCCTCGATACCGGAGGGCGTGATGCGTGCGAACCGGCGGGATTCGACCGGCTCGCGCCGGGCGGGACGAACGCCGATCCAGACCAGTTCCCCGTCAGATGCATGCCTGGAGGTGAGTTGCGCGAGTGTCAGCACGGAAACTGCCGCCAACCCGGCCTACCAGTGCGGCGGTTTTTCGCTGGCAGCGGGTGCTGGCAAGTTTTCCTCCAGCGCAGACATGCGCCCGATCATGTGGTCGACCCTGCGCTCAAGTGTGTCGATGACGTCCCATTGGCGCGCAACCATCGCCGAGAGCTCGTCGATTGTCTTTGCCTGATGGGCAATCGTCTCTTCGGCCTGGATCAGCCTTTGTTCGGTGCTCGTCATAGGAAATCCTCATTCGCAGGGTTGAACTCGACCGGTATCTGCGCACGCGTCCCTTCAGGGACCAGAGGCGATGTTTTCGCCGGGCAGACTTCGGGGCAAGCCATTAGAGCATTTTCGATTTTGACGGAATCGGAAAAATCGAAATGCGTAAAGGAATTCAGTCGTTTGCTGAAGCAATCTGTTTGCACCTAAAGGTGAAACAATCTAGGTGGAAATCGGGAGCCTGACCATGAAATCTCGGCGCAAGATAACCTTCCGGTCCGGCGAGGCAAATCCCCCTTTTTCCGCTTGGCACACCCGGGGCGTGTTGAAACCGGTTACAATCTTCGCCGTCCTGTGTCTTGGCCTGTTCCAATCGGCATTTGCGCATGCTTCGGATTTCTTCCTGCCTTGGCGCAACCCGGACCGGGCACTGGTGCTGGATGCCTATGAGCACAATTCGCTCGATTGGCAAAAGATCGTCCAGGACCGCAGGATCGTGGGTTTCATCGGCAAGGCGAGCGACGGGCTGCCACCCGAATACTGCACGTTTGCGGACAAGGGAATTTGCGGCGTAAGCTGGCGCAAGTACTCTGTTGCCCGCGAACTCTATCTTACGCGACGCCAGCTTGCCCGTGCTCTGGGTCTCAAATGGGGCGCCTATCACCTTGGCCGCCGCGGAAATCCGGAAAGACAGGCCGATCACTTCGTCAGCTATGCCGATCCCCAACCGGATGAGGTAATTGTTCTCGATCTGGAAATGCCCGAGCACGAAGTGTTCATGACGCTTGACGAAGCCGAACGCTTTGCCGCCCGGATCTACCAGAAGCTGGAACGCTATCCGCTGCTTTATGCAAACCACAGGACGGCGGCCGCCATCGCGGAAAACCGCGATGAATACCCCCTGCTCTCGCGGTTGAAGCTCTGGTACGCACGGTACAAGCCGGGCATAAGCGGCGTGTTCCCGATGGGAAACTGGGAGAGCTACACACTGTGGCAGTTTGCCTATGGCGGGAATTGCCGCAAAAACTGTCCCTACCGGGTCGACGGCACACCGCGCGACATCGATGTGAACGTCCTGCCGATGACCGTGGAAGAAGCTAGGCTTGCCTGGCCGTTCGACGGACTTCTACCGGTTCGCAGCATCGAACCCGAAGAGCCGGACACTCTTCCGGGTCCGGTATACGTGAACACGGAAACGAGTTCGGGGGCTGCAAATGGAGGCGGGCGCCATTCGGATTTCGTGGCTGAACCGGACTACAATCCGGAGAAAACCCCGGAAACTCCGCCAGCCAGCGACGTAAATCCGGCTGTTTCAGCGACACTCGTTCAGGGACCTATTGTCCCGACGGAAAATCCGATCCGGGTGGAAGAACGAATCAAGCGGGAACGGGAAAGGTGCCGCAGCACCGGATACAGGGACGGCGCGAACGGCCCGGAGAGTTGCTGAAACAGGGTTCGGCCATCAGGCGAGATAGTCTTCCAGTTCCAGCCGCCAGTTCTGCGGCAGCGCCTTGGGCTTGCGGGTTTGCCGGTCGACATAGACATGGATGAAATGGCCCTGGGCGGCGGCGATCTCCTCATCCTCCCTGAAAAGGGCGATGCCGTAGCGCACCGAGGACGTACCGAGGTGGTCGATGCGGATTCCTGCTGCGACCCTGTCGGGAAATGCCAGTTCGGAGAAGTAGTTGCACTTCGTTTCCACGACGAAACCGATGATATCGCTGTTGTGCGGATCGAAAAGGCCAAGCTTGATCAGCCATTCGTTCACGGCCGTGTCGAACAACTGGTAGTGAACGACATTGTTCATGTGCCCGAAGAGGTCGTTGTCTGACCAGCGTGTCTGGAGCGAGCGGAATACGGGAAAGTCGTCACGTGTCAGGGGTGTCGGGCGGCTCATCTTTACATCCGATGGTCGTTGGGTGCGGGGAAATCCGGGCGAAGGCCGGGGCGTCTGCCCCGGCAACAACGGCAACGCCGGATTGATAATCGCAGGGACGGTCACGTCAAGCCGTATCGCAGCAGACATGTATTTCCGATTTGTCATTTGGAGGCTTGCATTCGGCGCCGCGCTGTCCTGAAATGCCGCAACTGCGCCACGCCGACTGCGGCGGGCAGCGTCTGTTGCAGAGGTGGTGGATGGAGAATGGCGAAACGGAACTGCCGGGCGATGGCGCACTTGCCATCGAGCTGAAAGGCATTTCCAAGGCATTCGGCCCGGTTCAGGCCAACAAGGACATCCGGCTTGCCGTCAAACGCGGAACCATTCACGGCATAATCGGAGAAAACGGGGCCGGGAAATCGACCCTGATGTCGATTCTCTACGGCTTCTACCAGGCCGACAGCGGCGACATTTACATCAATGGCAAGAAGACGCGCATTGCGGATTCGGACGCCGCCATCGCCGCAGGCATCGGCATGGTGCATCAGCACTTCATGCTGGTGCAGAATTTCACCGTGCTGGAGAACGTGATCCTGGGGGCGGAGAATGGCGCGATACTGAACAGCGCCATCGGCAAGGCCCGCACCGAGCTCAAGCGCCTGGAAGATGCCTACGACATGCATGTCGACCCCGATGCTATCATCGAGGAACTGCCGGTCGGCCTGCAACAACGCGTGGAAATCCTGAAAGCGCTCTATCGCGGTGCGGAAATCCTGATCCTCGACGAACCGACCGGTGTACTTACCCCTGCCGAGGCGGACCACCTGTTCCGGATTCTTCAACAGCTCAAGGAACAGGGCAAGACGGTGATCCTCATCACGCACAAGCTGCGCGAGATCATGGCAATTACCGACGAGGTCTCTGTAATGCGGCGCGGCGAGATCGTCGCCACGCGCCAGACAGCAGCGACGAATGTCGAGGAACTGGCCGAACTCATGGTCGGCCGGCATGTCCTGCTGCGCGTCGACAAGGGCCAGTCCCATCCCGGCGAGGTGAAGCTTTCGGTCAGGAACCTCACCATCCGCGACAGCCGGGGCGTGACCGTGGTCGATGATGTGAGTTTCGATGTGAGAGCCGGCGAGATCGTCGGCATTGCGGGCGTTGCCGGAAATGGCCAGTCGCAATTGCTGGAAGCGATATCCGGCATACGCAAGGCGCGAAGCGGACAGGTGATCCTGGACGGTGAGCCGATCGGCGTGACCGGCGAATGCGATCCGGGCATGCTGAGGGAGCGGGGGCTGGCGCATGTTCCGGAAGACCGCCACCACATGGGGCTTGTTCTACCCTTCGAGGAGAACGAGAACTCGATCCTCGGATATCACGACAAGTCCAAGTTCCTGAACGGGCCGATGCTCAACATCGATGCCATACGGCAGGACGCCAAGGCAAAGATCGAGCAATACGATATCCGTCCCCCCGATTGCAGGTTGAAGACGGCAAATTTCTCTGGCGGCAACCAGCAGAAGATCGTTCTGGCGCGCGAAATGGAAGTCGATCCGGTCGTCTTGCTGATCGGTCAGCCGACACGCGGCGTAGACGTGGGCGCGATCGAGTTCATTCACAAGCGGATCATCGAGATGCGCGACCAGGGCAAGGCGATCCTGCTGGTATCGGTCGAACTGGATGAAGTACGTGCACTCGCCGACCGGGTGCTGGTGATGTTTGCAGGCAAGGTCGCAGGCGAGGTGGCGCCCGATACACCTGAAGGCGAGATCGGCCTCTTGATGGCGGGAATCACGCAGGATGGCGCCGGCCGGAAAGGCAAGGCAGCATGAAGTTCGAGCCGCGCATTTCCCTCGTCACGCTCGGCGTGACCGACATGGCCCGTTCGCGTACCTTCTACGAGGCGCTTGGATGGCGGGCGGGCGGGCCCTCGAACGAACACGTAACCTTTTTCCAGGGGAAAGGGATCGTGCTCGGCCTTTTCGGTCATGCCGCTCTCGCGGAGGATGCCGGTGTCGAGGCCGCGCCCATTCCGCCATTTCGCGGCGTTTCACTTGCCTACAATTGCCGCAGTGAAGCGGAAGTCGATGAGGCCTTCGGCCACGCCCTCTCCTGCGGCGCGGTGGCCGTGAAAGCACCCGAAAAGGTATTCTGGGGGGGATATTCCGGCTATTTTGCCGATCCGGACGGTCATTTGTGGGAAGTTGCCTTCAATCCCTTCTCGCCGCTCGACGCCGATGGGCACATGCTGGTGGAAACCCCGGAGGCCGGCGCATGAAGCACGAATTGCCGAAATGGGTCGACTACGGGCTGATTCCGCTCCTAAACCTCATAACGGCCTTTCTGGTCGCGGGGCTGGTCGTGCTGCTGGTCGGCGAAAACCCGGTCAAGGCTGCCTATCTGCTGGTGCGCGGCGCTTTCGGCTATGGCGGCGGCATTGGCTACACGCTGTTCTATGCGACCAACTTCATCTTCACCGGTCTTTCTGTTGCGGTCGCCATCCATTGCGGCCTGTTCAACATCGGTTCTGAGGGCCAGGCCTATGTCGGCGGCATAGGCGTAGCCGCCGCCTGCCTGGCACTGGATCGCTATGTTCCCTGGTACGTGACCTTCCCGTTCGCCGTCTTGGGTGCGGCCGCCATGGGGGCTGCATGGGCATTCATACCGGCATGGCTACAAGCCCGGCGCGGAAGCCACGTGGTCATCACCACGATCATGTTCAACTTCATCGCTTCGGCACTGATGATCTATCTGCTCGTCGAGGTGTTCAAGCCTGCCGGATCGATGGCACCGGAAACCCGGACATTCGAGGCGGGCGGCCAGATCCCGAAACTCGACTGGCTGTTCAACCTGTTCGGGTCTTCGCTTGGCGGGGCGCCTTTCAACTGGTCCTTCTTTCTGGCACTGGCATGCTGCTACCTTGTGTGGCTTCTGATATGGCGCACACGTCTTGGCTACGAAATCCGGACAACCGGCATCAATCCCACTGCTGCCGTCTATGCAGGCATACCGCCGGTGCGCACCGTGGTCATCGCCATGCTGATTTCGGGCGCACTGGCCGGCATGATGGCCATCAATCCGGTGATGGGCGACCAGGCGCGGCTGCAGGAAAGCTTTCCAGCGGGCGCCGGATTTGTCGGGATCGCGGTCTCGCTGATGGGCCGCAATCATCCGGTCGGCATCATTCTGGCCGCAATCCTTTTCGGCATGCTGTGGCAGGGCGGTGCCGAACTGGCGTTCGACATGCCGAAGATCTCGCGCGACATGATCGTGGTCATTCAGGGGCTGGTAATCCTGTTTGCCGGTGCGCTGGAGCACATGTACCGGCCTGCGCTTTCGCGCGCATTTGCGCGCAGGCAGGTTCTTTCTGCCGATCAGGCGGCAAGAGAAGGCGTGTAAGACATGGAATTCGCAACGGTCATCCAGATACTCGATTCCACGGTAAGGCTGTCCACCCCCCTGCTGCTGGCAGCGCTTGCCGGGCTCTATTCCGAGCGGTCCGGCGTTTTCGACATCGGGCTTGAGGGCAAGATGCTGGCTGGGGCCTTTGCCGCCGGGGCGGCTGCTTCCGTTTGGGGATCGCCCTGGGCCGGGCTGGTTGCCGCAATCGGCGCTTCCATGGCGCTGGCCCTCGTCCATGCCTTTGCCTCGATTACCGTTCGCGGGAACCAGATCGTTTCGGGTGTCGCCATCAACTTTGTCGCTGCAGGTCTTACGGCCCTGCTTGGCCAGAGCTGGTTTGGGCAGGGCGGCCGCACACCTTCGCTCCCAACTGAGGCAAGGTTCACACCCATCGAGCTGCCCGGTGCCGCCGCGGTGAAGGACGTGCCCTTCCTCGGCCCAATCTACGAGGGCCTGATTTCAGGTCATAACCTCTTCGTCTATTTCGCATTCGCCATGGTCCCGCTGACCTGGTGGGTGGTCTTTCGAACACGCTTTGGACTCCGGCTTCGCGCCGTTGGTGAAAATCCGGCAGCCGTCGACACGGCCGGCATAGGCGTACAGTCGCTGCGCTATCGCGCCGTGCTTATCTGCGGCATGCTTTGCGGGGTTGCGGGTGCGTATCTATCCACGGCCTTCAATGCCCAGTTCGTGCAAAACATGACAGCGGGAAAGGGTTTCATCGCGCTTGCCGCTCTCATTTTTGCAAAATGGAAGCCGCTCAACGTGATGTGGGCTTGCCTGCTGTTCGGTTTTCTTGATGCCGCCGGCATCCGCCTTCAAGGGGTGTCGCTTCCGGCAATCGGTCAGGTTCCGGTGCAGCTTGTTCAGGCCCTGCCCTATATCCTGACCGTCATACTTCTTGCCGGTTTCATCGGCAAAGCCGTGCCGCCACGCGCAGGCGGTGTTCCGTACACGAAAGAACGCTGAAATGGCCGAAGAGCTGCGAAAGGTTGCCCTGGAGGCTGCCGCCCGTTCCCATTCCCCCTATTCGAAATTCCCCGTCGGTGCCGCGCTTCGTACCCATGACGGCAGGATCTATGCGGGTTGCAACGTCGAGAATGCCTCCTATCCGGAGGGCTGGTGTGCGGAGACTTCTGCCATCGCTTCGATGGTGATGGGTGGTGGCGGCAGGATTTCCGAGATCGCGGTACTCGGCCTGAAGGCGGAACTCTGCACGCCATGCGGCGGGTGCCGGCAGCGGCTTGCAGAATTCGGTTCGCCCGACACGAAGGTCTATCTTTGCAATTCCGAGGGAATTGCCGAGACGGTAACGCTTGGTGACCTGCTGCCCAAGAGCTTCGGACCGATGAGCCTGGCAGGGGAAACCGGAGACAGGTCACAATGAAGCAGGCAGTTTCGCGGATCATCGAACGGCTCGAAGGACGCATGCCCGAAACGGCTCTGGTTCTGGGTTCCGGCCTTGGGAAGCTGGTCGACGGCGTCGAAGATGCGATACGCATTCCCTATGGCGAACTGGAGGGATTTCCGTCCGGCGGAGTCTCTGGCCATGCAGGTGAACTGGTTTCGGGCCGCCTTGGCGGCCGCGAGATCATCATCCTGTCTGGCCGCGTGCACTACTACGAAAAGGGTGACGCGGCAGCGATGCGTCTACCCATCGAGGCAATGGCCGCCATCGGCGTGAAACGACTCGTGCTGACCAATTCGGCTGGTTCGCTGCGCGAAGACCTGCCGCCGGGTTCGGTCATGCTGATTACCGATCATATCAACTGGTCCGGGATGAACCCGCTTATCGGCGAAGAATCCGACCGCAGGTTCGTCGGAATGACCAATGCCTACTCGGCGGCCATAATGGACCAGTTACGGGAAACGGCGCGCACCGTGGATGTCACGCTGGGAGAAGGCGTCTACATGTGGTTTTCGGGGCCAAGCTTCGAAACGCCAGCCGAGATCCGTGCGGCGCGCATGCTCGGGGCCGATGCGGTCGGCATGTCGACAGTGCCCGAAGTCATCCTCGCGCGCTTCGCTGGTCTGGAGGTTGCCGCCTTCTCGGTCATCACCAACTTTGGAGCCGGTATGACAGGCGGCGAGCTTTCCCATGATGAAACCAAGGAAATGGCGCCGAAAGGCGGTGAACGGCTTGGCCGCCTGATTGCTGCATGGCTCGGTACCGGAGTTGACGCATGACAGACCTGAAAGCGGTTGCGGGGAAGGCCATCGGCCTCCTCGACCTGACGAATCTCAACGACGACTGCACACCCGAAGACATCGTCTCGCTTTGCGCGCGGGCGCAGACCCCGCATGGCAATACCGCAGCGATCTGCATATGGAAGGAATTCGTTGCCCAGTCAAAGGATTTGCTGAACGGTTCGGGAATCCGCATCGCCACAGTGGTCAACTTCCCCAATGGCGGCACGGATATCGAAGCGGTGACAGGCGAGGTGGAAGCTGCTCTTGCCAGCGGGGCAGACGAGATCGACCTTGTCATGCCCTACCGGTCCTTGCTTGATGACGATGCCGCCGAGGCCGAAGCCATGATCCGGGCCGTGCGCCATGCTGCGGGTGATCACCTGTTGAAGGTCATCCTTGAAACGGGAGAACTGAAGTCGCCGCAGGCTATCCGCTCGGCTTCCGATCTGGCAATCGAGGCAGGTGCCGATTTCATCAAGACCTCCACGGGCAAGGTGAAAGTGAACGCGACGCTCGATGCAGCGCGGATCATGCTGCAGGCAATTGCCGATTCGGGCAGGGAGGTTGGTTTCAAGCCGGCAGGCGGGATCAAGACCACGGAAGATGCTGCCGCCTATCTCGAACTCGCCGCCGAAATTCTCGGGCCGGATTGGGCAACGCCCGAGACCTTCCGCTTCGGGGCATCCGGTGTTCTCGACAATCTGCTTGCCACGCTTGACGGCGGCAAGACGCAAGAAACGGCGGGCTACTGATGCTGCCGCAGGAAGTCATAGCCGCCAAGCGAGACGCCATGCCGGTGGACGGCGCCGAATTGCGCGCATTCATCGAGGGTGTGACATCGGGTGCAGTCTCGGAAGGCCAGGTCGCGGCGTTCGCCATGGCGATCTACCTGAACGGTATGGAAAACGCCGAGAAAGTTGCCCTGACACTGGCGATGCGCGATTCCGGCGATGTCCTCGACTGGAGCGATCTGCCAGGACCCGTCCTCGACAAGCATTCCACCGGCGGCGTTGGAGACAATGTCTCGTTGATGCTGTCACCGGCGATTGCCGCCTGTGGCGGTTTCAACCCGATGATCTCGGGCCGGGGTCTGGGTCATACCGGCGGAACGCTGGACAAATTCGATTCCATCCCGGGATACACGACCCAGCCCGACAATGACCTGTTCCATCGAACTGTGCGCGAGGTGGGTTGCGCGGTGATCGGACAGACCGGCAATCTCGCCCCGGCAGACAAGATCATCTACGGCATCCGGGACGTAACCGCGACGGTGGAAAGCGTGCCGCTGATCACCGCCTCCATTCTTTCCAAGAAACTCGCCGCCGGGCTGGAGGCGCTGGTCCTCGACGTAAAGGTCGGATCCGGGGCTTTCATGGATTCGCTCGACAAGGCGCGCGAACTGGCCAATTCGCTGGTCGAGGTCGCAAACGGGGCAGGGCTGAAGACAACCGCCTTGCTCACCGACATGGACCATCCGCTCGCCTCGGCTGCCGGCAATGCCGTGGAAATGCAGAATGCCGTCGATTTCCTTACCGGGCGCAAGGTGGACCGCTCACTCTGGGAGGTCACGGTAGCGCTTGGCGCCGAAATGCTGGTCTCCGGCGGCATTGCAGACGACACGGCAGACGGGACCCGGCGCATGGAAGAAGCCTTTTCCTCGGGAAGGGCTGCCGAGAAATTCGGCGAAATGGTTTCGGCACTCGGCGGACCGGCAGATTTCGTGGAGAATGCGGAGAACTATCTCGATACACCGCCAATCCGGATTGCCGTCGAAGCACCCGAAACCGCCATACCCGACAATCTCGCCTTTGACACGCGGCAGATCGGCATGGCGGTGATCGAACTTGGCGGAGGCCGCACCCGTCCGCAGGATGCGGTGGACCATGCGGTTGGCCTCATCAACATCGCCGGCCGCGATTGGGACGGCGCTTCTCCGCTTTGCGAAATCCTGGCACGCGACGAGGCAAGCGCAGAGCGTGCAAAGGCCCGCGTCATCCGCGCTGTGCGGGAAGGCGGGGACAGGCCTCCGGCGATCATCGAGAAGATCGGCTGACGCTTACTGGTAGAGCGTTGCCAGTATTTCGAGGACACGGGCGCTGTGTCCCTCGATTGCCTCGCCAGACGGTTCAGGCGCAACGCCGATCACGCGCCTGATCTGGCTGTCGCCGATCAGAAGCGCTATGTAAATCTCGGCAACCTCCACGGGATCATGAGCCGTGCCGATCAGGCCCTGCTCCATGGCACGCGCGAAAATGCCTGCCAGCATCGGTCCGATGACTTCACGGCCGTGATTGGCGATTGTCCGGCCGAGTTCCCCACCCTCGGCAACATCCGCAGCTGCAGCGCGGTTCAAGGCAATTGCCCTGTCACTCGTGACCAGCCTGATCAATTCCGGGCCAGCCTCGGAAAGCGTGTCGAACGCGTTCGAACCCGAAGCGAGCGCCTCCTGCAGGATCCGCCGTGCAGCATCGGCATTGGCATCCACCATTGCCTTTAGCAATCCCTGCTTGTTTCCGAACCACGCATACATGGTTTCGTTGGAAGCCCGGGCGGCTTTTGCCACTGCCAGCATCGATGCCCCCTTGTAACCCTTTTCCTCCAGCACCGCGTAGGCCGCGTCGAAAATCTCCTGCCGGCGCTGGCTTCTGGCATCCACTGAGCCATTGGCAGCACCTGCGCTGCCGGTTTGGCGGCCAACGGGCTTCGTTGTTCTGTCTGTCACGCAAAACCTTCTTCGAAATTTGAACTTGCAAAATCCGTACACAGTGATACGGATTTGTCAAACGTATACTTTTGTACGCTTCAACAGAAAGGGTTTCGACATGAGTGCTCAACAATCTACCGAATTCAACCCGGACGGCGAGAAGACAGATCGCGCCGCACTGGTTGTTCTTGCCACACTACAATTTCTGATGCTGCTGGCGCTGTACTCGCGGACGGAACCGCATCCACCTGTTGCCATATTCCTTTTCGCGCTGGGGCCATTTCTTTCGGCGTCGATCGCCATTTGTGCCGCCGCGTGCTGGATGGGCGCGGGCAATTCGCGTTCAGGAAACATCCTGTCTTTGGCTGCAGCATTGCTTGGCCTGATTTCCTTCGGGCCACAGAAGTGGTTCGACCCGTCCTTTGCGCAAATCTGGCCCGCCGTCATCACCGCACAGATCGCTTGCGCGGTCCTGCTTGGCAACCTGTTGCGCAGAGTTTCAATATCCGGCCGCGCAACCCTATAGCCGACCTGCCACTACCTTGCAGTCATTCCGGTGCCTGCAAAACCGGATATACCTCATCCGCCCTTGATGGCTTCGATGACCTTGAAGCCATCGCCTTCACCCAGCGCGGTCACCTTGCGGAACAGGCCTTCAAGCGTGCGCTCATAGGGCAGTTGCCGGTTGGCAACCAACAGCAGGCGACCGCCCGGAATCAGGGTCGATGACGCAGCCTGGATGAAATGCTTGCCAAGTTCGGGCGTTGCCGCCCGGCCGGTATGGAAGGGCGGGTTCATGATGATGCGGTCGAAAGGTTGCTTACGCAGCTCCCTCGTGACGTCGCACCAGTGAAATTCGGTAGGGACGTCTGCACCCGCGAGATTGAGCTTCGCAGCTTCAAGCGCATTCCAGTCGGCCTCGTAAAGGTCGATCGATCCGATTTCAGGGCAAAGTTCCAAGGCCTGCTTGGACAGGTAGCCCCATCCGGCGCCGAAATCGGCGACCTTGCCCTTCAGACGCCCGGAGAAGAATTCGCTGAGCAAGCGGGATGCGGTATCGGGGCCTTCTGCTGAAAACATGCCAGGCTCAATGTGCCATTCACCCGTTTCTTTCGCTTCGGCAGGCATGTCCCAGTCGCCGCCTTCGCGCCGGAAGACCAGAACCTGGGCATGGTGCTTGGAAAGCACCTCCGCCTCGACATCCATCTCGGAAAGCCACTTTCGGACTGGAAGAATGCCTGTCGTCTTGCTTCCGGCAAGGACAACGGAACCGCCGTCGCGGACCATGTTGTGGGCCCTGACGATGTTTGCATGGTTGACCTGTCGAACGCGCCCCATGATTACAATGGCACCGTCATGGATCCCGGGCTCAAGTGACGGTGAAACATCGTAGCCAGCCGACTTGAGCTCGTTGAATTCCGGACGGAAAGCCTGTTCGCAGGAAAGCGCTTCGCGGAATGCATCGCCCGGCAGCGGTGCGGCATTCAGAAACGCCCAGCGCTGCCCTGCTTCAGGCTCATTGGCCAACCCCTTTTCAAAGGCCAGCAACAGGGTATCACGGTGGTCTGCTTTCATTTCCTGCGCCGGCCTTCCAGGATCAGTTGTAGCGCGGCGGTATCTCCGCGTCGGGGTTGGAGGTGAACCAGTCGATATCCCGGCTGATCAGATCGAGTTCCCTGTTTGCCTCTCGGCGGTCACGGCGAAGGCGTTCGATTTCCCGTCCGCGCTTGCGGATCTTGTCGTAAGCCTCTCCGCTTGAAAGCTTGCCCTTCTTGACCTGTCGCTCGAAATCCGAAATCTCGCCTTCCAGCTGGCGTATACCGGTTTCAATCGTGCGGATTTCGGACTTCTTGCTGTATTCGGCGCTGCCCAGCCGGTGGCCGCGCATGAACCCGGTTTCCAGGTCAGGCGGGCAGACATTGTTGTAGCTGCGTCCGCCCTGTCCGACCGACAGACCCTTGAGCGGCGTGCAATACTGGACGAGACCCGACTGGTATCCGGCATAATATGCCGTCTGATCCGGCTGTACCCCCGCCTTCTTGCAGGATTTCACGTGGTCGGCAAATCGGCCTTCGGAAGACAGGCCCGCGCCACCGTCCTGCTGACCGATCACCTGCCAATCGGCAGCGGAGCATTCGTCCTTGGACATGGTCTGGCAGGAGGCGAGGAATGCCATGCCCGCAATACAGGCAAGGGAAAAGAGTACGCGTTTCATGGGTCCAGTCTGTGTTTTCTAGGGGCGTTGCAGCTTTTGTGAACACCAGCAAATGCCCGCCGTGTCAACTTTGGCAACGAAAAGACCGGAAAAGGCCCGGCTTCTGCGCCGCGACGTTGCCCGGTTGTCACACCCGTTCGAGAGCAATGGCAATTCCCTGGCCCACACCAATGCACATGGTCGCCAGCGCCAGTTTGCCGCCGCGTTCCTGCAGTTCGAGTGCGGCAGAACCGGCGATACGCGCGCCTGACATGCCAAGCGGATGACCGAGGGCTATTGCGCCACCGTTGGCGTTCACATGATCTGCGTCGTCGGGGATACCAAGATCACGCAACGTGGCGAGTCCCTGGGCGGCAAATGCCTCGTTGAGTTCCACGACATCGAAATCCTTCGGCGTCAGGCCAAGACGGGCACAGAGCCGCTTGGTCGCGGGCGCTGGTCCGAAGCCCATGATGCGCGGCGGGACCCCGGCTGTGGCACCGCCAAGAATGCGGGCAATCGGTGTCAGGCCGTGGCGTCTCGCGGCGTCTTCGGAGGCAACGATAAGGCCTGCGGCGCCATCATTGACGCCGGAGGCATTTCCCGCCGTCACCGTACCGTTCTCCCGGAAAGGCGTTTTCAGCCCGGCCAGTGCTTCCAGGGTCGTTTCGGGACGAAGGTGCTCATCCTTGTCGACAATCGTGTCGCCCTTCCTGCCGGGAATGGTGACTGGCTTGATTTCCCTTGCCAGGCGGCCACTTGCCCGTGCGGCGGCTGCCCTTTGCTGCGAACGCAGTGCAAAGGCGTCCTGGTCCTCGCGGGAAATGTTGAAGTCGCTGGCTACGTTTTCGGCCGTTTCCGGCATGGAATCGACCCCATACTGGTCTTTCATCAGTTTGTTGACGAAACGCCAGCCAATGGTGGTGTCGAAAACCTCGTTCGAGCGTGAAAAGGCAGACGTTGCCTTGGGCATGACAAAGGGCGCACGGGACATGCTCTCCACGCCACCTGCTATTATCATGTCGGCCTCGCCCGACTTGATGGCCCTGGCTGCCGTGATCAGGGCATCCATTCCAGACCCGCAAAGGCGGTTGATCGTGTTGCCCGGCACCGACACCGGCAGCCCGGCAAGCAGAAGCGCCATGCGTCCGACATTGCGGTTGTCCTCTCCCGCCTGGTTGGCGCAACCGAAAAAGAGATCGTCCACGGCTTCCCAGTCCACTGCGGCGTTGCGCTGCATGAGCGCCTTCAGGGGAACGGCGGCAAGATCATCGGCACGCACTGCGGAAAGTGCGCCACCATAACGGCCAATCGGTGTACGAATGTAGTCGCAGATAAAGGCTTCAGGCACGTCGAACTCCTCGCTTTGCGGCATCGGGCTGGAATTTCAGCCCGCCATTATGGTCAATTGTAGAAGGTGGCCGCGGTTTCCTCCCGGTACAAGCCGCCAATACCGCTTACTTCAATTGTTAATTAATGTACTTCCTACAGAAGGGACAATTTCCCATCAAGCCGAACCTTTGGCGATGCGGCCTATTTCCGGCATGTTCCCGGCCAGGCGGGACAACCCCGGTGCCAGCGGAAACAACGCTGCCTGCAGTGAATGATAGATGTCAGGCTTTCCCTTGAACTGCGACTGGGCCGGCATTCCCTCGCTGTCAATCTCGGGAAACCAGCCGCCACCTTCATGATCGACGAAGTGACCCGAGGCGAACTGCCACATCGCCCTGTACCAGAGCTCGTCCTCGCGCCTGCGGTCAAGCTTGACGAGCGATGCGAGAGCGCCGATGGCCTCTGTTACCGGCCACCAGAAACGTGTCCGGTTGGCAGCATTTCCATCTTCGTCAAGCGTGTAGACCAGCCCGCCGCCCTCCTCGTTCCAACCATTTTTCAATGCCTGGTAGACCACGTTGCGCGCAATATCCGGTGAGCCATCGGCAGGGCGGCCGCGAAGGTCCCAGTGATGAAGAAGCAGCCGTGCCATTTCAAATGAATGGCCGGGCGTGGTGCCGGGCGGGCGAAAGACCGGATCGCCCCGATACTCCCGGTCAGCGCGCCACTGTTCGTCGTAATGCTCTGGCAGGCGCCAGTCATTTCCAGGCGCGATGCTGCGCATGAAGAAATCAAGAATGCGGCCCGCGCGATCAAGATGGATTTCGCTGCCCGTTGCCTCGAAGGCGGCGAGCAGTGCCTCGACGCCGTGCATGTTGGCATTCATGCCGCGATAGGTTGAAAAAGGCGTCCAGTCACGGTTCCACTCGTCGCTGAACCTGCCAAGGTCTGCTTCCCAGAACCTGCGGTCGAGTATTTCCGTGATGCCGGAAATCAGGTCTGCGGCGTCCGGGTGCCCTGCAAGACTGGCACTGGAGGCAGCGAGAAGTGCAAAGACATGGCCGTAGGCAAGCTTCCTGCCGTCGTGAATGCGACCGCCATCCAGCGCCCAAACATAGCCGCCAAATTCCGGGTCGCGGTGGTGGTTTGTGAGATAGGCCATGCCACGGTCGATGATCTCGTCACAACCTGGAACACCGGCCAGTTTGCCCAGGGCATAGGAATGGATGAGCCGCGTTGTGGTGTGAAGTTCCTGGACGGAGCAGGGCAGGGGAATGCCGGCGCGATCAAGCGTGGCAAATCCCTGTGCAGCCTGCGTGCTCGCGCGGAAGAAATCGAACTGCGCAATCGCGTTGCGGGCGAGCCAGCCGCGATGATGGGCGTCATCGATCCAGAAACCGGCGGCGTCTGCGGGGCCAGGGGCCTTTTCCCTGGCAATGGCAATATCCGGCGCTGGTGGAGGGACGACGCTCATGACCGCCGGAATAGATCAATTCAGGTTCGGATGGAATCAGAAAATCCTGAATGCGCACGCAACTTCAGTCGCTTGCCGAGACCATCCGTGCACAGCATTTCAGCCGGTTTAAAGCGGTGCTGTGAAGTACGATATTTCTTTGCTGACCGGCGCTGGAGAGGTCTCGCGAGCAGCGCTCGCACCAGAATTGGACTTCTGGCTGCGGCCCGACGCCGTCCGGAAATAGAAGCCACCCGAGGCTAGGATCGGTAGAGTACGTGGCTATTTCCAGCACAACTCACTGAACCCATTCCCTTTGTGAAACGGTCGCGGTGCCGTTCTCTATGAGTTGTCGTTGTACCTTCCGTGCACCTTCAACAAAGATACTGACATCGTTGGCAATAGCTTGCTCGTCGCTTGCGATGACAGGCATCGTGTAGACATAGCGCCGGATCGCTCGATAAAAGAATGCGCCATGAAGGTTCCAAGCCAGTTCGATCTCCTCCTCGCTCAGGGGTATGCGGTCGACGTCGGGCAACCCCTGAGCGTGACGCAGTTCGCGGCAGACCGGCTCAAGCACTTTCTCGCGGATTATCGCTAGATAGCGTCCGTTGATATCGATTCCCTTGAGGCCCGAGAACACGAAGATACGTACCCAAACGAAATCGTACACGGCGTCAGCATAGGCTGAATAGAAGGTCGTTAGCCGCTCTTTCAGGGGCCGTTCGCGGTCGAGGATTAGGCCTTCCCATTCTGGCCTCCACCGCTGCATGAATACCTCATCGTAAACCCGCTCGACCAGGACCTCCTTGGAGGGGAAGTATCGATAGAGCAACGGTTGCGTGATACCAAGTTCGTGGGCGAGATGGCGGGTTGTCGCCTCGAACCCGTGTCGGGCAAAGAACTCGATGGCACCCGAGACGATCTCCTTCTCGCGATCCTCGGGGCTCAGCCGACGACGAGTCGTCCCCTGCTTTCTCGGAGCTCGCTTGCTCGTATTGCGCTGTTCGGCCATGCGGATCTGATCTCCCTCGAAACCAGTCGTTGTCATCCTGGGACCACTTCTCTCCATTTCCGCCCAAAATTGCAAACGGCGCGTCGGTTGCGCCGCTGTTGATCATATGATAAATAATATGCTCGTTCCGCGACCCGAACTTTGGGAGGAGATAGGGTGAAGCCGCGAACATTCGATTATTTGCGCGCCAAGACTTTGGCTGATGTATTTGCGGTGTTCGAGGCCCATGGTGATGAGGCGCTGATCCTCGCTGGCGGGCAGAGCGTGGTTCCCGCGCTCAACATGCGTCTGTCGGAACCCGCCATTCTCGTTGATATCAATCGCATCCCCGAACTTGACCGAATAGAGTTACAGGGTGGCGTGGTGCGAATTGGGGCCTTGTGCCGGCACGAGACCGTTCGCCGCTCCGACGTGATTGCTGGGCACGTGCCCTTGCTGGTGCAAGCGCTTGCGCATGTCGCTCATCCCGCAATCCGGAATCGCGGCACGTTGGGCGGCTCGCTCTGCAACGCGGATCCTGCTGCGGAACTTCCTGCCTGTGCACTGGCGCTGGGCACGACGATGGTCGTCGAAAGTGCCTCCGGCAGCCGCCGCATCCCCGCGAGTGACTTTTTCATCGGGTTCTATGAAACCTCGTTGGAGCCGGGCGAGGTATTGGTCGCCATGGAAGTGCCGGTCGCAGGTAATGGCGAAATCCATTTTTTCGACGAAATAGCCCGGCGCCAGGGCGATTTCGCTCTCGCCGGCCTTGCCGCGGTCGCGAAGTGCGACGGCGGACGGCTGGTATCCGTGCGTTTCGCTTTTCATTCCTGCGGCGATCGCTCGCTGCTTTCCCCACAATTGTCAGCGGTTGTGGAGGGCATGCCGAACGGCGCCGTGGACGGTGCCGCGATCGACGCCGCCCTGAAGGGCGATCTGGATCCGCCGGACGATGCCGTAACCTCGTCAGAAACGAGGCTGCATCTCGCCGGCGTTCTCGTCCGCCGCGCGCTGGCGCATATAAACAGCGAGGCGGACACATGATGAAGCGGCTGGTGACACTCTCAATCAATGGCGAGGAGGTCAGCGCCGCTGTTGAGCCGCGCATGACGCTTGCCGATTTCATCCGCTCCGAGGCCCGGCTTACGGGCACTCATGTCGGCTGCGAGCACGGTGTCTGCGGGGCTTGCACCGTCCGGGTTGACGGTCGGACCGCGCGTGGCTGCCTCCTCTTTGCCATTCAATGCGAGGGTAGCGAGATCGAAACCATCGAGAATTTTGGTGATGGCAAGGGCGCGGATCTTCAGCAGGCATTTGTCGAACACAACGCGCTACAGTGCGGCTTCTGTACGCCTGGAATGCTGATCGCTGCCGATGAGCTTCTCCGCGACGATCCTTCGCCTACACGCCAGGCGGTTCGCGAGTATCTGTCGGGCAATTACTGTCGCTGCACCGGCTACCAGGCCATCGTGGATGCGGTCATGGATGTCGCCGAACGCCGGAGACGCAAATGACCGATTTGTCCGGGCTGGACCGTCCCAACTCATATATAGGCCGATCGGTGGAACGGCCAAATGCGGCGCGTTTAACGCGTGGCCGCGGTCGCTTCGTCGACGATATCGATCTGCCGCGCATGCTGCATGTCGCTTTCGCGCGAAGCCCTTACGCCCATGCCTTGGTGAAGTCGGTCGACACCGCCGGTGCGGCGGCGCTGGCCGGCGTCATCCGCGTGGTGACGATGTCGGATCTCGCCGAATACTGCACGCCCTGGGTAGGTGTTCTCGATCACCTCAAGGGCATCAAGTCCGCGTCCCAGTGGCCGCTAGCCAATGGAAAGGTGTTTTCGCAGGGTGAGCCCGTCGCGGCCGTAGTCGCCGCCAGCCGGGCAATTGCCGAGGACGCTGTCGAGCGCATTGCCATCGACTATGAGGCGCTCGACCCGCAAGTCGATCCGAAAGCATCGTTGGCGCCCGACGCATTGCCGATCCATGCCGAGCTGGGCGACAATCTCTGCTTCGAGCGCAAGATAGATACCGGCGATGTGGACGAAGCCTTCTCGACTGCGGCACACGTTGTCGAGGCCGAGATGCGCTTCAACCGGCACACGGGCGTCACGCTCGAACCGCGTTCCATCATTTGCGACTTCGACGCTTCGCAACGCGCGCTGACCCTCTACATGTCGGTTCAGTGCCCGCACATGTCGAAAAACCTGTTTGCCAGGCATCTGAACCTCGACGAGAACAATGTCCGGGTGATCTGCGGAGATGTGGGTGGGTCTTTCGGTATCAAGATCCACACCTATGCCGACGAGATGACCGCCGCCGCGCTCGCGGTCATGCTGGAGCGTCCGGTTAAGTTCGTCGCCGACCGACTGGAAAGCTTCATTACCGACATCCACGCCCGTGATCACGAGGCCAAGGCTCGATTGGCGGTGGATGGTGACGGACGGATCACCGCCTTCGACCTCGACGACCTGACCGGGATCGGGCCTTTCTCCGTCTATCCCCGAACGTCGGGCATCGAGGTCAACCAGGTGCTCAACCTGACCGGCGGCCCTTATGCCCACGGTGCTTATCGCGCGCATGGACGGGTCGTGTTCCAGAACAAGAACAACATGTGCCAGTATCGCGGCGTCGGCCATCCGATTGCCGTCGCGATCGCCGAGCACCTCGTCGACAAGGCTGCGAAGGTCACCGGCCAAGATCCCGCCGAATTCCGTCGACGCAATTTCATTGCCGACGACGCCTATCCCTACACATCGCCGTCGGGCGCGATCTATGAGAGACAGTCGCACCGCGAATGCCTCGACAAGCTCTTGGAAAAATGCGCCTATGACGATCTCCGCGCCGAACAGTCCGCGCTCCGGAGAAAGGGCGTATATCGCGGCATAGGTCTCGTTAGCCTCGTCGAGGTCACCAATCCCAGCCCGGCCTTCTACGGCGTCGGCGGCGCCCGCATTGCCTCGCAGGATGGCTGCACGCTGCGCCTCGATCCGACCGGCGGCGTGACCTGCCTGACCGGCGTCACCGAACAGGGCCAAGGCACCGAAACGATCATCGCCCAGGTCGCCGCCACCGCCATTGGCATCAACATGGCAAATATCCGTGTCATCACCGGCGATACGGAAACCGTACCCTATGGCGGCGGCACCTGGGCCTCGCGTGCGGCCGGCATCGGCGGCGAGGCGGCGCTGCGTGCCGGCAAGGCACTGAAGCAGAACATCCTCTCCGTCGCCGCGACCATCCTGCAGGATCGCGCTGAGAACCTCGACATCCGCGACGGTGTGATCGTAACGGCCGTGGACAGAACCGAGCGGATGCCGCTATCTGAGCTGGGCCGCATCGTTTATTTCCGGGGCGACACGCTTCCCAAAGACCTCGCTCCCGAGCTCGTCGTCACCCGCCATTACACGCAGAACACATATCCGTTCTGTTTCACCAACGCGGCGCATGCCTGCTATCTCGAAGTTGACACTGATACCGGCATGATCCGGCTTCTCGGCTACTGGGTCGTGGAGGATTGCGGTACGGTGATCAATCCGAAGCTGGTCGCCGAGCAGACCCGTGGTGGCGTTGTACAGGGACTTGGGCCCGCGCTCTTCGAGGAATGCATCTACTCGCCGGAAGGCCAGCTGATGAACGGCTCGCTCGCCGATTACCTGGTGCCGATGGCCGGCGAAATGCCCGACATAGTTGTTGATCACGTCGTCACGCCGACCCAGACCTCCGAGCTTGGAGCGAAAGGGGTCGGCGAGGCCGGTACGGCCGGCGCACCGGCAGCGGTAATGAACGCTCTCAACGACGCGCTCGGTCCATTCGACGTCGAGCTCACTGACATGCCGTTCACCCCGGAAAAGATACTACGCGCACTCGGCCGTGTCAGCGGTCGGGATCAGAAATGAAAACCGGCGCGCGGGAGCGCCACAAAAAGGGAGGAAATAACATGACCTCATCAGACAAGAGGAAAGGCCCGTCACCAACGCGCCGCGACGTGCTCACGATCGGGGCAGCCGGGGGCGTGCTTCTTGCCGCGCCGTGGATTGCCCGGCCGGCACTAGCCCAGGAGGGACCGATCAAGATCGGCTTTCCGGTTCCCTTGACGGGACCGTATGGCTCCGAGGCGCAGGAACAGGCGCGTTGCGCGCAAATCGCCGTAGACGAGTTCAACGCGGCGGGCGGCCTTGGCGGCCGCATGGCCGAGCTTCTGGTGCGTGACGACAAGCTGAAGTCCGGCGAGGCGGCGACCCGCACGCTGGAACTTATCGAGAAGGATGGTGCGGATTTCATCTGCGGCTCCCTGTCAGCATCGGTGCAGCTCGCCGTCAACACGGTCTGCGCCGAGCGCGGCAAGATCTACAATTCCATCTCCCAATCGGATGCGATCAACGAAGCGGGAAATTTCACCAAATACACCTTCCACGAGGCGCTTAATCCGCACATGACTGCCGGGGCCGTCGGTCATCACGTCTTCCCCGACAGCGGCAAGCGGGTCGCTTTCCTGATCGCCGATTATGCCTACGGCCATGAAATGGCGCGCGGCTTCAAGGTCGCCGGTGCGGACTACGGAATCGAGGTCGTCGCCGAGGTGACGCATCCGCTCGCCTCCAAGGACTTCTCCACCTTCCTGCCCCAGATACAGGCGGCGAACCCGGATGTGCTGTGCCTTTGCAACTTCGGTTTCGACCAGCTCAATTCGCTGAAGCAGGCGACGAGCTTCGGTATGAAGAACCAGATGAAGATGATCGCGCCAGCGCTTCTTTACAACCAGCGCCGCGCGGGCGGAGCAGACATCTATTCCGGCGTAGTCGGCGGCACCAACTACTATTGGAAGCTGGAAGACGAGATCGCGTCCGCCAAGGCCTTCAACGACAGCTATCGCGCGCAAAATGACGGCGCTCCGCCGTCCGACTACGGCGCCTATGGCTATGCCGGCGTGGGCGTGCTGCTCGATGCCGTAAAGTCAGCCGGGAGCACCGATACCGATGCCGTCATCGGGGCGCTCGAAACGTTGAAATATGACAAGTACAAGGGCCAGCAATATTACCGGTCGTGCGATCACCAGTCGGTGCAGTCGGTCTTCATCATCGAGTCGAAGGACGAGGCTGATATGGAAAACGAATATGACGTGTTCCGTGTCCTCGCGACGGCCTCGGCGGACGAAGGTGCCCTGCGCAGCTGCGCGGAACTTGGACACGGCTGAGCCATCGACGCACCGGCGTCCTGCCGGTGCGTCCCCTCCATCATGTCGGTTGAACCATGACCCTGAATCTTTTCCTGCTTCAGCTCTTTACCGGCGTCGCGCTTGGCTCGGTTTTCGTTCTACTCGCCATCGGCCTGTCGTTGATCTTCGGCCTGCTGACGGTGGTGAACTTTGCCCACGGTGCCTTCTACATGGTTGGCGCCTATGTCGGCGTGTTCCTGCTTGGGCTGACGGGCAATTTCTGGGTTGCCCTGATTCTCGTACCGTTTGTCGTGGGCGCGATGGGGCTTGTCGTCGAACGCTTTCTCGTCCGTCCGCTCTACGGGCGCGGCATAGATTACCCGCTTCTTCTGACTTTCGGGCTGGGGCTTGTCCTGGTCGAACTCGTGCGCATCGTTTTTGGACTCGAAGGCGTTCCCTTCGATGTGCCGGATGCGCTGCAGGGCGCGGTCAATATCGGCATCGGCTGGTTTCCGCTCTACCGGCTTTTCCTGATCGCAGTCACTATCGCGCTGGTAGTCGGTTTGTGGTTGTTCCTCGAAAAGACTTCCTTCGGCCTGATCATTCGCGCTGGTGCGCGTGATCCGGAAATCATGCGGGTGCTGGGCGTCGATATCAGCCGCGTCTGGCTGATGGTATTTGGTATCGGGACAGGTCTTGCCGGGGTTGCCGGCGTTCTTTCGGCGCCGATGACTAGCGTCATTCCCGATATGGGCACATCGGTGCTTGTCGAGGCTTTTGTGGTCACCGTGGTCGGTGGAATGGGGTCTCTTCTCGGCGCGGTCGTGGCCGGCCTGATGGTCGGAATCATCATATCGATGACCGCACTTTTCTATCCGGAACTCGCCGACCTCGCGATGTTCATCCTGATGGCAGCGGTTTTGCTGGTGCGCCCGCAGGGACTGTTCGGCCGCAAGGGATTGATGGGATGAGAGTTACCTCCACCAAAAGTTCTCCAAATCTTTTCAATCGTTTAGCGGAAATCATCGGGCGATACCGCGTCCTTGCAGTGCTGGTCGTTCTCCTGATTTTTCCGTTCGTACTGCCCTATCAGGCGCTCGCCGCGAATATCCTGATCTACGGCTTGTTCGCGCTCGGTTTCAATCTCGTTTTTGGCTATGCAGGCGTATTGTCCTTCGGTCATGCCGCCTTCTTCGGGATCGGCGCATACGGTACCGGGATCGCCATCGTCCATTTCGCTGCGCCGTGGTATCTCGCCATCCCGCTTGGCGTTGTCGCCGCCGGTGTGACAGCCATGATCATGGGTGCTCTCGCCATCCGGACTCGCGGCATCTATTTCGCGATGGTCACGCTCGCGCTCGCGCAGTGTGTCTATTATATCGTCTATCAATTGGATGGCTGGTCGGGCGGCGAGGACGGTCTTACCGGTGTCACGGTTCGTCAGGTCGACCTGGGCCTCATGCATTTCAGCCTTTTCAACCCGACGGCCAAGTATTTCTTCATTCTCGCTTTCGTTGCCGTGGCGATCTATGTCTTCTCGCGGATATTAGCGTCCCCTTTCGGGGCTGTCCTGGAGGCCATACGAGAAAACGAGGACCGGGCGCGGGCCTGCGGATTTGACGTCCGGCTAACCAAGTGGATCGCATTCGTCATTTCCGGCCTGTTCTGCGGCTTGGCGGGCGCGCTGTACGCAATCCATCTCTCGGTCGTGCCGATAGAAGTTCTGCATTATCACATGTCCGGCCAGGTCGTGATGATGGCGCTGCTTGGCGGGATGGGCACTTTTTTCGGCCCCTTCATCGGCGCTACCGTTTTCCTCTTGCTCGAAGACGTCGTCACCACTTTGACCTCGCATTGGCAGCTCGTGCTGGGCCTCGTCTTCATGGCCTGCGTCTTGTTTTTCCCCCGCGGCATCTGGGGTTCGATCCTGCGTTGGATCAGGCCATGAACGGCGCGTCTCCACCTATCCTCGCGGTTCGCGGTGTCACCATGCGGTTTGGTGGATTTACAGCGCTTTCCAATGTCACAGCCTCTTTTCCACAAGGCCAGTTGACCGCGATTATCGGTCCCAATGGTGCAGGAAAATCAACACTGTTCAATGTCCTGAGCGGTGCCCTTCCACCAACCGACGGCGAGGTGCTGTTCAATGGTCGAAGCATTGCCGGCATGCGGCAGCACCATTTCGCGCGACTCGGCATCTCCAAATCCTTCCAGATCACCAACATCTTTCCGGATTTGACGGCGCTGGAGAATGTCCGCATTGCCATTCAGGCGATGACGACACGGTTCAATATCTGGACACCAAGAAGCCGGCTGACGGAAATGGAGGACCGTGCGGCGGAATTGCTGAGCGATGTCGGCCTTGCTGCGCACATGCGCCGCATTGCTTCTGAGCTCGCGCATGGTGAACAGCGTGCGCTGGAGATCGCTATGGCAGTCGCCTGCAAGCCGAAAGTGCTTTTGCTTGACGAACCCACGGCGGGGATGAGCCCGGAGGAGACCGTCGAAATCATGCAGGTCATCCTGCGTCTCGCGGAGCGCTGCACGGTGATCCTCGTGGAACACAAGATGAAGCTGGTAATGGACATATCGAACCACATACTGGTCCTTCATCATGGCGAATTTCTCGCCGAGGGCACACCCGATGAGATCCGTGCGAACAGCGAGGTACGTCGTGTCTATCTTGGCGAGGGACGGCGATGATGCTGGACGTGCGGGACCTCAATGCCTGGTATGGGCGCAGCCATATCCTCCAAGGCATTTCGCTCAATGTAGAGCGGGGCGAAATCGTCTGCATCATCGGACGCAACGGAGCGGGGAAAACCACGACCTTGCGCTCCATTATGGGATTGGTGAAGAAAACGCAGGGAATGGTGCGCTTCTCGGGTGACGAAATTCTGTCTGAACCCGCTCACACCCGTTTCGCCCGTGGGCTGGGCTATGTTCCGGAAGATCGCCGTATCGTGCCCGGTCTGACAGTGCGAGAGAACTTGCGCCTCGGGCTCCTGGGTCAGCAGAACGGTATCGATGAAGCCGCGGCGATCGAGCGGATCGCCGAGACCTTTCCTCGCCTGAAGGAGCGGCTGGACCAGATCGCTGAAACGATGTCGGGCGGTGAGCAACAGATGCTCGCCATCGCTCGGGCGTCGGTTTCAGAACCGAAGATGATCATGCTTGATGAACCGTCCGAGGGCATCATGCCAGTTCTGGTGGACGAGATGTATGATCTCTTCGAGCGGATGAAGGCTGAGGGAACCACCATCCTGCTGGTTGAACAGAATGTCGAAATTGCGCTTTCGATTGCGGATCGGGCCTACATTATTGACCAAGGCCGTATCGTCCATGCATCCGATGCCGCCACCCTGCTTGCCGATGAGGGGATTAAGGAGCGCTATTGTTCAGTCTGACCTGCGGCGGCAAAGAAGGAAGGCCCTAGGTGCGAGCTTTCAGGAAGTTGTCCATTCGGACCGGACAGAGGAGAGCGGAGTTACCAAGCTTTAGTACTCACCGGAGGGTCCGAAGGAACATCTACAAGAATGCCCGGACGCTCGTCGCGGGCCAGGGTAATGACGGGCACGACTGAACAGGCGGTAGCCGACCGTGTCGTGGCCTTGGTTCGCCAGCGCGGGACCGGAGGACCTACCCTTCTTGCCTTCGAAATCCTTGTAATTGCAGATATTGACCTTCAATTGGATTGTCTCACTCGGGCGATCCATCTGCTGTTGGAGGCGGCAACCGTTTGGCCTTGTCGCCTCCGTCACTGCCCGGACGGTGCTTCATTCCTTGCGTAATTCGGCAAGGATATCCCGGGCCCGCTCGGTGCGCACGTCATGCGCCTCGGCGAGCTTTTTGGCGACGGCTTCGATCTCGCCGCCCTGTGCACCCGCCACGATGGCGATATTGCGGGCATGCAGCGCCATGTGGCCGCGCTGGATGCCCTCAGTCGCAAGCGCCCTAAGGGCCGCCATGTTCTGAGCGAGGCCAAGCGCAACACAAAGCTGCGCCAGTTCGCCCGCTGAACTGATTTTCAAGATGCGCAACGCAAGCTGAGCAAGCGGATGGGTCCTGGTCGCGCCGCCGACGATGCCGACAGCCATCGGCATTTCGATCGTGCCTACCAGGCGTCCGTCACCGTCCTTCTCCCAGGTGGAAAGCGACGAATAGTGCCCCTGACGCACTGCCCAGGCATGGGCACCGGCTTCGATTGCGCGCCAGTCGTTGCCGGTGGCAACGATCAGCGGGTCGATTCCGTTCATGATTCCCTTGTTGTGGGTCGCTGCGCGATATGGATCGATCGCCGCGAAGCTGTAAGCCTCGATCATGCGGTCGATCATTTCCTCGCCGGAAAAATCTTCTGTTGCCATGGCTTCCGGCGTCACACAGACGCGGGCACGGGCGAGACGCAGGTCAGCGAGATTGGACAGGATACGCAGGCGGACCGTGCCGCCGGTCAGTTTCTCGACGAGTGGTGCAACGCGCTCGGCCATGGTGTTGACCGTGTTGGCGCCCATGGCATCGCGCACATCGACGATGAGGTGCATGACCACCATCGGGCCGGACTGGGTCGCCGGGAAAACATGGACCTCGATGTCGCGGCAGCCGCCGCCCAGTTCCACGAGAACCTTGTCGCATGCATTGGCCGCAGCAATGATCTCGTCCTTGCCCGAGAGGATGCGCAGACGTGCGCCGTATGGATCGCTGATACCCACAAGCTGCACCTGGGCCCGCATCAGTGGATCGGTAACCGAGGTCTCGAAGCCCCCGCAGTCTCGCGCAATGCGCGCCATGTAGGAGGCAGCGGCAATGATCGAGGGCTCTTCGACCGCCATGGGAATGATGTAGTCTGTGCCGTTGACCGTAAAATTCGCGGCAACGCCCAGGGGCAGTTCGAAAGTGCCGACCACGTTTTCAATCATGCCGTCGGCAGTCCCGATCGGCAGCGCACCGGGGGCGCTGAGAAGCGCAGCATCCTGAGCGCTCAACCCCGTAGCGGCAATGACCTTCTCCCAGCGTTCCGCCGGGGTTAGATTCCGAAACCCTTCGAGTCGCGAATTGATGCCGCCAGTCTGCGCTTTCACGTCTTTCCTCCCATAAGCGGCGTCCCTGCCTGATGCTTTGAAGCCGGCAGGGCCGCGGTCATTTGACCATTAACTGCCAGTGAATGTGCAATATTGTACCGGATATGCAAGGTACAATTTCGACCGCTTTTTCAGCACAGTAATGCTCGAATCACTGGAACAGTCGCCTCATGGCCACCAGTGACCACAGAAAGATCGACCGCATCTCCCCATGCTGATCGACCAGGGACTCATGCGCAGCGGTACGCGCCAGCGCTTCCTGCGATCGGCGTCAAATGAATGTATTCGTCAGTTCTTACCAAATTTGCTCGTGACTTCATATTGACAGCGGTCCGCTGGTATTGCCGCTATGCCCTGTCAATACCGTGATGTGCGAGACCTGCTTGAAGAGCGAGGGATTAGCATTGATGCCGCCCCGATCTATCGATGTGCGCGCAACTTCGGTCCACAGATAGCCAAGCGTTCCCTCAAACACCGGTCATGGCCTGGCATGAGCTGGCATGTCGATGATACCTATGTGCGGGTGAATGGTCGTTGGTGCTATCTTTGGCGTGCCATCGACCAGCAAGGACAGATGATCGATTTTCGTCTGACAGCGCGACGCGATGCCAAGGCGGCCCGGGCATTCTTTTGTCAGGCTCGAAACCATGCTCGTTTCTACCAGCCGTCAACGATCATCACAGACAAAGCAAGAAACAACCGTATCGAGAGAGCGATCATGCAGCGCTGAAAAAGCTGATCACTCCAATGCGGGGATTCAAGTCATTCGATTCGGCCAAAGATGCGCTGCGCGCCATAGAAGCTGTTCGGATGATCAAAAGGGGGCATGTCGTCAATAAAGCTCCAGGGGTCATAGGCGAAATCTGTTTCATCGAAAATCTGTTCGAAAAAGCGGAATGATATCACCGGCAAAGCTGGCATGTTGCCTTAGAAGGAATTTAACGCAACAGACCCCTATTATGGTAATTGGGCGATCTGGCGACATGATCAGCGCAGTTTTCGATTTGGACGGATTTTCGGAAGCTGTCCATATGGATGGGCGCTATGTGGTTCCTTTTCAAAACGAACAACAACTAAAATTCTTATAACTTATTGATTTTATTGGCGCACCGGTATGAATAGGTGCAGGAACACGTATCGCATTGATTTAGAACGATAAATTCTGGAGGCGTTGCTCCCCACGCCACACCCAAATGAGCTCATGGGGTGCCCGGTCTCCCGAGGCTCGGCCTTTCAGGCCTGCGCCGCACTGTGCGGGCGAATGTAAATATAGTCCTTCCGATACTCCGTCCATTACCGGAACTGATTGAGCCGAAAGCTTCGCACATTCAGTCATCCACATACTGGTGAAGACTTGAGGCAGATGTGATCTGTGCGGCAGGCAATCCAACAGTGCGCACTTGGCCGGGCGTCTTTCCAAACATGTTGCGGAAGGCCCGGGAAAAATGGGTGCTGTTTGGGAAACCAGTTGCCAAGGCCACATACTGGGCGGGAAGGGCGGTTTGAACCAGCAGTTCGCGTGCCTTTTCCAGCCGCATCTGCCGGTAAAACTGCATGGCGGATTGGCCAAGGTGCTTGCGGCACAATCGTTCAAGCTGTCTTTCTCCGATAGCCGAAAGACGGGAAAGCTGATCGAGGTTCATGGGATCGGCGATGTGGTCCTCCATCAGGCGGATCATGGCCACAAGCGCTGGATGATGAATGCCGTATTTGGCAGTGACGTCGAGCCGCTGTGAACCCTCGGCGGATCGCAATTCCGTGTGGATGAACCAGTCGCTTACCTTACGGGCAAGCGTGGCGCCGTGTTCGGCAGCTATCAGTGCATGCATCATGTCGAGTGGCGCGGAGCCGCCCGCACAGGTGAAGCGGTCGCGGTCGATTACGAATAGCTTGCGTTCCATCAGTGCCTCGGAATCGCGTGCAAGCAGTGCGTCGAAATGCTGCCAGTGTATGGTGAAACGGCGCGCTTGAAGCAGCCCGGCCTGGTGCAGGATTGCCGCGCCGCCCGAAACGCCACCAAGCGTGATACCGAGCGCGGCGAGGCGGCGCAGATAGGCGTTCAGCCTCGCATCGCGGAAGGCCAGAGGGTCGCCGCCCGCGATCACGAACATCCGGTCAAAATGCTCTCCAGCCTGATCAAACGGAACCGTGTCGAACGCAGCGCCCACGGAAGAGCGTTCGTGGGCCGATCCCGTCGACAGGAATACCAGGTCGTAGAGCTGTTTTCCTGCCAGAAGATTTGCGGCGCGCAAGGGTTCGACTGCCGATGCAGCCGACATCAGTGCGAACCCGCCTATCAGGATGAAGCCAATGCGTCTGGTTTTCATGTGGACACTACGCGATGGTGAAGTGTTTGCTGTCCGAAGTGTCTGGAATAATAAATAAAATGTCCGGAAAAGAAAATCGTCAAATGTACCCCCGTGCAATACTGGCATCGGATATTGATCAGGATGAAAGGTGAGGGCGATGCGGTTTTCAGGCTTCCGGGTTCTCAGGGAAGCGTTGACCGGCCACGGGGGCTGGAGGCCGCTTTGGCGCAATTGCGAGCCACAGCCTTCCTATGACTTCGTCATCGTCGGTGGTGGCGGACACGGACTTGCAACCGCCTATCACCTCGCTGCCGTCTTCGGGCAATCCCGTATAGCGGTACTTGAAAAAGGCTGGCTAGGCTCTGGCAATATCGGCCGCAACACGACCATCATCCGTTCCAACTACCTGCTGCCGGGCAATGAACCGTTCTATGAGTTTTCCATGAAACTCTGGGAGAACCTGGAGCAGGAATTGAACTTCAATGCCATGGTCTCGCAACGCGGCATCGTCAATCTAATTCACACCGATGGCCAGCGGGATGCCTACCGGCGGCGCGGCAACGCTATGCTTCATGCCGGGGCGGACGCGCAACTGCTGAGCCGCGATCAGGTTCGAGACTTGGCGCCGTTCCTCAATTTCGACAATGCACGGTTTCCGATCAAGGGCGGGCTGATGCAGCGCCGAGCCGGCACTGCCCGTCATGACGGGGTGGCCTGGGGCTACGCGCGCGCCGCTGACCTGCTTGGTGTCGACCTGATCCAGAATTGCGAGGTCACCGGATTTCGCATCGAGAACGGCAAGGTTGCAGGCGTCGACACCACGCGCGGCCATATCGGCGCGAAGAAAGTGGGCGTGGCCGTGGCTGGATCGTCGGGTCGCGTGATGGCGATGGCCGGCATGCGCCTGCCGATCGAAAGCCATGTGCTGCAGGCATTCGTGTCTGAAGGTTTGAAGCCGGTCATCCCTGGCGTGATCACCTTCGGTGCCGGTCATTTTTACGTAAGCCAGTCAGACAAGGGCGGGCTCATCTTTGGCGGCGATATCGACGGCTACAATTCCTACGCCCAGCGCGGAAACCTGCCGGTGATCGAGGATGTGGCCGAGGGCGGGATGGCGCTGATGCCGATGATCGGACGGGCAAGGCTTCTAAGGGCATGGGGCGGCATCATGGATATGTCGATGGACGGTTCACCCATCATCGACCGCACGCCCATTGAAGGTCTCTATCTGAATGCAGGCTGGTGCTATGGCGGCTTCAAGGCAACACCTGCCTCAGGCTATGCCTTTGCCCAACTGATGGCGACCGGCAATCCCCATGAAGCCGCAGCCGCCTACCGGCTCGACCGCTTCACGCGCGGCTACGTGATCGATGAAAAGGGCGCTGGTGCCACACCCAATCTCCACTGAGGTACGAACCGATGCTGATCCCACATCCGCTCCTTGGCCTTCGAGATGCGCAGGAGTTTACCTATCTTGGCGATGCGGCGCTTCTCGACCGCCCAGACGGATTGGCCGCAGATGCCGAGGCCAGCTTTGCGGACTATGTCTATCTGAGGAACAACCCGGCGGGCGTGCACCGCGAATTGTGGTTTCATGAACACGGTGATCGCTCCTGGCTGATAGTCAAGCGCAACACCGTCACGCACGAAATCCTGGGAGCGGAACTGGCGCGCGATGTGGCGCTCGCTTCTAGGGGAGAGGCGCAATGACCCGGTTGGCAGGCGGGTTGATCGATCGCTCGCAGACGCTGGACTTCACCTTCGATGGCAAGTCGTTCAAGGGACATCCGGGCGATACGCTGGCTTCGGCGCTTCTGGCCAACGGCATGCGGTTGGTGGGCCGGTCGTTCAAGTATCACCGGCCGCGCGGCGTGTTTGCAGCGGGATCGGAAGAGCCGAATGCCATGGTGGAACTGCGTACCGGCGCCTGGCGTGAACCGAATACCCGTGCCACCATGGTGGAACTGTTCGACGGCCTGGAGGCCAGCAGCCAGAACCGGCTGGGTTCGTTGCGCCACGACCTGCTGGCGGTGAACGACCTGTTCGCACCCTTCTTTGCGGCGGGCTTCTACTACAAGACGTTCATGTGGCCTAAAGCATTCTGGGAAAGGCTTTACGAGCCGATGATCCGCCGTGCGGCAGGTCTCGGTTCGCTCTCCATGCAGCCCGATCCGGATACCTACGACAAGGGCTTCCTGCATTGTGATCTCCTGGTCATCGGTGGGGGTGCTGCCGGGCTGGCGGCGGCGCTGACGGCGGCAAGAGCGGGTGCCAGTGTCATTCTGGCTGATGAGGATTTCAGGCTCGGCGGCCGACTCAATGGTGAGAGCCACAGTCTGGATGACATGCCAGCTACCGGTTGGATCAACTCGCTGGAAGCGGAGTTTGCAAGTCTCCCCAATCTGCGAATCATGCGCCGCACCACCGTCTTTGGCGCGTTCGACCACGGCATATATGGGGCGGTCGAAAGGGTGAGCGACCACCTCGCGGCACCTGGAGCCGGTGTGCGCCAGACGTTGTGGCGAATTACGGCCAGGCGAACTGTTCTCGCAGCCGGTGCCACCGAGCGTCACGTTCCGTTTGCCAACAATGACCGCCCGGGAATCATGCTTGCCGGAGCCATGCGAACCTTCGCCAACCGGTTCGCATCGTGCCCGGCAGACCGAGTAGCGATATTCACCAACAATGACGACGGTCATCGTACCGCGCTCGATCTGTCGGCAAAGGGAATTGAAATCGCCGGTGTCATAGATACGCGCGATGGCGCAAAGGTATTTGGATCCTATCCGCTTTTTGCCGGTGCTGCCGTAACCAACGCGCGGGGCAGGCTCGGGCTCAAGGCGATCGATGTTACGGTAGACGGCAGGACGCAGACGCTTCGTTGCGGTGCGCTTGGTGTCAGCGGTGGCTGGAATCCCAATGTTCACCTTGCTTCGCACCATCGCGGGCGGCCTTGCTGGGACAACGGCTTGCAAGCCTTCCTGCCGGGGGAGGATTTGCCTGCGGGTATGATCGTTGCCGGAGCAGCCAAAGGCGAGGGTACCACCCATTCTGCACTCAATTCCGGCGCGAGTGCTGCACTCCAGGCATTGGCTGATTTGGGACTTTCCGCTTCCAGGCCGCGGCTGCCGCAGGCAGAGGATGCGCCAACCAATCTCAAGCCCTTCTGGCATGTTGCCGGCAAGGGGCGAGCATGGGTGGATTTCCAGAACGATGTGACGGTCAAGGACATCAAGCTTGCGCATCTGGAAAACATGCGGCCTGTCGAGCACTTGAAGCGATGGACGACGCTCGGCATGGCGACCGACCAGGGAAAGACTGCCAATGTAACAGCCCTTGCCGTGATGGCAGAACTGACGGGGAAGTCGATTGCGGAAACTGGAACGACGATCTTTCGCCCTCCCTATACGGGCGTCTCCCTTGGTGTTCTAGGCGGCGGTGACACTGGCAAGAATTTCAGGCCGTCCCGCCTAACGCCCACGCACCAATGGGCCAGTGCGAATGGTGCCGTATTCACAGAGGCCGGGCAGTGGATGCGAGCGCAATATTTCCCGCGCGTAGGTGAAACCACATGGCGCGAAACGGTGGATCGTGAAGTGCTGGCAACGCGTTCAGGCGTGGGCATCTGCGATGTTACAACGCTTGGCAAGGTGGATGTACAGGGCACGGACGCAGCGGAATTTCTTGACCGCATTTATGCCAACAAGATGGCAAGTCTCATACCGGGAAGGGTACGCTACGGGCTGATGCTGCGTGAGGACGGCTTTGCCTATGATGACGGGACCTGCGCGCGGCTTGGCGAGGACCACTATGTTGTAACCACCACGACTGCGCAGGCAGGGCCGGTTTACCGACACATGGAATTCGCGCGCCAGTGCCTGTGGCCTGAACTGGACGTTCAACTCATTTCCACAACCGATGCCTGGGCGCAGCTTGCCGTGGCAGGACCGAACTCGCGCAGACTTCTCGAACGGATCGTGGACGAGTTCGACCTTTCCAACCCGGCATTCCCGTTCATGGCATGCGCTGAAACAACGGTATGCAACGGCTTGCGTGCACGGATTTTCCGCATCTCCTTTTCAGGCGAACTGGCCTATGAACTTGCGGTCCCCGCGCGCTACGGAAATGCGTTGATGGAGCGGCTGATCGAAATTGGCGCGGATCTGGGCGCAACACCCTATGGCACCGAGGCGCTCGGCGTGATGCGTATCGAAAAGGGCCACGCTGCCGGCAACGAGATCAACGGCCAGACCACGGCGCAGATGCTCGGATTGGCCCGCATGGTCGCAAAGGGAAAGGACGCCATCGGTGCGGTGATGTCGCGCCGCGAGGGCCTTGCTGGAGATAGCCGTGTGCTGGTTGGGCTGCAACCCGTCGATCCGGCAGAGCCGGTGGTTCCGGGCTCACACCTGTTTTCGCCAGGCGCGGCGCAGACCACTGCGAACGATCTGGGCTGGGTGACTTCGGCGTGCCATTCGCCGAACCTGCGTTCATCGATAGGGCTCGGGTTTCTGGCCGGCGGTGGCGAGCGAATGGGCGAGGAGATCATCGCTGCCAACCCGCTTCAAAACCAGAGCGTGCGGTTGCGTGTTGTATCGCAGCATTTTGTCGATCCCGAAGGAGGGCGACTTCGTGACTGATCTTATCCCAATCTCGGCGCTCGGCTCGCGGGAGCCCGCGAAACTGCAACACGGCGTGCTGACGATCGCCGAAAACCCAGATCTTGGTCTGGCATCACTTGCACTGCGCCGCGGCGACTGCGCACCCGATCTCGGTGTCAAACTTCCCGGGCCGGGCGGCTGGGTGTCAGGCGAGGGAATAGGCGCCTTCTGGATAGGCCCGGATCAATGGATGATCGAGGGGCAGGGGCGCGCGTCTGCGGACTTTTTACATCAGGTAAGCAGGCTTGCACCGGGATGTTCAGTGACCGAACAGACCGATGCATTCGTCGATTTCGAAATCACTTCGCAGGAAGGCGGAGCACCTGTCCGGGCGTTGATGGAAAAACTCGTAAATATCGATACAGCCGCATTCGGCCCCGGCAGAGCCACGCGGACAAGGCTGGAACACATGAGCGTGTTCATTATCCGTCGCGCAGAAGACCGGTTGGCCGTGATGGGCATGCGCTCGCTTGCAGGTTCACTGTGGCATGCATTGCAAACGGCGGCACGGCGACTGAATCACGAATGAAGGACGGGCGTTGTCTCCAAATGCCCGAAATGCATCTTCAAGCTTTTCAGCATGCCGCCTTCAAACGGATCTTTTGGCCGGCGCACTAATCACGCGCGCCGCCAGATGGCAATTCAGGCGTGTGCCCGCATTCCTGCAGGCCGCAGCAGAATGGACAGTGTAACCAGTGCGCCTGCTGCAATGGCGAGCCAATGGGTCGAGATCAGCAACAGCCCGGCCAGCGTGAGAGCAATCTTTTCCCACAGCACCAGTTCGCGCCGGAACCAGCCAATATAGGCAGCGGAGAGCGCCAGTACGCCCATCAACCCGGAAAGAAGCGCGGTCAAGAATTCGGGCCAGGTGAAGTCGACAAAAAGAAGACTGGGCGCATAGACGAACATGAATGGTACGAGCGCCTTGCCCATTGAAAGTCTAAACGCGGTGGTGCCCGTCGTCATTGGTTCAGACCTGGCGAGACCTGCGGCCGCATATGCGGCGAGCGCCACCGGCGGTGTGACATCTGCCAGAACCCCGAAATAGAAAACGAAGAAATGGGTGGCGATGAGCGGCACGCCAAATTCCATGAGGGCCGGTGCGGCAATCGAAGCCAGGATTATGTAGGTCGGCGTGGTGGGGATGCCCGCTCCCATGATGATGCAGGCAATCGCCACGAAAATCAGTCCGAAGAAGAGCGCCATTCCCTTTTCTGAGAGCAGTCCGGTGAAGTCGATTGCGGTGACAACGGAGGCGAGATCGCTGGCAAGCTGAACCACGGCGGCAGAAAACTTGAAACCAAGCCCGGTAAGTGTCGTCATGCCTAGAAGAAAGCCTACGCACGCGCAGGCGGCGCCGATGGCAAGCGCGAACTTGGCGCCGTCTTCAAAGCCGCGAACCAGGCGCGGAGGCGTCAACACCGTAGACGTATCCATCGTCGTGTTGCCCAACGCATGCATGACCATTGGCACGTAGCTGAACACGATGGTCAAAATGATGCCCCAGAACGCGGCCAGGAACGGCGTGTACTGCATCAGTAGCATCGCCACCATCACGGCAAGCGGAATGAACAGGTGCCACGACTTGGCCAGAACAGCGGTGAATTGCGGGATCTTATCGGAAGAGAGTCCCTGGAGGCCGAGTTTCTTGGCTTCCAGATGCACCATCAGGAGAATGGCGATGTAGTGGAAGGCGGCTGGCACGATGGCGATCAGGATGAGTTCGTTATAGGGAACGCCCAGCATTTCCGTCATCACGAAGGCTGATGCCCCCATGATGGGCGGTGTAATCTGTCCGCCGCACGAGGCCGAAGCCTCGACAGCGCCGGCGAACCGGCCGGAGAACCCGGACTTCTTCATCAGCGGTATGGTGAATGCCCCGGTTGTGACGGTGTTGGCGATCGGCGAACCGGAAATCATTCCGAAAAAGCCGGAGGAGACCACGGACACCTTGGCGGAGCCGCCGGATGCCCGCCCTGCAATGATGGTCGCAAGGTCGATGAATAGCTGACCCAGCCCGCTCATCTGGGCAAGGATGCCAAAGAGCACAAAGTGGAATACGTAGGTAGCGACCACACCGACCGCAACACCGTAAATGCCCTCTGTGCCAACGAAGAGGTGGTTGATGATGCGGGTGATTGAATAGCCGCGATGAGCCAGGATTCCCGGCAGATAAGGCCCGGCCAGCGCGTAAAGCAGGCAGGCAACGCCGATATAGGCCAGAGTGGGACCCATCGTCCGGCGGGTTGCTTCGAGCGTCATGACGATTGCAATAAGGCCCATCATGTAGGCTGGTTCGGGCGGATTACCCACGTTCTCGATGAAGATGTAGTGGAAGAAGACCGAAAGATAGGCGGAGAACCCGGCGCCGAAGGCGGCAAATACCCAATCGCGCAGCGCGACCTTTTCCGGATCGGCACCAGGACGGTTGAAAGGCAAGGTCAGGGCAATGAGCACGAGCATGACAGCAATGAAGACAGTCTTGATCGTGCTGGGGGGCAGGGCGTTGGCAATGGCATATAGCAGGTAGAGGTAGAAAACCGCGAAGAACAGCGATTCGCCCCATATTCGCATGCTGGGAATGGCGCGTTTGCGCGGGAACACCAGAAAGATCAGCCCCATGACGAAGCTCAGGTGGATCGTGCGGTGCATCACCTCGTTCAGAAGGCCAAATCCGGCGGTGTATACGTGAAACAGCGACAGGATTACCGAAGCGACGGTCACGAGCACGGCGGTCGGACCTGCAAGCCTGCGGAAATTCGATTCCGAATCGTATTCGCGAACCAGCGCCTCGACTTCATCTACGGTGAATTCGTGATCGCCGTCGGCCGCCGTGTGGCCCCGGTTGTCAGTTTGAGGTGTCTGCTGGCTCAATGTCTTTTTCCTCGTCGCATGGGGCAAGGGTCAGTGCCGAATAGCCCAGACTGGCAAGCGCCAGTTCTGTTCCGTTGGTGTGTAATGCATTCTTGAACTGCGCCTGAATGCGCAGTGGAATCGGGCCGGTATGCCGGTTCATCTCGATTATGAAGTGTCCATCCTCGTGACGCCAGCCCGTGGCGTCCACATCGTCGGAAATCGAGGGAAGGCCCGCACCATGGGCCATGAAAATCTCGGAGGTCTGAACGATTTCGCCTTCGATCACGCGATAGGTGTCGGTCACGGGCGTACGCGAAACGGAATGGATGAAGCTCAGTTTGAAGGTGCCGTCATCAGCCAGCGGCAGGCGTTTGACTTCGCGTTGTTCGCCGCGCGTCTCTGTCAGGCATAGCCAGTATCTTGCAGGTTCTGCATCTGCAGGCCGAGAGATTGACAGAAAGCAGGGAATGGCGGCCAAAGCCGCCATTCCTGTTTTGCACAGGCAAGTCCTGCGCAGGGACATTACTTGGAAACGCCTTTTTCCGCGTAGTATTTTTCCGCACCGGGATGGACCGGGATGGATACGCTTTCCAGAGCGGTATCGAGCGAAATGCGCTTGCCCATCGGGTGGACCTTGCCAAGCGTTTCGGTGTTTTCATAAAGCGCCTTGGTGACGGCGTATATGATATCTTCGGGAACTTCCGCATGGGTTGCCCAGATCGCGCGAACAGCGAGGGTTTCCACGTCGGCATCGACGCCCTTGTAGGAGCCGGCCTCGATGACCGAGTTCGCGTAGTAAGGCTGGCTTTCCTGCAGCTTTGCGATCGCCGGACCGTTCAGGGGAACGATGCGGATGTCATGGCCATTGGCCAGGTCGGTTACCGAAGAGGTCGGAAGGCCTGCGGTGATCAGCGATGCGTCCAGGTTGCCGTCCTTGATCTTGTCGACGGACTGCGAGAAGGAGGAGAAATCCTCGGAGATGTCCTCGCGTTTCATGCCGTGGGCTTCAAGAAGGTCGCCCAGAAGCTGCCATTGGCCCGAGCCCGGTGCGCCGGAAGAAATGGATTTGCCCTTCAGGTCCTCGAACTTCTCGATACCGCTGTCGGCGCGCACGACAAGCTGGACGGTTTCAGGATAGAGAGCGCCGATTGCACGGAGGTTGGTCAGGGCTGCACCGTCGAACTGGTTCTTGCCCTTGTAGGCCGCGTCGAGAATGTCGGCAGCAGCGAATGCGGACTCGATTTCACCACGGCCGAGAAGCTGGGCGTTGGCAACCGAGGCGTTGCCCGTTTCCGCGGTAGCGGAAAGCTTGGTGTCAGGCAGTTCGGCGGTGTTCGAGATAAGCTGGGCCAGCATGCCGCCAAGCGGGTAGTAGGTGCCGCCGGTGCCGCCGGTTGCGATGCCGAAAAAAGTGCGGCCTGCCGCGAATACGGGCGTTGCCAGTGCGGTAACCGCAACAGCGGCCGTAGTGCCAAGAAACTGGCGCCTGGAAAATTTCATGGGGTGTTCTCCTTGTCTCTGGGACATCTTCAGGTCTGCTCCCGCTGCATACGCAAGGGAGGATGCGTCTGCCGGGAAGAAGAGGCATTTCCATGTTGACGCATGTATTTCATATGTCAATAATTGTTTTTAGATGCGAAAGGAAAATTCATGGACGATTCTGGCAACCCTCCACTGTACGACTTGTCAGAGGGTACCTCTCCAATTCTCTTGAACGTGCCACATGCCGGTACGGATATTCCTGCCGGACTTAGGCAAAGCCTGCGTGCGGAGGCCTGCGACCTTCGCGATACCGACTGGCACATGGACCGGATTGCCCGGGACATCCTGCCGCCCGGAGCCAGCCTCATGACAGCGCGACTGACCCGCTATGCGGCGGACCTAAACCGGGGCAGTGACGACGCGCCCCTTTATTCCGGCCCGACAACCGGACTGATTTCGACAACCGATTTCGATGGTGAGCCGCTTTACCGCGAAGGTGCGGAGCCTGACGCGCAAACCCGCGCTGAAAGCGTGAAGCGGTACTGGCAGCCCTATCATGACGTACTGGCGCGCGAGATAGAGCGAATACGCGACGCCCACGGTTACTGTGTGCTACTTGATCTGCATTCGATCCGCAGCCGTATTCCGAGGTTGTTTGACGGCCGGCTGCCGGACCTCAATCTGGGCACGAATTCGGGAAAGAGCTGCGATCCGGCGCTTTCCGACGCGGCATTTTCCGCGCTTCAGGCGAGCGGGTTGAGCACCGTGCGCGATGGCCGCTTCAAGGGTGGTTTCATCACCCGATATTACGGCAATCCGGCGAGAAACGTGCATGCGCTTCAAATAGAGATCGCGCAGGAATGCTACATGCTCGAACAAAGCCCATGGACCTATCTCCCGGAAAAGGCCGACCGTCTCAAGGAGGCGCTTTACGCGCTTGTGGCGGCGATGGTTTCCTTTTCACCGGTTCTGGAGAAGTCGAACTGATGACGAACAACAGAATGGACGGCGCGCATTTTCGCCTCGCGCTAACGCCGGAGGGCTGGAAGCGGAACGTCTCGGTAACCTTTGCCGAGGATGGAATCATTTCGGCGTTGGAGGAAGACGGAAATCCGCTGGGATTGCCGGTGTACGAAAATCCGGTAGTTCCGGGGATAACCGACCTGCACAGCCATGCATTCCAGTATGCGATGGCCGGATTGCCGGAGGTGCGGCGCAATCCGGTAGACAGTTTCTGGTCATGGCGCGACATCATGTATTTCTTCGCGCTCACTCTTTCGCCAGAGGACATTCGGGCAATAGCGGCCAGGCTTTATCTGGGACTGCTGAAAGGCGGCTATACGGGCATCGTCGAATTTCACTACGTCCACAACGATCTTGATGGATCGCAGTATGGGCAACGCGAGCTGTTGTCGCTCGCGATCTTCGAGGCAGCGGAAGCAGTGGGGATCGATCTTACCCATCTTCCGGTCTTCTATGCCCATTCAAACTTCGGCGGGCTTCAGCCAACGGACGGGCAGCGCCGCTTCATTCAGGATATCGACGGCTATGCCGCCATGCTTGATGCGCTGAAGCCGGTTGCTTCGGCAAAGGGACATACGCTTGGTATCGCACCGCATTCGCTGCGCGCGGTCACGCAAGACGAGATGTCGAGTCTTCTCGACCTGCGCGAGAGCCTGCTCCCGGATTGCCCGGTTCACATCCATGTTGCGGAGCAGGTCAAGGAAGTGGAGGACGCGCTGGCATGGAATGGGCGCCGTCCCGTTGAGCAACTCTTTGGCATGGCGCCGGTGGGCCGGCGCTGGTGTCTCATTCACGCTACCCATCTGAACGATGAGGAAGTGGGCATGATTGCCGGTTCGGGAGCGACCGTTGGATTGTGTCCGATGACCGAGGCAAATCTGGGAGACGGCGTGTTCCGTGCGGTCGATTATCTTGGAAAAGAAGGCGTCTTCGGCATTGGTTCAGATTCGAACATATCCACCTGTGCGGCGCAGGAATTGCAGCAGCTCGAATACAGCCAGCGGTTGAAGCATCTTGAACGCAACGTTCTGGCATCGTCCGGCCAGCCGCATGTTGCGGCAAATCTGTGGAACCGGGCAGTTCAGGGAGGCGCGCGCGCAGCTGGCCGGCCCGAAAATGGCATTGCGCCAGGAGGCATGGCCAGTTTCGTGGAGCTGGTTTCGCCCGAGCCTGGAAGCATGGGTGCGGTCGCAGATGAGTCCGCGCTGGATTTTCACGTTTTTGCAGGTCGCGGTTTCCACGTTGGAGATGTATGCGTGCTCGGCAAGAAGGTGTTGAGTGCCGGGCGCCATTCAGGCGAGGATGATATCCTCGCCGAATATGCTGCCGCCATGTCACGAGTGGGCAAACGGCTGGCGGAAAGATAGTCATTGGCCAATGGCAGGACAGGCCATTGCAAGGCGGGTAGGGGAACCATGGCAAAGGAACCGGATTACACATCGAACTCTCTGGTCCGCGGGCTTGCCATCCTGCAATGCTTCGACCACCAACACCCCGAGATGACGCTGTCGGAAATCGCCGAGGCGATTTCGGTGACCAGTTCAGCTGCTTACCGTTTTGTGGTGACGCTCGAGCGGGAAGGCTACCTGTCCAGGGTGAGCAACCGTTACCGCCTCGCTCCCAGGGTAATGGATCTGGGATACCGCTACCTTGCCTCGCTGGACGTCAACGAGATCGCGCGGCAGCCCGCTGACCGGTTGCGCGACGAGACGGGCTTCACCGTGCATGTCTCGGTGCTGGATGGCACAGAGATCGTCTATGTGCATCGCTCGCTTTCACCAAGCCCGATGGTATCGAACGTGCCGGTCGGCTCTCGCCTGCCGGCTTTTTCCACGACCATGGGGCGGGTTCTGCTGTCCGATCTGCCGGAAGCGGAACTCGACCGGCGCTTTTCGGATTACGAGTTCAGGTCAGTCAGCCGCGCTGCCCCGGGGTCGCTCGAGGCGCTGAAGAAGCTTCTGGCGGCTGACCGGAAGCGCGGATACATCGCGCAGGGATCGCAT
Source organism: Nitratireductor sp. (assembly GCA_020637805.1). GTDB lineage: Bacteria > Pseudomonadota > Alphaproteobacteria > Rhizobiales > Rhizobiaceae > Salaquimonas. The sequence continues at coordinate 593 of JACKJU010000010.1, read as the reverse complement.
ATTGCGCCAGGTACCTATTCCATCGCCGCACCACTGGTGGGCCGGGATGGTCACTACGTTGCCGCCATCAACCTGTCCGGACACGAATTCAATCTTCACCCCGACAGGATGCTTGTCGAAAAGGTAAAAGAGACTGCGCATGCCATTTCGGCGATGCTGTGATCATGACGAAGGGTCATCTTGTGCCGAATGTCAGCCGGCTGAGCCATGATGATAACTGCGACTATTGTTTCACAAGCTGTTTGTGCACATGAACCGAAGTGGCGCACCCGACAGGATTCGAACCTGTGACCTCTGCCTTCGGAGCGGGCATTTAGGTGTTTTTCGCACTGTTCCCAAACATGGCCATATTTGGAAAATACCATTATAATCATGATGTTAGAGCAATATCACGATTGACGGCTTTGGACTGAGATTTCCGACTTTTCGCTGATTTTGCTTCCGTATTGCTTCCGTGCGGGACCGCTGCCATGCCGAAAATTTCCAAGCGTCTGATCGACCAAAGCCCGCCGGGCGAGAAGGACTACTTCCTCTGGTGCGACGAGCTGAAAGGTTTCGGCGTTCGTGTTTTTGCGACCGGCCAGAAATCATTC
>JACKJU010000001.1 GCA_020637805.1 Nitratireductor sp. | reverse complement strand
CGAATGCGCTTGTTGATCCAGGTCTTGGACCGTTCACCGGTGCCCGTCGCGCAGCCCGAGACAACGGCCTCGAAACTCGTGTCGATGCGCACTTCGAACGGGTTGCGCTTCATTATCTTGCGCAGGCTTTTTGGTATGTGAAACTGATCGAGGGGGAGGACGCCACGCATTTCGGGTTCGACCCAGAACAGTCCGGGATCGTCCGCGGATTCGGCCATCGGAAAGATGCCGCAGGCATATGCCTTGAGCAGCACTTGAGGCGTGATCTCGAACATCAGGTCCTGGTGTCCCGTCATTGAAGCCGGTCTTCCCCGATAGGTTTGCAAGTGTCACAGCGCCCAATGCATGCAGCATGAGGCAGTGAAACTTCTGCAATAGCTGATTTTTTCCAGAGCCAAAAGAGCGCAGGACCGTATTCGACCAGGCGGAACGAGTGCTCGTTCAGGCGCGCTTGTCTGCCAGGTAGTGCTCCAGCCAATGGATATCGTAGTTTCCGTCCTGGATATCCTTGTTCTGTACCAGATCACGGAACAGGGGCAGGGTGGTCTCGATGCCATCGACCACAAACTCGTCCAGCGCGCGGCGCAGGCGCATCAGGCATTCGATGCGGTTGCGCCCGTGGACAATAAGTTTGCCGATCAGGCTGTCGTAATATGGCGGGATCGAATAGCCCTGGTACACGCCGGAATCGACGCGAACGCCCAGCCCGCCGGGCGGATGGTAGTAGCTGATCCGGCCGGGCGAGGGCACGAATGTGTCCGGATGCTCTGCATTGATGCGGCACTCGATGGCGTGACCCGAAAAGGTGACGTCCTGTTGTGTGACCGACAGCCCGGCACCCGAGGCGACCCGGATCTGTTCGTTGACCAGATCAATCCCGGTGATTGCTTCGGTGATTGGGTGCTCGACCTGAAGGCGCGTGTTCATCTCGATGAAGTAGAACTCTCCGCCTTCGTAAAGGAATTCAATGGTTCCGGCACCGGAATAGCCCATTCCCTTGATCGCATTGGCGCAGATTTCGCCGATCTTTTCGCGCTGGCTGGTATTGAGGGCGGGAGAATTCGCCTCCTCCCAAACCTTCTGGTGGCGGCGCTGAAGCGAACAGTCGCGTTCGCCCAGATGGATGCCGCCGCCCTTGCCGTCGCCCATCACCTGAACCTCGATATGGCGCGGTTTGCCAAGGTATTTCTCGATGTAGACCGAGGAATCGCCGAAGGCTGCTCCAGCTTCGGACTGGGCGGTCTGCAGGGCGTGCGTCAGGCTGGCCTCGTTTTCGGCCACCTTCATGCCACGTCCGCCGCCGCCGGCAGCGGCCTTGATGATTACGGGATAGCCGATCTCGGCAGCAACGCGCTTGGCTTCGGCCGGATCGCTCACACCGCCATCGGAACCCGGAACTACCGGAATGCCCAGGCGCTTGGCCGTGACCTTGGCCTCGATCTTGTCTCCCATCGTGCGGATGTGCTCGGCAGAAGGCCCGATGAAGGTGATGTCGTGGGCTTCGAGAATCTCGGCAAACTTGGCGTTCTCCGACAGGAAGCCATAGCCTGGATGGATTGCATCTGCACCGGTGATCTCGCAAGCTGCCAAGATCTCGTGCATGTTCAGGTAGCTGTCTTTCGACGCTGGCGGCCCGATGCAAACGCTCTCGTCAGCGAGTCGCACATGCATCGCATGCTCGTCAGCGGTGGAATGAACCGCGACAGTCGGAATGCCGAGTTCCTTGCAGGCACGCAGGACACGCAGTGCGATTTCGCCACGGTTGGCTATCAGGACCTTGTTGAACATGAACGCTGCCCGATCCTATTCGACGATAAGGAGGGCTTCGCCGTATTCAACCGGCTGGCCGTTGTCCACCAGAATGGCGCTGACTTTGCCGGACTTCGGCGCTGTAATCTGGTTCATGGTTTTCATGGCCTCGACGATGAGAACCGTCTGGCCCGCCTTGACGCTGTCTCCAACTTGGATGAACGGGTCGGCGCCAGGTGCCGGCGAAAGATAGGCCGTTCCCACCATCGGCGAAGTGACCGCGCCTGGATGCTTCTCCGGGGATGCCGGGGCAACAGGCTCTGCTGCCGGGGCAGGGGCCGCAGCAGCTTGCGGAGCTGCCGACACGTGAACCGGCGCGGGGCCGAAGTTCTGGGCAACACGGATGCGCAGGTCGTCCTGTTCAACCTCGATTTCCGAAAGCCCGGTTTCCTTGAGCAGTTCGGCAAGCTGGCGGATGACTTCCTGATCGATCGTCTTGTTCTTTGCTGACATGTCGCTTTCCATATCTGGGTAAGGCCCCGTTTTCGCTTCGGCGAAAGCTGCCCCTGCCTGTACCGTATGCTGAAATGCAGCCCGGACCGGGAATGGAGCCTCCCGGAACTAACCGGAAAATGTTTCCGCGTGCGGCTGATCAGCGCCTGAAAATCTGCGGTGTTATACCTGTGCAAACCGCCCAAAGAAAGGAAAAAGCCGGTCTGATCTGATCAAACCGGCCATTTTTCAACAAGATGGCTAACATGGGCAGCGCTTGCGCACAACCGCCACGGGTGGTGCCGGTGGCGGCGGACGGCGTCACCCATTTCATGCAGGTCCGGTTCCTGGATGTCAGCAGACGGTCTTGCCGCACTGGCGTATGTTGGCGACCTTCGGAAGGATGTTGGCATATCCCACCGCGCCGAAAACGACTTCATCTCCAATGACATAGGACGGGGTGCCGGAAATGCCAAGTCCGTCTGCTAGCGCATATACCTCGCGCAGGGCGTCGGTGTTCTTGTCATGCGCCATGGAAGCCTTGAGCTTTTGGACATCGGCACCCAGTTCGCCGGCTACAGCGAGGGCACGCTGTCCGTCCTTCTGGCCGGCTCCGCCCAGAAGCTTGCGGTGAAACTCTGCGTAGAGTTCCGGATATTCATGCATGATCGCCATGCTGACCTGCGAAGCCTGAAGCGAGCCTTCGCCGAGCACGGGGAATTCCTTCATGATGAACTTCACATCCGGGTTCTCGGCGACCATCTTGTCCATGTCCGCAAGCGCGCGCTTGCAGAAGCCGCAATTGTAGTCAAAGAATTCGACGATGGAGATTTCGGCGTCCGGATTGCCGATAACCATCTGGTTTTCCGAGTTGAATATCTTGTCGTGCTGCTCTTCCAGTGTCTTGGCCTGGGACAGCTGGCGGGCTTCCTGTTGCTTTGCTTCGAGCGCCTGTTGCATCTCGATGAGGATTTCAGGATTGGCCAGAAGATAGTCGCGCACGATATTTTCAACGGCGCTCTTGTCCATGGCTTTGGCATCCTGCGCCATGGCGCCATTGGCAGGCGCACCGATAACCGCCGTAATGCCCAGCGCAACTGCTGCCACGCCACTCAGAATGCGGTTGCTGAATTTTACTCGATTGTTCATGCCTTGCTTCCTGGATCGGTCCGGCTCACCGCCGGGTTCAGTTCTTTTCCGGCTTGTACAGGACGATATCCTGCATGCGAAGCCACTCGGGTGAATTCTTCTTCAATTTCTGTTGAGCGCGAAGCGCATATTCCTTTGCCTGCTTGAAATTGGAGGCAAGAAACTGCTCGTCGGCGGATGCCGCCAGAGCCAGTGTTTCGTCACCCAGTGCAGCATATGCCCTGGCCAGCGTGGAATATCCCTGGATCGTGTCAGGATCGCGCACCAAACCTACCTTGGTCAGGCGGATGGCTTCCCTGATCGAAGCCTTGTCGCCCGTGTGGAACAGAATCGTTCCCTCGATGATCTGCATGAGACCGGACTTGTGGGTATCCAGGCTCACTGCCTTCTTCATGGGGATGAGAGCCTCCTTGGCACGGCCGGCACGCAGCAGAATTTCTGCCTTCATTTCATAGAGATACGGATTCTTCGGCTGCTCGGAGATCAGCTTGTCTATTCCACCGAGCGCTTCAGCCGTCTTGCCTTGCAGGAACTGGGCAATGGCCAGGCCATAGCGGGCAGGGGCGCTGGTCAGGTGGTCGCGGAACTTGCGCTGGATCCCGCCAATGCCATCCGAATAGGCGAGGATCTTCGCCTGAGCCATCTTGTGGCGAAGTTGCAGGTTGGCAGAATCGACCTGCGAGAAATTCTTGCTCGAAGCCGCGAGGTTTTCCAGGAGCTTCACACGTTCGCGCGGGAAAGGGTGCGTTTGCAGGTAGGAATTGCGCGGCATCGTGGTGAAAATCAATTGCCGGTCCATGCGCTGGAAGGAGGCTACAAGGCCCCATGCGGACTGGCCGGTCTTGTCCAGGAGCTTGATCGCTTCCTGATCTGCGGCGATTTCCTCGTCCCTGCGATAGGCAAGCAGATCGCGCATGATCATTGTCTGGCTGCCCGCAAGCAGCGCCTGGCCGGCAGCGCTTCCCGCATCGCCGCCCATCGCAGCGGCTCCGGCACCAAGCAACACGCCCACGACCGCGAGAAACTGTGCCGAATCAACGCGCTGGCGAAGCCGCGCCTGATGGCCGCCTATGAAGTGCCCGGCTTCGTGGGCGATGACGCCTATCAGTTCGTTCGGTTCCTCTGTCTGCAGTATTGCGCCCGTGTTGATCACCATGTGGCGGCCGGAAACGAAGGCGTTGAACGCGTCATCCATGGAGATGTGGATCTGGATTTCGCCGGGCCGGATTCCTGCCGCCTTGAAAATCGGGGCGGAATAGTCGGAAAGCAATGCCTCTATCTCCGCATCGCGAATAACCGCGAGACGCTTGCCTTGGGCATTGGCGATCCAGGGCAGGAGCACAGCTATCCACATCGCGAGCGCGGCGCAGATCAGTCGTGCAGAAAGGGATGGGGAAAGGGTTTTCAAATCGGGAACAGCTGGTGTTGGTGTCTTTCCAATGTATGGCACGTCATTCTTGGCGACAAGGTGGCGGCAAGGAAGCAAACACGGCAGATCAACTGTTCCGGTCTGGCTTGAAACGAAAAAGCGGCAGCCCGAGCCGCCGCTTTCCCGTAATTTTCCGATCAGGTGCAATCACAAAGTAAACTATCGCGATTGCGCAGCCTATGCGCCCTAGAAAAATCCGCCCTTGCCCCACCAGCCGGATTTCTTGTCACCTTCGGCACCTTCTTCCGGGCTTTCCGTGTTTTCTGCCGGTGCGGTTGTTTCGCTCTCGTCAGCGGCTTCTGCAACAGGAGTGTTCTCGGGCGTTTCATCCGCGGGCGTCTCGCTGGACGTAGCAGGGCTTTCGGCTTCCGCTACAGTCTCCGCTACGTTATCCGGGCTCTCCGACCCATCCACGCTATCCTGCGAAGCCCCGTTGCCGGATGACTTCACCCTGCGGGTATTGCGGCGAACATGGGCTCGTGGCGGAGCTGCCTCGCGCTGTTCATCCTCGCTCGCATCCGTGGCAGTGGCCGTCTCCGCTTCGGTTGACTCGGATTCAGATTCTTCGCGAACCTTCTTGCCAGGCCTGCCGGTGCGGCGTGTGTTGCGGCTGCGCGCGGGTGCGGCACTTGCCTTGGGTTCCTCGGCTGCCTTGTTGCCGCTGTCGTCGCTGGAGACTTCTTCGGCCACTTCAGCCTTGCTGGAGGCTTCGCTTGCGGCGTTGGCCGGCGCTTCGGCGTTTGACCGTTCCTCCTGTTCTTCCTCATCCGGCGAATTGTCGTCATCGCCTTCCGAGTCATCATCCTGGGAAGAACCGGCAGAGGCCTCATTGCCCTCATCATCACGGTCGCGGTCACGCCCGCGTCCGCGGCGGCCACGGCGCTTGCGCCGCTTGCGACCCGAACGCTGGTCGCCGTCGCTGTCGTCGCCGCCATCACCAGCAGAGGCGGCAGCCGAACCGGAATCGCCATCACCGCTGTCGGCATCGCCGTCCATATCGGTGAAGTTCTCGTCGCCGTCGTCGTCGCTGTCGTCCATGTCCATGGGCGTGATTGCCTCGGCAACCTGCGATATCTGCGGTACGCGCGTGGAAGGCTCACCTTTCTCAATGCTGAATTCGCGGCCCGAAAGCGATGCATCCGTCTCGAACTCGATGGCCACGCCGTACCTGTCTTCAAGACGGGTAATTGACTGGCGCTTGTGGTTGAGAATGTAGATCGCCGCTGCCGGATGCAGCTTCACCAGCACATCGTTGCGCGAGTTGCGGTTCAGATGTTCCTCGATGGCGCGCACCACCTGGATTGCGAAAGAGGAACCGGAACGGATATGGCCGGTGCCGCCGCAATGCGGGCAGGGCTCCATGGTGCTTTCCAGAACGCTGGCACGGATGCGCTGACGCGACATTTCGAGAAGACCGAAATGCGAGATGTGCCCAACCTGGATGCGTGCCCGGTCGTTCTTGAGGCATTCCTTGAGTTTCTTCTCGACAGAGCGGTTGTTTCGCTTCTCCTCCATGTCGATGAAGTCGATGACGATCAGACCGGCAAGGTCGCGCAACCGAAGCTGGCGGGCAACTTCTTCCGCCGCTTCCAGGTTGGTCTGAAGGGCAGTGGCCTCGATCGAGTGTTCGCGGGTGGAACGGCCCGAGTTGACGTCGATCGCCACCAGCGCCTCGGTCTGGTTGATGACCAGGTAACCGCCCGATTTCAGGGTCACCTGCGGAGTGACCATCTTGTCGAGCTGGGATTCCACGCCGAACTTGGAAAGCAGCGGCTGGTCGCCCTTGTGCAGCTTCACGTTCTTGGCATGACTCGGCATCAGCATCTTCATGAAGTCTTTTGCTTCACGATAGCCTTCCTCGCCGGAAACGACGATTTCGCCGATATCCTTGTCGTAAAGGTCGCGGATCGACCGCTTGATCAGGCTGCCTTCCTCGTAGACGAGGCAGGGTGCCGTGGATGCAAGCGTCAGGCTGCGCACGTTTTCCCAGAGCCGCATCAGGTAGTCGAAATCGCGGCTCACTTCCTGTGCACTGCGCGAAGCGCCGGCGGTACGCAGGATGACGCCCATGCCCTTCGGCACTTCGAGTGCGCCTGCAATTTCCTTCAGCCGCTTGCGGTCAGCCGGGTTGGTGATCTTGCGTGAGATGCCGCCACCGCGAGCGGTATTCGGCATGAGTACCGAGTAGCGGCCTGCAAGCGAGAGATAGGTCGTCAGCGCGGCGCCCTTGGTTCCGCGTTCTTCCTTGACCACCTGCACCAGCATCACCTGTCGGCGGCGAATGACTTCCTGGATCTTGTAGGAGCGGCGTGGACGAGCCCGGCGTGGTACCTCTTCAAGCGCGTCGGCTGCGCCGACATTCTCGAACTCCTCGCCATTCTTGCCGTTTTCAGCACCGTTTTCGCTGGCCGAAGACGCGTCGTCATCCGAAGCCTCATCGCTGCCAGAAGTGCTCTCGCCCTTGCGGTTGCGGCGGCGTCCGCCACGCGAGGAACGTTTGCGTCCGCGCTTGCGTTTTTCGCCTTCGTCGCTCGCATCAGCTTCAGTGTCTGCATCCGCATCGCCGTCAGCTTTGCTGTCGTCCGCCTCGGCGGAAGCGATTTCTTCAACTTTCTCCGCGCCTTCGTCATCGGATTTTGCTGCTTCGGCCTCAGCGGCCTCCGCATCATCCTTCTTCTTGCGCGGGCTGCGGCGGGCACGCTTCTTCGGCTTTTCTTCCTCAGCTTCGGCAGTATCTGCCGCCGTCTCAGGCGCTTCCTCTTCACCAGAGGTTTCTTCGGCATCCTTCTTGGAGCGGCGCTTGCGGGTCGAAGCTGCCTTTGCGGCCTTCGGAGCCGGTTCGGCAGTCTCTCCGCTTTCAGCGCTATCCGAGTCTGCCTGGGCTTCATCGGCCTTTTTCTTGCGGGGAGAACGGCGCGCCCGCTTCTTGGGCTTCTCGTCCTCGGCGGAGGCTTCGGCAGGCTCTTCGCCATCTTCCGGTTCGTCGGCAGGTTCGGAAATCGAATCGGTCTCGATCACGGCTGCCATGCTGCGGCCGCCGTCGCCGTCGTCATCATCCGAATCGTCGTCTTCGTCGTCGCCGGTCACTTCGTCAGCGGGGACGAGCACAACCTCACCGTCCTCGTCGTCGCTGCCGAAGGTGGCATCTGCGTTCGAGGCGATGGTTTCAGGCTCGTCTTCGTCCTCGCCATCATCGTCAGAATCATCGGCATCGTCGGTGGAAGCCGAGGCATCGTTGGAGGGTTTGCGGCCGCGGCGGCGCGAACGCCGTGACGACGAGCGGTCTTCCTCTTCGTCGCTCTCCTGTTCGGCCTCTGCTGCCTGGGCTTCTTCCTCCTCTTCGAGAAGGGCCTGCCGGTCGGCTGCCGGGATCTGGTAATAGTCAGGGTGAATTTCGCTGAAGGCCAGGAAGCCGTGACGGTTCCCGCCATAATCGATGAATGCGGCCTGAAGCGAGGGTTCTACCCTCGTGACCTTTGCAAGATAGATGTTTCCGCGAAGCTGGCGCTTTTCCTGCGCCTCGAAATCAAATTCTTCTACCCGGTTCCCGCGCACTACCACGACCCGGGTTTCCTCCGGGTGCGAGGCGTCGATCAGCATTTTGTTGTTTGCCATTGAATAGATACTCCGCAGGCGCGGAGCCGGAAGAACTTCCCCCCGGATCGGACAGGAATGTCAGAGCCAGTTTTTCGGATTCAAGTTCACATACCCTGGCTGGCGGCTTCAGCCGCTTCAGGGAAATCCGGCAGTCGCCTGCCACGTTGCGTGTGATGCGCTGCCTGCGGGGGGGCGAAGAAAGGGCAGGGCGCAATTGCGCGCCCGCGAGCACATTCCCGGTCGGGGTGCTCGCCTTGCCATTTCTCTTGTAACCCGCTTCAAACATCGGCGCCGCTGTCACGTTTCTGGACCATGCCGGATCGGGATTGCCCGCCGGCGGTTTAACTTGCCGGACCTGCCGGCGTTTATTGCGCCTGGCACACAGTGTCATTTTGCTGACCGTGCCGCCTGGCGTCTCAATCGGTGCACTCCGCATGTCCGGCGGATTGTGACACGAAATCTCTCGGGGCCTACTAAACGGGAATTCCTGCCAGCCGTCCGGTTCCGGTTTCCGCCTGGCAATTCTCCGGTTGAATGGGAGCGCCGGTCTGTGCGGAAAAACGGTTGGGACAGATCCGACAAAAACACGCCGGGCAGCCCTCCGGACCGGTAAGGGAACTCGCGTTCCAAAACTTTGGACCCTACTTGCACAATTAAGCTTTCAAATCCGTTCTTACAAGAAAAAAGACAGTATGGCTGACTTAAATGTGACAGGTCATGCCCGCCGGAAAAGCAAGTCCGGCGGCCTGCGATTGGTACCGGCCTGCTGCAAGACGGAGCTTTTGCTGCTGGTTGCGTGTGTCTGGTGTGGCAGAGCGAAAGGGCCGTCCAAACTCGACTTTTCAAGACGTATCACTTAATCGGAGCCGGTGATGAACAAGTGATTCGCATTCGGGTAGATGCGGAAAAGGACAGATGCAGACCGGTTTGGCAAAATTGGACCTGTTTAGATTTGCCCTGTTTCATGTGATCCGGTGGGGATTGGCGTTGTTGCTGGCAGCGGGTGTGGTCGCGACTGGCCCGCTCTCCATTGGATCTGCAGTTGCAAGCGATCCGGTTGAGCCAGCTACCGGCGTTGAAACGGCTGCTCCATCCGATGCGCAAATCGGACAGCAAGGCCCGTTCATCGTTTTTGCCGGAAGGCTGACCGAGGAGGGTGGCAACACCCATCTCGTCCTCGAAGTCGACCGCAAGCCCGAGTTCAACGTCTTTTTCATGGAAAATCCCGACCGCTTCGTCGTTGAACTGGACAACGGAGTGTTCCGCTTTGCCGACGAGGCACCGATGTCCGCGAAAGGGCTGGTCGCCGGTCTGCGTCATGGCGCGGTTTCCGAAACCAAGGCCCGGCTCGTGCTGGAACTCAGCAAACCGGCGGCCGTGGACAGCAAGGAACTCGAGGCCGTCAAGGAGAGCGGCTTCTACCGGCTCGTTCTTGATCTGAAACCGGTTTCGGCCGGGGAATTCACGCGCAACCTTGCCGAACAGTTCAGTGTTCTGGGCAGCAGCGGTTCGGTGGTTCGCAAGGGCGATCGCGTTCGCGTGCCGGAAAAGCGCGCGGGGGTACACCGGGTGGTGATCGATCCCGGACATGGAGGCATCGACGGCGGTGCCATCGGTCTCCACGGCACGCTGGAAAAGGAACTGACGCTCAAGGTCGCCCGCAAGGTCGGCGACAGCATCGATGCACTTGGCGGCTACGAAGTGCACTACACCCGCGACAGCGACGTATTCATCTCGCTGTCGGAACGCCAGCGCATTGCACGCAATCTCAATGCCGATCTGCTGATTTCAGTCCATGCCGACAGCCTCAAGCAGCACAGCGTGCGCGGCGCAACCATCTACACATTGGCGCGCAGGGCTACCGACAGCCTCGCGGCGGAAGTCGCCGATTCGGAAAACCTTGCGGATGTCGTCGCCGGTCTTGCCGCGCCCGAGGCACAGGATGACGTTACCGATATTCTGGCCGACCTGACCCTGCGGGAAACCACGCGGTTCTCGAAGCATTTTTCCTCTGTCCTGCTTTCGAATCTCAAGCCGCATGTCCGGCTCATCAACAATCCGCAGCGCGCCGCCTCATTCAAGGTGCTCAAGAACCCGGAAGTTCCCGGGGTTTTGCTGGAACTCGGTTATCTCTCCAACAGCGAAGACGAGAAAATGCTCATGGATGAAGCCTGGCAGGAACGCCTGGCGACAGAAATCGCCAAGGCGGTGGACATTTTCTTCAAGCAACGGGGTCCAGGCCGGTAAGAGCAGCCGGCAGGTGAGGGCGAACGGCAGGAACTGGAAAAAAGAACTGCCTGCCAAGTGTTGTTCATGCGCCACAACTGCCGCGAAGTTGAATTCTTTAATGGCTGTTAACCATGTTTGCGGCTAAATGGATGTGCAATACCCGATTCACGCCACGATTGATGTGTAGCGAGTGGCTCATTGGCGTGTGTCATGCGCAGTGTCTGCCCGTGACATCGTGCCGAATCCGGGGCATAAGGGCGTAACTGCCGTAACGGCAGTTGAGATGCCTGCCACATTGCCCGGCCATGATTTGGTTCCGGGCAAGCGCATGCATTTGAGATGGATACAGGCCCGGCAGGCAAAGAAGACAAAATGCTCAGACTGATCGGTTATCTTTTTGGAATTGGCTCACTGCTCGCCATCATCGTGGCAGCAGGGGTGGCTTGGTATGTTACGGACCTCGCCAAGGATCTGCCGGACTACGAAGTCCTGAATGCCTACGAGCCTCCCGTCACGACACGCGTTCATGCCGGCGATGGCTCGCTAATGGCGGAATATGCCCGCGAACGCAGGCTCTACCTGCCGATCCAGGCGGTCCCGGCGCTGGTGAAGAATGCCTTCATTTCCGCAGAGGACAAGAACTTCTACTCTCATCCGGGAATTGACATTACGGGCCTGGCGCGTGCCGTTGTCGTCAACGTCCAGAATTACGGGTCTGGCAGGCGCGCGGTGGGTGCATCCACGATTACCCAGCAGGTAGCAAAGAACTTCCTCCTGACCAATGAGCGCTCTATCGACCGCAAGATCAAGGAAGCGATCCTGTCGCTGCGCATGGAGCAGGCCTATTCCAAGGACCGGATCTTGGAGCTTTACCTGAACGAGATTTTCTTGGGGCTTGGCTCCTACGGCGTGGCAGGGGCCTCGCTGACCTATTTCGACAAGTCGGTGAACGAACTGAAGCTGCACGAGGCAGCATATCTCGCCGCGCTGCCGAAGGGGCCGAACAACTACCATCCCTTCCGCTACACTGATCGCGCGATCGAGCGCCGTAACTGGGTTATCGACCGAATGGTCGAAAACGGGTACGCGACCAAGGAAGAAGGCGAGAAGGCAAAGGCAATGCCGCTCGGGGTAAATCCGCGCCGCAAATCCAGCTATCTTGCCTCCGCCGACTACTTCTCCGAGGAAGTTCGCCGCGAGATTGTTGATCGCTATGGTGAGGACGCGCTCTACGAAGGCGGGCTGTCCATACGTACATCGCTTGATCCCACCTTGCAGAAATACGCCCGCTCGGCACTTCAGCACGGTCTGGAAAAATTCGACATGGCGCGGGGCTTCCGCGGCCCGGTGAGCCATGTCGACGATCTTGGAGCGGACTGGGGCGAGAAGGTAGGCGACGCAAAATCCTTCGACGATGTTCCCGAATGGCAGTTGGCCATAGTGCTGGCTGCCTCCGAGCAGGAAGTAAGCATCGGTCTCCAGCCCGCGCGCGAAACCTCGGGCGAATTGTCGTCCGAGCGCAAGCTTGGCCGTATCACGTTCGAAAACATGAAATGGGCCGCGCGTATTGTTGACGAGAACGGCAAGGTCCGTTCGGTGAAGACCGCAGACCAGATTCTGCAAGTTGGCGATATCGTCTTCGTTCAGGCAGTTGCTGACGATCAGCCGGGCGAATACCAGTTGAGGCAGCCTCCCGAAATCGAAGGCGCGCTCATTGCCATGGACCCGCATACGGGCCGTGTTCTGGCAATGGCAGGCGGGTTCTCGTTCTCCGAAAGCCAGTTCAACCGGGCGACACAGGCCTATCGTCAGCCAGGTTCATCGTTCAAGCCGTTCGTCTATGCCGCTGCGCTCGACAACGGCTACACGCCGTCATCCGTGGTGCTCGACGCGCCGATCAAGGTCGATCAGGGTGGCGCGCTCGGCATTTGGGAACCAAAGAACTACTCGAACAACTATGCCGGTCCGCAGACGCTGCGCAGTGGCATCGAGAAATCGCGCAACCTCATGACCGTTCGTCTTGCCAAGGACATGGGCATGCCGCTGGTTGCAGAGTACTCCGAGCGTTTCGGCATCTATGACGACATGCTGCCGGTGCTTTCCATGTCGCTGGGTTCTGGCGAGACAACGGTTCTGCGCATGGTCGGTGCCTATTCGGTGCTTGCCAATGGCGGCAAGCAGATCAAGCCTTCCTTCATCGACCGCATCCAGGACCGCTACGGCAAGACCATTTTCAAGCACGAGGAACGCATCTGCGAGACTTGTTCCGCAGATTCCTGGCGTGGCCAGCCCGAACCGGAACTTGTCGACAACCGCGAGCAGGTTCTCGACCCGATGACCGCCTACCAGATCACCTCCATGATGGAGGGTGTCGTCACCCGCGGTACGGCACCTGCAGTCAAGAAGGAACTCGACAAGCCGGTCGCAGGCAAGACCGGAACCACCAATGACGAGAAGGATGCCTGGTTCGTTGGCTTCACGCCGGATCTCGTTGCCGGTGTATATATCGGCTACGACACACCGCGCCCGATGGGTCGCGGCAATACAGGCGGTCACCTCGCGGCCCCGGTATTCATCGAGTTCATGAAAGAGGCTACGGCTGGCAAGAGCGTGGATTTCCGCGTTCCCAAGGGCCTCAAGCTCTATCCGATCCACCGCAAGACCGGGCTACTGGCCGATGCTGGCGGTGACGATGTCATCATGGAGGCGTTCAAGCCGGGTACTGCACCGCCAAGCGTCTACTCGGTCATCGGCTTCGACGAAATCGGCGCCGAGGGGCTTTCGGTCTCGCCTGCGGCAAACCGGGCCATCTCCCTTGGAACCGGCGGTCTGTACTGACCGCCGGCCTTTCTCATGCATCATTCGAAATCGGCTTCGCTTGCCTGTTTACTTGGCAATGCTGCTTGCCTATGAAGGTGCCGGTTTGCACATTTGCGGGCCAGCACCGCGAAAGCTGAAATACAAAAAGACAAACGGATATCATGCGCGCCGAAATCAACAGCATCGTCGATGAAATCAAGCAGTCAGTCGGGCTGCTGAGGAGGCATCTTTGACTGGGACAAATCCCTGAAAAGACTGTCGGAACTGAACCAGAAGGCGGAAGACCCCGAACTCTGGAACAGACCGGATGAAGCCCAGAAACTGATGCGGGAGCGCCAGCTTCTCGAAAAGTCCATTTCAACCATCAAGGCCTTGCAGAGCGAACTCGACGATCATGTCGGGATGATCGAGCTTGGCGAGGAAGAGGGCGACAACGACATCGTCGCCGAAGCCGAGAAGGCGCTTGAGGAGTTGCATTCGGATATTGGCAAGCGCCAGGTCGACGCGCTGCTTTCGGGCGAAACCGACCGCAACAACGCCTTTGTCGAGATCCATGCCGGTGCCGGCGGCACGGAAAGCCAGGACTGGGCTTCCATGCTGCTCAGAATGTACACCCGCTGGGCCGAGAAAAACGGCTACAAGGTCGAGGTCCAGTCGATTTCGGATGGCGAAGAGGCAGGCATCAAGGGCGCTTCCATCCTCATTCGCGGCGACAATGCCTATGGCTGGCTTAAAACGGAATCCGGGGTGCACCGTCTCGTGCGCATCTCGCCCTATGACAGCCAGGCACGCCGCCACACCTCGTTTTCCTCGGTCTGGGTATATCCCGAGATCGACGATAACGTCGATATCGACATCCAGGACAAGGATATCCGTATCGATACCTTCCGCTCCTCGGGGGCGGGCGGTCAGCACGTCAACACCACCGACTCGGCAGTGCGCATCACGCACATGCCAACCGGCATCGTGGTCACGTCCTCGGAGAAGTCGCAGCACCAGAACCGCGCCAATGCCATGAAGGCACTGCGCGCCCGGCTTTACGACCTTGAGATGAAGAAGCGCATGGAGTCGATCCAGGAGGCGCACGATTCCAAGAGCGACATCGGCTGGGGGCACCAGATCCGGTCCTACGTTCTTCAGCCCTATCAGCTCGTCAAGGACCTGAGAACGGGCGTCGAAAACACCTCGCCTGATTCAGTTCTGGATGGAGATCTCGACCGGTTCATGGAAGCATCGCTGATCCATCAGGTCACCGGTGGCGATAGCGAAGTCGAGGATATCGACTGACAGCCGGCACTTCGGATGCAACAAAAAAGGGACGCTTTGGCGTCCCTTCTTTTCTAACACTCTGCCGTACGCTTACAGCACCTTGGCAATCTTCTTGCCTGCGTTGAGGAAGCGGATCGGGTTGGTTGGCTTGCCGTTTCGCCTTACCTCGTAGTGCAGGTGCGGCCCGGTGGACCGGCCGGTGCTTCCGACCCTGCCGACGACTTCGCCCTTGCTTACCCAGTCTCCAACCTTGACCCCGATTTTCGACAGATGCGCATAGCGTGTCGTGATGCCGTAGCCGTGGTCGACCTCGACCATGTTGCCGTATCCGCCGGCCCGCCCGGCGCGAACAACCTTGCCGGCACCTGTGGCATGAACCCGTGTTCCGGTGGGGGCCGTGAAGTCTACACCCGCATGGAAGGCGGTCTTGTTGAGAAAGGGATCCCTGCGGTTGCCAAAATTGCTGGATACGCCGGCGCTTGGCGCCGGGTTCGCGAGCGGTGCCGCATTCGCGCGCTTGCGAAGTTTCTCGATGGCATCGAGCGTATTGGAAAGCTCGTCGACCATGTCCTCGAAATCCATGTCGTTGCGGGCGGCCATGTAGGGGCCACCGATGGCGCTCGAGGCGGAGTCCGGCACGGGAAGATGTATTTCTTCCATCAGCGCGGCAAGCTGGCTCGCCTTGTCGTGAGCCGCCCTGTGTAGCGCGGCGACCGTGTCCCTCTGGGCCATCGCAACCTGTCCGATCTGGTCGAGAACTTCTCCGAACACTCCTTCATTCAACGGCGTGCTGGCGAGAAGCATGTTGGAACTTCCCGAGATGCCATTGGAATCGGTTCCAGGCAGGGCGTCACTCGTTCCCCTCAGGGAAATGGAGGCATGGGTTTCATTGTTGCTGATCGAAATGGAGCCGGTCGTCAGCTGGTCGGTCTCACCGAGAGCTGCGTTCTTTGGATTGCGGGTCGGGACCGGCGCATCCGCTGGTGCAAGACCATTGGCGCGAGCCTTGTCCAGGATGGTTTTCAGGGCACCGTTGCGGCCAGACAGCATTTCCTGCTGGCGCATCAGGTCCGCGACGCGCGATTCGACGGCCTGCTGGTCAAGAAGCTGGCGCGAGGTGATGCGGTCTACCTTGGCGCGCAGGGCTGCGATCCGGTCTTCATATTCGTGCTTGAGACGCGCCTGGCGGGCGAGGGAATTCGATATCAGGCCGTCGCGGAACATCAGGTAGGCAGTGGCGCCCATGTAGCCGGTAATGCCAACAAAGAACAGGCATACAAAGCCGATCAGAACCGAGGCGGGGACCCTGTATTCGCGGGTCTTGCCGTTGGACGTGATCGTTATCGAGTTTTGCCGCCGTTGTCCGAATTGACCTGGCTCGCGAACCCTTACCTCATTCATGCCGATGACCTGTTCTGAGTTGCAACCGGCCGAATTTACATTTCGACCGATTCAACTATCCCCGAACATGGTTAACAAACGGTTCCGCCGTTAAGCATTGCCTTCACGGGAGTGCACAATCAGGTGCCGGCAGAGGAAAGGGAGCGGTAGAAACCGGGCGTAACCCCGCTTCTTGCTCTCGCAAGTTCGTTGAACGGCGGTTTCAACGGCCCGCGGAAATGCTCGCGTACCAGCCTTCTGAATTCGCCGTCCGGCTCCAGTCCCTCGCGGTGACACAGGAAGCGGAACCACTTTGCGCCAACTGCGACGTGTCCCTTCTCGTCTTCGTAGATCACCCTGAAAACACGGGTAGTCTCTTCATCACCCATGGCTTCCATCTGGCGCAGGAGAGAAGGCGTGACATCAAGGCCGCGCGCCTCCAGCACCAGCGGCACCACTGCAAGCCGTGCTCGCAGATCATGGCCTGTGCGCTGCGCAGTCTCCCACAGGCCATCATGCGCCGGAAAATCCCCGTAAGTGCTGCCGAAATCCCCCAGCCTGGAAGTGACGAGCGCGAAGTGTTTCGCTTCTTCATCAGCGACTTGCACCCAATCATCGTGAAACGATCTCGGCATGCGAACAATCGCAAAACGCGCAATGATGTCGAGCGCGAGATCGACCGCGTTGAGTTCGATATGTGCTATCGAATGCAGCAATGCCGCCTTGCCGCGGGCAGACGAGAGCGAACGCCTCGGTACCCTGTTCGGAGGCACCAGCGCAGGCTTGTCCGGGCGTCCGGGCCGCTCCGGCACCATTGCCGCTCGTTGTGCCGAAAGCGAAAGCCGGCGTCTTCGCCAGCGCTCCGCCATGTCCCGTGTCAGCGAACACTTTGCGATGGGGTCGCACTCGCGCAAGGCAGCAATGGCTGCATCCTGCAGGGAAGCCGTTTCGCGGATCATCGGTTTCAGTCGGGCGTGCGATCGGTTAGACTTGGTTCAGAGGTCTCTAGCGGCTTCCAGCACTTCCTCGACGTGGCCCGCAACCTTTACCTTGCGCCAGACACGCTTGATCGTGCCGTCGGCGCCAATCAGGAAGGTTGAACGTTCAACACCCATGTACTTGCGCCCGTACATGCTCTTCTCGACCCAAACGCCATAGGCATCGAGTGCCTGCTTTTCCTCGTCGGCGACGAGATCGACCTTCAGATCATGCTTCTCGGCAAACTTGTCATGCTTTTTTGCCGTGTCGGGAGACAATCCGATCACCGCGATTCCAAGTTTGCGGAACTCTGGCAATGCCTGCGTGAATTCGATTGCCTCGCGGGTGCAGCCAGATGTGTCATCCTTGGGGTAGAAGTAGAGCACAGTGCCATTCTCGCCGGTTTCGGAGAGTTTGAGCATTCTTCCGCCGTTTGCCGGAAGCTCGAAATCCGGTGCCTTGTCACCTTCCTGCGGTACATTGGTTTCACTCATCTTCACACCTCATCCATTCATCTTGCTGGAAATTCACCATCAACCTGTACGCCAGCATTCACGCTATACCATGGAAGAAACCCCACGCTTCCTTCCACGCGTAAAATGACACTGGCCATTGCCCTGAATTGGACCAAATGCAGGTATATTCAAGTACGTGCAAGTGACGATTCGCGACAATTTCAGGCAGGGCAGGCTGCCGTTGCGGATCTCTTTAAATTTCCGGGGCAGATTTGAACGGAAGGCACAAGGATTCTTCGTCCGGTTCCGGGCGAAACGAACAGCGCGCCATGTCCGATGGGCAGGGTGTGCCTTCGCGCGTTCAAAATCAGATCAAGAACCATCCTTCGCCTTCGCAAGCGGACGGTCCCGCAACTCCGGCAGTGCCACCACAGGCGGAACCCAGCGCGCTACGCTTTCCATCCGGCCAGCATTCACCGGCCCAAAACTCACGGGCCCAGAACTCGCGGGCCCAAAACCCACGGGCAATGACGGTGAAACCCAGGCGCCGCGCGCGCCGTCATGTCCGCATAGCCCTTGGCCTCGTACTCATTCCCGTCGTCCTGCTCGTGATTGCTGCCGGTAGCCTGCTGCTCGTGATGCAGGACCAGAAATTCGGCAATGAGGCGATCAATGCCAAGGTTGTGGAACTTCTTCAGAACGCGGCGGGAGACCGGTTCGAGATTGGCATTGGCAAGACCGGCTTCACTCTGAAATCGTCAACACTGCTCGCCTTGTCCGCCGACAACGTGACGGTCACCGACCGCAACACCGGCGAGAAGGTCGCAGAGATCAATCAGGTCAATGCGGGCTTCAACCCGCTCTCCCTTCTGTCTGGCGGTCTCGATTTTAACCGCTTTGTTGTCAATGGCGGATTGGTCAACGCGGCCGCCTTCATCAAGAAGGGAGAACCGGTAACCCACCTGGAGGCCGTTCTGAACAAGATTCGCGCAGGCCTGGCCGCGCTCGAACAGCCATTCCGCGACGGGCGCATCGGCGCTGTCGAGGTGCGGGATTTCTACATCAGTGGTCTGGACCTCGGCAGGCGTTCAACAGAACCTGTATCAATCGAAAAGGGCAAACTCGCCAAGACAATTGGCGGCGATCTCCTTTTGGAAGCAAGCGGACTGACGGATCGCTCCGATTTCGAGATTTCCGCGTTGATGGCATTCGGGAAAGGCGGTGCAGGCGGGCTTGAACTGAAAGCCGGCCCTTTCAGCGCGCTTGAATGGATGCGGTCTCCCGCGACCGGCCTCGACGTACCCAACGGAGCGGGCAGCGACTCCAAGTTCTCCGTTGCGCTGTCGATGCCGTTTTCTACAGGGGAAGGATCAGCCTTTCCTACCGCCGTATTGTCGGTTGGCGAAGGTGATCTGCGCATAGGGCGTCTTCGCAACACGCGCATCGATAGCGCGGAAATTCACCTGAAACTGTTCCCGGACCGCAATCAGATTGAACTGGAACGCTCGACGATCGCTGCGGGTGACGTCAACGTTGTTCTTCTGGGCGGCGTTCGGCCGGTCGATCAGGTATCCGGATATGGTGGCAATGCCGAGATCGAGTTGATTGCAAACCCGGTAACCGCTGGCGCGCTGATGGGCGGCGACGGGTTTGCAGAGGCAACCGCCAGGGTTCATGGAACCTGGCAGAAGGCCGAAAGAAACATCCGGCTCGATGAGATCGCGCTGGCCACGGCGAATGGCGGGCATCTCTCCGGCGATGCGGACATCGTGCTCACGGGCAAGTCTCCCGGCATCCGCCTGGATGCGAAGGGCGAGAAGCTAAGTGCAGCCGAAACCGAAAAGCTGTGGCCCTTCTTTCTCGGTGCAAAGGCCAAGGAATGGGTCGCGAACAACGTCGAGGCAGGTCAGATCGAGACCGCGAGCTTTAATCTGGACATACCGCCTGGACGTCTTGCCCAGTACCGTCCCGGCAATGGGCCTGCGGCCGATGAGGTCGTCATCACCGGAAAACTCAAGGATTTCAGGTTCAGAACGGTGGGCGATCTTCCCCTGGTTGCCTCGGCCTCCGGGGAGATCAGGCTCAATGGAACCCGCTTCAAAGCCGAGATCGGTTCCAGCCCCCTTGCAGGCTATGGCCCGCAGAGCGCCGAACTGAACAACGCAACGCTTGAGATTGATGATACCTCCTCATTTGATGCCATCGGTTCCGGCGAGGTGTCCCTGTCCGGATCTGCCGCGTCGCTTGCAGCAATCGCCAACACGCAGCCGTTGCAGGTTGGCAAGGCCATCTCTCTTGATCCGGCATCTGTTTCGGGAAAGGCAAACGCCGAAATTGCATTCCGTTTCCATCCCCGCAAACAGGCGAAACGCAAGCAGATGCTTGGCTGGAACGCTCTGATCGACCTTTCGAAGGCAGGCAGTTCAAAACCGCTTTTCGGCAGAAAGATCAGCAACGCCAACCTGTTCATTGAATCGACGCCCGAGGTGGTTCGCGTAAAGGGGGACGCGACGATTGACGGCTATCCGGTGGAACTCTCCATGGTCGAACCGGTCGGTTCGACACCAGCGTCCAGGCGGGAGCGCACGGTCACGGCGACTGTGGACCACAAGGTGCTGGCAAAGAACGGAATTTCCGTAGCACCCGTGATTACGGGCCAGATGGAAGTCGAAATCGATAGCAAGGCCGGTTCGCCCGATCACTATCGCATCGACATGCGCAATGCGGATATCTCGCTGCCATGGATCGGATGGACGAAGGGAGCGAAAATTCCCGCGACCGCCGAATTCAACCTGACCAACACGAACGGTGTGAACCGGCTGGAAGGTTTTTCGCTGAAGGGCGACGGTTTCTCCGTGCAAGGGTCGCTCGAGTTTTCGAAAGCGGGTCTGAACAAGGCGAAGTTTTCGAATGTCACGCTGTTTGGCGACGACAGCTTTTCGGCCTCGATCAGCCGCAGTGCGAACAGCTACAAGGTTGATGTCGCAGGCAAGCGTTACGACGCCAGAAGCGTGATCAAGACGGTATTGCATGGCGACCGGTTTGCCAGCGAGAAGTCTTTCGTGGACGTTTCCCTGACGGCGAACTTCGGAACCCTTGTCGGCTTTTCACGCCAGACGATGAGCAATGTGGTCCTGAACTACAGCACGTCCGGCGGCCTGCTGGACAGGCTCGTCATGCGCGGAGCCACGGCAAGGGGTGGCACGACGGCAATCGACGCGAAGCGTGCGGGCGATACCACGCAGTTCGACTTTACGTCTGATGATGCCGGTAGTCTTCTCGCACTGGCCGACTTCTATTCCAAGATGCGTGGCGGCAAGCTGCAATCGACGCTTGTTCGCAAGGGAGGCGGTCCGTTTGCTGGCAGAGTCAAGCTGGACAACTTCAGCATTGTTGGTGAGGAAAAGCTGGCAAAGCTGGTCGCTGCGCCTGCCTCCGGTCAGAACAAGGATCTTGAGCGTGTCTCGGGCGAACTGCGCTCCCTTAACACGAGCGAGGTCGATTTCGACGATGCCCGCGCCACGATCGTCAAGGGGCCGGGATATTTTCAGATCGACAAGGGAAGGATGCGCAACAGCCAGATCGGCATGACTTTCGAGGGCATGCTCTACGACCAGAATGAGAGGATGAACCTGCGCGGCACCTTCATGCCGGCATTTGCGGTCAGCAGGATCGTCGGGCTCATCCCGATCGTTGGCGACATCCTGTCGAATGGCAAGGACAGCGGCCTCATCGGCATCACCTACCGATTGAAGGGACCGTTCAAGAACCCGGGGATTGCCGTCAATCCCATGTCGGTCATGGCGCCTGGCGTATTCCGCAAGGCGTTTGAATTTACCGACTAAGTCCCGCGTTCAATAGCTTTGGCACGCGCCGGGAAAAAATCGCCACTCAGGCGGACTTGACGAGCACGTGCTTTTTCTTGCCAAGCGAGAGCTTGATGTTGCCATCGCCGTCGCGGTTGGCGTTTGAAACAGCCGCCCGTTCATCCGAAATCTGGACGTCGTTGATCTTGACCGCGCCGCCCTGAATGTGGCGCCTGGCCTCGCCATTCGATTTGGCAAGGCCCGCCTGCACTAGGAGGGTCAGAAGACCGATCCCGGCTTCAAGGTCACCTGCAGCCACCTCGACCGAGGGAAGCGTGTCGGCGGAGATGCCCTGTTCGAAGGTCTGCCGCGCCGTTTCTGCCGCCTGTTCGGCCCTTTCGCGGCCATGCACCATGGCTGTCGCCTCGGTCGCCAGCACCTTCTTGGCCTCGTTCAGTTCTGCCCCTTCGAGAGCGGCATAGCGCTCTATCTCGTCCAGGGGCAGCGTTGTGAACAGCTTCATGAAGCGCGCCACGTCTGCATCCTCGGCGTTGCGCCAGTACTGCCAGTAGTCATAGACCGGCAGCATCTCTTCCTCGAGCCAGATGGCGCCCGATGCGGTCTTGCCCATCTTCGCGCCTGACGAAGTGGTGAGAAGAGGCGTCGTGAGAGCGAACAACTCGTCTGTTCCCTTGCGGCGGCCAAGGTCCACGCCGGAGACGATGTTGCCCCATTGATCCGACCCGCCCATCTGCAGGCGCACGCGGTGACGGCGGTTCAGTTCGACGAAATCATAGGCCTGCAGCACCATGTAGTTGAACTCGAGGAAAGAGAGGTGCTGTTCGCGCTCGAGACGCAGCTTCACCGAGTCGCGGGCAAGCATCTGGTTGACCGACAGATGGCTGCCGTAGTCGCGCAGGAAATCCACATAGTTGAGGCTGAGCAGCCAGTCGGCATTGTCCGCCATGATGGCCGATCCGCCCTGATCCTCGAACTTCAGGAACTTCGAGAAGACGCGTTTGATACCAGCCTTGTTCTCCGCGATCTTCTCTACCGTCAGAAGCTGGCGGCTTTCGTCCTTGCCCGAAGGGTCGCCGATCATCGTCGTACCGCCGCCCATCAGCGCAACCGGCTTGTGGCCTGTCTGCTGGAACCAGTAGAGCAGCATGATCTGCACCAGGCTGCCCGCATGCAGCGATGGTGCGGTTGCATCAAAGCCGATATAGCAGCTCGTGCTTTCTTTCGTCAGAAGTTCATCAAGGCCTGTTTCATCGGAAATCTGGTGAATGAAGCCGCGTTCTTGCAGGGTTCTGAGGAAGTCGGATTTGAAGCCGGACATGGGAAGTGTTTCCGTATACGCTCTGGCAGGTTCAGATTGGTGAATCGGCACGCGATCGAATGGAACAGCGCGCCGTTGGCTGTAATCGACGGCTTTATTGAGTGGAAACGGCTGGAATGCAAGGACGCGCCGAAAAAATCCTGACAGCGCTGGGCATGATGAGCGGCACCTCGATGGATGGAATCGACCTTGCCGTTGTCCGAAGCGACGGTGAAGGCCTTGTTGAACGGGGTGCAGAGAGGCATTTCCCTTACCAGCCTGCCTTCAGGGACCGGCTCGAACGAGCTCTCGAAACCGCAAAATCGATTACATCACGCGACCAAAGGCCGGGCGGTCTGGAGGAACTGGAACGCGATCTCACGCTCAGGCACGCGGAAGCCTACAAGGAATTCTGCAGGCTTGAGGGCATTCAGTCAGGCGGGATCGACGTCATCGGCTTTCACGGCCAGACCGTGCTGCATCGTCCAGAACGCGCACTCACCGTCCAACTGGGCGATGGAAGGCTGTTGGCGCAGGAAACCGGTTGCGACGTGGTCTTTGACATGCGGGCCAATGACATGGTCCATGGCGGGCAGGGGGCTCCGCTGGTTCCGGTCTACCACGCGGCACTTGCAGCCGCGCAAGGCACATTCAAGCGGCCTGCGGCCTTCGTGAATATCGGCGGCCTTTCCAACATCACCTATGTGGGTACGGAGGGAGAACTGTCGGCATTCGACTGCGGGCCCGGCAACGCGCTGATCGACCAGTGGATGCAGTCGGAAGCTGGAATACCCTACGACGCCGGTGGCGCGATTGGCTCGGAGGGCGGGGTCGTCCTCCAGGTTCTCGAGCACTACATGGCTGAATCATTTTTTGAACAACCGGTACCCAAGTCATTGGACCGGAACGATTTCTTGCCCTTGGAACCTGGCTCTCTTCCGCTTGCCGACGGTGCCCGGACCCTGGCCATGGTCACCGCAAGGTCGATCTACCGAGCGACCGAACATCTGCCGCGCAAACCCGCCACATGGGTGCTGTGTGGCGGGGGCAGGTTGAACCGGAACATTCTCGCCGATCTCATGCGGCTTTGCGAACCCGACAGGGCGACGGTCATTGCCGCAGAGGATGCCGGTTTCAACGGCGACTCGATGGAGGCAGAGGCCTGGGCATATCTGGCGATCCGCTCGCTCAAAGGGTTGCCGCTGACATTTCCCGAAACCACTGGCTGCCGCAAACCGGTAACGGGCGGAATATTGGCGAAGGCGGGGAAATGAGCCGAGAAAGCTAGGCAGTTTCTCCGGCTGCCGCCGCGCTCGTGTCCTCGATGGTCCGCTCGTACAGATGCCAAGTCGCGTGCCCGAGAATGGGCAGCACGACGATCAGCCCCAAGAACGCTGGAAGCATCGCGATGAGCAGCAGCGTGCCGATAAACGCCCCCCATACCAGGATCAGCGGCAGGTTTGACGTTACCGTCTTAAGCGAAAGCAGCATCGCCGACACGAAGTCGATTTCCCGATCCATCAGTACCGGCATGGCGGTCACGGTGAAGGTGAAGAGTATGGTGGCCAGAAACGTGCCGACTACCGATCCAACCACGATGAACATCATGCCGTTTCCGGTGTGAAGGACGGCATCTACCAGGCCCTCCACAGAGGAAAAAGGCCGGGTTCCGAAGAAAATCGCAACCCAGAGGCGGATCTGATAGATCCAGACCCAGAATATGAACAGCACAACGAATGCCATCCAGCCCATCTCGCGCCCGCGTTGCCTGAGAACGACGGAGAAGATATCGCCGCTGGTGAAGCTCTGACCGAGCTTGTAGCGGCGGCTCATCTCGTAGAGGCCGGCGGCGACGAACGGCGCAATGAGCGGAAAGCCGATCGTTACCGGGATGATCATCCAGGGCTGCCCGGCGATAATCAAACCATAGACGATGAACAGGCCGCCAATTGCGTAGATCAGGCCGAAAAGCCCGCTCAGTAGCGGCTTTTTCATGAAATCGGATACCCCGGCGCGAAACGCCTCCTTGAAGTCTTCGACCGACAGCTGCCTCACCTTGAGAAACTCAAGCGGCCGCGCGAAACCAATCCCTGCAGTGGTCAACCGGTATTCCTCCCAAAAAAGCGGTCAGGCCGCCTGACAAAATGCCAGCTCTTCGGCGGCCATGACCTCAATTCCCGGTCCCGTCCTTCTCCCGGCGCCGCCTCCACGCAGCTTCCGGAACCGGAAATATCTCCTCTCCATCAGCGATTATGCGGTTTTTCCAGGGGAAATCCATTGTCCCTGATCAACAAAAGGCCGGTAAGATCAAAAAGCCCGTCAAAACCAATAAGAAAGGGCCGGATCGTGCTTGACGTTCCGGCCCTTTCAAAGAGGCATTACTGCTATCTGCGGACTTAGCGCAGCAGCATTGTTTCTTCCTGCCCACCTTCGACAAGGCCAAGACGCTTGTCCAGGTAGAGGCCGCATTCCTCGATCAGTTCATCGACACGGTCGGTGAAGAAGTGGTTGGCGCCCTCGATGACATTCTGGGTGATCATGATGCCCTTTTGCGCTTTCAGCTTCTCGACAAGCGCATCTGTGTCTGAGGGGACAGCCACGCGGTCGTTGTCGCCGTGAATGATGAGCCCGGAAGAGGGGCAGGGCGCAAGGAACGAGAAATCATAAAGATTGGCCGGTGGGGCAACCGAGATGAAGCCCTCGATTTCGGGCCTGCGCATCAGCAACTGCATGCCGATCCAGGCACCGAATGAAAATCCGGCAACCCAGCATCCGCTCGCATCGGGATGCAGCGATTGAACCCAGTCAAGCGCTGCTGCGGCGTCGGAAAGCTCACCCTGGCCGTGATCGAACTCGCCCTGCGAGCGGCCGACACCTCGGAAGTTGAAGCGCAGCGTCGTGAAGCCGCGTTGATTGAACATGTAGAAAAGGTCGTACACGATCTTGTTGTTCATCGTGCCGCCGAACTTCGGGTGCGGGTGCGGATGAAGAATGAGCGCGATCGGCGCAGTCTTTTCCTTGCCCGGCTGATAGCGGCCTTCAAGACGGCCGGCCGGTCCGTTGAAAATTACTTCAGGCATTGTTGCTCCATTTCGCGGGATACTTGCCGCCTGCCTTTTGGGACCGCGGTCTTGAGCGCCCTTCTTAGACAATCGGCCTCGCAAAATTCAAGGAAATTGCGACATGGCGCTGCCGCAAACGCCTCGACGGCCCGCTTGGCACGTATATGGAGACCAATTTGGCGCATGCAAATCCGGCTTGAGTTGACAACACGGGGTATGTGAGCAATTTCCAGCAACTCGATCCTGAACCAATGGTCACCGATGCTGGCAAAACGCACATATCTCGACTGGAATGCCTCGGCGCCGCTGCTGCCTGCAGCCCGGGCAGCAATGATCGATGCGCTTGATGGGACGGGCAATGCCTCTTCGGTGCACACGGAAGGCAGGGACCGCAAGAAACGCGTTGAAACGGCCCGCACACAGGTGGCCAAGGCGCTTGGCGTATTGCCGGGACGCGTCATGTTTACCTCCGGTGCGAGCGAGGCGGCTGCGCACGCCCTTTCGCCACACATGAGCGCAGGGGGGCACGATATCCTGCTTTCCACGCTCTATGTCAGTGCCGTCGAACACCCTGCCATCCTCTCTGGCGGCAGGTTCGCACCGGAAATGGTAGTGCGTATCCCCGTTGACCGCGCAGGTCTCGTCGACATTCAGGCACTCACGGAGCTGTTGGGAAATCATGACGACTCGGCCGGGCTACCGCTCGTGGCGGTGCAACTCGCAAACAGCGAGACCGGCGTGATCCAGTCGATTGCAGAGATCGCTGCCATCGTGCATCAACATGGAGGGTTGCTGGTTGTCGATGCGGTTCAGGCCTTCGGCAAGATGCCTGTGAACATGGCGGCACTCGAAGCGGATTTCCTGATCGTATCTAGTCACAAGATCGGTGGCCCACAGGGCGCAGGTGCGCTCGTATTCGGCCAGGGCGGACTGCACCCGCGACCCCTCATCAGGGGTGGAGGGCAGGAAAGCCATCAGCGCGCCGGCACCGAAAACGTGGCCGCAATTGCCGGTTTCGGTGCCGCATCTGCCGAAATTCCCCAAATGCTGGAAAAAAACAGCAAAACCGCGGCATTGCGGGACTCGATTGAAAGCGAGATAGCAACTATATGTTCCTCAGCTGGAAACAGGGCCGGAACGCCGGTCTTTTTCGGGCAGGAGGTCACACGGCTGGCAAATACATCGTGTTTTGCCGTGCCGGGTATAAAGGCTGAAACCGCGCTTATAGCGTTTGATCTGGCCGGTATTGCCATTTCCTCCGGTTCGGCATGTTCTTCCGGCAAGGTCGGAAAATCCCATGTGCTCGAGGCAATGGGCGTTGACGACGAACTGGCCCGGTGCGCCTTGCGCATTTCTCTCGGGCCTGCGACAATTGAGGAGGACGCTGAACTATTTGTCGGCGCCTTCAAGGACATAGTGAGCCGGATCTCTTGAGGCATTCGCCTCCCGGTTTCGCACGGTAAACCCAACTGGCGGGCCTTGACCCCGCAAAGGATGGAGAAGGCCATGCCTGCAGTGCAGGAAACCGTCGACGCGGTACGCGAACTCGACGTCGACAAATACAAATACGGTTTCATCACCGATATCGAGTCCGACAAGGCTCCCAAGGGTCTCAACGAAGACATCATCCGCTTCATCTCGGCCAAGAAGGAAGAGCCGGAATGGATGCTGAAATGGCGTCTTGACGCCTTTCGCCGTTGGTTGACCATGGACGAGCCCAACTGGGCGCGCGTCGAATACCCGAAGATCGATTTCCAGGACATCTATTACTATTCCGCGCCGAAGAATTTCGAGGACGGTCCGAAATCGCTCGACGAAGTAGATCCCGAGCTTTTGAAAACCTACGAAAAGCTTGGCATTCCGCTCAAGGAACAGGAAATCCTGGCTGGCGTGCGCAAGGCAGGTGAAGCTTCCGGCCTCGACGAGGATGGTGGCGACAATGTCTACAAGTCCGGCAGGGTTGCCGTGGATGCCGTTTTCGATTCGGTTTCCGTGGTCACTACCTTCAAGGAAGAACTGAACAAGGCCGGCGTGATATTCTGCTCGATCTCCGAAGCGATCCGAAACCACCCGGAACTCGTCCAGAAATACCTGGCTTCCGTTGTACCGGTGACCGACAACTACTATGCGACGCTCAACAGCGCGGTGTTTACCGATGGGTCCTTCGTCTACATTCCCGAAGGCGTTCGCTGCCCGATGGAATTGTCGACCTATTTCCGCATCAACGATATGAACACCGGCCAGTTCGAGCGTACGCTCATCATTGCGGAGAAGGGTTCCTACGTTTCCTACCTGGAAGGCTGCACGGCACCCCAGCGCGACGAAAACCAGCTCCACGCCGCTGTTGTCGAACTGATCGCCATGGAAGACGCCGAGATCAAGTATTCTACGGTCCAGAACTGGTATCCGGGCGACGAGAACGGCAAGGGCGGTATCTACAATTTCGTGACAAAGCGCGGTGACTGCCGTGGCGCGAATTCCAAGATCTCGTGGACCCAGGTGGAAACCGGCTCGGCGATCACCTGGAAATATCCTTCCTGCATCCTGCGCGGCGACGGCTCGCGCGGCGAGTTCTATTCGATTGCGGTGTCCAACGGCGCCCAGCAGGTCGATAGCGGCACCAAGATGCTGCATATTGGCAAGAACACCACGAGCCGCATCATTTCGAAGGGCATTTCGGCCGGCAGGTCGAACAACACCTACCGGGGGCAGGTTTCGGTCAACCGCCGCGCCGAGAACGCACGCAATTTCACCCAGTGCGACTCGCTGCTGATCGGCAACGACTGCGGCGCGCATACCGTGCCCTATATCGAGGCCAAGAACTCGACTGCCCAGCTCGAACACGAGGCCACCACCTCGAAGATTTCAGATGACCAGCTTTTCTACTGCCTTGCCCGCGGCATTCCCGAGGAGGAGGCAATCGCGCTGATCGTTAACGGCTTCGTCAAGGAGGTGATCCAGGAACTGCCGATGGAATTTGCCGTCGAGGCGCAGAAGCTGATCGGCATTTCGCTTGAGGGGAGTGTGGGCTGATGGGCGCGTTTTTCGTTGCGATCCTGCTCAGGGACAAGACACGGCATGATCGATAGCACGGCGATCGTCTGGTATGCGGCAATCTGCGGGGCGCTTGCAGCCTTGGCACCGTCTGTAGGCGGACGCTCAACCAGGATCGTAGTCGGCGCCATCGTCGGTATCGCGGCAGCGACCATTCTGCCGCTGCTGAAATCGATGATGGGTTATTGAGTTGAGATATCCCCGAAGGGGACAGAAATAGAAGAGAAAACAAGATGCTAGAGATCAAGAACCTGCACGCGAGAATTGCCGAGGACGGCACCGAAATCCTCAAGGGCGTGAACCTGACCGTCAAAGACGGTGAAGTCGCAGCCATCATGGGGCCGAACGGCTCCGGCAAGTCGACCCTTTCCTATGTCATGGCCGGCAAGGAAGACTACGAAGTCACCGAGGGCGATATCCTGTTCAATGGCCAGTCGATCCTCGAACTGGAACCGGACGAGCGCGCAGCTGCCGGCATTTTCCTCGCTTTCCAGTATCCGGTGGAAATCCCGGGCGTGCCGACGATGAACTTCCTGAAAGCCGCGATGAATTCGCAGCGCAAGGCGCGCGGCGAAGAGGAAATGAAGACGCCGGATTTCATCAAGACCGTGCGCGGCGCTGCCGAAAAGCTCGGCATCTCGATGGACATGCTCAAGCGTTCGCTGAATACCGGCTTTTCCGGCGGTGAGAAGAAACGCGCGGAGATCCTGCAGATGTCGCTGCTCGACCCGAAACTCTGCGTCATGGACGAGACCGATTCCGGCCTCGACATCGATGCGCTGAAAGTCGTTTCCGAGGGCGTGAATGCGCTGCGCGGACCCGACCGGTCCTTCCTCGTCATCACCCACTACCAGCGCCTGCTGGAACACATCGTGCCGGACACGGTGCACGTTCTCTACAAGGGCCGCATCATCAAGTCTGGCGACAAGTCGCTTGCGCTGCACCTGGAAGAGAACGGCTATGCCGACGTCATCGGCGAGGCGGCGTAAGGAACGGTTGCAATGAACACCCATCCGAACATAACGCTGACGGCGGGCGAAACCGCGTTGGTCGAGGCGCTTGGCGCTTCCGCCAATCCGGCTGCTGCCGTGACTGCCGAGAAGATCAGGGCGCGCGGGCTGCCGACGCGGCGTGTCGAGCCGTGGCACTACACCGATTTGCGCTCGCTTCTGAAGGCCTTTCCGGGCGTCGAGGGCGAGTGGGGCGCTCAGGTTGATCTGCCGCAGCTGATCGACAGCTTCGTCATCACCTTCGCAAACGGTTCGCATGTGGAAGGCGAACTGGCAAACCTGCCTGAAGGCATCTCCGGCACCGCATCCAACAGCGACATGGCACCGCCGGAAGGCGTGGTGATCGAAGCCGACACCATCGGTGACATCAATCGTGCATTGTCTGCCAATGGCGTTTCGCTGACGGTTGCGGACCGAGCGAAGGTCGCAAAGCCGGTTAGCCTGGTGCACCTTGCTGCAGGCGGTGCTTCGCAGGTGCTGACCCACCAGGTCGTGGTTGGCGAGGATGCCGAAGCCGTTTTTCTCGACCGCAATCATTCCTCGGTTGAGGAAAACCACCAGAACATCGTTACCAATCTTGCTGTCGGCAGGAACGCGAAGGTGACATGGCTGGTCGATCAGGAACTGGATACGGCGACCGACCGGCTGGCCCAGCTCAACGTGCATCTGGCCGAAGGGGCCGATCTCCAGCTTCTCATTCTCAACGCAGGCGGCCGTCTGGTTCGCCAGGAAGTGCACGTGGCCGTTCGCGGCGCGGGGGCCAACCTTGACATCAAGGGCGTCAACCTCATTGGCAAGGACGCGCATATCGACGTCACCACCACGCTTGCCCATGAAGAGCCGGAGACGACTTCCACCGAGACGTTCCGCAATGTGGCGCTGGCCGACGGCAACGGTGTCTTCCAGGGACAGATCCGGGTTGCCAGGATCGCCCAGAAGACCGATGCGCGCATGGCCTGCAACACGCTGCTGCTTTCCGACGCGGCGGATTTTTCGGCCAAGCCGGAACTCGAGATCTTTGCCGATGACGTCCAGTGCGCACATGGCGCGACCGTGACGGACATTGAGGAGGATCACCTGTTCTACCTGCGTGCCCGCGGCATTCCCGAGCGCGAGGCAAGGGCATTGCTGGTCAAGGCTTTCGTCGAAGAGGTCTTCGAGGACCTCGACTACGAGGCACTGTCGGAGGTTCTCACCACCCGTATCGAGAACTGGCTGGACCGGAATGGCTGAGCTTCCGACAAGCCTGGACCACTGCGTGATTCACGTTTCCGACTGGGAGCGGGCGAAGGATTTCTATGTCCGGGTAATCGGGGCTGAAGCGATAACCGCTCCCGGTGGTGGCTATGCCTTCCGCATCGGCTCACAGCAGTTGAACTGCCATGGGCCGGACAAGGTCGCCGAGCCAAAGGCAAGGATGCCTGTAATGCCGGGCAATTCCGATCTGTGTTTTCGTTGGAACGGACCGATATCTGACGCCAGACTTCACCTGGAGAAATGCGAGATCGAAGTGGAACTGGGTCCGGTGGAGCGATTTGGCGCCGGTGGAAATGGCACCAGCTTGTATTTTCGCGATCCCGACGGCTCGCTCATGGAGTTCATAAGCTATGAAGGCTGACGTCAAACCGGCATACGATGTCGAGAAGATTCGGTCGGACTTTCCGATCCTTTCGCGTCAGGTGCACGGCAAGCCGCTCGTCTATCTCGACAACGGTGCCTCCGCGCAGAAGCCGAGCCAGGTGATCGACTGCATCCGCAATGTCTACGAGCATGAATATGCCAACGTGCATCGCGGCCTTCACTATCTGTCGAACGCGACCACCGACTCCTATGAGCGCGCGCGGGAGATCGTCCGGAGCTTCATCAATGCGCCGGATGTGAATGAATGCATCTTCACCAAGGGTTCCACCGAGGCGATCAATACGGTCGCTTACGGTTGGGCGATGAAAAATCTTCGCGAGGGCGACGAGATCATCCTCACCCAGATGGAGCATCATTCCAATATCGTTCCCTGGCATTTCCTGCGCGAGCGCATGGGCGTGAAACTGGTCTGGCTGCCGGTGGAAGACGATGGCAGCGTTTCCTACGACAAGCTCGAAGCTGCGTTCACGCCGCGAACGAAACTGGTTGCGATCACCCACATGTCGAACGTACTGGGCACGGTGGTGGACCTGAAACGCGTATCCGCGATGGCGCATGCGCATGGCGCACTGGTGATGGCCGATGGCAGCCAGGGCGCGGTACACCTGCCGGTGGACGTGCAGGAACTCGGCGTCGATTTCTACTGCTTCACCGGCCACAAGGTCTACGGCCCTTCGGGCATTGGCATCCTGTGGGGCAGGATGGAGCTGCTGAAATCCATGCAGCCCTTCGAGGGCGGCGGTGAAATGATCCTCGACGTGACCGAGGACGAGGTGACCTATGGCGAACCGCCACACCGGTTCGAGGCGGGAACGCCGCCGATAGCTCAGGCAATCGGCCTGGGTGCTGCGCTGGAGTACATGGAGACCGTCGGCCGCGAAGCCATTCTTGCCCATGAGAATGATCTGCGCGACTATGCCCATGAAAGGCTGAAGCGCATCAATTCGCTCAGGATCATCGGCGAGGCCCCCGGCAAGGGTGCCATCATCTCCTTCGAGATGAAGGGCATTCACGCGCACGATATCTCGATGGTGATCGACCGGCAGGGCGTTGCCGTGCGGGCCGGCACCCATTGCGCACAGCCATTGATGGCGCGGTTCGGGGTGTCCTCGACATGCCGTGCCTCATTTGCCATGTACAATACACGCGAGGAAGTGGATGTCCTCGCAGAGGCGCTTGAAAAGGCGCGCAATTTCTTTTCGTGAGACCGATGATGGACAAGGCAGCAGATACGGAAAACACGGGCGAGGGCACGATGCAGCGCGAGATCGTTGGCGCGGGGCCGAACAGCGCGGCTTTCGCCACCTCGACCCTGCCGCAGGAGGAACTCGAGCGCATGACCGGCGACATCGTGGCCGCGCTCAAGACCGTCTACGACCCCGAAATCCCGGCGGACATCTACGAACTCGGCCTGATCTACCGGGTCGATATCGACGACGATCGCACCGTGCACGTCCAGATGACATTGACGGCTCCCGGATGCCCCGTTGCGGGCGAAATGCCCATGTGGGTGCAGCAGGCGATTTCCGGCGTCGAAGGTGTCATGGACGTTGATGTCGATCTCGTCTTTGATCCGCCCTGGACACCCGAGCGCATGTCGGAGGAAGCGCAGATCGCAGTAGGCATGTGGTAGGAAAGGTTTGAATTCCGGGTGGGGAGACACCAGATTCATCTTGTAAGTGAAGAGACAGGCAATCCAATGGCATTCGAAGTCATCACAACGACACAGGCAGCACGAGACCGCTTGAGCGAAATTCTGGCAAACAGGCCGGAAGCCATCGGCATTCGCATCGGTCTGAAGAATGCCGGCTGCGCGGGCATGGAGTACACTGTCGATCTCGTCACCGAGGAAGACCCGAAGGACGACAAGGTTGAAACGCCGGAAGGCATTTTCTACGTCAATCCGCAGGCCACGCTGTTCCTTCTGGGCACCCAGCTCGACTTCGAGGTGACGAAACTCAGAACCGGCTTTGTCTTCAACAACCCGAACCAGACTTCCGCCTGCGGGTGTGGCGAGTCGGTGGAACTGAAACCTGCCGAGATGTCGCCGGAAATGCTCCAGGCGCGGCAGGCACCCGCAAACTGAACCTTTCGAATCCCTGAAGTGCTGCGACTCTACTGACACAATGTTGTCAGTAGGGGCCTCTGTGCTGCTTGCCACCGTCACGCAAGGCTGTCACGTTCGCGGAACGCCATTGGATCGTTTACACCTAACGGTGAAACGGTCTGCAACGGCAAGGAGTTGCAGTTTGGCCGTCGCACCTGAATACAAGGCATATCTGGAAGAACTGTTCGCGCCGCTCGGCAGCGTGGTTTTCAAGCGCATGTTCGGCGGCATGGGCATATTCCGCCACGGCGTTATGTTCGCGCTCATCCACTCGTCCGAAGGCCTTTGTTTCAAGGCGGACGAGTTCAATATTCCCGATTTCGAGGCGGAAGGTTCCGGCCCCTGGGAATACGAGCGCAATGGCAAGATAATGAACATGGGATACTGGCGCGTTCCCGAACGTTTGCTCGACGAGCCGGACGAGTTCCGGGTTTGGGCGGCAAAGGCGTATGAGGCTGCCGTGCGCTTCGATCAGGCAAAGCCTCCCCGTCAGCGCAAGCTGCAGGTGTGAACCTGCCGGCTTAAACCGCCTTCATGTCGATAAGTGCCTTGCCGGCTGTAACGACTGCCTCGTCGGCAGGGATGAAGTCGATTGCCAGTTCCGCACGCGTATGGCTGTTGTCGATCCTCTTGTCGAGGCCGAGTTCCGGCAGGACCGAACGCGCCGCGCCGTCGAAGAGGGCGACCAGCTTTACCATGAAATTGGGCAGTTCACGCTTTGGCGCCTTGCGGGCCTTGTCGCCAAGGCCATCGCGAAGCATGTTCGCCATGTCGAGCATCCAGATATTGTCGGTGATGCCGAGATAGCGGCCGCCGGAAGGCTGGCTGGTTTCCATCGCAAGCAGGTGCATCCGGGCAATGTCGCGTACGTCCACCACCTGGATTTTCAGTTTCGGCGCGCCTGGATACTTGCCAGCGAGCAGCATGCGGATCACCTCGAGAGACGAGCCGAACCGCGAGTCGAGGGGAGGGCCGAGCACAAGGCCCGGATTGACCGAGGCATAGTGCATGTTGCCGCCTTGCTCCGCCACGAAATCGCGGGCGGCCTTTTCCGCAAGCGTCTTCGATTTCTGGTAGGGCGTAACTTCAGGATTCTGGACATTGGTCCAGTCGGTTTCGTCGAATCTCGTCTTGGAGTGCGGATGGCCGTATATCACCGCCACACTGGAAGACGTCTGTACGAAACGCTCGACGCCGGCATCGGCAGCCGCCTTCAGGACGCGAAGCGTTCCCTCGACGGCGGGACGGATCAGTTCGTTCTCGTCCTTGGGCTGGGCAAGCGGGAAGGGGGAGGCCATGTGGGCAACGCAATCGCAGCCGGCCATCGCCTTGTCCCAGCCACTATCGTCAAGCAAGTCGGCCTCGGCGAACTCAAGCTTTGAAATGTCAGTGTATTTCGAAAGCGTACCGGCGACATCGTCTCCCTTTTTCGCATCGCGCACCGTTCCCCGGACGGCATATCCGGCCTCAAGGAACTGCAGTGCCGTGTGTTTGGCGATGAACCCGGAAATGCCGGTTATCAGTACCCTGTCTCTTGCCATCCTGTCCCTCCGGATATTCCAGTGCAGGCGATCGAACTACCACCAGCAGCAGCAATGCTAACATGTGTGGCGGCAAGGCTGAAGGATGTCCGCAGAATTGATCCGGATTACGGGGCTGGAGCAATTCGGGTTTTGACGGAAAAAGAAATACCTGAATGCACAAGCAAATTTGGTCGCTTGCAGAGACTATCCGAGTACAGCTGAAGCGGACACGATCTGGCAGACAGGCTATGCAGGAAAACTGCCTGCGGCCATTGGTGCCGCAGGAAATAAGCAGATGGCAAATGGCGCTTCCGCCAGGAAGCCAGACCCTTACCTCAGGAAATCGGGGATATTTTCCTCGCCGCCAAAAGCATGGCCCTTGTCGGAAATCTCGAGGTCCTTTTGCCCTGCATCGCGGCCGGTATTCCGGCTTGGTCCGCGCTCGCGTTTGGGCGAACGGTCTTCACGCTCGCGCTTGGGTGCGCGGTCTTCGCGTGGCGCTTCCGTTTTGCTCGCTGAGCGTTCGGCCTTCTGCGGTTTGCCTGCGGGCTCTTCCTCGCGGTCCGGCTTGGCGCGGGTTTTCTGGCCGCGCTTGCGCTCGTCCGGCTTGTCCGCCTTGCCGCCGCGCTTCGCGCCACGGCGGCGTTTTCCGCCATATTCGTCCCACTCGACGGGTTCGCCATCCCAGGCGATGGTCTCCACGATCAGCTTCTCGATATCCTCGAAGCCGCGCTGATCATTTGGCGTCACGATCATGAAGGCTGCGCCTTCACGTCCCGCGCGCCCGGTCCGGCCGATGCGGTGGACGTAGTCTTCAGCATTCACCGGAACATCGAAATTGAAGACGTGGGAAACGTCTGGAATGTCGAGGCCGCGCGCTGCAACGTCTGAAGCAACAAGAATCTTGATCTTGTTGTCCTTGAAGGCTTTCAGGGTCGCCGTACGCGATGACTGGTCCATGTCGCCATGCAGGGCACCTGCCGAATAGCCGTGCTTGTCCAGCGATTTCCAGAGATTGGAAACATCCACCTTGCGGTTGCAGAACACGATCGCGTTCTTGAGGTCTTTTGCATTGTCGATCAACCCGCGCAGGATCGCGCGTTTTTCCCAGTCTTCCGACGGCGAGGCAACCGCACGCTGCGTGATCGTCTTGGAGGCGGAGGAGGGAGGAGCAACCGATACGGAGACCGGGTTTTGAAGAAACTGGTTTGCCAGCTTCTCGATTTCCGGCGGCATGGTCGCCGAGAACAGCAGGGTCTGGCGGGTAAACGGCACCATTTTCACGATGCGCTCGATATCGGGGATGAAACCCATGTCGAGCATACGGTCCGCTTCGTCGATGATCAGTATCTCGACGCCCTGCATCAGCAGTTTGCCGCGCTCGAAATGGTCGAGCAGCCGGCCAGGCGTTGCGATAAGCACGTCGGCGCCGCGGTCCAGTATCCGGAACTGCTCGTCGAACGAAACGCCACCAATCAGGAGCGCAACATTGAGCTTGTGATTCTGGCCGTATTTGCGGAAGTTTTCCTCGACCTGGGCGGCGAGTTCGCGCGTCGGCTCCAGAATGAGGGTGCGCGGCATGCGGGCGCGGGCGCGGCCCTTTTCCAGCAATGAAAGCATCGGCAACACGAAACCGGCGGTCTTGCCGGTGCCGGTCTGGGCAATGCCCAGTACGTCGCGCTTTTCCAGCACGTGGGGTATTGCCTGTTCCTGGATGGGGGTCGGTGTGGTGTAACCTGAAGCCTCAACGGCTTTCAGGACCTTCTTGGAAAGTCCAAGCTTGTCGAATGTCATAGGCGGGCTTTGTCTCTTGTCGGAAGTTGAAGAGTGGAGCGGTACCGGCCGGGCTCAGTTTCATTGCCCGCAATGTCGAAATCGTACTGAATTGATCGTACGTAACGAACCCGTGGCGCTTTCATGCCCGGATTGGCATGAGGCGTATACGCTCCGTGATGCATCGCACATAGGCTCAAGGCCATGAAAAGTCAATCTTTGCGCAGTCTTTGACCATTGCAAAGATATTTCGAAATGTGCGTTATCTCACGCAAGTGACACATTCTGCATGTTATTGGCTCCAAGTTATCGGAGACCGGAATTGAATTCGAGGAAAACTTCATGAAGACCGTTATTGCTGCCTTGTTGCTCGCCGTCATGGGACAGTCCGCTTTCGCCGAAACCTGCGAGGACAGGTTTGCCAGGCTGCTCGCAGAGGGAAATCCGGACAGGGGACCCGTGCGCATCCACATCTTCCAGGAAATCGTCGGCATGATGAAGTCGGAGAACTATCACTACAGCATGGGCAACGGCACCATGGATGGCATGACGGAGATGATCGAGCCGGAAAACATGATGTGGAGCCTTTTCCTCGGCAACAAGATGTATTCCTCGTCCGACAAGGGCAAAACCTGGGATTTTGTCCGTGAAATGGATGCGGCCAGCGACCCGGAAGCCGTGAAGGCCAAACTGCGCGAGGACGCAAAGACGGCCTCAGGCGTTGCCTGCGCCAGCGAGGAACTGGATGGCAAGGCATTTGACACGGTGGAGGGCGACTACGTTTCAAGCATGTTGCAGGGCGCCAGCGTTCACCAGAAATACTGGGTCGAGCCCGATACTGGCATCATTGGCAAGGTAACAACCAACACCAAGGCACAGGGCGTCGAAAGCAACTTCACGCAGATCATAGAGCCCTGGACGGACCCGAAACTGCCAACCCCCGAGTGAGGGGACCTTCGTCCGTTTAGACGTCCAGCAACTCTTCAGAGGCGAATTCCGCGCGGTCCTGTATGAACTGGAACCGGGCCTCCGGCTTGTTGCCCATCAACTGATCGACGGTCTCGCTGGTAGCTGCAGCCGGGCTGTCATCGACCACGACACGAAGCAGCGTGCGCTTCTTCTTGTCCATCGTGGTTTCCTTCAGCTGCTGCGGCATCATCTCGCCAAGGCCCTTGAAGCGGGTGATGTCAATCTTGCCGCGCCCGGTGAATTCGGTCGCAATCAGTTCCTCGCGATGGGCTTCGTCGCGTGCATATGCGGATTTCCCGCCCTGCGATATCTTGAACAGCGGTGGCACGGCGAGGAACAGGTGCCCGTTGCGGATGATCTCCGGCATTTCCTGGTAGAAGAAGGTGATCAGCAACGACGCGATGTGCGCGCCGTCGACATCGGCATCGGTCATGATGATGACGCGGTCATAGCGCAGGTCGTCGTCGCGGTACTTTGAGCGCGTACCGCAGCCAAGCGCCTGGATGAGATCGGAAATCTGCTGGTTCGCTGCAAGCTTGTCGCGTCCTGCCGATGCCACGTTCAGGATCTTTCCGCGCAAGGGCAGAATGGCCTGCGAATTGCGGTCGCGCGCCTGTTTGGCTGAGCCGCCAGCGGAATCCCCTTCGACGATGAAGAGTTCGGTCCCGCCCTTGGCGTTGGCTGAACAGTCGGCCAGCTTGCCTGGCAGCCGCAGCTTGCGCGTGGCGCTCTTGCGGTTGATTTCCTTTTCCTTGCGTCGGCGCAGGCGCTCTTCGGCCCGGTCGACAACCCAGTCGAGCAGCTTTGCCGCCTGTTGCGGCGAGCCGGCAAGCCAGTGGTCGAACGGATCTCGGATGGCGTTTTCCACGATGCGCTGAGCCTCGACGGTCGCAAGCTTGTCCTTGGTCTGACCGACGAATTCCGGCTCGCGCACGAAGACGGACAACATGGCTGCAGCCGAAGTCATCACGTCCTCGGTGCTGATCAGCGAAACCTTCTTGTTGCCGATCATCTCGCCATAGGATTTCAGGCCGCGGGTTATCGCCAGGCGAAAACCGGCTTCATGGGTGCCACCCTCGGGTGTAGGCACGGTGTTGCAGTAGGAATGCACGAAGCCGTCGTCGCCAAACCATGTGATTGCCCATTCGACCGCCCCATGGCCCTGTTTCTCGGTCTTGCCGGAGAAGGGCGCATCCGTAACGCGGAATGCCTTGCCGAGCGAGGCTTCGAGATAGTCCTTCAGGCCGCCGGGAAAATGGAAGACGGCCTTCTCCGGCGTTTCGCCATTCTCATTGAGCAGGGATGGGTCGCAGGTCCAGCGGATCTCGACACCGCCGAACAGGTAGGCCTTGGAACGCGCCATCTTGAACAGGCGGGCCGGATCGAACTTGCAGCCCTCGCCGAAGATCTCGGGATCGGGCCTGAACTTGACCTTCGTGCCGCGCCGGTTGTGAACCTCGCCCGCTTCCCGGATCGGGCCAAGGGGAATGCCACGTGCAAACTCCTGGATATGAAGCTTGCGGTTCAGCGCCACTTCCACGACCAGATGCTCCGAAAGCGCATTGACCACGGATACGCCGACGCCATGCAACCCGCCCGAGGTTTCGTAGGCCTTGCCCTCGAACTTTCCGCCGGCATGCAGCACCGTCATCACCACCTCGACGGTGGATTTGTCCTTGAACTTGGGATGCGGATCAACCGGAATGCCGCGGCCATTGTCGGTGACGGAAAGATAGCCGTCCTTGTCCAGTTCCACCTCGATCCATGAGGCGTGGCCTGCCACGGCCTCGTCCATCGAGTTGTCGATGACCTCGGCAAACAGGTGGTGCATCGCCTTGTCGTCGGTGCCGCCAATATACATGCCTGGCCGCTTGCGCACGGGCTCCAGGCCTTCGAGCACGACAATGGAATCGGCGCCATATTCACTGCTGGTGGACGGTTTGGCTGGCTTGGCAGCAGGCTTTGGGGGTGTTTCCGCCTGCGCCTTTGGAGCTGGCGCGGCGGCAGGGCTGCGCGGCGTATCGTCACCACCGCCAAGAGAAAAGAGATCGTTCGTATCGTCCATATCTGGCCGCATCTTCCAAGCTTCGAATCACGTTGGACAGATTAGCTGGATGGGACGCGAAATGCGAGGATCGAGCCGGTTGCCGGAACGATAGCAGGGGAAATTCGCGTCCTCTGGATGCGGACATGAGTGCGCCCGCTCCCCTGGGGGCAAGGGAGCGGGCTTGTTCTGCGCGGTGTCACGGACTCTTAACGCACCACGCAGAAATGGTCTTTCCCGTCATAACCTCGATAAGTGCCCGTTGAGGCCTTGAAGGAGCGGTACTTGGCATCGCACCAGTCGCGCCATTCGGGTGTCCAGGGCTCGTAGGTGAGCTTCATCTCGTCCTCGTAGCGAATGACCCGTGGCGCATCGCCGCCGGAAGCCGGGCGGCTGTTGCCAAGGCGCGCCGGGGGCGGGACGGAAGCAAGCGGGCGGCGCTGTACCGAGCCATAGGTGTCGTAATCGTAGTCGTCAGAAAACCGCTCGTCATAGGCAGAATCGCGGGGTGAAGGGTATTCCCTGCGCGAGCCGTATGCCGGATAGGGGTCGTCCTCGTAGACGTAGACGCGTTCCTCACGGTCGCGGTTTGACTGGTCGGCAATGATCGCGCCAACTGCGAGGCCCAGAAGACCCG
This sequence comes from Nitratireductor sp., assembly GCA_020637805.1. Lineage (GTDB taxonomy): Bacteria > Pseudomonadota > Alphaproteobacteria > Rhizobiales > Rhizobiaceae > Salaquimonas. The sequence goes on along the minus strand of JACKJU010000001.1, from coordinate 438,992 downwards.
CCAGCACCCAGTCGCCGTTGTTGTTGCGGACATAGCGGCGTCCCTTGCGGTCGTAGCGGTAGCGGGACCCGTCGTAGTGGCGGTCATGGCTGCCACCATGGCCGCGCCAATCGCGCTCGCCGGCGGTGGCGGTAGCAACGGGCAGGGCAGTGGAAACTGCAAAACTTGCGGCAAGTGCCAGTGCAACGCTTCTGGCTGCTGCCTTCCTGACTTTGGAAATAATCATCTTGGCCTCCTGTAGACCCCGGTCCATTACTGCTGTCCGGAGTAGGTTGTCCCAGCACCTCTTCAACCGGATATTGCTCCGATCTGTCCACAAGATGGCACCGGCAAGCTGAACCGATCCTGAATGCTGCATTCAGCTTCGCTGGAGAGTTCGAAACGGACCGGGCCGGGTTCCTGTCCCAGCGATGATTTCTGCCTGTTCAGGCCGCCGATTTCCGGCTAACAAGCGCGCATGAGCACTTCACCTGACGTCCTGCGCATAGCAGTTGCGCAACTGAACCCGACCATGGGTGACATCAAGGGCAATCTGGCGCTGGCCCGCGAGGCCAGGGCAGATGCGGCGCGCACCCATGCCGATGTTGTCATCTTTTCCGAACTGTTCATTTCCGGCTATCCGCCGGAGGATCTCGTGCTGAAACCGGCCTTCGTCCGCGATTGCATGGATGCAGTTGAGGAACTGGCAAATGATACCGCCGATGGCGGGCCGGGCGTCATTATCGGCTCACCCTGGGGGGATGGCCTGCTGCTGCACAACGGCGTTGCCGTGCTGGACGCCGGCAAGGTCCAGACATGGCGCTTCAAGGTCGATCTGCCCAATTACGGCGAATTCGACGAAAAGCGTGTTTTCCAGCCCGGCCCCATGCCCGGACCGGTCAATTTCCGCGGCGTGCGCCTTGGAATTCCGGTCTGCGAGGACATCTGGGGCGAAATGGGCGTTTGCGAGACGCTGGCGGAATCGGGCGCGGAACTGCTGCTCGTGCCGAATGGGTCGCCCTACTATCGCGGCAAGATGGATATCCGCCACCAGGTAGTCCTGAAACAGGTCATTCTTACCGGATTGCCGATGCTCTACCTCAACCAGCTGGGCGGCCAGGACGAACTGGTCTTCGATGGCGGTTCCTTCGTCATAAACGCCGACAAGAACATTGCCGTGCAGATGAACCAGTTCGAGGCGAACGTCGAAACCACGACCTGGCGGCGCAAGCCCGATGGCTGGGCCTGCGACCGGGGCGTGATGGCGCGCCTGCCGGACGAAAACGAGAACGACTGGCGCGCCTGTGTCACGGGCTTGCGCGACTACGTCAACAAGAACGGCTTCAAGAACGTGGTGTTGGGCCTTTCAGGCGGGATCGATTCGGCGATCTGTGCGGCGATGGCCGTCGACGCGCTGGGCGAGGAACGCGTGCGCTGCGTGATGATGCCTTATCATTACACTTCCGGTGAAAGCCTTGTGGATGCCGAGGCCTGCGCTGCGGCATTGGGCGTGCGCTACGAGATCATTCCCATCGAGGAACCGGTCAAGGGATTTACCTCGGCACTGTCCGAGGCATTTCACGGCACCGATGAAGGTGTGACGGAAGAAAACCTGCAATCGCGCGCCAGAGGCGTGATCCTGATGGCGATTTCGAACAAGTTCGGCTCGATGGTGGTCACCACCGGCAACAAGTCGGAAATGTCGGTTGGCTACGCCACGCTGTACGGCGACATGAACGGCGGCTTCAACCCGATCAAGGACCTCTACAAGATGCAGGTCTACAAGCTGGCGGCATGGCGCAACGAGCATCTGCCGCCGGACTGCAAGGGGCCGCGTGGCGAGGTCATTCCGCAGAACATCATCGACAAGGCGCCGTCCGCCGAATTGCGACCGGACCAGACCGACCAGGATTCGCTGCCGCCATATCCGGTCCTGGACGACATTCTGGAATGCCTGGTCGAGCATGAAATGGCTGTCGACGATATCATCGCGCGCGGCCACGATCGCGAGACCGTGCACCGCATCGAACATCTGCTCTACATAGCCGAATACAAGCGCCGTCAGTCCGCCCCGGGGGTGAAGATCACCCGCAAGAATTTCGGCCGCGACCGGCGCTACCCGATAACAAACCGGTACAGGGATCGCGCGTAAGCGATTCAATTGACTCCATGTTTCAATCCGGCCTGCAGGGTCGTGAAAGCTCTTGATGTCCTTTTTTTCATTCCTGCGCGAAAACTTTCGCTGGGTGTTTGCTGGGTTCCTGCTCTGCCTGTTCTCGGCATTCGGACAGACCTATTTCATAGCCCTTTCGGGCGGTGAGATACGTGCCGAGTACGGCTTGTCGAACGGCGAGTTCGGCGGGCTCTACATGGGGGCGACGCTGGCAAGCGCGATGGTTCTGCCGTTCGTCGGCCGCATCGTGGACTACCTGAGCGTTTCGCGGACGGTAGCGATCACGGTTCCCATGCTCGCCCTGGCCTGCATCCTGATGGCCACTTCTTCCGGTGTAGTGATGCTGGGCCTGACGCTCTTCCTTTTGAGATTGTTCGGACAGGGCATGATGACCCACATTTCGCTCACCGCAATGGGCCGGTGGTTCACGGGTCAGCGCGGCAGGGCGGTATCGCTGGCGACACTCGGCATGCAGGCGGGCGAGGGAACTTTCCCGATCCTGATGGTTTCCCTGTTTGCTCTCATTGGCTGGCGCCACAGCTGGCTCGCCTCCGCCGCAACGCTGATGATTGTTGCCCTGCCTGCAATCTTCTTTTTGATGCGCCAGGAGCGTCAGCCGCGCAGCACCGACATGCCGGAACGCCGTTCGGCGGCGCGTCACTGGACGCGCGGCGAAGTATTGCGCGATCCGCTATTCTGGCTGTCCGTTACCGGCGTTCTGGCGCCAGCCTTCATCGGAACGACGATCTTTTTCCATCAGGCGTGGCTTGTGGAGATCCGCGGATGGGAGCCGCAGGCCTTTGCCTCCGCCTTCACCCTGTTGGCCGCAATGACGATCTGCTTCGTTCTGGTGGGTGGCCAGTTGATCGATACATTTGGCGCCATAAGCCTCCTGCCGGTGTTCCTTTTACCATTGGCAGCCGGATGTTTCGTGCTCGCCTATTTCGACAGCGAATGGGCGATCTTTGCCTTCATGGGGCTGATGGGCATTGGTTACGGCCTGTCCTCCACGCTTTTTGGCGCACTTTGGCCCGAGGTATACGGAACAGAACACCTGGGTTCGGTTCGCTCGTTCATCGTGGCCTTGATGGTGCTTTCTTCCGCACTGGGGCCCGGAATCACCGGCTGGCTGATTGACCTTGGTGTCTACTATCCGCACCAGATCGCGGTGATGGGTCTCTACAGCCTTGCGGCCAGCGCCATTATGCTGTTTGTATCGCGGCGCTTTGCGGCACGCGCTGCCGCCTGATTCACAGATACCCAAACCGCTACGAAATCCATCATGAAACCAGTCGTCCGTTTTGCTCCTTCGCCCACCGGCAATATCCATATCGGCAACGCCCGAACGGCGCTGATGAACTGGGTGTATGCGCGCAAGAGCGGCGGCAGCTTCATACTGCGTTTCGACGATACGGACCGGGAGCGTTCGAAAGCCGAATACGCGGATCAGATAGAGAAGGATCTGCATTGGCTGGGTATCGAGCCGGACCGGGTCGACCGTCAGTCCGCGCGTATCGATATACACCAGGCGGCGACGGACCGGCTGAAAGAGGCGGGACTTCTGTATCCCTGCTACGAGACGCCGGAGGAACTGGAAAAGCAGCGCAAGCGTCTTGCAATGCGCGGCAAGCCACCTGTCTATGATCGGTCGGCATTGAAGTTGACGGATGCAGAGCGGGCGCAGTTGGAAGCTGAAGGCCGCAGGCCGCATTGGCGTTTCCTGCTGCCCAACCACGATGGCGATCCCTTCACGACCAAACGCACCGTGCGCGAATGGGACGATCTCGTGCGTGGCCATCAGGCGATAGATCTTGCTTCCATGTCAGATCCCGTGCTGATCCGCGAAGATGGCTCCTGGCTCTACACGCTGCCAAGCGTGGCCGACGATATCGACATGGGCGTCACCCACATCATTCGCGGCGATGACCATGTTACAAACACAGGTGCCCAGATCGCGATCTTCGAGGCACTGGGAGCAACGGCACCGCAGTTCGGCCACCATAACCTGCTGACCAGCGCATCGGGCGAAGGGCTGTCAAAACGCCTCGGATCACTTTCGATCCGCAGCCTGGCGGCCGACGGCTATGAGCCGATGGCCGTGGCTTCACTGGCACTCCTGATTGGCACATCCGGTGCCGTGGAACCGATGCCGGACATGCCCTCGCTCATCGAGCGCTTCGACATATCCTCGGTGACCAAGTCGGCTGCGAAATTCGATATATCCGAACTGGATGGCCTGAATGCAAGGCTGGTGCACGACCTTGAATATTCGCAGATAGCATCGCGCCTAGAAGCAGCCGGTATCGGCGGCGGCGAAGCGTTCTGGAATGCTGTTCGCGGCAATGTGAGCCGCGTCGAAGAAGCCGGGTTCTGGTGGGAAAAGGTCGAGCGCGCGGAACCCGTCATTTCCGGGGAAGACCGGGATTTCATTGCGGTTGCGCGCGAACTTCTGCCGGATGGCGACCCCGATGCATCGACCTGGGGCGAGTGGACCTCGGCGCTCAAGCAGGCCACCGGCCGCAAGGGCAGGGGTCTTTTCATGCCGCTCAGAAAGGCACTGACCGGCGAGGAACATGGTCCGGAACTGGGCGCTCTCCTGCCGTTTATTGGACGGGAAAGAATGCTGGCCCGACTATCCTGATATTTCCGCTTCGCCCGCCTTCGCCCGCTGCAATGGTCGGCTCGTTGGTGGGAGCGCCTGTCAGAAGCGCCAGCTTCTTCAGGCTCATGCCGCCAGCCTGTGTTTCGAGCGTTTCCGGGTCCATTACCGGATCCATGCGCGCAACGGGTGTTCCCACGCTCTTTTCAGGCTGCTTTTGCTGGTCTTCCTCAAGCCAGGAAGGTTCGTTGCCCGCAATCGACTGCAGATTGCTTTGTGGCGCCCGGCAGCCGCATTGGGGGTTCACGGCCTTTCGGTACTCGAATGCATGCGGCAGCGACGCATAGGGCTCGCCGGTCGCATAGCTGATGGATTGTTCGGCTTCCCCGTTCGGCATCGGGTGAAAATAGAGTGCGGTTTCCGTTCCAGGACAGCGCTGCTGGCAGGTTTCCATGTCCTGTTCGAAGCGGTCACGCGTGGTCGAGAAGCTGATTGGAAAGTAATATCCGTCGCAGGTACGCACACAAAGCGTTCTGAACGTGCCGAATCCTGCAATCGCATCCGGGTCGGCTTCCTCGACATTGCGTTCATCTCCGCGGTCGCCATAGGTTCGCACGCCAAACAGCTGCTCCATCAGGCTGCGCCGGCGGTTGGTTGTATCATCCTGCCGCGCCTGACGGGTATCTCCACCATCGTCGTAGCAGCCCTGGCGCTGCATTTCACGGCGAATGGCGACGCGCTGGCGGTCGCTGTTTCCGCCGCCGCCCGCATACCGGTCCCGCTGTTCCCGCAGCGCATCCAGATTGGCTTCCATCTTGTCGATGCTGGAATTGATGCGCCGGCAGGTATTGCTCATGGTGAAAAGTGAGCAGCCATTGCGCCGCGACGCCTGGACCGTCTTGCGAAGCTGGTATTCCTGCTGCTGGACGGCCCGGTTGTACTGGTTGAACTTGGTCGAGTTGCCGCCGCCGCCATTGTTGAGCGAGGCAAGCTGCGCCTCAAGCCGCCGGCACACATTGCTTTGAGCGCTTGCTTCGCCTGCCATGGTGGCAACAAGAAAGATGGAAAACGCAACGGCCGCAATGCCGGAAAAAAATCCGGCAGCGCTCGCCCGTGGGCGGTTCATTCCGTTTTCTCTCGAGAAATCAGGCATCATTCAGCCGTGCTTGCCGCGCGTTTCCGGCGGGGACTCATGGTCCGAACCTAGAGGTTCAGGGTTAATGAACTGCAAAGCCGCAAATGTTGGCCATGGTGTGGCGCGCAGGGCCCAGGAGTATGGACCCTGCGCGAGCGTCTTCTTCAGATGCTCAAATTCGGCTGGCTTTCCGCTCCATGAATGGCTTCCACGGCTGCAATTGCGGAAATGTTGAACACTCCGCGCGACGTTACAGAGGGGGTAAGCACATGTGCCGGCTTGGTCGCGCCAAGCAGGATCGGGCCTACCTGCAGTCCGTCGGTCATCTGCTTTGCCACCGTCAGGGTGATGTTGGCAGCGTCGAGATTCGGGAACACAAGGAGGTTTGCACGGCCTGTCAGCCGCGACAGCGGATAGACGCGGTCGCGGATCATGGTCGAGAGCGCCGTGTCGCCGTGCATTTCGCCATCGACCTCGAAATCCGGATCGATGGCGTGGAGGCGTTCGGTGGCATTGCGCATCTTGAGGGTGGAAGGTGTATCGCGTGATCCGAAATCCGACAACGAGAGCAGGGCGGCCTTGGGGACCATGCCGAAGCGGCGCAGTAGCTTCGAAGCGAGAAGTGTCATGGCCACGATCTGGTCTTCGCTGGGTTCCTCGGTCACATGGGTGTCCGTCAGGAAAATCTCGTCATTGTTGGTCAGCAGCAATGACATACCGGCCAGCTCACGCACGCCCTCCTGCAGGCCGACGATCTGGCGCACGTAATGCAGGTGCCGGGAAAAGCGGCCTTCCAGGCCGCATATCATCGCGTCTGCATCGCCGTTCCTGAGCGCCATGGCGCTGAGCACGGTGGTATTGGTCCGTACCAGCAGTTTTGCGGTTTCAGGCGTTGTGCCACGGCGGCCCGCTATCTCGAGATAGGACTTTGCATAGTCATTGTAGGCCGAGAAATGATCGGGATTGATGATCTCGAAGTCGCGACCGGCCTTGATCTTCAATCCGAACTTGTCGATCCGCTCCTCGATCTTGTCGGGTCTCCCCACGAGTATCGGCTGGAAGGCGCGATCCTCGATGCCTACCTGTGCCGCGCGCAGCACGCGCTCGTCCTCTCCGTCGGAATAGATCACGCGCTTCAGGTCGTTGCGCGCCTGCTCGATGATCGGCTTCATCACCATCGAGGAACGGAAGACAAAGCGGTTCAGGCGGTCGCGATAGGCGTCGAAATCCTCGATCGGCCGAGCGGCCACACCGCTTTCCATGGCCGCCTTGGCAACGGCAGGGGCAATTCGCAGGATTAGCCGCTGGTCGAATGGCGAGGGGATCAGGAAGTCGGGGCCAAAGCTTGGCGGTTTGCCAGCCTGGGTATCTGACACGCTTTCGGTGATCTCGGCTTTTGCCAGGTTGGCAATTGCATGAACCGCTGCCAGTTTCATTTCCTCGTTGATTGTCGTCGCGCCGCAATCAAGCGCTCCCCGGAAGATGAAGGGGAAACAAAGGACATTGTTGACCTGGTTGGGGAAGTCGGAGCGGCCGGTGCAGATCATCGCGTCGGGCCGCGCTTCCCGCGCCTCGTCCGGCATGATCTCCGGCGTCGGGTTGGCCAGTGCCATGATAAGCGGCCGGTCCGCCATCTTGCGGATCATGTCCTGCTTCAGCGCGCCTGCTGCGGAAAGCCCGAGAAACACATCTGCACCGTCCAGGATGTCATCCAGCGTGCGGGCATTGGTGTCTTTCGCGTAGCGCTCCTTGTACTTGTCCATGCGCTCGGTGCGGCCCTTGTAGACCACGCCGATGGAATCGCTGACCCAGATATTGTCCTCGCTCGCTCCAAGGCTCACCAGGATGTTGAGGCAGGCGATAGATGCCGCTCCTGCGCCCGAAGCTACGATCTTGGCTTCACCAAGGGATTTTCCGGCCAATTCCATGCCGTTCAGGATAGCCGCCGCCGCGATGATCGCAGTCCCGTGCTGGTCGTCGTGGAAAACTGGGATGTTCATCCTGGCCCGCAGCGTTTCCTCGATTTCGAAACACTGTGGTGCCTTGATATCTTCCAGGTTGATGCCGCCGAATGTCGGCTCAAGAGCCGCCACGACGTTGCAGAATTTCTGCGGGTCCGTCTCGTCCACCTCAATGTCGAAAACGTCGACACCCGCAAATTTCTTGAACAGGACCGCCTTGCCTTCCATCACGGGCTTCGAGGCGAGTGCGCCTATGTTGCCGAGACCGAGAACGGCAGTGCCGTTGGAAATTACGGCTACAAGATTGCCGCGCGACGTGTAGTTCGAGGCAACCGACGGGTCGTCGGCAATGTGCAGGCAGGGTGCGGCAACGCCGGGCGAATAGGCCAGCGCCAGGTCGCGCTGGTTGCCCAGCGGTTTGGTGGCCACGATGCCGAGTTTGCCGGGCACCGGATACTGGTGGAAGTGGAGCGCGGATTTTTCCAGTTCGGTGGTCGGCTCGTACGGTTTCTTGGATTCGCTCATTCGTGGGTACTTCTTCTTGGGTTGAAAGGAAGGCCGGTATCGCCGGTTCTAGAAGGCGTTCGGGTTCAGCCCGCCGTCAATGAGAAAATTCTGGCCGGTCAGGTATCCGGCATGGGTGGAGGCGAGGAACGCGCAAAGTGCACCAAACTCGTCTGCCGTGCCGAACCGCTTTGCCGGAATGGTCGAAATCATGCCGCTTGCAATCTCGTCGGCTGATTTGCCGGTTTTCTCTGACTGGAAGCCGATATTGTTGCGGATGCGGTCTGTATCCATCTTTCCCGGCAGGATCTGGTTGATGGTGACGTTCCGGTCGGCGACCGTGCGCGCGATCCCGGCCAGAAAGGCGGTCAGCCCGGCGCGCGCGCCTGAGGAAAGGTCGAGGCCGGGTATCGCCGAATAGACCGAAGAAGAGGTGATGTTGATGATCCGGCCAAATCCGCGTTCGGCCATCCCGTCAATCACGCGCTTTGTCAGTTCTATCGGGGTGACCATGTTCTGGACCACGCCTTCAAGGATGTTGGACCGGTCGAGTTCCCGGAAATCCCGGGCGGGCGGGCCGCCATTGTTGTTGACCAGAATGTCGGTTTCGCCAGCCGCCTCGATGAGCGCTTCCTGGATCTTCGGGTCGGAAACGTCGCCCAGCACGACTTTGACCCAGCCCGAGGTCCGTTTGGACAGGTCTTCCGCCGTCTCCTTGGTGACCTGCTCGTTGCGTCCGTTGAGCACGATGTTGCATCCGGCATCCGCGAGGTGTTGCGCGCATCCGCGTCCCAGGCCGCGGCTTGCCGCGCACACGATTGCCGTTCTTCCGGAAATTCCCAGATCCATTTCTCGCTCCCTCTCGTTCGAACGATCCTGTGTAGCCCCCGCAACAAGGAAAGCGCAAGAGTGGCAGACTTCCAGACGCGCAGTTACTTCGCGCCAAGTCTCGTCAACGGGTGTCATGGCAATGTCACGGGACTGTCGCGGGCATGTAACCGGAATCCGTGAAAAGGCCCACAAGAACGTTCCTTGGAAAGGGCTGAAACATGGGACGCTACCGCACGATATTCATGTCGGACATGCACTTGGGCTCGACTGGATGCCAGGCGCAACAGATTCTGACGTTTCTGAAGTACAACGAGGCGGAAACATTCTATCTCGTCGGCGATATCATTGATGGCTGGCGGCTCAGGAAGAGCTGGTACTGGCCGCAACTCCACAACGATGTCGTTCAGAAGCTCCTGCGTCAGGTGCGCAAGGGGGCTACCATTCGCTATCTTCCCGGCAACCACGACGAATTCCTGCGCAGCTTCGCAGGCAATTCCTTTGGTGGCATCCACGTGGAAGACACGTTCATTCACGAAACCGCCGACGGAAAGCGCCTTCTGGTCATCCATGGCGATCAGTTCGACGTCGTCGTCCGTCATGCCAAGTGGCTCGCCTTCCTGGGTGACTGGGCCTACAACGTCGCATTGTTCACGAATACCTGGCTGAACCGCGTTCGCCGCCGGATGGGCTTTCCATACTGGTCGCTGTCGAGCTGGTTGAAGCTCAAGGTCAAGAACGCGGTAAGTTTCATCGGAAAATACGAGGCTGCACTTGCAGATGCCGCCAGCGATGATCAGCTTGACGGCGTCATCTGTGGTCACATTCACCACGCGGAGATGGGCGAGCGCGGCGGCGTGGAATACGTCAACACAGGTGACTGGGTCGAGAGCTGCACCGCCGTCGTGGAGCATTTCGACGGCCGCCTTGAACTCATAGACTGGTCTCCGATCCACGCCGAAATCGTGCGCAGGGAAGGGGTTTCCGATCCCGCTGGCGCGGATGTTCCCGTAACCATACCGCCCGAGCTCATAGCCGCGGCCTCGCGGCAGTCGGCACGAAATTCAGTCGGCAAGGTAGCCTGAAATCATGCGAATTCTCATCATTACCGATGCCTGGTTTCCCCAGGTCAACGGCGTCGTGCGCACACTTGACCATCTCAAGCGCGAGCTTGAGAAACAGGGGCACGACCTCATGTTCATCACGCCGGACATGTTCCTGTCTCTGCCAATGCCCAGCTATCCCGAGATCAGGCTGTCATTGACACTCACTGCCTGCGTGAAGCGGCATATACGCGAATTCGGGCCAGACACGGTGCATATTGCCACCGAAGGCCCACTGGGCATTACAGGCTCGCGCGCCTGCCGCGGCCTCGGCCTTTCCTACACCACCAGCTATCACACGCGTTTTCCCGAATATCTGCGTGCCCGCGTTCCCGTTCCGGTGGACTGGAGCTACGCCTGGTTGCGCAGGTTTCACAATTCGGGGGTCGGGTGCCTGGTTGCCACCCAGACGGTGGAGGACGACCTGGCCGCACGTGGTTTCAAGAACCTGATCCGCTGGACGCGAGGCGTTGACCATGAGCAGTTCAATCCCTCGCGCCGCAACATGGAGTGGCTTTCGTCCTATCCAAGACCGTTCTTCGTCAATGTCGGGCGCGTGGCGATCGAAAAGAATCTCGATGCCTTTCTCGACCTCGACCTGCCCGGAACGAAAATCGTTGTCGGTGACGGCCCGGATCTTGCGCGGCTGAAGCGGGAGTATCCGCAAGCCGTGTTCGTTGGCGAGAAACACGGAGAAGAACTCGCGGAAGCCTATGCCTCTTCCGATGTCATGGTTTTTCCGAGCCTCACCGACACCTTCGGCAACGTCATCACGGAGAGCCTCGCCTGCGGGACGCCCGTTGCCGGTTTTCCGGTCACCGGACCGATAGACATACTTTCAGGCACCAAGGCCGGAATATGCGATGCCGATCTTGGCCGTGCATGCCTTGCTGCGCTCGAACTGGACCGCGACGACGCGGCAACGGAGGCCCGCAAATACACCTGGGAACGCTGTGCCGAAATCTTTCTCGAGGCGCAGCAGGCCAATCTCGAACAGACCGAAGAGCGTGCCGGGGTGCCCGCAGCCTGACCTGATTGGCAAGGAGCAGTGGCACTGTGCCAACCGGCACAAGTTTGTAACGAGAGCAATTTCCGCATTGAATTTGGAGATTGCTTGCGACATTCCTGTCCGCGATCAAGAAATCGCAACAGGCCGAGAGCAGGATGTCCGACAATCTCCCCGCATTTCCAGATGTTCTCGCTGCTGCCGATCGTATCGAAGGCCATGCCTTCAGGACACCACTTCTGAAATCGGTGTTCCTGGACGATCTGACCGGTGCCGATGTCTGGCTGAAGCCTGAGTGCCTGCAACGCACGGGTTCCTTCAAGTTTCGCGGTGCATACAATTCCATCGCGGCCTTGTCCGGCGAGGAGCGCAAGCGAGGGGTACTCGCGGTTTCTTCCGGCAACCACGCCCAGGGCATTGCCGAGGCGGCAAGATTGACCGGCACGCAAGCCACGATTCTGATGCCTTCCGATGCCCCTGCCATCAAGGTTGCCCGCACCCGGCGCAGCGGTGCCAATGTCGTTTTCTTCGACCGTGCGACAGACGACCGCGATGAGATATCGGCAAGGTTGCAGGAAGAAACCGGCGCGGTGTTCATCCATCCCTACGACAATCCGTATGTGATCGCCGGGCAGGGCACCTGCGGGCTGGAGTTCTGCCAGGATATACGGGAGATGGGAAAACGTATCGACAGGGTGTTCGTTTGCACTGGCGGTGGCGGACTGACCGCCGGCATCACGCTGGCAGTGTCCGAAGTTTTCCCCGAGGCGAAGATTCACACTGGTGAACCCGAGGATTTCGATGACTACAAGCGGTCGCTTGAGCTGGGTGAGCGCGTGGCCAACGAACGTTGGGCCGGCTCAATCTGTGACGCAATCATAACGCCGAAACCGGGTGCGCTTTCCTTTGCGATCTGCAAGGACCGGCTTGCGGGCGGCAAGGTAGTTTCCGATGAGGAAGCGCTTGCCGCGACTGCCTTCGCATTCAACGAGTTGAAACTCGTGGTCGAGCCGGGCGGCGCTGTTGCCCTGGCAGCATTGCTGCAGGCAGGTCACGCGCATGCCGGCGAAACGGTCGTTGTTACGCTTTCGGGCGGCAACGTCGATCCTTCCGTCCTTGCAAGGGCACTGGAAGAAGGGGCCGGCGGGCAGGGCGGAAATGGCTGATCCGCGACAACCGGCGGTGTCTGCCGGTTCGCCGCAATCCGCGCCCGAACCGATGCCGCATCTTTTCGGCACAAGGGTAGCGCTACTCTATTCAGCGCACTTTCTCTACGTTGGACTTTACCTGCCGTACTTTCCCGTCTGGCTGAAGGCGCAAGGGCTTGCAGACTGGGAAATAAGCACGGTTCTCTCGATGTCGCTGGTTATCCGTGTTCTGGCCTCGGGTCAGGTCACCAGCTTCGCCGACCGAAGGCCGGACAGGTCGGTGGTACTGACCTGGCTTTATTTCGGGGCGGCAATCGCCATCCTGCTCTATTTGCCGGCCTCCAGTTTCTGGCCGATCCTCTTCGTCACGCTTCTCTACAACTTCTTCTTCAATCCCGTTCTGCCACTGGCGGACGCGGTCGCCCTGGCAGGCGTGCGCCGCTTCGGTGCCGACTACGGGAAGATACGCATCTGGGGTTCCGTCGTTTTCATTCTGGCGAACATGGGAGGAGGGTTGCTGCTGGCAGGATTTGCGCCTCAGGCAATCCTTTGGTCGCTGGTGAGTGCCATGTGGCTGGGTGCCATCGTATCCCTGTTTCTGCCGCGCATCGGCAGGCGGACGCTGCCGAGCGATACCCCGGCGGACAGGCCGCGATTGTGGCGCAACCCGTCTTTCGTCGTCGTGCTGCTCAGCGCCGGGATAGCCCAGTCGACCCATGGCCTGCTCTATGGATTTGGCTCGATCTACTGGCAATCCCAGGGATATTCGGGAACGATGATCGGCGTTTTCTGGGCAATCGGCGTGGTGGCCGAAATACTGCTTTTCCAGTTCTCGGGCAGCGTGATGCGCCGGATTTCACCTGTCGCGCTGCTTGCTGCCGGCTGTGCAGGTGCGGCGATCCGCTGGGCACTGTTTCCCTACGTTACGGGAGATATCGCCTTTCTCGTCCTCCAGTGCCTGCACGGGCTGTCCTTCGGCGCGGTACACATCGCCACCATGCACTACATCATGGACAATGTATCCGAGGAGCATATCGGCACTGCACAGGGCGTCGGGTTCGTGCTTGGCGGCCTGGCAATGGGCATATCGGTATTCTGTTCGGGGCCGCTCTATGCCGCGCTGGGCGCCAATGCGTGGCTCGTGATGTCAGGGGCATCCATTGTTGCGCTTGCTCTTCTGGCTTGCCGCCACCTCGTGGCAGATGAACGTCACGCCGCTTCCTGAACAGGCGTCAGCCCCATAATGCGCTTTTCGGCGGAGCGACCATCGAACCGGGATAATCGAGGCCGTTTTCACGATCGCGTGCCAGAAGGAGAGGCCCGTCGAGATCGGCGAATTGCGCTCCCGGCGTCAGCAGCATCGCTGGCGCCATGGCAAGCGAAGTGCCGACCATGCACCCGATCATCATCGAAAACCCCGCATCGAGCGCCTGCTGCCGGACCAGAAGCGCCTCTGTAAGCCCACCGGTCTTGTCCAGCTTGATGTTGACGCAATCATACCGGTCCTTGAGTGAGGCCAGATCGCCGCCAACATGCACGCTCTCATCGGCACAAACCGGTACGCTGCGATGCAGGCTGGAAAGCAGGGCGTCTTCGCCCGCAGGCAGCGGTTGTTCGACCATCTCGGCCCCGATGTCGCGTGCCGCATCAAGCAGGGATTGCACAATGTCCGGCCGCCAGGCTTCGTTTGCGTCGAGGATAATGCGGGCTTCCGGTGCAGCTGCACGGACGGCAGCCATGCGCTCCCGGTCGCCGTCGCCGCCAAGCTTGACCTTGAGCAGTTCACGTGATGCGGCGCGCCCGGCCTGTTCCGCCATCGTGGCGGGATCCGCAAGGCTGATCGTGTAGGCGGTCGTCACGGGCCGCGGCGCCGGCAACCCTGCCAATTGCCAGGCCGGCTGGCCCGAGAGCTTTGCCTCGAGGTCCCAAAGTGCACAATCGACCGCGTTCCGAGCGGCTCCCGGAGGCAATGCCGAGCGCAGGGCTTCGCGGTCCACGCCTTCGTTCAACGCCGGCACTACCGCCGCGATTTGCGCTTTCACGGAGCCAATATCCTCTCCATAGCGCGCATAGGGTACACATTCTCCCTGTCCGGTCACTCGCCCCTGCGTGATGGCCACACGTATGACGTTCGCCTCTGTTCGGCTTCCGCGCGAGATGGTGAAGCTGCCGGCGATGGGCCAGCTTTCCACGAAAATGTCCGTTTGACGTTTCATGTGGCGGTTTCCGGTATCCTGCGTGAGGTTCGGTTGCCTGAGCCGTGGCGCGAACCTTAAAATCTTTGCGAGGCGATTCCATTCACGGCCGGTTGGCCTTATGGTGCGGCAACTATCGCGGATTCGCATTGCCAGGCAAGCGGGGCAGACAATGGCCGGAGATGCGTTGTCCAGGGTTGCATTTTGGGCAGCGAGGTAATTGCGGGAAAGTCGCGCGTGGAGAAGCAATGAACATCGCCCCCGAACTTCCAGACAAAGCGGATGAACCGGCTGGTGCCGGTCTGAAGGTCGACGATCAGTCGGGGCACACAACCGTGCACCTGACGGGAAACTGGCAGGCGGCAACCATTGGCTCGGTAAACGGCCCCATGCAGGAGCTTGCGGCGCGCGCTGCGCCGGCATCCGCGATCACGCTTGATCTTTCCGGGCTCGGCAATCTGGACACCGCTGGTGCCTGGTTGATTACCCGGCTTTCGAACGCCTGGCGCGAGAAGGGCGGAAACGTATCGCTCGCCAATGTTTCCGAGCATCGCAGCCGCCTGCTCGCAGCGGTGGACTACACGGGCGAGACGGGCGAACGGACAGGGCGCAGCCGCAACATCCTGCTTGGACCGGTCGAGGCACTCGGCAGGGTAATGTACAGCCTGCACCGCGATACCTTGATGGGCTTCAACATCATTGGTGCAGCCATCCACGGCCCGCAGCTCAAATCCGGCAAGGGCGGCGGGGTGCGGCCGGTTTCGATCATTCACCACATCGACCGCATGGGGCTGCGTTCGGCACCAATCATCATACTCGTTTCCTTCCTGATCGGCGGAATCATCGCCCAGCAGAGCGCCTTCCAGATGCGCACGTTCGGGCTGGAGAACTGGGCGGTTGGGCTGACCGCAATCCTGCTTCTGCGCGAGGTGTGCGTCCTCATTA
The DNA here is from genome assembly GCA_020637805.1 of Nitratireductor sp. GTDB lineage: Bacteria > Pseudomonadota > Alphaproteobacteria > Rhizobiales > Rhizobiaceae > Salaquimonas. The sequence goes on along the minus strand of JACKJU010000001.1, from coordinate 423,416 downwards.
CCGCGATCATGATTGCGGGCCGTTCCGGCAGCGCCATGACCGCTGAAATCGGATCGATGAAGATGCGCGAGGAGGTGGATGCGCTGACGGTCATCGGCCTAAATCCGATCGGCGTGCTGATTTTTCCTAGGCTCGTGGCGCTTACAATTTCGCTTCCCTTGCTTACTTTCATATCGGACATGGCCGCACTCGCCGGTGCCGCCATCCTGCTGCGCTTCTATTCAGGTGTCGGGTTTGCTGAGTTCCTAACCCAACTTGGTGACTGGATTGATCTGACCACGGTGTTTTCTGGCCTTATCAAGGCCCCGTTTATGGCCATGATCATTGGCGTGATGGCTGCAGTCGAGGGCATGAAGGTCGAAGGCAGTGCAGAAAGCCTTGGCCGCAGGGTCACTTCGGCTGTGGTGAAGGCAATATTCTTCGTCATTGTCGTCGATGGTTTTTTTGCCATCTTCTATGCCGCAATCGACTACTGAGGATGATGGATGAGCGCTGAAAACCGCCAGAATGGAGATCAGCAGGCCGTTGAAAACACGGCGCGTGATGTGGTTTTGTCCGTGCATGACGTGACCGTGGCGTTCGACGGCCGCACGGTGCTGGAACATCTCGATCTGGAAATCTATCGTGGCGAAATTCTGGGCTTCGTCGGAGCATCCGGTGCAGGCAAGTCCGTTCTAATGCGCACGGTCCTGGGCCTCAACAAGGCTGCGAGCGGCAAGATACTGCTGTTCGGACAGGATTATCACGCTGCCCGGGACGAAGCCCGCCTGCGCCTGGATCAGCGCATCGGCGTCATGTTCCAGCACGGGGCACTGTTTTCCTCGCTCAACGTGATCGACAACATATGCGTGCCGATGCGCGAATATCTCGACATGCCGGTGTCGCTGATGCGCGAACTGGCGCGGGTAAAGCTGGAACTCGTAGGCCTTTCTCAGGACGCGGCCCTGAAGATGCCCTCCGAGCTGTCGGGCGGCATGATCAAGCGCGTCGCACTTGCCCGCGCACTCGCACTCGACCCGGAATTGCTGTTTCTCGATGAGCCGACTTCCGGCCTCGATCCGATCGGCGCAGCGGACTTCGATGATCTCATTGCCACCTTGCGTGACACGCTTGGCCTGACGGTTTACATGGTGACGCACGATCTCGACAGCCTCTTCTCGGTATGTGACCGGATTGCCGTACTGGCCGAAAAACGGGTGCTCGTGGATGGCGGTATCGAGGCAATGCTTGCCTGTGACGACCAATGGGTGCAGTCCTATTTTCACGGCAAACGCGCAAGACAGATCGTTCCCCGCTCCGTGCAGGGCGATGCCGCAATGAACGAAATGGTGTAGTTGAATGGAAACCAGGGCAAATTACGTCGCCGTAGGCTTTTTCACGCTGGTGGTCTTGCTGGCGAGTTTCGGCTTCATCTACTGGGTCTCCGAGTATGACCAGGGGGCGACCCTCAGGCCGGTGACGGTACGCATCGAGGGCGCGGTCACCGGGCTTGCTCCGGGCAGTGAGGTTCATTTCAACGGCATCAAGGTAGGCAAGGTCGACCGGTTGATCTTCGATCCGAAGGACCCGCGCGTGGTCTATGCCTATTCGCAGATCGACGACACCACGCCGGTCAGAACCGACACCAAGGCGGTCATCGGTTCACAGGGGCTGACGGGCATAGCCTACATCTCGCTTGAGGGCGGCTCGCCCGATGCCGCTTCGTTGTTCGATGCCGCAGGCCCTGGAACGGCTCCCATCATCAACGCGCAGCCGTCTGCCGTTCAGGACATTCTCGAAACCGTTCGTGACGTCGCCGTGAAGGCAAACAAGGCGCTTGAGTCCGTACAGGAGTTTGTCGAGGAAAACAGGCAGCCGGTGTCCAACGCGGTCAGGAACGTCGAGAAGTTCACCCAGGCGCTCGAAAAGAACTCTGAAGGCGTCGACAAGTTTCTTGCCAGTGCCGGGCAGATCGGCGAGGCGCTCGATGGCTTCGGCGAAAAGATCGACGGCACGGTGAAGGGCCTTGAAAAGATCGTCTCTGCGGTTGATCCCGAGAAGGTCAAGACTACCGTCGACAACGTTTCTGTCTTCTCGCAGGATTTGAAGGATACCGGTGCCCGCTTCGACGGCTTCATGACCGAGGCCGGCAAGGCAACAGAAAGCCTGAATGCCAGCCTCGCCAAGGTCGACAGGATACTGGCCGAAGTGGATGAGGGACGTGTCCGCACAACGGTCGACAATATTGCCGAGGCCTCCGAGACGGCCAAGACCGTTGTGGCAAATGCCCAGGAGGTCACCCAGACACTGGCTGGCCGCAAGCAGGAGATCGACCAGACGGTCCGCGACGCCAGCGAAATGATGGCGCGCCTAAACGAATCATCGAAGAAAATCGACGGCGTTCTGGCCAAGCTCGACGGCTTTCTTGGAAACGGCGATGCCGATTCCGTCATGACCGATTTGCGCGACACGCTTGGTGATTTCAGAACACTTGCCCAGAACCTGAACAACAAGGTGGACACGATTTCCGGCGGTCTGGAGAGTTTCTCCAAGGGTGGTCTGAGCGACTTCAGAGGCCTGATCAACGATGCGCGGCGTTCGGTCAACCGCATCGAGAGCGTGGTCGAAAATATCGAGCGCAATCCATCGTCGTTGATTTCGGGCAACGGTCGCACGGTTAAAACCTATGACGGCCGCCCGAGGCGTTGATCCGGATTGACCTTCCCCGGCTTACGGTTTACCCAAAACATCAGTCCGCGCGGCGAGAGCCTTGGCGCGGCGGGGCATGAAATTTGGTCAGGTTTTGAAATTTTGGGCCCTTCGGGAGTTTGCAGTGGGTAATCTCGGCACAAGAAGAACGAAGACAAGCAGGACCGGTATTGCAGTTCTGCTTGCCGCGGCCCTCCTGTCCGCGTGCACCTCGCTGGTTCCCGCGCCCCTGCCCAATACCTATGACATCACCGCGCCTGCCACCTTTCCGGGTTTGAAGGCGGGCACCCGCGCACAGGTTCTGATACTCGAACCTGCAGCCGTGAAGGTGCTGGACAGCCAGGACATCGTCATCAAGCCCTCGGATGAGGTGGTTGAATACCTGGGCAAGTCCCAATGGAGTGACCGCCTTCCAAAGCTGATCCAGGCCAGGCTGATCGAGAGTTTCGAGAATACAGGCAAGGCGAGGGCGGTCGCCAAGCCTGGCGACGGGCTGGTGATCGACTACCAGATCGTGTCCAGCATCCGGGAGTTTCAGGCAAACCTGGAAGGCAGCAACGAGGCCGCGGTATCGATCTCCGTGAAGCTGGTCAGCGACCGGAGCGGCAAGGTCGTTCGCTCGGAGATTTTCACGGCGAATGTTCCCCTGTCTTCGACGGAACCGCTCGCTGTCGTGAGCGCCCTCAATCGCGCCTTTGCACAGGTCGCGCGCGATATCGTGCAGTGGACGCTGCGCGCGGTCTGAACTGCGTCGAATTTTCCCCGAAGAATGTAATCCGTCAGAAGAATGCGAACCCGCAGCGTAGGCCTGCGGGACAGCTATCTCTGTTTTGATTGGCTGGCATCCGGCCAATCGCCTGAACCGGGCCAGGTTGGCATTTTCTTCTTTGGTGAGTCAGACCAAACGCAACCGCTTTAGCCAAGGCGTCCCGCAGCGTGTGCGAGCATGGTGTAGACCTTGCCCGTGTCCGAGGTCAGGTAAGTCTGCGCCATGATGTTGTCGCGGTCGCTCTCGGAAACCTCGCTCAGCAACTGCTCGAAGTCATCCACGTAGCGGTCGACGGCGCGGCGGAATTCGGCGTCGCTGCCATACTTCCGGCGGATCTCGTCGAATGTCTGCTGGCCCTGCAGGGTGTAGAGCCTGCGGGTGAAGACGTTGCGTTCGCCGCGCTGGTACCGCTCCCAAAGGTCGATAGATGCCTCGTGATCGATCTGCCGCGCGATATCCATCGACAGCGCATTGAGGCTCTCGATCGTGTGAAGGGGCGGGCGTTCCTGTTGGCGCGGCCTCGACGGTGCGTAGTCCTGCGGCTCTTCGGAGGCGCGGCGCAGAAGGTCGCTCACCCAGCCGCCTGCCTGTGGGCCTTGTGCGGGCTCCTGGCGGCGCTGGTTCGAATAGTCGGTCCGGTATTCGGCCTGTGGTGCCGGAGCCTGTACAGGGGGCATTGTTTGTGTGGCCGGACGCAGGGGCGTAACCTGCGCCGTTTGCTGTTCGCGGTAGGCGGCTTGTGCTGCCTGTGCCGCCGGCTGTGCGGAAGTGCGCGGCGGGAAGGAGGGCGAAGCCACAGGTGCCGGCGCGGCAACGGATGCAACGCGTGCAGGGCGCGCAACTGCCGGCGAACTTGCCGCAGTCTGAGAAGCACTCGGATTGCGTCCCGGCGTGCCGTCGAGCGCCTTGCCGGACTTTGACACGATCTCGGAAAGGTCGCGCAGCGCGGCAATCTGGTCTGCAACGACCTTGCGCATGGCGTCAGCACTCTGGCGCGTTTCCTCGGGCAGTTCCATGACGCCCTTTTTCATCTGCTTGCGGGTTTCTTCCAGATCGCGGCGTACTTCTTCGGCTGCCTGGCGCATTGCCTCGGTCGCTGCAGAGAAGCGGGCATGGGTGTCTTCCATTGCCGACCCGATTTCGGCAGTCACGGTGGTGCCGACCAAACGCGACCGCTGTGTCATTTCTTCCATCGTGCGCATCAGCATTTCAGAGAATGCGGCCATCGACTGTTCGATTTCGCCGGTCCGCTCGGCAAGGCCGGATGCAAGGCTGACAAGATCGGTTTCGCGATTGTCCATGGTGAAGGCGAAGTTGCGCTGAGCCTCGTCGATCATGCTCGTGGCCTGTTCCAGGAACCGCGTCTGCATCTCGAAGCGTTCCGCGATCCCGCCGATATTCGCCAGAAGGTTGGTCGCAGTTTCGTTCATCTCGAAGTGTGCCGACTTGGCTATTTCGCTCGAAGTCTCCACATCGGATTTGGCTTTCTCCACGGCCCGCGACATGCTTTCGGCCTGTTCAGTGATGGCCGAGCCCATTTGTTCGAGATCCGAGCCACCTTTTTCGATGAGGGACTTCAGTGCTTCGCTGACATGGGCAAGGTTTCCAAGCAGGTCGTTCACGTCGGTGCGTACGGTCTCGTGCACGGCGCCCAGCTTGTCTGCGACTTCGTCGCCGCGAACCTGGAGCATCTCGACCACAGGCATCGCCTGCTGCTGCAGAATTTCCTTCAGTTCCTCGGACCGGCTGGAGAGAAGCTCGTTGAATTCTCTCGTACGCTCCTCGAGCATGCGCTGATTGTCGACGAGGCTCGTCCCCAGGGTCGAGTTGATGTGCTCGGCGCGCTGGGTGAGTATGCGCGAAATGGCTTCCGCCTTCTCGTCGATGGCGCCCACCGTCTGGGAAATCCGCTCGTCCAGATCTGCGCTGATGACCTGACGCTTCTCGTCCAGCAGCTTCGAGAACAGCCCGTATTTGCCCTCGACCGCCGACGCAATGCGATCGGTTCCGCTGGTCAGCATGTCGGAAAGTCCGCCCGTACGCTGGTCCAGTATGTCTCCCAGGTCTTGTCTTGCGGTATCGAGTGCGCCAATCAGTTCCGCTGCGCGCTCGTCCACACCGCTGATAATGTCGACATTTTTCTCGCCGAGGCTGGAAAGCAGTCCGGCGCTTCGCTCCTCGATACCTGCGACCACGTTCTGGCCGCGGGTCTCGATGCCGGAGAGTATGCCTTCGCCGCTCTGATCAATGCCTGCAAGGATGTTGCTGCCCTGTGCGTCGATGCTGTCGCGCATAGATTGGTTGCGCGCGTCAAGCTCGGAGAGCAGGGCCTGTCCGCGCTCGCCTACGCCAGACAATATGCCTTCGCCGCTGTGGTTGATGCCAAGCAGGAGGTCACGTCCGCGCTCGTCCAGCCCGTCGAGCATGGACTGATTGCGTTCGTCCAGCCCCGAGAGAATGCCTTTGCTGCGCTCCTCGATGCCGGACAGAATGCCGCCGGCACGCTGATCGATACCGGAGAGAATGACATCGCCTCTTTGGCGCATGCCTTCCGAAATGCCCTGGTTGCGCTTGTCGAGACCTGAAAGAACTGCCTTGCCACGCTCTTCCATTCCCGAGAACATGGACTGATTGCGTTCGTCCATCCCGGAGAGAACGCCCTTGCTGCGTTCTTCCATGCCGGAGAGAATGCCGCCCGCACGCTCATCCACGCCAGAAAGCATGCTGTCGCCCTGGCGGCGAATGCCCTCGACCATGTTGTTGGCGCGTTCATCGAGCCCGGAAAGGACATCCTTGCTGCGCGCCTCGACACCTGAAAGCATGTCTGAACTACGCTTTTCGAGGTCCGAGAGCATACCCGAACTGCGTTCATCAAAACCTGAGAGCAGGGACTGACCGCGTTGGTCCATTCCGGACAACATGGTCTGGCTGCGCTTGTCCAGTCCGGAGATCACGATCTGATTGCGCTGGTCGATGCCGGCCAGAAGGCTCTTGCCCTGCTGATCCATGCCGGCGAAAACCGCTGCGGATTTTTCCTCAAGCAGCGATCTGAGCAGCCCGGCATTCTGTTCGACACCGGAAGCAAGCGAGTTGATGCGTTCGTCGAGATCGCGAAGAAGCGAGACGGATTTCTCGTCCATGCCCGAAACAAGCGCGGCGCTCTGGTCGGCCAAGCCCTTGCTGATCTCGGCCGCCTTGGCCGAAACACTGGAAAGGCCGTTCGCGAGATTGGTGCGTATGGCGTCTTCGCCCCCGGCAATGATGGCGGCCAGCTTTTCCTGACGTTCGCTCATGACAGCTTCCAGCGAGCCGGTGCGTTCGGCAACCGAGTTCTCAAGCTGGGTGGCGGCTTCGACCAGTTGTTCCTGCCCGGAGCGGATCTGGCCGACAGAGCTTTCCAGATGCGCCGTCATGTCCTTGCCGAAGCCGGAGAGGCGGGAGGCGAGGGTTTCGCTGATGGCCTTGGAACGCTCGGCCAGAACCTTGTCCAGTGCTTCCGTACGCGTTCCAAGGGAATGAACAAAAGCGTCGCCCTTGGTGGAAAGCGTGTTGTGAATGCTGTCCAGCCGCTGATCGAGCATGCCCTGCAGCATCTCGGTGGTTTCGCTCAGCCTCGACGTGAACTCGGCGGAGCGGATTGCAATGGAATCCTCGATCTGTCGGGTAATCTCATCTGCCTGATCGCGCAGTCCGGCGGACTGGGTCTGCATCAGGTTGGCCACGGTGGAGCCGGCCAGGTGGATGCGTTCGCTCATCTCGTCGGCACGTGTGCCGATAACGTTCTCGAAAAGCTTGGTGCCGTTTGTCAGGCGGCTTTCGAGGTCCGCGCCGGAATCGGTCAGCAGTGAGACCAGCCGGTCCCCGGCTTCGGACAGAGAAGCGGTAATGTGGGCTTCGCGCGCTTCCAGCGTGCCAGTCATCCGCTCTGCCGCACCATCAATGACCTGTTGCAGGCGGGAGGTGAGTTGATCCATGTCGGAGGTCAGTCCGGCCTGCGATACCTGGATTGCTTCGCGAACCCGCTCGGCGTGGCCGACAACCTGCTCGCGTTCGCCGCTCAGGTCGGAAACCAGGCTGCGCAGCTTGATCTCTGAATCCGAGTATGACCGCTCGAGGTTGAGAACCTCGTTGTGTACCATTGCTTCCAGTTCACCGGCCCGTGCAACGGCGCGTTCGACACCTTCGCCCATTGCCGCGACTTCGCGGCGGATGGCGCGTCCGACAGTAACAATGGCGTCGGAAGCCACGGATTCCGGCTGCATCAGCCGTATGGCTGCCTCTGTCATGGAGCGCGCCGCGTGGCGCATTTCCTGTGCCCTGCGCAACAGGGCAGCGAAGCCCCATGCGAGCAGGATCGGGAAGATGACGGCTGCTGCATAGCCTAGCGCCTTGGGCTCCGCGATGCGTATCGCCAGGGGCACGTTGGAATTCAGGAGTTGCGGTTCGGCGGAACTGATCAGCCACGCGAAGACAGCAACCCACACGACTGAGAAGACACCTGCCAGCACCAGAGGCATGCGCGAGGGCTTGCGCTGAAGGCCGTAAACGAGATCGGCAACCATGTCGCGGCGGTCGTCATTGGCTGCCTGCATTTCCACCGGCTTGCCAGATGCTGAAGCGGATGCATTGCCCTGCAGCCGTTCGGAGGGCGCAGACGCGCCAGCCGGATAGGCAGAAGCTGCCATACCCTCATCATCGCGCAGATCATTTGCGGTGCTCGCAAGCTTGCGCTCAAGCTCGGCAAAGGGGTCTTCATCCTCGGAGAAATCGTCACCCAGATTGAGCGCGAGCGCTTCCTCGACCGCCTTCAGGGCTGCCTCATCTTCATTGGCCGTGTCGGCCTTTGATTTCTTTTCGGTCTTTGGCTTCGTTGCCATAGACTTGGCCTCGCTGTCTCAAACACCGCCGTGTTCCGGCAGATTCATTATTATAGGTGCCGCTCGGAAAAATGAGACCGCCGACCGAATTCACGCTACTGCCTGAAATCACGCCATTTTCGCGACTGTCTCCATCGCGAAATGTCTCGTTTCCCCGTAAATTTCCCGCGCCGCAGCGGGACTTAACCATATTTCAAACGGCATTTCCGCCTGCCTTGCAGCGAGCGTACCGCAATGGCACACTATTGCCAAAATACATTAAAGCCGACGGCCGCTGTACGAAAAAATTAAAACAAGGTTAAGATCGGTAAACTTTTCTCGGGGCATTTTGCCCGACCATGTGGAAAAGTCCGGATTTCTCGTCCGGGGCAGGGAAGGCGACAATGAGTGCAGGCGTAAATGCTGTTTCTGGCGGCCCGGTGACCGATGAAGGTTCTGCGGGCAACGAAATTCCATCCACCGATTTGCCAATTGAAAGCGTGGCGGCAGGCACAAAGCCCACCGCGGCGCAGATACGCTATCTGCGCGAAGGCTTGAAACAGCCCGGTGGCAAGCTGCCGCTCTTCGATGCCCATGGACAGGAAGTCTCCGTGCGTACCATTCGCTCCTGCATCGAGCGGGGCTGGGCGGAGCCGTGGTTTGCCAATCCCATCAAGCCCGATTGGCTGGTTTGCAAGCTGACTGAGGCCGGACGCAAGGCCGCCGGCGCCGAATAGCGCCTCTGTTCCGGGTCTGCTGGCCCGCATTCTGTGGCTTTCCGGATATCTTACACAACGTAAGCGCTTTTTTTACGATATTGCGCCAGCATGGAATCTCAGCGCAGGAGAAGAGCCATGCCCCATCTACAAAAAATGGTACTCCGAAAGGATGTCGAGGAAGCTTCGATCAGGGACGGAACAGCCCGGCCGGTCGATCTCATCCACCTTTCGAGCCAGACCTTTGGCGACCGTTCCCTGCAAAACGAGATCATCTCGATCTTTCTCAGTCAGGCAAACGCATATCTCGATGGGATTGCTTCCAGGGACGAAGCCTACGCCGCACGCGCTGCGCACTCTCTGAAGGGTGCTGCAAGGGCTATCGGCGCATTCCGGCTTGCGGAGATTGCGGAACACTGTGAAGTCTCGAAAACGCGCGATATCGGCGCGCTGGGCGCAGAAGCGGGTAAAGTCTGCGACTATCTGCGGTCATTGGCCTGACAGCGCCTTCCACTGCGAATATCGAGTGCACGAACTGCAGAAGCGGGCGCGGGTTCAGAGGCCTGGGCAGGGCATTGCCTGCCACCATTCCGGTTAAAGGTGAATGACACGCCCCACAGGGCTTGACTACAAACCCTGCCAATCCTTATTTGCACGATGAGTTAGCCTTGGTCCGCTCAGTCGGGTGCCAGGCCGTTGCAGTGCTATCCGGGGGGCGTCATGCCAAAAATCACCTACATCACCCATGACGGAAAGGAACATTCCGTCGAGGCCGAAATCGGTACCACAGTGATGGAGAACGCCATCAAGAATTCGGTCCCCGGCATCGAGGCGGAATGCGGCGGCGCGTGTGCCTGCGCCACCTGCCATGTCTACGTGGACGAAGCCTGGCGCGAGAAAACCGGCAGCCCGGAAATCATGGAAGAGGACATGCTGGATTTTGCCTGGGAACCTCAGGCCGGTTCTCGCCTGTCCTGCCAAATTCGCGTGACGGCCGATCTTGATGGCCTTGTGGTACGCGTACCGGAAAAGCAGGCCTGACAGGCCAGGTTCCTGTTCACTTCTTTGCGGCGAGCGCAGCGATGCGCTTGTTTTCCTGTAAGTCGAAATCCAGTTGCGCCTTGCGGTGCTCGTCCATCACTTCGCCGAACGCCGCCCCGATATCCTTGTAAAGCTGGCCGCAAGTCTTGCGCGCAGGTAGCTGGGAAATTCGTTTCTCTGCTTCTGCGGCGTATCGGTCGGCGATGGTCACATGCACGGCTTCGTGCAGCTTGGCGTATTCCTGAAGATTATTGAAGGCGCGGTTGACGTCCGCATTGCCGGACTTGGAACCGCGACGGCGCGGGAGTGTGACGTCGGCCTTTACCCTGACGCGAATACTGGCAACGTTGCATTCGCCGTTTGAGATGCGGGTGCGAATCTCGGGGATCATTCGTATGCCGGTGGCAGCTATCGCCTTGCCGACCCCCTCTACGCGCGGGCCATGCAGAGATATCTGCCGGTCGAGTTCCTCAAAGGATTCGCCTTTGACATCGTAGAAACCGACCTTGATGCTGGTACGCTGACCGCTCGTGGTACAGGCCGAAAGAAGTGTAACCGCGCACAATGCGGTCAGGATCTTCAAAAGGGTTGCAGCGCGCATCTTCAGCCATCCATTGGTCGGGTCCGACCCGGATTGGCCGTACTGCGATTATCTTGTTCTGCAGGCAGGCAGGTCAAGCCAGCAATCTGGTAAAAGTCGGGAATATGAGCCGCTCGCTGTTCACGCTTTGCGGTAGAAAACCTGTCGCACGTCCGTATTTTCCGAGCGGAAGCCAGCTTCGCAGTAGTGGAGGTAGAACTCCCACAGCCGCTTGAAGCGGTCATCGAAGCCCAGCTTGCGAATATCGTCCCAACTTTGCCAGAACCGGTCCCGCCATTCAGCGAGCGTACGGGCATAATCCTGGCCGAACACTACCGGGGCATCCTCTTCGAAGCCATGTTCATCTGCAAGTTCAGAGAGTTTGGCAGGCGAGGGCAGCATTCCGCCTGGAAAGATGTAACGCTGAATGAAGTCCGGCCGCGACCGGTATTTTTCGAAACTGCGGTCGGCGATGGTGATAATCTGGAGACCGGCCCGGCCGCCGGATTTGAGGCAGTCGCGGACCTTGCCAAAATACTCGCCCCAGTATTTTTCCCCGACAGCCTCGAACATCTCTATCGATGCAACCTTGTCGTAGACACCGGTCTCGTCGCGATAGTCCTGGAATTTCAGTTCCACGCGTTCGTTGAGGCCGGCCTCGAAAATACGCTTTCTGGCGAAATCCAGCTGCTCGCGGCTGATCGTAAGACCGGTCACGCGCGCACCTGTATTCCTGGCTGCGTATTCCGCAAAGCCGCCCCAGCCGCATCCGATCTCGAGAACATGGTCACCAGGACCAATGCCGGCACCCTCGACAAGTGACTGATACTTCGCGTTCTGCGCAGCCTCCAGCGAGTTCGTGTCCTTGTCGAAGATCGCTGATGAATAGGTCATGCTCCGGTCGAGCCAGAGTGAATAGAATTCGTTGCCGAGATCGTAGTGTGCCGAAATGTTGCGCTTCGAACCACGCTTCGTGTTCTCGTTCATCCAGTGACGGAATTTGTGAATGAAGTTCGCAAACCAGGATGGCGTGGTGAGTTCATTGCCCAACGCCTCGTTGACGGAAAACAGCTCCAGGAACGTGGTCACGTCATCGCTGTCCCATTCACCGTCCATGTAACTCTCGGCCAGTCCAACGGAGCCGCCGGTGAGTGTCCTTCGCGGAGCGTTCCAGCTGTGAAGCACGACGCTTGCCTCGGGGCCGGGCACACCGGAATCGAATCGGTACGCATGGCCGGTGGGCAGTTGAACGGTAATCTTCCCGATACGAAGCTGGGTAAGCGCCCGCAGAATTGCCGAAGCGTGCATCGGCAGCTGGGCAGTAATGTCACGAATGTTGCCGAGCGTCACCTCAAGAGGCTGGGAGGTGATGCTGGACATGCTGCCGTTTTCCGCGCCGAAAGCTGCTTGCGACGAATTCATGTGACACCTCTATTCGCTCTCGAAACCTCTCCGGTTGAATTGGACCAACAGCTTTCCACTGAAATCGGGGCAATGCAAGTACCCGATTGTGACGTGAAAATGTTGAAAGGTGGAGTTGTTGCCATTTCAGCCATCGTCTTTCTTGACCTTGTCATAGGCTGCAAGCGCGCGTTCACGCGCGCACGAATGTTCGACCATGGGTTTTGGATAGGTTTGACCCAGCTGGATCCCGGCATCGGAGAGTACGTCCTCCGGTGCTTCCCAAGGTGCGTGCAAGTGCTTGTCGGGCAGGTCGGCAATCTCGGGAACGTAGCGGCGGATGTATTCCCCATCGGGATCGAACTTCCGGGATTGTGTTATCGGGTTGAAGATGCGGAAGTAGGGCGCTGCATCTGCCCCGCATCCGGCAACCCACTGCCAGCTTGCAGCATTGTTGGCATGATCCCCATCGACCAGCGTGTCCCAGAACCACTTTTCTCCGAGCCGCCAGTGAATGAGCAAATGCTTGGTAAGGAATGATGCGACGATCATCCTTACCCGGTTGTGCATGTAACCTGTCTGCCAAAGTTCGCGCATGCCGGCATCGACAATCGGGTATCCGGTCTTGCCCTTGCACCAGGCATGGTACGCCTCGCTCTTGTCCTCCTTCCAGCCGAACTCGTCAAAACGCTCATTGTAGTTTTGCCAGGAGATGTCGGGATAATGAAAAAGGAGGTGGTATGAGAACTCCCGCCAGGCGAGCTCCTTGAGAAATTTCTCCGAATCGCCGGAAGGGATGTCGCCCTTGTCTTCCGCATGCCGCGTCGCACTCCAGATCTGATAGGGCGAGATGGTCCCGAAACGCAGGTGTGGCGACAGTCTGGATACATTGTCGCGGGAAGGAAAATCGCGCCCCTTGGAATATCCGTCGATACCGTCTCCGGCTTCGAGAAATTCCTCCAACCTTGCCCGGGCACCGTCTTCATTTGCCTGCCAGAAATCTTTCCAGGCAGAGGCCCAGTCAGGATCGCGCGGTAACAGTTTCAGATCGTCCAGGGTAACTGTTCCGTCCTGAACATCCGCCGCGTCGATGCCATCTGGTTCAGGCAGCGGCAAGCGCGGCTCACCTTCGCTCACTAGCTTGCGCCAGAAGGGCGAATAGACGCGGTAGGGCCCGCCATCCTGGGTCTGGAGGCTGTAAGGTTCGTGCAACAGAGATCCGCCCAGGCTCTTGGCCTCGATTCCGGCTTCCTTGAACTCTTTCTTCAATTCGGCGTCGGTGTCGCGGCCGTGCCTCGTGTATCTCCGGTTCCAGAAAATCGACCCGGCATTCGTTTCCTTCACGATTGAACGAATGACGTCTTTCTCATTGCCATGAAACAGATCGAGCCTTCCCCCCAGGCCCGATATCTTGTTTGCAAGCCCCGCCAAAGCGTGGTGGAGGAACCACTTCTGCGCGCTGCCGTAGTCCGCCAGTTGGTCGAGACCTTCGGGAAGCACGAAGACGCAAATCACACTGCTGCCGGTTTTGCAGGCCTCGCACAGCGCGGGATTGTCGCTCACCCTCAAATCGTCGCGGAACCAGACGATGGCAGGGCGCTTCTGTTGGTTGCCGTCGTTTTCATCGCCCATATCGTCCCCGCTCGGATAGGTCAGTTGTTATTGTTGGTCTGTAAACGCGGGAAAATGCCAAACGGTTTCCAGATTTCGTTTGAAACGGCAGTTCCACGTTTCGTCCGTCTCTTGCGCAGTCGCCTGTTCCGTCAAGATCGTGATTGCTCTGACGAGGAAAGCCTTTGCAGAAAGGCTTGGAACCTGCCGGGTGCCAGGCGGGAGCACGCCTCGCCAAGCTGGTGCGCCTCTTCGGTGTTGCCGTTCTCGATGGCTTGCCACATCTGGTCTTGCGCTTCGCGCAACCGGACGAATTCCTGCGATGACGCCGTCTCGGAATCTCCTGCAAGGGCGAAGACTTCTTGCGCTCCCGTCTTGCCCTTGAGATTCAGCCGCCCGGCATGAAGAAATGCGAGTTGCATGCTGCGATCATGCGTTTCGCGCGAAACCAGTATCGGCCAGCCGACTTCCTTGGTTGCGCTCTCCAGCCTTGCAGCAATGTTTACCGTATCCCCGACGACAGAATAGTCGAACCTGCGGCTCGATCCCATGTTTCCGACGCATCCGTCGCCGGTCGATATGCCCACGCCGATGGCCACAGGCGGCAAGTCCTTTGACTTGAATCCGAAACTGTCGCGCGCATTCAATTCCTCGACCTTTTCGATAAGCGCCAGCGCGGCGCGGCAGGCTTTCAGCGGGTGATCGTCCACATCGAGCGGAGCATTCCAGAACGCCATGATGGAATCTCCGATATACTTGTCGATGGCACCTTCATGCTCTTGGATGATCTCCGATAGCGGGGAAAGCAGAGCGTTGAGAAACGACACCAGTTCCTCGGGTGTCAGCCGTTCCGAGATTTGCGTGAAGCCGCGAATATCGAGGAACATTAGCGTCATGTCGCGAACCTCACCACCAAGGCTAAGCGAATCCGGAGCAGCTTCCAGCCTGGCAACAAGGTCGGGCGCCAGATAGTGGCCGAATGCATTCCTGATGTAGCGTTTCTCGCGCTCCGTCGAGGCATAGACCATAAGTGTTGTGAGGGAGTAGATCAGCAGCCCGCCTGCCATCGGGAAAACTGGATCGAGAAGCAGTCCATGCCGAGAAAAGGCGTACCAGCTGATGGCCGCGACCGCGGCGACGATCGATGCCCCGAGCATGGCTGCCATTGCGGGTCCCATGAACGGTACCAGCAGGATGATGATGAGCGCCGTTACCGCAAGCAGCAGCCATTCCATTCCGAACGCCCAGTCAGGCCGCGAAAGGAAGGTGCCCTGCATGATCTGGTCAATGATCTGCGCATGGATTTCCACGCCCGGAACGGTTTCCCTGAGTGCGGTTGTTCTGATGTCCCGCAAGCCCGATGCCGACGTCCCGACAATCAGGATCTTGCCTTCAAGTTCGGGCCGCAGTTCGTCTGCTGAAGTGGCGAGCACATGGTGGGCCGGGACGACCCTCGATGTATCCTGACGGGCAAAATAGAGCTTCAACTTGCCGTCGGCGGTCAGGGGAAAGGAGAAGTTGGCCACTCTTGCCTCGGTGATGGCCGCCACTCCGCCCGATGCTTCGCCGCTGGCTTCACTGGTCTTGATGATGAAGGACTGCGGCTCGCCTGTCGCGTTCTCGATTGCCAGCCGCAACAGTTCGATTGACAGACTGGGCCACGCAGTACCCTCATAGGCATTGAAGAGTGGAACCTCGCGTATGACCTCGTCTGTGCGGTCTCCCGACAGGCTGATTGCCCCGGCGCCGGCGGCTGCCTCCTGGAGTTGCTCCAGGCTGCTTATTACCCCGCGCTGAGGTGGCAGAAGACGCGTCAGGTCCTCGCCCAGCCAAACGACACCGGGCTTCTTGACAAGGCCGCTGTCCGCCTTGCCCTCGCCGTTGAAGAAGCCCAGTACGACCGGCATGGTCTTTATCGAACTTGCGAACTGCTCGTCGTTGTCCGGCATTTGAGCAAGCATGCGGGAAAGTTCGGCAAGGTCGGTATTGCCCGAGTTCCGCGATACCAGTTCCTTCGCTATACGCCTTGGGCTGGTACGGTCGGGCTCCGAAAACGCCATGTCGAAACCGATTGCCAGAGCACCGCTGTCGCGGGCCTTGTCCACGAGAGTGGCAATCGTGGTGCGCGGCCATGGCCACTGGCCCAGTTTGGCAATGGAGCTTTCGTCGACGTCGATGACGATCACCGCACTGTCGCCGCCGGGTCGCGGTTTGATCTGCTGGTAGGTGTCAAAGACGATGTTTTGCAGTGGCGCGATTATCTGCGGCCAGGTTCTGAGTACGTAGAGCGACAGCATAAGTACGGTCAGGGAAATGGTGATTACCATTCCCGTCTTTCCGCGAATCATGCTGGACAATTTCATTGCGCTACACCGCAAGCAGCTACGATTCGCCAAACAGGTGAAAGCCGATAACCGGAATTGTTCATGTAAGAGGTGCCTGAAAAGGCCAATGGATTTACCAATTTTCAAAGTGTTGCGGTCAAATGGTTTGAACGAGTGTGCCGTTTTAGATAGTGTGGTTCAAGTACGGTTCGTCTTGAACCGGCCGGGGCAACATACAAGTTTGAAATACTTCTTGCTTTGTTCATGAAGGGAGCGGGTTCATGACCCCCAAGCCGCGTTTTTCCGTATCGACTGCTGCAGCAGTTATTGGCACAGTCTCTTGTTTCGCTGGATATGTAGGTGCCGCTCCAGCCTATTCGGCTGAAGTCGGCAAATCGGCGAGAATCGTCAACACGGTCACAGGATCGCAGGGCAACCGCGCGCTTCGGGTTCCCGATCCGGTGTTCGATGGCGAGCGCATCAGCGCTGCCGCAAACGGCCATGGCGAAATTCTTCTGGAAGACAAGACAAAGATTATCGTCGGGCCGGATTCGACGGTCCTTCTCAACAACTTCGTCGTTGGCGAACGTGGCTTCAAGACGACGTCGATCAAGGTGGCGAAGGGAGCCATGCGCTTCATCAGCGGCAATTCTCCCAAGAGCGCCTATCAGATTGAAACCGCGACGGCGACCATCGGCGTTCGTGGAACTGCATTTGACGTCTATGCCCGTGGTGGCGGCGCTGCCGACATCGTCCTTTACCGCGGCAGCATCAATGTCTGTTCCGGTGGCGCATGTGTCGAAACCGGCGGCGTATGCGACATCGTTTCGGTCGGTGGCGGCGCTGGCGGCGGCGGAGGTGGCGGCGGAAGTCCTGCCGTTTCTGGCTTCCTGATGGGAACCGGCGCGGATCAGGAAGCTGATTTCGATCTGGCATTCGACCAGGGCCGTTTCCCTCCCGGCTGGAGGGTTTCGATTCTGCCGTGCAGCGGCCGTGCATTGCTCGAGAAGCTGCGAAACCCGACCGGCCAGCGTCAGGGGTTCAGCGATGAGGGTGGCGGCGATGATCCGGTCGAGCGGCCTAGTGATGAGGGCGAACCGGATAAACGGGGAGGCTTCAGTTTCACGCCTCGCGATGACGATCCATACGATCCATATGACCCGTATGTCGAGTGCGGCACAACTGGCTGCTGATTTTCAGCCTAGAGCTTGAGCACCATTCCCTCGGTGGCCGCCGAGGTGGCGTCGTCCAGTAGAGCAATCCGCGAGACGATCTGATCCACGGCGGCATCGTTCTTGAATGGCATGTGATGCAGGCCCAGGGCCCTTTCTGCACCGGACGCTTTGCGAAGCCGGACAGCTTCTTCCCAGGTTGAATGCCCGAAACCTGGATATTCGTCGAATTCTGCATCTACATAGCTGCAGTCGTATGCGAAGGCGTCCACGCCTCGCAGAAACTCGACAAGCCCTTCGTTCAATTGTCCGGGGGTGTGACTGGTATCGGTGATCAGTGCAAAGGATCTGCCGCCAAATTCGATCTTGTAACCGGTCGCGCGGCCTGGATGATCAAGCGGAATGGTGTGGACCGAAATCCCGTCTCCAAGGTCGATAACTTCATTATCCCTGATGTCACGGTAGCGGATATCGGCACGGAAGGTCTCGATGCTTACCGGAAAAAAAGGTTCGACCATCAAGCGATCCATGACATTTCGGGTATCGGTTGAGCCGGTGAGCTTCCCTGCCCAGATGTTCAACTTGCAGCCCGCGTTGTAGAGCGGCGCAAAAAACGGGATGCCCAGTACATGGTCGTAGTGAGCGTGGGTCAGGAAAAGATCGAACTCACCGGCATTGCAATTGGTCGCCAGCTGTTTTCCCAGATCGTCTATGCCCGAGCCGGCATCCAGAATGACCAGGCGATTGCCGCAGCGTACTTCAACACAGATAGTGTTCCAGCCGTACTTGCGGAACTGTTCGCCAGCCATCATACGCGTGCCGCGAGTTCCCCAGAACCTGACCGTGAAATCCTCTTCTTCGCCTGGGGAAAGTAAGTTCATCAGCATTCCTGTAGGAAGTAGGGCATCTGGAGGTGCTCATACGCAGATTGTCAGTTCGCGCAAAGTGGCGAAACCTATCCCGCGATGATGGCAGTTTCAACGGGGCCGAACTGTGACGATGATCACAGCGTAAGTGGCAAACCTTTGCTGCAGGACTATTGCCGCGAAGGTTCAAAACGCTATTACGTGCATGTAGGTATACAAATCAAGCGGGACTGACCGGGATATGGAATTCAACCCCTACGCTCCTTTCGAATGGAAGCTTGCCCACGGACGGACGCTGGAGCTCGGGCCTCGATCGGTGATCATGGGAATTTTGAATGTCACGCCGGATTCGTTTTCCGACGGAGGCCGCTTCGACCATGTCGATGACGCGCTTTACCAGGCGCGCAAAATGAAACGTGCCGGAGCTGCCATCATCGACATCGGCGGCGAAAGCACCAGGCCAGGCGCGGACCAGGTATCGGCACAATTGGAGCAGGAAAGGGTGCTTCCCGTCATCAGCAGGATTGCGGAAGACATGCCGGACGTCATTTTGTCAGTCGATACCTATCGAGCCTCGACGGCTGAAGCAGCAATTGCCGCCGGCGCGCATATCATAAACGACGTCTGGGGTTTTCAGAAGGACCCGGAAATTTCAGGTGTTGCCGCACGTTCGGGGGCGGGCTGCGTGATCATGCATACGGGCCGCGAGCGCACACGCATCAGCGACGTCATCGGAGACCAGATGCATTTCCTCGGCCATTCGCTGGAAATTGCCGCGAATGCCGGTATCCCGGGCGACAGGATCGTTCTCGATCCCGGATTTGGCTTTGCCAAGGAGGTCAACGAGAACATCGAGCTGCTTGCCCGCATGGAGGAGCTTTTCGCGCTGGGATGCCCGATCCTCACCGGTACATCCCGCAAGCGCTTTGTCGCCGCACTCACCGGTAAGGCAAATTCCAGGCGTGATAACGGCACCGCAGCGACAAGCGCCGTCGCTCGCATGAAAGGCAGCGCTGTATTTAGGGTGCATGATGTGCAAAAGAACCGAGACGCACTCGCCGTTGCGGATGCGGTGATTGCCAGCGGTCTTGAACGCCGCTGAAACCGGAGAAATTCTCTCATGGCAGTCTATGACATTACCTTGAAGAATTGCGCCTTCTTCGCACGTCACGGCGTGTTCAACGAAGAGGAAGTGCTGGGCCAGCGATTTTTCGTTGATGCCTTCCTGACCGTCGATGCACGCGACGCTCTCGAGCATGACAACCTCGAATTCACCGTCGACTATGGCACCGCCTTCAAGGTGATCGAGCAAATCGTGACGGGCAAACGCCGCTACCTGATAGAGGCACTCGCGCTTGAGGTCGCCAAGGCGCTGGTCAAGGAGTTCGACACGGTACTGTCGGCTCGCGTCACGATCCGCAAACCGCACGCGCCGGTGCAAGGCGTGCTCGACACCGTCGAGGTATCCATTGCCTACCCGCAGGACTGAGGGCGTTCCCACAGATGTTCCACGCTGGGAAACGGCATTCATCGCGCTCGGCGGCAATGTTGGCGACGTTCGCAGTGCCATGTCGGCTGCGCTTTGCAGGCTTCACCGCCATCGCGAGGTCCGTGTTGACAGCATCTCCGCTCTCTACCGTACCCCGCCTTGGGGAGACACCGATCAGGCGGATTTCCTCAATGCATCTGCGCAGGTGTCGGTGCGGCTGGAACCGCTCCAGCTTCTGCGCCTCGCCAAGAAACTCGAGCGGGAACAGAAACGCGAGAAAACGCGGCGATGGGGTCCGCGGACACTGGACATCGATCTGCTTGTCTGGCCGGGCAGGGAACTGGAGACGGCAAAACTGACGCTGCCGCATCCCCGCATAGCAGAGCGCGCCTTTGTGCTGCTGCCGCTCGCAGATATCGCACCCGATCTTGAATTGGGCCGTGGCAATGTGAGCGCGCTGGCGGCTGCAGCCGACAGATCGGGAATTGAGAGGATTGCAGAACAGGGCGAGTGGTGGCGGCCCGGAGACTGTGTGTGATGTTGCCCGGCAGATGCTGCGATATGAGCGGTCCGTCACCAAACTGAAATGGCCGCCCCGAAGGACGGCCATGAATGCATTCTGCGACAGAGGCGCACTGCCTCCATGCAGCTACTTGCTGGCAACTGAAGATGGGGCGGTCCTGGTCAGGCCCATGCCGATCACCGGGATGAGCTTGCCATTCACGCGAACGGAAATGGTTACGTTCATCTTGTCGTCCGCCGAACGGTGAGCGACCATTACGCCTTGAAGGTCCTTGCGCTTGATGTCGACGACGAGCCTGTTGTTGGAATAGCGCCCGCCAACGATGTCCATGCCTTCGCCGGCTTCACCATCCAGGAAACGGCCCGAATATCCGCGGCCTTCCTTCTTCACGCTGGCGTTCATCTTCTGGGAAAACATGCCGACACGGCAATAGCCGTCGATATCCATGCCGCGGCTGGCCTTGGAAAAGCCGTCGAAGACACAGGTGAACTTGGTTCCCTTGTATTTTCCGGCAACGATTTCACCCGGTCCGGTCCATTTGCCTTCCGTGCTCTGGAAGAAAACGGCCTCTGAAGCGGCATAAGCCGTTCCCGCTGCGGCAAGGAGCGAAATGAACGCAAGAGTGTAGTGCAGACGAC
The DNA here is from genome assembly GCA_020637805.1 of Nitratireductor sp. Lineage (GTDB taxonomy): Bacteria > Pseudomonadota > Alphaproteobacteria > Rhizobiales > Rhizobiaceae > Salaquimonas. Next base: position 402,742 of record JACKJU010000001.1, on the reverse strand, counting down.
GAAACATTCGCTTGGCTTTCATGGATTTTGACGTGTTATGGCGAATATTACCGAAAATGGTTAACCAATTCCTCCTGTGGGTCAATCACAAGATGTTACATGCCGAAGCAATTCGGGTTTCGGCAAGCACCCGCCATGCGTCGGTCAGGACCGGTTTTCGGGTTCTTTCTTGCCTCCAGGGCGCGTCAGGGCGGAGATGAAATCGGATACACCGGGGCGTTTTTCAGCATCGAATTTCAACGGGCGGCATACGTCGATCGCCGATATTCCAACTCTTGCGGTCAGCAGCCCGTTGACCACGCCTTCGCCCAAGCGGGCGGACAAGCGCGACGCCACCCCGTGCCCGATTATCTGCTGCATAAGCCCGTCGCCCAGCGCGATTGCACCGGTTGCCGCCAGGTGGGATATCACGCGGCTTGCCAGCCGCCAGAAACCAAGAGTTCCCGGCCTGCCGCCGTAATGCTCGGAAATGGCGCGGATCAACCGCATGTTTTCGTACAGCACGTAACCGACATCGACGAGGGCGCGAGGGCTGACTGCGGTAACCACCGACACGCGCTTTGCGGAGTTCATCACCATTTCCCGCGCCCTGGCGTCCAGCGGGGCCAGCAAGTCGCGCTCAACCAGGTGAATCAGGTCCGAGCCGTCCATGATGTCTTCGCCATGTTCGCCGAGCTGCGCGCGGCCATGAGCGGTGTCGGGGCGCGCCACGAACAGGCCGGCGATGTCGATGGCTACACGCCGTGCCTTCTTCAGGTCGTCGAGCCGTTTTGCCTCCTCGCCGCGCTGCCGCAACTCCTCGATCTGCTTCAGGCGTGAGATGGCCCATACCTCGCGAATAACGATGGCCAGAACAGCAAGCAGACCGGTGGCAGCCAGGCCAAGCGCCACCCAACCCAGAATGTCGTTTCGGGAAAACATCTCCCGCACGAAGGAATCGATCCACAGACCTGCGGCCATCGCGATCAGTGCTGAAAACGCGCCAGCCGCAAGCTTGGCGAATGAAAATCGCTTGCGGGGAGAAGGGGGAGGCGGAGGCGGGGTGAGTTTCTCGATATCGTCTGAATAGGCCTCGTCAACCGCCTCGTCAGGCAGGATCTCGATTTCCGCACGGTTCTCGATCGAGCGTGGCTTTCGCGTGGAACTCGCCTTGCCGGGTCTGGCTGATGCTGCGATATCCCGTTTCGATGTCGCCGGTTTGGCGGAACCTGATTCGGCTTCCTTCAACGCGGTGAATTCGTCACTGTGATGTTCCAGTTTTCCCGGATCGAAGGCGCGGGGCTTTCTCGGACTTGTTGTCATCTCTCCGCTCCTTAAAACAGATAGTCGCCAAACAGGAACTCGAGAGCGCGGTCCAGACGGATGTGCGGCAGGGAGAGGCTGGCCCCGCCAGCGCTTTTCTCGAGGCCCGGCGGACGGAAGCGGACGAACTCTATTTCAAGCGGATCGTCATTTTGCGGGTTGCCGTCGAAAAGGCGTTCCGGGTGCTCAGGCAAATCGCCCGGAAAAATCGCTGTCTCTGTTTCGCCGTCGAACTTGCGCCCGCCGATCACCTCGCCCTTGAGCGGGGTTCCGAGAATCACGGGAAGTTCCTCGCCTCCTTCGCGAACGATTGCTTCCCGTGTCGCTCGTATTGCTGCCAGAGCAAGCACATCCACCTTCGCGCCGGAGAAGCGGGCGCGCTTGGCGGCACTTTCGACAAGGCGTTCGAGCAGGCGTTCCAGTCGGTCGTGATTGTCGTGGTGCATGTGGTCAGCCTTGGTGGCGGCGAACAGAATGCGGTCAATCCGCCGCGAGACGAGCGAGCCGAGCCAGCTGCCCGAACCGGGTTTGAAACAGGCCAGCACCTCCGCCAGCGCTATTTCCAGATCGGCCAGGGCGTCCGGTCCGGCATTGATCGCCTGCAAGGCGTCTACCAGCACGATCTGTCGGTCGAGCCGGGCGAAATGCTCCCGGAAGAATGGCTTGATGACCACGTCCTTGTAAGCCTGGAAACGCTGTTCCAGCATCGCATGGAGGCTGCCTTTGACATGTTCCGATCCCTCGGGAAGCATAAAGGGGGCAAAGGTCAGGGCAGGAGAGCCATCCAGGTCGCCCGGCATCAGAAAGCGGCCCGGCGGCAGTGTGGAAAGGGCAGTGCGATCCTCACGGCAGGCCCGAAGGTAGGCCGTGAAGAGTTCCGCAAGCCTGCGCGCGTCTGTTTCATTCGCCGGAGCATTGCCATCAAGCGTGGCGGCAAATGCCAGCCACTCCTCGGACAGCCGCTTGCGCTCTCCCACCTGCGACAGGGAAATTGCCTGCTCACTCCATTCGGCAAAGGTCATGCCAAGCAGCGGCAGGTCGAGAAGCCATTCGCCCGGATAGTCCACTATGTCGATGTTCAGCGTACCGCGCCCGAAAGTGCGATTCCAGCCGGAAGCAGATTCGTAGTGGATCGTAAGCCTAAGTTCGGAGATCGTACGCGTCGAATTGGGCCACTGCCGCTCCTCGAGCAGGGTCCGTACGTGATCCTCGTACTGGAACCTCGGCATGTCCATGGAAGGCTGCGGCTGCAATTCGGCCTTGGCAATGCGCCCCGACGAATAGGCCTCGAACAGCGGGAGCCGGCCTCCGTGGATGAGATTGTGAACGAGCGACGTGATGAAAACGGTCTTTCCCGCGCGCGAAAGCCCGGTAACCCCAAGCCGGATTGTCGGCGAGAAAAGATTGGTTGCGGAATCCTGCAGATTGTCCAGCGCAATCAGTGCATCGTCCGCGAATGAAGTTATGCGCCGGATATTCTGCAATCTGGGTGGTTTTGCCAACGTGAACGTCCCCGGGAGCGGATATACCCGTTCCGATTATATTTTCCGCGAGCTGATATGGGAAGAAATCCCCTGAAATGCAAAGCCGGTGCTCAGGTCGAGTGCCTGCTTGGCGTCAGCCGGTCGAATCCGGTCGCAAGGCCTTTGGATAGATGAACTTGTTCAGATATCCGCATCCCTCGCGCAGGTCTGCCCAGGATTCCGCGTCGATATCGATAACGGCAAGCGCGCCGGTCGGATATCTTTCACGAAGCACCTGCATTGCCGAAGGCTCGCCGTCACGACAAAGCGAGTAGGCCAGAATTGCGCAGGTCGGATTGTGGCCGATGATCATCAGCGATTGGACATCGTCTTCGAACGATATCGCTTCGAGATAGTCTTCCGGCGTTCCCGAATAGAGACTGTCCGGGTATTCGATCACAGGCGAGCCCTTCGTCGCTTCCAGCATGCCCCTGAGTGTTTCCCGTGTTCGGGAACTGGGCGAACAGAGAATCTTCTGGGGCGTCAGGCCGCTAGCGGCCATCTCGGCACCGACAAGCGCGATGTCGGCTACGCCGCGCTCGTTAAGCGACCGGTCGAAGTCGGTTTTTCCTGGTGCGGCCCATCCGGCCTTGGCGTGTCTGAGTATGTACAGGCGAAGCATCCAATATGCTTACCAGAGGCCACGGATAAGGGAAGACGGAAACTTGCCGCAACTGACGATAAGAGCCTCCGGCACCCTGGTAGCGGCACCAGCGCCTTTACCTGCGGCCGACCCAGAACCTAGAGCTTCCTTGCCCACTCGATGATGCGGTTGGCAACCAGATCGTTGTTCTGCGGGCTCAACGCGTCGCCGGCAATAACGTGATTGTTGCTGTCGCCCGTGCCTTCCACCTTCATGACTTCGATTGGACCGCCCCATCTCTGTGCGACTTTCTCGCTTTCGGCGGCGACGACAACCTTGTCTTCCGGTGAAAAGATGAAGAGAGCAGGTGTCTTTATCTTGGAATAGTCCAGTTCCTGCACTTCGCGCAGCAATGCCGCCATCGGGAACACGGAACTGCTTGGATACCGGGTCGTCCATCCCTTGGCATGCGCCTCGTTCTCAGGCTCGAACGAGCGCTCATCGCCAAAGACAAGCGGTAGCAATGTTTCAGCCCAGGGCATGTTCAGCAGGCCCGTGGACGCGCCCTGAACCGCAAAATTTGGCGAAACGGAAGCGATGCCCGCGATCTTCGGGGCAAGGGAAGGTTCAGAGAGCGCGAGAACCGAAAGCGTGCCGCCCGTCGATGCCGACAGAAGGATGACCTTGTTGCCGAGGCGCGCGCCGATAGCGATGGCCTCCGCCATGTCGTTCGCCCATGCGTCGAGCGTTGCCTCGGCCATGGCATCACCGTCGCGGCCGTGGCCTGTAAGCCTCGTGTAGAAGAGGTTTGCACCCAGTGCCTTGGCGACCATCCGGGGGACGGGATCGATCTCGACACGGCTGGCGGAGAAACCGTGAACGTAGACAATGGCGTATTCGGTTTTGTTCCTGCTTGCGGGATCGTTCCACACGATCAGCTTTTCCGCGTTCTCTCGCAGGGCGGGTACGCCGGCTTCGCTCTTGCGCAGATAGTCTTCCAGATCACTGCCGATAACGCTGTCGTTGAAGGTGATTTTCCAGAAGGTGTCCGGCCGTGGCCCGAAACTGAACATGAGCAGGCCCACAAATACGATCGGAATCAAGAGGCGCGCCGGCTGCTTCATGGAACCTCCCGAACTCCGTGCGGAATCATTATATTACGGCAATTATATCGCGGAAAAACTGATATGTATTGCGAATTCCGGTGTCAAACCGAGTTCTGACGCGGCAAATGCAGGTTCAATCCAGCTTCGCGATATCGACATTGGCGCGGTTTACGACCGTGCGCATCGCGAAAGAGGAATGAATGCGTGTCACGCCCGGCATGGTGGAAAGCCAGTGCTTGTGGATGTGTTCGAAGTGCTCCATGTCGCGCGCCGTCACCCTGACGACATAGTCGCTGTCGCCGGACATCATGAAACAGGCAACGACAAATGGGCAGCGCGCGATTGCCGCCTCGAAGCGGCTCAGATGCTGTTCGGATTGTCCGGATAAGGTGATCTGGATGATCGCGGTGATTGTCTGTCCCAGAGCACGGTCCGAAACCGTGGCGTGATATCCCTCGATGACCCCGCTTTTTTCCAGCGCATCGACCCGGCGCAGGCATGCTGACTGCGAGAGCCCCACGCGATTGGCGAGTTCAACGTTCGAAATTCGGGCGCTGACCTGCAATTGTGCAAGTATGGCACGATCAATCTTGTCCAAGGCTACTGTCGGCATGAAGTTGCATTCGATTGAGATAAAATCGAAGAATATTGCAAAAAGGATGCTGCGGCAATCCATCTTCGCAAGGAAATACCCGGTGGTTTCGGGCATTATCGTATCAGGCCGGTCATGGTGCAATGCCATCCGGCGCAAATCCGAAATCAGTTCAGGCAAGAGACCGGCGGTTGCCGACAAGGCATCCCTGCTACAGGAGGCTCAATATGCGCATAGGTGTTCCAAGGGAAATCAAGAACAACGAGTTCCGTGTCGGCCTCACGCCGGGTTCAGTTCGCGAATACGTCGCGCATGGCCATGATGTGGCCGTGGAAACAGGGGCAGGCATCGGCATCAATGCAAGTGACGAGGACTATGTTGCTGCAGGCGCAAGCATTGCCTCCGACGCCAAGGAGATTTTCGCCAAGTCGGAAATGGTCATCAAGGTCAAGGAGCCGCAGCCGGTCGAATATGCCCAGCTCTCCGAAGGCCAGATCCTCTATACCTACCTCCACCTCGCGCCCGATCCGGAACAGACCGAGGGTTTGATCAAGTCCGGCTGCACTGCAGTTGCCTATGAGACGGTAACCGATCCGCGCGGCGGACTTCCGCTTCTTGCCCCGATGTCCGAGGTTGCCGGCCGTCTGTCGATCCAGGCAGGGGCCACCGCGCTACAGAAACCCAATGGCGGCCGTGGCAAACTGCTTGGCGGCGTACCAGGTGTTGCACCGTGCAGCGTCGTGGTGATCGGCGGCGGCGTCGTTGGTACCGAAGCCGCCAAGATGGCCGTTGGCCTTGGTGCCCATGTCACCATTCTCGACCGTTCGCTGCCGCGTCTGCGCCAGCTTGACGACATTTTCCAGGGCAGGGTGGTTACCCGTTTCTCGACCGTGGACGCGCTCGACGAACTGACCCGCGAATCCGATCTCATCATCGGTGCTGTGCTCATTCCAGGCGCTGCTGCTCCGAAGCTGGTTACCCGCGACATGCTCAAGAACATGCGCCAGGGCGCAGTCATGGTCGATGTTGCAATCGATCAGGGCGGCTGCTTCGAGACATCGAAGGCCACAACCCATGCCGAGCCGACCTACGAAGTCGACGGCATTGTCCACTACTGCGTCGCGAACATGCCGGGTGCCGTCCCCATGACGTCGTCCTACGCCCTCAACAACGCGACACTGCCGTTCGGCCTCGCGCTTGCAGACAATGGTCTGGAAGCACTCAAGAACGATCCGCACCTCCTCAATGGCCTGAACGTTCATCGCGGCATGGTCACCAACAAGCCGGTTGCGGATGCTCTGGGTCTCAAAATGGTGGATCCGCTGGAGGCGCTCTCTGGTCAGTCCAAGGCTGCCTGATCGTTCCAATCCGCGACCAGGCATACTTTTGAACGAACGAAAAAGCCGCGAGGGGTTCCCTCGCGGCTTTTTTCTGCTTGCGATAAGTGAAAGGCTTCAGCGGCCGCTTCCAAGGTCCATTCCCGATACGCTTCCGCTGGAATTCCCAGCAGCGGATTTGCCTGCATGCGCAAATTCGGTGCTCTGAAGCATGGCGCCACATGCGACGAGGATGGCGAAGGTGGCGGCGATATTCTTCTTCGAGATGCGGATCATGACGGTTTTCCCTGCTGGCATTGGTTGCCGGTAAAAGGACCATGCAGGAAATCTCGTCAGCAAGGCGTGCGATCCGTCACACCATGGTCACTCCCAGACAGTGACGGTCTCTTCGCTGATCGCGCAAGGCGAGAAGCCCATGCGCTGATAGAGGCCCAGTGCGGCAGGATGATCGAGCGTGTTCGTGTGAACCGTGATCTTCTGCGGATCCATGTCCCATGCGCTTTCAATCGCCTGGAGCAGGAACCATTTGCCAAGACCGAGCCCCTGATAGGGCGGGGCAATTCCGAAATAGACCAGTTCCACGGACTCGGGCAGCTTGCTGGCATCCAGTTCGAAGAAACCTGCCGGGCAGCCATCCGCATAAAGTATCTCGATATGCGTCGTCTCGGCGTTGATAGTTGCTGCCACGTCATTGTCGGACATGACCCGACGAACATACCAGTGATGCTCTTTGCCCACCTGTTCGTAGAGCCAGCGATAGAATGAAATCGGGATGTTCTCTGCGCGCAGCAAAGCGGTTCGCGGACGGGAAGGCAGGGGAAGTGTCTTGCCCGGGCGCGAGTTCATCTCCAGATGCGTCACCCTTGCGGTCAGCTTTCTTGCCTTGCGGACCCGCTTGCCGCCCTGTTTGCCCGGGGTGCTTTTCCCGTTCTGATCATTCTTGTCCGGCATGCGTCGCTTCTCGCGCTCCCTAGTCTATTTCCATATCGCCACTGGGGCATTGGGCCTTGATCCCCAGTCCGCCCATGAACCATCGTAGAGCGAATGGTCGCCATGGCCAATGGTTTCAAGCGCAAGAGTGAGAATTGCCGCCGTCGCGCCGGAACCGCAGGTCGTGGTGACATGCCTGCCGGGCTTCACGTCATTGTCTTCCAGCAGAATCCGGAGTTCCTCTTTCGGGAGAAGCCTGCCGTCGCGCACCAGATCGATTGCCGGCATGGATCGCGCTCCCGGCATGTGGCCGCTTCTAAGTCCGGGCCTCGGCTCCGGGTCCTGGCCGATGAAGCGCCCGTAGGGACGTGCATCGAGCACGATTGTCGTGCCGTTCTTCAGGTTCTTGAGCATGTAGTCAAAATCGCGAACGCGCCCGGCCGAGAAATTCGTCTGGAAGCTGGCAGGGCGAGGGTGTGCAGGTTCTCCCGTTTCCAGTGGACGTCCTTCCTTCTTCCAGCCATCCATGCCGCCTTCGAGAATGCGGACATTCCTTGCCCCCATGACCCACAGTGACCACCATCCGCGCGCCGAAGAAAACAGGCCGGGGCCGTCATAAACGACAATCCGGTCGTTTTCGCTCAGGCCCAGCCGGCCCATCGCCTCGCCGAACGCCTCGGGCGATGGCAGCATGTGCGGCAGATCCGAGTTCTTGTCGGCAATGTCGTCGATGTCGAAGTAAACCGCGCCCGGCAGCCGGTTCTCGGCGAACTCGGCCTTCGGATCCCGGTTCATCGCGGGAAGGTACCAGGAGCTATCGACGATTCTGAGGTCAGGCGAGCCCAGTTCGCCCTCCAGTTCCTGCGCCGAAATGAAGAAGGGATTGCTGCTCATCGGGATTGATCCTCGCTGCCGGACGCGCCGCTGATCACGCTGTCGTGCCAGACTTCAATGGACTTGTTCGGATATCCGGAGAAACTGACATGTTCAGGTCCTTCAGGAATTTCCACCCATTCAGCCTTGAACTCGGTCATTATGTGAACGGTTTCCGGTGGCACCGGAAGTGCGGTGTCGATTGCGCTTGCAAACGGATGCATGAGGTCCGGCCATTTGTCGTGATACACCCAAAGGGCTGAGCCGCACTTGCCGCAGAAATGCCGCTCGACCGGGCTTTGCGATCCGTCTTCAATCCGCGCATGGTATATGTTGATGTGCTCCTTGCCCTCGACCTTCAGGCTGTCCGCCCAACCCATGAGGTTGACCGCATATCCGCCGCCGCCCTGGGTCTTGCGGCAAATAGAGCAATAGCAGCGCTGGTAGGGGTAGGGCGTGTCGCTCTCGATGCTGAACCGGACGGCACGGCAATGGCATGATCCTTCAAGTATCATCTGGCATGCTCCTCAAACTTCGTCTGCACTCACTTCGAAAGCCTCGTCAAACACCACGCTGCCTTGCGGAACATCGCCCGCAAATGCAATCGCCATGAAGTTCGCGGCGTGTTCTTCCGGTAATCCTTGCATCGACAGTTGCCGATGGTGGGCAAATCCGAAACGCGAATAATAGGCCGGATATCCGAGAAGCACGCATCCGCTTCCACCCGTTTCCTCCAACCTTTTCAAGCCCTCACGGATCAGCGCCTCGCCGATGCCGCGATTTTGCCAGCGCGGAGAGACCGACACCGGCCCGAGCCCGAACCAGCCGCTGGCCTGGCCGTCGATCGTCACAGGTGAGAACGCGACATGGCCCCTGACCACGCCTTCCTGCTCGGCAACAAGCGACAGTGAAAGTTTTCCCCGCTCGCGAAGCCGTTCGACGATCAATGCCTCGGTACCGCTACTGTGCTCGGCGGTTGCGAACGCTTCGTCCGTAACCTCGCGGATGGCTGCGATGTCGGCTTCCGTTTCGGGCCTTATTTCTGTCCGGGCGATTGTCATTGCACAGGCATCGGGCCGAAGCGGATACGGAAACGCCGGTTCTCGCGGCCTTTCTTGTCAATCTTGCCGATATGAACTTCGCCCACTTCCTGGGTCTCTGAAACATGCGTGCCGCCGCATGGCTGGCTGTCGACTGCGGCATTTGCGCCAATGCAGACCAGCCGGATGTTGCCGAGGCCTTTTGGCGGACGAACATTCTTGGATTTCACCATGTCGGGATTGGCCTCCAGATCGGCTTCCGTGATCCATTCCGCGTAGATCGGATGATTTCCGCGAACCAGCGCCATGATCTGCTCGGTAACTTCTTCCTTGCGGACACCCGCCTCGGGAATGTCGAGATCTACACGGCTTTCCTCTTCGCCGACATTGGCAGATGTGATCGGGTAGGGGCAGACGACCGAAAGAAGGTGGCAGGCAGTGTGCATGCGCATGAGCTTGTAGCGGCGCTCCCAGTCGATGTGACAGGTAACCGTTTCACCGGTCTGCGGCAAAGCCTGGCCTTCGGCCGGGACGAGCACGATCTCGTTCTTGTCCTCCCCGTTTACCGTCGCGGCGATTTCAATGCGGCTGCCGTCACTGCGTTCAAGCCAGCCGGTATCGCCGGGCTGGCCGCCACTGGTGGCATAGAAATTGGTCCTGTCGAGAATGATGCCGCCGCGTTCGTTCACGGCCACCACCTTCGCCTCGCAGGCTGTCAGATAGGCATCATCCAGAAATGCCTTTTCAGTCCGGTATACCATTGTTGCATGACCTCCGTCGGGTCATGCATCCACGGGTTCGAAGGGAATGTCAATTTCCGACTTGCGAGTGAGCCAATGAGGCACCGGCAGGTCCTTCGAGCGCAGGAATTCCGGGTTGAAAAGCTTTGACTGATAGCGCGAGCCGTAATCGCACAGGATGGTCACGATGGTGTGGCCGGGACCGAGTTCACGCGCGAGGCGGATCGCGCCGGCGACGTTGATTCCCGAGGATCCGCCCACGCACAGGCCTTCATTTTCAAGCAGGTCAAAGACAATGGGGATGGCCTCGCTGTCGGGGATGCGAAAGGCGAGATCGGGAGTGAAGCCCTCCAGGTTGGCTGTAATCCGGCCCTGGCCAATTCCTTCCGTGATCGATGATCCCTCCGACTTGAATTCTCCGGTAGTGTAGTAGCTGTAGAGCGCCGCGCCTTCCGGGTCGGCCAGCGCAATCTTGATATCGCTGTTTCTCGATTTGAGGCCAAAGCCGGTGCCGGCAAGCGTGCCGCCCGAGCCGACCGCAGCCACGAAGCCGTCGATCTTGCCTTCCGTATCGCGCCAGATCTCCGGCGCGGTCGTCTCGATGTGAGCCTCGCGGTTTGCAACGTTGTCGAACTGGTTGGCCCAGATCGCTCCGTTGGGTTCTGTCCGGGCAAGCTGTTCGGCCAGGCGCCCGGAGACCTTCACGTAGTTGTTGGGGTTCTTGTAGGGAACGGCCGGAACCTCGACAAGCTCGGCGCCGAACAGCCGGATGGCGTCCTTCTTTTCCTGCGACTGCGTTTCGGGGATAACGATAACTGTCCGGAATCCCAGGGCGCTGGCCACCAGGGCAAGACCGATTCCGGTGTTGCCCGCCGTGCCCTCGACGATCGTTCCTCCAGGCGCGATCTCGCCACGTTCCAACGCCTTGCGGATGATGTAGAGCGCGGCACGGTCCTTGACCGACTGGCCCGGATTCATGAACTCGGCCTTGCCGAGAATTGTGCAACCGGTCATTTCGGATGCGCGTTTGAGGCGAATGAGGGGCGTGTTGCCAATGGCGGCGAGCGTGTCTTCGCGGATCATTTTCTAACTTTCTCTCGCGATTGGAATTCCCGTTCAACCTATTGCGCGTCAATCATGCAGACAAGGTCTTGCGTGCGGAGGGCGCGCATTGCCGGAAACGATTATTTCGATGAAACAGTGTTTGATGGAATATCAAACTGCACGCAGTGAACTCCGGTACCGGCATAACTGAAACATGTAATGGAACAAATCAGCATCTTCGGCGTTTGTATGCTGTTGCGTGAATCTGGGACGGGCTTCGTCTTCCATTGTGAGGGCGAAGAAAACCAGAGGAGACCAACCATGCTGACCATCAAGAGAGCACCTGTTTTCGCATTTGCGGCTTTGCTCACCGCCGGAACTATTCATACAGCCAGCGCGATTGACCTGGGCGTGAGTGCCGGGGTCGGAGGTATTTCTGCAGATGTCGGTGCTTCCACCGACTCCGGAGCCAACGCCAATGTCGGTATCGGCAGCGGGACCAGCGCAAGTGCATCGGTCGGCGGCAATGACGGCACGGCGGTCAACGCAGATGTTTCTGTCGGATACGTTTCAGCCAGTACATCCAACAGCCTGGGCGATGGCATCGATTCGGACACCAATGTGAACACCGGTGAAACGCTAAGTGACTTCATGGCCGATGTTGGCGTCGGCGTAGGCGGAAATACTGTCGGTGTCGATATCAATGGAGGACAGCCGGGAGTTGGCGATGCCGTGCCGGGCGCAGCCGGCAACAAGGGCGCCGGGATCAGTGGTCTTTCAGGTGCCCAACTGACTTCAGCTTTTCGCAGCCTCAGCCCGCAGGACCGAAGCAAGCTCATCAGTGAATGTGAAAAGGCCCTTGCCAGTCCTGCCAGGTGGAACAGGGCGAAACTGGAACTCTGCCAGTTGATTCAGTAAGTGCTTGGTCTGCAAGCGCGCAAACTGCTGCTGAGAAACTCCGGCACACGACGGATAATCACTGCACAAAGAAAAACCCGGTTCCGCTTAAAGCAGAACCGGGTTGATCTGGCTCCCCGGGCCGGATTCGAACCAGCGACCAAGCGATTAACAGTCGCTTGCTCTACCACTGAGCTACCGGGGAAGAAGCCGTGTTGGCGGTGCCTATAGCAAAGGCAAAACCGATTTGCCAACCTTCTTTTTGGCACTCTGACGGAATTTTGTTGAAAGGCCAAGGGCTGCCGGTCTCTTTCTGGTGGCAAGTGCGCCCATCCTTGCGCTTGGCCACGCGATCCGCGGCATGCCGCGACAGTGCAGCGCACACTGGCTCAAAAAAACCGCCGGAAAATCGCAGGCCTGAACGTCTGGCATCTTGCGCACCGTTGTGAAATCGCCTACCACGCCCCCGGATGGCCTCGTGGCGGAGTGGTTACGCAGAGGACTGCAAATCCTTGTATCCCGGTTCGATTCCGGGCGAGGCCTCCAGATTGAGCTTCTCGGGCGGTTTGCAGGTGCCCGCACCAGAACGAAAAGCGGGATTTGCCATGCTCGATTTCGATGCTCTGCGCACCAGGATGGTCGACGGCCAGCTGCGCACGAATGATGTCACCAATTTCGAATTGCTGGCGGCTCTGCTCGATGTTCCTCGCGAGGTATTCGTGCCTGCGCAGATGAAGGCGCTTGCCTATCTCGATGAAGACATCCGTATCGCGACCGGCCGTTACCTGATGGAACCCATCCCGTTCGGCAAGCTCACGCAGGCGGCGCAGGTCGGGCCCCAGGATGTGGTTCTCGATATCGGTTGCGGTACAGGCTATTCGTCGGCTGTTTTCTCCAGGCTCGCCTCTCTGGTAATCGGTGTCGAGGAAGACGAGACGCTGGCCGCGCAGGCAACTGCCAACCTCGAAAAACTGGGCTACTCGAATGTCGCTATCCGCAAGGGTGCGCTCATCGAGGGCAGCAGCCAGGATGCTCCGTTCGACGTGATCTTCTTCAATGGCTCGGTGGAATTCATTCCCGAAACGATCCTGAACCAGCTCAAGGACGATGGACGTCTGGTCGCAGTCGAAGGACACGGCAATTCTGCCGTGGCGAAGTTGTATCGCCGTGACGGAAACGATGTTTCCCCGCGTTTCCTTTTCAACAGTTCCATCAAGCCGCTGCCGGGCTTCGCGAAGGCCCAGGAATTCGTTCTCTAGGTCGCTACCATTTACTAATCGACCGGGAAACTCGCCTTGCGGCGGCACACCCGCAGGCAGAAGATTTTTGCGCTGTGGCCAAGTTGGGACATAAATTGACGAAATGGCGCGTTTGAAGGAATCCGGCCGGTCGGATTCTGTGTCTCCTCTGCAACGCTCCGCGGGTCATTGACGCAATAGTCAAACTTTAATTTGACCTTGTATTTGCCATTCGTAATGTACGGCCTGCCGAGGCTTGACGCTCGGCGCTTGGGCATTTCTGTTGATTGTGGTCGTGCCAGGCATCAAAAACAGAGGTTACCGGGTGCGCCCGGGGCGATCTCGGTATAAAGATAAGAATACTGAACAGGGAATTGCGGCGCAGGTCTTCCGGGCAAGCAGGGATCCACTGGCGCCAACCGCAGATTGCGGACAATCGGAAACGGGGTTTAGCGTATGCGTGTCTTGAAACAGGCCAGAAATAAGGCACTGGTTGTCTCACTATTGCTGACCACTTCGCTTGCCGGTGCCTCTGCATCATGGGCCGAAACGATCACCGAAGCACTGGCACTTGCCTATTCCGGCAACCCCACGCTGAACGCCCAGCGCGCCGCCGTCCGCGCTACCGACGAGAATGTGCCCCTGGCAAAATCGGGCCTTCGTCCATTCATTGAAGGTAATGCCTACAAGGGCCGCACCCACACCAAGACATTTTCGCCACTCGGAACCACGACGACCGACCTGACACCCTACGGGTTCGGCGTCACCATTTCGCAGGTTCTTTGGGATAGCTGGAAGACACAGAACAACGTCGCAGCGGCAGAGTCGGGCGTGCTGGCGCAGCGCGAAACACTGCGCAATACCGAACAGAACGTGCTGTTCGACGCCGCCACGGCCTATATGGATGTGATTCGCGACACGCAGATTGCAAGCTACCGCGCTTCGGCCTTGAGTTTCCTGGATGAACTCGTGCGTTCCGAGCGCGCGCGTTTCGACGTCGGCGAAAGCACGCGCACCGACACTGCTCAGGCCCAGGCACAGCAGGCAGGCGCACGAGGCCTGGCCAGTGCCGCCAAAGCGCAGTTGAAGTCGAGCCAGGCAATCTACCGGCAGATCGTCGGCAAGGAGCCTGGAAAGCTTACAATGCCGAAGGCTGCCGTTGCCAAGATCCCGTCGTCGCTCGATCAGGCGCTCCAGATTGCCTATGCGCAGCATCCGGCAATTCTCGCCACGCGCCATCTTGTCGATGTGGCGATGTATAATGTGAAATCGGCCGAGAGCAGCTTCCTTCCGACGATCAGCCTTCAGGGCAAGTTGAGCAAGGACTACGATGTTGCCAAGAATACCGACCGCGAGTCGGCTTCGATCATGGCAAACCTCAATATTCCGATTTATCAGGGCGGCAAGGCATCGGCCACCGTGCGCCAGAACAAGGAAACGCTTGGTCAGCGCCGCATCGAGGTCGATCAGGCCGTGGACAACGTCCGTGCAGCAGTTGTTTCCGCCTACAGCCAGCTTGAGGCCGCCCGCGCCTCTGCAGAAGGCTATGACGCGCAGCTTCGGGCCGCCCAGATTGCACTCAACGGAGTGCAGGAAGAGCGCCGCGTCGGCCAGCGCACCACGCTCGACGTTCTCAACACGCAGTCCGATGTTCTCGATGCGCAGATCCTGCTCGCCCAGTCCCGGCGTAACGTCGTTGTGGCCTCTTATGCTGTTCTTTCGGCAATAGGCAGGCTCACGGCGGACGATCTGTCGCTCAAGGTTGCCCGCTACGATCCGGAAGACCACTATGTCGTGGTCAAGGACAAGTGGTACGGTCTTCGCACGCCAACCGGAGAGTGACACAGGCATGCGGCTCGTTGCCTGATGCCTGATCTTCTTTCCATCCCCTTGGGTCAGCTTTGGCGACGCGCTTAGATTTCCACAGCTAATGGGTTAGAATTCCCCGAATCGCGGAAATCGCGCTATTGCTGGCGATGCCGAAGCAATAGTGTCCAGCATGGCGCAAGTTTCGTCTGACACGATTTGGACGATTGGATTCCGTTCCGTTGTATCGGTTCCGTCGGGATCGGGAGCGTGGCGGAATTCGAGGCGCTGTTCCGGAAATACGAGGACCGGGGGACCAAATGGCTGAGGCGGCGGTAAAAGACACATCGATGGAGGACATACTTGCCTCCATTCGCAAGATCATAAATTCAGACAGCAAGTTGGAAGACAAGCCTGCGGCGCAGCCAGCGTCGGCTGAGGCTCCGCCGGCCGCTGCTCCTGCCACGACTGCGCCGGGTGGCTCAGGCAGCGCGATTGCCGCCAGTGGCGAGACCGGAAACGCGGACAACGCTGCCAAGGCGGCTGTGCCCGGTTCCCCGCAGGCTGCGCGCGAAGCTGCGGCAGTCGTTGCTGCGGTCAGACGCGAAATGCAGCCGGACACGCCGCCGGCCCATCAGCCGGCTTCTCCGTCTGCTGCACAGGTCGCGCCGGAGACCGAACCTGCTTCCGCATCTGCCGTAGAAACAGCCCACGGGGTATCTCCGGCTTCCCAAGCTGGTGCCTCGTCGGATTTGGCCCTTGAGCCCGAAGCCGGGGTCTCCATATCGGCTGCCGAAAAACATTCGCCAGCGCCGCCAACTCCGGCAGCTTCTGCCACGCAGCGGCCAAGCCTTGCCGAGCTTGCAAGGGAACTGCGGTTGAAGGGCAGCGCTCCGGCTCATACGCCGAACTCCCAACCGCCGGCTGCCGCGGTCTCAGTGCCGCAGGAAGACGCAGCCGAGGCCACGCATTCAATCGGAGGCACAAGCGGAGAACCTGCCCCGGAAGCGGAACTCGAACAGTCGGAACTGCTGGGCGAAACCTTCCTGGATGAAATCGGCGCGGAAGAGGCCGGTCTGGACGAAACCAGCCCAGAGGAAACCAGCCTGGACGAAGCCGCATTTGACGAAGCCGGCCTCGACGAAGCATTCGAAGCCGAACAGCGTCGTGCCGCTGAGTTCGGCCGGGAGCCTGGAGAACCCATTCTCGTCGAGGTAGAGCCGGATGAAGTTGAGGCTTTGCGGTCGGAACCGGAGTCATCACTTCAGGCTGTCTCCGAAGCGCCTTCGCAGGAATTTGAACATGCAACAGCCCCCGTGCAGGCTGTAGAAACGGAAGCTGAAGTTTCCGGCGGTCATGCTGATCCTGCCGCGTCACTGGTTTCTCCAGTCACTGAAGCGGCGGTGAATTCATCCATTGAGCGCCTCAAACAAAGCATCGCGGGGAACGAGGCAGCACGGGTCGAAGCCGTGTTGCGGCCGATGCTCAAGGAGTGGCTGGATTCGAATCTGCCGGGCCTCGTCGAGAAAATCGTGCGCGAGGAAATAGCGCGCCTGATAAAGTAGCAACTGCTTCTGCTGCTCTCGCGGCTAATGCATCCTTTCCATTCTGCTGCAGCCTGCTGCTTGTCTGCGCGACTTGACGCAGGCGGTTGACTTGCCATGCCGCTTTCGCTTTACACGGACACGCAGCCATCTCGCGTTGCCGATTACATTTGTCTGGAAAAACGATGCTTGAGAAAACCTACGACGCGGCCGGAATCGAGCCGCGGATTGCCGCCAAATGGGACGAGGCACAGGCCTTTGCTGCCGGTGCCGGGTCGAAAGCCGGAGCCGATCCCTACTGCATCGTGATACCGCCGCCGAATGTGACCGGCTCGCTGCACATGGGACACGCGCTCAACAACACGCTCCAGGATATTCTGATCCGGTTCAAGCGCATGCAGGGCAGGGACGTCCTTTGGCAGCCGGGAATGGACCATGCCGGCATCGCCACCCAGATGGTGGTCGAACGTCAGCTTGCCGAACGCCAGGAACCCTCGCGCCGCGATATGGGCCGTGAAGCCTTTATCGACCGGGTCTGGCAGTGGAAGGACGAATCCGGCGGCATGATCTTCAACCAGTTGAAGCGTCTCGGCGCTTCCTGCGACTGGTCTCGCGAGCGCTTCACCATGGACGACGGCCTGTCGAAGGCCGTTCTCAAGGTGTTTGTCGAACTCTACCGCGAAGGCCTGATCTACCGGGGCAAGCGGCTGGTCAACTGGGATCCGAAATTCGAAACGGCGATTTCCGACCTTGAGGTGGAGAACATCGAGGTCGACGGCCACATGTGGCACTTCAAGTATCCGCTGGCTGGCGGCGAGACGTACACCTATGTCGAGAAAGACGCCGACGGAAACATCATCCTGGAGGAAGAACGGGACTATATCTCGATTGCGACAACCCGGCCTGAAACGATGCTGGGCGACGGTGCTGTCGCGGTACATCCCTCGGACGAACGCTACAAGCCGATCATCGGCAGGCTTTGCGAAATTCCGGTCGGTCCAAAGGAACACCGGCGCCTGATCCCGATCATTACCGACGAATACCCCGATCCGAACTTCGGCTCGGGTGCGGTAAAGATAACCGGTGCGCATGATTTCAACGACTACGGCGTTGCTACGCGCAACCGGATACCCTGCTATCGCCTGATGGACGTCAAGGCCGCCATGCGCGACGACGGGGAGCCATATGCGGCAGAGGCTGCAAAGGCGCAGGAGATCGTTGCCTCCGGTGAACTGCCGAGTGCCGATCATGTCGACCTGATCAACCTCGTTCCCGACGAGTATCGCGGCCTTGACCGCTATGAGTGCCGCGACCGCGTGGTAGCCGCAATCACGGCGGAGGGCCTTGCGGTCATGACGACCGACGAGGAAGGCAATTCCGTGCCGCTGGTCGAGAACAAGAAGGTGATGCAGCCTTTTGGCGACCGTTCCGGCGTCGTCATTGAACCGATGCTCACCGACCAATGGTTCGCCGATGCCGAGACGCTGGCCAAGCCTGCAATCGCTGCCGTGCGCGAAGGCCGGACCGAATTCGTCCCGAAAACCTGGGAGAACACCTATTACGCATGGATGGAGAACATCCAGCCCTGGTGCATCTCGCGCCAGCTATGGTGGGGACACCGCATTCCCGCCTGGTATGGCCCGGACGGACAGGTCTTCGTTGCAGAAAGCGAGCAGGAGGCGATTGACGATGCGGTTCAGCATTACCTCGCGCTCGAAGGTCCGTGGAAAGCGTGGGTTCAGGAGAAACTCGACAATTTCGCACCGGGCGAAATACTCGTTCGCGACGAGGATGTGCTGGATACCTGGTTTTCCTCGGCGCTTTGGCCATTCTCCACGCTTGGCTGGCCTGACGAGACCCCGCAGCTCGAAAAATACTACCAGACGGATGTTCTGGTAACCGGCTTCGATATCATCTTCTTCTGGGTCGCCAGGATGATGATGTTTGGCCTGCATTTCATGAAGGATGACGAGGGAACGCCGGTCGAACCGTTCCACACTGTCTATGTTCATGCGCTGGTTCGCGACAAGAACGGCGCGAAGATGTCCAAGTCCAAGGGGAATGTCATCGATCCGCTCGAACTGATCGATGAATACGGCGCCGATGCCTTGCGTTTCACGCTTGCGATAATGGCCGCACAGGGCAGGGACGTGAAACTCGATCCTGCCCGTATTGCGGGCTACCGCAACTTCGGCACCAAGCTCTGGAACGCGACCCGCTTTGCCCAGATGAACGGCGTTGCCCATGATCCGGATTTTGATCCGGACAGTGCGTCCCAGATGATCAATCGCTGGATCCTTGCCGAACTTTCCAGATGCGTTGTCGAGGTTACAGAAAACCTCGACAAGTACCGTTTCAACGATGCGGCAGCCGCTATCTACCGCTTTGTCTGGAACACCTTCTGCGACTGGTACCTGGAACTTCTCAAGCCGGTGTTTTCCGGTGACGATGAAGCTGCCAAGAAGGAGGCACAAGGTTGCACGGCCTTCGTGCTCGACGAGGTGTTCAAGCTGCTGCATCCCTTCATGCCGTTCATGACCGAGGAACTTTGGGATGCGACTGCTCCCTCAAGCGGTCGCAACACCATGGCCTGTCATGCGCATTGGCCGCAGACCCGCATGGCCGACGAAGCTGCCGCCGAGGAAGTGAACTGGCTGGTCAGCCTGGTATCCGAAATCCGTTCCGTCCGTGCGGAAATGGGCGTGAAGCCAGGGGATTTCATGCCTCTGGTTGTGGTCGGGGCGACTGCAGAGACACGGGCCCGGGTAGGGCGCCACGAACCTGCTATCCATCGCCTTGCGCGTGTTGAACCGGTGGAGTTTGCCGAAGCAGCACCCAGGGGATCGGCTCAGATCGTTCTGGGTGAAGCGACCTTCTGCCTGCCGCTTGCTGGCGTGGTTGACCTCTCAGCCGAGGCTCAGCGTCTCGAAAAGGAGATCAAGAAGCTCGATGGCGAGATCAAGCGGCTCGACGGGAAATTGTCGAACGCGAAATTCGTTGCCAATGCACCGGAAGACGTGGTCGCGGAGGAACGCGAAAAGTTGGCCGGCTACCAGGAGCGTCAGGCCCGCATTTCCGAGGCGCTCTCGCGGGTGAAGGAAGCGCTCTGATCGCGCTGCCGCCAGTGCTGGCAATGCACTGGCTTTGACAATTTAGGCGTCGGGCTCGTTCTTTCATCGGGGGAGCCCGGCGACTGCAGCTTGTACTTCTTCTCTCGATCAATTCGCCGTTTTGTAATGCCGAAGTGGTTTGGCTTCGCATGATCAGCCGGAACCTGTCGAACCATGATTCCCGGCACTGCGGGCGGTCCTCTTGGGCCTATTTGTGCGCATTCTGTGGATCAAACGGGGGATTTTGCCCTGTTTTTGTTGCCGTTGGGCAACATTTGGGCAGTCATGTGAAGCACATGTGACGTTTGCGTCAAAATCATGTTGAAAATGCGCTGCAAATAGGTTGGAGATGTAGCTCAAGATAGGGACAACACCTTTATTTGGGGCGGAGGAAAATGAATACATTCGCAAAATCAGTCGTGGCAGGGCTTTCGCTGTCGCTTCTCGCAGGCGCTGCGCACGCCGGCGGCTACAACCGCGGCTCGGCCAATCTGGACGGCCTTTACTCAGATGCGCTCGGTATCGTCGCTGGCATGACCTGGGTTTCCCCGGGCCGCTCGTACGATCGCGTATCCGGCCTTGTGGCCGTCAACAATCCCGGCGGCTTCAACCCGGCGGCTCCTGTCGTTCCCTCTCCATTTGTGCAGGGTGAAGTCGAATTCGGAAACGATTTCGAGGTGCCTTACGTGTCGATTGGCGGCCGTATCGCCGACAACTTCAACTGCGTGGGTTCCTATGCAGAACCTTACGGAGCCTCCTCCAGCTATTCGGGTGCCATGACCTTCAAGGTCAAGGACGTATCACTCTCCGTCAAGGAGTACGGCCTTACATGTGCGGTCAGCACTGAACTGGAAAAAGGCCGCGTCAGCCTTATCGGCGGCGTCTTCTACGAAGACCTGCAGTTCAACCAGTCGCGTACCTTCCCGACATTCATGTTCGGTGCTTCGGGCCTCGGTTTTACCGGCGGCGACTCCAAGATCGACGTATCTTCCGATGCATGGGGCTGGCGCGCTGGTCTCGCATACGAGATTCCTGAAATCGCACTGCGTGCACAGCTTCTCTACCGTTCCGAAACCAAGCACGATCTGAGCGGCAGCTTCATCAATACCCCGTTCACGGCTATATTCGGTGCTGCTGGCGATCTGGCTTCGGCAGCCGCAGCTGCCGGTATTTCCAAGGCAGGCGCCTACGGTTCGGTCACGCTTCCCCAGCAGGTCGAGTTCAGCCTGCAGACCGGTATTGCTCCCGGTTGGCTGGCATTCGGTTCTGTCAAGTGGACGGACTGGTCGATCCTGCGTGAGGTCAACCTCTTCGACAAGATCTCGAACAACGAGTTTACCGACCTGAAAGCCTACTACAAGGACGGCTGGACGGTAACCGGCGGTATCGGCCACAAGATCAACGATCAGGTCTCGGTTGCAGGCTCTGTTACCTGGGACAAGGGCGTGACGTCGGGCTGGGATACCCTGAGCGACACATGGACCTACGCCGGCTCGGTCATCTACAATGCGACCGAGAACGTATCGATCCGCGCGACTGCAGCGGCGATCAAGTTCACCGAAGGGTCCAAGACCAAGACGGACAGCGCGCTTGATTACGTCGCTCACTCTCCCGAAGAGTGGGGCCACGCCTTCAGCCTTCAGGCAACCATCAAGTTCTGATCCAGCTGGAACTAACTTCGAACACGAAAGGCCGCCGTACTGGCGGCTTTTTTTGTTGCCCTACTTCAGCGGGGCGGAACTTCGGATTTCGCAGTGCGTGACGATTGAAATTGTATTTGCTCGCGGTCGCCTTAAGATCGGTGCGGGGCAAAACGGAGATCAATTGAATATGTCGCTACTTCCCCAGCCAGCACGGCGCAAAGCCGTCCTTTCTGTCACGGCCATAGTTTTCTGCCAGCTTGTAGCCGCCGCAATGGTGACGCCGGCCCTGCCGGACGATTTCACGGATGCCTCACAGGCAATGTGCGAGAAGGTGAAGGGCTGTGCGCTATCGCAGATGGGACAGGAATCCAGCATGAGCGAGGAAATGAAAGCGATGGTCATGCGCAGCCTGGAGTCCATGTGCGACCAGATGAACCAGAGTTTCTCGGCGGTGGCGCGCTATCACGAACTCTACGAACCGGCGACCGCCTGCATGCGCTCCATGTCTGAACTGTCCTGCCAGGAAATCGATGCGGCGAACGAAAACGCCACGGACGAATGCGCAGCCTACGAGCGCGCGGCTGAAAAATATCGCTGAGCTTCTTCGTACCGTCCGATACGGGTGAGGGGCGCATTCCGTTACAATTTTGCAACAGCCCGGGCGATACTCGCATCGTCCGGGATTGAATCACCGGGCGCCGGGAAATATGCCCATTTTGCGCCACAAACCCGGCAGAGAGAAGCGCCCGGGGCCAGTTTTGTCCAGACTCTGCGGTGCCCTCGTTTCGCACGAATTCGATGGAATACTCGTGCGGAACTCAAAGCAAGAAATTTGAAACCCTATGCCGGTATCATACGGCGCGGAAGGTGCCCGGCGGGCGGGGTTTCACAGTTGAATTTTGCGCACGAGCGCATTGTCTGACCGGACGAACCCGGCAGGCAGGGAAGATTTACGGGACCAATGCTGAAAAGCGAGTACATGCGTTATGGAAGGCGGGCGGGGTTGCCCGGTGGCAATGCATCGCGTCTTGCAGGGCTGGCTACTGCTGTCGCGATTGCCATGTCGTGTTCGCTTGTTCCGGCCAAGATGGCGCATGCATTCGATCCCCAGAAGGTATTCAAGGAAGATAAGCCTTCCTTCAAGGAAGTCTTCAAATTCTACTTCACCCGCAAGAAAGCCGGCGATGACGAGGAAGCTCTCGATGTGCTTCGTTATGCCGCCGATCGCGGCAATCAGACGGCGCGCTTCAAGCTGGGCCGTATGTACGAAGCAGGCGAGGGCGTGCCCCAGGACAAGCGGGAGGCCTTCGATCTCTACAAGTCGATTGCCGACAACTATGGCGAGGCGCGCCCCAACACGCCTGAATGGGCCATAACTGGAAGCGCGATGGTGGCTCTGGGCCGCTACTATCAGACAGGCATCCCGGAAGCTGGAATTCCGCAGGACGAACAGGAAGCGCGGGTGATGTTCACCACCTCCGCCATGTACTTCCGCGATCCCGACGCCCAGTTTCTGCTTGGCAAGATGCTCCTGGAAGACAATCCGACCTTCGATGAAGGGCGCCAGGCCATACGCATGCTTGAACTGGCTCGCCGCAAGGGCCATGTCGGGGCGCTTGCGCTAGTCGGCCATGCCCTGGTTCAGGGTGAGTTCGTGGATCGTGACACCGTGCGCGGCCTGGCCATGCTTACGCGTGCAAGCGAAAGCGCACCGCCGGACCTGAAACCCTGGATCGACAGCATGCACCAGCGCGATTTCGCACTGGCATCCGACGAAGAGCGCAGGCTTGCCATTCTCAAGGTGCAGAAGCGCCAGTAGAAACGTCTCGATTATCCCGGAAAAACGCTGTCCGACAAATCAGCCGGAGATCATGCACATGTCAGCATGATCGGCTTCGCTGACCGCAAAACGCTCGATTGCGAGCCTCGCAAATGCCTTGCCCGCACCATGGTCAGGTGTGACGGCATTGAATGCCGTAGGGCAGGGCGTATCAAGGAAAATCCAGCTCGTATTGTTTTGCGACATGCCGCACCTTGCGAGCACCATGCCCTTCTGCGTGCGAAGGCAGGCTGTCTCGCCCTGGGAAACTTTCTGTCCCTGGTAACGGCAGGTGCAATCCGGCGCGGAGAATGCAGGACCGGCGACTACGCCTCCGAGGAGGCCGGCGCAAAGCAATACAGACAACAGGCTGGCATGCTTGGATTTTCCTGACATGGATCAAATTTATCACGCATTGCACCGGTGCGCAATCCACAGGCCAGTTGCATGTCAGGCAGCATAGTCCAGCCAGATCGGGACATGGTCCGAGGGTCGTTCCCAAGAGCGCGTGTGCTTGTCGATCACGACACCATTGAGCCGGTTGGCGGCTTCCGGTGACATCAGCAGATGATCAATGCGGATACCGTCGTTCTTCTGCCAGGACCCGCCGGTATAGTCCCAGAACGTGTACTGGCCGTCGTCGTCGTTCACATTGCGGAAGGCTTCCGTGAAGCCCAGGTTCAGCAGGCGCCGGAACCGCGCCCGGCTTTCAGGCTTGAACAACGCATCGTTCACCCATGCCTCCGGTCGCGACGCATCTCGCGGCATGGGAATGACATTGTAGTCGCCGCAAAGAATGAGCGGCTCCTCGAGTTCGAGCCGCTGCCTTGCCCAGATTTCCAGCCGGTCCATCCAGCCAAGCTTGTAGGGAAACTTCTCGCTGTCGACCGGATTGCCGTTCGGCAGGTAGAGCGACACCACCCTTAGCGGCTTGTCGCCCACGGTGAAGACCCCCTCGATAAAGCGCGCCTGTTCGTCTTCCTCCTGAATGTCATAACCGGGCAAGGCCCGGTTCACCTCGTCGAAAGGCAGCTTGGAAAGGATCGCAACGCCGTTGAAACTCTTCTGCCCGAAGGTCTCCACGTTGTAACCCAGTGCCTCGATCTCCATGCGCGGAATGTTCTCATCCACGGACTTCAATTCCTGCAGGCACGCTATGTCGGGCTGTGCCTCTTCAAGCCATGTCAGGAGGTTGTCGAGCCTGGCTTTGACACCGTTTATGTTCCAGCTTGCGATTTTCATGTGCGGCCCTGTCGTGAGTCAGTTGAAAAAACTCCTGCTCAATATCGGACGACCGCTTCATGCTGCGCAAGGCCGGAGAGCAATAATTATGTGCTGATGCGGGCCGCTTCACTTACGAAAATTCGTCATGCGCCCTGCCGGGCAGTGACATTACGACACAGCTTTGTTGTTCAAGGGTATATTTTTTTCTTGTGGAAGCAGATTCCGCAGCTAGCATCCTTTTCAGGTAAGCCGGTCTCTGCACGGTTCACCGCGCTCGGGGCTAGAGGGAAACGCAGAACCGGGCCGCAGTGCGGCCTGAACCATTGGGGAGACAAAAATGGTTGATTCATCCTTGGGGACGCCGGCACAGCTTCGCGACCCGAACTACACACCGCCTTTGGGGCAGGCAATCCCGCTTGGGATACAGCACGTTCTGGCGATGTTCGCGTCCAACGTTACTCCGGCCATCATTGTCGCCGGCGCCGCGGGTTTTGGCTTTGGTTCCAATTCCCCCGATTTTCCGAACATGCTCTACATGATCCAGATGTCGATGCTGTTTGCGGGGATCGCCACGTTGTTCCAGACGATCGGATTTGGACCGGTCGGAGCGCGCCTGCCGATCGTTCAGGGTACTTCGTTTGCGTTCCTGCCTGTAATGATCCCGGCGGTTGCCGGTGCGGGTGTCGGTGGTCTTGCCGGATTGATGACAGGTGTCATGATTGGCGGCGTCTTCCATTTCTGCCTCGGCTTCATCATCGGCCGGATTCGCTTCGCATTGCCGCCGTTGGTAACCGGTCTGATCGTTCTCATGATCGGTCTGGCGTTGATCAAAGTTGGCATCCAGTACGCGGCAGGTGGCGTCCCGCTCATGGGCAAGCCGGAATTCGGTTCGCTTGAAAAGTGGTTCCCGGCGATAGTCGTGATACTTGTGACCCTGGGCTTCAAGTTCTTCACGCGCGGGTTCTGGTCGGTAGCAGCGGTGCTGATCGGCATCGTTGCAGGCTACATCGTCGCCTACTTCATGGGTCAGGTGAACTTCGGTAATGTCGGCAATGCCGGTTGGTTCGACGTTCCAAGCCCGTTCCGCTGGGGCATCCAGATTAACTGGGCCATCATCATCGGCATGTGCCTGATGGCGATCGTTTCGGCGATCGAAACCGTGGGCGACACCTCCGGCATCACCAAGGGCGGTGCCGGGCGTGAAGCAACTGACAAGGAGATTGCCGGTGCCACCTTTGCGGACGGTTTGGGCACGGCGGTTGCCGGTGTGTTCGGCGCGCTTCCAAACACCTCGTTCAGCCAGAATGTGGGCCTCATTTCCATGACCGGCGTGATGAGCCGCCATGTGGTCACCATCGGAGCCATTTTCCTGATCGCTTGCGGACTGGTTCCCAAGGTGGGTGCAATCATCAACACCGTCCCCATCAACGTGCTGGGCGGCGGCGTGATCGTCATGTTCGGCATGGTAGCCGCCGCAGGCATCAACATGCTCTCGGATGTTCGCTGGAACCGCCGCAACATGGTCATTCTGGCTATCGCGCTGTCGGTCGGATTGGGTCTGCAGCTTGAGCCTTCGGCACTACAGCACCTCGGCAAGACGATGCAGATTCTCCTCACATCGGGATTGCTGCCTGCCGCTGCCATCGCAGTAGGGCTCAACCTGCTCCTGCCCGAGGATCTCGGAGGTGATGATTACGAGGGTGAAACCCAGATTGACGGACTAGGAGAAGCGGCAGTGCGCGGTGGATCTGCTTCCGATCTTCTGGATGGCAAGAAAGACTGAACGGTTGTTCCGCCGCCAGCCGTTGGCGGAACCGGGCGCATGTCCACATGTCAAAACAACAAAGCAAAAGGCCCGGGAAATTTCCCGGGCCTTTTCTATTCGATCATCTGGTGGAGGTCAGATCGAAAAACTGGTCCCACATCCGCAGCTTGCAACCGCATTCGGATTCTTGATCTGGAACGACTGGCCCATAAGGTCGTCGACGAAATCGACTTCCGATCCGCCCATATACATCAGCGACATGTTGTCGAAGTAGATGCGCGCGCCGTCTCGCTCGATCACGGTATCTTCGCTCGACGGTTCCTCGGCCACGAGATCGTAATGATAGGAGAAGCCAGAGCAGCCGCCGCCTTCCACGGAAATGCGCAGGGCATTCTTGTCGGGCGTACCTGCCAGAATTTTGGCAACGCGCTGGATCGCAGCGTCCGTAACCGTGATCTGGGGATTTTCAAGCGGAGCGTTCATAAAGTCCATTCCTGATCGTTACGGTTAAGATAGGCAGAGAACTGGCGTCAATCAAGATGGCAGTCCGAAGACATATAGGACCCGAGGAACGGGGTGTCTTCAATTTGCATCCGGTGAGGTCTACAAGGGGCAAGCAGGAATCGGTGGAGGTCATTTGTGACCCGAAACATCTTCGATCAGGCGGCACGCGCCGGACTGGCATCCTACGCAGTCAATGCTTCTGAAAGCCGGGGCAGGCTGTATTCCGAACCGGATTCGCCAACCAGAACGGCCTATCAGCGCGATCGGGACCGCATCATTCATTCCACGGCATTCCGCCGCCTCAAGCACAAGACACAGGTGTTCGTATACCACGAGGGCGATCACTTCCGCACCCGGCTGACCCATTCGATAGAGGTGTCGCAGATTGCGCGTGCGCTCGCACGCTCGTTCAGGCTGGACGAGGATCTGGCCGAGGCGCTCGCACTTTCGCACGATTTCGGTCACACGCCCTTCGGCCATACTGGCGAGGACGAACTTGATCTCCTCATGGCGGACTATGGCGGCTTTGATCACAATGCCCAATCCCTGCGGATTGTTACCAAGCTGGAACGCCGCTATGCCGAATTCGACGGCCTGAATCTCGCATGGGAAACCCTGGACGGGCTGGTGAAGCACAACGGGCCGCTGACCGGACCGTTCGGCGATGGCAGTCCCGTCCCGGGGCCGATCCTGGAGTTCAACGAGCTGTTCGATCTTGAACTGGACCGGCATTCGAGCCTGGAGGCCCAGTGCGCAGCGATTGCGGACGACATCGCCTACAACGCACACGATCTCGACGATGGATTGCGGGCAGGGCTGTTCAGCCTGTCCTGCATGGAGGACCTGCCGCTTGCAGGCGATTTCCTGCACGAGGTGCGTGATCGCTATCCCGGACTGGACGACTCGAGAACGACCCACGAAATCGTTCGAAGGCAGATCACGGCGATGGTCGAGGATGTCATCGCGACAGTCACCAAGAACGTTGGGGACCTTGCACCGCGAACTGATCGCGACATACGCAATGCCGGTCGCACACTCGTAACGTTTTCGCCCGGGATGGCGCAAAGCGAACAGGCCATAAAACGTTTTCTGTTCAGCCACATGTATCGTGCGCCTTCGGTCATGAAGGTTCGCGAGGAGGCAAAGCAGGTCATTCGCGACCTGTTCAACGCCTATTTTTCCGGGAGGGCAAAGATGCCGGACGAGTGGTGTCTCGATTGGAATGTCGCTGCAGACCGGTTGGACGAAAGCAAGCGCGCCCGTCTGGTGTGCGATTTCCTCGCAGGCATGACCGATCGCTACGCGATACTCGAACATCAGCGCCTGTTTGACGTGACGCCGCAATTGCGTTAGTGCCTCGGCGCTCGGGCGCACGTCCTGACATTTCCGGCGCGAATTCTCGCGCATCTCTTCTCACCTAGCGGCCAGTAAAAAATGAACGTTTTTCATCACTTCGAGGCGATTGTTAAAAAACACCTGCAAGCTCTTGATATTGAGGGTTTCGAAGCGGAAATGCTGGATCGGATTACGGTCGAGCCTCCGCGGGATGCCGCTCATGGCGATCTGGCGACCAATGCCGCACTTGTCTTGGCCAAACCGTTGAAGGCAAATCCGCGGCAACTCGCCGAAAGGCTGGCCGACGCACTCGGTGGCGAAGCCGACATTGCGTCTGCAGAGATTGCCGGCCCCGGCTTCATCAACTTGAGGCTCGAGCAGAGTTTTTGGATGCGCCATCTGGGCGAGATACTGGACGCTGGAGCCTCATACGGTTCGGGCGGCGTCGGCGAAGGCCGCAAGGTGAACGTGGAATATGTCTCGGCCAATCCGACAGGCCCGATGCATGTGGGCCACTGCCGTGGTGCAGTGGTGGGCGATGCGCTGGCAAATCTTCTCGCCTTTGCCGGATACGACGTCACCAAGGAATACGTCATCAATGATGCAGGCGTTCAGATCGATGTGCTGGCAAGGTCGGTCCTCCTGCGCTACCGCGAGGCGCTTGGCGAAGAGATCGGTGAAATCCCGGAGGGACTGTATCCGGGCGATTACCTGGTGCCGGTAGGCAAGGCCCTGGCGGAAGAATTCGGCAGTCAGCTTCTCGAAATGGACGAGAACGAACGGATGCAGATCCTGAGAGATCGCTCCATCAATGCGATGATGGCGCTCATCCGTGAAGACCTGGCGCTTCTCAACGTGCATCACGACATCTTCTTTTCGGAGAGGACCCTGCACGCAAAGCACAATGGTATCTCCGAAATCGACCGGATGCTGAAGGAGATGCGCGAACGCGGGTTCGTGTATTACGGCCGCCTGCCGCCGCCCAAGGGGGAGTTGCCCGAGGACTGGGAGGATCGTGAACAGACCCTGTTCCGGTCCACCGAGGTGGGCGACGACATGGACCGTCCTCTGGTCAAGTCAGATGGCTCCTACACCTACTTTGCCGCCGACGTGGCCTACTTCAAGGACAAGTTCGACCGGGGCTTCGAGCGCATGGTATACGTGCTGGGCGCCGATCACGGCGGCTATGTGAAGCGCCTCAAGGCTGTTGCGCGCGCTGTTGCGGGTGACAAGGCCGAGCTTGATGTCCTCCTGACCCAGCTTGTGAAGCTCTACCGCAACGGTGAGCCGGTACGCATGTCCAAACGGGCGGGCAGCTTCGTCACCCTTCGCGATGTGGTCGAGGAGGTGGGCAAGGATGCCGTTCGCTTCATGATGCTTTACCGGAAACCGGAAGCACCCCTGGATTTCGATTTTGCCAAGGTGACGGAGCAGTCGAAGGACAATCCGGTCTTCTACGTTCAATATGCTCACGCCCGCTGCAAGTCGGTTCTGCGCCAGGCCGGGAGCGACATGCCAGATCTTGATCTTTCTGAAGCTTCGCTGCGTTCCGCCGATCTCTCATTGCTTGATGACGAGGGTGAACTGGGCCTTGTTCGCAAGATGTCAGAATATCCCAGAATGATAGAGCAGGCGGCGCGTGCAGATGAACCGCACAGGGTGGCGTTTTACCTCCACGAGATGGCCTCAATGCTGCACGGTCATTGGAATCGCGGCAAGGAAATGCCTGAATTACGGTTTATTAACCATGAAAACCGTAAATTGACTCTCGCCAGACTGGCATTGTTGCACGCATTGGCTGGCGTATTGGCATCGGGGCTCTCCATCGTTGGGGCCGACGCTCCCGAAGAAATGCGCTGACCACCGGATCGCCCCATTTGGGGAGTATCCGGTCGCTTTGACGGCGTGCTTGGCATCCGTGAATAGTGGCGGGTACAGACAGGTAGAATGCGTACATGACCGACCAGAACTCGACCTATCGGGCTGAAAATTACTCATATCCGGATGATGATCCGCTGGCGGAACTGGCACGAATTGTTGCCGGCGATTCCCGCGAGGCGCCTCGCGAGCAGGTGGCCGCGCCAGCAATGGCGCACGAAGTCGAAGCCCATGACGCCGAAGAAACCGCTGAAGACCTGGACTCCGGGTTCGATCTTGAAGCCGAACTGATGCGCGAATTGGGGGAGGCACCCCAGGATGAGGCTGTGAGCCCCGCGCAGGTTTCGGCGGATGAAGAGACTGACGCGGAGTTTGCCGAGGCTTTCCATGCGGAACTCTCTGCAGAAGAGAGTGGATCAAACAACGCGAGTGCAGAACTGGCGTCCGAACAGGAATTCGACCTCCAGGAAGAACTGCTCGCAGAACTGACGAGCGGATTCGAGGAGCAGGAAACCCATTCGGCATATGGTGGACCTTCCGAGGGGGATGTCTCCGAGGGACTGGTGCGCGACAGTGGAACGCCTGCGCTCAATGAGACCTATGCTGCGCAATCCCACGCGGCCGCAGCTCCCGTTCCGGATGATCTCGATGCCGAATTCGACGAGATCGAAGCACTGGCCGCCGGTGCGGCTGCGCGCGACGTGGCCGAAAGCGTTGCGCAAATGGATGCATCGACCGGTGACGAGCCGGCGGATGATCTGGAGGACTTCTTCGCGCAGGGCTTTGCCGAAACCCTCGAAATGGAGCAGGATTCCGGACACGCGGAAACGCAGGATATCTCGGGTGTTGCTGCCGACCTTGGCGACCACGTTCAGGTGCACGCCGACGCAGCGGCAGTTGGCGATCCCGAGGTCGATTTTGGCGAGGCCTTCAAGCAACAGGTTTGGGAGACCGAACATGGTGAAGGCGACGACACCGAAGCGCTGATTGCGTCTCTTGAACAGGATTTCGAGAACGCCTTCAGCGAAGAACTCTCCGCGTCAGGCAGCGCGCCGGAAGTAGACGGCGATCAATCGCAATCGCCATACGGCGCTCCTTCGATGGCACCCACATCTGTCCACGCCGAGCTGGACGAGCCTGCTGTTCCCGGCATCGACGAACCGGGTCGCTATCAGGCATATGACCCGGCGGCCGATTTCGAACAGGAGTTCGGTCAGGAATTCGCTGCAGACCCGGCCTATGGCATCGACGACCACCAGCCGGTGATGACAGGTGAAAGCCGCAGAAGCAGCGGGTTCAAACTTGCATTGGGCGCACTTGGAGTGGCGCTTGTCGCTGGCCTCGGAGTTGTTGCCTGGGGCGTGTTTGGTGACAGTGGCGGTCCCTCGGGTGACGCGCCTGTCATCGTCAAGGCGGACAATGAGCCGGTCAAGGTCAAGCCGGAAGAACCTGGCGGCAAGGAAATCGCCAATACCGAAAATCAGGTCTATGACAGCGTGGCCGGCACGAACAGCATGGAGCCTGAACAGAAGACACTGGTCGATTCTCGCCAGACACCGGTTGAGGTCGAGCAGGTGGCCGAGGTGCCTGCCAAGTCCGGGGATCGCGTAGAACCGCAGCAGGTTTCGGACATTTCGCAAAATGCGCCTCTTGGTCTTGCGCCAAAACGCGTTTCGACCTTCACGGTGAAGCCGGACGGCACCATCATTGCGCCGCCTTCCAGCCTGCAGGGTTCGCAATCCACCGGATCAGAACTTGCTTTGGCGGACCCGGTTGCTGTTGATGCCGGGACAGATGCGGCCCCGGAGACGATATTGCTGGGCTCCGCGTCCACCGGAGACATTCCCGTGCCGACACCAAGCCCGCGGCAACCGGAGGCCGCACCGGTCCAGGCTGCGGAAGCTGCGCCCGTGGCAGTTGCGCCCAAGCCTGTTGCCACGCAGCCTGCAACACCAAAGCCCGCAGCAGCCCCCGCTGCCGTGCCTCAGCCAGCTGCGGAAAATGCCCCGACTCGCATTGCATCAGCGACGCCTGCACCAGCCGCTGCCCCCACCACTTCAAGCGAGTGGAAGGTTCAGGTCGCTTCGCAGCGTTCGCAGGAAGCGGCAAAGGCATCTTATGACAATTTGCGCCGCCGTTTTGCATCGATCTTTGATGGCCGTCAGGCGTCGATCGAATCTGCGCAGGTCAACGGTTCGACCTTCTACCGGGTCAAGATACCTTCGGCGTCGAAATCCGATGCCAACGAATTCTGCAGCCGCCTCAAGGCTGCCGGCGGCAGCTGCTTCGTTTCGAGGTAACGAGCGCAACCTTTGCATTGAAACAGGAGAAGGCGCCGCGCGGCGCCTTTTTCTTTTGCATTCCCGCGCGCCGCGCATATTCTCCCTATCATGGGAATCAAGGCTTTCATTACCGGTGTTGCGGGGCTGGCTCTAAGCCACGAGGAGCGGGCGTTCATCGAGAACGAATGTCCGTGGGGACTGATCCTGTTTGCACGCAACATTTCGGACCCCAAGCAGGTCAGCAAACTGGTTGACGAGTTTCGCGACGCTGTGCACCGGGCTGACGCGCCGGTGCTGATCGATCAGGAGGGGGGCAGGGTTCAGCGCTTGCGCCCGCCGCATTGGCAGTCCTACGCCACTGGCCGTGCACTGGGCGATATCTGGCGCAAGGACAAGGCGACTGGCGAACGGGCGCTCTGGCTGCATTCGCGGCTGATAGCCCATGATCTCTATTCGATGGGCATCAACGTCGACTGCCTGCCGGTTCTCGACGTTCCCGTGGCTGGCAGCCATGACGTGATCGGCGACCGGGCCTATTCTTCCGATCCGCAGGAAGTTGCAACAATGGGGCGCATTGCCTGTACCGCGCTGATGGAAGGCGGGGTATTGCCGGTCGTCAAGCATATTCCGGGCCATGGCCGGGCCGGGGTTGACAGCCACAAGTCGCTTCCGGAAGTCCATGCAAGCCACGCCGAACTATCGGCACTGGATTTCGTGCCCTTCAAGGCGCTCAACGACATGCCGCTCGCCATGACCGCCCACATTCGGTACCATGCGCTGGACGGAACGGCTCCGGCGACCACCTCGGCACACGTGATCGGCGACATCATTCGCGGCGAAATCGGGTTTGACGGGATGCTCATGAGCGACGATCTCTCGATGGAGGCACTGGCGGGAACGCTGGCAGAGCGCGCAGATGCCTCCTTCGCCGCCGGATGTGACATGGCACTCCATTGCAATGGCATCATGAGCCAGATGGAGGAGGTCGCGAGCGTTTGCCCTGTTCTGGAAGGCAAGGCACTGGAACGTGCCGCCAGCGCGCTTTCGAGGATTGGTACCCCGCAGGAAATTGATGTGGATGCACTGCGTGAGGAATACCGGCAAATCTTGGAACCGGTAGCCTGATTGGATAGACTGCGGCACTTGCCGGAAGTCCGCCGCGGTTCAGCGGCAACTCCGGCCAATGCGGCATCGAAGAAAGTGCCGGCAAACCGGTGCGGCACAGGCAGATGAACGACAGCGTCGACAAGATGACGGACCTCTGGTCCTCGACAGAAGATGAGCGGGCGGTTTCCGACCCGCAATTCCTCATCGACGTCGAGGGTTTCGAGGGGCCGCTTGACCTGCTTCTGGAACTTGCCCGGCGCCAGAAGGTGGATCTGGCCAGGATTTCGATCCTCGCCCTCGCCGAACAGTATCTCCTGTTCATCGAGGAAGCGCGCAAGGTCCGCATAGAGCTGGCGGCGGATTATCTCGTGATGGCCGCCTGGCTTGCCTTCCTAAAGTCCAAGCTCCTCCTTCCGGATGTTGAAAGCGGCGAAGACGGCCCGACCGGCGAGGAACTAGCGGCGCAGCTGGCCTTCAGGTTGCAGCGTCTGGAGGCTATGCGAGAGGCCGGCAAACGCCTGGTAAATCGCAATCGCCTTGGCAGGGACTTCTTCCGGCGTGGCGATCCCGAACCGATGCTGACGGATACCAGCATGCAGTATTCGGCCACGCTATACGATTTCCTGACCGCCTACGCCTCGATGCGCCAGCGCCAGTCCGTTTCCAGCGTTTCGGTTGGCAAGCGTTCGGTCTGGTCGCTGGCAGATGCGCGCGCCATCCTGACACGGCTAGTCGGGCGCATTGAGGACTGGACACCGCTGGACCAGTATCTGATCCAATTCATTCCTGACCCCAAGCAGCGGGTTACGGCAATGGCATCAAGCTTCGCTGCCTCGCTTGAACTTGTGCGAGAAGGCGTGTTGCAGATGCGGCAGGAAGGGGCATATCAGCCCATCTACCTGAAGGAAGGGCGGGGACGCCCAGACTTCGGCGGTTCCGATCAGGACAATAGCGATCAAACCCGGCTGGATGCCTGATTATTCGGCGCACAAGCGCCAGAACGAGGAAAACGAGAAATGGCCGAGAATCAGACTGCAAACGTCGTCTCCTTTTCTTCCGCTGGCGGGGAGGGACGCAATGCCCGCGACCTGCGCGAACAGATTCGAATGATCGAGGCGCTCCTGTTTGCCTCTGCCGAGCCGGTGAGCGAGAAAACCCTTGCCGATCGAATGCCCGATGGTGCCGACATCCGTTTGCTGCTTCAGGAACTGCAGCAGGCCTATTCGGGCCGTGGCGTGAACCTGGTCAAGCTGGGCGATCACTGGGCGTTCCGCACTGCGGATGATCTCGGCTTCTTACTCCAGAAGGAAGCGGTCGAGGTCAAGAAGCTCTCGCGGGCGGCGCTCGAAGTCCTTGCGATCATCGCCTACCACCAGCCGGTGACGCGTGCAGAGGTGGAGGAGATCCGCGGCGTCGCCACATCAAAAGGTACACTGGACGTGCTCATGGAAACCGGATGGGTGAAGATGCGCGGACGGCGCAAGACGCCGGGCCGGCCTGTGACCTACGGTACGACCACGGAATTTCTCGATCACTTCGGTATCTCCGAATTGCGCGATCTGCCGGGCCTGGAAGAGCTCAAGGGGGCCGGATTGCTCCAGTCCCAGCTTCCGGCCCACTTCCAGGTGCCTGTTCCCGTCGACAGTGACGAACTGACCGAGGACGAGGACCCACTTACCGATACCGACTTCGAGGAACTTGGCCTTCTTCCGCCTACCGGTGGCGACGGCGACGACTAGGGTAATTTCGATTTTGACGAAATCGGAGAAATCGAAATGCGCAAAGGAATTCAATTGTTTGCCGAAAGACGCCGTTTCCACCCTGAGGTGAAACGATTCTGTTTGCGCCTTTGTCTTGCCGGTTTCAAGAGGCAAGGGGATGCACTGACCTTCACTAGCGGCCAATTTGGCAGATGAGTTTCCCCATGGCGTCGAACTTCCTTTCACTCGCTTCCCGTTGGATGCGCCTTGCAGGTGTGGTCTTGATTCTTGGCATTGCTGCCTGGTCTCATGCCGGAAATGCCGCCGCGCAAGCACAGCCAAAGCCGGGTCCGGCTGCGCCGCTGACCGTCGATGGCAGGGAATCGGAAGAGCTGTTCATCAATACCGCCCAGGGGCGCTTCCGCTTTACCGCGGAGATTGCGGACGATGCCGTTGAGCGGTCGGTAGGCCTCATGCATCGCGAGAAAATGCCGCCCACGCACGGCATGCTGTTTGTTTTCGGTGAAACCGACTGGGTTTCCATGTGGATGAAGAACACGCCGCTGTCGCTGGACATGATTTTCATCGACAAGGACGGCAAGGTTGTAACGGTCGCCGAACGGACCACGCCTTTCTCCACCGACATCATTTCCTCGGGGGAGCCGGTGGATTACGTGCTCGAATTGAACGGCGGTGTTTCGAGGCTGATTGGGCTTAAGGCGGGGGACAGAATCTCGCATCCCCTTTTTGACACGGAAAAATAACCTGAAAGTGCACGTCCGCCTTGCGGCGCATGATAGCTTTGTGTACTGAAACCCGGTCGGAACATACGGCATTCGGAGCGTAGCGCAGCCTGGTAGCGCATCTGGTTTGGGACCAGAGGGTCGGGAGTTCGAATCTCTCCGCTCCGACCAAGTTTTCCGGCGGAGGTTTCCTGTCGGTCACTCCGGGGGTTCACATGACAGCAAGAATCTATTCGCCCGTCAAAACCGCCATGCAGTCTGGTTCTGCCAAGACCGGCTATTGGGTGCTGGAATTCATTCCCGAGACGCCGCGCAAGGTAGAGCCGTTGATGGGCTACACGTCGTCGGCGGACACTAAGACCCAGATACGCATGAAGTTTCCGTCCAAGGAAGCCGCCGTCGAATACGCATTGCGCGAGGGTATTCCCTATATCCTGACGCCGGAACGCGAGAAGCGTCGCCGGTCTGCCACCTATGCCGAGAACTTTTCCTTTGGTCGCCGCCAGCCCTGGACCCATTGATCCAGGGCATGGTCTGCGCACGTTGTGCGCGCGCAGAAATGTCCAGTCTTCCCGCAATTGCGGCGCAATGGCTGCAAGAGTTTGGTCCCGTAGCTCAGCTGGATAGAGCACCGGCCTTCTAAGCCGATGGTCGCAGGTTCGAATCCTGCCGGGATCGCCACCACTTCTCCGACAAAACCAACTGAATATGACCCCGGAATGGGCCTGTTCCGCATGACTGCCCACCCGGCTGAGTGGAGAAGCTGCATTTTGCAAACAGCAGCAGTCGCTGGTCGGTACCCATTTCGCCGGTAACCCTTCGTTAAGGACGCCGTTCAAATTGCCAACGACTCTGAAAGGATTCGTTAACCGGCAAGGAAGCATTGTGGCTCCTATTGCCCAATTTGTGTCGCGTAACGGGTGTTATCTTGCGTTTTATGTTTGCAACTTCCATGGCGGGTCTGGCGTGTCTGCTTTCCGGGTGCTTCTCATCCGGAATGAATCCCCTTGATGCCGATGTCGCCGGCACCACCGGTTCGATTGCTCCGGCCGCCGAGGTGGGTGCTTCAAGCCATGAAACGGCGCAGGAACAACCGTTCCCGTTCTCAGTCGAGGAGGAAGGCAAGGGGCCTTCCGGTGCACCGCTTTCCTACAGCGAAGATGCTGCGGGAACTGCGCCTGAGGAGAAACTGGCTTTGCTGCGGCCGGTACCATCGGCCAAACCGCAGTCCGGGCGGGCCAAACCGACCGTTTACAAGGCGAGCTTCGGAGATGCCAAGCCGATCAAGTTCGACCACCATCTGCATCCCAAGCATTTCCAGGTTCACGGTGTCGACGTCTCGCGCTGGCAGGGAGACATCGACTGGAAGAAGCTTCGCGTACAGGGCGGCAATTTTGCCTTCATCAAGGCCACCGAGGGCGACGACCACATGGACCCGTCCTTTCAGCGCTACTGGAAGGAGGCACGTGCAGCCGGGATCCCGCGCGGAGCCTATCACTTCTTCTATTGGTGCAGTCTCGCGTCCCATCAGGCTGACTGGTTCATCCAGAACGTGCCAAAGGAGGCAGGCGCGCTTCCTCCCGTAATCGATGTCGAATGGAACAGCCATTCGCGCACCTGCCGCAAGCGGCCGTCGCGTGAGGTCGTTCTGGAGAAGATGAGGGTCTTCATGGAGAAGCTCGAGGCGCATTACGGGCAGAAGCCGATCATCTACACGGCACCGGATTTCTACGAAGACAACCTGAAAGGCGAGTTCAAGGATTATCCGTTCTGGCTTCGCTCGGTAGCCGACCATCCGCGCAACGTCTATGGCGACCGCGACTGGATTTTCTGGCAGTACACCGGAACCGGCAGGGCAAAGGGCGTGGATCACCACATTGATCTCAACGTCTTCAACGGCTCGAAGGCAGGCTGGCATAAATGGCTGGCGCGCGAGACGCTTTAGGGCGTATTGGTGGCCGTACCAGTCAATGAGTCGGCAAATCCGTCCGGGTAATTATTCCATGAAAATTGTATTCCACGGCAAGAACGCATCCACGTTTCGCGAAACGATGGAGGAACTCCTGTCGGACGAGCACGAGTTGGTCGTTCTTCCCGATGTTCTCGAAAGCGCGGAAGACATCGAAACCTACCGCTCTGGAGACGTGATCGTTGGCATCAGTTTCAACAAGACTACACCTGTTCCGCACAATCTCAAACTCTACCAGGTGCCTGGCGCCGGGTATGACGGGATAGATCTTGAGGCGCTTCCGTCCACTGCGGCGTTGTGCAACTGCTTCGGCCACGAAAACGCCATTGCTGAATACGTCTTTGCTGCCTTGCTGGCCCGCCACGTACCACTGGCAGAGGCTGACAGCGGGCTGAGAAAAGGCGATTGGACATGGTGGGCAGGTGGCCCGGCCAGATTGCGCAGCGAACTGGGCATGCAGACCATCGGCATTCTGGGCTTCGGGCATATCGGCAAGACACTGGCGGCCCGGGCCCGTGCATTCGGGATGCGGATGACCGTTGCAAACCGCAGTGCGGTTTCAGTGGATGGAGCGGATGACGTATTCACGCTCGACCGACTGCGGGAATTCATGGGATCGGCTGACATCATCGTCAACACCCTGCCACTGGCAGAAAATACCCGCAGTCTCATCGGCGAAGCAGAGCTTTCGGCGATGCGCAGGGACGGCATTGTCGTCAATGTCGGTCGTGGTGCCGTGATCGATGAGAAGGCACTCTACGATGCTCTCAAGGAAAAGCACATTGGCGGCGCCATCGTGGATACCTGGTACGTCTATCCGAATGCCGAAAATCCGGCGCCGCAACCATCTGTCCTGCCATTCCGGGAACTGGACAATGTGGTGATGACCCCTCACATGTCGGGCTGGACGTTTGGAACGGTTCAGCGCCGCCGCCAGACGATTGCGGGCAACATCAATGCCATCGCCTCCGGCAGCACGCCGGAAAACCTGATCCGCCGCTGAATCCCGTAGGGTTTCTTCTGCGCGCTTGGCGCCGCCGGAATACGCCGGATCAGCTCAGGTTGAGTTCCTTGAAGAAGTCGTTGCCCTTGTCGTCGATGACGATAAAGGCGGGAAAATCAACAACTTCGATCTTCCAGATGGCTTCCATGCCCAGCTCGGGATACTCCAGAACCTCAACCTTCTTGATGCAGTCCTGTGCAAGACGGGCAGCAGGCCCGCCAATGGAGCCCAGGTAGAAGCCGCCGTGGCGGGCACAGGCGTCACGTACCTGTTTGGACCGGTTACCCTTGGCGAGCATTACCATCGAGCCGCCGAAAGACTGGAACTGATCGACATAGGAGTCCATGCGGCCCGCGGTGGTTGGACCGAAGGAACCAGAGGGCATGCCTTCCGGCGTCTTGGCCGGTCCTGCGTAATAGACGGGATGATCCTTGAAATAGTCGGGCATTTCGCCGCCTGACTCTAGCTTCTCGCGAATTTTCGCGTGTGCCAGGTCGCGGGCGACAATGATGGTTCCTGTAAGCGACAACCGCGTCTTGACCGGATGCTGTGAAAGCTCGGCGAGTATGTCCTTCATCGGTCGGTTGAGATCGATATTGACGACGCTCCCACCCAGATGTGCATCGGTGACGTCCGGCATGTATTTCGACGGATCGGTATCGAGCTGCTCCAGGAAGACGCCGTCCTTCGTGATCTTGCCCTTGGCCTGACGGTCCGCAGAGCAGGAAACTCCGATCCCGATGGGCAACGATGCGCCATGGCGGGGCAGGCGGATGATGCGGACATCGTGACAGAAATACTTGCCGCCGAACTGCGCTCCGACGCCGGTCGCCTGGGTAAGCTTGTGGATTTCGGCCTC
The DNA here is from genome assembly GCA_020637805.1 of Nitratireductor sp. Classification (GTDB taxonomy): domain Bacteria; phylum Pseudomonadota; class Alphaproteobacteria; order Rhizobiales; family Rhizobiaceae; genus Salaquimonas. Next base: position 363,246 of record JACKJU010000001.1, on the reverse strand, counting down.
CATTTCGACATCGCGGAAGGCATGGCCGTCTTCCGAGCCGGAAGTGGGCAGCGTGTCGAGATAGCGCGTCGAGGCAAGCTTGACGGTTTTCAGGTTCTGTTCCGCCGACATGCCGCCGATCACGATCGCCAGGTGGTAGGGCGGGCAGGCAGCCGTGCCGAGTGTCAGGATCTTCTCGGCGATGAATTCCACCATCCGGTCGTGGGTCAGAAGGGACGGGGTGCCCTGGAACAGGAAGGTCTTGTTGGCCGAACCGCCGCCCTTGGCGACAAACAGGAACTTGTAGGCGTCCTCGCCTTCGGCATAGATATCGATCTGGGCCGGTAGGTTGTTGCGCGTGTTCTTTTCCTCGAACATCGAGATCGGAGCAAGCTGGGAGTATCGCAGGTTGCGCTTTTCATAGGCACCAAGAACGCCCGCGCTGATTGCAGCCTCGTCGCCGCCCTTGGTCCAGACCCTGCGGCCCTTCTTGCCCATGACGATACCCGTACCCGTATCCTGGCACATCGGCAGGACACCGCCGGCAGCGATATTTGCGTTCTTGAGCAGGTCGTAGGCAACGAACTTGTCGTTGTCGGTGGCTTCCGGGTCGTCGAGGATCGATGCAAGCTGCTTCAGGTGGCCCGGGCGCAGAAGATGGTTGATATCCATGAAAGCCTGCTCGGTCAGCATGCGTATGGCTTCTTCCCCGACTGTCAGGATCGTTTCCCCGTCGAACTCGGCCTGTCCCACATGTTCGCCGGTAAGCTTGCGGTAGGGAGTGTCGTCTTCGCCAAGGGGAAAGAGTTCGAAAGCCTTCGTCATGCCTGCACCTTTCAGGAATGTGCCCGCACTGTTCCGATTTCAGGGAGATCGGAAAGTCCGGTATGCGCCAATTGAGCCAGTCGCCAGTTGAGACATTTCCTTGCGCCAAGAGGGAGCAAGGGTCTCGCGGCGTTTTAGAGCATCTTCCGCAAGGCAAAAAAAGATGCATCGGGCATGCGGTAGGTGAAAGACACCGATTTTGCAGCTTTTTCGCTTGAATCGATTCAAACAGACCGGCTCATTGCATGGCTGACGCACGATCCATCATCGATGTAACGAGCATTGATCCTATCTGCCCGGTACCCAGGCATGTTTATTCGTTCAGCCCAGGAGCCTTCCGATTTCATCTGCAAGCTGGTCGAAATGGCTGATGATTGCATCAGGGCCAAGCGTATCGACGCGAACGCTGCTGTAGCCGAAATCGACGAGCACCACCGGCATGTCTGCCGAGCGTGCAGCATCAAGGTCGGTCACGGTGTCGCCCACCATCAGGCCGCGATTGGCGTCCGCACGCTCCAGTGTTGCGGTCAGATGACGGCCATCGGGCTTTCGAAATGCGAATGTATCGCCGCCAGTGATCGCGGCGAACCGGTCGCGTATTCCAAGTGCCCCCATCAGTTGCAACGCCAGCCGTTCGGGTTTGTTCGTGCAGACCGCCAGCTCCATACCCAGTGAGCATATGTAATCCATTGTTTTCTCGATGCCCGGAAACAGACGGGTGTCGACGGCAATGTTGGCTTCGTAGTGCGCAAGAAACCGTTGTTGCGCAGCGATGCGTTCCTCCGGGGAGATTACGCGATCTTGCATACGGCAGGCAGCGTCAATCATGGCCAGCGAACCATGTCCGGCCGCATGCCCGATCTCCCTGACCGCCACTTCTCGGAAACCGTGCGGCCGCAGACAGGCGTTGAGCGCGGCTACGAGATCAGGACGCGTGTCGGCGATGGTTCCGTCCAGATCGAATATGACTGCCGTTTTCAGTTCCATGCCTTTTGCCGCCGTTCCCTTGATTCCGTGGCCGGTTTGTGTCGAAAGCTTGCGAAGCTGCCGCAATGATTGTTGGCAATTGTGGGCAGGGCGCATTGTCACGTTGCCCGCAGCAGATACATATGCACAAACGTGTGGGCTGGCGCTCTGGATTGTACCGGGTTGCCATGATAGCCAGCTAGCGCGTTTCACCTTTGGGTGTAAACGGACAGCCTCAGCAGGCTACTGAATTCACTTGCGCATTTCGATTTTGCCGGTTTCGTCAAAATCGAATTTGCTCTAACGCGTTTGACAGAGCCGTGCAAGAGCGGCCAGAAACAGAGCCGATAACTGGGCCAGAAACGGGGAAATCGACATGTCTCTCGAACTCAAGATCCGGGCCGCTCAGGCTGCCTTCGACGAACTTGAAAGCGGCGTGCGGCTTGGCATCGGCACCGGTTCTACGGCTGACGAATTCATCCGCATCCTCGCAGCAGCGGTAAAGGACGGTTTCGAGGTCGTCGGCGTTCCCACTTCGGAGCGTTCCAGGGCGCTATGCGAGGAACTAGGCGTTCCGCTAGCCACGCTTGAGGAAATGCCCGAACTTGACATCACTGTGGACGGTGCCGACGAGATCGATCCGGCCCTGAACCTGATCAAGGGCGGCGGTGGTGCGTTGCTGCGCGAGAAGATCGTCGCTTGTGCATCGAAAACGATGATTGTGATCGCAGACAGTTCAAAGCTGGTCGAGACTCTGGGCGCGTTTCCGTTGCCAATCGAGGTAAACCGCTTCGGACTTGGCGCTACCCGTGTAGGCGTTCGCAAACTGGCGGATTCGCTTGGCCTGACCGGGGAAATCGCATTGCGCGGCGGTGAAGCCGATCCTTTTGTAACGGATGGCGGCCATGTCATTCTCGATGCATCATTTGGCCGTATTCCTGATTCAAAAGCGCTTGCCGACGGACTCAAGGAGATACCGGGGGTGGTCCAGCATGGGCTGTTTCTGGGCATCGCAAGTCTGGCAGTGGTTGCTTCGAGGGACGGCGTCGATGTAATAAGGCCGCAAGTCGAAGGTTGAAATGAAGATCACTGGTCTGCCGGGGGCTGCAGATCAGGCAGAAAAATCGAGAACAGGATTGTCACATGAGTATTTTTGAGCGTGCACGGAAACAGACAGACCTCGCAAGGGTGGCGGTCGTCTGTGGTTTCCTGGTCGTTGCCGCAGCGATGCCTGGCCCTGCAGTTGCACAGGATATCTCCGCGTCGCACCTGGCCGCAGCGGAAAAAACCTTGGCGGTTACGGGAACGAGCCGCAAGTTTGATAGCATCCTGCTCCAGATGAGCCAGTCGGCCAAGGCTGACCTGATTTCCAACCGTCCGGACAAGGACGCCGAAATCACGGCGATTGTCGATGAGCAGGCATTGAAACTTGCACCTCGCCGGGCAGACCTGGAAAAGGAACTGGTCAAGATCTACGCCGCGAATTTCTCTGAAACGGAACTCAACGAGATTTCCGATTTCTTCAATTCGGAAGCCGGCAAGAAATTCGTCAAGCAATCGCCGATCGTCATGCGCGAGGTTGATCGCGCAGCCAAGGTTTGGGCGGCCGGCATACAGCGCGACCTTGCAACGGCAGTCAGCGAAAATCTTTCTGCTGCAGGCTTGAAATAGGCCTTTGCGAACGACAATGATTTGGCCCGGCAGGCACCAACTGCCGGGTTTTTCTTTTCTGCATTTCAGGGAATGGCGCAATGGCCGAGTTTGACTACGACCTCTTCGTGATTGGTGGCGGTTCGGGTGGTGTACGGGCAGGGCGTGTTGCCGCCTCGCTTGGAAAGAAGGTTGCCGTTGCCGAGGAATCGCGTTTTGGCGGGACCTGCGTCATTCGCGGCTGCGTTCCCAAGAAACTGATGGTCTATGCGTCGCATTATCCCAAGTATCTCGAGGATGCGTCTGGCTACGGCTGGAGCGTTGGTGAGACATCTTTTGACTGGAGCCGGTTCGTCGCTGCCAAGGACAAGGAGATCGCAAGGCTCGAGGGAATCTATCAGAAGGGTCTTGAGAACAATGGCGCGGAAATGTTCCATGAGCGCGCCAGCGTTACGGGTCCCAACACCGTGAGGCTCGAGGCCTCCGGCAGGGAGGTTTCTGCGGAGAAAATCCTGGTGGCAGTGGGCGGAAGGCCCAATCCCATGACCCGCATAGCTGGTCACGAACACTGCATCGTTTCGGACGATGTGTTTGACCTTGCGGAATTTCCCCGCTCGATGGTGATATTGGGGGCTGGCTATATCGCGCTCGAGTTCGCCTGCATCTTCGCGCAACTGGGAACGCAGGTTTCCGTCGTTCTGCGTGGAACGGAGATCCTTCGCGGTTTCGATGGCGATGTACGCGCGCACCTCCACGGCGAGATGACCAAGAAGGGCATCGCCTTCCACACCGAAAACAATATCGGCAAGGTCGAGCTGCTCGAAAGCGGGAAGCGCAAGGTGACATTGACCGGTGGCGAAGTGCTCGAAGCCGACCAGGTATTGCTGGCTGCGGGTCGCATCCCCAATACGGGTTCGCTCGGCCTTCGCGAGGCCGGTGTGGAATTGAAATGGGATGGCGAAATCGTCGTCGATGAGTATTCCAGGACCAATGTGGAATCGATCTACGCGGTGGGTGACGTAACAGACCGCGTCAACCTCACGCCGGTGGCGATCCATGAGGCAATGTGCTTCATCGACACCGTCTACCGCGATAACCCCACCATGCCTGACCATGCACTTGTGCCGACGGCCGTGTTTTCCCAGCCTGAGATCGGCACCGTCGGCCTGGGAGAAGAAGAGGCGGCTGAGCGCTTTCCGAACCTTAACGTTTACAAGGCCACGTTCAGGCCAATGAAGTACATTCTTCCCGGACGCGACGAGAAGATGCTCATGAAGATCATTGAGGATGCGGATTCCGGAAAGGTGATCGGTGTTCACATCGTAGGCCCGGATTCCGGTGAAATGGCCCAGCTTCTTGGTGTCGCCATGAAAATGGGCGCGCGAAAGGAAGACTTCGACAGGACCATGGCTGTTCATCCGACCGCGGCCGAGGAGCTGGTCACCATGTACAGCCCCAGTTATCGCGTCGTCGACGGTGTGCGCCAAGACTGAAGCGCCGGGTCGAACATGGACGGATTGATTGCCTATTTCGGATACGGTTCCCTCGTGAACCGTAAAACCCTGACCGAAAATCACCAGGGTCTGTATCCTGCACACCTCTCCGGTTGGCGGCGTCACTGGCAGAGCAGGGGGGACGACATTCCGCCAGGTGTTGCGCTTCTCAGTGTGCACGAGGCACCCGGCACCACGATCTCGGGAATGCTGGTCGTTGACGACCGTTCGGTTCTCCCCGATCTGGACCTGCGCGAGAAACGTTACGATCGCGTCCGGATATCACGGGAAAGTCTTGGCTTTGGAACCCGCCGGCCGTCAGATCTGCCCGAGGAGATCTATGTCTATGTCGGCCATCCGCCTCCGGTGAATGCTGGAGAAACACGGCTTCTGCAGTCCTATCTGGACACGGTTCTGGCCGGTTTTCTGGCAGAGCACGGCGAGGCGGGCCTCGAAAACTTCATTCAGACAACGCAGGGATTTGAACGGGCCATGATCTGTGACCGCGAAAAGCCACGCTATGGCCGCGCGGTGCCAATCGATGCAGACATGGCAGGGTTCTTCGACGGATTGCTGCGAAATGCCGGGGTGCGTTTCGAAAGGCCTGAAGCCTGAGGCAGCATCATCCGGCACGGTTTCGCCGGTATTCGCTGCAAATCATCCAATAGGCTATTTTTGCCCGTTTTTTCTGGTATTGGCGACGTGCTTTGCCTATAACCCGCGCCTGAAACGATATCGGCGTAACATAATGTGCCTGAACAATAAGGATTGGAACAATGTCAAATAACTGGTCACCCGCATCGTGGCGCTCCAAACCTGGAGTCCAGATGCCGACCTATCCCGATCCCAATGCGCTTGAAACGGTCGAAAAGCGCCTGTCCAGCTTTCCGCCGCTGGTGTTTGCAGGTGAGGCTCGCGCGCTCAAGCGCCAGCTTGCCCAGGTAGCGGAAGGCAAATCCTTCCTGCTTCAGGGCGGTGACTGCGCCGAGAGCTTCGCCGAGCATCATGCCGACAACATTCGCGATTTCTTCCGCGTCTTTCTCCAGATGTCGGTTGTCCTGACCTTTGCCGCCTCCAAGCCGGTGGTGAAGGTGGGGCGCATCGCGGGCCAGTTTGCTAAGCCGCGTTCTTCCGACGTCGAAGAGCAGGGCGATGTAACGCTGCCGAGCTATCGCGGCGATATCATCAACTCGACCGAGTTCACGCCGGAAGCCCGCATCCCGGACCCGGAGCGCCAGATCATGGCCTATCGCCAGTCTGCGGCCACGCTGAACCTGTTGCGCGCCTTTGCCCAGGGCGGCTACGCCAATCTCGAGCATGTACATGAATGGATGCTCGGATTTGTCGAGAAAAGCCCGCAGGTGGAGCGCTACCGTGAACTGGCTGGCAGGCTGACTGAAACCCTGCGGTTCATGAAGGCAATCGGCTTTTCGGCCGAGGAGTATGCCCGTCTGCGCGAAACCGACTTCTACACCAGCCACGAGGCGCTGCTGCTCGGCTACGAGCAGGCGATGACACGCGTCGACTCCACCTCGGGCGACTATTACGACACTTCCGGGCACATGATCTGGATTGGTGACCGTACGCGCCAGCCTGATCACGCGCATATCGAGTTCTGCCGAGGCGTGAAGAACCCGATCGGCCTGAAATGCGGGCCGTCAACCACCACCGACGGCCTTCTGGAACTGATCGACATTCTCAACCCGGAAAACGAGCCGGGACGTCTGACCCTGATTGCTCGCTTCGGTGCGGACAAGGTTCAGGAGCATCTGCCGGAACTCATTCGCGCCGTCGAGCGCGAAGGCAAGGTTGTGGTCTGGTCCTGCGACCCGATGCACGGCAACACGGTCACCTCCTCGACCGGATACAAGACACGCCCGTTCGACCGTGTTCTGCGCGAAGTTCAGCAGTTCTTCGCAGTGCACCGCGCCGAGGGAACCTATCCGGGCGGTGTTCATTTCGAGATGACAGGCAAGGACGTTACCGAATGTACCGGTGGCGCCCGCGCAGTGTCAGACGAGGATCTCGCCAGCCGTTATCACACCCACTGCGATCCCAGGCTAAATGCCAACCAGTCGCTGGAACTGGCATTCCTGATTGCCGAACTGCTTCAGGAAGGCCGTGAGGAAGCGCCGAAGATGGCAGTGGGCGCGTAGAAGCGGCGCAAATTGAACGGACAAGTCAAGGCCGGTTCTGCATGATGCAGTGCCGGTCTTTTTTTCGGAGAAATCGAGATGACGGATACGCATTCGGGAAGTTGTCTTTGCGGGAATGTGCGGTTCCAGGTGCGCGGGCAACTGCGGGGCGTGATTGCATGCCACTGCAATCAATGCCGGAAACAGTCTGGGCACTATTTTGCAGCCACGAACTGCCCGGACGATCTCCTGACTGTCGAGGGCCTGGATCACTTGAGATGGTACCAGTCATCGCAGAGCGCGAAACGAGGTTTCTGCGGCACCTGCGGTTCGGCATTGTTCTGGAAAGACACGAGTGCGGCTTCCACGTCGATTCTTGCCGGGGCGTTTGACAAGCCAACCGGACTGCGGATGGAGCGTCACATCTTCTGTGAATTCAAGGGCGACTACTACGAGATTTCTGACGGCCTTCCTCAGGAACTCTGACCGCACTGCGAACCGCTGCCACCGGTGAACGATGCGTAAAGGAATTGCATCTTGCGGTGAACGATGCCGGGTACCAGATTACGCCCATAGCGCATCCAAGCAGGAGTTTCTGCAATGACCATGCCATCGGTATTCATTTCTCACGGCGGTCCGAACGTCGTGACAGAACCATCGCAGGCAAAGGATTTTCTTGAACATCTGTCGGACTTCACAGGACGGCCAAGGGCCATCGTGATCGTCTCGGCGCATTTCGAGACGAACGGACCAGTCGTCGTGACTGATCCGGCGCCTGGAATGATCTATGACTTTGGCGGCTTTGCCCCCGAACTCTACGAGATGGTCTATCCGGCTCCCGGAGAACCGGAATTGGCTGCAGAGGTCGCAGAACTTCTTGCCGGGGCAGGTTTCAATCCGCGGGTCGCGCCTGAACGTGGGTACGATCACGGTACCTGGACGACAATGAAACTCGCCTTTCCCGAGGCGGATATTCCCATTGTCCAGCTGTCCATCGATCCGTCACGCGATGCCCGCTATCACTATGCCCTTGGTCAGGCGCTTGCGCCCCTGCGTGAAAGGGAAGTTCTGCTGGTTGGTTCAGGCCACATCACGCACAATCTGCGCGAGATATTCGGCCTTATGCGGTTCGGCAAGGCCGGTGATCCTCAGATGCCCAACAAGGTAGAGGCATTTACCAGCTGGTTCGCAGAAAAGTTCGCCGAGGGCGACCGGGAAGCGATTCTTGACTGGTCCAGCGAGGCACCATTCGTTCGCGAAAACCACCCCACCGACGAACATCTCATGCCGTTGTTCTTCGCCTACGGCGCAGGGGGAGAAACCCCTGTTGCAGAGCGCATTCACGATTCAACGCAGTACGGAAGCTTTGCCTGGGACAGCTGGAAATTTGCTTAGGCTCTTCGGGTCGTAGAACCGGTCGGTGACCTTGTAGCCTTCGTTGGCTTCAATGATGTCGTAGATATAGGAAAGCGCCGGCACATAGATATTGGCTGGCGGTTTGATGCCGACGCTCGAGGCAATCCTGGAAGCGAAGTGATTGCAGTTCTGCGTGAACAGCAGATATTGCGGAACCTGGTCCTTGGCCTTTTTGACAGCCCGAAGAAGCTGCTCGTACTTCTGCGCCGTCAGCGAAACGCGGTATGCGGCTTCGGGACGGATCCTGCAGTCGTCACGGTGAGGTTTCAGGACGCCGGGCATCGGCACCCCGGAAGCGAGCGCCGCACCGGCATATCCGCCATAGGGCGCCAGCATGATCAGGTTTTCGTTGATCGGATTTCCGTCCGGGCCAAGGTCGCCATAAGCCACATAGGTGTGGCCTACCGGCATCAAGGGCGTCTGGCGCATGCGGATTTCGATATAATAGGGGTCGCCGGGTGTCACGCGCATTGCGTTGATTTTCTTCGGCTTCGGACCGAAGCCGCCGCGGCATTTTCCGTGATCGATGCGGGTGAAGAGTTCCGAGATTCTCTGCCGGGCAAAGAACTCGTCGGGATTCATCTGTGGCGCATTGCCGGTAAGGCCGCTGACCGCGTCACCATTCGCATCCGCAGCCGCCCCCGGAAGCCCGGGAGTTGAAAGAGAGGCGATTTCGATTGATTGGGAAGGTGTTCCCGAAAGCGGTGCACCTGCAACAGTTACGTCGTTCGGGGCGATGGCAGCGGGGGACAGGTCGGTACCAAGCACCACAGGCGATGAATTGGGGTTGGGCTCTTCCGTGGACGCGGACTCCAGGTCTGGTGTCAGCGGCTGGGCGGGCTGCGCATAGGCAAGGACTTCGCCATCGTTGGAATTTCCAAGCTGTATGGCGGGCGCAGGCAAGGCAGCTACGCCGGGATACTCACTGCCATCCTGGGAGGCATTCGCGTCTGCCGCGGTCATTTCCGATGGTACTGCAGCGGGGTCGGCGCTCTGGCCGGTATCGACCGGCGCAAGAGCCGACTGCGAAACCGGTCCGGCATCCATGACGTTGCCGGGAGCGGCTGCATTAGCCTGCTGTCTTTCGGAGCTGCTGTCCTGCGTGTCCCTGAATTCATCGAACACGCTGGCAGTCGGGGAGGGCGACGACATGCATCCGCCAAGCGATCCCGCCAGAACTGCCGCGGCAACAATGACGGCAACGCGTCTGATGCGTTGGGGCCTGAAGGAATGGGAAGGGGGAGTCACGTAGTCCGCTCTTTCATTCGCGTTTGACACTACGGTAGCCATATGCGGCCCAGTCTAGATCATCGAATCGATTTTCGCCACCGTCCAAGGCTCTCTTACCATATCGGCAGACATGTGCCCCGGAAGCATTTGACGGGAACATCTAACCCGCAAATGTAGCCAAAAGGTGGATCAGTCCCAAGAAAGCCGGAATCAAGACATAGGTTGAAGCCGTTGCATATTCCGCGTGGGGACCTTGCCGGTTGGCAGGGTATCCGGAATTCACCGGAACCGGAATGCGATCACGGGCGTTGTCGACAAAGCGCATGCCAAAAAGAGGCATAGGCTCAACAAGTTCGGCATCAAGCCGATACGAGGAGAAATAATGAAAACAGGAATTCTCATGACGACCGCGGCCATCGCGGCCCTGTCGATCCAGGCCAACGCCTCCACTCTGGATGGCGGAAGCTGGAATTCGGTCCAGAGGAACAGCGAACCTGTTCTGCTTGCGCAGGCGCAGACGGTAACCGACGAAAAACTTCTCAAGAAACTCAAGAAGAAGGCGTTGAAGAAGGCCGAGCAGGCGCAGGATGAGCAGCGGGCCGAGGGCAAGAAGAAGAAAAAGGCGGATCGGAATGCCGCGCAACAGGTGCAGCAGGCCGAACAGCCTGCCAGTGGTGCCGAAAACGCCGCCCCGCAAGCAGTCGAAGCGCCAACGGAGCGCCCGCGCAAATTGAAGATGAAAAATGGTTCCAGTGCAGCTTCTGCACCGGTCGCAGAACAGCCGGCTGCCGAATCTGCGCCAGCGGCCGAGACTGTGCCTCCGGTTGATACGCGCAAGTTGAAGAAGCAACGCGACGCTGCTGATGCCAAGGGCATGAACAAGCAGTTGAAGAAACAGAGGGATGCTGCGCAGGGCGCCGGAGCACAAGATGCCAATGGTCAGGAAACCGGAAAGGTCCGCAAATTCAAGGACCTGCAACTGAAGAAGCGGGCGGGCGGCGCCGCACCGGCTGATGCTGCCACAAGCGAAGGCACGGCTGAGGCGCCGGTGACGCCCGATCCTGGCCAGCAGACCAAAGCCGAAGCTGAAAAGGAACTCGCCAAACCGGCGACCGTGTCGAAGGATGCTGCCAAGCCCGCCGACGTGGTCAATGCTCCGGTCGCCGACCAGATCAGGGAAGCCGAGCGCGAGCCCGTGGCCGTGATTTCCAAGGATGCCAGCGCAGACGACCGCCGCAAGCTCAAACAGGCGGAAAAGAAACGCCGTGAGAAGGCTCGCGACAACCGGGCCGAACTGCTTGGCGCGGCAGCCGTGGGTGTGGCGATCGGTGCACTCATTCCGCAGCTTGGCGGACGTGTAACGGCTGACGAGGGCGACCGTATCGTGGTCGAGCGCGATGGCCGCTACTACGTGCGCAAGGATGAAAACGCCCTGTTCCGGGATCGTGGTTCACGCGTTGAAACCGAGCAATTGCGAAACGGCAATACGCGCGAGACCATCTACCGCCGCGACGGTTCCCAGATCGTCACCATTCGCGATCCGGGTGGATACATTCTGCGCCGCGTGAAGATCGGGAGCGATGGCACACGCTATGTGCTCTTTGGCGAACGCAACGACAGGCGCGCACCGGTACGGATCGACGTGCCGCGCTACAGGGTCGACATTCCGCGCGATCGCTACGTGGTGTCTGCCCGGCAGGCAGACAGGCGTCTTTTCCGCGATACTTTCGAGGCAGAGCCGGTCTATGTGCCGCCTGAGCGCTACTCGCTGCGCCAGATCCGCGAAAACCGCGATGTGCGCGACATGGTCCGCCGGGTTGACCTTGATACGGTCAATTTCGACAGCGGGAGTGCATTCGTGACCGAGGACCAGGTGAGGCTCCTCGGCGATGTTGCAGGCGCGATACTCGACGTGGTCGATGAAAACCCGTCAGCCGTGTTCCTGGTAGAGGGTCACACGGACGCGGTCGGCGACGAGATTTCAAACCTCACGCTTTCCGACCGCCGTGCAGAGGCCGTGGCCCGGATTCTTGTCGAAGCCTATGGTATCCCGCCGGAAAACCTGGTCACCCAGGGCTATGGCGAGGAATACCTCAAGGTAGACACGCTTGGAGCCGAACGCGCCAATCGCCGCGCCACGATCCGCAACATCACGCAGATCCTGGCCGCCGAAGCGGAATGATTGCATTGGATGGAGGTTTGCACTGGTGGCAAATCGCCTTCCTCCAGAGAAAACGAAAAACCCCACCGGCGCTAACCGGTGGGGTTTTGTCATTCTAGTAAGAATGCCGAAGCGTTATGCCAGCGTCTTGCCGTTGGTCGGCACGCCGGAGGCCGAGAAATGCTGCTGCAGTTCGCCCTGCTGGAACATTTCGCGCACGATGTCGGCACCGCCAAGGAATACGCCCTTCACATAGAGCTGGGGAATTGTTGGCCACTGGGTATAGTCCTTGATACCCTGCCGAACGTCGTCATCGGCAAGCACGTTCACATCCTTGAAGTCGACTCCCAAATAATTGAGAATCTGCACCACCTGACCCGAGAAACCGCATTGCGGAAAATCGGCGGTTCCTTTCATGAACAGAACGACATCGTTGTTCTTCACCGCTTCGTCTATGAATTCATGTGCATTGGTCATGGCGAGTTCCTGTCTCTTTCCTTTTCACCATGCCACCCTTGGGTGTGCATGGAAAGTGTCCTTCAGAAGCCGAATTCACAGCGTTTTGATCGGCCTGCCGCAGCAAGACCGGATACGCAATCATGCCATTTCGGCGCGTGCCCCGAATATTGGCTTTGCCGCAGTCATCGTCAAGAGGGCGCGTAAGCGGCCACTTGGCACAGAGACACCGGACGCCGTCCCTGTCGATGTTCAGCAGTGCTGGGGCTAGAAAAACAGCAGGTAGAGTATCGATCCCCAGAAACCTGCTGAGAGAATCCCGGCCCAGACGACCGTGTCCTTCCACAAGGGACGCGTGAGTATCTGTGGAATCTTCTCCAATCCGCTGGTCTGCGGATGGGTTGCTCTTTGTCCGTTCATTGTTCCGCCGCTTTGGTTGGCTCACCTATTCGGGAGCGCTGGTTTGCAGGGCAAGCGCATGCAGTACGCCGCCCATGTTTCCTTCAAGGGCCTTGTAGACCATTTGATGTTGCTGGACGCGCGACTTGCCTCGAAAACTCTCGGATACAACTTCGGCAGCATAATGATCTCCGTCGCCCGCAAGGTCGCGAATGGTGACCTTGGCATCGGGAATCGCCTTGCGGATCATCTTCTCGATTTCGCCTGCACTCATTGGCATTTGCGTCTTGCTCCTGGAGAATCAATTGGGCTGCATCCCCACAATCTATGGAGAACGCCATCCGAATTCAAATCCTGTTTGCCCTCAACCTTGAAGGAGACAGGTACACAAGTTGCGGTATTGCGCCTCAGGAAGCCTCGCGGAATGCTTCGGGTCCCGACATGAATTCGGCAAACCAGCCTTCATGTACTTCCCGCAGCTTCGATACGTCGATTTCGATCAGGTCACCGATGGCAATGTCGCTACCGCCGGCAAAGCCGATTGCATGAATTTCGACACCGGCATTTTCCGCCGCTTTCTCGAAGTTCTCCGACTCCCAGACCTGTACAGCACAAATGTATCGCGCCTGGTCTTCACCGAAGAGCACGGCATGGGCATTCTCGTCTTCACATTCGACCGTGAAACCGAGATCTGAAGCCATCGCCATTTCGGCAAGCGCCACCGCAAGGCCACCGTCGGAAATGTCGTGGCAACCGGATACCTTTTCCGAGCGGATCATGGCGCGCACGAAATCGCCGTTCTTGCGCTCCAGTTCGAGATCGACGGGCGGCGGTGCGCCTTCCTCCTTGCCAAGGCACCACATCTGATAGGCCGACTGGCCCAGATGGGTGCCCCTGGGGCCGACGAGGAACAACACATCGCCATCCCGCATACCGCCAACGGTTGCGATCTTCGATTGATCGTCGATCAGGCCCACGGCCGCAATTGTCGGGGTCGGCAGGATCGCCTCTCCATGGGTCTCGTTGTAGAGCGAGACGTTGCCGGAGACGATCGGCATTGCAAGCGCCGAGCAGGCTTCGCCAATGCCCTTCACGGCAGCGACGAACTGGCCCATGATTTCGGGCCGTTCGGGATTGCCGAAGTTCAGGTTGTCGGTCGTCGCCAGCGGCTCGGCCCCGCTGGCCGTCAGGTTGCGGTAGCATTCGGCCACGGCCTGCTTGCCACCTTCGAACGCGTCGGCCTCGCAGTAGCGCGGATTGACGTCGGACGTGAAGGCGAGGGCCTTTTCTGAGCCTTCCACGCGCACGATCCCGGCGTCGCTTCCCGGACGCACGAGCGAGTTGCCCTGTATGTAGGTGTCGTATTGCTCCCATACCCAGCGACGCGACGACAGATCGGGCGAACCGATCAGCTTGAGCAGCGCATCGTTGTAGTCGGACGGGGCAGGGACCTGCTCCGGCGAAAGCACGGACGGCTTGGAAATCTCGTTCCACGGGCGGTCATATTCGGGGGCTTCGTCGCCAAGTTCCTTGATCGGCAAGTTGGCGACTTCCTCGCCTTCGTGGAAGATTCTGAAACGCAGATCGTCGGTCGTTGTGCCCACAATCGCGAAATCCAGTCCCCACTTCGTGAAAATGGCTTCCGCCTCTGCCTCCTTCTCCGGACGCAGAACCATCAGCATGCGCTCCTGGCTCTCGGAAAGCATCATCTCATAGGCGCTCATGCGCTCTTCGCGCACCGGTACCTTGTCGAGATCGAGTTCGATACCAAGATCGCCCTTGGCGCCCATTTCCACGGCGGAACAGGTAAGGCCGGCAGCACCCATGTCCTGGATGGCGATGACAGCACCGGAATTCATCAGTTCGAGACAGGCTTCAAGCAGGCATTTCTCAGTGAACGGGTCACCAACCTGCACGGTCGGCCGTTTTTCGTCGATCTTCTCGTCGAACTCCGCGGATGCCATGGTTGCTCCGCCAACGCCGTCACGGCCAGTCTTTGCGCCCAGATAGACGACGGGAAGACCCACGCCCTCCGCCTTCGAGTAGAAGATGGCGTCCGTCTTGGCGATCCCGGCTGCGAACGCGTTCACCAGAATGTTGCCGTTGTAGCGCTTGTGAAAATTCACCTCGCCGCCAACGGTCGGTACGCCGAAGGAATTTCCGTATCCGCCAACACCCGCAACGACGCCGCCCACAAGGTGGCGCGTCTTGGGGTGGTCCGGCTCACCGAAACGCAGCGCGTTCATGGCTGCAATTGGCCGCGCACCCATGGTGAAGACATCGCGCAGAATGCCGCCCACGCCCGTCGCCGCTCCCTGGTAGGGTTCGATGTAGGAGGGGTGGTTGTGGCTCTCCATCTTGAAGACCACGCAGTCTCCGTCGCCGATATCTACCACCCCGGCATTTTCGCCAGGTCCCTGGATGACCCTTGAGCCCTTGGTGGGCAGTGTTCTTAGCCATTTCTTGGAAGATTTGTAGGAACAGTGCTCGTTCCACATTGCCGAGAAGATGCCAAGTTCCGTGAATGTCGGTTCGCGGCCGATCAGTTCGAGGATGCGCTCGTATTCGTCCGGTTTGAGGCCGTGCGCATCTATGAGCTCGGGGGTGATTTCGATATCGTTCTTTATGGTCATGACGCCGTTTCGCGAGTGGGAGGAAATGGCAGGATTGAACCTGCAACCGCTTGTGCCCTTGTTACCCAATTCCGTGCGGCATGTGTATGGCATAGTGAAGCCATCCGCAGGATTTTACACCTGCATTGGCGTCAATTCCGGGCTGATCCGGCGAAACGGCAGGATGGCTGCCCGTCAGGTTATCGCGGCATGCCCTGCCATGCCGCTTTCCAGCAGGTCACGGATCTCGCTGAAGGCCTGTTTCAGACGGTTGTTGCTGCGTGGCGACGAGAACGCAATCCGCACTGCGTGAAGTGTGAGTTCTGAGCGTGCCGGTTTGAAGTCGTCTTCGTGGGAGACCATCATGCCACGCTCCAGCAACGCGCTTCTGAACGTTCCCGAGAGCCATGGCTCTGGCAGTTTGAGCCATGCGAACGGGCAGTGCGGGCTGGTGGTGATGCTGTAGCCTTGCAGTTCTTCTTCCAGCATCCGCGTCCGGCTGCGAATGGCATCCTTCACGTTTCGCAGGATGGAGGCAGTTTCGCCCGAGAGAATGAGCTGGCTTGCAAGTTCCTTCATCGGCCACGAGCCGCCGCCGGAGAACATGCGATGTGCCGTCTGGATCCGCGTTGCATATCCCTGTGGACACGATACCCATCCCGCGCGCAACGCGCTGGAGACAGTCTTGGACAGGCTGCCGACATGGAAAGTCAGTTCGGGGCATAGCGCGGCGATTGGAATATCGGTGTCGTCGGAAAGCGGGGCGTAAACCGCATCTTCCAGAATCCACACATTGTACCTGCGGCAGATCTCGGCAAGCTGCTCCCTGCGTCTGGCGGGCAGGTGCGCCAATGTCGGATTGTGCAATGACGGCATCAGGTAGAGCAGACGCGGATGCTGGCGCGCGCAAAGTTTCTCGAACTCCTCAGGGATCAGTCCATGCTCGTCAATCGGGGTTTCGATGATCCGCCTGCCGGCAAGGGCTGCACTTCGGGCGACAGACGAATAAGTTGTCGTCTCGAATACGATACGGTCGCCCGGCGAGGTCACGGTCATGATGATCGCCATGATCCCGGCATGGGCACCATTGGTCGCCGCCATGGTGTCGGGGGAGGGCTTGAAGCCGTTGGCAGAGAGCAGCATCGCACCTGCTTCCTTCCAGCTGTCCGGCACACCGTGAACGTAGTCCACCATGATATGGGGCATCGATTCCGCAATCGCGTTGAACTGCAGGCGAATGATCTCGTCCTGCCCGACATGGATTGCGGAAGTCGTGTCGAGGTTCAGCGGTGCCGTCAGCCCTTCGGTGATGTCGAGGCTGCGGAATGGCGGCGGCAGAAGTCCCGACTGGGCATTGTCACCGGGATGGTTCCCATTGTTACGCGCCAGGACATAGGTTCCCCGACCGACTTCACCGGCAACAAGTCCGCGATCTGCAATCAGATTGTATGCGCGTGAAATTGTTCCGATTGTTACCCCGATATCGAAAGCCAGGTTTCGCATCGGCGGCAATCGACTGCCGGAAGGCAGTGCTCCGGTGTCTATGTCGCGTTCTATGGCATCGGCAATCCGTATGTACAGCGGCCTGTTGCCATCACCGATTTGGGGCAGATAGTCGTCTTGTAATCGTGTCATGGATACAATGTTTACATTGATTGTCCGGCCCGTGTCAATCAATAGGTACAATCAACGCAACAATATAGCCTGGAGGGATACAATCATGGCAATTGATCGCATCGACCATTTCGATCTCCTGACTGGCCGCGGCCAGAATCTGGACAACATTCGCCGCGAGCGCCTTCCGGCTATGATCTACCGGCTGGTGGTGTGGCTGGACGGCCGCTTTGCCAAGAACCGCAGCCGCCGGGCGCTTGCCGATCTAGATCCAAGGCTGCTGGCAGATGTCGGCATTTCTTCCGATGAACGCCGGTCCGAGCTTGCTCGCGGGTTCCTGGACTGAACAATGCTGCAATCGCAACAGGGGACCGGAGGCAAAACCTCCGGTCTTTACTGGCCGTTAACCAAGACTTTAGCTCGCGTTAAAACCTGACTGCTATTTTCCCTCCCAAGGTCCGGAAGGGCACTCCGCTTTAGTACTGCGTCGCGGGTTCAGGTATATGCGTATTTTGTTGCCGGCTCTTCTGGGCCTCACCACCTTGGTCTTGTTTCATTCGCCGGTGCGTGCGGGAGTAACTTCCTGCGCCGGAAATGGAATCTCCCGTACAATCGTACTCGACCCGTCACGGGTCACTGCTGTCGCAGGGCGTGAGAGCAGCCTCGGCCTGCGCGACCGCGAGGTTGTCCTCACCTTCGATGATGGGCCTGTTCCGGGCTCGACGGAAACAATTCTCGACACTTTGAAAGAGAACTGCCTGAAGGCCACCTTCTTCAGTGTAGGCAAGATGGCGCGGGCCCACTCGGCGATTGCGCGCCGGATCGTGCGCGAGGGCCACACGCTTGGCCACCATACCCATGACCATGAAAGGCTGACGGCATATTCGAGTGCCGAAGCCGAACATTACGTCGAAGATGGTATCGCAATGGTCGAGAAGGCAGCCTACGGCAACGCTTCGCGAGAGGTCAGGGTGCCGTTCTTTCGGTATCCCTATCTTGCGCGCAACGGCAGGACAGATTCGGTGCTGCGCCAGCACGGACTGATCCGGATCGGTGCGAATATTGACAGTCTCGACTGGAAACGTGTTGAACCCGAACGGATAGTCGACCGGGTTATGGGAATTCTTGAAAAGCAGGGCAGGGGCATCATCCTCATGCATGACATCCACCGCCG
Source organism: Nitratireductor sp. (assembly GCA_020637805.1). Classification (GTDB taxonomy): domain Bacteria; phylum Pseudomonadota; class Alphaproteobacteria; order Rhizobiales; family Rhizobiaceae; genus Salaquimonas. The sequence continues at coordinate 345,136 of JACKJU010000001.1, read as the reverse complement.
CACGGCGAATGCCCTGCCGCTGCTTATCGACCGTCTACGCGAAGGCGGATACCGCATCGTTCATCTCAAACCGGGACCGGCTATCGGTGAACCCGATTCCCGTGAACAGCTTGTGGCGGATCTCGCGCCGCCAAAACCGGCCCGCTCTGCCGCTCTCCAGGAACCGAAAAGGCCGGTGGTTGCGGCTTCTGGGGCATCGCCGAAGAATGGAAGGGGCAAGATACGCCTCACGCCTGAATTGCGCGAAGGCTTCATCATTCTTGCCGGTACCGAGATTGATATCGGCACGGTGGAAGAGATCGAGAAGCATGCCCGCCTGACAGCGAGCGCTGAAAAGCCTGCGTCGGTCAATGCAAGAGGCGTTGCTCCGTCAATCCGCAAATGGGCACTGCGCGAACAATTGGCCGGCCTCTGAAAGCGCGTACAGATCTCTGATCAGGCGGTTGCCGAGCAATCGGAACTGCCGTTTGCCCAGCGTTCAACATCACCAGTAATTCGCTTGCCATGCGGTCCCGAAAGCAACGGACCGTAGGTTTCAACGCCGGTGTAGGAGCCGCTTGCGCTGTCTCCACGCTTTTCGGCCTGGACCACGAGTTCGGGCAGTCCGCCGGGGTTCTTGCGCGGCACCAGCAGAAAACGCGGCCGTCCGGCGTAGGAATTCACCTCAGCCGCCAGCCGGTAGCCTGAAAACGCTGCGTCCTTCGACTGGAACCAGCATTTTTGCGCAACGCGTGCAATGTGCGTAACCGCATCGGATGGAGATTGCTTGCTCTGCAGGCTGAGCGCCGAAGATGGCCCGCCTTCCTTGCTCTGGCATGCACCAAGCGAGAAGGCAGCAGCTGCGGCCAGCAGCATCCCAGGCAAACGGGCACCGTTCACCGGCGTCATGCAGGTTCGCCTTCAAGAACGCCCATTGCCGCTTCAAACAGTGCTCGGCCATCGGTACCGCCATGGGCTGGTTCGATGAGGTTCTCGGGATGTGGCATCATGCCGAGAACATTGCCCGCATCGTTGACGATACCTGCAATGTCATTGATCGACCCGTTCGGGTTCGTTCCCTTTGCATAGCGGAAGGCAACCTGGCCGTTTCCTTCCAGTGCCTTCAGTGTTTCGGCATCGGCGAAATAGTTGCCGTCATGGTGCGCCACCGGGCAGCGCAGGATCTGGCCCTTGTCATAGCGGCTTGTGAACACGGTGGAAGCGTTCGTGACTTCGAGAAGCACTTCCTTGCACACGAAGTGCAGGCCTGCATTGCGCATCAGGGCGCCGGGAAGCAGACCGGCCTCGGTCAGGATCTGAAAGCCGTTGCAGACGCCGAGGATGCGGCGTCCCTGGGCAGCTTTTTCGCGCAGGGCATCCATGACCGGTGAACGCGCTGCAATTGCGCCTGAGCGCAGGTAGTCGCCATAGGAAAACCCACCCGGGACGACGTAAAGGTCAGCGTCGGGAATATCGCGGTCGGTATGCCAGATGCGAAGTGGTGGCTTGCCGCCAATCTTGTTCAACGCCGCAATCATGTCGCGGTCGCGATTGGAACCTGGAAAGAGAACTACTGCTGCTGTCATGTCTTTGATCGCAGATCCTGCCGCCCGTGGCTGCTGTTTCGAACCCTGGAGCAATTTCGATTTTGACAGAATCGGAAAAATCGAAATGCGTCAATGAATTCAGTTGCTTGCTGATCCTGTCTGATTACACCGAAAGGTGAAACAGTCTAGATCAGGGATACGTGGTAATCCTCGATCACCGTGTTCGCGAGGAGCTTTTCGCACATTGCCTTCAGGTCGGATTCGGCCTTTGCCTTGTCGTTTCCATCGAGTTCAACGTCGAAGACCTTGCCTTGCCGCACCTGATTGACGCCGTCGAAGCCAAGCGCGCCAAGGCCGTTTTCGATGGCTTTGCCCTGCGGGTCGAGTACGCCGTTCTTGAGGGTTACGGTCACGCGTGCCTTGATCATTTCAAATTCCGTATGGTGCTGGTTCTTGCATGCATTCAACACGCCCTGCCTGGGCGCGCGCGTCAGTCGTCCTTGCTGGAGACGAGGCGGGGTCCCTTGGAACGCACAGGTTCGTTCTCGTTCATGATGCCAAGCCGTTTCGCAACTTCACGATAGGCCTCAAGCATTCCACCCATGTCGCGGCGGAAACGGTCCTTGTCCATCTTCTCCTGGGTATTGATATCCCACAACCTGCAGGAATCCGGCGAAATCTCGTCTGCCAGGATGATGCGCATCATGTCGTTTTCCCACAACCGGCCCATCTCGATCTTGAAGTCGACAAGCTGGATGCCGACGCCAAGGAACAGGCCGGACAGGAAATCGTTGATGCGAACCGCCATCGACATCATGTCGTCAATTTCCGGCGGAGATGCCCATCCGAAGGCAGTGATATGCTCCTCGGAGACCATGGGATCATCGAGTTCGTCCTTCTTGTAGTAGAACTCGATGACGGAACGCGGAAGTATTTCGCCTTCGGGGATGCCGAGCCGCTTGGAGAGCGAACCGGCGGCCACGTTGCGAACGACGATCTCGAGCGGAATGATCTCGACTTCGCGGATAAGCTGTTCGCGCATGTTCATCCGCTTGATGAAATGCGTCGGGATACCGATCCGGTTCAGGCTGGTGAAGATGTGCTCCGAAATCCGGTTGTTGAGCACGCCCTTGCCTTCGATGATCTCGTGCTTCTTGGCGTTGAATGCGGTTGCATCATCCTTGAAGAACTGGATCAGCGTACCCGGTTCCGGGCCCTCATAGAGTATTTTGGCCTTGCCTTCATAGATTCGGCGGCGTCTGGACATGTGCTTTTCCCGTATTGAGACCGGTGGACATTGCATTCGGTAGTGCCAGTGGCTTGACTTGACCGAAAGAGCCGGTTGTGCCGGAAACTACAGAAACGCGCGGCGATTCACAACTGGGCTGACGGTGCATCCCCGTATATTTCGCCCGCATATTTCGTGTGTCAGTGGGCTTTCTTCCTGTTTGGCCCAGCCGAGTTCGTGTCGAGGTGCGACAAAAGAATTTGACCGCCAGACTTCAAATTGCTTCGGCTACCGATTATATCGCAACCATCTGAGTCTATGGAGGCCGCCATGAGCACATTCGACGACCGTGAAGACGCTTACGAAAGAAAGTTCGCCCACGATGAGGCGCTGAAATTCAAGGCGGAAGCACGCCGCAACAAACTGCTCGGCCTCTGGGCTGCAGAACTCCTTGGCAAATCGGGCGACGATGCCCAGGAATACGCCAAGGAAGTCATCCGTGCCGATTTCGAGGAAGCAGGCGACGAAGATGTGTTCCGCAAGATCAGGGCCGACTTCGACGCCGCCGGTGTCGAACAGTCCGATCACCAGATTCGCCGCACCATGGACGAATTGCTGGCTACCGCCGTCAGTCAGGTGCAGTCGGAAGGCTGATCCTGCATTTCTCGACGCATGAATTTTGAAAGCCCGGTCAATTTGGCCGGGCTTTTTTGCTGTTGAAGTAGCCGCCAGCGTTAATTCCGCTCGTTGCGTCCGAATTCCTCTGGCGCCTTCAACTGGTTCATGAACTTCGAGAATATCATGAGGCCTTCCGGCCACGGGCCGTGTCCGCTTTCGGCGTTGATGTGTCCGCTCTCGCCCGCGTCAAGAAGCAGCGATCCCCAGGCATTCGCCATGTCGCCTGCTGTTTCAAACGAACAGAAATCGTCGTTGCGGCTGGCAATGACGATGGACGGGAAGGGCAGCGGATCGGTAGGAGCCGGTCCGAAGGTCAGCAAATGCCGCGGCCGGATGTCAGGGTTCGCCACGTCTGGCGGAGCGACCATGAAGGCACCAATTACCGGCTTCTTGAATTCCGGGGCAGCTTGCACGATGACCTGGCAACCAAGGGAGTGACCGACCAGAACGACCGGCTTTTCCGCCTTGTCCACCTCGGAAATCAGATTTGCCTTCCAGTCCTCGAAAACCGGCTTGTGCCAGTCCCCCATGGGCACACGCCGCGCGGCAGAGAGGTTTTTCTCCCAGCGCGTCTGCCAATGGTCTTCGGGCGCCCCTTTGAAACCGGGACAAATCAGTATTTCGGTGTCGGTGGTCTTCATCGCCGCAACATGGCTGCCGCAGCGCACAAATTCAAGGGCGGATGGTCCCGCTTCGGAGCGATTTGCCGGGGTCCTGCTAAGGGAACCCCGGCTTGAATCACGTCAGGTCAGAAATCGAACGATACCGTGGCGACGAAGCGCATCGGGTCGTAATTTGAATCATGAACGCGCAGGTCGATCGTTCCATTGTCGCCAAGCGCGTGCGACAGCCCGGCATTCCAGGCAACCTTGTCGGCGCTGCCAAGTTTAAGCGATCCGAAGTCGCTGCCGATCTGCCCCGAGAACGTCAGATCCATCGGGAGGCCGGAGACCTCCGTAGTGGCAACTGCCCAATGGGTGTCGTTTTCATTGTCGTAGTAATACTCGCCACCTGCGCTGACGGCTTCGGAGAGGGCATAGGTTCCCTTGGCGTACCATTCACCGCAGCAATCGCCTGAATCGTCGTAGTAGTAACGCACATAACCGAGATCGAGCGACAGATCGCCGATCTCTGGCCGGATGCCGGCATAGAAATCAAGTTCCGCCTTGTCAGGCGTGTTGAAATCCACCGAGGATGCCCAAACGCCACCATACAGAATGCCGATGCTTGCCTCGACATAGCCCTGTATTGCGGCATGGTCGTCGGACTGTGTCGTGCCGCGCGAGATATAGTTGGAAGTCAGTGCAGCGCCGTAGGAAAAACTGACGTCGCCTTCGTCCGCAGAACCTGCATCTGTCACCGGATCGGCCGCAAGGGCTGAGGAGCCCAAGCCGATGGCAACAGTCAGAAACGCCGTCCGTACAAGATTCACACGCTTCATTTTTTTAGCCCCAAGAAAGTGAATTCCCTGGGAAAATCAAATCTCAAAATTTCTGACGTTGTATACGGGGATTTTTTCGCACTCGCAGCATTTCGATAGCAAGCGATATTTTTGCAACAATACCGGTAGTTTAGGCCCGGTAGGTTAGTGAAGTGTGGTCCGGGGTTGATGCGATTGCGAGTGCTTGTTCGGATAGGTGTTTGCGACGGCTGCCGCAGAGATGCATATCGACCACTATGCGTGAGTGACCGCTGCCGTTTCTCCCGATCTTTTATCGGAAGTGGAATTGCCGGGAGTTCCTTCCTCCGGAACTGCGAGCAAGGTTACCAAGACCAATGAGACTACCGCGATGATTACGGTAACGGACAGCAGAACCGCCCAACCAACACTGATCGTTTCGCGCTCTTCCGGATGGTGCTGGTGACGTTCCCAGGCACTTTTAAGTTTATGTTGTATGTAGAGCATAAAATCCCTCTTAGGTTGAGGGCGACCCGTGCTTGCAGAAGGTGCCAGCAAGATGGCGGTGAAATCACGTCTCCATGCACGCTGAAAGAAAACGCGACTTCCCGGCTGGTCGAGGCGGCAACCGATTTTACAGCCCAGAGGCTGTTACTCCCCGAAGACCCGCCTGAAAATCGTGTCGACATGCTTGGTGTGATAGCCGAGATCGAACTTCTCCTCGATCTCCTGCCGGGAGAGGGCTGCTGTCACTTCGCCATCCTTCAGCAGTTCTTCCTTGAAGTCCTTGCCTTCTTCCCAGACTTTCATCGCGTTGCGCTGAACGAGACGGTAGGCATCCTCGCGCGAAACACCGGCTTGGGTCAGCGCCAGAAGCACGCGCTGCGACATCACGAGCCCTTTGAACTTGTTCATGTTCTTCAGCATGTTTTCGGGATAGACCACCAGCTTCTCGACCACTCCGGCAAGCCGGTTCAGGGCGAAATCGAGCGTCACTGTGGCGTCGGGCCCGATGCCGCGTTCCACAGAGGAATGGGAGATATCCCGCTCGTGCCAAAGCGCCACGTTTTCCATTGCCGGGACAACTGTCATGCGCACAAGACGCGCCAGGCCGGTAAGGTTTTCCGTCAGCACCGGATTGCGCTTGTGGGGCATTGCAGACGAACCCTTCTGGCCTTTCGAGAAGAACTCCTCGGCCTCAAGTACCTCGGTACGCTGCATATGACGGATTTCGATGGCGACATTCTCGATCGAGGAGGCGATCACGCCCAGAGTGGCAAAATACATGGCATGCCGGTCGCGGGGTATGACCTGTGTCGAAATCGGTTCCGGCTCCAGTCCCAGTTGCTTGCAGACATATTCCTCCACATAGGGATCGATATTGGCAAAGGTGCCAACCGCACCCGAGATCGCTCCTGTTGCGACTTCGGCACGGGCGCGCTCGAGACGGGCCCTGTTGCGGTCCATTTCTGCATAGAAGCGGGCAAAGGTAAGGCCCATCGTGGTCGGTTCGGCATGGATGCCGTGCGAACGGCCAATGCGAACCGTATCCTTGTGCTCGTAGGCGCGCTTCTTGAGAGCTGCCAGCACCCTGTCGATATCCGCCAGTAGCAGATCTGCGGCACGCACTAGCTGCACGTTGAACGTGGTGTCGAGAACATCGGAGGAGGTCATGCCCTGGTGCACGAAACGCGCCTGATCCGAACCCACATGTTCGGCAAGATGCGTCAGGAAGGCGATGACATCGTGCTTGGTTACCGCCTCGATCTCGTCAATGCGCGCAACGTCGAATTCGACATCCTTTGCTTTCCACACGGCTTCCGCATTTTCCCTGGGGATGACACCGAGTTCGGCCTGTGCGTCGCATGCATGGGCCTCGATCTCGTACCAAATCCGGAATTTCGTTGCAGGTTCCCAGATTTCGGTCATTTCCGGGCGGGCGTAACGCGGGATCATGAAGCGGTCCTTGGCTCATGGTTGAGTAATAGGGCATCCGCTAACAGATGGATGCCCACCACTCAACTGTGGCGGCGTTCTTTGCCATTGCCTGCGTCACATTTCCCGTGGAAACCGGGCGGCTTTCAATCAAGCTGCGTCGTAACTGCAAGATAGCGGCCATCGGGCCCCTCGAAACCGACTTGCTCCATCAGGATCAGTATGGCGGCCACGGCGGGTCCGTTGTCCGGATAGTAGGTCAGGATATCGGCAAACCTGTAGGAAAGGGGGCATCGCCTGCTTGACGGCACACCATCGTCCTCATGCAACAACCTTGTCGCCTTGCCAGGTTCGGAAAAGATCTGCTTTAGTCTGAATGCCTTGGTCTCCCCGAAGTCCTTGCACATCTCGGGCGGAGTGACGGGTATTTCCTCGATGCGAAATTCGATGGAATCGGACGTCGGCGGATTGAAGACATATGGCTTGGCGGCCATCCGATGCGGATTGTCCACGATTTCAAGCTGCTGGTTGGTGGCCGCGTGCACGCCGGGCTGACGTATGACCGAGAGTGCGTTTCCGGCCTGGTCGCGGGCCTGGTCTCGTGCGTCATCCTCGCTGGCATTCTCGTCCTGGATCAATACGCGAAAAGGCGATCCGGCAGTCCATTGGTCGGTAGCCGTGTTGATCACGTAGATGTTGGAATATGGAAAGCCGGATCCGTCCTGCCGCCCGAACTCCTCGAAGGCGAACCGGCTGCCGTCTTCCGAAAACCCCAGGATTGCACGGGTAGCGAAATCGCCGGCATGTGCCATTCCCTGGAGTGACGGGAATACGAGCGCCGCGAAAAGTATTGTCGTTTTGAACAACCGCATGAATTCCTCCGGTTTGTGCCACGCAAAAAGGAAACGCGGACTTCGTCACGTGAGTGCACCGCTCTGCTTGGTCGCTTCCTGAGCGGATTTTCTGCTCAGTATAGAAACCACAATGTGTCCGGTATGTGCTGAAAGGCACAAGGAGCAACAGGAGGGGACTATTGTCCGAACTTCTGCTGCCAGGTCGGGTAGGGATCGCCGGCTGCCGGGCTGGCCGCATGCACACCCCGCGCAATGGCTCGCGCCATCGTGGCCGAGGCAAGCGCACACAGATCGATCCATTCGTCCATGGAATTCAGCCTGCCATGTGTTCCGGTTGCCAGCGCAAAAACAATGTCGCCGTCAAATGGTGTATGCGACGGCCACAATGCGCGAGCGAAACCGTCATGGGTGACCATTGCCAGACGTGCCGCCTCTGCCTTGGTCAGACTGGCATCCGTTGCAACGACAGCGATCGTGGTGTTGCGCCCCGCGGCAGGTTCATCGCGGAACTTGATGGCAATGTCGCTTGTTCGTGCCGGCAACGTGGATGGCAGGCCCCGCCCGCCAAATTCACCATCCTGCTCAAATGGTGCGGCCCAGAAATGCCCGCTGTCGCCCATGACCGGATTGCCCAGCGCATTGACTGCCGCGAGAGCACCGATGGTAGCCCCGCTTTTCATTTGCGTCGAGGCCGAGCCAAGCCCGCCCTTGAGACCGGCAACAATCGCGCCGGTTCCTGCACCCTCGGTTCCGATGGCGAAATCGGATGCGGCTGCTTCCGCCGCCTGGTAGCCGAGATCGCGATAGGGGGAATGCAGCCCCCAGTTCTTGTCGCCGCCATTCACGAGGTCGAACAAAATGGCACCTGGTACGATGGGAATGCGGTGCCCGCCCACCTCGAAGCCGCGGCCTTGCGTGCGCAGAAACGATTGAGCGCCGCCGCAAGCATCCAGCCCGAAGGCCGATCCGCCCGACAGAACAATGCCATCGACCTTCTCCACGGTATTGTGCGGAGCCAGGAGGTCTGTATCGCGCGTTCCAGGTGCCCCGCCCATCACGTGACAGGCCGAAATTGCAGGTTCATCGCAGAGTATGGCGGTCGCGCCGGATTTCAGACCTTCCGACTTGGAATTTCCGACATTGATGCCGGCCACATCGGTTATGAGATTGCGCATCGCGCTACTCCACGCGTTCGAACTGCTGACCGTCCCAGCGGAACAGCCCGTAGGGCGAGATTGCATTGGTGTGGTCAGGATTGAAGGTCACAATGCCCGTAGCAGTGTCGAATGTACCGGACCGCAGGTTGGCCGTAGTCTCGGCAGGCGTGGCCGCTGCTGCTGCGATGGCCACCTGCATGGCCGCGAAACCTTCCAGCATGTTGTCTTCCTCGACGATTTCGCGCTCGGTCAGGACCCGGCGCAGGATGGATGCGCCGGGCATCGGACCTTCATTGTAGAGTATCGCCAGTAGCCCGGCCGGAGCCTGGTCCTCTTCGGACAGATAGGGCAAAATCGACAGGGTTTCGCCACCGACGACCACAAGCTGAATGTTGAGTTCCTTTGCATTGCGCGCGATCATGGCGATGTCTTCGGCACTGCCGCCAACAAAGACGTTGCGGGTCCCGGCCTTCGCGAGGCGCCGGACAAGGCGGGCCTGAGTGGATTGGCCCGGACGGAAGTTGTCGGTGAACTGCGGCTCAAGTCCCTTCTCGGCCATTGCCTCGCGAAAGGTGTCAACCTGCGTCCGCCCAAGTACGGTGCCATCGTCGACAAGGGCGAAGGGCAGTCCCGACCAGCGCTGCGAAAGCATCTCTGCTGCGTATTCCGCGGAGTCGCCATCTTCTGGTGAGATTTTCCAGAGGTTCCAGCCCTCGCGTTCGGCATCCTTCGGCAATTGCGCGGATCGCGCTCCGGCAACAACAATTGGAATGCCCGCATTCTTGAACTGTTCTGCGAACAGGCGTGCAACGTCGTTGCACAGGAAACCGGTAATGAGAGCAGGGTTTGAGGCCGCGATCTCATCCGCCGCTAGTCTTGCAAGCTCTGCATCGCATCCGTCGTCGGCGATGGCCAGTTCCACTGGCGTTCCACCGCTTGCCGTTACTTCGTCATTGTGGAGTTCCACCGCAATCCGTGCGCCGGTCAGAAAATGCGCGCCCGGCTTTGCTGCATTTCCCGTAAGTGGCAGTGAAAGGCCGATCCGCGCAGCTTCCTGCGCGTTGGCGCGAGCGGAAAAACCTGTATCAACCGTGATCGCACACCCCAGCGCAAGTATAGCCGCAAGCGCAAATGTTGCCGCTCGATGAGATCGGCGGCCACACCTTTGGGTGCGCACGCGTGAAACGGTGTGTTTAGCTGTCGCTTTCATCACTCTCCGTTGAATTTTGCGGTTGGCTACATAAATTCAGGGATCAATTTGTAGCACTCCGGCCCGATATGCCGGTAGTACCACATTTGCCCGCACTATCCGGCAAGGGCAAGACAAAACAGTAATCCGGTTTGTGGTAGCAACCGTTCTGTGCTGAAACTGCGCACACCGTTCATTTAGGCGACTGGCCGGATGAATCAATTTGGAAACTGAAAGCAGCAACTTGTTGAAATACCCCCCAATTTCTTCACTTGAATACAGAAACTGCATGGCCCGGCTGGCAGGCGCGGTGAGTATCGTGACGACTGATGGCCCGGCAGGCCGGCGCGGCGTCACCGTTTCTGCCGCGACTTCTGTTTCCGATACACCGCCAACCTTGCTCTTCTGCCTCAACCGGAACCGCGAGGAAAACCGCTGGTTCGGGGAAAACGGCTGCTTTTCGTTCAACACGCTTGCCTACGAACATATTGATCTGGCCCGTGCATTCGCCGGTGTCGGCCATTTGGACATGGAACAGCGTTTCGCGCTCGGTGAATGGCAGCAGCTTGCCACGGGCGCGCCCGTCTTGCGTGGAGCACGCATGTCGCTCGACTGCAAGGTCACGGACGTTCAACCCGTCGCTACCCATTACGTGATTTTTGGCGAGGTGCTTTCTGGCACGGTCTGGAGCGAAGACGGCGACGAGGCTTCGGACGCACTTGTCTATCTGGACCGGCACTATCGCGAACTGTGAGAAACATGTCTCTCGTACAATCGTGCAGGTTCACCGGTTGTACATACTGGAATAGTCTGGAACCTTCGGGCCGTTTGAATGGTCCGGGTGAGGAGAATTTGCCAAATGGCTGACAAGGCGAAAATGCCGGCGAATATCGACGAAACCGTCGCGCTGCTTGAAGCGGGCGGCTACGTTTCGGACAGGGCACTTGCGACTGTGCTGTTTCTGAGCCTTTCCATGGGAAGGCCACTCTTCCTGGAAGGAGAGGCAGGAGTAGGCAAGACGGAGATTGCCAAGGTCCTGAGCCAGACGCTCGGCCGGAAGCTCATACGTTTGCAGTGCTACGAGGGGCTGGATATCAATTCTGCGGTCTATGAATGGAACTACGCCGCGCAGATGGTTGAAATCCGGATGCGCGAAGCCTCTGGAGACACGGATCGTGACGCAATGGAATCGGGCGTCTTCTCCGAGCGTTTCCTGATCCGCCGCCCACTTCTACAGGCCCTTGAGGAACAGGATGGCGGCGCACCAATCCTGTTGATCGACGAACTGGACCGCACCGACGAGGCATTCGAGGCATTTCTTCTGGAGATCCTGTCCGATTTCCAGGTTACGATTCCCGAACTCGGTACGATCCGGGCAAAGGAACCGCCCATTGTCATCATCACCACCAACCGGACGCGGGAAATCCATGATGCGCTCAAGCGCCGCTGCCTCTACCATTGGGTGGACTATCCCGATGCAGAGCGCGAGATGGCGATTGTGAAGGTCAAGGTACCAAAGGCAGGTGAGGAGCTTTCCAGGGAGATCGTCGCCTATGTGCAAAAGCTGAGGGAAATCGACCTGTTCAAGAATCCGGGCGTTGCAGAGACGCTTGATTGGGCGACGGCACTGATCGAACTCGACAAGATAGCGCTCGACCCGCAGACCGTCTCCGACACCATCGGCGTGCTCTTGAAGTACCAGGACGACATTGCCCGCATTCAGGCCGATGAGGGCCAGAAGATACTCGAACAGGTCAAGGCGGATGTTCGAGCGGCCGGCTGAGCGCCGGTTTGAATTTTCGCCCGGATCCGGAAACCCGTTGAGATGACCAGGGACGGCAACACGAACGGCAATCAGGGGAAGGATGGGATCCCCAGGGTCAACCGGCCCGACGATGGCGTTCGCCGCGATGCCAAGCTGCAGAGCGTCCGCTCGGCCAATCCCGATGGCAGGCTCCCCGAAAACATACTGTATTTCGCCCGTACGCTTCGCGGCGCGGGCATGCGGGTCGGGCCGGCGAGCATAGTGGATGCCGTGGAGGCTGTGCGTGCGGCAGGCATTTCCAGCCGCGAGGATTTCTACTGGGTGCTGCACTCGGTGCTGGTCAACAGGCGCGAGGATCATCCCGTCTTCGACGAGGCGTTCAGGCTGTTCTGGCGCTCGCGGGACCTGATCGAGAAAATGCTCCAGATGTTCTCGCCCATGGCACCCGCAAGGGATCGCGAGGAGGAGAAGAAGGCTGGCCAGCAGCGCGTATCCGAATCCCTGTTCCAGGGAAGGGAGAACGACAAGAAAACCGTCGAGCAGCCTGACATCGAGATCAATGCCCTGATGACGGCATCGGGCAAGGAAGTCCTCAGAAAGAAGGATTTCGCGCAGATGACGGCGGAGGAACTGGCCCGTGCCAGGCTGGCCATGTCCGACCTGGTGCTTCCGGTCAACAAGGTGCGTACACGCCGTTTCGCAGCGGTCAACAAGCCAGTGCGTATCGATCCGCGCCGCACATTGTCGACCTCTTTGCGATCCGGTGGCGATCTTGTTCTGCCGAAGTTCAAAAAGCACCGGGAAATCCACCCGCCGGTTGTCGTCCTGACCGACATATCGGGGTCGATGGCAGACTATTCCCGCATATTCCTGCATTTCACCCACGCCCTTATGGAACAGCGCCGCAGGGTGCATGCATTCACCTTCGGCACGCGGATCACCAACGTAACGCGGCAATTGCGTATGAAGGATCCGGACGAGGCACTCATGGAGGCCACGGACAGCGTTCAGGACTGGTCCGGAGGAACGCGCATTGGCGCCACCCTGCACGAATTCAACCTGAAATGGTCGCGCAGGGTGCTGGGCCAGGGTGCCGTCGTGCTTCTGATCACGGATGGGCTGGAACGCGAACAGGATGATCAGCTCGAAAGGGAAATGGACCGCTTGCACCGCTCATGCCGCAGGCTGATCTGGCTGAACCCGCTTCTCAGGTTTGAAGGCTTCCAGGCCAAGGCGCGTGGCATCCGGGCGATGTTGCCGCATGTGGACGAGTTCAGGCCGGTCCATTCACTTGATGCGATCGCGGACTTGTGCGTTGCATTGAGCCGCCCGGCAGGAAGACGAAACGATCCGCGCATTTGGCTGGACGCCATGCGTGCGGCATGATCGCGCAAAAAAAAGGAGCGCAGTGATGTCTGAGCAGAAACTGACAGAACACCTCGCAGGCAATGGCCCGGCCAAGGATGAATTGCAGGTTGCACAGGACTGGATGCGCGAGGGCCGCAACCTGGCAATCGCAACCGTGGTGGAAACCTGGGGTTCCGCCCCCCGGCCTGTTGGGTCGCATCTGGTAGTCGACGAGGAAGGCAATTTCGAAGGATCGGTGTCCGGCGGGTGTGTGGAGGGCGCAGTCATCTCAGAAGCTGCCGAGGTGATTGAAAGCGGTGAGCCGCGAATGCTCGAATTCGGCGTGGCTGACGAAACTGCTTGGCGTGTCGGGCTGTCATGCGGCGGCAAGATACGTGTCTACGTGGAAAGGCTCGGCTGATGGAACCCAACAGTCTTGTAAAGCTGAACGAGGCGCGCAGGGAACGCCAGGCCGCAATCCTGCTGAGCGAGATCGGCAAGGGACGCGATCGCGTCATTCGCGAAGGGGATACGGTTGCCGGTCCGCTGGGCGAGGCGGTCGCCAAGGCATTCAGATCCGGCAAATCGGGAATGTTCGAACTGGATGGGCAGGAATTCTTCCTGAATGTCCAGGTGCCAGCCCCGCGCATTGTGGTGATCGGCGCGGTCCACATCTCTCAGGCCCTCGCGCCGATGGCGAAAATTGCCGGCTATGACATCGAAATCATCGATCCGCGAACCGCCTTTGCGACGCCAGAACGCTTCGAGGGCGTTGCCTTGAGAGCTGACTGGCCGGAAGAAGCGATGGGCGATGGGTATCTTGACGCCTATTCGGCGCTTGTGGCCGTCACGCACGATCCCAAGATCGACGACTATCCGCTCATTCAGGCGCTAAAATCCAACTGTTTCTATGTTGGCGCCCTGGGTAGCCGCAAGACGCACGCCAAGCGCGTCGAGCGTCTGAAGGAGGCGGGAATTTCTGACGAACGGATTGCGCGCATCTCGGCGCCCATCGGTCTCGATATCGGGGCGGCAAGCCCGCAGGAGATAGCGGTTGCGGTCCTGGCTGACATTATTCAGGCATTCCGCAAGCGTGAACTCAGTGCGGCGGAACAGGCGAAGGGTGCGGCATGAAGTTCGGCCCGCTGCCGCTCGATCAATGCGAAGGTGCAATCCTTGCCCACGCCTTGCGCCTTCCGGCTGGATCTGACGGCAAACAGGGAGCAATGATCAGAAAGGGAACCGTTGTCGATACCGCCCTGATCGGCAGGCTGGCCACAGCCGGTATTGAGTCACTGGTGGTGGCACTGCCGGAAGCCGGCGACATGCTGGAGGACGATGCCGCGCGCGCGATTGCCGGTGCGCTGGCAGACAAGGGGGAAGCAGGCATCGAGGCGGCAGACGCCGGAACCGGGCGTGTGAACCTGCATGCGATGCACAATGGCCTGTTCCTGGCGGACAGCCAGTCCATTGATCTGATCAATGCGCTCGATCCTGGCATTACACTCGCGACGCTGGCGCAGCATACGCCGGTTCGAAAGGGGCAGATGGTCGCCACCGTCAAGATCATTCCGTATGCCCTGCCGGGGTCTGTCGTGACCGAGGCGGTTGAAGCGGGGCAGGGGCAGGCGCTTGCCGTCTCTCCGTTCCGGAAGGTAAGGGTTGGCGTTGTTTCGACAAAGCTTCCGGCGCTGAAAGAAAGCGTTATCCGCAAGACGCTCAGCATTCTCGAGACACGGCTGGAGATCAGCGGGTCGGAAATCGTCGATCAGGTGGTTGTCGATCACGAAACCGCTGCCGTGGAGGCGGAAATCCGGCGCCAGTCTGAATTCTGCGACCTGATTGTCATCTTCGGTGCTTCCGCGATCAGCGATATCGGCGACGTGATTCCCGAGGCGCTTCGAAGGGCTGGCGGCGAGGTCGAGCGTTTTGGAATGCCGGTCGATCCGGGCAATCTGCTGATGCTGGGCAGTGTGGGAGGGACTTCCGTGCTCGGTGCGCCCGGATGCGCGCGTTCGCCCGCCGAAAACGGGTTCGATCTGGTGTTGAACCGCCTGCTTGCGGGTGAAACCGTGACCTCGGGCAGTATTGCGCGCATGGGCGTCGGCGGTCTGTTGCTGGAGATCGGTTCGCGTCCCAAGCCTCGCGACACAAGGCAGGAGGGGGATGTGGATTTCTCGGCTATCGTGCTTGCTGCTGGTCAGTCGCGCCGAATGGGCAATGCAAACAAGCTTCTGGAAGAGGTTGCAGGCAAGGCGATGATTGTTCATGCCGTCGAGGCTGCGCTTGCCTCGCGTGCCTCCGATGTGATCGTGGTCACCGGCCACGAAGCGGAAAGAATTCGCCACTCTCTCTCCGGTTATGATGTGCACTTTTCCCACAATCCGGAGTTCGAGGAGGGACTGTCTACCTCGCTCAGGGCAGGAATTCGCGCGGTCTCGCCACATAGCAGTCATGCGATCGTATTGCTTGGCGACATGCCACACGTCAGTTCGCAAATGATCGACACCATGATCGCCGAGTGCGAAAAGGCTGCGCCCGGATCGATCGTCATTGCCACATCCGGTGGAAACCGGGGCAATCCCGTAATCTGGCCGCGTGGCTATTTTGACCAGCTGTGCGCACTGTCCGGCGACACTGGAGCAAGGCATCTCATTCGGGAAAATCGGGAAAAGGTCATCGCCGTGGAAATTGGTGAAGCGGCGGCACTCGACATCGATACGCCCGAGGCCCTCGCAGTCAATCGCGATTGAACGTACCAGGTGTGATAGCGCGGTCGCGTGGCTCGCCGCGTTGCGGGCGCCGGTCTATATTAGCTGCAATCCCTTCAGGCTGGCGTGGCCGTCGCGTCCGATGATCATGTGGTCGTGAACCTGGATGCCGAGTGGCGTCAGCGTTTCCATGATCTTGTGCGTCATTTCGATGTCGGCTCGCGACGGTGTGGGATCGCCGGAAGGATGGTTGTGAACGAGGATGATCGCTGTAGCGGCAAGTTCCAGAGCGCGTCGTGCGACCTCGCGCGGATAGACCGGGGTGTGGTCTACGGTACCAGTCTGCTGAACCTCGTCCTTGATGAGCTGGTTTCGCTTGTCGAGAAACAGGATGCGGAATTGCTCGCGTGTTTCATGCGCCATCGCGGCATGACAATATTCCAGAACCTGTGACCATGACCCGAGCAGAGTGCGCTTCTGGAGATTTCCTTGCGCTAGGGCAAGTCCGGCGGCGTGGATGATTTTCAGGTCGAGCGCTGCCTGAGGCCCGATACCGGCGATTTCGGTCAGGCGATTTACCGGAGCAGACAGGACACCTGCAAGCGAACCGAATTCGCGGATCAGCGCCTTGGCCAGCGGTTTTGTGTCCTTCTGGCGATAAACCCGGAACAACAGCATTTCCAGCAGTTCGTAGTCGGCCAGGCTACCGGCGCCATGTTCTGAAAATTTGTCGCGCAGCCTATCGCGATGACCGTGGTAGTGCGGGCGCTCTGCCGCAGGTGCGCCGCGCCTCGTCTTTGCGGTAGTTTCCGCAATGCCGATTTGCGGTGCCTTTGCGGGGTCGCTTGTGTCGTCCATCTTCCATCAGTGATCGAGTGGCGGAAGAAAACAGCCAATCACCATACGAGGATCGGGTCAAGATTTGCAGATCGGGAGTGCCTTCATGTGGCAGGATGGCTGCATGCAGCCTGGCGAGCCAGCTGTCGCCGCCGCGCAATCCGTCTTGTCGCGGACCTATCGGTAGGGAGGCAGGGTGTAACCCGCTGGCGACAGGGTGAATATCTCGCAGCCGTCAGCGGTCACGCCCACGGTGTGCTCGAACTGAGCGGAAAGCGAACGGTCGCGAGTAACAGCGGTCCAGCCGTCCGCCAGCACCTTCACGCCTGGCCTTCCGAGATTGATCATCGGCTCGATGGTGAAGATCATGCCCGGCTTGAGTTCCACGCCTTCGCCGCGCCGTCCGTAGTGGAGGATATTCGGCGCATCATGGAACACGAGGCCAACGCCGTGTCCGCAGAAGTCGCGAACCACGGAGCAGCGCTCGCCTTCTGCGTATTCCTGAATGGCCGCGCCGATATCGCCGGTATGGTTGCCGGGGCGCACTTCCTTGATGCCGATCATCAGCGAATTGTAGGTCACTTCGATCAGCCGTTCGGCAGCACGCCGGATCTCTCCGACAGGGTACATGCGTGACGAATCACCATGCCAGCCGTCCAGGATGAGCGTCACGTCTATGTTGACGATATCGCCTTCCTTGAGCGGCTTGTCGTTGGGGATGCCGTGGCAGACCACATGGTTGATCGAGGTGCAGGTCGATTTCATGTAACCGCGATAGTTCAGTGTCGCGGGCAGGGCACCATTGTCCATGGCAAAGGTATAGACGAAATCGTCTATTTCCTGGGTGGTTACCCCCGGTTTGACGAGCGAGGCAATTTCGTCAAGGCAACGCGCAGTGAGCTGGCATGCCTTGCGCATGCCGACGAAGCCGGCCTCGTCGTAGAGCTTTATTGTGCCGGTATTCTTGAGCGGCGCATGATTGGCATCGATGTAGTTTTGCATGCGCTCTTATCGCGATTTGAATCAGTTTTGGCAATAGTTTGCAGGGAAGCTTCCACGCATCAAATGCGGGTTCAATGGGTCCCGCATCCGGCAATTTCGATCTCGCATTCGGGAACGATTGCAACGTTGGAAATGGCGCACCTTATGCAGCGAACATCGACGCCGCCATCCATCGCCTCCTTGAATGCCTCCGCATATTGCGGATCGATATCAGATGCGAGGGAAAAGCTCTCGCAATCAGGGCGCTGGACAATGAAGAGCATCATTGCACGATTGCCGTCACTGACTGCCTGCCGAAGTTCGCGCAGGTGTTTTGCGCCCCGGCTGGTCACGCTGTCGGGAAATTCGGCCAGGCCCGTTTGGCGCGACAACGTAACGCTTTTCACCTCTACGAAAAGATCGGCCTTGCCTTCTTCGCGAACCATGAAATCGATGCGGCTGTTTTCACCGTATCGTTGTTCCGGCAAAATGCTTGACGGTTGCTGCCCCATCCCTTGGACGAGGCCGCTTTCCATGGCCTCACGCGCTATCCTGTTGGCAAGGTTTGTGTTGACGACGACGAGCGAGCCTGGAACCTGAACCAGTTCGAGGGTGTGGCGCAGCTTGCGCTTTGGATTGCCGCTGTCCGATATCCAGACAGGCAAGCCCGGTTCGTTCATTCCGAGCATGGAGCCGGGATTGGGGCAGTGCACGGTGATTGTCTCGCCTGAAGCCAGTTCGACATCGGCGAGAAAACGCTTGTAGCGCCTCACGAGGCGTCCCTCGATCAGAGGAGTATCGAATATCATCGTCCCGCCACCTGCAAACTAGAGAATGGTCAGCCATTCTCCCGTTTCGAGACGGCGGGTGCGCAGTTGGTTGACCGGATGCTCCGTGTCTTCATGACCAATGGCAATCCCGCAGAACAGCATGAGTTCTTCCGGCGCTCCGCAGAAATCGGCGACAGTCCTTGGATAATTGTACCAGCATTCCTGTGCACAGGTCGAAAGACCGGCCTCCGTCATCAGCAGCATGAAGCTTTGCAGGAACATGCCGCAATCCGACCATTGCGGCGCGCCCATCTGGCGATCGAAGAAACAGAAGATTGCCGCCGGTGCACCAAAAAACCGGTAGTTCTGCGCGAACCATTTCAAGCGGGAATCGCGATCCTCGCGCGGAATTCCCAGATGGCCATACATCTCTTCGCCCACCTGGAACCGGGCAGTCCGGTAAGGTTCTTTCAGCTTGTCGGGGTAGACATCATATTCGCGTTCCTCGCCGCCGGGATAGGCTTCACCAGCAAGGCGGCGTTCCATCAGCGCGCGGAATTCGTCCATCCGGGCGCCGTTCAGGACGTAGATTTTCCATGGCTGTACATTTCCGCCCGAGGGCGCCCGCGCGGCAGTTTCAAGCGCGGTTGTAATTGTCTGCGTGGATACCGGCGTGTCGAGAAATGCACGTACCGACCGTCTTTGCCTGATTGCGTCTGTTACGTTCATTGGACCTCCGGTGAATAGGGACAGGACAACGTCATGGTCTGAAGGGCGGCATACTGGTTGCCAGCAGTTGACGCAACTGGCTTTGGCTGACCTTGAAAATTCAATTCGCAATAAATTCGCGGGTTCCCTGGCCTGTGTAACTCACAAAGGCAAATAACTTATGCTTGAAATGAGCATAAATATGACTAAGTATGGATCGACCGCAATGCCGGCCATACCGAAAGGGAGATTCGAGATGACGATCAACGATAATGGAACGCCAGCCAATGCCTCCGGCGGCAAATCCGCAAGGCGAATGGGCATGACGCGGCGCGTCGTGCTCAAATCCGCGGGCGCATGCGCTGCTGCCCTTGCTTTGCCCGCAGGCGCATTTGCATTTTCGCCCGCCATGCCGGCGCGCAAACTGCGTACCGGAGACGGAACCCTGGGCCGATACTTGTGTTCCGAAGTACACGAGAAGATGGCGATCCGACTCGACGAAATCATTGCCGATCCCCAAATCGACGGGGAGGGAACGGCACTTGCCTTGATGCAGGCCAGATGCCCCGGATGCGGACAACGCGTCCATCCGAAGAACAGCGCGATTTCTGCAGTGGTTCCAAAATGGCAATGGTCTGATCCTGCCACCACCGGACTGGAGGCCTGACCATGACAGATGGAAAAATCAACCGGCGCGACATTGTCTTTGGGAGCGCCGCAGCCGCTACCTTCGTGGCGTTGCCGGCTCTGCCCGGGATGGCACATGCGGCAGGTAAAAACCGAATGTCAAAGAGCTTGGCAAGTGGCTGCGCAAGACGCCATTCCCGCATATCAATGCAGCTTGGCCGCATGATTTGTGAAAATGCCTCGGATGAAGGTGTTATCAACCGGGCAATGGCGACAGCTTCCTGCCCAGACTGCGGGACGCGTATTTCATGGGACCGCCACGCCATTTACGCTTAGGTCAATCGTCATTTGTTTGCTATGAAAAGCCTCGGAAAAATGCGTGAAAACAATGCATTGGCCGGAACATCATGTTCCGGCCTTTTGCTTACCAAAAAGCACTGATCTGGTTCGTGCAATGTAACGATTGTTATAGCCAGTGCATTGCAAAAACAGGAAAAAACCGTCCAATCCGAACTTGACGTCTCAATTTTTATGTTTTCAGATGCGCGCACATACGGGCACCGCTTGCTGGGAGAGAGCCTGTTTTCCGTTCCGGGATTTCCATCGTCCCGGCGCATTGAGGGAAACGAGGATAGCAAACGCGGCTCGCATGATGGCCGGTTTTTCCGGATGTACGAGAACTCTGGGAGGAACAGAAAATCTCGCATGTCCGGCATTGCCGGATATTCTTGAACCAAAGAAACAGAAAAGGCTGTTTTGATGAAAAAGCAAATCGTATCCGCCGCTTTCGGAGTGGCCGTGCTTGGTGCAGCTACTGCTGCAGGCGCCGCCACCCTCGATGACGTGAAAGCAAAGGGCTTCGTGCAGTGTGGTGTGAGCCAGGGCCTTCCCGGCTTCTCCAACCCCGATGCCGCCGGCAACTGGACCGGTATCGACGTCGATCTTTGCCGCGGTATTGCTGCAGCAGTATTCGGCGATGCCACGAAGGTGAAATACACCCCGCTGTCTGCCAAGGAGCGCTTCACCGCGCTGCAGTCTGGCGAGGTTGACGTGCTTTCGCGCAACACCACCTGGACGATGTCCCGCGATACTCAGCTTGGTCTGAACTTCGCTGGTGTGAACTACTATGACGGCCAAGGCTTCATGGTCCGCAAGGACCTCGGCGTGAAATCCGCGCTCGAACTGTCCGGCGCTTCTGTCTGCACCAACACGGGCACAACGACCGAACTGAACGTTGCCGACTACTTCCGCGCCAACAAGATGGAGTACGAAATCGTTGCCTTCGAAAAGGCTGACGAGGTTGTTGCCGCTTATGATGCCGGCCGTTGCGACGTCTACACCACTGACCAGTCTGGCCTGTATGCTCAGCGCCTGAAACTGACGAACCCTGCCGACCACGTGGTTCTGCCGGAAGTCATTTCCAAGGAGCCGCTCGGACCGGTCGTTCGCCAGGGCGATGACCAGTGGTTCAACATCGTCAAGTGGACCCACTTCGCGATGATCAACGCAGAGGAACTGGGCATCACCAGCGCCAACGTCGATGAAATGAAGAATTCCGACAATCCGGAAGTCAAACGCGTCCTCGGCACCGAGGGTGAGTTCGGCACCGCTCTGGGTATCGGAAACGACTGGGCCTACAACGTGATCAAGCAGGTAGGCAACTACAGCGAAGTGTTCGACCGCAACGTTGGTCCGGATACCGAGCTCGCCATTTCACGCGGCGTGAACGCGCTGTGGTCGAAAGGCGGCCTGCAGTACGCTCCGCCGATCCGCTAAGGCGAACGAAAAAGAACGGCCCGCGCACGATTTTGCGGGCCGTTTTTCAATTGGGCGGCAATAACCGGAAAATGCGCCTTGACGAAAGGCGATTGTCCAATCACCATCCAATTGAGCATTTTTTCAGCAATGGATTAATTGCCTAAAGCTGTTGCATGTCGAGTTTCCTCTGGGGTGGAAACCGGTCGATAACAGACCTGAAACAACGCAGGCGAGGGGAACATGGCGCTAACTGAGAGTGCTTCGGTCGACGACAAACCCAAGGTGGCTCTACTGAATGATCCCAAGATCAGGGGCGCGATCATTCAGACCATACTGGTGATCTTCCTGGCCTGGCTGGTTTGGAGCATGGTGCACAACGCCGCGTTCAACCTCGCCAAAGCGGGTATCGCTTCAGGATTCGGCTTTCTCGACCGCTCAGCCGGTTTCGATGTCAACTTCTCTCCGTTCCTCGAATTTGGTCAGACATCGACCAACTGGGACGCTTACCTGGTGGGCCTTCAGAATACCCTGATACTGGCCTTCATCGGGGTTATTTTCGCGACAATCATCGGCTTTATCGTTGGTGTGGCACGTCTTTCCCAGAACTGGGTGATTTCCAAGATCGCCTATTGGTATGTGGAGATCCTGCGGAACATCCCGCTGCTGCTGCAGATTTTCATCTGGTACAAGGGCGTGGGTGCATTTCTCCCTGACAAGCGCAATCCGATGGACCTCGGCTTTCTCGGTCAGCTGAACGCTGCAGGCCTCTTTGCTCCAAAACCGGTTTTTGCCGATGGTGCCGGAGTAGTCGGGTGGGCGTTGCTCGCCGGCATCGTGATCACCATTTTCATTGGCCGATGGGCGAGTGCCCGGCAGATGAAAACCGGTGAACGTTTCCCGGTGTTCTGGACTGGTCTTGGGCTGATCGTCCTTCTTCCAGTTCTGTCCTATTTCATCATGGGCATGCCAATTTCGGCAGAATATCCGGTAACTGGCAATTTCGGGCCGCGTGGCGGCATGCAGGTCATTCCTGAGTTCATCGCGATGCTGCTGGCTCTGTCACTCTACACGGCAGCCTTCATCGCCGAGATTGTTCGCGCGGGTATCCTTGCGGTCAACAAGGGGCAGTCCGAGGCATCAGCAGCATTGGGTCTCAGACGCGGTCCTGCACTGCGCCTGGTTGTGGTTCCGCAGGCAATGCGGGTCATCATCCCGCCTCTCACCAGCCAGTATCTGAACCTGACCAAGAACTCGTCGCTTGCCGTGGCAATTGCCTATCCGGACCTGACAGCAATGTTTGCCGGAACAGCGTTGAACACGGTCGGCCAGGCAGTCGAGATTCTCCTCATGACGATGCTTACCTATCTGGCGATTTCGCTTCTGACTTCGACCTTCATGAACTGGTACAACAAGCGCATGGCGCTGGTGGAAAGGTAAGGGAAGATGTCAGAAATCGACTCCCAGACCGCGATGGACCGCGCCGACACCGGTGCACTCGAAATTGCGTATGTTCGCGAACAGATGGAACACCCGCGACCGGCGCCTGCCAGTGAAGTTGGCGTCATGGGCTGGATGCGCAAGAACCTCTTTGATGGCTGGTTCAATACGGCCCTGACGCTGATTGCCATCTGGCTGCTCTATCTGATCCTGCCCGGCATCATACAGTTCAACTTCATCGATGCGGTGTGGACTTCAATCGTAGACGGCGAGAATATCGAACGGCGCGCCTGTGCAACAATCGCCCAGGGCGGCATTCAGCCCGACGGCTGGCACGGGGCGTGCTGGCCCTATATCGGAGCCTACTTCAAGCAATTCGTTTTCGGGCGTTATCCCGACGAACTTCTGTGGCGTCCGATTGCGGTTTTCGTGCTGTTTTTCGCAGGCCTGATACCGATGGCGATACCGTCCGTTCCGTTCAAACGCGAAAACATCATCTACATGACGCTGGTTTTCCCGGTGGCAGCCTTTATCCTGCTCACGGGTGGCAACCTCGATTACAACGGCTTCCTGTTGCCGGACAGCATGATTGGCGAGGGCTTTACCAAGTTCTGGATCGACTACATCATTTTGACTGCGATCGTTTGCGGAATTGCTTGGGTTCTCGCCCGCAGCACGGATTCCAATCCCAAAGGTCCTGTTCTCACGGCACTCGCCATCATGGCAGGTCTGGCCGTAATCCTGTTGCTTACAATGGTGGATTTTGGTCTCCGCTACGTTGAAACCTCCCAGTGGGGCGGCTTCCTCATGACGCTCGTCATCGCGGTCACCGGTATCGCGGCTTCGCTTCCGCTCGGTATCGTGCTGGCGCTTGGCCGGCGGTCGCAAATGCCGATCGTCAGACTTCTTTCGGTAATCTTCATCGAATTCTGGCGTGGCGTACCGCTCATTACGGTGCTGTTCATGTCATCGGTGCTGCTGCCACTGTTCCTGCCGGATGGAGTAAGTTTCGACAAGCTGCTGCGTGCACTTATTGGTGTCGCACTGTTTTCCGCCGCCTACATGGCGGAAGTTGTCCGCGGTGGCCTGCAGGCAATTCCCAAGGGGCAGTATGAAGGTGCAATGGCACTTGGCCTCAGCTACTGGCAGATGACGCAGAAGATCATCCTGCCGCAGGCGCTGAAGATCGTCATTCCCGGCATCGTCAATACGTTCATCGGTCTGTTCAAGGATACGACGCTCGTTTCGATCATCGGCTTGCTTGACTTCCTCGGCATGATCAACTCGAGCCATTCGGACTCGAGCTGGGCAACGCCGGTGCAGGCAATCACGAGCTACATATTCTGTGCCGCCGTGTTCTGGGTGTTCTGCTACGCGATGGCACGATACTCGAACTACATGGAACGCCGTCTCGATACCGGTCACCGCTGACCGTTCGGCAGGCAGGCAAAGAGACCCGAACAGAAAGATAATTCAGAAGAGGCTCCCACATGGCAAAAGCGACCACACAGAAGACCAAACGGCCGCCGCGCATGGCCAAGCCCAAATCGGCCGACGATCTCAAGCGCATATCGGGCGTTGGTCCGAAGCTCGAGGAAAAGCTGAACGATCTGGGTATCTGGAAATTCTCGCAGATTGCCAAATGGGAAAAGCCGCACATCGACTGGATGGACGAGCAGCTCAATTTCAAGGGCCGCATCGAACGTGACGAATGGGTGAAGCAATGCTCCGCCTATGCAGCCGAGAGTGCACCGGCAGAAAAAAGTGCCAAACCTTCAAAGGCTCCAGCGAAGGGAAAGGCAAAACCAAAGTCATCGGCCAAGGCCGCAACCGCAAAGTCGTCCGTTCCCAAGTCTTCCAGGAAGTCTTCAGCCAAGAGTTCCGAAGCCGCCGCTTCTTCGTCCGTTCCCAAAGTGGCAGCTGCCGCCGCGGGCCTTGGTACGATGTCGGCGCCTGCGGACGAAAGCGCACCCGCCATTACGGACGCAAATCAGGAGAGCAATGCTGCCATGCAGGTTTCGGAAACAGACGTCGCGGTCGAAATCATCAACATGCACAAGTGGTATGGCGATTTTCATGTCCTGCGTGACATCAACCTGAAAGTGATGCGCGGCGAGCGTATCGTCATCGCCGGCCCGTCTGGTTCCGGCAAATCGACCATGATCCGCTGCATCAACCGCCTGGAAGAACACCAGAAGGGCAAGATTGTCGTGGACGGGATCGAGCTGACCAACGATCTCAAGAAAATCGACGAGGTGCGCCGCGAGGTCGGCATGGTGTTCCAGCACTTCAACCTTTTCCCGCATCTGACGATCATGGAAAACTGCACGCTGGCTCCGATCTGGGTTCGCAAGATGCCCAAGAAGGAAGCCGAGGAAATCGCGATGCACTACCTGACCAAGGTCAAGATTCCCGAGCAGGCGCACAAGTATCCCGGTCAGCTCTCAGGCGGCCAGCAGCAGCGCGTCGCCATTGCGCGTTCCCTGTGCATGAACCCGCGCATCATGCTGTTCGACGAGCCGACTTCCGCCCTCGATCCTGAAATGATCAAGGAGGTTCTCGAAACCATGGTGGAACTGGCGCAGGAAGGGATGACCATGCTTTGCGTCACCCACGAGATGGGTTTTGCAAGGCAGGTTGCGAACCGCGTGATCTTCATGGACCAGGGCCAGATCGTCGAACAGAATGCCCCTGACGAGTTCTTCGACAATCCTCAGCACGAGCGCACAAAGCTGTTCCTGAGCCAGATCCTGCACTAGAGCCTTGTCGGTGCTGAAACGTCTATTGCGATGGACCGGTGTGGCTATTGCCGCGCCGGTCCTTTTCGTTTGTGCCTTTCTGCTGGCGAGCTATGTCGGGGCAGCAATTCCGCGATCCACGCATATCGCTCCGTCAGCCGTTGCCCAGCCGTCGATGGGCACCACGGTTCGCATCTATCTGCTCACCAGTCCCCTGCACACGGATATCGCAGTTCCCGCTGACGCTCCTGGCATGGAACGGTTTTCTGTACTCCGGGATGCAGGCCTGCCCCTCGATCACCCGAAACTTCGCTACATTGGGTTCGGCTGGGGCTCGAGGGCCTTCTATACGACGGCGGGTACCTATGCCGACATCAAGCTGTCCGCATTGCTGAAGGCCGTCTTTGGAGACAGTTCGGTCATGCGCGTGGTTGCGCTCGGCGATCTTGGAGCGTCTCAGAACGTGCTGGCCTACGACTTGAGTTCCAAGGGGTTCGCCGCCTTGCTGGATGGTATCGAAGAGAGTTTTGGGGGAGAGGGGCCATCCCAGTGGCACCACCTGGCGGGCGAGAGCATTGGTTCTGGGGATGCCTTCTACGAGGCGAACGGGAACTTCAACCTGCTGTCACCGTGCAATCAATGGACCGGGCGCATGTTGGCCCGGGCGGGCGTCGTGACAGGAGCATGGACGCCGACTACCCATTCTCTGACAACATCCGTTGCCTGGCACAACTGACGGACCATGCAGGAGAGGTAGCAAGAGCCTCTCTGACATATGCATCGTCAGGCAATCGAGTCCTGCGTGCGCCAGCGATAGATCCAGTCCTGGCGCTTGAGAAACAGGCCGGGCGGCGTAAACCGCATCGTGAGATCGCGCATGAGGCTGAATGGCCAGCCCATATGGTATAGTTCACCGTTCCTGCGCGAAAGCCGTGCCACCTTCTGAACCCGTGGCAGGCGCAGGGTGCTGTATTGCGCCAGCGCCTTTTGCAAACCGTCGCCCCGGGAGACACATTCCGCCAATATGGCAGCGTCCTCGATTCCCATGGCTGCGCCTTGCGCCGCAAAGGGAAGCATGCCGTGCGCCGCGTCGCCGATCAGAACGGCAGACCCGTTGTGCCACTTGTTCTGCAAGGCACCCCTGGTCTCGGTGATCGTGAACATTGGCCAGGTGCTCCAGGACGAACCAAGCCGCATCAGGTCCTGCAGGGAACTGTGCCATCCGCCTAGCTTGCCGATCAGCTCTTCCACATCCGTGTTCTGCCGTCCCGCCTTGCTTTCCGTGGTTTTCGCAGGCGCAACGATCACGAGGTTCAGGTATCTTCCGGCACTTACGGGGTAGAAGACGCCATGGGTATTGCGTGCAAGCACCAAGCGCGTGAAATCCATGTCGATGGAAGACGGAACCTTCTCCGCGGGGATCAGCGCACGCCAGGCATCGCGACCGGAAAATCCGGCCGGCTTGTAGGCAAAGAGTTCGTGGCGGATCGTTGACCAGATGCCATCCGCACCAACCAGGAGATCGCAGCTCATCGTCTCCGGACGGCTGCCATTCATGTGCAGGATACTCACGCCGTTCCGGTGCTGCGTGGCGTCGGAAACCCTGGTGGACGTCTTGATCTCGATGTCGGGGTTGGTCTCGCAGGCGGCAAGCAGCGCCGCATGCAGGTCCGGGCGGTGAATGGTGAAATAGGGAAGGCCATACTTTGCGATGGCGTCTGCGCCAAGCGGTATGGTGGTCACCGGTCTGGCGTTTCGCGCCGAAACGACCTGGATGCCCTGTGGAACCGTGGCCGAGTATCGCAGGTCGTCGGCCACACCCAGATTGTCCAGGATGCGAATGGCATTGGGCGAAAGCTGGATGCCGGCACCGATGGGCTGAATTCGTTCAGCCTTGTCCAGCACCGTTACGCGATTGCCGCGGGATGCGAGGGCCAAGGCTGCCGTAAGACCGGCAATTCCGCCGCCCGCAACGATTATCGAAAGATCTTTGGCCATTTGACAGGCTCGTACACGGGACTGCCCCGTGTGTGCATTTTCGGGAAGGGGACCGTCAGGCCTCCTCGCGCGCCAGGCAGCCCTCTGGTACCGTCTGGAGTGCAGAAAGGGTGGGATCGTATTTGAAGAGGGTGGAGCAGTACGGGCAGACCTTCTCGCTGTCTGCGCCCATGTCCAGGTAGACATGCGGATGGTCGTGCGGATCGGAAGCGCCACGGCACATGAATTCCTTGACACCGATCCGTATCTCGCCAACTCCCTGGTCGTTCTGGAAATGCGGGATGGTAGTATGTGCCATTGTCAAATCAGCTCCCGGGCTGTTATGCGTCGCTGGACCCGTTTTAGGGGCAGGACATACACCGTTCAAGTCCTATATGCCACGTGCGAAACAAAACCGCAGGGACAAACATGCCATTAGCAGATATCGGCGAGGCCAGTCTCGATTATCTGGATGAAGGAGATGGCTTTCCGATCCTCCTGATCCACGGATTTGCCTCCAGGAAAGAGATCAACTGGGTCAACACAGGCTGGATTCGCACCCTCGTTCAGGAGGGGTATCGCGTTATCGCTTTCGACAATCGCGGCCATGGCCAGAGCACCAGGTTCCACGAGATCGACCGCTATTCGCTTCCCGTGATGGCTGATGATGCATTGGGATTGCTCGATCATCTTGGCATCGATCAGGCACACGTGATGGGCTACTCGATGGGTGCCCGGATTACCTCACGCCTTGCAATTGACCATGGGGACCGTTTGGAAAGGATCGTCATGGCCGGAAACGGATATGGCATGATCGACGGCGGCGGAGACTGGGACGTGGTTCGCGAAGCCTTGCTGGCCGAGGACCCGGCATCTGTGACTGATGCACGCGGTATCGCTTTTCGTAGCTTTGCCGACAGTACCGGCAGTGACCGGATCGCCCTTGCGGCCTGTGTGACGGGCGTTCGCGAGACGTTTTCGGAGGCCGAATTCGGACTGATTCGTAACCCGGCACTGGTCACGATCGGAACCGATGATGACGTTGCCGGCTCGGGTGAAAAACTCGCAGAGCTGATACCCAATGGCGTCTTCATGCCAATTCCCGGCCGGGATCACATGAAGGCTGTCGGTGATCGGGTCTACAAGCAGAACGTGGTATCCTTTCTGGCAGCCGCCTGAACACGGTTGCGCGAGCCACTTGACCCTGCGCTTCGCGGGTACCATTTTGGAGCTGTGGACGCGTGGTACGTCGCGCGAGTTATTGGAGGATGGTCAAATGGCCGTTTCTACACCGGGCGGAGCAAAACAGTCGGCGCTTGAGAGTTGCGATCCGGTATGGCGCAATGTTCGACGCGAGGCAGAAGAGATCGTCGAACGGGATCCCGTTCTGTCGACATTCGTCTACACCACGATCCTGAACCAGCAGCGTCTGGAAGACGCGGTGATCCACAGGATTGCAGATCGGCTGCACGCGGCGGAAGTGTCCGCCAACATCATTCGCTCATCCTTTGACGAGATGTTCAGGAGCAATCCTGAATGGGGCGAAACGCTGCGCATAGATATCGCCGCTGTCTATGACCGGGATCCGGCCTGCGACCGGCTGATCGAGCCAATCCTTTACTTCAAGGGATTCCATGCCATCCAGACGCACCGTCTGGCGCACTGGTTGTGGCACAACGGGCGCAAGGATTTCGCTCTCTATCTCCAGAGCAGGTCTTCCCAGGTGTTCCAGACCGATATCAATCCGCAGGCGAAGCTCGGCAAGGGCATTTTCCTTGACCATGCGACCGGGCTTGTCATCGGTGCAACCTGTGTGATTGGTGACGACGTGTCGATCCTGCAGGGGGTAACCCTTGGCGGAACGGGCAAGGAAACGGGGGATCGTCATCCCAAGATCGCCAGCGGTGTGTTGATCGGTGCCGGTGCCAAGATCCTCGGCAACATCCATATCGGCCAGTGCTCCCGGGTGGCATCAGGCTCTGTCGTCCTGAAGAACGTACCGGACCATGTGACCGTGGCCGGCGTACCGGCCCGGGTGGTCGGGAAAACGGGGGACTGCACGGAACCGTCCCGCGACATGGACCAGCTTCTGGACGAGGAAGTCACCTCCGAGTAATTCCATTCCCGGAGCAGTTGCCGGTTCGCCTTTACAAGCGGCGACAGGCTATGCGACATACGGGCAGAATCATCCCCGGACAATAATGCGGAGTGGCCTGTGAACCCCCAGGAAATCAAGAAGCTCGACGCCTATCTGAAGAAGGTATTCAACAACCCCTCGCTGGAAGTGCGTGCGAGACCCAAAAAGGATGATTCCTGCGAGGTCTACAAGGAAGACGAGTTTCTAGGCGTCATCTATCGCGACGAGGATGAGGGCGAACTGTCCTACAATTTCTCGATGGCGATACTCGATATCGACCTGGACTGATCGGCCTGCCGAATTGAACTGCGCCGGTCGTGGTCAATTCGTCTCCAGAAAGCCCTTGACCAGCGTGCGCACTGCGCGATCGAGCGCCATCCAGTCCGGCAGCAGGCTTGAGTGGAAGCGGTAGGTGACACTCAGATCCTTCCCCAGATGGATGTCACGCATGCAGAATGGCGCGGCCACCTTGTCGGTCACGCGGATGCAGCGCGTGGCGTAAGGGTAGGGGTTCTCCGCCTCGTAGAACAGATCCTCGCTGAAATACGCACTGTCCTTCCTGAACGGTCGGCGGATCAAACCGTATCCGGCGTCCACTGGCGGTCCCGCGAAGAAATGCGAATAGATTGACCCGACCCGTCCGGACATTTCCTCGGTCGTTCCGCGCCGTTCCAGCGACAGGAAGATGATTGGAGCATCGTCTTCGAGACTCTCGAAATCGTCCAGGTTCGCCTGCGTGAAACCTTCAAGGTCGGGCCAGTGGGCGTAAAGATCCAGCCGTTCCAGGTTCCCACCCATGCGCTGTGACGAAAACCGGATGAAGTTCTCGGGAACGGCCAAGTTATCGCGCCCGATGGTTATCCGATGGGGCGTGGTCGCGGCCGAGTTGCCGCGCTTTACGGCGAGGTCGCCATAGAAATCGGCCGCAAGATAAAGAAGCATCCCGATTGCAAGCATCACGCCGCAGACCTTTAGGCACAGCG
Source organism: Nitratireductor sp. (assembly GCA_020637805.1). Classification (GTDB taxonomy): domain Bacteria; phylum Pseudomonadota; class Alphaproteobacteria; order Rhizobiales; family Rhizobiaceae; genus Salaquimonas. The sequence goes on along the minus strand of JACKJU010000001.1, from coordinate 314,394 downwards.
CGAGGAAATTGGTTGAAACGACGCGGTGGTTGGCTTGGGCTGCCTCCTTGTAGAGGCGATCCATGTACCCGGGCATCTGCCGGTCGAAAGCCTGCCGCCCGCTCCGTGTGGAAATACTGCCGTTTGCGTCCAGTGAAAGTGCCATTGCGTGCCCCTGATTGGGACTTCCGGCCGGGTTGGAAATATTCTCTGGAAAACCCCGGCCAATAGCCCCGTGTGAATACGGAACGCCTGTCCCGAACCGGCACACCTGATTCGGCATGCCTTTTGCTTCTCCCTCAACAATGAGAACGTTATGGTAAAAGCGGGGTTAACAGTGGGGAACGTCACTTGGAATATGTGGCTGGTTGCGCCGGTATTCGGTTTCGTGGGTGCCGGTCTGGCGCATGCCATGCATGAACTGTCCTGGGGCGCATCCGCCCAGATCGAGAAATCACCAGAGACGTCTCGGCAGGCAGTTCTCGACTTCGGGTCGGTCTATTCGGCCGGATGGTCGCTGGTTCTGCTGTTCATCGGTGGGCCATTGCTGGTTCTGAGCCATGGCAGGGACTATTGGCGCCGCAATCTCTTGCCCGCTTCGGGGATGGTTCTTTGTCTCTTCATTGCGTTCCTGTGGAGTTTCTTCCTCGGCATCCTGATCATGCAGGGCTTGTGGCTCGCTCGCATTCTCGGCTGAGCCGGTTCGTTGCAAGCGTAGCCTGCATTTGGTAGAGCAAACCGTCTTGCTGCCGTCATTTTCCGGTTGCCGGCGGGCCAGCAGGTTGTGCGCCGTTCTGCATGGTTCGAGCCTGCAGCTTGTAGCGTACTTGCCGTACCCGCTTCATTTGAATTTCCCTGACCGGTCAAGCAATAGAACATTTTCGGGAGAAGAACCATGCCGCTATATTCGCTCGACGGAACTCAACCTGACCGCACATCCGGCTTCTCCTGGGTGGCACCCACGGCAGTCGTCGTCGGAAATGTGAAGATTGGCTCGGATGTCGGAATCTGGTTCGGCTGCGTCCTGCGTGGCGACAATGAACCGATCGAGATCGGTGACCGAACCAATGTTCAGGAAAACACGGTCATGCATACGGATCCGGGCTACCCCGTCAAAATAGGCAAGGGCTGCACGATCGGTCACAAGGCGATGATCCACGGCTGCGAAATCGGCGACAACACACTCATCGGCATGGGCGCAACCATTCTGAATGGCGCCAGGATTGGTTCAAACTGCCTGATTGGTGCAGGTGCCCTCGTTACCGAGGGCAAGGAGATACCCGACGGCTCGCTGGTGGTCGGCATGCCCGCCAAGGTGATCCGGCAACTTGATGAGGCGGCGATTGCCGGTCTGCGTCAGTCGGCGGATCACTACGTGGCAAACGCCAAGCGCTTCGCCAAGAGCTTGCGTGAGCTGTAACCTGGAAATCCGGTAGCGAGAGCGGTGCTGAAAAGATGCGGGGGCTGCCGGCTCTCGCCTGCAGCCCCCTGGACCCGGTAGCTGGGACGGGGAAGGTGGGGACGCGACCGGGTCATCCCTGAATTTGAATTCTATTTGACGCTGCCGACGAGCCTTCTGCTGTCGATGATATCCGTCCAGCGGCCTGAATTACGCTCAGACTGGCGTTTCAGATAGGTGTACTCCGTTTCATCCCACTCGAAGATCCTGTCGTCGAGGTTGTCCAGAACGTAGTCGGCGCGATCGGTTCGAACGGTGAGAACGGCATGCCCGTCACCGTTGGGCTGGCGAACCACCGTTATCAGCAGTGCCGAGGCGGGCCATCCCAGGTCGAGAAGCATCTTGCGCTTCAGAAGCACGAAGTCCTCGCAATCGCCGAATTTGCCGGGAAGTGTCCAAAGTTCCTCGACACCGTAGTAATCGAGATCGGTAACCGGGCTCACGTTCCGGTTCGCATAGGCGTTAGTGGAAACCATCTGCTGCCAGCGCTGGCGGGTAAGCTTCGGTGCTGCGGTATTCGCCGAAACGATACTGCAGTCGCTCATGTTCTTTTTGCAGTAATTGTAGTGGCCGATCGGCTGGCTCGTTGTCTGGCCTGTCTGCATGTGCGGATAGGCTTGCATGGCCATCGCTGCGGCCGGTACCGATGTTGTAAGGAGAAGCGCTGCTATCGCGGTTCTCCACCCCTGGCTGATCTTGTTCTTGTTCATGTCCATTTCCCCGTTGACGAGAGGAGAATGGCACAGAGATTTTTATCCGAGGCAAAAAACGGAACCCGCCTTTGATTCAAAACCGGAACAACTTTTCCCAAAATCCGAGACAAGTTTTCCTAAACTTTGAATCAAATCATGCCACCCTGCGCACTGCATCCAAGGCTAGCGCATGAGTTTTCGGGTGCAAGCGATTAAGGGCAGCCCGACTCAATTTGCAGAAAAGTGTTGCTTAGCTGCCAAGGAAGTCGCGTAGCGAGTCGCGGCTCTGGACGATGGAGAATTCGATGGCCACGCCTTCGTCGAAATGGCGAACGACGCGTCCTCGCATGTTGCCGAGCCAGAGCAGGGTGCCGATGGCTGGTCTCACATCCATTTGGATTGCTGCACCGGAAAGCGACAGGTCGATGATCCGAACCGAGTAGAAACGGCCGTCTTCCAGCTTGATGAATGCCTGGTTGTTGCGAGGTACGATACGCTCGTGGCGCCTGTCCTCGGGCAGTGAAAGCTCGTGGCGGTTCGCAAGCCAGGTAAGCTTTGCCGCCATACTGTCGCGTTTGCGGTCGGTGGCGCGGATGCTCATGGCAAATCCGCCGTCGAATCGGCGAAGTATCTTGCCCTCGATGCGTCCCAGATGATCAAGATAGGCGACGATGCGTTCGCCGATGTCCCCCGAGATCGGGGTAAGCAGGGCAGCGCTGCCCGGAGACATGTTGATTACCTGACAGGGAAATTCCTGGCGGTTTTCCAGCATGAAGCGTCCGAACAGGGTAAGGTCAACGCGAGAAAACTCGCGTTCCTTTTCCGTGAGCATCGCCTGGATTTCTTGTCTTTCTGCCGCAAACATTCAACACACTTCTGAAGTTTCCCAGGGCGGGAAGCTGCATTCCCGTATCGCAATATCGAACAGGGATGGTTAAGGATTGGTAATTTGCGGAACAAATTCAGATTTTCTTTGTCATGACGAGAACTCGCCAGTCGAACATTTCGGCAAGGATTTATTGACCATCATGCCGCGAAAGTGCGGCGCAGGCCCACTACCGGCAGTTGGTCAAGCTGCCCGGGCAATCAGCGCTATTCCTTTCGTCCGCCATCCAGAACGGTAAGATGGGCTACCTTGCGCGGCTTTTTGCCGGGATTTGCCGCTGAAGGCAGGTCCGAACCGTTTCCGGAGTGGGCAAGGGGCGGCGCCATACTGCCGCTGCGGGCAATTTTCTGAATGGCTCGTGCTGAATTCAGCCTGTTAACTGCGAGTGGTTCGACACCGAGCCAGAAAGGCAACGTGGTTGGGCTTGCAACGCCCAGCACCCGGGCGGAACCGTCGTCCATCGGCAAGAGCGGCAGCATGAGCATCTCATACTCGATAGCGCGGCCCGAATCCGTTTCGCCGGTATAGGACACAACGTGAGGCTGGAAGTCGGTGAATACCTTGCTGGCTACCTTGGCAATCTGGAAGGCATCTTCCTCGCGCCAGTTGACCAGGAAACCCAGCCCTTTCAATTCGCGGCCATAGGCAGTGCAAAGCCTCGTTCCGGCCAGGCGATACGAAATCGCGCGGTGTACCCGGGAAATATCGAGGATGAATGTATCTGCAAGCAGGTTGCGGATATCGCTGGGTTCGATTTCCTCACGCGACGGTGCGTCTCTTCCTGCGCGCATGCGGTCCCAATACGAGAACAGGTCCTGCGAATTTTTCAGTCTCATTGCCAACTCCACCCTTGGCCCACTCCGGCTTTGTTCTTTCTTCTTGTTTTCGTGCCGAAACAGAACAGATGTCCGGTGCGGCATTCACTCAGGGCAATGAGGTGCAGGGATCGTGCCAGAAATGGCGGAACCACTGTTTGATCGGATATTTCCGTGTGTGGGACAGGTTTGTCAGGCGAGGGAACTGGGCAGGGCGGGTGTTGTGCAATCTCTGCGATTGAACGCAAGAAATCGTATTCGCGCCGCCTGCAGCGCAAACGAAAACCCGCTGCTGATTAAGGGCAGCGGGCTCTGTTGAAGTGGAGACAAACCTAAGCAGCGTTACCCTGCCGGGCAGTCACGATCCCGGGCAAGTTACGCGTCAATTGCCGTTAAACGAACTTCACTGCGCAGGCACAAAGCCGGCGTGCAATCCCCAAACGGCAAACCGTCCCGCTTACTGGCAGGAGGATTTGCACTCCATTGCAGCCTTTCCGCATTCGGAAGACATCATGAAGTTCATTTTTGTCTGCTCGAGTGCCATCATCGGATCGCTGGTGGTCTTGTTGGCTTCGCCAAGGCACTGCATGTACTGGGTGTTGCAGTCGCTACGGCACTGCATCATCATCTTCATGCCATCCATGTTCATCATTGCGGCCGAAGCCGAAAGGGATCCGGCAACCGTGCCGGCAACGAGGGTGAAAACAGCGATTGCGCGTTTCATTGGGCAAGTCTCCTTTGAAAATTCAAGTTCATGCCAGGCGGTGTCACGCCTTGCCGCATTTAAAAATCTTATCACCGGTACATTTGCCTGCAAGCCCATTCTGATGTTTTGAACCGAATGTGAGAACAAATGCCGCGCCATGTTGCAGGTGCGCAATGCAAGCCGATCCGCGTGTCCCCGGCAGGCTGCGACCGGCGCTCGCCAGAATGTCTGCTAGATCTTCACCTTGACGTAAGATCCGGGGGCAGCCTCGATTGGAGGGAACTTTGCTGAGCCAATGGTGCGTGCCTCGACCATTGTGTCATCCTGCTCTTTCAGCCACGCGTCCCAATGGATCCACCATGAACCTGGATGTTCTTCCGCGCGCGGAAGCCAGTCGTCGATATCTCCAACCGGTTTGGGGCCTGTCCAGTATTGGTACTTGTTGGCTGCGGGCGGGTTCACGACACCGGCAATGTGACCGGAGCCGGTCAGAACGAATTCCACCTTTCCGCCGAAGAATTGCGATCCCAGGTAGGCAGACTTGGCGGGGGCGATATGGTCCTCGCGCGTTGCCAGGTTGTAGATCGGGATCGTGACTTCGCCAAGGTCGAGCTTCTCTCCTGCCAGTTCCATCTTGCCGCGCGACAGGTTGTTCTCAAGGTAGCAGTTGCGCAGGTAAAACGAATGGTTGGCCGCCGGCATGCGCGTCGAATCCGCATTCCAGTAGAGCAGGTCGAACGGCATCGGATCCTTGCCGCGCATGTAGTTGTTGACGACATAGGGCCAGATCAGGTCCCGGGATCTGAGCAGGTTGAAGGCGGTAGCCATCTTCGCGCCGTCGAGATAGCCCTTTTCGGCCATCGTTTCCTCGACCCGTGACACCTGCTCTTCATCGACGAATACCTTGAGATCGCCGGCATGCGTGAAATCGACCTGGGTGGTCAGAAAGGTTGCACTGGCCGCGCGCGTATCTCCCGATCTTGCCATCAACGCCAGGGTTACAGCGAGAAGAGTTCCCCCCACGCAGTAACCGATAAGATTGCTTCCCCTCTCGCCGGTAATGTCCTCGACCACGTCCAGAGTGTGAATGATACCTTCACGGGCATAGTTCTCGAAGCTTTTGCCTGCCTGGCGCTCGTCGGGATTGACCCAGGAAATCACGAAGACGGTATGGCCCTGGTCGACGCACCAGCGGATGAAGGACTTCTTCTCGTTGAGATCGAGAATGTAGAACTTGTTGATCCATGGCGGGACAATCACCAGCGGCCGCTTGCGCACTTTTTCCGTTGTCGGCTCGTACTGGATCACCTGGCATATGTCGTTTTGCGAAACCACCTTTCCCGGTGTGTTGGCCACGTTGCGGCCTACCTCGAATCCCTTGTCATCGGCCTGCCGCAAGCGCAGTTCGCCGCCGCCGCGCTCGATGTCCTCGGCCAGCGCGTGAACGCCTTTCACGAAATTCTCGGCATTGCTTTCGAATGTCTCGCGCAGGACCTCCGGGTTGAGGGCGGGAAAGTTGGTCGGGGAGAGCGAGTTGATCAACTGCTGTGTGTAGAAGATTGCCTTGTGTTTCGTATGATCGTCCAGGCCCTGGGTCTGCTCGACCAGGTCACTCGCCCAACCCGATGTGATGAGATAGGCCTGCTTGACGAAGTTGAAGAACTGGTTCTCTTCCCATTCGGGATCCTTGAACCGTCCGTCGCCCCGCTCGGGGGTGATCACGTCGCCAGCCTCTTCACCGGCCATGCGCTTGATCGAAGTGTTCCACAAGTCGAGATAGCGCGAAAATAGATGTGTCTGCGCATGGAGCGCGCGTTTGGGGTCGGTAAGCCAGTATTCGCTCACCTTGGACAGTGTCTTGGTGACCTCTTCGAAATTCTGCCCGTACTGAACGGCGCGTGACTCCTCGTCGCCACGCGGTTTCAGCCATGCGGAGGCAGCCTTGCCCGCTTCCTCCATCATCTTTGCAAGGTTGACCGCGAATGCTTCCGGATCGCGAACCTGCCAGGCAATCGGCGCCTTCTCCGCGTCTTTGCCGGGTTGCTTGCGGTTTTCGGTGCCGCCGTCTGCTGCCTTGGGCTTGGCTTCCCTGGAATCGTTGGCGGGTGCTGACTGCGCTGGAGGAGAAGGTTTTTCCGGCTCCGTTGCCGGTTTAACTGGCGGCGGAGGTGGCGGTGGAGCTGCATCAAGTGGCGCATAATGGGCGGGTGAGGGTTGTTCCATCCCTCCCATCATGGTCGAAGGCGCACCATTTGCCTCCATGGTCTCGGCAGAGCCAGATGCGATGTCGATCTTCTCGCCGGAGTTATGGCCCGGGCCAGCGGGCGCAAAAGCCTCCTGCTTGGCAGCATGCTTGCCGCTCTTCGCGTGGCTCACAACCTTCTTCGAGCCCGTTTCGGACTTTTTCTTCTTCTTCTTTTCCTTGCCCATTTGCGGGCCTCCTCCCTTGGTAGTTCCTGCTTACTACCACATTTCGAACCAAAAAGGATGGCAAACATTCGTCGAACGCGAGTGAATGGAGCGGCTCCGGCAGGTTCGAAATCCGTTAAGCATGTTGTTGTACTTATACGGCTATCAGCTTACGTGGTACCAATCATATCAGGGGAATTCATGAACAACGGGTTGCCATACGGTGTGCGCTCCATGCTGGCGGCTGTTTGCGTCATGCTTCCTGCCATTGCCGGATGCAGATCGGTCGATGGAACTCTGGCAGGCGTGGGCGCGCGCGACACTCGGGCGCCCCAGACTTCCATTGCCGCTCAGCAGACCGTTGGCGTGCAGCCAGGCGGGAATGCGGCACCAGTGGCGTTACCCGTGAAGGGGCCGCAAGCCGGTGCCCAGGCGATGGTTCCGGCACAAGAACCCGAGGTTGCCAAGCGTCAGGCCGTTGAAGAGATACGCGCCAAGGCGGCAAATTCCGTGGCGAGCGGAAACCAGCCGCAGGTGGGCCCTGTACCGGTTTCGGCAGCTTCGCCAATGTCGCCGCAGGAACAGGAGGCGCTCAAGCGCGAAATGGCCGCTGAAGCCCTTGCCGCGCAGGGCAAGATTTCGGACGAGGAATTGCGGGCCGAACAGGAATCGATACGCCGCTTGCGGGCCAAGGCCGGGTCACACTACAATCAGGCCTTGAAAAAAATCGAGAATTAGCCTCATAAGCGGCGCTTGTGCGCGCTGTTTGGCGCATCCTTTGTCAACCCGGTCGAAAAAGGCCCAACCCGATGTCCAACCAGGAATTCTACAAGATCCGGCGACTGCCGCCCTATGTTTTTGCCGAAGTAAACAGGCTCAAAGCACAGGCGCGCGCGGCGGGCGCGGACATCATCGACCTGGGCATGGGTAACCCGGACCTTCCGACCCCTCAGGCCATCGTCGACAAGATGTGCGAAGCGGCACAGGACGGACGCACGCACCGCTACTCTGCATCCAAGGGCATCAAGGGGCTGCGCCAGGCTCAGGCAGCCTATTATGAACGGCGCTTCGGTGTTCGCCTCAATCCCGAGACCCAGGTCGTCGCGACGCTGGGTTCCAAGGAGGGGTTTGCCAATATGGCCGAGGCGATCACCGCTCCAGGCGACGTGGTCCTCGTGCCGAACCCGACCTATCCGATCCATTCCTTCGGCTTCATCATGTCGGGAGCGGTGGTGCGTTCCATTGCGGCGGAGCCGGGCGACGAGTTCTTCCATTCGCTGGAGAGGGGCGTGCGCCATTCCATTCCGTCGCCCACGGCCCTCATCTTGAACTATCCGTCAAATCCCACCGCATTGCTGGCGACGCTGGATTTCTACCGCGATGTGGTTCGCTTCGCCAAGAAGCACGACATTCTCATTCTGTCGGATCTCGCCTATTCGGAAATCTACTTCGACGATGTGCCGCCGCCATCAATTCTGCAGGTACCGGGCGCAATGGATATTTCGGTCGAATTCACCTCGATGTCGAAGACATACTCCATGCCTGGCTGGCGCATGGGTTTCGCAGTCGGCAATGAAAGAATGATCTCGGCCCTGACGCGCGTGAAATCCTATCTCGATTATGGCGCATTCACGCCGATCCAGGTCGCGGCTGCATTTGCCATCAATACCCAGGATCACGAGATCGAAAACGCCCGACAGATATACAAGAAGCGCCGTGATGTGATGGTCGAGACCTTTGCCAAGGCGGGATGGGATGTCCCGCCGCCGCCAGCCACCATGTTTGCCTGGGCACCGATACCCAAGCAGTTCGAGCATCTGGGTTCGGTCGGGTTTTCGAAACTTCTGATCGAGAAGGCCGATGTCGCGGTTTCTCCGGGAATAGGCTTCGGCGAATTCGGTGACAACCATGTGCGCATTGCGCTGGTCGAAAACGAGCAACGCATCCGCCAGGCTGCGCGCAATCTCAAGAAGTTCTTCCGCGACCACCAGTCCACGTCGCAGGCGGCGGAGTAATTTTCGCACCGCCGTTTGATGCGGCCTGCGGCCTTGCAGTTTAGCGCTGGTCCGATTAACACTTCCGCCGGATTCAGGACTGCGGGCTGCCGCGATTGCGGCATGCGTCGCATTCGCGCGGCGCAGGTCCGTCAGACTATCTCACCTTCAGGTGTGAGCAGACAGGATCAGCAAGTAAGTGAATTCATTGACGCGTTTCGATCTTTCCGATTCCGTCAAAATCGAAAGCGCTCTAGTCACACTCCCGTCCGGGAACTGGAACACACTATGGAAAATCCCCTCAAGATCGGCATTGCCGGTGTCGGCACGGTCGGCGCCTCCCTGGTCAATGTCCTCAACAACAAGCAGAACGCGCTGGCCAACCGTTGCGGGCGACGTATTGATGTTGCCGCCTTTTCGGCGCGCAGCAGGGACAAGGATCGCGGCTGCGATCTCACCGGTGCGGAATTCTTCGATGATCCGGTCAAATTGGCGCAAAGCGGCATTGATGTGTTTGTCGAGTTGATCGGCGGCGAGGACGGGGCGGCGCTGGAAAGCGTGCGTGCAGCACTCAAGTCCGGAAAGCATGTCGTTACCGCCAACAAGGCTCTCCTTGCCCGGCACGGTGTCGAACTTGCTGCGCTTGCCGAGGAAAACGGCCTCATTCTCAACTTCGAGGCTGCGGTTGCAGGCGGTATCCCGATCATCAAGACGATGCGTGAGGCGCTCTCGGCCAACGACATTACCCGCGTCTACGGCATTTTGAACGGTACCTGCAACTACATGCTCACACGCATGGAAAACGAGGGCATATCCTTCGAGGACTGCCTCGCAGACGCACAGCGCCTGGGTTACGCCGAGGCTGACCCCACATTCGATATTGGTGGCTTCGATACCGCCCACAAGCTCGCAATTCTGACGTCGATCGCTTTTGGCAGCCAGATTGCAGCCGACGAAATCTATGTCGAAGGCATCAGCAACATCACCAACGCCGACATCGAGGCTGCCCATGAACTGGGCTACCGCATCAAGCTGTTGGGCGTTTGCCAGAAGACGGCGTCCGGCATCGAGCAGCGCGTGCATCCGACCATGGTGCCGCTTGAATCCGAGATTGCCCAGATCGGCGGCGTTACCAACGCTGTTGCGCTGGAGGCCGATATTGTTGGCGAACTCGTGCTCTCAGGACCGGGGGCAGGTGGCATGGCCACTGCTTCGGCCGTTGCTGGCGATATCTGCGACATCGCAAAGAGCCGTCCGGGACGCCAGATTGCGCCCGCACTCGGCAGGCCCGCAGCCGAACTGGAGCCGTATCGCAAGGCTCGCATGCGCACCCACGAGGGCGGGTACTTCATCCGCTTCACGGTGCGTGACAAGACCGGCGTGTTTGCCTCCATCGCGACCAGGATGGCCGAACACGACATCTCGCTGGACTCGATTGTCCAGCACGCTCCGGCGCGTCCCGTCGAGGACGGGGAGGCCAAGACAATCATCCTGATTACCGACGAAACGACCGAATCTGCGGTTCGCGCGGCCATCGAGGCGATTGAGGGTGACGGTCATCTCATTGCCCGCCCGCAGATGATCCGCATTGAATTGTGAGTTTTCCGGCTGCGTCTGCGAAATCAAACGATTGAAAAAAATTCCGGGATTGCAATCACTTGCTCAAAGGGTGATACCACGTCCGACCAGAGCGCTTTCGAATTTGACGGAATTGGAAAAATCGAAACGCGTCAAGGAATTCAGTTACTTGCTGATCCTGCCTGTTTACACCTGAAGGTGAAACAGTCCAGGCGAAATTTCGGAGATCAAGATGGCCACGACAACCGGCAGCGAGAAGCAGCTTGACCGCATTCTGACCCTTGAATTGGCACGCGTATCCGAGGCGGCGGCAGTGGCTGCGGCCCGTTTGCGCGGCCATGGCGACGAAAAGATGGCTGACCAGGCGGCCGTGGACGCAATGCGTACCGAACTCAACCGACTTCCAATCGATGGCCGGATCGTCATCGGTGAGGGCGAGCGTGACGAAGCGCCGATGCTCTACATCGGCGAAGAGGTGGGCAACAAGAAAGGTTCGGCGGTCGATATCGCGCTCGATCCACTTGAAGGCACGACCATCTGCGCCAAGAACCAGCCAAACTCGCTTGCCGTCATAGCCATGGCCGAGCGCGGCAACCTGCTCTATGCCCCTGACGTCTACATGGACAAGATCGCCATCGGGCCGGGCTACTCGGCCGGGCTGATCGACATCGATGCGCCTGCCGAGGAAAACCTCAAGCGGGTGGCGAAGGAAAAGGGCGTCAAGGTCTCCGACCTTACCGCCTGCATCATGGACAGGCCGCGCCATGCCCGCCTGATCGAGGAAGTGCGCGCGACCGGCGCTGCAATTCGCCTGATCGGCGATGGCGATGTCGCCGGTGTCATCCACACTACCGATCCTGATCAGACCGGTATCGACATCTACATCGGTATCGGTGGCGCGCCGGAAGGCGTGCTTGCCGCTGCAGCACTGCGCTGCATTGGCGGCCAGATGCAGGGCCGCCTGATCCTCGATACGCCCGAAAAGATCGAGCGCGCCGCAAAGATGGGCGTCTCCGATCCCAAGAAGGCCTATACCATGGAAGAAATGGCGAAGGGTGACGTGATCTTCGCCGCCACCGGTGTCACGGATGGCAACATGCTCTCTGGCGTCCGCTTCGGACGCAACGGCATTACCACCCATACGCTCGTTATGCGCTCATCGAGCGGCACGATCCGCGAGATCCGGGCAACGCACCAGGGCGAGCACAAGTTCGACAAGCCTGCGTGATTGGTGTGAGGGCGGTTGCTTCGTGAAAGCCAAATCCGTCTGGCAACAATTCGGTCTTGGCGGAACCGGCGAACGCGAAACGCGATAATGAACTTGGTTGTTCGATGAAATCAGCCGTTTTCGCCGGTAGTGGAAAACGGTCTAGGTTATCCGTCTATCTTCGTTCTATAACGCCCGCATGGTTTTCGTGGACGGCACCCAACGCGATTTTCTAGGCGTTTCCAACTCCCTGCGCGGGCTGCGCTGGGTGGAGCGGCTTGACGGTGTCACCCGGAACACCGCCACAGCCATAGCCCAGACAACGGGAATTCCGGAACTGGTCGCACGCGTGATTGCCGCACGCGGTATCGGGCAAGAGGAAGCGGAGCGGTTCCTGGACCCGAAATTGCGCGATTTGATGCCTGATCCATCTGTCCTGACAGGCATGGAAGCAGCAGCCGCGCGTCTTGCCGCTGCAGTGACGAGACGTGAGCGCATCGCCATATTCGGCGACTACGATGTCGATGGCGGATCATCTGCGGCCATGCTGAAGCGGTTTTTCGCCGGGGCAGGCTGTGAGTGCGAAATCTACATTCCGGATCGCATATTCGAGGGCTACGGACCGAATGTGCAGGCAATGCGCGAGCTTGCGGACAGGGGAAACAGCCTCATAATCACCGCCGATTGCGGCGCAACGAGTTTCGAAGCGCTGGAAGAGGCCGCACGCCTGGGAAGGGATGTGGTCGTTCTCGATCACCACCAGATGGGCGTCGAAATGCCGGTTGCCCACGCGCTGGTCAATCCCAATCGCCAGGATGATCTTTCCGGCCTGGGGCATCTTTGCGCCGCCGGTGTGGTCTTCATGACCCTCGTGGCCGTTCAGCGCGAATTGAGGAAGAAGGGAGTGGCGGGCGGCGTTGACCTGATGTCGCTGCTCGACCTGGTGGCGCTTGCCACCGTGTGCGACGTCGTTCCGCTCAAGGGGCTGAACCGGGCCTTTGTGGTCAGCGGGCTCAAGGTGATGCGTTCTCAGGCAAACGTCGGCCTGACCGCGCTGGCACGGGCGGCAAGGCTCGATGGTCCGGTGCAGCCCTATCACCTCGGCTTCCTGCTTGGTCCGCGCATCAATGCCGGCGGGCGCATTGGAGACGCTGCGCTGGGCGCGCGCCTGTTGTCGACTTCCGACGAATACGAGGCAAACGAGATCGCCGAACAACTCGAGAAGCTGAATGCCGAAAGGCAGGCTGTCGAGGCGGTCATGCTCGAAGAGGCGTTCGCCGAAGCCGATGCGGAACTGGCTGGCGCTCAGAAACCGGCGGTCCTGATAACCGAGCGGCAGGGATGGCATCCAGGTGTCGTGGGCCTTCTGGCTTCGCGCATGAAGGACCGCTACCGCCTGCCGAGTATCGCCATCGCCTTCGACGGTAACGGCAAGGGAACCGGCTCGGGCCGCTCGATTGCCGGCGTGGATCTGGGCAAGGCCGTTCGCGCTGCGGTTTCAGAGGGTGTCGTAGAAAAGGGCGGTGGCCACCCCATGGCGGCAGGCATCACCGTACGCCGGGAAAAACTGGGCGACCTGCGGGCCTTCATGGAGGAACGGCTCCGCGATGCCGTTTTGAAGGCAAACGAGGCGCAAGTCCTGAAACTCGATGGCGCACTTTCGGCACGTGGGGCAAGTCTGGAACTGCACGGATTGCTGGAGAAGGCGGGTCCGTATGGCGCGGGGCATCCGCAGCCCATGTTCGCGCTTCCTAACCACCTGATCGTTTCTTCCAGCCCGGTGGGCCGGGATCACGTGAGCGCGACATTGAAGGGAAGTGACGGTGCAACGCTCCGCGCAATCGGCTTCCGCATTGCCGATGAAGCGCTCGGGAGAGCCTTGATCCAGGGGCAGGGCAGGCGCTTTCACATTGCCGGAAATCTCGACGTCAATGTTTGGCAGGGTCAGCGCCGGATGCAGTTGCGAATTTCTGATGCGGCTCCCGCCGAAGCCTGAGAATTCGTGCCCCGGGGATTATTCCCTACACAAGTCTTGACAGGCCCTGTTGGTGAAAGGCATTGTGAACTTGTCATATAGGGAAATTTCTATGCGTTTTGATGAATTCTTCCGGGAGGAGCTCGGGAAGCTTCATGAAGCGGGAAACTACCGTGTGTTTGCCGATCTTGAACGGCATAACGGCGCGTTTCCGGCGGCTACCTTCCACAACAGCGATGGCAGCGAGCGTGACGTAACCGTCTGGTGCTCCAATGACTATCTCGGCATGGGCCAGCATCCAGCGACCATCGCCGCGATGGAAGAGGCGTTGCACAAATGCGGTGCCGGCGCAGGCGGCACGCGCAATATTTCGGGCACCAACCACTATCATGTGCTGCTCGAGCGCGAACTGGCCGATCTGCACGGCAAGGAAGCGGGCCTCATTTTCACTTCCGGATACGTGTCCAACTGGGCGGCGCTCGGAACCCTTGCGGCGCGCATTCCGGGAATGATCGTCTTTTCCGATGCGCTCAACCACGCATCGATGATCGAAGGCATTCGCCACAGCAAATGCCAGCGGGTTATCTGGAAGCACAACGATCTCAAGGATCTGCGCAGCAAGCTTGAGGCTGCTGATCCGGATGCGCCCAAGATGATCGCCTTCGAAAGCGTTTATTCCATGGATGGAGACATCGCCCCGATCCGTGAGATTTGCGATCTTGCAGACGAGTTTGGCGCGATGACCTACCTGGACGAGGTTCATGCGGTCGGCCTTTACGGTCCGCGTGGTGGCGGTATCGCCGAACGCGAAGGCCTTATGGACCGCGTGACCGTGATCGAGGGCACGCTCGGCAAGGCGTTTGGCGTAATGGGCGGATATATCACCGGCTCACGGGAGCTGTGCGACTTCGTGCGCTCCTTCGCCTCTGGCTTCATCTTCACCACCGCATTGCCGCCAGCGATTGCCGCCGGCGCGCTTGCTTCGATCCGCCATCTGAAAGAGAGCGATGTGGAACGGCGCAGGCAGCGGGAAAACGTTGCAGCCTTCAGGGCAAGGCTTGATGCGCGCGGCATCCCCCACGTTCCAAATCCCAGCCATATCGTGCCGGTGATGGTAGGCGACGCCAAGAAGTGCAAATTCATCGCGGACGTGCTGATGGACCAGTACGGAATTTACGTTCAGCCGATCAACTATCCAACGGTTCCGGTTGGAACCGAGCGGCTTCGTTTCACGCCGTCGCCGTTGCACAGCGATGCCGATATCGATCATCTAGTGGGTGCGCTATGTGATCTCTGGTCCCAATGCGCGCTTTCGCGGGCGGTGGCCTGAAGCAAGATTGAAGACAGTTACCGGCATTGCGTCAGGTGGCCCGGCCGGAGCGCTCGACACTTGCGGCATGCCGGACAGTGACTTGCGATCACGACGACGTGGCGAAACACGTTCAGGAACAATTCGGAAAACGGAAGAGACAGATGAAACATTCAGTCAGCGCAGGCAGAAAATCCTCACCGGAATTGTGGCGCACCAACCGGCGCGATCTGCTCCTGGCGGGTGGCCTCATCGCGACCGGCTTTGCACTTGGAGCGCGGAGGGTTGCCCGTGCCGAGACACTCATGGAACTGGATGGCCGCAAGATCACCACCGTCTCGGACGGCAATCTCGTTCTGCCGGTCTCGTTCCTGTTTCCCGATGTCGAAAAATCGGAACTGATCCCGTTTCTAGAGGCCAACAAGCTCGGCACGGAAGCTTTGGAACCCGAACTCAATATCACGCTGGTCGAGGACAGCGATCGAAAGATCCTGTTCGATGCCGGTTCCGGCAGCAATTTCATGCCGAGCGCGGGGGAACTTCCCCAATCACTTGCCGAAGCGGGCATCGATCCGGCTACGATCACGGATGTTGTGTTCACCCACGGACACCCGGATCATCTTTGGGGCATTCTGGACGATTTCGACGAAATCACCTTTCCCGATGCAAATCTCCACTTTCCCCGCGTCGAATGGGAATTCTGGAACGATGAGAATACCGTCAATCTGATGAGCGAGGGCAGGGAATCTTTCGCAATCGGTGCCAGGAACCGGCTTGAAGCCATGGGTGAGCGGGTCAATCTGTTCGATGCCGGTTCAGAGGTCCTTCCCGGAATCGAGGCGGTCGACACGCGGGGGCATACCCCCGGCCACACATCGTTCGTGGTGCATGGTGGATCGCAGTCCCTGATGGTGGTTGGCGATGCGCTGACTAACCACGTCGTCTCGTTCGAGAAGCCAGGCTGGTTTTCCGGCTCGGACCAGGATCCCCAGCAGGGCGTTGAAACCAGGCTATCCCTTCTGGACCGACTCGCTGGCGACAGGATCCAGATCATCGGTTATCATCTGCCCAATGGCGGTCTCGGACGCGTCGAGAAAAGCGGTGATGCCTACCGCTTCGTTCAGGGCTGAGACGCCAAGCTCTGAAGAGTCCGGAGTAATCGCGTCTCGGGCTCCGCGACGGAACTTACCGGCGGAATGCGGCCATCAGCGAACCTTCGAGCAGCCAGGCAAGCCCGATCCGTGCTCCAAGTACGATGGACGCCAATGCGACCGGCGCTGACAGCACGAGCAGCGACGCCGCGCTGACGCCCTGGCCGATCGTGCAACCGGCGGCAAGAATTCCGCCGAACCCCATGGCCAGCGCGCCGACAATGTGACGGGACAGTTCCCGCGCATCGTCGCATGCCTCCCAGCGCACGTCGTCGGCGATGAAGGCGGCAATGGCAGCGCCAATGATAACGCCAGGAACCAGCGCAACGCTGTAGTCCGACGTATTTCCGGCAAACGAAATGACCTTCAGAATGAGCGCGCCCACGGGCGCGACGAAACTGGCTGACTCGACGGTTACGGGCGTGAACGAAATCGTGGAAATCTTGCTCGTGACAATCCACCCGAACGTTACGATCACGCCAATGGCGGTTCCCGTCACTATGGCCTTCAGATTTCTACGGAATTTGGGATCGGAGAATACCCATGTGAAGGGTATCGCAATGATGATGACTGTTGCGGGTATTTAAAAGATTGATACCTGCAAACGCCGAAATGATGTCCGGCAAGGTCTGTGTGGAGGAGGGCAGGCGGACGGCGAAATGGTCGAAGAACTCCGTGCGGCTGAATGCCAGAAGGCCGCGCTGTGTGGAAAGAGCGGCAATCGCCAGAACGATGCAGGCAATCAGGCTTTTCAGGCTCCCGCCACCGAGGCGAACCAGCGCGCCGAAGCTGCAGGTTCCCACAAGCGCCATGCCGATACCAAACGAAATTCCGCCAATGACGGTACCAAGCCAGCCAAATACAGGGCTGAGGTAGAAGCTCTGGGAGACGTCGATCAAGCCGGAGAACGAAAGCGATTGGGTAATCGCTGCTGCAACTACCGCCGAAAGAACCCAGATGCGCAAGCCGTCGGAATTGCCGCCATACCAGTGTTGCTCCAGGGCGGAAAGCGTGCAGAAGAAGTTGCGCCTGGCTATGAAGCCAAGGGCAGTGCCAGCTACAAGACCGCTTAACGGCAACCAGATCTGTTCCGGATCCAAGGCGGCGAACTCCTCCCTTTCGCACTGTCTCGAAGGATGGCACACGTGGGGCAGAGCGTCCATATGCACATATTCGTTTATTTCACTGTGGTGCGGCACAAGTACGCTGGAATCACAAAAACGGCCCCGTTTGCACGGAGCCGAATAAAACTACACGTCTCAAGGTGCGGGGAATTGAGGTTCCGGCTATTTCACTGGTGTACGAACCGGCGAGCAGAACATGCCATAGAGCTGCTCGATGATGCCGCCAACCTCGTCGCTGGCAATCCGGTAATAGATCATGCGGCCTTCGCGCCTCGTCAGAACGAGCTTGTCGAAACGCAGGCGCGCTAGCTGCTGCGATACTGCCGCCTGGGGCATCGACATGATTTCCTCCAATTCGGAAACAGACTTTTCGCCCTCGGAGAGGAGGCAAAGAATAAGAAGGCGCGTCTCATGCGACAATGCCTTCAACAGGTCACTGGCCTGACGGGCCTGGGACATGAGTTCGTTGAACTCGCCCGGCGTCGCATCTGCTGATATTTTTGGAAAAGTCATAGCCTAGTCCTTTGCCGACCCGGAGCCACCTCCGGCCCGATCATCTCTTAACCTTCAACCTTGGGTTTTGCGGGCAGTTTCTGCAGCATTTCATCGAGCAGAAACCAGAAAAACTCGTCGCCGGTATACCCTCGCATGCGCGCGACCTCAATACCGCCGTCGATCAGAACGAATGTGGGAGTAAACCGTTCCTTGCGGATATCGGCCAGATCGTCAGGCCACGGCGCGTTGATGTCCACCTTGCGAATCGGGGCGACCTTGGCCTGCTCGGTTTTGTCATAGACCGGACCGATCTCAGCCTCCCATTTGCGGCACCAGGCGCAACCGGCCTGTTCAAGCATTAAGAGCTCTGCTGCCTGCGCCGAACTGGACAACATGCCTCCAGAAACGGACGATCCGATGAGCAGCATGGCACCTGCAACCGCAGTGGCGACTGGTTTCAGCGGAGCCCTGATGGCAACCATGATCAGATTTCCGAATCGTGTCTTCATGCCTGCGGCCTGTTGGCGGTTCAATGTCTTCGGCATATGTGGTTTCCGAACGTGCAAAAACAATGCCTTCTACATATAGCAAACGGCGAATATTTTCTATAGCCTGTGCGCAAAATCCGTTGCATCCGACGGGTTCGGCCCGACATTGGTAAATGCGATGATTCCGGTCTAACGGTTCTGGGGAGGATCTTGATGCTTGATGTGAGCATTTGGGGCGCGTTCGTTGCGGGCCTCTTGTCATTCGTTTCACCGTGCGTGCTGCCAATTGTACCGCCTTACCTGGCATATCTTGCGGGGGTCAGTTTCTCCCAGCTTGGAGAGGAGACAATAGAGACGGGCACAGGCCGCAGGATCCTGCTTTCGGCAGTTTTCTTCGTGCTAGGGTTCTCGGTCGTTTTCGTATCCCTAGGCGCTACCGCGAGTTTCATCGGCCAGACGATTGCCGAGTATTTCGACATCCTGTCGAAGATCGCCGGTGTCCTCATCATCATCATGGGCCTTCACTTCATCGGCGTGTTCAAGATCGGTCTCCTGTATCGCGAGGCCCGCATTGATGTGCGGAACAAGCCTGCCGGTTATCTGGGGGCGTTCGTGATGGGGTTGGCCTTTGCGTTCGGCTGGACACCTTGCGTCGGACCGGTCCTTGCTGCCATTCTGTTCATGGCAGGGGCCGAAGATACCGCGATGAAGGGAGCGACGCTGCTTGCGTCCTATTCTCTTGGCATCGGCATCCCGTTCCTGCTTGCTGCAGCCTTTGCAAGCCGGTTTCTCGGCTGGGCGAATCGCGTCAAGCAGCACATGCACAAGATCGAGATTGCGATGGGCCTGTTGCTGATTGTTACAGGAATCCTGTTCTTTACCGGCTCGATGTCGCGCATTGCCCAGTGGCTGCTCGACACGTTCCCGGCATTTCAGCAGGTCGGTTGAACGGCCGGCCAGAGCCAGAATTCATGAAAGGGAGGTTCAAATGTTCGGATTCATGAGAAACGTGGCAGCCGCCGCATTCATCGCGGCAATGGCGGTGCCGACAGTGTCGCTCGCCTTTACGATTGGCGATGACGGATTGCACAAGGAAGAGTGGTTCTCGCACACCTTCAGGGACATCGCAGAGGATATCGAGGAAGCCAAGTCCCAGGGCAAGCGCCTTGTGCTGGTGTTCGAACAGCGCGGCTGCATCTACTGCAAGGAGGTGCACGAAAACATCCTCTCCGTTCCCGAGATTCGCGACTACATCAAGGACAACTTCATGGTCGTGCAATACAACATCCACGGCGCCGAGGAGGTGACCGATCTCGATGGCGAATCGCTGACCGAAAAGACCGCGTCCCGCAAATGGCGGTTGCTCTTCACCCCGACATTTCTGTTCATGCCCGAAGACGTACCCGAGAATACGGACGCTGCCAGAGCTGCAGTTGCCGTGATGCCCGGAGCGTTCAAGAAGAAGACGTTCACCGAGATGTTCATCTGGGTGCGCAACAAGGGCTATGAGAAGGAAGAATCATTCCAGGACTATTACAATCGCCGCTTCAACGAGGGGACTGCGGGCAATACGCAGGTAACTGAATAGGACTGGGAACAAGTCCCGGATTGCCGGATCTTCGTAGGCAACCAGCCATTTGAACAGGGCAGGTGCCACGAAAAAGTTGATTGCAAACAGATTGTTGCGGGCAAAAACAGCGCTCGCGGGTCGATTTCATCTGGCTTTGCGCGAGGATTCCGGTTTGACTTGTACCCGCTACCGGGTGCGAACGAATGTGCCAACATATGCAAGAATCCGAATAAATTCGTTGAAATCGGATTATTCAACAGTTACGGTGGCACGGATGGAGGGGCATTTTCCGATCCGGTTTTCCGGTGGAGGGGAGTGCTGCGTAATGCAGAGGAGGAAATCAAACAATGAATTCTGCACGCAATCTGATTGCGGTCGCGGTCATGGCGGGTTCGCTTGCCGCTACGGCGGCTTGGGCCGAGACTGCTCCCGATGACGTGAAGTTTGAGGATGGTGCCGTCGCCATGTCCGTCTCCGGCAATGCCGGCGACGCCAAGGCCGGCGCAGGCGTCTTCAAGAACAAGAAGCTTGGCAACTGCCTGGCCTGCCACGCCAATTCGGACATGAAGAACGAGCTGTTCCATGGCGAAGTCGGACCGGCACTTGACGGCGTGGCCGATCGTTATTCGGTCGATCAGCTTCGAGCGATCGTTGCAAACTCCAAGGAAGTCTTCGGTGACCAGACGGTGATGCCCGGCTTCTATACCCTGAAGGTCGGCAAGAATCCGGCCAAGGAATTTGCCGGCAAGACGATCCTGTCGGCTCAGGATGTAGAGGACGTCGTTGCCTATCTCGCGACGCTCAAAGAATGAACCAGAACAGACCAGAACAAGAAGGAGAAAGGCGCATGAATATCAATCGTCGTCAGGCCCTGACCCTGTCGGCTGGAGCCGCCCTTTTCGCGGTAACCGGCATGAGTGCCGGTAGCGCCCGGGCCGATGCAGCCGCAGTTGACAAGGCAATGATGGAGATCACCGGCGGAGCAACGCCCGAAGAAGGCAAGCTCACGCTGAATGCTCCCGAGATCGCCGAAAACGGCAACACGGTGCCGATCGGCGTTTCCGTGGACAGCGCGATGGAAGGCGACGACATCGTCGAATCCATCACCATCTTCGCCGAGGGCAACCCGGAACCGAGTGTCATCACCTTCAACTTCACGCCGATGAGCGGCGAAGCCACGGCTTCCACCCGCATGCGCCTGGCTAAGACGCAGAACGTCGTCGCGCTGGCCAAGATGAAGGACGGCAAGACCTACATGGCCAAGAGCGAAGTTAAGGTCACCATCGGCGGCTGCGGCGGCTGATCGAGTATTGAAGGAGCTTGAAAATGGCTAAAGTAAAACCAAGGGTTAAGGTACCCAAGACCGCTTCTGCCGGTGAAGTCATCACCATCAAGACGCTGATCAGCCACAAGATGGAATCGGGTCAGCGCAAGGACAGCGACGGCAAGGCAATTCCGCGCCAGATCATCAACAAGTTCACCGCGGAATTCAACGGCC
Source organism: Nitratireductor sp. (assembly GCA_020637805.1). Lineage (GTDB taxonomy): Bacteria > Pseudomonadota > Alphaproteobacteria > Rhizobiales > Rhizobiaceae > Salaquimonas. The sequence continues at coordinate 293,059 of JACKJU010000001.1, read as the reverse complement.
AGCCGGTATTCTCGGCGGATATCCATCCCGCCGTCTCGGCGAACCCGTATCTGGAATTCACTGCCAAGGTCAGCGAGAGCGGAAAGTTCACGTTCACCTGGGTCGATGACGACGGATCCGTCTACACCGACGAACAGGAAATCGCCGTCAGCTGAGCGGCAGCGGATGCCTGTCTTCAGACGGGCATCCGGTTCAAATCGCTTGTGGAGGAGCAAACGTGAAAAAATCTATTCTCAATGGCGTCATGGGTGGCGTGGTTGCAGCGCTCGTTTCAAGCGCTGCATGGGCTGAACCGGTCGATGACGAACTGGTAATCGACGGCGACATCAAGATGGTCGTCAGGACCAAGGCGCCGGAAGGCCACCCGTTCGACGAGATCCGTTCCGGCTGGCAGTACCGCACGAAGGAGACTCGTGCACTCGAAGTCGATTCGTTCAACAATCCGGGCATGCTGCGCGTCGAGGAAGGCGAGGGGATCTGGAATACCGCCGATGGTACCGAAGGCAAATCCTGCGCGGATTGCCACGGCGATGCATCGGAGAGCATGAAGGAAGTGGCAGCACACTATCCGAAGTGGGACGCCCAATCCAATCGCCCAATCAACATCGAGCTAATGATAAACAAGTGCCGCACCGAGCGCATGGGGGCGGAAGCCTATGAGTTCGACAAGGGCGGGCAGAAATCACTCACCGCCTACATCAAGCACCAGGCGCTGGGAACTCCGGTTTCCATTGATCTGACACAAGGTGACATGCAGAGCTGGTGGGAAAAGGGCAAGGAAGAATACTACACCCGCACCGGGCAGTTGAACCTCTCGTGCTCGAATTGCCACGAGGATAATGCAGGCAACTACATCCGCGCGGATCACCTGTCCATGGGGCAGGTCAACGGTTTCCCGGTCTATCGGCTGAAGCAGGCGGATCTGGTTTCTCTACACAATCGTTTCCGCGGCTGCATCCGCGATACGCGGGCCGAGCAGCCGAAGGCATTCTCTGACGAGCTGATGGCGCTTGAGGTCTACGTGACCTGGCGTGGCACTGGCCTTTCGGTCGAAACCCCTGCGGTTCGCAACTGACGCAATCATGATTTCAGTCCGGGCGGCGCTTGTCCGCCCGGGTTCGATTGACACAACCTGACAAATGCCATGGGAGGCGCTCCTGGCCTGAAGCCGGGACGGGTAGGTTTGTCCAAATCAATGGATTACCCAGGATAAGCTATGATTACACGCCGTGATTTCATGCAATTCGGTTCCGTTGCCGCCCTGACCGCAGGCATGGCCTCGGGCTTTGCCGGCAACCTGACGCGTGCGCTGGCGCAGCAGAAACTGACCCAGGATGACCTGCTGAAGTTCGACTCCAAGGGGCAGGTGACGCTTCTCCACTTCACGGACGTCCATGCCCAGCTGAAGCCGGTCTATTTCCGTCCCCCTGATACCAATATTGGCGTTGGCGCCTATGAGGGGATCCCCCCGCACCTGGTTGGAGAGGCCTTTCTCAAGTATTTCGGGATCGAACCCGGGACGCCGACCGCCTATGCCCACACCATGGTCGATTATGTGAACCTAGCCCGCACCTACGGCAAGTTGGGCGGCCTTGATCGTACCGCGACGCTCGTAAAGGCGATCCGTGCCGAGCGCGGCGAGGACAAGGTCCTGTTTCTCGATGGCGGTGATACGTGGCAGGGCTCCTATACCTCGTTGAAAACCAACGGCCAGGACATGGTCGACTGCATGAAGCTCTTGAAGCCGGATGCCATGGTTGGCCACTGGGAGTTCACCTTCGGAGCCGATCGCGTTCTCGAGATTGTCGAGAACATGGGATATTCCTTCCTGGCCTCCAACATCTTCGACAATGAGTGGGATGAACCGGTCTTTGAAAGCACGGCCTTCTTCGAAAAGGGCGGGGTCAAGGTCGCGGTTATTGGCCAAGCCATGCCCTACACGCCGATCGCCAACCCGAACTGGATGTTCCCGAACTGGTCGTTCGGCATCCGCCCCGAAGCGCTGCAGGCCAATGTGGACAAAGCACGCGAAGAGGGTGCGGAGGTCGTCGTGCTGCTCTCGCATGATGGGTTCGACGTCGATCAGAAGCTGGCAACGGTGGTCAACGGCATCGATGTGATCCTGACCGGGCACACCCACGATTCGATTCCGCGCGCCATCGAGATCAACAACACGATCCTGCTTTCTTCCGGCTCGCACGGCAAATATCTTGGCCGCGTCGATCTCGAAGTGAAGGACGGCAAGGTGGTTGGTTATTCCTCCAACATGATCCCGGTCTTTGCCGATGTGATCACGCCTGATCCCGAGATGGCTGCAAAGATCGACGAGGTTCGCGCGCCCTATGAGGAAGAGTGCAACCGTGTCATCGGCAAGACGGAGCAGCTTCTCTACCGCCGGGGTAATTTCAACGGCACCTGGGATGACGTGATCTGCCAGGGGCTGATCGAGGAACGCGATGCAGAGATATCGCTGTCTCCCGGATTCCGCTGGGGTACGACGCTTCTGCCCGGACAGGATATCACCATCGACGATCTCTACACCCAGACCTCGATGAACTATCCCAGTGTCTATCGTCTGGAATTCACCGGCGCACAGCTCAAGGACATCCTCGAGGATGTTTGCGACAACCTGTTCAACAAGGATCCGTTCTATCAGCAGGGCGGTGACATGGTCCGTGTCGGCGGCATGGCCTATGCATGTGCGCCCAAGGAGGAAATAGGCAACCGCATTTCCGACATGACGCTGTTGAGCACCGGCGAGCCGATTGATCCGGGCCGCTCCTACGTGGTCGCCGGCTGGGCATCGGTGAACGAGAACGTAGAAGGTCCGCCGGTCTATGACCTGATGGAGAACTTCATTTCGAAGAAGGGAACCATTGAGATGCCTGCCAACGAGACCGTGAAGATCAAGGGATATTGATCCGGACAAGCCGGGAGTGGCGGATTGCCACCCCGGAATTTCGAACGCAGGTCTTGAAAGATAGAAAAAAACGAATGTATTCTCGACTCGCATTGAGGAGACAACAATGAAGAATGAAGAGACTGACAACCCTCGCCGCAATGGTGAGGGTCTGGAAAACCCGTCGCGCCGGACACTACTGCGGGGCGGGGTGGCCGCTGCAGGCGGTGCGGCCCTTGCTGCGGGGTTAGCCGCGCGTGGTGCTGGTGCTGCAATCAGCCAGCATGCCGATCCGCTTATCACCGACGTACAGGACTGGAACCGGTATCCGGGTGATGGCGTGGATGCACGTCCCTATGGGCTCCCGTCACAGTACGAGAAGGATGTGGTGCGCCGCGACGTTCCCTGGCTGACTGCCGACTCCAAGTCGTCGGTCAACTTCACGCCCCTGCACGAACTCGATGGCATCATCACGCCAAACGGGCTTTGCTTTGAACGCCATCACGGCGGGATTGCCGAAATCAATCCGGTTGACCACCGCCTCATGATAAACGGCCTGGTGGACAATGAACTCGTTTTCACCATGGAAGATCTCAAGCGGTTTCCGCGTGAGAACAGGGTCTACTTCCTCGAATGCGCGGCGAATTCCGGTATGGAATGGCGTGGTTCCCAGCTCAATGGCTGCCAGTTCACGCACGGCATGGTTCATAACGTCATGTATACCGGCATTCGCGTCCGCGATCTCCTGAACGAAGCCGGCGTCAAGCCGGAAGGCAAGTGGGTGCTGGCCGAAGGTGCCGACCCGTCGCTCATGACGCGTTCCATACCGATCGAGAAAATGATGGACGACTGCATGGTCGCCTTCAAGATGAACGGCGAGGCACTGCGCGAGGAGCAGGGCTATCCGATCCGTCTCGTCGTGCCCGGCTGGGAAGGCAACATGTGGATCAAGTGGCTGCGCAGGTTCGAGGTGGGCGACCAGCCCTGGCAGCAGCGCGAAGAGACATCCAAATACACAGATCTTCTGGCAGACGGACAGGCCCGGCGCTTTACCTGGGAGATGGACGTCAAGTCTGTCATCACAAACCCCAGCCCGCAGGCTCCGATTACCCACGGCAAGGGACAGACGGTTATTACCGGCCTGGCATGGTCCGGACGCGGCAAGATTGCCCGCGTGGATGTGTCGCTTGATGGTGGCCGGAACTGGCAGGAGGCACGCATCGATGGCCCGAGCCTCGATAAATCGGTCCATCGCTTCTACTTCGATTTCGACTGGGACGGTTCCGAATTGCTGATCCAGTCCCGCGCCATGGATGAACAGGGTTTCATCCAACCCTCAAAGGACGAGTTGCGCGCCGCGCGCGGCACCAATTCGATCTACCACAACAATGGCATCCAGACCTGGTACATCAAGCAAGACGGGAGCGCAGAGAATGTCGAAGTATCTTCTTAAGCCACTGGCCGTTGCCTCTCTTCTCGCGCTTGCCCATCCGCTCGCAGCATCGGCGCAGGACGCCGATGCCGGAGAAAAGGTTTTCCGCAAGTGCAAGGCCTGCCACATGGTGGGCGAGGACGCAAAAAACCGCGTTGGTCCGGAACTGAACAACCTGCTTGGACGCCAGGCGGGAACGGTACCGGATTTCAAGTACTCCAAGGCGATGGAAGCCAAGGGGAATGATGGACTCGTCTGGGATGACGACACACTTTCCGAGTATCTCGAAAACCCGAAGAAGTACGTAAAGGGCACGAAGATGTCCTTTGCCGGACTTCGCAAGGAAACCGAGATTCAGGATGTCATCGCCTATCTGAAAACCTTCAGCGAGGCAGCTGGCACCCCTGCAGAGACGGAATCGAAGGCGGAAGAACCGGCGAAGAACGACGAAGCCGCAGCTGCTGCCGAGCCTGTGCAGACTGCCGCTGCTTCGGATGGTGACGTCCTGCCCAAAGATGCCGAAGTGCCCGATCACGGGGTTTTCCATCTCGGACGCAAGGCGCTGCCGGACGAAGTAGAGGCCTGGAATATCGATATCCGGCCGGACGGTAGCGGGCTTCCCGTTGGTCGCGGAACGGTAGCGCAGGGCGAAGTGATCTACACTGAGACCTGTGCCGTATGCCACGGCGTGTTCGGCGAAGGCGAGGGACGCTGGCCGGTTCTTGCAGGCGGGCAGGGTACTCTTGAGGATGATCGCCCCGAAAAGACGATCGGTTCCTACTGGCCCTATCTCTCCACCGTATTCGATTACGTGCGCCGCGCCATGCCATTTGGCAACGCCCACAGCCTTTCGGACAACGGCGTCTATTCGGTCGTTGCCTATCTCCTTTACCTGAACGACGTCGTCACCGATGAGGAATTCGAACTCTCCAACGAGAATTTCGCATCGATCAAGCTCCCCAATGAGGAAAACTTCATCGCGGACAACCGGCTGGAGGAGCCGGCTTATGCCGCCAAGGAGGAGCCTTGCATGAAAGAGTGCAAGCCCGGTCCCGTTGAGATCACCATGCGCGCGCGAGTGCTCGATGTGACACCGGACAGCGAGGACGACTCCGTTGGCGCGGGAGCCATCGAGTAGAAGGAAATATCGCGTGGCCCGCCTCAACGGGGCGGGCCGCATTGTCACTTGCCTGCAATAGTCACGGGAGGGACTGTTTGGGAACCGGATATTCATCTGACAGGAAAATTTCGGGAAGTTTGGCCGGTGGTATCGGATCACGCGCAATTGCGATGGTTCTTGCCGCCGGTTTTTTGTCCGTGCAGGCCGCCATGGCAACCGATCTTCCAGAAGGAGATGCCTCGCGGGGTGAGAAACTCTTCTCTGCCTGTGCCGGCTGCCACCAGGTGGGCGAAGGCGCACAGAACAAGGTAGGTCCGCACCTCGATGGACTGATCGGCCGGACGGCAGGCAGCGTTGCCGGATTCAAGTACTCCTCGGCTATGCGCGCCGCCGGTGAGGCCGGGATGACCTGGACCGCCGCAAACATAGCCGAATACCTTGAAAAGCCGCGCGAGTTTATACCGGGCAACCGCATGTCCTACCGGGGGATGCCCAGGGCCAAGGACCGTGCAGACCTTGTTTCGTGGCTGAAACAGATTTCGCAGGAAACACCGGGGCAGGCCGGTGCGACTGCCGAAGTGGTCGCGGCCCCGGGGTTTGCAGACGTGGTCATGCAGATCGAGGGAGATCCGGAATATGGCGAATACCTCGCCGGCGAATGCGTGACCTGCCACCAGGCATCGGGCCACGCCGACGGAATTCCATCGATCGTCGGCCTTCCGAAGAAATACTTCCTGACCGCGCTGTTTGAATACAAGAACAACGTGCGCACCAACGAAGTGATGAAACTCCGCGTCCAGAATCTGACGAACGAGGAACTGGCCGCGCTCGCTGCCTATTTTGAGAATCTCGAACCGCAGTAATGCGTCAACCGGGTGTCCGGTGACCTAGCCGGTACCCACAACACTGGGAGGAATGACAATGACAAAGCTTACCCGCAGGCAATTCGGCTTGCTGACAGGTGCCAGCGCCGCAGCGCTGGGCTTTCCAGCTCTTCTGCGCGCACAGACGAAGCCCAGGGTGGTAATCGTCGGTGGGGGCGCGGGAGGAGCCACGGCAGCCCGCTATCTGGCCAAGGACGGCAAGGGAGAGATCGACGTTACCCTGATCGATGACTCCGACAAGTTCACAACCTGCTTCTTTTCCAACCTCTATCTCGGTGGTTACCGCGATTTCGATTCGATCACCCACGGCTACGACCGGCTTCAGTCGGATTACGGGGTGACCAAGCTGACGGGAATGGCTGTCTCGGTCGACCGCGCTGCGAAAACCGTGGAGATGGCGGACGGTACCTCTGTTGCCTATGACCGACTCATCCTTTCCCCAGGAATCGATTTGATCTGGGATTCGGTGCCCGGCTATTCGAAGGAAGCGGCCGAGATTGCGCCGCATGCCTGGCAGGCAGGACCGCAAACGCAGCTTCTCAAGGACAAGCTGGACGCTATCACCAGCGGTCAGCAGGTCGTCATGGTGGCGCCGCCAAACCCCTATCGTTGCCCGCCCGGACCGTATGAGCGCGTGTCGATGATGGCGCACTTGTTCAAGAGCAAGGGAGTGGATGCCAAGATCATCGTTCTCGATCCCAAGGAAAAGTTCTCGAAACAGGGCCTCTTCATGGCCGGCTGGGAGAAATACTATCCCGGCATGGTCGAATGGATTGGCCCTGACGTACATGGCGGAATCAAGGGCGTGGACGTGAATGCCGGAACGGTCGAAACCGATCTGGACACTTTCAATGGTGATCTCCTGAACATCATTCCGGCTCAGAAGGCGGGCGAAATAGCGTCCGCTGCAGGCCTGACGGACGATTCAGGCTTCTGCCCCATTGTCGCGGAATCGATGCGTTCGACGATCGACGAGAACATCTTTGTCATTGGCGACGCCTCGATTGCGGGAGCGATGCCGAAGTCCGGCTTCTCTGCCAACAGCCAGGCCAAGGTCGCGGTAATGAACATTCGCGGAGACCTTACCGGTTCCAAGGTGTTTCCTGCCAAATACTCCAACACCTGCTGGAGCCTGATCGAGACCGACGACGGCGTGAAGGTTGGCGCACAATATGCGCCGCAGGACGGCAAGATCGCTTCAACGTCGAGTTTCATAAGCGAAAACGGAGAATCGGAAGCCGTCCGCAAGGCCACCTACGAGGAATCGCTTGGCTGGTACAAGGGAATCACCACCGACATGTTCGGCTGATCTTCTGCCATACGACAGTGAAACTGAGAGCGGCGCGCGCAGGCGTGCCGCTTTTTCATTGCGATTTGGATGGATGGAGAGATTTGTGCAAACGAGCAACTGCTCAAGTTTGCCAGTACGAGTTTGCGTCGAACCGGAATCTTCTGCCCGTTATGGTGTGGCAGAGACGTATTACGAATTTTCGGAAAAAAAGACGGGATCTGTAGAAATCGAAGTAATTGTGGAGGGGAGGAACTTCGAACCTACAGATCCCGGTCATTCGCGATCAAGCGTGCCTTCGTTTGATTGACAGGTTGAAGAGACAAGTGCCTGTCACCTCCCGAAGACAGGTTGAGATTAGCAGCAGCGCTTTTGTTCCATTTGAGATAGATCAAATGATTTTCACTTTTTGAGAAGGCTTGCGAAAAAATTGCGAGCCCTTCCAGCAGCTCCTCGGGCACGAGCGTAGTCCTGGCGGAATGCGGCAGAAGGCCAGTCCGGGAATCCGGTGTCACAGCAAGGTTTGCCGCAGCACACTCCGGAGCCTGGACTGTGTCTAAGGGCCTGACGGCACATCATGTGATGATTGAAGAATTGAGCACAACATATTGACCTGACGTAGGGATTGTCAGGAAAATGCACCAATTTTTCCGGGAAAAATGGTACGCCCTACGGGACTCGAACCCGTGTTTCCGCCGTGAAAGGGCGGCGTCCTAGACCGCTAGACGAAGGGCGCACAGCAGTCGCTGATCAGCGAATGCAGGCGGGTTATAGAGACGTTCGACCGTGGTATCAACCGCTAAATCACCGGTCGCAAAACTTTTTTGCGTAAAGTTTTTGACGGTGCCGATCAGGCTTTTTTCCTGACCTTCGAACCGCCCCGGCGGCACGGATAATGCCAGTCGCGCTTGCTGCCGGTGTCGATGTGAACCGAATTGGTCCGGCAGTAGGTGCCTACGCCACCTCGGCCGGGCAGGGTGCGCAGATACTTGGCAAGATCCCATTTGCTGACGCCCGGAACCTGGATGTCTGCGGCCTTGCAATACATGTGCATGGAGTTCTTGGCACCACCGGCGCGCCGGTTGCGTTCCGGGTTTCGATAACCGGATGTGATGACGACCTTTTGGCCATACCGGCGCTCGATCGTGTGCAGAACCTGAGTCAACTCGGCCGGGAAACAGTCGGCCTGAACGCGTTCTGTCTGGAGTACGAAGCCGCCCTTGCTGATCAGACGGCCAAGAGGACCGACCGAAGCGACCTGCACGCCGGAATTCGCATTTTCCTCGTCGTGACCGTCTTCCGAATCGTCGATTCCAAAAAGGGTCTTGCCCGAGCGGACACCTGGAAGAACGCCATTGTTTCCGGGAACTGCAGAAGCCGTGCGCTGCTGCGAGGCGGTTCGCGGCTGCGCCGGGTTGCGGCTGGTGCTGGCGGAACGTGCTGTATCGCGCCTCCCGAACAATTGCTCAAGGAAGGACTTCGGCTTCTGTGGTGCGGGTTGAACTGATGCAGTCACAATCGCGGGCGAGGGCGCGGAAGATGGCCCGGCAGAAGGTGAGGGAGAATTTGCGGCGACTGGTCTTGCAGGCTGCGCCATTGCTGCTGCGCTTGCGGTGGTCGCTGCCCCCTGATTGATTTCGATCTGCTGACTGGCGGCAGGGGTTTGGCTTGCCGTTTCACCGGTCGCCGGACCTTCCTGCGCAACGTTCATTGCTGCAGCACTCGCGGGCGTTGCTTCCGTCGTCTCGGCGAGCGCTAGCGCCGCATTGTCGTTCTCGTAACGCGGCGAGACTTCGGGAACGGGAAATTGGCCGGAAGCAGATTGCGAACCTGCCGTGGCGTCGGAAGGCAAGGCCCCTTCATAGGGACTGCCCGAGCCACCGCTGGCCGAACCATCCACGCTTTGCGAGGCGGCCTCCTGAAGAGCCATTGTCTGGAGATCTTGTCCAGGGCCTCCCGAAACGCAGCCGGAAAGCGCGATTGTGCAGGCAAAGGACAAAAGCACAAGCCGCAAATCCCGGGACGACTGGCCACGCCACGGATGGCGCAGGCAAACCCGTTCGTTTCGCGATTGTGTTGGCACTAATTCCCATCCCCGCCTGGAGCCGGCATTCGCCACCGAAATGGCATGAAAGTTCCCGGTTGTGAGTCTCCTGAAATGCCTGTTTGCCCAATCAAGGGCCTTAGCGCAAGGTGCGCGCGCCACAGGAACCGGTAACGACCCGATTTGTTTAGCCTTTATCGCCCTAAATGAGGCTGAAAAGTGTCATCGCGCCACTTTTCAGCCACCTGGGACATGTTGCCTCTGTCACCTGTTTCCATGATGGCAGTAGTCCGGGTCGACGCGGCAGTGGGCAAATCCTTGCCCTCCCGAATGACAAAATCCGCACGATTACAATCCGGCCGAATCGACGGTTTAGAATGCCGGAACGTGAGTGGTGGGCTTGCGCCTACCACTCACCGGTATTTTGCATGCTCAACCAGGGTTCTGCCGGCTCAAGTGCCGTTCCCTTCTGCAGCAATTCAAGGGAGATGTTGTCCGGCGAGCGTACGAACGCCATGCGGCCGTCACGCGGCGGGCGGTTGATTGTCACTCCGGCATCCATGAGTTTCTGGCAAAGTCCGTATATGTCGTCGACGGCGTATGCCAGGTGCCCGAAATTGCGGCCCCCGCCATATTCCTCCGGATCCCAGTTGTATGTGAGCTCGAGGCAGGGAGCACGATCGGTCGAATCCATCTCGCCTTCGGCAGTTGCAAGATCGTCGCTGGCAGCAAGGAAAATGAGCGTGAACCGTCCTTGCTCGGCTTCGATCCGTCTCACTTCTTTCATCCCCAGAAGGTCGCAATAGAAATGAAGGGATTTGTCGACATCGGTAATCCGGACCATCGTATGAAGATATTTCATGGTCTTGAAGGTTCCTTTCAAAGCGCGAATATTGAAATTTGCGGCCGTTCTCCGGCTCACGGCAATTACATGTCGTCACTGCTGGTGACAATGCCTTCAAGCTAACTGGTTTCCGGCTGCTGAAAGTCCAGTCTGGCAATCGATTGCCGCCCCGCAAAACAATGGTTAAAAAACTTGCGCGAGGTCTTGCTGGCCAGACGGGTGATGATGCTATCATCGCTGGAGAATCAGTTGCGTTTGAAGATGGGGCGGCGCAACCTCAATTCGAGGGAAATGCGGCATGGGGGCCAAGAGGTCATCTGGAGGGTTCGAGGAGACGGAACCCGGTAACACCAACAAGTCTTTCGGTCGCGACGCTGCCGGATCCGTGACGGGTTCGCCAGGAGAAAACAGTCACGCGTTCAGCGGTTTGGGCAGTGAGGTTGTTCTCGTTGCAGGTGCCATCAAATGGTTCGACGTTTCCAAGGGATTTGGGTTCATCGTCCCAGACGATGACCTCCCGGATATTCTCGTTCATGTAACCATTCTCAGGAAAGACGGCTTCTCCACGGTTCTGGAAGGTGCGCGCATCGTCTGCGAAGCGGTCCGCCGCGACAAGGGCTGGCAGGCGCTGAGGGTCCTTTCCATGGACGATTCGACTGCAGTTCGGCCTGATCCCGATATGCAGCCGAGAACGCATGTTGCTGTCGAGCCGGAAAGCGATCTGGTTGTTGCCACGGTCAAGTGGTTCAACCGCGTCAAGGGTTTCGGATTTGTGACCCGCAATGGCGAGGACATCTTCGTCCACATGGAAACGCTGCGGCGTTTCGGTCTAACCGAGCTTCGACCAGGTCAGTCCGTGCTTGTACGGTTCGGCCGCGGTTCGAAGGGACTGATGGCAGCCGAGGTCCATCCAGACGACGGCAGCCGCGACCTGCGCGCCAACTGAATACCTTTCACCGCTGCTCTGACGAGCCCGCAAAGTTCCGTTGCCGATGCCATTGGTTTGACAGCGGCTTGAAATGCTGCGCCGAGTGTGGTTCCGGTGTTGTGCCGGAGATCGTGCCGGTTGAACCCCGACCGGAATTCATAAACACGGCGCTTCCGTCCTCGAAGATCTATGGCCAAAGCAACAACCCACGCAAGCCGCAACTATGGCGGCCGCAACAAGACCGGCGTGGCGATAGCCTCGAGCCTGGCCTTTTCTGAGGTCAGCCACTCCTACGGCGATACGCAGACCCTTTTTGGAATCTCTCTGCAAATTGGCGTCGGGGAAGTGGTCAGCCTGCTTGGGCCTTCTGGGTCTGGAAAGACGACCCTGTTGCGCATGGCTGCCGGATTGCTTGCGCCGACACAAGGCACGGTTTCAATTGATGGCCGGGTCGTCGCGGGAGACGGACAGTTCGTCCCGCCGGAGCGCCGCGGGGTTGGACTGGTCTTTCAGGACTTCGCACTTTTCCCCCATATGACGATCCGCGGTAACGTTGAATTCGGACTGACCGCGCTGGAGCGGGCTGAGCGCCGCCTCATTGCAATCCGTTTGCTTGAACAGGTCGGCCTCGCAGACAGGGCCGAGAATTTTCCGGGAAATCTCTCAGGTGGCGAACAGCAGCGTGTGGCGCTTGCCAGAGCCCTTGCCCCGCGGCCAGGCATTCTTCTCATGGATGAACCGTTTTCCGGTCTCGATGCCAGGCTTCGCGACACTATCCGCGAAGAAACGCTAGGTTTGCTGCGAGCGACCCGTTCAACGGTAGTCATCGTTACCCACGATCCGGAAGAAGCTCTGAAGGTATCGGATCGGATTGCTCTCATGCGCAACGGACGCATCGTGCAGACGGGCACCTGCGAAGAGGTGTACGAGAAGCCTGCGGACCTGTTCGCCGCGGAGTTCTTTTCGCAGGTCAATCGCATTTCCGGCCGGCTCGAAGGAGGCGTTTTGTCCTCGCCGCTGGGCGATATCCGGCAGGCGGTTCTTGCCGCGCCGCTTGAAAACGGGAGCGTGCCCGTACGCGATATCGAGATATGCATCCGTCACTCAGACATTCTGGTTTCGCCTTCCGCATCGGGTTCGGTCCGCCGCAGGCAATCGGATCAGCCAACCGGCATTCCCGCGGTCATATCGGCACGCCGGTTTGCCGGAGAGGCCGAACTCGTTGAACTTCAGGTGCAGGGACTTGAACAGCCGCTTCATGCGCGGCTCCGCCAGGGCGAACTCGAAGCGGGCCTCCGCCAGGTTCTCGTATCGGTCAAGCCAGGCAAGGCAATGGCGTTTCCTGCGAGCCAGGAGTAGGCGCGTTTGGAAACCCCGTGTTTTGCAGTGCGGCACGCGATGGATCAGGCCACAAATGGGTCCAATGCATTGAATGGGGCCGGATGCGCGCTTAACTATTGAATAAATTGGTTGCCGCATGCGCCTAAAGTCGCTTGCGGTCGGGATGATGGGCGGAGTAATGTGCCGCCGAATGTGGAGGGCCGGGAAAAGCCGGGCCACAACAGTATTGGAGTTTTCCCATGGGACAGATCGGTATCTGGCAAATCGTGATTATCGCCGTGGTCGTGGTGTTGCTGTTCGGACGCGGCAAGATTTCCGACCTGATGGGCGATGTTGCCAAGGGCATCAATTCCTTCAAGAAAGGTCTCAATGAAGATGACAGCAAGATGGCTGATTCATCCAAGACCATCGATCAGAAGGCGTCGGAAACCGTTTCCGACATCAAGGACAAATCCAAGAGCAGCTAGGCTGTCCGAAACGGGCGGGGCCTGCGCCCTGCCATCCTCCGGGAATTTGATTCTTGTTTGACGTTGGCTGGACCGAGATCGTCGTGATCGCCTGTGTTGCGATCATCGTGGTGGGACCGAAGGACCTGCCGCGCGTGTTGCGCACTGTCGGCAAGACGGTGGGCAATCTGAAGCGCATGGCCGGGGATTTCCAGAAACAGTTCGATGACGCGCTGAAAGAGGCGGATCTGGACGAGGTCAAGAAGATGGCCAATGCCAGGATCGATCTCGACAAGCCGAAATCCACTCCCGCGATCGAGAAGAAGCAGGATGAAGAGGATTTCGATCTAAGCTGGATGGACGACGCAAAACCCAGCGATGCGGCCAAGAGCGTCGCCTCGAAAGAGGTCAAGGCTGCCGAGGAATTGCCGTCTCCCGCCAGTGATGCAAAGCCGGCGAAGAAGGCGGATACGGCCAAGGCCCCTGCGAAATCGTCCAGGTCCAAGGCAGCTTCCGCGGCCGCCGGTAAATCCAGCGCCTCCGAGGGAGCCAGGAGCGGCTCCAAGCCATCGGCAGCCGGCAAGACGGCATCCAGGACGGCGGGCAGCACCGCCAAGAGCAAATCCGTGGCGTCCGGCAAAACGCCGGCAGCCAAGCGGAGCACGAAGAAATCATGAGCCAGGACGATATAGACGCCTCCAGTGCTCCGTTGATCGAGCATCTGATCGAACTGCGCCAGCGCCTTCTCAAGGCGGTCATCGCCGTGGCGATATTCTTCGTTATCTGCTTCATCTTCGCCGACAAGATCTTCAACATCCTCATCATCCCCTATCAGTGGGGTGCTGGTACGAGCGAAGTCCGTTTCGTCTACACCGCGCTTCAGGAATATTTCTTCGTTCAGTTGAAGATTGCCTTCTTTGGTGCGGTATTCATCGCGTTCCCGGTGATCGCGACCCAGGTCTACAAGTTCATGGCGCCCGGCCTCTACAAGAACGAGCGCCAGGCATTCGCGCCATTCCTGATAGCCACGCCGATCCTCTTCTTCATGGGGGCGTGTCTCGTCTATTTCCTGATCATGCCGCTCGCCACCAGGTTCTTCCTGTCACAGCAGCAGATCGGCGGAGAAGGCGTTGCGACGATCGAGAACCTGCAGGCGGTATCGGCCTATCTCAGTCTCATCATGACGCTGATATTTGCGTTTGGTCTGGTGTTCCAGCTTCCCGTCGCAATTACCCTGCTGGCCAAGGCCGGCCTGGTGAGCGCGGACTGGCTGGCCGACAAGCGCAAATACGCGATCCTTCTGACCTTTGTTGCAGCTGCCGTGCTCACGCCTCCGGACCCGATTAGCCAGATAGGGCTGGCTGTGCCGACACTGCTTCTCTACGAAATATCGATCCGCATGGCCCGAATAGTAGAGAAGCGACGCGCCGAAGCGGAACTCGAGGAGGCAGAAGCCTCCGATTCAACCGAAATCAGCGAAACCTGACACTGTCGCGACGCGAATTCGCCGCCGCCGATTGCAACTGACTTTGCTAATGGCTACAGACAGCGGGACAAGGCTGCTTCGGGATTCCCGCAAGGGAGCCGGAGCTGGTTTCCATCAACGTCTGGTGTTTCAATGTTCGATATAAAGTGGATCCGTGAGAACCCGCAGGAGTTTGACGCGGGGCTTCAGAAACGTGGCGTGGCGCCTCTGGCTGCCAGCCTGATCGCTCTCGATGAAAAGCGCCGCTCCCATGTAGCCAGGGTGCAGGAAGCACAGCAGCGGCGCAACGCGGCATCGAAGGAGATCGGTGTTGCAATGGGGCAGGGCGACACTGCCAAAGCCGATAGTCTCAAGGCCGAGGTGGGAGAACTCAAATCCTTCCTGGGCGAGGCAGAGCAGACCGAGCGCGAACTGACCGCCGAACTCAATGATGCCCTCTCGCGCATTCCCAACCTGCCGCTGGACGATGTTCCGGTCGGTTCCGACGAGGCAGGCAATGTCGAATACCGCAGCTGGGGCGAGAAACGCGAACTGGACTTCGATCCGAAAGAGCATTTCGAAATCGCCGCTGCCGCCGCCGGCATGGATTTCGACAATGCGGCCAAGATCGCAGGCGCACGCTTCGTGATCCTCAAGGGCGAGGTCGCAAGGCTCGAGCGCTCGCTCGGTCAGTTCATGCTCGACATGCATACGAACGAGCATGGCTATGTCGAGATGCAGCCGCCGCTGCTCGTCAACGACGCGACGATGTACGGTACCGGGCAGTTGCCGAAGTTCGCCGAGGACCTGTTCCAGACGACCGACGGCCGCTGGCTCATTCCCACCGCCGAGGTGCCGCTGACCAACATGGTGCGCGACGAGATACTCGAACTGAAAGACCTGCCGCTGCGCATGACGGCGCTGACCTCCTGTTTCCGCTCTGAAGCCGGTTCCGCAGGGCGCGACACGCGCGGCATGCTGCGCCAGCACCAGTTCAACAAGGTCGAACTCGTTTCGATCACCGACAGGGAAAGTTCCATCGACGAGCTTGAACGCATGCTTGGCTGCGCGGAGAAGACACTCCAGGCACTCGGTCTGCACTATCGCGTGATGACGCTTTGCACGGGCGACATGGGCTTTGGCGCACGCAAGACCTATGACATCGAGGTCTGGCTGCCGGGGCAGGGTGCCTATCGCGAGATTTCCTCCTGTTCGGTCTGTGGTGATTTCCAGGGCCGCCGGATGAACGCGCGCTACCGTGACGCCGACGGCAAGACACTGCGCCACGTCCACACGCTCAACGGTTCCGGCGTTGCCGTTGGCCGCATGCTTATCGCGGTTCTAGAGAACTGTCAGAACGCTGACGGCACGATTTCCGTGCCCGAAGCGCTTCAACCCTACCTGGGCGGAAAGACCGTGATCGGAGGCGGTGCCTGATGCGTATCCTGCTGACCAATGATGACGGTATCCATGCCCGCGGTCTGGCTGCCCTGGAGCAGATAGCCAACGAGATTGGCGACGAGGTATGGGTCTGCGCGCCAGAGACCGATCAGTCGGGCCTTGCCCATTCGCTGACGCTTTCAGAGCCATTGCGCCTTCGCAAGGTTGCCGAACGCAAGTTCGCCCTCAAGGGCACCCCGACAGACTGCGTGATCATGGGCGTTCGCGAGTTGATGCCGGAGCCGCCGGACCTCATCCTTTCCGGGGTCAATTCGGGCCAGAACATTGCCGATGACGTTACCTATTCCGGCACGGTGGCAGGTGCCATCGAGGGGGCGCTGCTTGGCATCCGTTCAATAGCGCTCTCGCAAGGCTACAATTTCGAGGGTGGTGAGCGCCATATCCGCTGGGAAACGGTGGAAACGCTCGCGCCTGAGATCATTCGGCAGCTTTGCGATACGGACTTTCCGCCGCGCACGCTTCTCAATGTGAATTTCCCGAACTGCGGCCCCGACGAAGTGGAAGGCGTGGAAGTTACCCGCCAGGGCAGCTTTACCCACGGCCTGCACCTGGAAAAGCGCCATGACGGACGGAACTTTCCCTACTACTGGATACGTTTTGCGCGCAGTCCCGAAAAGGACCAGCGAGAGGGCACCGACATTCAGGCTCTGATTCAGAAGCGTATTTCGATCACGCCATTGAAACTCGATCTTACCGATCAGGCGTATCGTGATACGCTTGCCGCGAAGTTCAACAGATAGAATCGCGGGAAGGTATCGTGGCGCAGAAGAAGCTGGAAGCAGTTGCCAGTCTCCTGTTGCGGCTTCGCACCGCCGGGATCATGGACAAGCGCCTGTTCGAGGCCTTCGAGGCAATCCCCCGGCAGAACTTCGTTCCCATCATCTTTCTCGACGCGTCCTACTCGCCGGGTTCCTTTCCCATCGAATGCGGGCAATCCATGGAATCGGCCGACCAGCTTGCACGCATCCTGCTTGCGCTGGACGTTCAGCCGGGCAATCGAATTCTGGAGATTGGTACCGGAAGCGGCTACGTCACCGCATTGCTTGCCCATATGGGCGGCAAGGTAACGTCGGTGGATCGCTACAGAACGTTGATCGAGAAGGCCAGGCAGCGGCTGTCGCAGTTGAAAATCGACAATGTGACCCTCGAACAGCGCGATGGCCGCGACGGCATTGAAGGCCAGCTCTACGACCGCATCTTCATTTCCGGTGCTCTTCCGCAGGTACCCAAGCAGTTCCTGGACCAGCTTGCCTCCAACGGTGTGCTGGTGGCGCCGATCGGACCCGGCGACGGGGTTCAGACCGTGACCAAACTGACCAAGATCGGCTCGCGTTTTGAAAAGGAAGAGCTTTTCAAGACCCGTTGCCAGCCGCTTGAAGCCGGAGTGGCCAGGGCGATCTGATCACGGTCTTCGGGGCGCCATCGCAGGCTGGCTCGTCAACCTGCACAAGTAACTGGCATTGCAGCGTTAATTGTTCCTGAATGCTGCCCCGCAAATACCTGCGCATGTCATGAAAATTCGGCCAATTCAACAGGTGAAAAATTAACCATCTTTCAGGTGGTTTCGTTGCATTCCTGCAACGTGGTCCGCGAAATTCGCGCACAATTGATGAATCGAGGGGGAATCCGTCGCGCGTCGGTTGTGTCCAGGACTACAAGAGTTTAGAACAAGGCTGAAATGGGGCGCAAATCTGTCTCTAATAGGGATGGATATCGGTAATGGTCGGTCCGGAGTTCCGGGCAGGCATCAGATAGATTCTGAGCTCGACAGGGAGAGCCCCATGAATTCCAAACGTCTCGTCATGCGCGGCAGTGCCGGACGTCTACTCGCAACCACCGCGATTGCAGCGGCTCTTGCGATTGTTTCCAACCCCGCCAGCGCGGTAAATTGGTCGGCCCGTACGGGATTTTCAATGTTTCCGGCGGTGCTGACATCAGCATAGCCAACTACAACATCATTCGCGGCACTACGAATGACGGTATCTTCGCCAACTCCGGCGGCGGAAACATCTTCGTCAGCAGCAACAACATTATACGCGGTGTTGATCGCGGTGCCGCCCTGCTTTCGGGCGGTGGCAATGTAACCGTCATCAATAACGGGGACATTGCTGACCTTACCTATGGCGCGGGCCAGAACGTTGGCCTGTTCGTGGATGCAGGCGGCGGCAAAATATCGGTCGTCAATACGGACCCGAACGCACGCATGTCGGGTGGCGATGGCGCTGCTCTGCTTCAGACGTCCGGTTCGGGTGATGTCGTGGTCAACTA
The DNA here is from genome assembly GCA_020637805.1 of Nitratireductor sp. Lineage (GTDB taxonomy): Bacteria > Pseudomonadota > Alphaproteobacteria > Rhizobiales > Rhizobiaceae > Salaquimonas. Next base: position 274,639 of record JACKJU010000001.1, on the reverse strand, counting down.
CGGTGGCGAGATTCACTCCAGGGATGGCGCGGGCACTCTGTATGACGGCTTCGGCATCAACACCAGCGCTGAAAACGGCAATACGTTTATCACCTATTCCAACAGTGATCCCCTGAACTCGGCATACTTCGGTGCCAACGGCGCCAGTTCCACCTTCCATGTCGGCGGTACGGGGATCGACGCTGGGGCCACCGGTATCGGCAATGTTACTGTCAACTTCGACGGTGCCATGGTCGCGGGCAACAAGGGCATCGATGTCGATACGACCAGCGGCAAGGCCACGGTGAATGTCAACGATGGCGGGTCGAGCCTACTTGCTGTCCATTCGACCGGCAATGCCATCGACGTAACGACCACCAGCGGTGGTGTCGATATCAATATTCTGAATGACACCGGCGTTTTGAGCGACGCTGGTAACGGCATTCTGGTCAATACCCAGAGCGGCAACGTTAATATTAACATGACTGCCATGACTAACGCATTCTTCTCCGGCCAGACCGGGGTTCATGTGAACAACCAGACCGGCAATACGTCGATCCTCGACGGATTCGCTGCAGGTCAAGACAGCGGAATCTGGCTGACCTCCACCACCGGGACAATCGTTGCCGACTCCTTTTTGGCCGTAGGCGGCCAGTATGGCGTGCGCGCTGAATCGCAGTCCGGACTGGTCAAGGTCCTGGCCAACACTAAGCCTGGGCTTGGTGCCTTGATCGAGGGGGATCAGGCCATTTTTGCTTCCACCGGTGGCGCTGGTGAAGTCATTGTCGATCTCGCAGCCGACACCTTTGTCGGCCAGAACTTCTACGCGACGACCCGCTTCGGTGTCACGACGGCTGCTGTGAATGGCGAAACCACGGTTACCTCCAGGGGAGCCGTTTCCGGTTCCGAAGCAGGCATTCTCTCGCAGTCGACGGGAACGGGTGACATCACCATCAACGTTCTCGGCGGAAGTGTCTCGAGCAGCCAGGAGGGTATCGCAGCGCGCCAGACTGGCACGGGCAATGTCAACATCCTTGTCCAGAGCGGCTACGTTCAGGGCAACCACCGGTCGATATTTGCGGAAACCAATTCCGGCAATATCGGCGTGACGGTCGAGAATGCTGGATCCATTGCGATCTCGGAATTCCCGATCTTCACGCGTTCGAACTCTGGCAATACCAACATCGTCAACAAGACCAGTCTGACATCTGCCGGTGGAGCCGCCGGTATCCACTCGGAATCGGTTGATGGCAACATCCTCATCAACAATACGGGTACCGTAGTGTCCGACAGCAAGGGCATAGACGCCGCTTCTTCGGGCAATGGTAATGTGACGGTGATCAATGGTAACGCCGTCTCGGCAGACCTTGCTGCCATCAGTGCGACCGGCAACGGAACCGGTACCGTGACCGTCACGAACAATTCCAACGCGATTTCGACATCGGATGACGCGATCATCGCCAGCCAGGCCGGTAGCGGAAATGTACTCGTTACCAACAACAGCACTGCTTCGGCTACGCTCGGATGGGGCATCAATGCTTCCTCGACCACGGGTACGCTGACAGTCAACAACCACGAACAGGTGCTTGGCGGCAGCGCAGGCGGCGGTATCATGACGTCCGCCACGACTGGCGCCACCAGTGTCACCAACTTTGCCGGCGCGGCGATTTCCGGCCCGTTCGGCATCGTCAACACTTCGACGAACGGCGACATCACCGTTCTCAACAACGGTTCGATCAATGGCAACAGCCCGATCGGCATTTCGTCGACCTCATCTGGCTCCGGCAACATCCTGATCACCAACAACAATGTGATCACGGGTTACGACCTTGGCATCCTCGGCAGTTCTGTCTCCGGCAATGTTACCGTCAACAACAACGCCGATCTTACCAGCGATGTTGACGGGATCAGGGCCCAGAGCACTTCCGGCAATGTGCTGGTGAACAACGGTGCCCTGATTACCGCCCTGGAACGGTCATCAGCGCGGATCAGTTCTGTCCGGCACCTCAACCGTCAACATCAGGCTGGCAGCAACGTTACCGGCGGGATGATCGGTGTCGAGATTGGTGGAGCTACAGCGACGCTCAACAACAATTCATCTACGATCATCTGGCGACGTTGGTGTTGTGGCGGTCTCTGGCACTGTAAACGTGAATAACTTTGCAGGCTCAGGGATCGGCGGTAACAACGGAGTTGCCGTTTCCTATCGTGGCACTTCAACGGGTTTGGTGAGCAACCTTGGTGCTGTGACCGGCGCCATTCAGGGCTTCGATACCGCAGGTACCGTTAATTTGAACAACAGCGGAACCTGGGATATCGCTGGCAACCAGGCCAATCTTGGCGGTGGTGGCACGATCGTGAACAACGGCGTTGTCAATGTGGGCCTTGGGGGCGTTCAGACCGGTGCTGATGTCTTCACCAACAACCACATCATCAACGTCAATACACTGGGTGGCACGCCTGCGGTTCTCGGCGCAATGGCGTTCAACAACAACGGCGCGATCTTCATCAATGGCCGCCTGGACGTGAACGGAAATACCTCGTTCGCCAATGCCGGTGACGTCAACATGTTCGACGGCGTGACCGACGACCGCATGGATGTTGCTGGCAACTGGTCCAGCGAGGGTGGACGCCTGATGGTCGATATCGACCTCTCGCAGTTCACCTCTCCGACCGCGCTGTCCGACAAGCTGAATATAGATGGCACGGCGAGACAGGGCTTGGCGGACCAACGACGGTGTTCTTCGACCGCGTTTCGCCTGGATCGAATGGTCTCGTGCTTCCGGATATCCCGATCGTGATGACCGGTGGTGCGGTTGATCCTGGTGCATTCACCGGATCGCTCGGCTCTTCCGGTCTGGTGGACTACACCTTCCTGAATTCCGGCGACGACTGGGTTGTTCGCTCCAGCTTCGACCCGCTCAAGGCCGGTTCGGCTCTGACTACGCTGACCACGTCGCTGGCGGCGATCACGCTGGCAGCACATCAGCCGCAGCCGACCTTCTACACGGGTCCGTTCCAGCCGCATCCCGGCCAGCAGGACTACGGTCTGTGGGGCAGGATCAATGCAGGCTATACCGACGTGGATCATGGCGGTTCGATCAACACCTGCGCAGGCAAGAACCGGCTGATGGCGAAGACCGAATCCGACTTCACCACCTTCATCGGTGGCATGGATCTGATCGGCTCGCAGGTTGACGGCTGGGATTACATTCTGGGCGTCATGGGTGGTCTGCTTCGCGCTGACACCTACAACATGGGTGCAGGCGGTGGTTATCACCTTGAAGCTCCGTTCGTTGGCGGCTACTTCACCGCTTCCAACGGTGCATGGACCATCGAGGGCAATGGCCGCTACGACTGGTATGACCTCGACCTGAGCAATCCGGGACTGCAGCTGACCAACCGCGATGTTGACGGCAATGGCGTCAACGCCAATGTCAAGGTTGCCTACAATGGCGAGTTCAACGGCATCATGGTTAGCCCCAACATCGGCGTGAACTACACCCGTATCAGCCTCGATGATTTCTGGGCCAACAACAACACCGCCAAGGTTTCCTACGGCGATCTGGAAAGCCTGATCGGCAGCATCGGCATCAAGATTGCCGGCGAAGCCTACATTCCGGACCAGGCGCTTGTCGTCAAACCGTTCCTGGAACTGGCCTACATGGCTGAACTCGACAGCAGCGCGGACACGAGCTACATGCAGTTCGATCGCTTCGGCAATCCGGCTGCCGGCTTCACCGCCAACTACAATACGGTCGGTGACTTCTTCAAGGTTTCCACCGGTATCGCCGGCGTGAAGGTTGATGAGAACGTGACGGGCTATGTCGCTGTCGACTACAGCACCGGCGACAATGTCGAGAGCCTTGCCGTCAACGGCGGCCTGCGCAAGGTCTTCTGATCCCTGCGTCAGTTAGCGAAGAAAAACAAAGCCCCGGACATTGTCCGGGGCTTTTTCGTTTTGGGAGGGTGAGCTGACAGCCCCGCCGTTCAGGCGGTCTGTCTTTCCCCGGCACGTGCAACTCACCGCATGCGCGCCGCGCAGCGTTCGAATGCTGGCAGGTGATTGTACTGTGAAGCATCGCGCAGGGCCTTCATGGCGCTGGTGATCTCGGGGTAGGATTTCACCTTGGGTAGCAATTGCCTGTTGTAGAGGGTGGCGTTTGCCTTCTCCGCCTCGATACCTATCCTGCACGCTGCGCCCAGCGTTGATGGGAGGGGAGAAAGCTTTCGCTTGCCGGTCATCCAGGGATTTGCCGGAACGGGCTTTCCGTAGGCGACAAGAATCCGCTTCATCAGCAACTGATGCTGTTGTTCGGACCGCACGATATTGGCGAAGGGCCGGACATTGCCAAACTTGCCAATCACCGCGCGATAGACCGCCTCTGCATGATACTCGTCGTCAAGCGCGGCCAGCACAGCTTCATGCGCGCTGGCGGACAGACCTGCCGCGCGGGACGGTGACGGGGCGATAGCCATGAAACTGGCTGCGAGGATTGCCGGAATGGCAGCGGCGCGGATGCGCGTGAAGCAGCTGCCGGTGCTTTGACGCAATATGAATTTCCCTGACATGATGATCTCCATCGATAGGTTCGTCTGGTTTCAGACGAAATCCACACCGGCGAGGCGTCTTGCCAGCAGCCGGTGTTCGAAGGGTATCATTCGCGAAGTTGGGTATTCAACAACGCTTATATTAAAACATGTCAATGTACGGCGGTTGCCTAGTCCTTGACGAACAGCTTTCTTGGCCGGTCGCACAGGCACTCGGCCGGGCCACCGTCACGGATGAGCATGGGTTCGGTAATTTCCAGCCCCCAGTCGTCCATCCAGATTGCGGGCATGAAGTGGAACGTCATGCCGGCCTCCAGGACAGTTGTATCGGATTTGCGGATCGAGGCGGTGCGCTCGCCCCAGTCGGGCGGATAGGACAGACCGATCGGATAACCGCAGCGTCCGTCCCGTTCGATACCGGCCTTCTCGAGTTCGGCATAGAAGGCGCGGGCAATGTCTCCGGTCGTATTGCCGGGGCGGGCCGCATCGAGCCCGGCTTCGATGCCGTCCTGTGCCACCTTTTCCGCGTCAAGTATGGCCTGGAAGGGTTTGCCCAGGAACACGGTGCGGCAGAACGGGGCGTGGTAGCGCCGATAGCAGCCTGAGAGCTCGAAGAAGGTTGCTTCGCCCTTCTGGAACGGTCTGCCGTCCCAGGTAAGGTGCGCAGCGGAGGCATCAGCGCCCGAAGGCAGAAGCGGGACGATGGCCGCGTAGTCACCCCAGTGACCGTCCGCGCCCTTGACCTGGTCCCGGAAAATCTCGGCAACCAGATCGTTCTTGTTCATGCCAGGTTCGATGCGCTCGATAACGCCGTCGATCATCTTTTCGGATATCTTCGCCGCACGGCGCATGAACACCAGTTCCTCGTCGGATTTGACCAGCCGCTGCCAGTTGCACAACGCGGTCGCATCGACGAATTCGGCATTCGGCAGCCCGGCCTTGAGTGTTTCCCAGGCCTTGGCCGAGAAATAGTAGTTGTCCATCTCGACGCCGATGCGGCCCGTGGCGTGGCCCAGTTCGTCGATCAGCCGCGCAAGATGCTCCATCGGGTGCATCTTCGTGTTCTGTACATAATCGTCGGGATAGGGGCGTATATGGTCCAGATCCATCCAGACCGTGCGTTTGGCACCCTGTCCATCCATGAACCGGCCCCAGAAATAGGGTTCGTCCTCGAGTGTCAGGATGACACCCTGGTGAACATAGAAAGACCAACCGTCATAGCCGGTCAGCCAGGCCATGTTGGAGGGGTCTTCCATGAACAGGAGGTCTATGCCCCTGGCTTCCATTTCCTTGCGCACCTTTGAAATGCGCCGGTCGTATTCGGCTCGGGAAAAAGGTAACAGGATTGCGGCCATTCTTCGCTCCATTCGGGTTTTCGCCAAAAGTGTGAAACAAAATCGGGGCGATTGCCATGCCCTTTTACGCTGGCACGGGTCGCTATCAGAAAGGTTGGACTACCGGTCGACAAGGGCAAGCCAGCGGTATGCGCCGGCGAGGCCAATCCGCCTGAACGGAGGGAACGGGAAGCGCCTCGGTATCTGCCGCATCGGTGCAGGCAGCGAGGGCGCCCCTTGGTCGCCGGCGACCATGGCAGCGATCCGCCTGCCGGTGTGACTGCCAAGCGCCACGCCGTTTCCGTGCCATGCGAGCGCGGCGTACACATTGTCCATCCCCGGAACGGGACCGGCATAGGGCGACAGGCTGGACGACAGGCATGCGAGGCCAGACCAATAGTGCGGTGTCTCGACATGCCGCCATGCCGGGAAGAAACGCTCGAAGTCCCGGCGCAACGCCATGTGCATTCTCATTTGCGGGGCCGTCTTCGCAGACAACCCGCCGCGCATTCCAAACAGCATTCGCGGGCCTTCGCCGTTTATGTCGGGCATCAGCCTGAAATAGTGGAGCAGGTGGCGGGTGTCGTAGCACATCTGGAACGAGGTCCAGCCCTGCTCATCCAGTTCCTGCCGGGTCAATGGGCGTGTGACGATGATCTGCGTCAGGACCGGCAGAAGACGCCCCGCCAGCCAGTCCGGGACATCTTCCGAGGAGTAGCCGTTCGTGGCGATCAGCACTTTTCGGGCAACGATGCTACCCGTCGTGCATTCGAGACGCCATTTGCCACCTTCCGAGCGGATTCGGCGCACTGCGCTTTCGCCAAACCCGGAAATCCCCGCATTCGCCTTCACTGCACGCGCCAACCCGGACACGTACTCAACGGGTTCAGGGCAAATCCCGCAGAAAACTCGCTTGCGCCGTGAAATTCTCCACTCGACAGGCCCTCATCTGCAAGTTTCCGCTTTTCGATGAGCCGTGGCTTTACCCCGAAAAAGGACTCCATGAACCCGGCCTCGTGGCGAAGTGTTTCCATGTCGCGCTCGCGATGCGCGAGCTGAACCTCACCGTTCGAATGAACCTCTGCATCGATGACGTAACGCGACAGGTTTTCGCGAACCGTCTCAATGGAATCTGACTGAAATGCGAAGAACCGGCGCGTCGCTTCATCGCCAAAACGCTTCCGTATTGTTGTCCAGTCGAGTTTCGAGCCTCCCATGCAGGCAAACCCGCCATTGCGGCCGGAGGCGCCCCAGCCGGGCTGGCATGCATCGACAAGCGCAACGCTCAGGCCATGGGTTTCTGCGAGTTCAAGCGCGGCATTCATGCCCACATAGCCGGCACCGATGACGGCAACATCGGCGATCGTGTCGCCTGAAAGCCGCTCGAATCGCGGCGGCGCTACGGTCGTTTCCCAATAGCTGCCGACCTCGCGACGATATGCGGCGTCCTCATAAATGCGTTTCAATCTTTCCGCCCTTCAAATCTTCCGGTTGCTGGCGCATAAGGCTTGCCACGAACAACCCGTCGGGAATGCCATATGTCCGTACGCTATACCGATCATATCCGCCGTCTGCCGTCCACCGTTCCCTTTGTTGGTCCTGAAACGACAGAGCGGCAAAGGGGACGCACGTTCCGCGCTCGCATTGGCGCCAATGAAAGCGTCTTCGGCCCTTCGCCAAAGGTCATTGCCGCGATGACGGATGCGCTCGCCGATATCTGGAAATATGCAGATCCAGAGAGCTTTGATCTAAAGAATGCGCTGGCGGAAAACCTGGGCGTCACACCTGCGAACATCATGATAGGCGAGGGCATTGATGGATTGCTTGGCACGGCAATCCGGCTGATCGTGGAACCCGGCGTCAAGGTCGTTACATCGCTGGGTGCCTATCCGACCTTCAATTTCCATGTGAATGCGTCGGGCGGAGAGTTGATCCAGGTGCCGTTCCGCAACGACCACGAGGACCTCGACGGACTTCTCGATGCAGCACACCGCAACGATGCCTCGATCCTGTATGTTTCCAATCCGGACAATCCGATGGGTACCTGCTGGCCGGGCAGTGAAATCGAGCGCCTGATTGATTCGCTTCCGTCCGGCACCACGCTGTTTCTCGACGAGGCCTATGTCGAATTTGCACCAGAAGGAACGGCGCCACGGATGAATACTGACAATCCGAACGTCATCCGCTTCAGAACATTTTCCAAGGCTCACGGCATGGCTGGCGCGCGCATCGGCTACGCGATCGGGCATGACGAGGTAATCACCTCCTTCAACAAGGTCAGGAACCATTTCGGCATCAACTGTACCGGTCAGATCGGAGCTGCCGCGGCCATCCGTGATCAGGAATGGGTAGCCCATGTTCGCGCTTGCGTGGAGCAGGGCCGGGAGCGCCTTTATGCGATAGCGGCAGGGAACGGACTGCAGGCGATACCCTCCGCCACGAATTTTGTGACGATCGACTGCGGCCGCGACGGAGTCTATGCGCGTGCGGTGCTCGAGGCGCTTGGCGACCGCGATGTCTTTGTGCGGATGCCGTTTGCCGAGCCCGGCAACCGCTGTATCAGGGTCGGTGTCGGTACCGACGACGACCTCGACATCTTTGAAGAAGAGTTTCCAGGCGCGTTGAAGGCCGCGCTTGCTGCTGCCGGGGACTGATTGAGCTGTCATCCCGCATACCGCGGCGCGGCAGTTCTGCTTCCCGCATGAAAAAACGATGAAGAATGAAAAAAGGCCCGGATCGCTCCGGGCCTTCCTGTTTCGCTCGTCTGCCTCAGGCTTACGAGGAGTAGTACATGTCGTACTCGATCGGGTGCGGCGTGTGCTCGTACATGATGTTTTCTTCTTCTTTCAGAGCGATATAGGCATCGATCTGATCCTTGTCGAAAACGCCGCCTTCCAGAAGATATTTGTGATCCTTCTGAAGTGCTTCCAGTGCTTCACGCAGCGAGCCGCAGACAGTCGGGATCTTTTTCAGTTCCTTCGGCGGCAGGTCGTAGAGATCCTTGTCCATCGGCTGGCCGGGATGGATCTTGTTCTTGATGCCGTCGAGGCCAGCCATCATCATGGCAGCGAACGACAGGTACGGGTTGGCAAGCGGATCCGGGAAGCGGATTTCGACGCGCTTCGCTTTCGGCGACGAGCCGAACGGAATGCGGCAGGAAGCCGAGCGGTTGCGTGCCGAATAGGCCAGCAGAACCGGAGCTTCGAAGCCAGGGACCAGACGCTTGTAGGAGTTGGTACCAGGGTTCGTAAACGCGTTCAGGGACTTGGCGTGCTTGATGATACCGCCGATGTAGTAGAGGCAGTTCTCGGAAAGACCTGCATACTCATTGCCTGCAAAGGTCGGCTTGCCGTCTTTCCAGATCGACTGGTGAACGTGCATGCCCGTGCCGTTGTCGCCGTATACAGGCTTCGGCATGAACGTTGCGGTCTTGCCATAGGCATGGGCAACGTTGTGGACGGAGTACTTGTAGAGCTGCACCTCGTCGGCCTTGCGGGTCATGGTGTTGAAGATCATCGACAGCTCGTGCTGTGCAGCAGCCACTTCGTGGTGGTGCTTCTCGATCTCTACGCCCATTTCACCCAGAACCGAGAGCATTTCGCCACGGATATCCTGGCCGCTGTCGATCGGGTTGACCGGGAAGTAGCCGCCCTTGGTGCGCGGGCGGTGGCCCATGTTGCCGCCTTCATACTCGGTGTCCATGTTGGACGGCAGTTCGATGGAATCGACCTTGAAACCGGTGTTGTACGGGGAAGAAGAGAAACGGACGTCATCGAAGATGAAGAATTCCGGCTCAGGACCGAAATAGGCCGTGTCACCGATGCCGGTGGACTTCAGATAGGCTTCGGCCTTCTTGGCAGTGCCGCGCGGATCGCGGTTGTAAGGTTCGCCGGATACCGGGTCCAGGATGTCGCAGAAGATTGCCATGGTGGACTGCGCATAGAACGGGTCCATGTAGGCGGTTTCCGGATCGGGCATCAGCACCATGTCGGACTCGTTGATCGCTTTCCAGCCTGCGATCGAGGAACCGTCAAACATTGCACCATCGGCAAAGAGGTCTTCGTTGACCTGGGAGCAGTCGAGAGTGACGTGCTGCATTTTTCCGCGCGGGTCGGTGAAGCGAAGGTCGAAGAACTTTATGTCGTCGTCCTTGATTTTTTTCATGATATCAGCTGCGCTTTTCATGGTCTCCCTTTCTTGAAGCTAGCTTCTGCATTTTGTTGGAGGACAGTTATCCGGTTACGGTCGGAACTGCCAAGAGTTAAATCGCGTCCTCGCCGGTTTCGCCGGTACGGATTCGAATGACCTGTTCGACCGGTGAGACGAAAATCTTTCCGTCGCCAATCCGCCCGGTCTGGGCTGCTTCCTTGATTGCCTCGACGGCTGCCTCGACATTCGCATCGGGAAGCACCACCTCAATCTTCACCTTGGGCAGAAAGTCAACGACATACTCTGCGCCGCGATAAAGTTCGGTGTGTCCTTTCTGGCGTCCGAAACCCTTGGCTTCGGTCACCGTGATGCCCTGCAGACCCACTTCCTGAAGGGCTTCTTTCACTTCGTCCAGTTTGAAAGGCTTGATGATGGCTTCAATTTTTTTCATGTTTGAGACACTCTCCACAAGACGATAAAATCTTACTTGGCCGGTGATCATAGTTGCAGTCGCCCCCAATGCGACCGGACCACCCCTGCGGACGGCTAACTCCTCTTGCACCGGGCATCACCCGCCTGTCCCTTGCAGGGCCTATGCCAGTTGGTTAACTGCCGCATTCGTTCGCATGCAAATCTGATTAAGTCACTGAAACAAAAGAACAACAAAATCCGTATCAATTCAGTTCGCGGCGAGAGTGTATCGGGCTGTCTCATGGGCGCTCAAAATATAGGCGCTATCGGCAAATGGGGTCGATTAAAAATTAATCAAAATGCCCAAAGAAAGAGCATCCAATTGTGGCACGCTCACTGGCAGACGCCAGTTTTGCCTCGTTTCCGCGTTGGACCGAGCACTTGCCACAGTACCGGCGGGAGCGGTTTTTGACGATATAGATCACTATACCGCACGAACGAATGCCGTGTTGCCAAAAAAATGACCGCAAACCCTTTGCTCTGCGGGTCTTGGGTGATATAGAGCGCGCGAATTGTTCGGGGTGTCGATGACGCCCCCTGCAACGCTGCCGCTGGCGCAATGTCTCGCAGACTTGGACTGCACTGCAACGCCGGACTTCATCTGCGGGTATGGTGAAATTGGTAGACACGCCAGATTTAGGTTCTGGTGCCGAAAGGCGTGGGAGTTCAAGTCTCTCTACCCGCACCAAAAACGATCGATCATCCGGATGGCAAATGGTGCCATCGGGCCAACAGGACAGACACAGGTAAACAACCGATGCAGGTCACCGAAACGCAGAACGAAGGCCTTTCGCGCGAACTCACCGTAAAGGTGCCGAAGGGCGATATGGTCGCCAAGCTCAACGAGCGTCTTGAGGGAATGAAGGACAAGGTCCAGCTCAAGGGGTTCCGCAAGGGCAGGGTTCCGCTCGCGCATCTCAAGAAGGTGTACGGCAAACAGGTAATGGCCGAGATCGTCAACGAGATGATCAACACCAAGGCGGGCGAGTTGATCAAGGCCCGCGAAGAGGTTGCCGCCCAGCAGCCTGAAATCTCGATGACCGAGGACGAGAAGGAAGCAGACGCCATTCTGGACGGCGCCGCCGACTTCGAATTCAAGGTGGCCTATGAGGTCATGCCGGTATTCGAGCTTCCTGATCTTTCCAAACTTTCCATCGAACGCCCGATCTCTGACGTGGGCGAAAAGGAAATTGATGAACAGATTGAACAGATTGCCGCAAATATTCGTAGCTACGAAGAAAAGAAGGGCAAGGCTGCAGATGGTGACCGCGTAACCATCGATTATCTGGGCAAGCTTGATGGCGAGCCGTTCGACGGTGGCAAGGACGAGGATTCCCAGCTTATTTTGGGTTCGAACCGTTTCATTCCCGGTTTCGAAGAGCAGCTCGTCGGTGCAAAGGTCGGCGACGAGAAAACCATCACCGTCACCTTCCCGGAAGACTATCCTGCTGCCAATCTGGCTGGCAAGGAAACCACTTTCGACATCACGGTCAAGAAGGTCGAGAAGCCTTCCGACATCGAGATCAACGATGACCTCGCCAAGCAGCTCGGCCTGGAAAGCGCCGAGAAACTGCGCGAGGCAGTCAAAGGTCAGATCGAAAGCCAGAACGGCTCGTATACCCGTGCCAAGGTCAAGCGCCAGGTTCTCGATCAGCTCGACGAGATGACTTCGATGGAACTGCCTCAGCGCATGGTCAATCAGGAGTTCGAGAACATCTGGGCGCAGATGAACCGCGAACTTGAACGCGCCGGCCGTACGTTCGAGGATGAGGAAACCACTGAGGAAGAAGCCCGCAAGGAATATATGGGCCTTGCAGAGCGCCGCGTGCGTCTTGGTCTCGTTCTCGCGCAGATTGGCGGAAATGCCAAGGTGGACGTGACCGAGGAAGAACTTCAGAAAGCGGTCATGGACCAGGTTCGCCAGTATCCGGGCCAGGAACAGCAGGTCTACGACTATTTCCGCCAGAACCCCGATGCAATCGCCGGCCTTCGCGCCCCGATCTTTGAGGAAAAGGTTGTCGATCACATCCTCACCCAGGCGAGCATCACCGACAAGACGGTCAGCCGCGAGGAACTGATGAAACAGGACGACGAGGAATAAGTCGTTCGTCTCCTGATCGCAGATTGATGAAAGGCCCGCCTCCAAGGTGGGCCTTTTGGCATTTGGCGCCAAATAAGCGCTCGGAAAAGTGGGCTGGCCGCGTCCCGAGGATGCCTGTTAACCGGCGGTTAACCTGTCATTGTCCAACTGGCCCGGAGCACCTATCTATGATGGGAAAACCGATTCTCGATACTGGATGCCGCGCTGGTCGCGCCGCACATTCAAGCAGAGGCTGATTATGAGAGACCCGATCGAAACCTACATGAACCTCGTTCCAATGGTCGTCGAGCAGACCAATCGCGGCGAGCGCGCCTACGACATCTTCTCGCGCCTTCTCAAGGAGCGGGTAATTTTCGTCAATGGCCCCGTCGAGGACGGAATGGCGATGCTGGTCTGTGCGCAGCTGCTCTTCCTCGAGGCGGAGAACCCGAAGAAGGAAATCAACATCTACATCAATTCTCCCGGCGGCGTGGTGACCTCGGGCATGGCAATCTATGACACCATGCAGTTCATTCGTCCCGCCGTTTCGACCCTGTGCATGGGGCAGGCGGCATCCATGGGATCGCTTCTTCTGTGTGCGGGCGAAAAAGGAATGCGTTTTGCCCTGCCGAACGCCCGCGTCATGGTCCACCAGCCTTCGGGCGGCTTCCAGGGCCAGGCTTCGGACATCGAGCGGCACGCCCAGGACATCATCAAGATGAAACGCCGTCTCAACGAGGTCTATGTCAAGCATTGCGGCCAGGATTACGAGACGGTTGAAAACACGCTCGATCGCGACCATTTCATGACGGCCGATGAGGCCAAGGACTGGGGATTGATCGACGAGGTAATCACTTCGCGCGAAGTTCCCGCAGAAGAATGACGGCAGGCAGGGCAGGCGTTTGACGCCTGAAGGTCTCAATTGCGGGCATGAACGGGCCGATTGGCCCGTTCTGGCGCTTGCGCCGGGGAAAAGTGACATTTCTGCCGCGCATTAAGCCTATGGTCATGTTTTGCCCGCAACAATCCGATCAAGTGGCTTATGTCACTTGCATGACAGCGAATCGGATGGTTCATTGTCAGATGTTGAAATGTCCGGTTGTTTTCCTTGGAATCGCCGGGTGCGCGTGATGATTATTATGCGCTGAACTCGTTGAGGTCGCTAAATGAGCAAGATTTCACACGGTGGCGATGGTGGCGGGGGTGATTCGAAGAACACCCTTTACTGTTCCTTCTGCGGCAAGAGCCAGCACGAGGTTCGCAAGCTTATCGCCGGACCGACAGTTTTTATCTGCGACGAATGCGTCGAACTCTGCATGGATATCATTCGCGAGGAGAACAAATCCTCGCTTGTGAAGTCCGGCGACGGTGTTCCGACTCCGCAGGAAATACTTGGCGTTCTCGACGATTACGTCATTGGTCAGTCGCATGCGAAACGCGTCCTGTCGGTCGCTGTTCATAACCACTACAAGCGGCTCGCCCATTCCACGAAGAACAACGACATCGAGTTGGCCAAGTCCAACATCATGCTGATCGGCCCGACCGGTTGCGGCAAGACACTGCTTGCCCAGACGCTGGCGCGCATCATCGATGTTCCTTTCACGATGGCGGATGCGACGACGCTTACCGAAGCCGGCTATGTCGGCGAGGACGTCGAGAACATCATCCTGAAACTGCTTCAGTCGGCAGAATACAACGTCGAGCGCGCACAGCGCGGCATCGTCTATATCGACGAGGTCGACAAGATTTCGCGCAAATCCGACAATCCGTCCATCACCCGTGATGTGTCCGGCGAGGGCGTTCAGCAGGCATTGCTGAAAATCATGGAAGGAACGGTGGCATCTGTTCCGCCCCAAGGTGGCCGCAAGCATCCCCAGCAGGAATTCCTGCAGGTCGACACCACGAACATACTGTTCATCTGCGGTGGTGCGTTTGCCGGTCTCGACAAGATCATCGCCGATCGCGGCCAGAAGACTTCCATCGGTTTTGCCGCCAAGGTAGCGGCACCCGACGACAGGCGGCTGGGTGAAATCTTCCGCCAGGTCGAACCGGAAGACCTGCTTCGCTTTGGTCTGATCCCGGAGTTCATCGGTCGTGTGCCGGTTCTGGCTTCGCTGGAGGATCTTGACGAGGACGCGCTGATCCAGATTCTCTCCGAACCGAAGAACGCGCTGGTCAAGCAGTATCAGCGCCTCTTCGAGATGGAGAATGTGGAACTGAACTTCCACGAGGACGCGTTGCGCGCAATTGCCCGCCGGGCAATTGAACGCAAGACCGGCGCGCGCGGACTGCGCTCGATCATGGAAGGCATCTTGCTGGATACCATGTTCGAATTGCCGGGCCTCGACGGCGTCGAAGAGGTTGTGATCTCGGAAGAGGTGGTTCTGGGCAACGCCCGTCCGCTCTACATCTACTCCGAGAAGAAAAAGGATGAAAAGGAAGCCAGCGCCTGACGGTTCGGTTTTTCCTTGGTCAAACGGGACCCGCATCGGTAACGGTGCGGGTCTTTTTTGTTTGGCGCGCAACAAGCCGGCCGCCGTCTATGGCGATGAGCCTGCGGCAGCATCAAGCTTGGCATGCCTGCCGGTCACCGCACCACCTGGCGACACTTGAATCCTGTGTTTCGCAGCCCCACCTTTCTCTTCGAAGCAGTTCTTTCCACGAAGCCTGCATTTCTTGCGGCTCAGAAATTCGACAACAAGATCGGATGCTGTTCTCCGGAGATGCGACAGGAATGCCATTTCGCATTGTCGCAACAGGTCTTGGAAAAGGATACAATGCGAGAATCATCGCGCCCGGAAATACGGCTGCCGGGGAACGCCTCGGCCGTAAAAGGAATGAGACATGAGCAAAACTTCAAAAGCAGGGATCGGCTTGGGCAAGGGTGAGGTTTACCCGCTGCTGCCGCTCCGTGACATCGTTGTGTTTCCCCACATGATCGTCCCGCTTTTCGTTGGCCGCGACAAATCGATCAAGGCGCTCGAAGAGGTGATGAACAAGGACCACCACATCCTGCTGTTTACGCAAAAGAACGCTGGCGACGACGACCCGGCACCGGAATCGCTCTTCGAGACCGGCACTCTCGCGAAGATCCTGCACATGCTGAAACTTCCCGATGGCACCGTAAAGGTGCTGGTCGAGGGGTTGAAGCGCGCGCAGGTCCTCGAATTCACCGACCGTGTTGAATTCCACGAGGCACATGCCGAGATCATCGAGGACGAGGAAGACGACGAGGTTGAGGTAGAGGCAATCGCTCGCTCGACCGTTGCCGAGTTCGAGAACTACGTGAAGCTCAACAAGAAGATCTCTCCCGAGGTTCTTGGTGCGGTTTCGCAGATCGACGACTATTCGAAGCTCGCCGATACGATCGCGTCGCATCTGGCGATCAAGTTGCCGGAGAAACAGGAAATTCTCGGCATCTTTTCCGTCAAGGAACGCCTTGAGCATATCTTCGGCATGATGGAGAACGAGATATCCGTCCTGCAGGTGGAAAAGCGCATCCGTTCGCGCGTCAAGCGCCAGATGGAGAAGACGCAGCGCGAGTATTACCTCAACGAGCAGATGAAGGCGATCCAGAAGGAGCTTGGCGACGGCGAAGAGGGCCGCGACGAGCTTGCCGAACTGGAAGAGCGCATCTCCAAGGTCAGGCTTTCCAAGGAAGCCCGCGAGAAGGCCAATGCGGAGTTCAAGAAACTCAAGCAGATGAGCCCGATGTCGGCGGAAGCGACCGTGGTGCGCAACTATCTCGACTGGCTGCTCGGCATGCCCTGGGGACGCCGTTCCTCGGTCAAGACGGACATCAACAAGGCCCAGGAAATTCTCGATGCCGATCATTTCGGCCTGGAGAAGGTCAAGGAACGCATCATCGAATATCTTGCGGTTCAAACCAGGTCCAAGAAGATCAAGGGCCCGATCCTTTGCCTCGTCGGTCCTCCGGGCGTCGGCAAGACCTCCCTTGGCAAGTCGATCGCAAAGGCCACCGGCCGCGAATTCGTTCGCATGGCGCTGGGTGGTGTGCGCGACGAAGCCGAGATCCGTGGTCACCGCCGCACCTATATAGGTTCCATGCCCGGCAAGGTCATGCAGTCGATGAAAAAGGCGAAGAAGACCAATCCGCTCTTCCTGCTCGATGAAATCGACAAGATGGGAATGGACTTCCGCGGCGACCCGTCATCGGCCCTGCTCGAGGTGCTGGATCCCGAACAGAACGCAACCTTCATGGACCATTACCTGGAGGTCGAGTACGATCTCTCGAGCGTGATGTTCGTGACCACTTCCAATACGCTGAACATTCCCGGCCCCCTGATGGACCGCATGGAGATCATCCGTATTGCCGGCTACACCGAGGACGAGAAGCTGGAGATTGCCAAGCGCCATCTTCTGCCGAAGGCCATCCGCAACCATGCACTGGCCGACAAGGAGTTCGCGGTTACCGATGGAGCGATGCGCGAGATCATCCGCCGCTACACGCGTGAGGCCGGTGTCCGAAGCCTTGAGCGCGAACTTTCGAAGCTCGCCCGCAAGGCAGTGACGGAAATCCTCAAGACCAAGAAGAAGTCGGTCAAGGTCAACGAGAAGAACCTCGACGCCTATCTGGGCGTTCCGAAATTCCGCTATGGCAAGGCGGAAATGGAAGATCAGGTCGGCGTGGTAACGGGACTTGCCTGGACGGAAGTCGGCGGCGAACTGCTGACCATCGAGGGCGTGTCCATGCCCGGCAAGGGCAGGATGACCGTCACCGGCAACCTGCGCGACGTGATGAAGGAATCGATCTCGGCAGCGGCATCCTATGTCCGCTCAAGGGCGATTGACTTCGGCATCGAACCGCCGCTCTTCGATCGTCAGGACATCCACGTCCACGTGCCGGAAGGTGCAACGCCGAAGGATGGTCCGTCCGCCGGTACCGCGATGACCACGGCGATCGTTTCCGTGATGACGGGCATTCCCGTGAAGGCGGATGTCGCCATGACCGGTGAGATCACGCTGCGGGGCAGGGTACTTCCCATCGGCGGCTTGAAGGAGAAACTCCTGGCCGCGCTTCGGGGCGGTATCACCAAGGTGCTAATTCCGGAAGAAAACGCCAAGGACCTGGCGGAAATTCCGGACAACGTGAAGGAAGGTCTGGACATTGTTCCGGTCAGCCGCATCGAGGAAGTGCTCAAGCACGCCCTTGTTCGGATGCCCGAGGCGATAACCTGGACCGAGGAAGACGAGCGCCGCGCCCGCAAGGCGATTGCCGGCTACGCTCCGGAAAATCCGGACGAGCCTGCTACCACGGCACACTGACTTTCTTACAGGAATGCAAACACAAAAACGGGGCTCGCTGGAGCCCCGTTTCTCGTTTCTGTGGCAGCAATTGAAACCCTACAGGCTGCCAGCCTTTTTCATGAGATCATAGGCGCGCGCAAAACCTGTCAGGTCGACGTTGAACGCGATGCCGTTCGATCCTTCGACGAACGCACTCACTTCGAGTGAGGTACCCTTGCGCATGTTGGCGATATCGTCGGCGGTCAGAGGGATCTTCGAATAACTCCCATTCGCGTCGGCTACCGTGATGTTGCCCGAGCGCTTGGCGCCACTGTCGATCTTGTAGTTCACGCCGTCCTGAAGCGCCACGCCATGGGGAAGGGAAAGGACCATGTCCGTTCCACCCGATGCATTCTCCAGAATGGTGACCGAGAGCAGGCGCACGCCGGTCTTGGCCATGCGCTGGGTCTGGTTCATCTGGCAGGAAAGCTTTTCGAAATTCTGCTGGTTGTTGCACTGGACGAGCCATTTGCCCGTCGGTGTTTCTGAATTCTCTGTACTCTGTGCCGATGCGTTGAGTGAGCCATGGGCAAGTAGCAGCAGGGCACAACCTGCTCAGAAAATCGCTTTGTTCATTTTGACCTTGCAAATTCTGGGGCGTGTTTCTGTTTCGACGCGCAACTTAATGCGGATCGCTAGCAATGTGAACCGTTCAACGCATCAGGTGGGGGCCAATTGCCGGCTGATGCAGTGAAGCTGACGAAATTCCGGCGACCATTAACCGGGAAGTAAGATTAACGCGTTCTAATCAATTTACACAGAAATCTCCAAAAGCATGAGTTTGGCAATGCGTTCCCTGGTTTTGAGTAATCGCATCCGCTGCCTCTCCCGGGTGGCACTGATCGGTATCGTTGGCGGACTGGCCGGGTGCAGCTCGGATTTCACCCGCATGGACCGCACCCTCTATTCTGCCCTGCCGCAGGCGAACGAAGCGCCGCAACAGGGCTATCAGGCTGCACAGGCGCAAAATCCCTATCCGGGCGACGTGGATCGCACGACTACCGCTTCGATCGGTTCGCACAACGGCGTTCCTGTTCCGTTGGCCGGTGTGGGCCCGCGCATCGGGCAGAACGATGATGGCAATTTCTACGGCCAGCAGAATGCCGGCTATGCGCAGCCGCAGTACAGGCAGCTTCCTGCCGGCAACCAGCCGGCCTACCAGCCCTATCCGCTGCCGCAGGCATCTGCGATCCAGTCAAGCTCTCTGCCAAGTCCGACAGCGACCCCGCTGGCGCAGGCGGAAACCCGTTATTCGACGGACAAGATGACAACGGCCTCGATCTCCAGCTCTGCGCCAACCCGTTCCGCCGGAACCTTGCCCGCACCTGTGGCAGCAGTTCCAGCCGCAGCGGTTGCGGCTGCTGGATCGGGTGCCGGATGGACATCGGCAGGCGGAACGGCAATCAACCTGCGCGAAGGCGAGACGCTCTACAATCTGTCGAAGCGTTATGGCGTACCGGTAAACGAACTGATGCGCGCCAACGGTCTTTCGAGCGCCCAGAACCTTCAGGCCGGACAGCGCATCGTAATTCCGACCTATGTCTATTCCCGCTCGGCACCGGTTTCCGCACCGGACAACAATTCGATGACCCGCACGGCAAGCAGTGGGCGCGGCGTGCTGGCACCGGTCCCGGAAATGCGTCCCCGGCAGACCGCATCTGACAGCAGCAACAGGAATTCAACGCCGGATTATTCGGCAGTTACCGGTTCTGTAAGCAAAGCCGCATCCGCTGGTTACACGGTTTCATCCGGCGACACATTGTCCGGTATCGCATCGCGCCATGGAATTTCGGTCGATGCCCTGAAACAGGCTAACGGCCTTACATCCAGCAACATTCGCATCGGCCAGACCCTGGCTATACCGGCTGCCGGAGTAGTGGTGGCTGCGGCCGCATCCGCCGTCGATCCCATCACTACGGGCACTGTCACGAAATCCGCTTCGGCGCAGCCGAAGCCCTATGTTAAGCCTGCCACGGATAACAGCAAACCCGACACCTCTGTCGTCACGGGTTCCGTTGATGCCAAGGCTCCTGCCGCCACCGGTATCGAGAACCTGCGCTGGCCGGTACAGGGGCGCGTCGTCGCTGCGTTCGGCGAGAAACGTGCAAGTGGCATCAATGACGGCATCGACATTTCGGTACCCGAAGGCACCGCGGTGAAGGCAGCCGAAAACGGCGTGGTCATCTATTCGGGCAACGAACTCGAGGGTTTTGGGAACCTGATCCTTATCCGCCACGCAGACGGCATCGTCACCGCCTATGCGCACAACAGTTCCAATGCCGTGCGCAAAGGCCAGGAAGTCAAACGCGGCGAAGTGATCGCCAAGTCGGGCCGTACCGGCAACGTGGATCAGCCAATGCTGCATTTCGAGGTTCGCAAGAACTCGAAGCCGGTCAACCCGATGTCCTTCCTGAGAAGCTGACATCGCAGATCCGGTTCCGGCATCGGTTGGGGAACTCGCCGGGATCAACAATGGCCCTGTATCCGGATCCGGATACAGGGCCATTTCAATTGCGGAAGCAGATCGGAAATCAGTCGTCCAGTGACACTCCGAGGCGACCTGCAAGATCGTGTATGAACTGCCACGCGACACGGCCTGAACGCGCGCCACGGGTCGTCGACCATTCCAGAGCCTCGGCCCTGAGTTGCGAAGGCTCCACTTCCAGCCCGTAGTGCTTTACGTAGCCTTCGACCATCTCGAGATACTCGTCCTGGCTGCATTTGTGAAAGCCAAGCCACAGCCCGAACCTGTCGGAGAGTGAGACCTTTTCCTCAACCGCTTCGGACGGATTGATCGCAGTGGACCGCTCGTTCTCCATCATGTCGCGGGGCAGGAGATGACGGCGGTTGGACGTTGCGTAAAAGACGACGTTGACTGGCCTGCCTTCAACACCGCCATCAAGGGCGGCTTTCAATGACTTGTAGGACGAGTCGTCGTGGTCGAACGAAAGGTCATCGCAGAACAGGATGTAGCGTTCCGACCGTTCGCGCAGCAGGTTCAGCAGTTCCGGCAGGGTATCGATATCCTCGCGGTGTATCTCTATCAGCTTCAGGGGAGCGTCGGCGCTTCCGAGTTGCTGGCTTACATGTGCATGCGATGCCTTTACCAGCGAGGATTTGCCCATTCCGCGTGCGCCCCAAAGCAGAACGTTGTTCGCGGCATTGCCGTTGGCGAAACGGACTGTGTTGTCGATTAGAATATCGCGGACCCGGTCCACACCCTTGAGCAGGGGCATCGCGACCCGGTTGACGCGTTTGACCGGCTGAAGCAGTCCCTTTTCAGGCTCCCAGACAAAAGCCTCGGCCTCGTTGGGGTTGAACGGCTGCAGGCGGGGTCGTGAAGAGAGCGCTTCGACGGCGGCAACGAGCCGGTCAAGCTTCTCTTCCAGTGCGGCCATGGCATTTGCCTGTGCGATGGATGTGTCTTCGGTGCCAGACAATTCAAACCCTCCCGGCAGTGCATTCGATTGGCCAATGAATCCCGGCCATTTTTCAAGGGCATGCATGGCACAAGGGGCCGGTTGGGACAAGCCGCCTCGCTAGCCGTGATAGCAGCAAAGTGAGGGCAAAATTCCCGCGCTTTCGTTTGCATTCGCATATTCAATCGCTATATTCCGCCCAACACGCGATCCGGTCGATCTTTTTCACCGGCAAGTCATTTTCCGGGCTCGGGCGACGCTGTCCGTTTCCAACGTTTCAATGGAGTTTCTTCTTATGTTTGCGACACCGGCATTTGCCCAGGGAGCCACCGGCAGCGGCACAACGGACATGGTCATGAGCCTGCTGCCTTTCGTGCTGATGTTCGTCATCTTCTATTTCCTGCTGATCCGCCCCCAGCGCCAGCAGATGAAACAGCGTGACGAGATGCTCAAGAACATCCGCCGCAACGACACCATTGTTACAAGTGGCGGCATCGTCGGCAAGGTCACGAAGGTTGTCGACGACAACGAACTCGAGGTCGAGATCGCGAAGGAACTGAAAGTTCGTGTTGTCCGCTCGATGGTTGCAGACGTGCGCGTCAAGGGCGAGGCTGCCAAGACTGCCTGAACGGGGGCCGCCAGCGATGGCGGCCTTTTCTGCAGCGCGGACGGCTCCTGGCCGTGCGCGGCATTATCCAACCGGGGCGCAATAAGACCCGATTGAAATCCTGCGTGCAGCGAAGTCTGCGCGGATAGACCGAAATGGTGCAACTCCGGAGAAGAATGTCTTCGCGGAACACGTGCCATGAATTTGAAGAAGTGCTGCGATGCTATATTTCTCCCGCTGGAAAATCATATCGATCCTGCTCGTGGTCGTGGCCGGCTTCATCTACGCCGCGCCGAACCTGGTTTCCAGGGACAATCTCCAGAACCTTCCCGAGTGGGTGCCAAGCAAGCAGATGACGCTTGGTCTTGACCTTCAGGGCGGCAGTCACGTTCTGATGCAGGTCGACAGACGATCCATGGTCCAGGAGCGCATGACGTCGCTCCGTGACGATGTTCGCAGGATTCTCCGAGCAGAGAAGATCGGCTACCGCATGGCCGACATCAAGGAAGGCGATGGTGGCGTTTCCGTAAGATTGCGCGATCCTTCCCAGCTGGCACTCGCTAAGGAAAAACTGGCCGAAGTTACGCAGCCTGTATCGAGCGGCATTTTCGGGCAGGGGGCCGTTCGCGAAGTCGACATGACCGATGACGGAAACAGTGTCATCGACCTTAAACTCAATGCACAGGGCATCGAGAATGCCATGTCGGCGGCTGTGACACAGTCGATTGAGGTCATCCGCCGCAGGATCGACGAACTGGGCACCACCGAACCGGTCGTTCAGCGCCAGGGCAATGATCGCATACTTGTCCAGGTACCTGGCCTCGACGATCCGGCTCGCCTCAAGGCCCTGATCGGCCAGACTGCGAAGCTCTCGTTCCATCTTGTTTCCAGTGAAATGAGCGCCCAGGAGGCATTGCAGACAAGGCCGCCTGCGGGAACGGAAGTCCTCTACGAAAATGATGCCGAAGGCGAACCCGTTCGCTCCTATCTCGTCGAGACACGCTCGATGGTGGATGGAGAGGACCTGGTCGATGCTCAGGCGGGGTTCAACCAGCAGACCAACGAGCCGATTGTCTCCTTCCGCTTCAACACCAAGGGTGCAGCCCGTTTCGGTCAGGTAACACAGGCAAACGTCAACAAGCCCTTTGCTATCGTGCTCGACAATGTCGTGCTTTCGGCACCGGTCATCCGCGAACCCATTCTTGGCGGTGCGGGACAGATATCCGGCAATTTCACCATCGAGAGCGCCAACGATCTCGCTGTCCTTCTGCGCGCAGGCGCGCTTCCTGCCAAGCTGGACATCATTGAGGAGCGCACGGTCGGTCCGGGCCTTGGTGCGGACGCCATTGCTGCGGGCAAGATTGCATCGATCGTCGGTGCCATAGCAGTTCTGGTGTTCATGGTTCTGGCCTACGGCTTCCTGGGTCTGATTGCCAACGTCGCACTGATTGCCAACATCGCCATGCTGATCGGCATCCTGTCCATACTGGGTGCGACACTCACACTGCCGGGCATCGCAGGTATCGTGCTCACGATGGGCATGGCCGTCGACTCGAACGTCCTGATCTATGAGCGCATCCGCGAGGAGCGGCGCAACGGGCGAAGCCTGATCCAGTCCTTCGATGCCGGTTTCAGAACCGCGATTGCGACCATCCTCGATGCGAACATCACAACGCTGATTGCCGCGTTCATCCTGTTCTATCTGGGATCGGGACCGATCCGCGGCTTTGCGGTCACTTTGGCCATCGGTATCGTAACGACGGTGTTCACTGCCTACACCTTCACCAGGCTCATGGTTGCGCTGTGGATACGCTATCGCAAGCCGAAGGAAATTCCTGCGCGTCCGGTCGACATCATTCCGGAAAGCACGAACTTCCGCTTCATGCGCGGCCGCATGATCACTTTCCCGATCTCGGCAATCGCCGTCATCGTCTCCGTTGGCCTGTTCTTTCTGGTCAGCCTCAACTTCGGCATCGACTTCAAGGGCGGAACCCTGGTCGAACTCCAGTCAAAATCGGGCCCGGCGGACATCGCAGATGTTCGCGGCCGGCTGGGCGACCTCAATCTGGGCGATGTGCAGGTGCAGGAATTCGGCTCGCCTGAGGAAATCCTCGTCCGCGTTGAGAGCCGTGGAACCGTTGACAGTGCAGATCAGAGCGTTGAGGCACTCGTTCGTGGCGAATTGGAAAACGATTTCGACTTCAGGAGAGTCGAGGTAGTTGGCCCCACGGTCTCGGGGGAGTTGGCGCAGACCGGCACGCTTGCGGTCATCGTCTCGCTTCTCGCGATCATGGTCTACATCTGGTTCCGGTTCGAGTGGCAGTTCTCGGTCGGGGCGGTTATTGCGACGCTGCACGACGTGTTGCTGACGATCGGCATGTTCGCGGTCTTGCGGCTTGAATTTTCGCTGTCCTCGATTGCGGCGATCCTCACCATCGTTGGCTATTCGTTGAACGATACGGTGGTCGTCTATGACCGAATTCGCGAAAATCTTCGAAAATACAAGAAGATGACAATTCCGGAATTGATCGACATGTCGATCAACCAGACCTTGTCGCGAACCATCCTGACGTCCGCAACGACGCTTGTCGCGCTCTTTTCGCTGTACTTCCTGGGTGGCGAGGTCTTGGCTTCATTCACCTTTGCAATGATCTTCGGCGTGTTCGTCGGCACCTATTCCTCGATCTTCATCGCGGCACCGGTACTGATCCTGTTCAATCTGAGGCCGGGACAAATCGCGGACAACAGTTCAGGGTCGGACGCCGAAAAGGAAAAGGCGGCAACCGCCAACACAACGCCGGTGAATTTCGGATAACGCGTGCCTGGCTTCACGGTGGACGGCGGAGCTTATACGCGTTCGCGCCAACTGCATCAGAAGAAGTGATGCACGGAAGCCGGAAGACTGCGTGAGCGTTATGAGACGGATTGATATGAGCGAAATTGCCAAAGGCATGGAATTCCGCGAGGCGCACTATCCGGGACGCGCGCCCATCGACGCCTATGGCAATGGCGGTTTTCGCTTTGCCGACATGAGCCACAGGGGAGCCGTGCAGTTCCTGCCATCGGGTATCTACGGCTGGAATGTCGAAGACGGCCAAAAGGCTCTGTCCGTTTCCAGTTTCGAACGTGTACTGGAAGAGGCAGAGGGTATCGAAGTACTCCTGATAGGAACCGGTACCGATCTCATTCCGATCCCTGCGGCGCTACGAGAAGCATTGCGCGAGAAATCGATACGGGCGGATTCCATGTCGACAGGCGCCGCCGTGCGCACGTTCAACGTGCTGTTGGGCGAGAACAGGGCCGTCGCTGCAGCCCTTTTGCCGGTTTGAACCGGCCTTCAGCCAACCTTGCAGGAGGCCCGCTGGCGTGACCACAACAAGCCTTCCGTTTCTGGCGCAGCTTCGCGAAGCGGACCCTTGGCACTATGTGCCATCGCTATTCCTGCCGGGCGCAGTACGCGAGGACGTTGCATGTCTGTATTGCTATGCGGCTGAACTCGCACGCATCCCGCGAATCGTAAGCGATCCGGGCCTGGGAGAAATCAGGCTGCAATGGTGGCGAGAGGCGGTTGAAGGCGAAAGGGCAGGCGAGGCGGCTGCCAATCCGCTTTGCGCCGCCTTGCTTGCTGTAATCGATCGCCACGGCTTGAATGCCGGCACGCTTGCGCGGATCGCGGAAGCGCGGGCTTTCGATCTCTATCACGATCCCATGGGGGACAGGCACACGCTTGAAGGATGGCTGGGCGAAACCCATAGCGTTCTGTTCCACGAGACAGCGGTGATCTGCGGCGTGGAACGCGGTGAAGACCTCTCCGAGGCCGCAGGCCACGCCGGTGTAGCCTATGGCTCGGCAATGCTCTTGCGCGAGCTGGCCGGCACGCGAGTTGCTGGGCAGACATATCTCCCGTCGGACATTCTTTCCGATGCAGGCATGACGCCTGATCTGTATGCGGGTGAACCGGGGCAGATCCACGAGAAGGCGCTCGCTCTCTTTCTCGGTTTTGCCGCCAATCATCGAGACAGGGCGCGTGATGCCATTGGCCGGCTTCCAGGGTCTGCTCGCAGTGCATTCCTGCCGCTCGCTATTGCCGCTCCGGTGATGAAGAAGGCTTCCAGGATGGGGCGTAATGCGTTTCTGCAGCCGGTCGAACCTTCGCCGCTCGCATTGCAGGCAGCCTGCTGGAAAGCCGCTCTTACCGGCCTGTGAACTTTTTTTGACATCGGCTGATTTTACGGTTGACCGGTGACAGCGTTGCCCCTAATTTCCGCGCGACTCCGGCGGGAAGTTCTTGCCGGTGATCCCTGAGTTTCGGCACATTCTTGCTGCCGGTCGGGAGCGCTTAGCTCAGTTGGTAGAGCAACTGACTTTTAATCAGTAGGTCCAGGGTTCGAACCCCTGAGCGCTCACCACTCTCTGTTATCTTCTTCGGTCAATCTGTTGCGGCGGCAAGGTACTGTCGATCCAGGCCCATTAGCCGAGCGCGTCCGTGCCGGACACATGCTACGCCTTGCGGCAAGAAGCCTTGCAGAAATGTCGCCAGCATTACCCCGCCCATGATCACGGCAATGCCAAGCGCGTGGTAGGAGCTGAAACTCGCCCAGAAATACCACTTGGGCAAAGCCGACACCGAACGGCGGAGCATGTACATGAAGATGCGCCAGCGATGGCCCGAGCGCCCTGACACCGTACTGGAAAGGGAAAATGCCATTACCGACGCAAGCAGCACGATCCCGCCAATGATTACCCAGTGCAGGGCGTCACAGGCGTGGGTTCGCCCATCAGGAACTCGGCCAGTGAAAACGGCGCCAGCACAACGGCACCCATTGCAGCCAACGAGCGCAATCAGGGGTGTTCGACAGGCCGGCAAATGCCTCCGATTTCAGGATCACGGAATAGACCGCCCAAGACACGGCGGCGAAAACGAAAATCAGATCGCCTGAATTGAACTGCAGGGTTACCAGATTGGCGAGGTTTCCTCGCGTAACGATAAGCAACACACCAAGTACCGCCAGCAATACGCCCGCCATCTCGCGCGCACGCATCTTTCTTCCGCGCCAGAATCTCTCGATGAGGATGATGATGACCGGCGGCGAGGTGTAGATCAGCGTGCCGTTTGTGGCGGTCGTTTCGTGGAGTGCAAGGTAGACAAGGCCACCGCAAATGAACATGCCGAGGAAACCCTGCAGCATCAGGAGTTTCCATTGCGATCTCAGGACGGTGACCATCTGCGGCCATGATTTGCGCGACAAGGCGAGCAGGATCAGTGCAGCAAGCCCCCAGCGCAGGAAGGCCAGGGTGAAGGGGGCAATATCGGTTGCCGCGCGGCCAAAGACGACATTAGTGGAGAAGAACAGCGGCGCAAAAAACATGACGATATACGCCGTCAGGCGCCCGGAGTTTGTTTCAGTCGTCATTTGCTAGGACTCGTCTCGGGATAGGCCGTGATTGGCCATCTGCCCGGTTTCTATTCCCGGGGAATTATCTCGCCCTCGAACAGGACGGGTTGGCATTGCAGGTCGTCTGGAAGTTCAAGCGCGGCGCAGGCTTCCTCGGCCGCATTTTCGGTATCGAAAGGACCGACGAGAAGCCGGGCTTCAAGTCCGCTGTCCGTCTCGCGCAGGACGGCCCTGGGTTCGAGGCGGACGAAGTTCTCGGGACCATTGGTCATCTCTATGTTGTGGAAGCGCGCAGTAAGGTCGATGAACGAAACGGCAGCACCCAGATCCATGGCATAGCCGCTGGCAACAGCTGCGCCGGCGGCAATCGGCGCCACAATAGCCGGGGTTGCGACGGCTTCCGGTTGCTTTTCGACGACGGTTACGCCACCGGCCTCGCGCGGCAGAATCGAGAGCGGCCCGTCATCGGAAGCGGCAGGCGTTGTGGTAGTCAGGCTACCGGTATCGGCTTTTTGCTTTCCCGCAACAAGCTCACGGCCTATAACCCATGCAAATGTGACCAGGGCGATCACGACCAGCACTGCAAGGGCCATGAGCCATAACGGAATTGGCGATGCTTCCTTGCTACTATCAGTCATCTGCATGCAATCCTGAGTGCGGTAGTGTCTGCGTTCACGCGTTCAAGTGCGACGTACCTGTATCCGGCATATCTGGCCGGCCTGCAACGGATACGTTTTTCTTGCGCGCCGAATCTGTCATGGGTTGCGCGACTGCCAGACGAAACACGCTTGTAGGTGAAAAATGGCAGTTGCTACCGGTTAACGCTGGAGATCGAAAATGGCAAGAACCTGTCTGACAATCATTCTCGCAGCGGGCGAAGGTTCGCGCATGAAATCGGCAACACCGAAAGTACTGCACGAGCTCGCTGGCAAATCGCTCGTCGGCCATGTCATCGGTTCGGCGATCAAGGCCGGCGGCGACACCCAGGCCGTCGTGGTCGGGCGCGATGCGGATCTGGTTGAGGCAGAGGCACGGCGCTTTTCGGACGACGTTGTGATCGTGGAGCAGAAAGAACGCCTTGGTACCGGTCATGCCGTCCTTTGCGCCCGTGACGTGATCGCACGCGGTTTCGACGATATTCTGGTCGTTACCGGCGATACCCCGCTTTTGCGTCCTGAATCGCTTCTGCGCCTGCGCCGTGCGCGGGAGCACGGGGCCGATGTCGTCGTTTTGGGCTTCAGGACAGATGAACCGTTTGGCTACGGCCGCCTGATCGAAAGCGACGGTGAACTCCTTGCCATCCGCGAGCATCGGGATTGTTCTGACGAGGAACTGAAAATTCGCTTCTGCAATGGCGGGATCATCGCGTTGAACGGCGATCGCGCCCTGGAAATCCTGGAAGCGATTGGAAACGACAACGCCAAGAACGAATATTACCTCACTGACGCTGTTGAGATCGCACGCTCGAAACGCATGAAGACATCTGCGATCGAGGCGGACGAGAACGAACTTCATGGTGTGAATGACCGCTACGACCTCGCACGCGTGGAGGGTATCTGGCAGTCAAATCGCCGAAGCGAACTCATGCGTTCCGGCGTTACCATGCAGGCGCCCGAAACGGTTCACCTTTGCCACGATACGGTCATCGGAACCGACACGGTCCTTGAGCCGAACATCTATTTCGGTCCCGGCGTGGAAATTGCCGAAGGGGTCCAGATCAGGGCATTTTGCCATCTCGAAGGCGTGCGCATTGCGGCCGGAGCCCAGGTCGGCCCGTTCGCGAGATTGAGGCCGGGGACTGTCCTGAAAGAGGACGCGAAGGTCGGCAATTTCTGCGAGGTCAAGAACGCTGCTGTCGAGAAAGGTGCCAAGATCAACCACCTCAGCTATATCGGCGATGCAAGGGTAGGGGCGAAAGCCAATATCGGGGCAGGGACCATCACCTGCAATTATGACGGAGCCAACAAGTGGCATACCGACATAGGCGCAGGTGCCTTCATCGGGACGAATTCTTCGCTCGTGGCACCGGTGAAGATTGGTGATGGGGCGTATGTCGGTTCCGGCAGTGTCATTGTTTCCGACGTGGCGTCCGACGCACTTGCAATTGCGCGGGGACGCCAAGTGGTTATGGAAGGCCGCGGCAGGGAAATCCGCGAGCGCAATGCCAGGATCAAGGAAGAGCGCAAGAAGTCGCGTTGAGCCCGTCTCGTACACAATCTGAAACCTGTTTTGAGTGGTGCGCTCGGGGCACCTTTGCTATGGCCGCTTGGTCAACCGGTATTTGCCTGCCGATTGCATGTAGAATTGACGAGAGGCGTGATTCTCCGGGCTGGTTTGTGCCAATTTGGTGCAGGCTTTTGGAACGGTTCTTGCCGGTGAATCTGCGAACAAGGAACGGATCAATCTGAATGTGTGGAATTGTTGGAATCGTCGGTAACGTGCCGGTAGCGCCACTTCTCGTGGACGCCCTTAAACGACTTGAATACCGGGGCTATGATTCTGCCGGCGTGGCAACGATAGAGGGCGACCATCTGGATCGCCGCCGTGCACAGGGCAAGCTCGTCAATCTTGAGAACCGGCTGAAGGACAGTCCGCTGTCCGGAACGGTTGGCATCGGCCACACGCGCTGGGCCACGCATGGCGTGCCCAACGAGGTCAACGCCCATCCGCATTTCTCGGAAAACGTCGCCGTCGTGCACAATGGCATCATCGAGAATTTTCGCGCATTGCGCGACGAACTTTCAGCGGATGGCTACGTCTTTACCTCTCAGACCGATACAGAAGTTGTCGCCCACCTCGTCTCGCGCGGCCTGAAACAGGGGCTGGGCGCTGTTGAGGCGGCTCACAAGGCGATTGCAAGGCTCGAAGGCGCGTTTGCGCTTGCCATTCTTTTCAAGAGCGAAACGGATCTCATCGTCGGTGCACGCAACGGCCCGCCGCTCGCCATTGGCCATGGCGAGGACGAAATGTTCCTCGGGTCGGATGCAATCGCGCTCGCGCCGTTCACCAATCGCATCACCTATCTGGAGGATGGAGACTGGTGCGTCGTCACCCGCAACGATGTGAAGATTTTCGACATCAATGGTGCGCCTGTGGAACGTGCCATGCAGCATTCAGTTGGCTCCGCGCTGTTGGTCGACAAGGGCAACCATCGCCACTTCATGCAGAAGGAAATCTACGAACAGCCTGAGGTCATTTCCCATACGCTGTCGAATTACGCCGATTTCGGCACCTGCGAGGTTCGCGGCAGCGAGGGACTGCCATTCGATTTTGCCGAAATTGATCGGCTTGCCATTTCGGCATGCGGCACGGCCTATTATGCCGGAATGATCGGCAAATACTGGTTCGAGCGTTATGCGCGCCTTCCTGTTGATATCGATATCGCCTCTGAATTCCGCTACCGCGAGATGCCGCTGGCAAAGGGCGACCTTGCAATGTTCATCTCCCAATCTGGCGAAACGGCCGATACGCTCGCCTCGCTTCGCTACTGCAGGGAGCAGGGGATGCATATCGGTTCGGTGGTCAACGTTCGTGAATCGACGATTGCGCGCGAATCCAATGCCATTTTCCCGACGCTTGCGGGTCCCGAAATCGGCGTTGCCTCGACCAAGGCATTCACCTGCCAGCTGTCGGTACTGGCTTCGCTTGCCATAGCTGCGGGCAAGGCGCGCGGCACCATCGACGCTGAACGTGAACACCAGCTGGTTCGGGATCTGACAGAGGCACCTCGCTTCGCCAACCAGGCACTCAAGCTGGAAAAGCAGATCGAGACGATCGCCCACGATCTCGCGCGCGTGAAGCACGTTCTCTATCTCGGACGCGACACCAACTTCCCGCTGGCAATGGAGGGTGCGCTGAAGCTCAAGGAGATCTCCTACATTCATGCCGAGGGGTATGCAGCAGGAGAACTCAAGCACGGTCCAATCGCGCTCATCGACGAGAACATGCCGGTCGTTGTCATCGCGCCGCATGACCGCATTTTCGAGAAAACCGTATCGAACATGCAGGAAGTATCGGCCCGTGGCGGCCGCATAATCCTGATCACCGACGAGAAGGGTGCCGCGGAGACATCCGTCAAGACCGAGCACCTGATCGTCCTGCCTGACATGCCGGAAATTCTCACACCGCTCGTTTATGCCATTCCGGTCCAGTTGCTGGCGTATCATACCGCTGTGACGATGGGCACGGACGTGGATCAGCCGCGCAACCTCGCCAAGTCTGTGACGGTCGAATAGCGCGGCTGCCGTTGCGCCGCTCCCGGCAACAAATCAAGGCAAACAATAAAGGCAAACAGTTGTGCCCGCTGACCTGAGACGGAATATTCCGGCTCAGGCAGGCGGGGCTGCAGCATCGTGTGTCCGGTTTGTTTTTCAAGTGCTATACAATTGTCTTGTGCAGTGCATTATATCTGCTGACAGCACCCGACGGGTGCGCAGATATCTATTTCTGCAGTGTCTTCTGGAACCACCCGCCTGGAACCACCCGCCTGGAAACCGCCTATGTCCCGACTGAGAACATATTTCCTGACCGGCTTCATTATCGCCGCACCGATCCTGATCACGATCTACCTGATCTGGACAATCATCGAATGGGTCGACAGCTGGGTCATTCCCTACATTCCGGAGGCCTATAACCCGGACACCTATCTTCCAATCCACGTGCCGGGTTTTGGCCTGATAGCAGCTGCCTTCCTGCTGACGGTGCTGGGCTTCCTTGCCGCGAACTTCATTGGCCGCTCGATCGTTCACTGGGGCGAAGGGTTGCTGGACAGAATGCCGGTAGTTCGCAATCTTTACAAAGGCTTGAAGCAGATATTTGAGACAGTGCTTTCAGATACGTCGGCATCCTTCAAGGAAGTGGCCCTGATCGAATACCCGCGAAAGGGACTGTGGGCGATGGTCTTCATTGCCACCAAGACCAAGGGCGAGGTGGACAAGAAACTGATCGCGCGCGGCGAGGACACGATGTCCGTCTTCCTGCCCACGACCCCGAACCCGACTTCCGGATTCCTGCTCTTCGTCCCGCGCGAGGATCTCGTCATACTCGACATGTCGGTGGAAGAGGCTGCCAAGCTCATCATCTCTGCCGGGCTGGTAGCGCCCGATGACCAGAAGCAGCAGAAGAAGCTGAAGGACCTCGCCGACGCCCAGAAGGCAAAGGACAACGCTCTCAGGGCATTGTTCGAGGCTTCTCCCGAGGACAGCTCGAACAAGAAAAAACGCTGATTGCGTCGCTCCGCAGCGGTTCTTCCTCGCCGTTGAAATGTGACCGCTATCCCGAGCGCAGCAGCCGCACTGCCTGATCCTGACCGAAAAGGTAGAGCATGTTGCGCAAGGCTTCTCCGCCAGGCCCGGAGAGGTCGGGATTGCGGTGAATGGCCAGCCGCGCGGCATCTCTAGCCATTTCCAGCACATCGCCGTGATGCTCGGCACTTGCAAGGTTGAAGCCCGGTGCCCCGGATTGCCGGGTACCGAGAATTTCACCTTCGCCGCGAAGCTTGAGATCCTTCTCCGCAATCAGGAACCCGTCATTTGTTTCGCGCATGGTCTTGAGCCGTTCGGTGGCGATAACGCCAAGCGGTGACTTGTAGAGAAGGATGCAGTGGGATTGCCTGTCTGACCGGCCCACGCGCCCGCGCAACTGGTGCATTTGTGCAAGACCGAAGCGCTCGGCATTCTCGATAACGATGATGGTCGCATCGGGAACGTCGACGCCAACCTCGATCACGGTCGTGGCGACGAGGATGCGGATGCCGCCATCGCGAAACGCCAGCATGGCCGCATCCTTTTCTTCCGCGCGCATCCGTCCATGTACCAGTCCGGCGTTGTTGCCGAAGACCCGTGCAAGGGCCGCGTGACGCTCCTCCGCCGAAGTGGCATCCACCTCCTCGCTGTCTTCGACAAGCGGGCACACCCAGTACACCTTCTGGCCTTCCGCGATTGCCTTGCCGATCCTGGCAATGAGTTCATCCAGCCGGTCAAGCGGAAGCGCACTCGTTGCAATCTCCCTCCTGCCTGCGGGCTTCTCGGTCAGCTTTGAGACTTCCATGTCGCCATACCATGTCATCACCAGCGTGCGCGGTATCGGCGTTGCAGTCATTACCAGCACGTCCGCGTGCGGGCTTTTGTCTCCCAGCGCAAGCCGCTGGTGAACGCCGAACCGGTGCTGTTCATCGATGACCGCCAGTCCCAGGTCCTTGAAACTTACCGGTCCCTGGAAGAGTGCGTGGGTCCCGACGAGCAGGTCTATATCGCCGGAATTCAGCCCTGAGAGGATTGCCTCCCGCGCCTTGCCTCTTTCACGCCCGGTCAGGATGGCGCAGCGGATGCCTGCCGCCTCTGCGAGCGGCGCTATAGAGGCGAAATGCTGCCGGGCAAGAATTTCAGTCGGGGCCATGATGGCTGCCTGGCTTCCAGCTTCGATGGCGTTGGCTGCCGCCATCAGCGCAACGATGGTCTTTCCCGAGCCGACATCGCCTTGCAACAGCCGGAGCATGCGCTCCGGTTTCGCCTGGTCGGCCTTGATGTCCGCGATGGCCTGAGACTGCCCGGCCGTCAGCGGATAGGCGAAACTGTTGAGGATGGCAGCTTCCATCTTGCCCGAGGATTCACGCTTCCTGCCGCCGGCCTTGCGCATGCGTTCGCGCATCAGGGCAAGTGCGATCTGACCCGACAGAAACTCGTCAAAGGCAAGACGGCGCCGATGCGGCGCGGAAGGTTCCAGGTCAAGTGCGTCGCGCGGTTCGTGCAGGCGCTCGACTGCCTGCCGGAAGTCGGGCCAGCCTTCGCGTTCCCTGAGAGCGGGATCGATCCATTCGGGAAGATCGGGCAACTGTTCAACCGCAGAACGGATCGCCTTCTGCAGCGATTTCTGTGCCATGCCGGAGGTGTTCGGATAGACAGGTTCGACCAGCGGCATGGCGGCGAATTCCGCCTCGTCCACGATATGGTCGGGGTGGATCATGGTTGGCCTGCCGTTGAACCACTCGACGCGCCCGGAAACGTGGCGCGTTTCTCCAACCGGGAGCATGCGATCCAGCCAGTTTCCGTGCGCCCGGAAGAAAACCAGCGCAAGTTCTCCGGTTTCGTCGTGAACGAACACCCGGTAGGGTACGCGCGTATTGCCGCGAGGTGGCGGCTGGTGCCGGTCGACGCGGACTTTCAACGTGACGATGACGCCTTCCGGTGCATTGGCAATGCCGGGCTGTCGCCGTCTGTCGATGATTGAATGGGGCCTGTGGAAAAGGAGATCGCGCAGTGTTGCAGCTTCTGCCTGCTCGCTGCCGCGAAACAGGCGCGTAAGTGCCTTCTCGAGTTTCGGGCCGATTCCCTCCAGGCTGGACACCTGCTTGAAGAGGGGATTGAGAATTTCGGGCCGCATCGGGCAATTTCCTGCTGGCAGTGACTGCGATTTGTTCTATGTACAGGGCGCCCGGTGCAAAAAGCACGGCAAACATCGCATCTTTTGAGGTTCGGCTTAGATATGAACGATACCAACCGCCGCAAGCAAATACTCTATCGTGCCAATCATCGCGGCATCAAGGAGATGGATATCATTCTGGGCGGCTATGCGGATGCTCAAGTGATGTCGATGAGCGAAGCAGAACTGGATGAGTTCGAGGCAATCATGAACGAACACGACCGGGACCTTCTTATGTGGTTCACCGGCGAGGTGCTGCCGCCCGATCACATGTGCATCCCAATGTTTCAAGCCATTCTATCGCATGCGGGCACGAAAGCACCCGCCCGCAGGAATGATTGAACCCAGGCGGCAATCGAAACATGCTTTTTGACAACGATCTTCTGGGCAGGATTTCCGGCCATGACCGGCCAGTTGCATTTGCCGGAGTACCTGAAGGCGCATTTGCAGGCTTGCTGGCTCGGCTCGCCCGCGAGCTTTCGGCGGCAGGCGCGGAAGCGGGCAGGGGCATTGCCTTCATTTCGTCGGACGGCCAAAGGCTTGGCGATCTCGCCTCGTGCCTTTCCTTCTTCGCGCCCTGGCTCGATGTGCTTGAACTGCCTGCATGGGACTGCCTGCCATATGACAGGGTCTCGCCATCGGCGCAGACCACGGCAAAACGCATAGACACGCTGGGCAGGCTTGCCCGTTTTCAGGCAGGCGAAGCTCCCGCAAAGCCGTTCATCGTGTTGACCACCGCCAATGCACTGGTGCAGCGCTGCATTCCCGCCGAAACGATTGGTGCCCAGACACAGGAATTCGTGCCGGGCCGCCGCGCGGACATGGATGCGCTTGTGCGCCAGTTGGAAGCCGAGGGCTTCGAACGCATGTCCACCGTCCGCGGCAAGGGGGAGTACGCCGTCCGGGGCGGGATACTCGATCTCTTTCCTGCTTCCGGCAGCGAACCGGTAAGGCTCGACTTTTTCGGCGACACGCTGGAGTCGGTTCGCTCATTCGATCCAGCCTCTCAACGGACCACCGGTCAGCTGAAACAGTTCAGCCTTGCTCCCATGAGCGAGGTGGTCCTGTCGGCCGATGCAATCTCGCGCTTTCGCCAGGGCTACATCGCGCAGTTCGGAGCGGCCACCCGCGACGACGCTCTCTATCAGGCTGTCAGCGAGGGGCGCCGCTTTGCCGGTACCGAGCATTGGCTTCCGCTGTTCCACGAGCGGCTGGAAACGGTTGCCGGCTATCTCGACGGTTTCATGCTTGTTGCCGACCAGGGCCTGAAGGATTCCGTTCTGCAGCGCATCGAGCAGGTGGAAGACCACTACGGAGCGCGCAAGGATGCCCTCGACGCATCGCTTGAAGATGCAGCGCCCTACAAGCCATTGCCGCCCGATAGTCTCTATTTGTCGGCGGACGAGTTCCTGCCGCTCATGGAGAAAATCACGCTCGTTTCGCCATTCGACGTGATGGAAACCGAAAACCGGGCGGTTATCGATCTGGGCGGTAAGCCGGGCCGTTCATTTGCCCAGGAACGCGCCAGCGGTGCCAATGTATTCGAGGCATTGGCCGAACATCTCAAAGGCATTATCTCTGGCAGCCGCCGCGTTCTGATCGCCGCATGGACCGAAGGCTCTGCCGAGCGCATGCGCGGCGTGCTTGCCGATCACGAGGCAAACGAGGTTCGCCTCGTGGAATCGGTGTCGGCGCTTGAAAAGCTTCCCGCAAACATTGCGGGTATCGCTGCCCTGCCGATCGAGAGCGGATTTTCCATCGGCGATCTCGATCTCATAGCGGAGCAGGACATTCTCGGTGACCGGCTCGTGCGCCGGACCCGCAAGCGAAAGGGTGCCGACTACATCAGCGAGGTCGCGGGCCTCTCCGAAGGCGAGATCGTCGTCCATGTGGACCACGGTATTGGCCGCTTCGTAGGCCTTAGGACCATCGAGGTCACGGGGCATCCGCATGATTGCCTCGAATTGCACTATGCCGGCGACGACAAGCTTTTCCTGCCCGTCGAGAATATCGAACTGCTGTCGCGCTACGGTTCGGAGGATGCCAACGTCCAGCTTGACAGGCTGGGCGGCGTGGCCTGGCAGGCGCGCAAGGCGAAGCTCAAGAAACGCCTTCTCGAGATGGCGGGCCAGCTGATCCGCATCGCCGCAGAGCGGGCCATGCGCAAGGCAGAGGTAATGATACCACCGCACGGCCCCTACGGCGAGTTCGTGGCGCGCTTCCCCTATGACGAGACCGAGGATCAGCTGGGTGCCATCGAAAACGTGATGGACGATCTGGCAGCCGGTACGCCAATGGATCGTCTGATCTGCGGCGATGTGGGTTTCGGCAAGACGGAAGTGGCCATGCGTGCTGCTTTCACGGCGGCAATGGCGGGCCGCCAGGTCGCGGTCGTTGTCCCGACCACGCTGCTCGCCCGCCAGCACTACAAGACATTCTCCGAACGGTTTCGCGGCCTGCCGGTCAAGCTGGCGCATCTGTCACGCCTGGTCGGTTCGAAGGAACTGGCCGAAGCGCGCAAGGGAATCGCCGACGGCACCATCGATATTGCAATCGGAACCCACGCCCTTTTGTCCGACCAGATTCGGTTCGACAGGCTGGGCCTTCTGATAATCGACGAGGAGCAGCGCTTCGGGGTCAAGCACAAGGAAAAGCTGAAGGAACTGCGTTCTGACGTGCATGTGCTCACGCTGTCGGCGACGCCCATTCCGCGCACATTGCAGCTCGCCCTGACCGGTGTCCGCGAACTGTCGCTGATCACCACACCGCCGGTCGACCGGTTGGCTGTACGCACCTTTGTCACCCCATTCGACTCGCTCGTCATTCGCGAAGCGTTGCTGCGCGAGCACTATCGCGGCGGCCAGAGCTTCTATGTCTGCCCCCGCATTTCCGACCTCGAAGAGCAGCATGCGATTCTCAGGGAACTCGTTCCCGAACTGCGGATCGCGACCGCGCATGGCCAGATGAGCGGCGGCGAGCTTGATGACGTCATGAACGCCTTCTATGACGGCAACTACGATATCCTGCTTTCAACGACTATCGTGGAAAGCGGGCTGGACATCCCGACCGCGAACACGCTCATCGTTCATCGCGCCGACATGTTCGGCCTTGCCCAGCTCTACCAGCTGCGGGGCAGGGTGGGGCGCTCCAAGACACGCGCCTACGCGCTCTTCATGCTGCCCGCCAGGAAGCAACTTACGGCCAATGCCGAGCGCCGGCTGAAGGTACTGCAGTCGCTCGATACCATCGGCGCGGGGTTCGAACTCGCAAGCCACGATCTCGACATTCGCGGGTCTGGCAACATTCTGGGCGAGGAGCAATCCGGCCAGATCAAGGAAGTCGGCTACGAGCTCTACCAGCAGATGCTCGAAGAGGCCGTGGCCGAGTTGAAGGCGGGAGACTTCGCGGGAGGCAACGAGCGCTGGTCGCCGCAGATATCCGTCGGTGCGGCAGTGCTCATTCCCGAGACCTATGTACCCGACCTGCAATTGCGGCTTTCGCTCTACCGCAGGCTGGCCGATTTGGAAGAGACCGCCGATATCGAGGCCTTTGCTGCCGAACTCATCGACAGGTTTGGCCCCTTGCCGGAGGAAGTCGATCACCTGTTGAAGATCGTCTTCATCAAGGGTCTTTGCGTGAAGGCAAACATTGCCAAGCTCGATGCCGGTCCAAAGGGGCTGGTCATTGCATTCCGCGATTCCGAGTTCCCCAATCCCGCCGGACTGCTCAAGTGGATTTCGGACCAGTCGACGCTTGCAAAGGTCAGGCCCGATCAGACTGTGTTTATTCAGCGGGACTGGGCGGAAGCGGAAAAGCGCATAAAGGGATCGGCAGTCGTCGCCCAGAAACTTGCAAGGATCGCAAGCGAAGCCGCGAACTGATTGCTTCCGTCAAGACCGGAAAGCTTCTCCAGCTCGAATGCGTCGCGCAGATTATCGCGAGGTAGAGAAATCGGCTGGAAACTGCCGAAATTCCCCGACTCCACGCAGCCGTAAAAAAAGGGCCGGCAAGTAGCCAGCCCTCTCTCGAAATCTGAATTGATACTGCGCAACCTACGCGCGGCTCAATACTCGCGGATCAGGCCGACAAGCCTGCCCTGAACCTTCACCCGGTCTGACGAGAACACCCGTGTCGGATAGGCAGGGTTGGCCGCCTCAAGCGCGATATTTGCACCGTCACGGCGGAAGGTCTTCAGGGTCGCCTCTTCATCATCAACCAGCGCCACAACGACATCGCCAGCCTCGGCAGTGTCGGTTTCGCGGACAATCACGGTATCGCCATCGAGAATACCCTTGTTGATCATCGAATCGCCACTCACGGTCAGGGCGTAGTGCGATCCCCGGCCGATCATGCCCGGAGGAACCGCGACGATGCCGGACGGATCCTGGATTGCTGCTATCGGTACACCGGCTGCGATGCGTCCCATGATCTGGACGGAGTGAGCAGGGGTGGTATCCCGGCCCGCTTCTGAACCTCGATCTCTCGGCGAACTAGAGGCGGGGAGCCTTGTCACATTGTCATGATCGCCACCGCCGGACGAAGCCGCATAGCGCGCGGCGAGACCGCCGCGCCGCGGGAACTCGGTGACATTGGAAGAGGCCGGAACAGCGGCCGGAGAAGGTCCTGCCAACGGCGCAGATACCTCTGGAGGACGGATGGCTCCTTCCGGCAGCTTGATCACTTCAAGGGCGCGCGCACGATTGGGGAGGCGCCGGATGAAGCCTCGTTCCTCGAGAGCCGTGATCAGGCGGTGAATGCCTGATTTGGATTTCAGGTTCAGCGCTTCCTTCATCTCCTCGAAGGACGGCGGAATGCCGTCTTCCTGCAAACGGTGATGGATGAGCATCAGTAGGTCGTGCTGCTTGCGCGTAAGCATGTATGCGGCTCCCGGTTGAATCGGTTGCCAGAGCATACATGTTCATTGGATGTTCCGCAAGTGTTCCTGTTTCATCTGCCATCATAGAAAGCTGGGATACCAGTTGCGGATATCAACCGTCACCCTGGCTGCCGTAAACACTCGAAGGGTCGAAACGGGCGGGCCGGGGATCCTTCTCCAGTACAAAGGAGCCGTCTTCACCCTGGATCACCTTGCGATAGAAACAGCTAACCCGGCCGGTATGGCATGCAGCGGCCACGCCCTCCTGCCGAACCCGCAAGACCACGGCGTCCTGATCGCAATCGGTCAGAACCTCGACAACGGTCTGGGTATTGCCGGAAGTTTCCCCCTTGATCCACATCTTGCCCCGCGAACGGCTCCAGTAATGGACGGTTCCGGTAGCAAGTGTTCTTTCAAGCGCCTGCGCGTTCATGTGGGCAAGCATCAGCACTTCGCCCGTCTCGTGATCGACGGCGACGGCAGTGATCAATCCGGACGAATCGAACTTTGGCCGGAAGGCCAGGCCTTCTTCCTGTTCAGCACCGGAAACCGGGGAAGCGAATTGGGTCATCGATCTGATCTCGCAGAGGTAAGCCATGTTCGGGTTGTCCCGTCATGAAGCAAGGCGAGCTTTCGCGCATCGCGAGAAATTTCGCAAGTCCTGCATGGCCCCGCATTGCTTCAACACCATCCAGCGGAGCGAGCGCCGGGCCGCCGGCTATTCGCGGCCAAGCCTCAGATGCGTCATGAAGCTTACCTGTTCGGCAGAGTTGTTGCGGAACTCGCCGGTGAAACAGGTGGTCGTAGTGGTGGAGCCCTGTTTCTTGATGCCGCGCATCGCCATGCACATGTGCTCGGCCTCGATCATCACCGCAACACCGCGCGGTTTGAGTGCATCATCGATGGTATAGGCGATCTGCGCAGTCATGTTTTCCTGTGTCTGGAGACGATGGGCGAAAATGTCGACCACGCGGGCGATCTTGGAAAGGCCCAGCACCTTGCCGTCGGGAAGATAGGCAACGTGTGCCTTGCCGATGATCGGAACCATGTGGTGTTCGCAGTGCGAATGAAACTGGATATCCTTGACGAGCACCATGTCATCATAGCCACCCACTTCCTCAAAGGTGCGGCCGAGCGCATCTTCCGGGTCCATGTCGTAGCCGGAGAACATTTCCTTGTAGGCCTTGGCGACACGGCTGGGGGTGTCTATCAGGCCCTCGCGGTCCACATCCTCGCCGATCCATTGCAGCAACGTTCGAACCGCAGCCTCGGCTTCCGCCTGGCTCGGCCGGTCCTTCTTCGGCAGGATTTTCCGTCCGGTGCCCTTTTTCAGACTTTCGATGATTGCGTCCATACTGACCTCCCGCAAGGCTTGACTCCCAACATACGTTTTCGATCAACAATCGGACCAGTCGCAGCCGGGTAATTCTGCATTTCGGGGCAGAAGTTCTGCCGCCAGCGGAATATCGATATGGCTTTGGCCGGGTTCCGGGGCTTTTGGCATCCAAGACGCCTCTGGCACGGTGACCTGACTTGCAGAAATGTACAGAACATATCTGCCATGCCGAATATAGGTAGTATCCAAACCGTCTGCAACAAGCAGGGACGGCAAGAACTGACGCAAAAAGATGCCGTTTCACCTGATTTTGATGAAACGGCACCGCTTTTCGAAAATACCAGGGTCAGCTGGTTACATGTTGGCGTCGATCTTTCCGAGCTTCATGAAGATCGTTTCGCCGTTTGCATCGTCCACGCCGTCATTGTCCGTTACCGCGTAGAATTCGCCAGTTGCGTCGATTGCCAGGCCCTCGACCTTGTCCTGAACATAGCCGTTGAGCGCAGTCAGGTCGGGCAGCAGGTCGCGAACCTCTTCTTTTGAGACGACCGGAAGATCTTCTCCCAACGGAGCAGGCTTCAGCTCGGCCAGCGGTACCCGGAATATCTTCTTGACCCTGGCATTGGCGCCGATCTGGTTGTCGCGTTCCAGGAAGTAGGCGTAATCGCCATGAGCCACGATCTCCGAGAGACCAATCCATCCGGCGCCCTTGGGCTCG
Organism: Nitratireductor sp.; assembly: GCA_020637805.1. Taxonomy (GTDB): domain Bacteria; phylum Pseudomonadota; class Alphaproteobacteria; order Rhizobiales; family Rhizobiaceae; genus Salaquimonas. Next base: position 232,997 of record JACKJU010000001.1, on the reverse strand, counting down.
AGCGGATAGCGCACGGCACCCCATACCTTGCTCTCGGTATTGTAGGCTACCAGTTTGACCTGGCCTGCCGGATCATCGCCCCATTCGCGCTGGATTGCGATCCACAGCGTGTCGCCGATCTTCGTGACACCTTCTGAACCGAAACGTTTCTCGACAGCCAGAAGCTCTGGAGGGAAGGCCACCGATTCCTTGATTTCGCCCTTGGCGTTCACGTGATAGAGGCCATGGGGAACCATCTTGTCGGTGCGGCCTTCAGACGCCAGCCAGAACCCGCCCTTGCCATCGAGCGTGATACCTTCGAGATCGAGAAGCTGTGCATTTGCGCCCTTGCGCGTGACGCGCAGCGCATTGGTGATCTCGGCGGGCGACTTCGTGGCATCGATGGTGAAAATGGTCGGCTGATTGGAATAGAACGAGTCGTTGACCGCATACAGCTTGCCCGGCACCTCCGCATCGGCCACCAGGCCCGAAAGCGCACCCCATCCGATCGGACGGTCGCCATCCATGGCAGAGATGATGGTCGGATAGGCAGGTTTGCCTTCTTCCAGCTTGTAGAGGGTGACATGGCTGCGTGCGCCGCCATCCTTGCCCAGGTCTGCCTCGTTGGCCACGGCCACCAGACCGCGCGAAGGAATGGCGATCACGCCTTCCGGGGCAATGCCGCTGGGCAGTATCTGCTTGAGCTCAGGCGCGCCTTCGGCGTTGATCTTGTAAACGCCGACGACCGAACTGCGCTCGGAAAGCAGGAACATGTAATTGGTGCCGTCGATCGTGGCGACTTCCATGCCTTCCGGCTCGACACCCTTGTTGCCCGAGCGCTTCTCGGGATAATGGCCGATGCGGGCGATCTCGTATTCGAACGAAAGACCGCTCTCGTAAAGTTCAGTGCCGTCCTTGCTGAAAATGGTGAAGCCGCGTGAACCGCCCTTGTAGTCGCCTTCATTGGCGATGGCGATGCGGTCGTTGTCCAGCCATTGAACCGAATCGGGCTCGCGGCGACGGCCATCCTGCGTCCCGTCGAAGGTGAGGGCGCCTTCTTCCTCGACATCGACATTCTTCAGATCGACGGAACCTGCAGAAAAGTTCGAGGTTACCTTGCCGCTCTTGCCGTCGATTATGACAATGTGGTTGTTTTCCTGGAGGGTTACGGCCAGCTCGTTGTTGGCGTTGAAATCCACGAATTCCGGTTCGGGATCGTCGCCTGCAATTGCTGCAAGACCGGTGACGTCGACCTTCTTCATCGAACCGCAATCGGCGTTTCCGTCCGCCATGTCGAAAATGGTGACATATCCCGCCGGCATCTGCGGAATTTCGCCATCGTTCAGATCTTCGTCGCGTTCGTTTTCGATCGCAACGGCAAGGAGCGATCCGTCCGGCGAGATGGCAACGGAATCGGGCTGACCGCCAAGATCGCAACTGGAAACCTCGGTGCGCGATTTCATGTCAATCGCTACCAGCCGCCCCGATGGGTTGGTGTAGCTCTCGGACGTGTTGAGCGCGACGAATACCTTGCCGCCGAGCACGGCAACGGAAGTAGGCTCGCCTTCCATCTTCACGAAACCGTCTGCTTTCGGGCTGGCAGGATCAGTAATGTCGATAAAGCCGATACCGCCAAGGGGGCTGTCGGAATAGACAAGGCCGTTACCGTCCGCGGTCGCTGCAATGATTTCCGAGGAGCTTTCGGACAGGTTGTCCATGTCAGCGGGAATGTTCGTGTTTACCGGGAAGCTGGCAACCCGGTTGAAGTTCATGTCTTCCGCATTGGCGGTCAGTGCGGGAGCCGTCGAAAGCGCTGCAAAGGCGGCGCCAAGAAACAGTAGTTTTTTCATGATAGTCCTCCAGACCAGAAATGAGTCCGGGGGAAATGGCATGAGCTTCGTTTCAGGGATGTGACAACCCGGTGAAGGTAATGTGAATTGGGCGCAGCCGCAGTGCGCAAGTGACAGCAAATCTGTTGTGTGTCCTTGCGCCTCTCAGGCAGCATTCAGCCTGGAGACAAGACCTGGAAGGTCCCGGACGCTGGCAATCACATGGTCGGCAAACGGAGCGAGTTCGTCCGCGCTGGCCATGCCCGATGCCACCGCTACTGCCAGAGCGCCGCCGCCGCGCGCGCAACGCATGTCATGCAGGCTGTCCCCGACCATCGCGATTTCGGAAGGTGGAATGCCGGTATGGCTGGCAAAAGCCTTCACCATCCCGCAATCCGGTTTCGCGCCAAATCCGGAGTCATAGCCCGCGACAAACGGGAAGTGACTGGAAATGCCAACGATTTCAAGTTGGCTCCTTGCCCCGGCCTCGCTGTCATTGGTTGCGATTCCCATTAAATGCCCCGCATTTGCCAGGCTTTGCAGAACTTCATTCAGGCCCTGGAAAGGAACGATCGAGGCACGCGAATAATCGGTGAACAGGGCGTCGATCTCCAGGGCGAGGTCAGGAACGTCCTTTCCGGCAAGGTGCTCGCACCATAACTCAGCCAGATCGGCAGCCGATCCTGCAATGACTGTTGAACTCTCGCCAAACGCCTCCCGGTCGAGATCGAATTCGACAAGTTCGGCAAGCAGCCGAGCGAGTGCGGCGTCACCTGAAGCCAGATGCCGAATGACGCCGGCCGCTGCAGGGCCGTAGGTTCCCTCGAAATCGAGCAGCGTTCCGTCCTTGTCGAACAGGATTGCCTTTATGGTCATGGAATGGTTCCGGGTTGGGTTGCTGGCGCGTCACTGGTTCGGGAAGTAGTCTTCCAGCGTTCCTTCGCGATAGACGTCGGCTGTACAGCAGTGCAGGCCACCGCCAAAGGCATAGGCATCCCTCAGGTCGACGGGAATGACTTCCTGTCCAAGCTTGTCCAACTGCTCAGCCTGCCAGACCTCGGACTTTTCAACACAGACCGTCTTGGGATCAAGCACCAGAACGTTCATTGAAAGCCATGTGGACGAATAGCACAGTGGCGGCGGCGAGTTGTGCGAAGGCTGCGCTGCGTCCACGATTTCCCAGCCGTTCTTCTCGAACATGGTTCGTTGCGCCTCAGGCAGCCGGCGCTGCGGGTTGTTGAGGATTAGGCCCGGCCGAATGGGCGTGAACGTAGCGTCGATGTGGATCGGGTAGGGGTCACCTGGGAAGTTGACCGCATGCACCCGGTGGTCGGTAAAATGTCGGCGAAGCCACTCTATGCCCTTCAGATTGGTCGTGAAGCCGTGCTGAACCACCAGATCCCGGCCAAAGCGCAAGACGTCCGCGGCATCGAAAAGCGGCTCTTCCTCCGTCGTGACGAAGAATTTTTCTTCAGCCCATTTCAGGCGCTGCTGAACGCCAATTTTCTCGGAAAGATAGTCTGCACGATAATCCGAATCGGTAAGCCGCGGCTTGGGCGCGGCTTCGTGACGAAAATTCGGGTCTTCCTCGAAATAAAGCTGCAATAGTGGCCGGTAGCACAGGTATTCGAACCAGCGGCAGCGGTAGCTCATGGTCGCTTCAAGCATTTCGTTGCCAACCGTCAGCAAGACATCGCGTGGCGGCATGCAGCCGAACTGGGAATCGGTGTGGAAGTCGGGCGTTGTAACCGGTTTGGAGAAATCGACCGGGGTGGGGCGGTCCACGCGGATGCCGCGCTTGCGCAACAGATCTGCAAAGTTGTCCAACAGTTCGTTGCCGCGATCAATGGTGTCCTGCGGGCGTTTGCCCCATTGGCCGCGCATGTCCGAATCCTCGGGCACCTTCGCGTCGAGTGCAGGTTCGGGAGGCGGAATGTGACAATCGGTTGCCACGCCGACGATGACATGTTTGAGCGGGTCCCACTCGTTCCAGGAATTGACGATTGTCCCGGATTCCGATTCTGCCATGATGCACTCTCGCGGTTCGTTTGCTGATACAGCGCCAAGCATTAATTGCGGCAATCGCCACTTCAAGCAGATTCGTCTGTTTCAACCGGATTCAATGAAAGAATTCACCCCTTGCAAAGCATGTGGCTGCCGCTTCCTGCAAGGCGGGCATCTAATTTGCCGAAGCTGTTGGAATGCGCTTGACTTCAAAATCGGAACCCCTTAAGTCACCCCCACTTCGGAGCGGCAAGCTGCCGGTTCGAAAGAAAATGCGCGGGTGTAGCTCAGTTGGTTAGAGTGCCGGCCTGTCACGCCGGAGGTCGCGGGTTCGAGCCCCGTCACTCGCGCCACTTCCTTCCCCAAGGGGATGGCGGTAGTGCTGATGAAAGCGCATTTTCGGGTGCTTAGCTCAGCTGGGAGAGCAACTCGTTTACACCGAGTAGGTCGGCGGTTCGATCCCGTCAGCACCCACCATCTTTTCAAATATTACCTGAAAAGTTTCAGACAGTTGCAACGAGTTCGGCCTGGATTCCAGGCTGCGCCTGCCGCTTCCGTACGCAACTGTTTCATCTGGTGAAAAAACGTGATGTTGCATTGCAATGCGCCGGTCATGGGTGTAGTGGTGCGGCGATTTGTGCCGGTCGACGCTTCCGGTTGCATTTTCAGCTTACTGGGGGAGAGGGCATTTCCCCACGGCATCCTTGAATATGCATCCGAGCCGGGTTACTCAGTTGCAATCTGCAGAAACTGTCATTGGCGGTTTTCGTCGGCATTGCTCGGAAAGCCCAAGGTTGCGAAGCTTTGCCAGTCATGGCGCGGTCAAGGCCCGATCGCTTGCAGGCAGCCGCAGTGCGGGCCAGGCAACAGGACTAGACAAGGGTTTACCTGATGGAACAGCTTCTCGCCTCCTATCTCCCGGTCATCATCTTCATTGCAATTTCGCTCGTGATCGGCCTGGCGCTTCTCGTCGCCCCGTTCCTGCTTGCTTTCAAGGATCCCGACGCCGAGAAGCTTTCGGCATATGAATGCGGCTTCAATGCCATGGACGATGCCCGCATGAAATTCGACGTGCGCTTCTATCTGGTCGCGATCCTCTTCATCATCTTCGATCTCGAGGTGGCATTCCTGTTTCCGTGGGCCGCGAGCTTCGGTCAGATCGGCCTGTTTGGTTTCTGGTCCATGATGGTGTTCCTTGCCGTCCTTACCATCGGCTTCATATACGAATGGAAGAAGGGCGCACTTGAGTGGGATTGATTGGCGGCACGCTATTCGAACACATGCCGGCAATGAAAGATTTCGAGGGTAAGAATGAGTGACGGATCCACAACGCTGATCGCACCGCAGCCGAAAGGTATCATCGACCCGGCGACGGGTAAGCCCATCGGTTCGGATGATGCATATTTCGGCGAGATCAATAACGAGCTGGCCGACAAGGGCTTTCTCGTCACTTCCACGGACGAACTCATCAACTGGGCACGTACCGGCTCACTCATGTGGATGACCTTCGGCCTGGCCTGCTGCGCCGTCGAGATGATGCAGATGGCCATGCCGCGCTACGATGCCGAACGGTTCGGTTTCGCGCCGCGCGCTTCCCCGCGCCAGTCGGACGTTATGATTGTCGCCGGAACGCTGACCAACAAGATGGCTCCCGCCATCCGCAAGGTCTACGACCAGATGCCCGAGCCGCGCTACGTGATCTCCATGGGATCCTGCGCAAACGGCGGCGGCTATTACCATTATTCGTATTCGGTTGTTCGTGGCTGCGATCGCGTTCTTCCCGTCGACATCTACGTGCCGGGTTGCCCGCCAACCGCCGAGGCGCTGCTGTATGGCGTGATGCTGCTACAGAAGAAAATACGTCGTACCGGTACGATCGAACGATGATATCGGCCCGGTGAAGTAGACGAGCAAAACAGGACTTGGAACGGTAGACCATGGTATCCATACCGAAAATCGCCGATGAGACGCTGGCGGGCCTTGCGAGCGCAATCGAGGCAGAAATCGCCGGCAAGTTGCTTGCTGTGGATTATGCCCATGGTGAGCTCACCATCACGGCGAAGCGCGAATCCATCATCGAGGTACTCCGTTTCCTCAAGGATGACAGCCAGACCCAGTTCTGGAACATCATCGACCTGTGCGGTGTCGACTATCCCCAGCGCGAAGAGCGCTTCGATGTGGTCTATCATCTGCTCTCGCCGCGCCTGAATGCCCGCATTCGCGTCAAGATTTCGACGGACGAGGACACGCCGGTGGAAAGCGTGACTGGTGTCTATCCTGGCGCCAACTGGTTCGAGCGTGAAGCCTGGGACATGTACGGCATAATGTTTACCGGCCATCCGGACATGCGCCGCCTGTTGACCGACTACGGCTTCGAGGGGCATCCGCTCCGGAAGGACTTCCCGCTGACCGGCTATGTCGAGGTGCGCTACGACGAGGAAGTCAAGCGCGTCGTCTATGAACCGGTGAGCCTGCGGCAGGAATTCCGCAATTTCGATTTCGAGAGCCCTTGGGAAGGCACCGACTATGCCCTTCCGAATGAAGATGTCGGGGCGGAGAAAAAATCGTCATGAATGAACACAACGTCCGCAACTTCAACATCAACTTCGGTCCGCAGCACCCGGCTGCGCACGGAGTTCTGCGCCTGATCCTCGAACTCGACGGCGAGGTCGTTGAGCGCGTCGATCCGCATATCGGCCTCCTGCACAGGGGCACCGAGAAGCTCATCGAGTACAAGACCTATCTCCAGGCGGTTCCCTATTTCGACCGCCTCGACTACGTCGCTCCGATGAACCAGGAGCATGCGTTCGCACTTGCGGTCGAACGCCTGATGGGAATTACCGTCCCGCGCCGTGGCCAGCTGATCCGCGTTCTCTATTCCGAGATTGGCCGAGTTCTTTCGCACCTTCTGAACGTCACCACCCAGGCAATGGACGTGGGCGCGCTGACACCGCCGCTCTGGGGCTTCGAGGAACGCGAGAAGCTGATGATCTTCTACGAACGGGCCTGCGGCGCGCGCATGCATGCTGCATATGTCCGACCGGGCGGCGTTCACCAGGACATTCCGCAGGCACTTGTCGATGATATCGAGGCCTGGTGCGATCCGTTCCTCAAGGTTTGCGACGACATCGAGGGTCTGCTGACCGACAACCGCATCTTCAAGCAGCGCAATGTCGACATCGGCGTCATTTCTCTGGAAGACGCCTGGGCATGGGGTTTCTCCGGCGTGATGGTGCGCGGCTCCGGTGCCGCATGGGACCTGCGCAAGGCGCAGCCCTATGAATGCTATGAGGAAATGGAATTCGACATTCCCGTTGGCAAGAACGGCGACTGCTATGACCGCTACCTGATCCGCATGGAAGAGATGCGCGAAGCCGTGAAGATCATGAAGCAGTGCATACGCGAGTTGAACAAGCCGGAAGGCAAGGGGCCTGTCTCGGCCGCTGACAACAAGATCGTGCCGCCGAAACGCGGCGAGATGAAGAAGTCGATGGAAGCGCTCATCCATCACTTCAAGCTCTATACCGAGGGCTATCACGTTCCGGCCGGCGAAGTTTATGCCGCCGTCGAGGCGCCGAAAGGCGAATTCGGCGTCTATCTGGTTTCCGACGGTTCGAACCGGCCTTACCGCCTGAAGATTCGCGCGCCGGGGTATTCGCACCTTTCGGCAATGGATTTCCTTGGCCGGGGACACCTGCTTGCCGACATGTCCGCGCTCCTCGGTTCAATGGATATCGTGTTTGGGGAAGTTGACCGCTAATGTCCGTACGCCGCCTCGCAGAAGAAAACGTCCAGCCGGAAGCCTTTGCCTTCAACAGGGCCAACACTTCGCTCGCCAAGACGTGGATCGCCAAGTATCCGAAGGGCCGTCAGGCTTCTGCCGTCATTCCGCTTTTGATGATCGCGCAGGAACAGGAAGGCTGGGTAACGAAAGCCTCCATCGAGCACATCGCGCAGATGCTCGACATGCCCTATATCCGCGTGCTGGAAGTCGCGACCTTTTATACCCAGTTCCAGCTGCAGCCGGTTGGCACCAGGGCACATATCCAGGTCTGCGGCACCACGCCATGCATGCTGCGCGGGTCTGAAGAACTCATCAAGGTCTGCAAGAACAGGATACACGCCGAGCCGTTTCACCTCAATGAAGAGGGAACGCTTTCCTGGGAAGAGGTCGAGTGCCAGGGCGCATGCGTGAATGCGCCAATGGTCATGATCTTCAAGGATACCTACGAGGATCTTACTCCCGAGCGCCTCGAGGAAATCATTGAGGCATTCGAGGCCGGCAAGGGCGGTGACATAGCGCCCGGACCGCAGAATGGGCGGCACCTGTCTGCACCGGCTGGCGGCCTGACTTCGCTGACCGACGAATCCGCGATCATCACCAGTAAGAATGCAAAGGCACCATCGGGTGCATCGAAGGCAAACCGGGCCAAGACGCCGCCTTCCAAGGCAGCAAAACCCAAGACAAACGCGCTGGAAACGAATCCTGCAATTGCAGCGCCTTCCGAGGCTAAAGGGCCGGGCAAGAAACCTGCCAAGACCGCCAACAATCCCACGATGCGGATTGCGAGCACGGCCAAGTCGGTTCAGCCCAGGAAAAAACCGGCAACGCGCGAGGCTGGCGTGAATTCCACGGCCAAGCTTGCCGCTACCGCCTCGGGAGCACCAAGGCCGGTCAAGAAGGCTGAAGCGAAAGCTGCCGGTCCTGAGCGCCTTTCCAAGCCGCAAGGCCAGGCCGACGATCTGAAATTGATCGCAGGCGTTGGTCCGAAACTGGAAAAGACATTGAATTCCCTTGGATTCTGGCATTTCGCGCAGATCGCCAAGTGGACGAAGAAGGACATTGCAGTCGTCGATGACGAGCTTTCCTTCAAGGGCCGCATTGAGCGCGACGACTGGGTCAAGCAGGCCAAGGCGCTCGCCAAGGGTGGCCGCGACGAATACGTTCGCGTGTTCGGCAAGGAACCGCGTTGAGGAAGATGAGGTAGAACATGCTGCAGGATAAAGACCGCATCTTCACGAATATCTACGGCCTTCATGACAAGTCGCTGAAGGGCGCGATGATGCGTGGCCATTGGGATGGCACCAAGGGTTTCATCGACAAGGGCAGGGACTGGATCATCGACCAGATGAAGGCATCGGGCCTTCGCGGCCGTGGCGGCGCAGGCTTCCCGACCGGTCTCAAATGGTCGTTCATGCCCAAGCAGTCCGACGGGCGTCCGTCCTACCTGGTCGTGAACGCCGACGAATCCGAACCCGGAACCTGCAAGGACCGGGACATCATGCGCAACGATCCGCACACGCTGATCGAAGGCTGCCTGATTGCCTCTTTCGCCATGGGTGCGAACACCTGCTACATCTACATTCGCGGCGAATACATTCGTGAGCGCGAGGCACTGCAGGCTGCAATCGACGAGTGCTACGAGGCCAATCTGCTTGGCAAGAACAACAAGCATGGCTGGCCGTTCGATCTCTACCTGCATCACGGCGCAGGCGCCTATATCTGTGGCGAGGAAACAGCACTCCTGGAATCGCTTGAGGGCAAGAAGGGCCAGCCGCGCCTGAAACCGCCATTTCCGGCGAATGTCGGGCTTTACGGCTGCCCGACCACGGTCAACAACGTTGAATCGATTGCGGTTGCGCCTACCATCCTGCGCCGCGGTCCCGACTGGTTCTCCTCCTTCGGGGCGGACAACAACAAGGGCACGAAGCTTTTCTGCATTTCAGGCCATGTGAACAATCCGTGCACGGTCGAGGAAGCGATGTCGATCCCGTTCCGCGAGCTGATCGAGCGCCATTGCGGCGGCATTCGCGGCGGATGGGACAATCTAAAGGCAGTCATACCGGGCGGCTCGTCCGTCCCCTGCGTACCGGCAGAGCAGATCATCGATGCTCCGATGGATTTCGACACGCTGCGCGGGCTTCAGTCGGGTCTGGGCACCGCAGCCGTGATCGTGATGGACAAATCGACCGACATGATCAAGGCGATCCAGCGACTTGCCGCATTCTACAAGCACGAGAGCTGTGGCCAGTGCACGCCATGCCGCGAAGGCACGGGTTGGATGTGGCGCGTGTTGACCCGCATGGTCGAGGGCCGCGCCCAGAAGCGCGAGATCGACATGCTGCTCGATGTTTCCAAGCAGGTGGAAGGCCACACGATCTGCGCCCTTGGAGATGCCGCTGCATGGCCGGTCCAGGGTCTCATCCGTCACTTCCGTCACGAGATCGAACAGCGCATCGACGACTACTCGCGCAACGCGGTACCGGGCGACCATATCGGCGTTTCTGATCTGGAGGCTGCGGAGTAATCCATGCACCTCGCCCAGCTCAACATAGCCATGCCGAAGTTCGATCTGGATGATCCCCGGATCGCGGATTTCGTCAACGCGATCGACAGGGTCAATGCCCTGGGCGAGCGCATGGACGGCTTTGTATGGCGCTGGGTGGACGGGGAAATGACAACCGGTAACGCCGCCAATCCCTGGCCGGGCGCTATCATCAACATGACTGTCTGGGAAAGCCCGGAACAGCTGGAACATTTCGTCTGGAACACGGTGCACAAGCATGTGTACCGCAGGAAGGATGAGTGGTTCGCGAACATGGAAAGCCACCACTTCGTGATGTGGTGGGTGGAGGAGGGCCATGTGCCCAGCCTGGCCGAGGCGAAGGAGCGCCTCGACCATCTCGACATGCACGGCAGCAGCAACTTCGCCTTTGGCTGGTCGCATCTTCCGCATGTCAAACTCTGGCAGACGCAGCGTTGTGCGTAAGGAACCGAAACAATGCTGTGCAAGCCTTCACTTGAAACGAGACAGGGAGACTTCCTGATGTCCATGTTCAACATACCCGAAGAGTTCATGCCCTCGTCCGGCAAATCGCCGTTCGCTGCATTTGAAATGCCGAAATGGTTTGATGCGTATGAAATGAATGTGCCGGGATTCGATCTCGCCGCATTCAGGATGGAAGTTCCCGCAATGCCGGAACCTGAGGTGGCAGCCATGATGCCCGCTACGGCTCTGGTGCTCGCACCTGCTGCTGCTTTCGGCTACTGGAGCGGCCTTTTCGAGGCCATGAACTCCGGCATGTTCGACGGAACGCGGAAAGTTTCTGAACCCGAAGCATCGGTTTCCCTGGAAGAACCTGCCGCGATGGTTGCGGAATTCACGCCCGTCGAACAGCCTGTCGAGACATCGGCGGGCGGCGAAGAGAAAGCGGCTCCGGCGGAAGAGCAGCGCAAGCAGGCCTCCTGGAAATCGGCTCTCGGCAAGGTCAAGCTTGCCAGAACCACGATCGAATCGCGCCCCACCGGCCTTGAAGCGCCGCGTGACGGCATGGCCGACGATCTGCAGCTCATCGCCGGCGTGGGTCCGAAGATCGAAACCATCCTGCATGACCTGGGGATCTACCACTACGATCAGATCGCAGCCTGGACCGAACGCGAGGTCGAGTGGGTTGACGACTACCTGAAATTCTCCGGCCGCATCATCCGCGAGAACTGGATCGAACAGGCTGCTGCGCTCGCCAAGGGTGGCCGCGACGAGTATGTGAAGGTGTTTGGCAAGGAACCCCGCTAGGGCGTTGCCTGCGAAACGAGGAAATAAGCGGGCGGCGCGTCTGGGCTGCCCGCAGGAATGAATGGAAATGGGGTTGCCGCGAGTTGCGGCACGATGGAAACGCACGATGGCTAAGCTGATCATTGACGACAAGGAAGTCGAGGTACCGGACAATTACACGGTCCTTCAGGCCTGCGAGGAAGCAGGCGCCGAAGTGCCGCGTTTCTGTTTCCACGAAAGGCTGTCGATTGCCGGCAACTGCCGCATGTGCCTTGTCGAGGTCAAGGGCGGACCGCCGAAGCCGCAGGCAAGCTGCGCGCTTGGCGTGCGCGACCTGCGTCCCGGCCCCAACGGCGAACCGCCGGTGGTTTCCACGAAGTCGCCGATGGTCAAGAAGGCACGCGAAGGGGTGATGGAGTTCCTGCTCATCAACCATCCGCTCGATTGCCCGATTTGTGACCAGGGCGGTGAATGCGACCTGCAGGACCAGGCAATGGCCTACGGGATCGACAAGAACCGCTACGAGGAAAACAAGCGCGCAGTCGAGGACAAGTACATCGGTGCGCTCGTTCGCACCAAGATGACCCGCTGCATTCACTGCACGCGTTGTGTACGGTTCACCACCGAGATCGCGGGCATTTCCGAACTCGGCCTGATAGGCCGTGGCGAGGACGCCGAGATCACGACCTATCTCGAACAGGCCATGACCTCGGAACTTCAGGGCAACGTGATCGATCTGTGCCCGGTGGGCGCTCTCACTTCGAGGCCGTACCAAGATACGGCAAGGCCCTGGGAACTGACCAAGACCGAATCCGTCGATGTGATGGATGCGGTAGGCTCCAATATTCGCATTGATGCCCGTGGCCGCGAGGTCATGCGCATTCTTCCCGTTCGCAACGATGCCGTGAACGAGGAGTGGATTTCCGACAAGACACGGTTCATCTGGGACGGCCTGCGCACGCAGCGGCTTGACCGGCCCTACGTGAAGAAGGGCGGCAAGCTCAAGCCCGCAACCTGGGCCGAAGCGCTTGAAGCAGTGGCAAAACAGGTGAAATCTACCAAACCGGCGAAAGTCGGTGCAATTGCCGGCGATCTTGCGTCCGTCGAAGAGATTTTCGCGCTCAAGAAGCTGATGGAAACCATCGGTTCCGCCAACATGGATTGCCGCGAGCCGGGAAGCGTGCTGGATCCCGCAAGCGGACGGGCATCCTACATCTTCAATTCGACGATCGACGGCATCGAGGAATCGGATGCGTTGCTGATCATCGGCGCAAATCCGCGCATCGAGGCGGCAGTGCTCAATGCCCGCATCCGCAAGCGGTTCCGCATGGGTGAATATCCCGTCGGCGTGATAGGTGAAGCAGGCGTGCTTCGCTATGATTACGAACATCTGGGCGAGGGCGCGGATGCATTGTCCGACCTGGTATCTGGCAAGGGCAAATTCGCTACAGTCCTCAAGAAGGCCAAGAAACCGCTCATCATCATCGGTCAGGGTGTACTTTCGCGCTCCGACAGCGCCGCAATCCTGACCATGGCAGCCGGCCTTGCGGACAAGGTTGGCGCGGTCAAGGACGGCTGGAACGGCTTCTCGGTTCTGCATACCGCAGCTTCGCGCGTGGGCGGCCTCGATCTTGGCTTCGTTCCCGGCAAGGGTGGTCAGGACACGGCTTCCATGATGAAGAATGCCGAACTCCTGTTCCTGCTTGGGGCAGACGAGATCGACATGCAGGAAGTCAAGGGTTTCGTTGTCTATATCGGCACCCATGGTGACGCCGGTGCGCATCGCGCAGACGTGATTTTGCCTGCTGCTGCCTATACCGAGAAATCCGGAACCTGGGTAAACACCGAGGGCCGTGTCCAGATGGGTTCGCGGGCCGCCTTTGCGCCTGGCGAGGCCAAGGAAGACTGGGCCATCCTGCGCGCCATATCCGGTGCAATCGGCTCGCCGCTAGGATTTGACAGCCTCCAGCAGCTTCGCGCGGCACTTTATATCGAATATCCGCACTTTGCCGCCCTGGGCATGGTTGCGGAAGGGGACGTGGCTGATGTAAAGGCTCTTGCGAACAAGCGGGGCGGGGGAAAGCTCCTCAAATCGGCATTCGTATCTCCGGTAAGGGATTTCTACCTTACCAACCCGATTTGCCGCGCCTCGAAGGTCATGGCTGAGTGTTCGCAACTCGCTCTGGGCGAATACGCCCAGGCGGCGGAATAGGGATAGCGGGAAAGGAAACATGGAATACCTCCTCGACACATATCTCATTCCGCTCTTCTGGATCGTTCTTCAGTCGCTGGCACTGCTCGTCGGACTCCTGATCCTGATTGCCTATCTGCTCTACGCAGACCGCAAGGTCTGGGCAGCTGTTCAGATGCGCCGCGGTCCGAACGTGGTAGGTCCTTGGGGGCTGCTGCAGTCGTTTGCCGACCTTCTGAAATTCGTTCTCAAGGAGCCGGTCATTCCGTCGTCTTCCTCGAAGACGGTATTCCTGCTCGCACCGCTGGTTTCGGTCACGCTGGCGCTCGCTACCTGGGCCGTTGTCCCCATCAACGAGAACTGGGTTATCGCCAACGTCAACATCGGCATTCTCTACATTTTCGCCATTTCCTCGCTCGAAGTTTACGGCATCATCATGGGCGGCTGGGCGTCGAACTCCAAGTATGCGTTCCTGGGCGCGCTCCGTTCCGCGGCACAGATGGTTTCCTATGAAGTCTCCATCGGCTTTGTCATCGTGACAGTGCTTCTTGTCGCTGGTTCGCTGAACCTCACGGACATCGTGATGTCTCAGCAGGACGGTTTGGGCACGCGCCTAGGGATGCCGGTCAATTCCTTCCTCGACTGGCACTGGCTCGCGCTGTTCCCGATGTTCGTTATCTTCTTCATTTCCGCACTGGCAGAGACGAACCGCCCGCCATTCGATCTTCCCGAGGCCGAATCGGAACTGGTCGCAGGCTTCATGGTCGAGTACGGCTCGACCCCGTACATGATGTTCATGCTGGGCGAATATGCAGCCATCACGCTGATGTGCGCGCTGACCACCATCCTGTTCCTGGGTGGCTGGCTGCCGCCGGTCGACGTGGCGCCGCTGAACTGGATACCGGGCATCATCTGGTTCGTGCTGAAGGTTTGCCTCGTCTTCTTCATGTTCGCCATGGTGAAGGCATTCGTGCCGCGCTATCGCTACGACCAGCTCATGCGCCTCGGCTGGAAGGTGTTCCTGCCGATTTCGCTGGCCATGGTCGCGATTACCGCGGGCTTCCTGCAATATACCGGGTGGGCAGCTTGAGGAGTTGAATGATGAGTGTCGCACAAGCCGCCAAATCCCTGCTGTTGATCGAGTTCGTGAAGGCGTTTGGCCTTTCCATGCGCTATTTCTTCGGCAGGAAACCGACGATCAACTATCCCTTTGAAAAGGGGCCGGTATCGCCACGCTTTCGCGGCGAGCACGCGCTGCGCCGCTATCCGAATGGCGAGGAGCGCTGCATTGCCTGCAAACTGTGCGAGGCAATCTGCCCGGCACAGGCGATCACCATCGAGGCAGGGCCGCGCCGCAACGACGGCACCCGCCGTACCGTTCGATACGACATCGACATGGTGAAATGCATCTACTGCGGTTTCTGTCAGGAAGCCTGCCCGGTGGACGCCATCGTCGAGGGACCGAATTTCGAGTTCGCCACGGAAACCCGCGAAGAACTCTATTACGACAAGGACCGTCTTCTGGAAAACGGCGCGCGCTGGGAGCGCGAGATCGCCCGCAACATCAAGCTGGATGCACCTTACCGCTAAGGGCATACGGAAAGACTGGAAGGCATGCCGCCGGTTTGGCGGCACAGGAATGGAAACGGAAACAGGCAGATGAGCTTGACGGTATTCTTCTTCTACCTCTTCGCGGTGATTGCCATCGGCTCCGCGTTCATGGTGATTTCGTCCAGAAATCCCGTGCACTCGGTGCTGTTCCTGATCCTGACATTCGTCAATGCCTCAGGTCTTTTCATGATTGCCGGGGCAGAGTTTCTCGCGCTGTTGTTGATCGTCGTCTATGTCGGCGCGGTTGCCGTGTTGTTCCTGTTCGTCGTCATGATGCTGGATGTCGATTTTGCCGAACTGCGCGAGGGCATGCTGCAATACCTGCCTATCGGCGGGCTCATCGGCCTGATCGTTCTTATTGAACTGCTGGCCGTGATTGGTGGCTGGGTGTTTGCGCCTGGAGCGACCGCCGGGGGCGCGGCTCCCATGCCGGATCTGACGCAGACAACGAACATCGTGGCACTCGGCAACATTCTCTACACGAAATACGTCTTCTTCTTCCAGCTTGCAGGTCTTGTGCTGCTGGTAGCGATGATTGGCGCGATCGTGCTGACGCTGCGCCACAAGCCCAATGTCAAACGCCAGGACATCAACGTCCAGAACGCGCGTTCGCGCGAAACCGCAATCGAAATGAAAAAGGTCAAGCCGGGTCAGGGGGTTTAACACCGTCCTCCGCTCCGGCCTGACCGTAACGCAACGAAACCAAAGAAAACGACATGGAAATCGGGATTTCACATTTCATGGCCGTAAGTGCCATCCTGTTCACCATCGGGATGCTCGGCATCTTCCTGAACCGGAAGAACGTCATCATCATCCTGATGTCGGTCGAACTCATCCTGCTTTCGGTGAACCTGAACTTCGTTGCATTTTCACAGCACCTCGGAGACCTGATGGGCCAGGTCTTCGCGCTCTTCGTGCTGACCGTCGCAGCTGCCGAAGCGGCCATCGGTCTTGCAATTCTCGTCGTGTTCTTCCGCAACCGCGGCTCCATCGCGGTGGAAGACATCAACATGATGAAGGGCTGACGAGCCATGTATCACGCCATTGTCTTCCTTCCGCTCCTTGGCTTCTTGCTCGCAGGCCTTTTCGGCCGCACGCTGGGCTCCAAGGCCTGTGAATACATAACGACCGGCTTTCTGATCATTGCCGCGCTACTGTCCTGGGTGGCTTTCCTGTCCGTTGGTATCGGCGGGGGCGAAACGCAGACCATTGATGTCCTGCGCTGGGTAAACACGGGTTCGCTGTCGGCGAACTGGACGTTCAGGATCGACACGCTGACTGTGGTGATGCTGGTTGTGGTCAATACCGTGTCCGCACTCGTGCACCTGTATTCGATCGGGTACATGCACCACGACCCGCACCGTCCGCGTTTCTTTGCCTATCTGTCGCTGTTCACCTTTGCCATGCTGATGCTGGTGACCTCGAACAACCTCCTGCAGATGTTCTTTGGCTGGGAAGGCGTTGGTCTCGCTTCGTATCTCCTGATCGGTTTCTGGTTCAAGAAACCATCGGCAAATGCCGCGGCCATGAAGGCATTCATCGTCAACCGTGTTGGTGACTTCGGTTTCGCGCTCGGCATTTTCGGCGTGTACTACCTGTTCAACTCCATCGAGTTCGACACGATCTTCGCCAATGTTCAGGGCTTCGCGGAAGCTGGCGGCGAAGGCGCGGAAGGCCATGCTGCCGTCATGAACTTCCTCGGCTACCATCTCGACAACCATGGCGCGCTGACGGTCGTCTGCCTTCTTCTGTTCATGGGTGCGATGGGCAAGTCGGCGCAGTTCCTGCTGCACACTTGGCTACCGGACGCGATGGAAGGCCCGACCCCGGTCTCAGCGCTCATCCATGCGGCAACCATGGTCACGGCCGGCGTGTTCCTTGTCGCCCGCATGTCGCCCTTGTTCGAGTTCTCTCACACGGCGCTTCTGGTGGTCACGATCATTGGCGCAATCACGGCGTTCTTCGCGGCCACCGTCGGCCTCGTCCAGAACGATATCAAGCGCGTCATTGCCTATTCGACCTGTTCGCAGCTCGGTTACATGTTTGCAGCCCTCGGTGTCGGTGCCTATGGCGCGGCGATCTTCCACCTGTTCACGCATGCCTTCTTCAAGGCGCTTCTGTTCCTGGGGGCAGGCTCGGTTATCCATGCCGTTTCCGATGAGCAGGACATGCGCGCCATGGGTGGACTGCGCAAGCATATCCCCATTACCTACTGGATGATGGTTGTCGGCACGGTGGCACTTACGGGTCTCGGCATTCCGGGAACCTACATCGGCACCGCAGGCTTCTTCTCCAAGGACGCGATCATCGAGAGCGTGTTCGTCGGCCACAATGCCTTCTCCGGCCCGGCTTTCACGCTTCTGGTCGTGGCAGCCCTGTTCACCAGCTTCTATTCCTGGCGCCTGATCTTCATGACCTTCCATGGCAAACCGCGCGCTTCTGCCGACGTCATGAGCCATGTCCATGAATCGCCGAACGTGATGCTCATTCCGCTCTACGTGCTGGCTACCGGCGCGCTTCTCGCCGGCGTGGTTTTCTACGGCTATTTCACCGGCCATGTGGCCGAGGGTGGAGACCACGAGACCTGGTACAACATGTTCTGGCGCAATTCGCTCTTCGCAGGCCCGGAAAACGAAATCCTCGAGCACTTCCACCACGTGCCGGTCTGGGTGAAGGTGTCACCCTTCCTGGCGATGGTGCTTGGCTTCGTCATCGCATGGTGGTTCTACATCAAGGCTCCCTACATGCCCAAGGAACTGGCCCGCTCGCAGCCCGGCCTCTACAAGTTCCTGCTCAACAAGTGGTATTTCGACGAAGCCTATGACTTCCTCTTCGTACGCCCGGCCAAATGGCTCGGCCGCTTCCTCTGGAAGAAGGGCGACGGCTGGCTTATCGATGGCTTCGGCCCGAACGGCGTAGCCGCCCGCGTACAGGACATTACCCGCGGCATGGTGCGCCTGCAGACGGGATACCTCTATCACTATGCATTCGCGATGCTGATCGGCATTGCGGCGCTGATCACCTGGGCCATGTTTGGCGGCGCAGGCTAAGGGACGCATGACAAGATGAACGACTGGAACATTCTCTCAATCGTCACCTTCCTGCCACTGGTGGGCGCGCTCATAATCGCGCTGACGCCGGCTGACAGTGAAATTGCGAACCGCAACGTGCGCAACGTGGCGCTGTTCACGACCGTGATCACCTTCATCGTGTCGCTGTTCATCTGGATCGGTTTCGACGAAACGAAATCCGGTTTCCAGATGGTCGAGAAATACGACTGGGTCGGCGGGTTCATGAACTACCACATGGGTGTGGACGGCATTTCCATGCTGTTCGTCATCCTGACCACTTTCCTGATGCCGTTCTGCGTCCTGGCAAGCTGGGAATCCGTGAACAATCGCGTCAAGGAATACATGATCGCGTTCCTGCTGCTGGAGACGCTGATGATCGGCGTGTTCTGCGCGCTTGACCTGGTGCTCTTCTACGTCTTCTTCGAAGCGGGCCTCATTCCGATGTACCTGATCATCGGCGTATGGGGCGGCAAGCGCCGCATCTATGCGAGCTTCAAGTTCTTCCTCTACACGCTGCTTGGCTCGGTCCTGATGCTGCTGGCCATGATGGCGATGTACTGGCAGGCAGGCACATCGGACATTCCTTCGCTTCTGACCCATGAATTCCCGGCAGGCATGCAGACATGGCTCTGGCTCGCATTCTTTGCCTCCTTTGCGGTCAAGATGCCGATGTGGCCAGTTCATACCTGGCTTCCCGACGCTCACGTCGAGGCTCCAACGGCCGGTTCGGTAATCCTTGCGGGCATTCTGCTGAAAATGGGCGGTTACGGATTCCTCCGCTTCTCGCTGCCGATGTTCCCGCTTGCGAGCGCGGATTTCGCGCCGCTGGTCTTCACGCTTTCGGTGGTGGCAATCATCTACACCTCGCTGGTCGCGCTGATGCAGGAAGACATCAAGAAGCTGATTGCCTACTCCTCTATTGCTCATATGGGCTATGTGACGATGGGTATCTTCACCGCCAACATCTACGGCGTTCAGGGCGGCATCTACCAGATGCTCTCGCACGGCCTGGTATCGGGCGCGCTCTTCCTTTGCGTTGGTGTCATCTACGACCGCATGCATACTCGTGAGATCGCCGCATATGGCGGCCTTGTGAACGTCATGCCGAAATACGCGGTTGCATTCCTGATCTTCACCATGGCGAATGTCGGCTTGCCGGGTACATCCGGGTTTGTTGGCGAATTCCTCACACTTCTCGGCGCCTTCCAGGTGAATACCTGGCTTGCATTCTTCGCGACGACAGGTGTCGTGCTGTCTGCTGCCTATGCGCTGTGGCTTTACCGCCGTGTCGTGTTCGGTGCGCTGGAGAAGGAGAGCCTGAAACAGCTTCTCGACCTGTCGCTGCGCGAGAAGGTCATCCTGTTTCCGCTCATCGCACTGGTTATCTTCTACGGCGTGTATCCTGCGCCGGTGTTCAACGTGACTGAGGCAAGCGTCCAGGCACTGGTAGACAATTATGAATCCGCAGTTTCTGCCGCAGCAGGGCAGGCGGTGGAGAGCGCTGCCCACTAGGGTAGCGGAAAACGAGAAATTACGGCACGGGCTCGATACACATGCTGAACGAACTCATTCCCAACCTGGCACTTGCAAGTCCGGAACTCTGGCTTTCGGCAGGTGCGATGGCACTGCTGATGATCGGAGTGTTCGTCAACCGGTCCTCTGCCGCAATCGTAACCGGCCTTGCAATCGCACTTATCGTGGTTGCCGGTTTCTCGCTTTCGCGCCTGTCTACCGGCGAGGCGATGCATGGCGCATTCATTCTCGACAACTTCGCAATCTTCATGAAATTTCTCGCGCTTATCGGCTCCGGCGTGACGATAGCCATGTCGATAAATTTCATGCGCGAGGAAAAGTTCGAGAAATTCGAGTATCCGATCCTCGTTTTGCTGGCCACCACCGGCATGATGCTCATGATCTCGGCCAACGACATGCTCACCCTCTATATGGGGCTCGAATTGCAGTCGCTCGCACTTTACATCTGCGCCGCCTTCAACCGGGATTCGCTTCGCGCCTCTGAGGCGGGCCTGAAGTATTTCGTCCTTGGCGCGCTTTCCTCTGGCATGCTGCTCTACGGCATCAGCCTTGTTTACGGCTATACCGGGCACACCAACTTCGCCCAGATCGCCGAGGCTCTTTCCGGTTCCGAGCGCTATGTAGGCTTCATTTTCGGCCTGGCCTTCATCATCGCAGGTCTCTCCTTCAAGATTTCGGCCGTTCCGTTCCACATGTGGACGCCGGACGTCTACGAAGGTGCGCCAACCCCGATTACCGCGTTTTTTGCCGCAGCCCCGAAAGTGGCCGCGATGGCTCTGCTCATTCGCGTCACCATGGAAGCCTTTGGCCCGGTTGCGCATGACTGGCAGCAGATCCTCGTCTTCATCTCGATCGCCTCAATGGTGCTCGGTGCCTTCGCGGCCATCGGTCAGACCAACATCAAGCGCCTGATGGCCTATTCCTCCATCGGGCACATGGGTTTCGCGCTGGTGGGATTGGCTGCCGGAACGCAGGCGGGCGTCAATGGCGTGATCCTCTACATGACCATCTACATGATCATGACACTTGGTGTTTTTGCGATCATCATTTCAATGCGCCGCAAGGATGGCATGGTCGAGGAGATATCCGATCTGGCCGGCCTGTCGAAGACGCACCCGATCCGCGCTCTTGTGATGACGATCCTGATGTTCTCGCTGGCAGGTATTCCGCCGTTTGCAGGTTTCTTTGCCAAGTACTTCGTCTTCGTGGCCGCCATCGAGGCAAATCTCGTTACCCTCGCTGTTATCGGCGTGCTGGCGAGCGTCGTCGGCGCCTACTACTATATCCGGGTTATCAAGGTCATGTGGTTCGACGAAGCGGAAGGAACTGCCTCCGAAGGTTTCGTGCGCATGCCGAACGAACTCAAGCTGGTCATGGGCGTGAGCGGGCTGGTGGTTGCGCTCTATTACCTGATCGCAGGACCGCTCTTCGAGTTGACCAGCGTGGCATCGGCAAGCTTCTTCTGATCAGCAGCACCGGATATCCAACAGTGCTACCACCGGGTTTCCGCCATCTGCAGTTGGACGAAACCGGTTCGACCAACACCGAGTGCCTTGATCTCGCAAGGGCTGGCGAGGCAGGCGGGCTTTGGGTTACCGCACGCAAACAGCTATCAGGCCGTGGAAGCCGTGGACGCAACTGGGTTTCCGAGCCGGGAAACCTGTATGCCTCGCTGCTGCTGGATGCACCATGGCCACTGGCTTCCCTTTCGCAGCTAAGCTACGTGGCGAGCCTGGCATTGCGCGATGCCCTGATCGAAGCTGCAGCACCATTTTCAACGCTTCCCGACTTCCGCCTGAAATGGCCAAATGACGTGCTGGCCGACGGCGAAAAGACTGCGGGCATTCTTCTGGAAAGCCATGCTGTCGGAGACCGGCGCATCGTCATCTGCGGAATTGGCACCAATGTCAGGCATTATCCCTCCGAGACATTGCACCCCGCGACCTCGCTCCTGGAAAAGGGAATCGATACCGAGCCGGAAATCCTGTTCTCCAGGCTGGCGCGTACGTTCGCCAGCAGGCTTCTGGAATGGAATGGTGGTGACGGGTTCGCGACAACGCGGCGCGATTGGCAGGATGCCGCGATTGGTCTTGGGCGCAAGGCAAAGGTGGTGCTGCCTACACGAGACGGGCAACGCACGATCGCCGGCACGCTACTCGGAATTGACGAAACCGGTGTCATGAGCATGCGGCGCGAAGACGGTTCGGTGGAGAAGATCACCACCGCCGATATATTCTTTGCATGACGGCTTGGGGCTGTGCATAACAAGGCCATGGAAAACTCGGAACTCATTTTTGTGCCGCTCGGCGGCGTTGGCGAAATCGGCATGAACCTCGCGCTCTACGGCTATGGCCCGGAGGATGACCGCGAATGGATCATGGTCGATTGCGGTGTCACCTTTCCCGGGCATGACTTGCCGGGCGTCGATCTGGTGCTGCCGGACATTACCTTCGCGCAGGAGCTGGGCGACCGCCTCAAGGCCATCGTCATTACACATGCACATGAAGACCACTACGGGGCGTTGATTGCGCTTTGGCCGATGCTGCGCAAGCAGCTCTGGGTAACCCCGTTTACTGCGGGGATGCTTGAATCCAAGACCGTGTCCGATGGCCATGGCATGGAAATTCCGGTCAAGCTCTACAAGGCCGGTGACCGCTTTACCGCCGGTCCGTTCGAGATTGAATCGATCCACGTCACCCATTCCATACCCGAACCGGTTTCGCTCGCGATCAAGTGTCCGCTTGGCCGCGTCATACATACCGGCGACTGGAAGCTGGATGATGAACCCACGCTCGGTGTCAACACCGATGCCAAGACATTCAAGCGTCTTGGTGACGAGGGCGTGCTTGCCCTGATCTGCGACTCGACGAACGCCATGCGCGACGGGGTAAGCCCCTCGGAGCGCGAGGTTTCGGAGGGGTTGGCAAAGGTCATCTTACGTTCGAAGGGAAGGGTGGCAATCACCACCTTCTCGTCAAATGTCGGGCGGATACGCTCCATAGCGCAGGCCGCCGAAAGCGTAGGCCGCAAGGTCATGCTGATGGGCCGTTCGCTGAAGAGGGTATGCGAGGTAGCCGACGATCTTGGATACCTGCAGGGACTGGAACCCTTCGTGGAGGAGGATGAATTCTCCTATATCGACCGCGACAAGCTGGTGATTATCTGCACCGGCAGCCAGGGCGAGGATCGCGCCGCCGTTGCCAAGCTTGCGCGCGACGAGCATCCAAGGGTGTCGCTCGCCGCAGGAGATACCGTCGTATTCTCGTCTCGTGTCATTCCGGGCAATCTGAAACCCATTCTGGAGATTCAGAACCAGTTATCGGATCGCGGCATCAACATCATTACCGACAATGACGAGCTTGTTCACGTATCGGGCCATCCGCGCATCAACGAGTTGAAACAGATGTATGGCTGGGTAAGGCCACAGATCTCGGTGCCGGTGCACGGCGAACCGCTGCATCTATCCGCTCACGCCGCGCTTGCAGCCCATATCGGTGTTCCCGAAGTGGCTCCGGTTCGCAATGGCGACATGCTCCGTCTCGCGCCTGGACCAGCCGAAATCCTTGGGCAGGTTCCATTCGGCCGCATCTTCAAGGACGGGCGCATCATCGGCGACGAGGAGGACATCGGCGTCAAGGAGCGCCGGAAGCTCGCCTATGTGGGCCTTGTAGCATGCTCGGTCGTCATCGACCGCGACGGACGCCTTGCAGACGAGATTGATATCTCGCTCCATGGCCTGCCGGAGATTACGGAGAGCGGAGATCCCTTCGAGGACGTGATATATGATGCGGCCAGCGGCGCGGCCGAGAGCATACCGCCGAAGCGGCGCAAGGATCCCGCTGTCGTGGAACAGGCCGTCTACCGCGCCATTCGTGCAGTCGTTCGTGACGAATGGGGCAAGAAGCCCGTGGTCACGGTCTTCGTCGCCAAGGTCTAGCTGAAAAATCCGGTTTCGTACGTTTGGAGGCAGGCAAATGATCGGAAAGTTGAACCATGTGGCGATTGCCGTCCCGGACCTGCAGCAGGGGACGGCGATCTATCGCGATACTTTGGGTGCCAGGGTCAGCCAGCCCCAGGCACTGCCGGAACATGGCGTCACGGTGGTGTTCGTGGAATTGCCCAACACGAAGATTGAACTGCTTGAGGCGCTGGGCGAAAAGTCGCCGATTGCAGCATTCATCGAGAAGAACCCGGCAGGCGGTATCCATCACGTCTGCTACGAGGTGGACGATATCATGGCTGCCCGGGACCGCATGATCGCCAATGGCGCCCGGGTTCTCGGTGATGGTGAGCCGAAAACCGGTGCGCACGGAAAGCCCGTGCTTTTCCTCCATCCCAAGGATTTCTGCGGAACGCTCGTCGAACTGGAACAGGTCTGATGAGCTTGATCACCGCAATTGCCTATTACGCCCTGTTCTGGTGGCTCACCCTGTTTGCTGTGCTATCGATTGGACTGCGCACGCAGGACGACGAAGGCGAGGTGGTTCCCGGCACGCCATCCAGCGCCCCGGCAAAGGGAGGGCTGTGGAAGCGGCTGCTGCTCAACACGGTGATATCCGGAGTTGTGTTCGGCTGCTGGTATTATGCCACGCAAATCATGGGTATAGGCATCGACTCGATGCCGCGTTTCTTCGACTAGATCGTGTTAGCCCACTTATTGCTTGGATCGATCACCTTCAGGTGGAAACGGCTGCTATTGGCAGACAACTGAATTGTTTCGCGCGTTTCGAATCGGGTGAAATTCAATCCGCCATTTGCGGTAGCCTGAAAACGAAAAGCCGTCTCCGCATGGCGGAGAACGGCTTTCTGTTTCCGGCAAGAGGCCATTGGCCGATTGCCCTGTCTCAATGCCTGTACTGGATAGATCCTGTCAGGAGGCAGCCATTGCTGCGCCTGCCACGGCCACGATCACTGCGATACCCGTTACGAGGCTGTAGATCGCGAGTTCGGCAAAAATACCCTTGAAGGGTTTGCGCGTGATATCTTCTTGCATCGTCTCTTCTTCCCTGTCCGAATGCCTTGCAGTTATCCTGCAATTGTATTGATTAATCGTTGACCATCAGGAAGGTTCCCTCAAAATCAACTTTGGTCATTAGACGCCAGAATTCCGCCGCATGTAGTGACGAATATCACAGCTCGATAACCTGCCCGGATAATTTACCGCACTCCGGATATCGGGGATCCAGATGCAGGTCCGGTTTCATTCCAGTGAATGGAAAAAGAGAAACCCCAAAGCCCAGTTACCTAACCGCCATCTTACGGTTAACCTAACGTCAACGCCCGCCAAGGCTTGTTTCAATTACTGTGGCGCCGTGTATAAAGCAACAACAAATTTTCACTGATTCAGGTTTTCCCGCATGCGCAGTTCGCAGTTCTTCATGCCGCTTCTGAAAGAGACACCTAAGGAAGCGGAAATCGTCTCTCACCGTCTTATGTTGCGTGCCGGCATGATCCGCCAGCAGTCCGCCGGTATCTATTCCTGGCTACCGCTTGGAAAGCGCGTTCTCGACAAGGTCTGCAACATCGTGCGCGAGGAGCAGAACCGGGCAGGGGCAATCGAGATACTGATGCCGACCATTCAGTCTGCCGATCTGTGGCGTGAAAGCAGCCGCTATGACGATTACGGCAAGGAAATGCTCAGGATCAACGACCGTCACGGCCGTGACATGCTCTACGGCCCGACAAACGAGGAAATGATCACCGACATCTTCCGGTCCTACGTCAAGTCCTACAAGGAACTGCCGCTCAATCTCTACCACATCCAGTGGAAGTTCCGCGACGAAGTGCGCCCGCGATTCGGCGTCATGCGCGGACGCGAATTCCTGATGAAGGATGCCTATTCCTTTGATCTCGATTTCGAGGGCGCGAAAGCTGCCTACAACCGCATGTTCGTTTCCTACCTCAGGACATTCGACCGGCTTGGCGTAAAGGCAATCCCGATGCGTGCGGACACGGGTCCGATCGGCGGAGATCTCTCGCACGAATTCATCATTCTGGCCGATACCGGTGAGAGCGAAGTCTTCTGCCACAGGGATTACATGGATTTGCCGGTTCCCGGCGCCGATACCGATTTCCGCAATGATGAACAGATTGCCGCAATTGTCGATGCATGGACGGCACCCTATGCCGCGACCGACGAGATGCATGACGAAACGGCCTGGGACGCGATTGCAGCTGACGACAAGCTTGCCGCGCGGGGTATCGAAGTTGGGCACATCTTCCATTTTGGCACCAAGTATTCCGGGCCCATGGGCGCTACGGTACAGGGGCCGGACGGCAAGCAGGTAACGGTTTCCATGGGATCCTATGGCATTGGCCCGTCGCGCGTGGTTGCGGCGATCATCGAGGCGAGCCACGACGAGAACGGCATCATCTGGCCGGCCTCGGTTGCGCCGTTCGATCTGGGCATCGTCAACATGAAGGCCGGCGACCAGGCCGTCGACACTGTCTGTGAAGACATCTATGCGGCACTCACCAAGGCGGGCAGGGATGTTCTCTATGACGACACGGACAACCGGGCGGGCCAGAAGTTTGCTGCGATGGACCTTATCGGTCTCCCATGGCAAGTCGTCGTCGGGCCGCGTGGCGTTGCCTCCGGCGAGGTCGAGGTAAAGAATCGCAAGGATGGTTCACGCCAGGCCATGACACCGGAAGCCGCCATCAACATGCTTCTGACACACGCGGCCGCGTAAACCGCCAGGCATTCATCAAGGAGCGGGCATGGCCGCACAAGGCACTGCAACATCAAACGGAAATGCAAACCTGCGAAGCGGCAAGGGATTCACGCGCCCTTTCGCGGCTTTTGAATGGATGCTGGCGGGACGATATTTGCGTTCCCGCCGCAAGGAAGCCTTCATCTCGGTGATTGCCGGTTTCTCGTTCGTGGGAATCACGCTCGGCGTCGCCACGCTTATCATTGTCATGGCGGTCATGAACGGCTTCAGGGCCGAACTGCTCGACCGGATTCTTGGCCTCAATGGCCATCTCATCGCTTCGCCGATCGACGGTGATTTCACCGACTACTCGGAAGTCGCAAAGCGGATTTCGGGCGTGGATGGTGTAAAACTCGCCATACCGCTGATCGAGGGGCAGGCACTCGTTTCGGGGGGCGTTGGCGGATCGGGGGCGCTGGTTCGCGGGGTCCGGGAACAGGACCTGAAGAATGTCCGTTCGGTGTCATCCAATATCAAGGCCGGCACGCTTGACGGTTTCGACGGCGGCCAGGGAGTGGCGGTTGGAACGCGGCTGGCAGGCAGTCTGGGCCTCGGTCTTGGCGATTCCATCACGCTGATATCACCGGAAGGAGATGTGACGCCGTTCGGGACCACGCCACGAGTGAAGTCCTATCCGATAACGGCGTTGTTCGAGATCGGCATGAGCGAATATGATTCCACCTTCGTCTTCATGCCGCTCTCTGAAGCGCAACTCTATTTCAACCTGGAAGACCGGGTCTCGGTAATCGAGATCTACCTGAACGATGCCGATGCCATTGCAAGCATGCGTCCGAAGGTGGAAGAGGCCGCAGCCAGACCGCTATTTCTCACCGACTGGACGCAACGCAATGCCACCTTCTTCTCGGCGCTGCAGGTTGAACGCAATGTGATGTTCTTCATTCTGCTTCTGATCGTGCTTGTGGCCGCACTCAACATCATTTCCGGCCTGTTCATGCTGGTGAAAGACAAGGGCCACGACATTGCCATCATGCGTACCATGGGCGCGACACGTGGTGCCATCATGCGCATCTTCCTGATGACGGGCGCGGCGATAGGTGTGTTCGGAACGATTGCCGGTGTTGTGCTGGGCGTCGTGGTCTGCCTGAATGTCGAGAAGATCCGGCAGTTTTTCTCGTGGCTTTCCGGCACGCAACTGTTCAACCCGGAACTCTATTTCCTGAGCCAGCTTCCGGCAAAGATGGATGTGTACGAAACATCGACCGTGGTGATTATGGCGCTCGTTCTCTCCTTCCTGGCCACTCTTTTTCCGGCTTGGCGCGCAGCGCGCCTCGATCCCGTGGAGGCGCTCAGATATGAGTGAACCGGTTCTCAGGCTGGATGGTGTTTCGCGCACCTATCACGAGGCACATGGCAAGGAGATCCGCGTTCTGGATGCGACGGATTGCGAACTCCATGGCGGTGAAATGGTGGCCTTGGTGGCGCCTTCAGGTGCCGGCAAGTCCACCTTGCTCCACATCGCCGGGCTGCTTGAGCGTCCCGACAGTGGTGACGTCGTGATATCAGGTTATTCGACCCGCGACCTTGCCGAGCGCTTGCGCACGGCGATGCGCCGCAACGACATCGGGTTTATCTACCAGTTCCACCACCTTCTGCCTGAATTCTCGGCCGTCGAGAATCTGATGATCCCCCAGATGCTGCGCGGTGCCTCGAAACAGGCAGCCCGGGAACGGGGAATGGAGCTCTTGGAGTTCATGGGAATTGCGGCGCGAGCGTCGCATCGGCCTTCGGAACTCTCGGGCGGGGAACAGCAGCGTGTGGCCATCGCACGCGCCGTTGCAAACAAGCCGAAGGTCCTGCTCGCAGACGAGCCGACAGGGAACCTCGATCCAGGCACTTCCGAACGCGTGTTCTCCATGCTGGAAAAGCTGGTCCATGCGAATGGCCTTGCCGCGCTCATAGCGACGCATAATCATGATCTCGCCCGCCGCATGGACAGGGCGATCACGTTGGCAAATTCGAAGATCGTCGACTACGCCGTCCAACCGGCGTCCTGACAAGTAGAGCACCCTCCTGGAATTGGCCTGTCTCTGTGCCGAACCTGTTTTGACTGCCGGGATGTCGCGTCCGGCAAGCGCAGCAGGCCGCTTGCGATCGAACACCATAAAGTCTTTGGAAACTCTCCCCGGAAACCTTAACGGGACGGGTTTGCGCCCGGTTTCACACCGTCACACAAAATAACTCAAAGGCACTTGACTCTATCAATCAAATGAGAACATAATAAGAACATAGCGCGAAACAAAGGCGAATATTACCATTAAGGGGTAGCCGGTTTGGCAGATTCGCGCAATTGGAGGGATTTTCCATGTACGTTTCTTTTCGTGATGTTGCTTCTCTGGCCACGCTCGGAATGTTCCTGGCTGGCATGTTCACCTGGGCCGACATTCTGCAGTCGGTAGCCTGATCGGGCTTTCGCGTCGGCATCCCCGCTGATGAAGGGAATTTCCCTTCCATCCGGTTGCCGGTGTTCTTCGGAATTCGTGGAAAGGTGATCCCGTTTTCCCCACGGCCTTGTAATTTGCTGCGCCAAACGTAAACCTGTCGCCCTTAACGGAAGGGCGGAATCGCGTGGCCAGAAAGCAGGACCTGCACGACAAGTTGAAGGCCGAACTCGGCAACCCGGATGGTAACGGTTCGGCCGGAAGTGGCGTACCTGAAACCATGCGGGGTACCGGCAATGTCTCGGCGGGTTCCGGTGCCGATGAATTGTCTTCCGGTCCGGACGCATCGCCAAGTCAGGCGGCAAGCGGGCCGAGGTTCGTTCATCTGCATGTTCATTCCGCCTTCTCGCTTCTCGAGGGCGCCATGCCGCTTGGCAAGCTTGTCAAACTGGCCGTCGCAGACGGTCAGCCGGCGCTTGCTGTAACCGATCGCAACAATCTGTTCGGTGCGCTGGAGTTTTCCCAGAAGGCGGCCGATGCCGGCCTTCAGCCGATCATGGGCGCCAAACTCAATGTAAGGCTTGCCTGCGCGCAGGAAGTGGGTGGCTCACCTTCCGCACGTAGCGGCGGCGGTCGCGGTCACCACGGAATTGATACCAGTCTTCCATCGCTTGTGTTCCTGGCAATGAACGAGACCGGCTATGGCAATCTCGTCAAGCTGGTCAGCCATGCCTATCTGGGCGATGAGGAGGATGCGGCCTTCGCCCGCATCGCAAGCGAAACAGCGGAGCGGGAAGCCGGCTCCGCGCCACTTCCCGACAATGTGGTCCGTCTTGAACAAGGAGACGGCGCAGGCGCGTCTCGCGATATCCGAAGGCCGCGAGATATTTTCGGACCGCATGTTTCCGAGGCGTTTCTGCAGGATCATGCCGAGGGAATTATCTGCCTGACCGCCGGAGATGAAGGGCCGGTTAACCGCCATCTTCGCGATGGCTCTCCGCAAAATGCCAGTACCACGCTGCAATACCTGAAATCGGTATTTGGCAACCGGCTGTATGTGGAACTTCAGCGGCATGGCAGTCATGACGAGCCTCGCGAGGAGGAAATAGAACCGGACCTGCTCGACCTGGCCTACCGTCTTGAACTCCCGATAGTCGCCACCAATCAGCCTTACTTCGAGAAACGAGAGGATTTCGAGGCCCACGACGCACTGGTCTGCATCGCGGAAAGCACCGTCATCGCCGTTGATGAACGGCGCAGGCTTTCACCTGAGCACTATTTCAAGAGCCAGGACGAGATGGCGGAACTGTTTTCCGACCTTCCGGAGGCGCTCGACAACACGATAGAGATTGCCAGGCGCTGCGCGTACCGCTCTCCCAAGCGCAAGCCGATCCTGCCGAACTTTGCTTCCGGCGGTGGAGTGGAAGGTGAACTCTCCGCGCTGAGTGAAGCGGATATCCTGCGCGATAAGGCTACCAGTGGTCTCAATGCGCGTATGGAAGCCTTCGGCCCGTCACCGGGTCACGATCTGGATGACTACCGCAAGCGGCTGGACTACGAACTCGGCATCATCGAGCAGATGGGTTTCCCCGGCTACTTCCTTATCGTTGCCGACTTTATCCAGTGGGCCAAGGCGCAGGGCATTCCGGTCGGGCCGGGCAGGGGGTCAGGTGCCGGTTCGCTTGTCGCCTGGGCCTTGACGATCACCGATCTCGACCCGATGCGTTTTTCGCTGCTATTCGAACGCTTCCTCAACCCGGAACGCGTTTCCATGCCGGACTTCGACATCGACTTCTGCCAGGACAGGCGCGAAGAGGTCATTCGCTACGTTCAGCAGAAATACGGGCGGGATCAGGTCGCACAGATCATTACCTTCGGAACCCTTCAGGCACGCGCCGTGGTTCGTGACGTCGGCCGCGTCCTGCAGATGCCATATGGCCAGGTTGACAGGATCGCCAAGAAGATCCCCGCCAACCCGGCCAATCCGGTCACGCTGAAGGAAGCGCTCGAAAGCGAGCCTGCGCTGCAGGAGGAAAGACGCGCCGAGGAAACAGCGGAAAAGCTCTTCTCCATCGCCGAGAAGCTTGAAGGCCTGTATCGCCACGCCTCCACGCACGCTGCCGGTATCGTGATCGGCGACAGGCGCCTGGACGAACTGGTGCCGCTTTATCGCGATCCGCGTTCTGACATGCCGGTTACCCAGTTCAACATGAAATGGGTCGAGCAGGCCGGGCTGGTCAAGTTCGACTTTCTCGGTCTCAAGACGCTCACCGTACTGGAGACGGCGGCAAGGTTCGTCCGGCAGCGCGGGATCGATGTCGATATCGCCTCCCTGCCGATCGACGACAAGGAGACATATGAACTCCTGACCCGTGGCGAGACAATCGGCATCTTCCAGCTTGAAAGTGCCGGCATGCGCAAGGCGCTGCTGGGCATGAAGCCGGACCGCTTCGAGGATATCATCGCCCTCGTGGCACTGTATCGTCCGGGCCCGATGGAGAACATCCCGGTCTACAATGCGCGCAAGCACGGCGAGGAACCCGAATATCCCCATCCGCTCGTCGAGGAAGTGCTCAAGGAAACCTACGGAGTCATCATCTACCAGGAACAGGTGATGCAGATCGCCCAGATCCTGGCAGGCTACTCGCTTGGCGACGCAGATCTGCTGCGCCGCGCGATGGGCAAGAAGATCCGTGCCGAGATGGACAAGCAGCGCGATGTCTTCGTCAAGGGCGCCGTGGAGCGCGGCATCAAGCAGGGCAAGGCGAACGAGATTTTCGATCTTCT
The DNA here is from genome assembly GCA_020637805.1 of Nitratireductor sp. Lineage (GTDB taxonomy): Bacteria > Pseudomonadota > Alphaproteobacteria > Rhizobiales > Rhizobiaceae > Salaquimonas. The sequence goes on along the minus strand of JACKJU010000001.1, from coordinate 201,327 downwards.
GGCAAAGTTTGCCGACTACGGCTTCAACAAGTCGCACGCCGCGGCCTATGCGCTGGTTTCCTACCATACGGCCTATCTCAAGGCCCATTTCCCGGTTGAATTCATCGCCGCGTCCATGCAGCTCGACATTCACAACACCGACAAGCTTGCCGTCTTCCGCCAGGAAGCCAAGGCAATGGATATCGAGGTGGTCGCGCCTTCGGTTGCGGAATCGGATGCCGGTTTCGCGGTGCGCGACGGCAAGATCTACTACGCGCTGGCCGCCATCAAGGGCGTAGGCGAGGCCGCCGTACAGCACATAGTCGACGAGCGGGCAAAAAACGGCCCCTACAAGTCCGTGACGGATTTCTTCTCTCGCATAGACGTGAGGCAGGTAAACAAGCGCACGATCGAAAGCCTCATCTTCTCTGGCGCTCTGGATTGTTTTGGTGAACCCCGAGAACGGATTCATGCCGGTCTCGACACGCTTTCCGGCCACGCACAGCTGGTTTCAAGGGAGCGCGAGGAGGGCAAGCTCGGCCTGTTCGGAGAGGAACTCGACAGCCAGACCGCGATGAAGCTCCCGGTTTGCAAGCCTTGGACCGGCTCCGAAAAGCTGCAGAAGGAATTTCAGGCCGTCGGCTTTTATCTTTCCGCCCATCCGCTCGACGAATATCGAGAGATGCTCGAAAAGATGAGGGTCCAGAACATGGCCGATTTCGAGCGTTCGGTAAGAGCAGGTGCCGCTGCGGGAAGACTTGCTGGAACGGTCGTGTCGCGACAGGAGCGCAAGACCAGAACCGGCAAGCGCATGGGCATCATCATGCTGTCCGACTCCTCCGGCCAGTATGAAGGCGTGTTGTTCGAGGAGGGCTTGAACCAGTATCGTGACGTCCTCGAACCCGGAAACGGCGTCATCCTTCTTGTCCAGGCAGATTTGCGCGAGGATGGCGTATCCATCCGCATCCAGCAGGCAGAATCGCTTGAACGCGAGGCGGCCAGGGATGTTCGCAACCTGCGTATCTATCTGCGCGACGAGAAACCGGTTGGCAGCATTACCGGCATGCTCTCCGGAAACTCGGCCCCGCCGCGCGGTGATAGCCGGATATCTCTCGTGGTCATCGAGAACAATGGCGAGATGGAGGTCGAGATGATGTTGCGCCAGCGCTACCGGATGACGCCGCAATTCGCCAGCGCCATCAAGGCAATTCCAGGAATCGTCGACGTCGAGCTGGTCTGAATCCCGAGCCTGCGTCAACGGGACCAGTTGCAGACCGTTCATTTACAATTAAAAATTGCTGTCCTGGGCCAACCATCCTGTCTCATGGAGTATGCAAATGCGCGCCATCCTGCTTTCCTGCATTGCGATTCTCGCAGCAGCTTCCTCTGTCCTTGCCGACGCCAAGACCTATTCGGGCCGAACGATCATATACTATGACCGCTCGCATGGTACGCAGGTGGAATACTATTCGCCGAAGGGTAGGGCCTATCTCTGGTATCCGGGCAACAGGCGGGCAGTTCCGGGGCTTTGGCAGGTGCAGGGCAAGAACATCTGCTTCCAGTACGGCCCGAACACCTACAATCCGGTAACGAGAAGCCGCGGCGGCAAATGGGAGTGCAAGCCGATGGCTCCTCACAAGAAGTGGATGACCGGCAGCTGCCGGGGAGATGTATTCAAGCTGGCGACGGGGCGAATACCGTACCGCTTGATCCGAGGCCGGGCAGCCCTGAACGCCGTGAGCGCAAGGTGCCGCTGACCAACACTTGCGCTTCTACCGAATATCGTCTATAGGCGCGACCATTCCACACGCGGGAATAGCGCGTCCGGCCCACAGCCCCCGGGTTTCACGACCATGGCATTGCCGGATGGACAGGATTTCCTGTCCGGCGCACCGGTGACTTGCGGGGTTTGCCCGCAGTTCATTATCCCGCGGAGGTTCAACCGGTAAAGGAGAAACGCATGGCTCTTCCTGAGTACACGCTTCGTCAGCTATTGGAAGCTGGCTGCCATTTTGGCCACAATACGCATCGCTGGAACCCGAAAATGGAACGTTACATTTTCGGTGCACGCAACAACGTTCACATCATCGATCTTTCGCAGACCGTTCCGCTTCTGCACCAGGCGCTCAAAGTCGTTTCCGACACCGTCGCCAATGGCGGCCGCGTGCTCTTCGTCGGCACCAAGCGTGCAGCGTCCGAGCCGATTGCCGAAGCTGCGAAGAAATCCGCTCAGTACTACGTCAACGCCCGCTGGCTTGGAGGCATGCTGACCAACTGGCAGACCATCTCGAACTCCATCGGCCGCCTGCGCAAGGTCGAGGACATGCTCAATGGTCCCGAAGCCAACCACCTGACCAAGAAAGAGCGCCTCATGCTCACCCGCGAGCAGGAAAAGCTCGAGCGTGCACTGGGCGGCATCAAGGACATGGGTGGTACGCCGAACCTGATGTTCGTGATCGATACCAACAAGGAATCGAACGCAGTGAACGAGGCCCGCAAGCTGGGCATTCCGGTTGTTGGCATCCTCGACACCAACTGCGACCCGGCAGCCGTCGATTACCCGATTCCGGGCAACGATGACGCCGCACGCGCCATCCAGCTCTATTGCGATCTGATCTCGAAAGCAGCTCTCGACGGCATCGCACGTCAGCAGGGATCTGCCGGTATCGACATCGGCGCTTCCGAGGAAGCTCCGGTCGAACCTGCACTCGAAGCAGCTCCGGCAGAAGCTGAAGTGGCAGCTGCCGCTCCGCTGTTTTCCGCTCCCGAGGGTGATGCTGACGACCTGACACAGATCAAGGGTATCGGCCCTGTAGCCATGAACCAGCTCAACGAGCAGGGCATTACCAAAATCGCCCAGATCGCTGCACTTAGCGACGAGGACGTGGCACGCATCGATGAAGCCATGCCTTTCAGCGCCGAGCAGATTTCCGACTGGCGCACCCAGGCTGGCGAACTCGCCTGACGCTGTTGAACTGAGTATCCGGGCGCCGTTCGCAGCCATGCTTGCGATTTGGTGCCCGGTTGCCCATATGAAATTCAATTCCGGGCGCCAGAGGCGCCCATAACCGGCATTTTCCACCAGACACGGCCAGGCAATCGACTTTCAGGACAGGTTTCTTCGCGAAACTGTCACGCCCGGTCTGTTATTGCAGGGATCGCCGAAGACAAAGAAAAGGTAGATGACATGAGCATTACCGCATCCATGGTGAAGGAACTACGCGAGAAAACCGGTGCAGGCATGATGGACTGCAAGACCGCGTTGAATGAAACCAATGGTGACATGGAAGCTGCAATCGACTGGCTGCGTTCCAAGGGCATCGCCAAGGCCGAGAAGAAATCGGGCCGTGTGGCTGCTGAAGGCCTGGTTGGCATCGCTGCCGACGGCAACAAGGCAATCGCGGTTGAAGTGAACTCCGAGACGGACTTTGTGGCCAAGAACGAACAGTTCCAGGACCTGGTCCGCAGCATCTCCAAAGCTGCGCTTGCAACCGATGGTTCGGTCGCAGAGATCAACTCCGCTGAAATCGGCGGCAAGCCCGTTTCGCAGGCGCTGACCGATGCCATCGCCACGATCGGCGAAAACATGTCGCTGCGCCGCGCCACCAAGATGGAAGTTTCCAAGGGTGTCGTTGCAACCTACCTGCACAATTCGGCAGGTGAGGGTCTCGGCAAGATCGCGGTTCTGGTTGGTCTCGAATCCGATGGCGATGCAGCCGCACTGGCCGCAATCGGCAAGCAGGTCGCAATGCATGTTGCAGCGACCAACCCGCTTGCTGCGTCCAAGGACGAGGTTCCTGCCGAAGTCGCAGAACGCGAAAAGGCGATCTTCATCGAGCAGGCCCGTGAATCCGGCAAACCTGACGCAATCATCGAAAAGATGGTCGAAGGACGCATGCGCAAGTTCTACGAGGAAAGCGTTCTGGTTTCCCAGGCTTTCGTTATCGACCCGGACAAGACCGTTGAACAGGCTCTCAAGGATGCCGAAAAGGACGCTGGCGCTCCGATCACGCTGAAAGGCTTTGTCCGCATGGCGCTCGGCGAAGGCATCGAGAAAGAAGAAGGCGACTTCGCAGCAGAAGTCGCATCCATGGCGAAGGGCTGACCGGAATACCGGTTGCAAGCAATTTTGCCGGGAACAAACAGGGGCGCTCCGTGACAACGGGGCGCCCTTCGTGTATCGAAAATCACGAAAAATCTGACGGCGGGAATCACTGGGTCCGGTATGGAAGTCGATAGTTCTTCAGGCGCGAATGCGTTGAAATACAAGCGGGTACTGTTCAAGGTATCCGGCGAGGCGCTTCAGGGCGGCCAGGGGTTCGGAATTGATCCTGCCGTAACCGATCGGATTGCCAGGGACATTGCGGAGGCCGTGGCGCGAGGCGCTGAAATCGGCATCGTCATTGGCGGCGGCAATATCTTCCGAGGCGTATCTCTCGCTGCAAAGGGAGCAGACCGTGTGACCGGCGACCAAATGGGAATGCTGGCCACCGTCATGAATGCGCTCGCCATGAAAATGGCGCTGGGGTCGGCCGGTCTTGAAGCGGTGGTACTGAGCGCCGTCGAGATGCCGCGCATATGCGAAACCTTCACCCAGCGCGCACTCGAAGATCATCTTTCGAAAGGCAGGGTGGTCGTCTTTGCCGGCGGAACCGGCAACCCCTTCTTCACAACCGATTCCGCAGCTGCCCTGCGTGCCTGCGAGATGCGTGCTGATGCCATTCTCAAGGGAACGCAGGTCGACGGCATATATTCGGCTGACCCGAAGAAATATCCGGATGCCGAACGTTTTGATCACATCACCCATACCGAAATACTCGAACGCGGGCTCGCCGTGATGGATGCAGCAGCCGTCTCGCTGGCGCGCGACGCGCAGATACCGGTGGTCGTTTTCTCGCTTCAGGAAGAAGGTGGACTGTTGAAGATATTGCAGGGCAGGGGGCGGTGCACTACGGTTTCAGGCTAACGCCGGAATCAGTCTCTCTCACGCAGCATTGACGTGGGAAAATGGGTTGTCGAACATGCCTTGACGTTTGGTCAGACGCTTGACCGCACCGCAGGCAAGGCGCATACAGCGGCTGTCCGGTTGGATGGCCGCAAGAGAGCATAAAATGAGGAATTTCCACTGATGTCTGACGCTATTGACATGAATGACCTGAAAAAGCGCATGGAGGGAGCAATCAACTCTCTCAGCCACGATCTGGCAGGGTTGCGTACCGGCCGGGCCTCATCTGCCCTGCTTGATCCGGTTGTCGTCGAGGCCTATGGCCAGAAAATGCCGATCAACCAGGTTGGCACCATCAACGTGCCGGAGGCGCGCATGGTCGCCGTCCAGGTCTGGGACAAGAGCATGGTTGGCGCAGTGGAAAGAGCGATCCGCGAGTCCAATCTCGGCCTGAACCCGGTCGTTGACGGCCAGAATCTCAGAATTCCGCTGCCTGAACTCAATGAAGAACGCCGCCGTGAATTGGTCAAGGTTGCCCACCAGTATTCCGAGCAGGCAAAGGTAGCCATTCGTCACGTTCGCCGCGACGGCATGGAAGAGATCAAGCGCGCCGAAAAGGATGGCGATGTCGGCAAGGACGATGCTCGCATGCTTTCCGAAAGCGTGCAGAAGCTGACCGATGAAATGGTCGTCAAGGTCGACCAGACAGTTGCCGAGAAGGAAAAGGAGATCATGCAGGTCTGACTGCTGATCTGCGCGGAAAATTCTCCGCGTGAACTCTGGCGGGAGATGCTCTCATGGCGGAAGCCGGAGCGGAATTCGGGAAAAAACCACGCCACATTGCCATCATCATGGATGGCAATGGCCGCTGGGCAAAGGCGCGCGGACTGGCGCGTTTTCACGGCCATCGCCGTGGCGTCGAGACGGTCAAGCAGATCGTCCGCGCCGCCTGTGATCAGGGCATCGAGTTCGTAACCCTTTATTCCTTTTCCACGGAAAACTGGAGCCGTCCGCGCGAAGAGGTCAGCGAATTGATGAACCTTCTCAAGGTCTTCATTCGTAAGGACCTTGCGGAACTCCATCAGAAGAACATTCGTGTCCGAATCATCGGCGACAGGGAGAACCTGCCATCCGATATTGCCCCGCTGTTGCTGGAAGCAGAGGCGCTTACCCGTGACAACACGGCCAACACGCTTGTCATCGCGTTCAATTATGGCGGACGCCACGAGATTGTCCGCGCTGTCCGCCGCATTGCCGAAATGGTCGCACAAGGTGAAATTGCTCCAGAGACGATCGACGAAGCAATGATCGCCACCAATCTGGATACCGCCGGAATACCCGATCCGGATCTGATTATCAGAACCGGCGGCGAGAAGCGGATTTCCAATTTCCTGATGTGGCAGTCTGCCTATTCGGAATTCTATTTCACCGATTGCAGATGGCCCGATTTCACGCCCGCCGACCTCAATGCGGCAATTGAGGATTTCGCCCAGCGCCAGCGCAGGTTCGGTGGTGTCGAGGAACGGGAACCCCGTCAGGGAACCGGCTCTTGAGTGACGGACCCAAGACCATCGCTCCGGCTGCCAGAAGCGGCAAGTATGCCGAATTGCCGGCGCGAATTGTGTCTGCCATCGTCCTCGTTGGTCTTGCCGTTTATGCCACCTGGGAGGGCGGCCTGACGTTTTCCCTGCTGGCACTCGCGGGCGCGATCCTCATCTTTCAGGAATTCCGCGGAATTGTCGCATCCAGCCTGCGGTTCCGCGTGGCCCTTTTCGGGTTCGGATTCTTGTGCCTGGCAATCGCGGGATACATGGTCGGCCGCACAGACACCGCACTAATACTGGTGGCCTTTGCGGCACTGGCACTCGCTGCGTGGGAACTTCTCATTTCCAGGTCAATATGGGGTGCAACGGCACTCATCTACGCCTTTGCTCCCTTTGTCGCCGTCATAGAATTGAGGAAAGGCGGTGAAGGTCTGTTCATCATCGCGTTTCTCTTTGCCTGCGTCTGGGCAGCCGACACATTCGCCTACTTCTCCGGAAAGACCTTTGGTGGCCCAAAGCTTGCCCCGCGCATTTCACCCAACAAGACTTGGAGCGGGTTTGTTGGCGGTCTGGTTGGCGCGACACTCGCCAGTTTCGCTTTGGCATACGGTTTCGGCCACGCCTACGGTCTCAACGCATTGGTGCTTACAATCGTGCTGACCATATCCGCCCAGATCGGGGACCTGGCCGAGTCATTCGTCAAACGGCGTTTCGGCGTGAAGGACTCCGGCAAGATCATTCCCGGCCATGGCGGGATTCTCGACCGTATCGACGGCTTGATCTTTGCTGCAGTCACTGCGCTCTTGATCTCTTTGCCACTGGCGCCGATTGGCGGAACACTGGAACCTGCGAACGTTCTGGTATCGAACTTCTTTTTGTCAACCCGGTGAGCGCGGCCTTGATGGTCGCGCCTTGTTGCATTAGATGCCTTTTTCATGGGCACCGTATTTGGCAGTGGAACTTATGAACTGCACGGTGCTTGACCGAACCCGGGCCGATCCGGCCCTCGATCAGGAAAGACCACATGGAATCCCTGTTTTCCCTTGCCGGATATATTGTTCCGTTCCTGATTGTCTTGACGATCGTGGTTTTCTTCCACGAGCTCGGCCACTTTCTTGTTGCCAGGTGGAACAAGGTGAAGGTCGAGGCATTTTCTGTCGGCTTCGGTCCCGAGCTTTTCGGATTCAATGACCGCCACGGAACCCGATGGAAGCTGTGCGCGGTGCCGCTTGGCGGTTACGTGAAATTCCTTGGTGATGCCAATGCCGCATCTGCGCCTGACTTCGAAGGTGCTGAAGCCATGACCGAGGAAGAGCGCGAAGGCAGCTTTGTCCACAAGCGGGTAGGGCAGCGCGCTGCCGTTGTCGTGGCCGGCCCCGTGGCAAACTTCATTCTGGCAATCGTCATTTTCTCCCTCATTTTCATGACCTTTGGCCGCTTTGTAGCTGATCCGGTCGTGGGATCGGTGGATCCGGGCATGCCGGCGGCCGAAGCCGGAATTATGCCGGGCGACGTAATCCTGAGCGCAAACGGAACGAAGGTCGAGAATTTCGTCGATCTGCAGCGTGTCGTTGCGCCAAGTGCAGGCCGGGAAGTCGATATCGTCGTCAGGCGTGACGGCAAGGAACTGACCTTCACGCTTCAGCCGCGAATGAAGGAACGGGTCGACAGGTTCGGCAACAAGCAGGAACTCTCCGTGATCGGCATTCAGAGCAGCGCCGATGCGGGCAGTTCTCGCGTCGAGCGGGCGGGTCCTGTTGAGGCCGTGGGCTACGCGGTCAGCGAAACATGGTTCATCGTTTCGTCCACGATCTCCTATCTTGGCGACATCGTTACTGGCAGGCAGTCCACCGATCAGCTTGGCGGCCCGATCCGTATTGCCAAGGTTTCGGGCGAGGTTGCCACGCTTGGACCGGTGGCACTGCTCAACCTTGCAGCGGTATTGTCCGTATCCATCGGGCTGCTGAACCTGTTTCCGATCCCGCTTCTCGATGGCGGCCATCTGGTCTTCTACGCCATCGAAGCCATTCGCGGCCGTCCGCTGGGCGAGGCCGCACAGGAAATCGGCTATCGCATAGGGTTGGCGCTGGTTCTGCTGCTAATGTTTTTCGCCACATTCAACGACATTACCCAGATATTCCTTTCGTGATCGGGGCAACCCCGTCAAAAGGCATTTCAACGGGTAAGGTCAATTGATCGGCACAGCAGCCGAATGGCTTGTCATGGCAACCGAAACAGGCCAAAACGGTTCCGATCACGGTCGCAAACGACTGTTTTCAATCGAAACTTAACCATCTTTGCGATTGACACTGGCTTATCTGCAACACATTGACACAATAATAAAATTGTTTGTTCACCAATGGTTGCGCGGGGTGAGAATCCCTGTAAAAGATTTCGTTAACTGGCCCGGATTCCGTCCGGAGACGGTGCTTTCGCCTGCTGGCGAAAAGGCATTTGTCCTGATAGGTTCCGGCCCATCCATACGCAGGGAATATTCCACTTGGAGTGTTCCGTGTGCTGGCCCCGGGGAATGACGGGCCGGAAAACATATGAATTGGCGAGGCTTCCGTGAGCGGAAAAAGTACGGTTAAATCCATTGTGCGTTCAGCGTCGTTGGCGATGTTGCTCGGAACGGTATCTGCGTCCGCGTTTACAGGTGCCATGCTTGCTGGTGCCAGTGCAGCCCAGGCGGCAGTGGTCAGCAACATCGATGTACGCGGAAATACGCGCATGGATGACACGACGATCAAGTCGTTCATCAAGATCAAGCCCGGCAAGAGCTTCGGCAACGGCGAGATCAACGAATCCGTCAAGGCTCTTTTCGAGACCGGCCTCTTCTCGGATGTCAGCATCTATCAGTCTGGTTCCACGCTGATCGTGGAAGTGGACGAGAACTCTGTCGTCAACCAGGTATTCTTCGAGGGCAATAGCCGCCTCAAGGATCAGGCATTGTCCTCGATCGTCCAGGCGAAGGGCCGTGGTATCTACTCGCCGTCTCTGGTCGAATCCGATGTCGAGCGCATCCGTCAGGCCTACCGTCAGGTTGGCCGCAGCGATGCAACCGTTACCTCCGAGATCGTTCCGCTCGCCAACAACCGCGTGAACATCGTCTATCGCGTCAACGAGGGCGACAAGACCAAGATCAACAGCATTTCCTTCGCTGGAAACTCCGCGTTCCGCGAAAACAGGCTGCTTGCGGTCATCAGCACCAAGCCGACGAACCTGTTCAGCTGGCTCCGCAACGATGACATCTATGACCCGGCACGCTTTGCTGCCGATCAGGAAAAGCTGCACCAGTTCTACTACAACAACGGTTATGCCGACTTCCAGATCGTGTCGACTTCGGTTGATCTGGACGAAAGCGCAAACGCCTACAACATCACGATTACCGTAGACGAGGGCCGCAAATACACCTTCGGCAACGTGTCGATCGAGTCCACGCTGAGCGGCGTCGACGCCAACAGCCTCTACGGCGAACTCGAGATTGCATCGGGTGACACCTACAGCGCGCGTGACGTCGAGAATTCCATCGTCAACCTGACCGAGAGCATTGCTTCCAGCGGGTATCCGTTTGTTGAGGTTGTTCCTCGTGGTGACCGCAATTTCGAGAACGGCACGATTGACGTGACCTTCCTGGTCGACCAGGGCGCGCGCGTATATGTCGAGGAAATCGTCATCCTCGGCAACGACCGTACCCGCGATCACGTGATCCGTCGCGAATTCGAGATGTCGGAAGGCGATGCCTTCAACCAGGTGCTCATCAAGAAAACCAAGTCACGTCTCGAAAACCTCGGTTTCTTCGATAGCGTCGATATCACAACGCGTGCGGGTTCTGCTCCGGACCGCGTGGTTGTTGTCGTGCGTGTTGCCGACAAGCCGACCGGCGAGTTCTCTATCGGTGGCGGCTACAGCAGCACTGGCGGTGCTTCGGGCGAGATTTCCTTTACCGAGAAGAACTTCCTTGGCCGCGGTCAGTATCTTCGCGTTGCCGGCAAGTTCGGCGAAAACGACACCAACTATTCGCTGTCGTTTACCGAGCCGTATTTCCTCGGTTACCGCATGTCCGCCGGTTTCGACCTTGAGCGCAACGTCAGCGAGGCCGATACCTATCGCCGGTATGCATCGCGCACCACCTCCGCGCTTCTGCGGCTTGGCGTTCCGATCACCGATGATCTGAGTGTTTCGCCGTTCTATACCTATTCGCGCAACGAGACCCAGATCGACGGCAGCAACATCGATATCGGTCCGGATGGCAACCCGAGCACTGCCGATGGTCCCAATCCGCCGCTCGTTGCGCCGTACAACGGCCTGCAGGGCGATCGCAAGGGTGAACTTTCCCGCGCGCTCTATCGCAACAATAAAGAATGGACCAAGTCCGGTTTCGGCTACACCGTTCTCTACAACACGGTCGACAACCGCGTTACGCCGCGTGAGGGAACATATCTCCGCTTTACCCAGACCTTGTTCGGTGCGGGTGGCGACGCAGGTTATCTTCAGACCGATGGCGAAGTTCAGAACTACACGCTTCTTTCCGAGGATTTCGATGTCGTCGGAATGCTGCGCGCACGCGGCGGCATGATCAATCCGTTCAACAACGGAAAGAACTACCGCGCTCTCGACAACTATTTCTCCAGCAGCCGGGAAGTGCGAGGCTTCGAATCCAACGGTTTTGGTCCGCGCGATCCGATTACGGGTGATGCGCTGGGTGGCCTCTACCACTGGAATGCGACCGCAGAGGTCAACTTCCCGATGCCGTTTCTGCCAGACAACATGGGCGTTCGCGGTGCAGTATTCGCCGATGTCGGTCAGGTCTGGGGCATGGATGGCACGACGAAGAGCCTGTATGCCGGTGTTGTTCCGGTTAGCGTCCGTGGCGACCTTAACGACGATGCGGTACGCGCCTCTGTTGGTGCCTCGATCATCTGGGCATCGCCCTTCGGTCCGCTCCGTTTCGACTACGCGGTGCCGGTCATGCAGGAAAAATACGACAGGGTCCGCGAGTTCACCTTCGGTGTTTCGACCGCATTCTAGGAAGTGTTTCCTTACAGGATTGTTTGCAGGGGGCCTTGTGCCCCCTTCATTTTGGCGCGATAGCTATTTGTTGTCCGCTTAGGGGCATGCCCCGGAAGACATTGAGGTTTTCCAGCCGGGTAAACCCGAGATACAAACACGAACGGACCTGCGGTTCCACGTTCTCTTCCGGGGAGGAGGGCAGGATGCCGTGTCCGAGACGAGACGGTCGCATGAACGAATACGGCTTCTTTCCACTGACCAGCGCCACGATCGCCGAAATCGCCGGGAAAACGGGCGCTCGCCTGGATGACGATACCCTGGGCGCAAGTGAGATCACCGGCGCCGCACCGGTTGAGGATGCGGTGGCAGGGAACCTTACATTCGTCGACAATCCGAAATACGCGCGGTTCCTCGACACTACCGGTGCAAGCGCCATCTTCGTTTCCGAGAAGTTTGCCGACCGGGTGCCGGCTGGCAAGGCCGCACTGGTTCACAAGGAACCCTATCGCGCCTATGCCAAGGCAATAGCGCTTCTCTATCCTTCTGCTGCACGGCCAGAGCCCCTCACGGGTGAAACCGGTGTTTCCGACCGTGCCATCGTTCATCAGGATGCAACGCTCGAGGAAAACGTCATTGTCGAGGCCGGTGCCGTCATCGGACCGGACGTATCGATTGGCCGTAATTCCCTGATCCTTGCCAATGCCGTGATCGGCAAGGGCGTGCAGATAGGCCGAAACAGCGTTGTGGGCCCATGCGCCTCCGTGAGCCATGCCTATCTGGGCGACAGCGTCATCATTCATGCCGGCGTACGCATCGGACAGGACGGTTTCGGTTTTGCCATGGGCGCTGGCGGCCATGACAAGGTTCCGCAGATTGGCCGCGTGATCATCCAGGACAAGGTCGAGATCGGTGCCAATTCGACCGTTGACCGCGGTTCAAATCGCGACACGGTGATCGGCGAGGGGACCAAGATTGATAATCTCGTGCAGATCGGCCACAACGTGGTAATAGGCCGCCATTGCGTGATCGTGGGTCTTGCCGGTGTTGCAGGCAGCGCGACGCTTGAGGACTACGTGGTCGTGGCCGGGCAGGTCGGCATCGGTGGCCACACCCGCGTCGGTATGGGCGCTCAGATCGGCGGTGGCACCGGCACGCACACCGACATCGAAGCGGGTGCAAAGATGATGGGTTATCCTGCCATGCCCATGAAGGAGTGGGTCCGCATGAACATGCTTCTGCGCAAGATGCTGAAAAAGGGAGATGAGAAAAAGGATGTCTGAATCGATTGATCACATCACGATCGGCGAACTGTTCAAACTTCTGCCGCATCGCTATCCTTTCCTGCTCATCGATCGCATCGAGAGAGCCGATGGAGATGATTTCGCCGTTGGCATAAAGAACGTCACGTTCAATGAACCGCATTTCAACGGTCATTTTCCCGGCGAACCGATCATGCCAGGCGTGCTGATCGTCGAGGCCATGGCGCAGACAGCGGGCGCGGTCGTCGCGAAGGCTCATTCGGCTGGCAAGCGCAAACTCGTCTATTTCATGACGATTGACGAAGTGCGCTTCCGCAAACCCGTCGTGCCGGGTGACAGGCTGGAACTGCACGTCGTGAAGCGCAAGCAGCGCGGATCCATCTTCAAGTACGATTGCCATGCCGAAGTCGACGGCCAGCGCGTTGCCGAGGCAAAGATCGGTGCGATGATGGTTGATCCGGAAGAGGACAAATGACCACTGCAATTCATCCGACGGCAATCGTCGAAGACGGAGCGATCCTGGGCGATGGTGTTGAAATCGGCCCGTTCTGCCATGTCGGGCCTCGTGTCAGACTGGGCGAGGGCGTCAGGCTGATCAGCCACGTTGTCGTGGCAGGCATTACGACGGTTAGCGCAAGAACCCGCATCTTTCCATTTGCCTCCATCGGTCATGAACCTCAGGACCTCAAGTACAAGGGCGAGGAAAGCACGCTGGAAATCGGTGAGAACTGCACCATCCGCGAGCATGTGACCATGAACCCCGGCACTGCCGGCGACAACAACCGCACGGTGATCGGCAACAACTGCGTGTTCCTTGCCGGTGCTCACGTTGCCCATGACTGTGTTCTTGGCAACAACATCATATTCTCCAACAGCGTGATGGTAGCCGGGCATTGCAAGATCGCCGACAACGTTATTCTTGGCGGTGGTGCAGGCGTTCACCAGTTCTGCCGCATAGGCAAGAACGCATTCATCGGCGGGATGGCCGGCCTCGAAAACGACGTCATTCCCTACGGTATCGCGCTCGGCAACCGTGCCTATCTGGGTGGACTGAACATTGTCGGAATGAAGCGGGCTGGCATATCGCGTGAGAGCATTCACAATGCCCGAAACGCGTTCAAGCACATTTTTTCCGGGGAACAGACCGTCCAGGAGGCTGCCAATTCCATTGATGCAGAACTGGCGAAGGACCCGGTTGTCACGGAGATCCTGGACTTCCTCAGGTCTGACCAGGAACGGGCGCTCTGCACTCCGCGCTGAATTCCGGCCGGGGTGGCAATCTGGACAGGGGCGGACCCGATGGATGAAAACCGGCCGAAAACGGCAATTCTGAGTGGCTACGGAACCTTGCCCCGCGAAATTCGCGACGAGATGGTACGCTGCGGAGAACATCCCGTGGTCATCGGCATTCGCGGCGAAATCGACCCAGGCTTCGCCAGCGACGCCGAAGTCATCCTGGGCTACGGCCAATTGGGAAGCTTCTTCAAATTCCTGAACGACCGGCAGGTGGGCCGGATCATCATGGCTGGCGGTATCGCCAAACGTCCTGACTTCATGTCTCTCAAGCCCGACCTGCTGACGCTGAAGGAAATTCCCAGGCTCATTTCAATCACGATGGGAGGAGACAATTCCGTCATCGGGAAGATTGCGGCATATTTCTCCGAGCATGGGTTGGAGGTGGCGGGCGTGCACGAAGTGGCGCCCGGATTGCTGGCAGGGCAGGGCAATTTGTCCGGAAAGATGCCGAAGGCGGCACGCGACACTGCAGTTGCCGCGTTCCGCGCTGCAAAGCTGATCGGATCCATCGACGCGGGTCAGGCGGCTGTGGCCGAAGACGGCAGAGTGATTTCGCTTGAAGGTGCGGAGGGCACCGATGCGATGCTCAAACGTGTTCCCGAGCTTCGGCTTTCCGGCAGGATAAGGCCGCGGGCAAAGCACGGTGTTCTGGCCAAGACCATGAAACCCGGTCAGGACATGCGGGCCGATCTGCCTGCGATTGGTCCGGCAACGATCGAAAGTGCCCGGCAGGCGGGTCTTAACGGCATCATCGTCGAGGCTGGCAGGTCAGTTATCCTGGAACGCCAAACAACACTCGATCAGGCTGCGAAGTCCGGAATATGGATCCATGGAGCCGACGAAGCGGATTTCGGAGCCGGGTCATGAACCATTCCAAGGCCGCCAGTCTCCGCATCTATTTCGTGATCGGCGAGGTTTCCGGCGACAATCTTGGCGATGACCTCATGCGCTCCTTCGATGCGCTGGGAATAGAGGCGGAACCGCTGGGTCTTGGCGGTCCCAAGATGGCCGCGCATGGCCTTGAGAGCCTGTTCGATATCTCCGAAATCGCCGTCATGGGGGTGTCCGGCGTACTGGCCAAACTTCCCGGTCTGCTGGCGCGCGTCCGCCGTGTCGCCGATGACATCCTCGAAAGGAATCCTGACGTGGTGATGCTGATCGACTCTCCCGAGTTCGCCAAGCAGGTAGCCAAGCGCGTTAAGAAGAAGCGGCCTCAAATCCGTATTGTCAAATACGTCTGCCCCACCGTATGGGCATGGCGCCAGGGCCGCGCGAAGACCATGAGCGGCTACCTCGACCACGTCATCGCGATCCTGCCCTTCGAGCCGGACCTGTTGAAGGAACTGGGAGGACCCGAGGCAACCTATGTCGGCCATCCTCTGGCAAGGCTCGCTGGAAAAACAGACCTTGTGGCCAAGCGCAAGCCTGATGCAATCCCGACCATTCTTCTCATGCCCGGATCACGCAAGAGCGAAACCGCCCGCCACATGCCGGTTCTGGCCGAAACGGCAAGATTGCTGAAGGAGAGGGGAATGGAAGCCCGCTTCGTTCTGCCCGCCGTTCCGCACCTTGCAGAGGAATTGAGAAGCCAGGCTCGAAACTGGCCGGTAGTACCCGAGGTCGTGGAAGGCGATGAAGCCCGCGAGGCGGAATACCGCAAGGCGGATTTGGCAATCGCAGCTTCCGGCACCGCCATTCTCGAACTTGCCATGTACGGCATTCCCACCATCTCCATTTACAAGCTCGACCCGGCGATGAAATCGCTCAGGTTCCTCGTAAAGGCGTGGACCGCTGCACTGCCCAACCTGATTGCCGACCGGGTTATAATTCCCGAGCGCATAAACGAGTTTGTCATTCCCGGATATCTTGCACGCATGGCTGAAGGGTTGCTCGTGGAAGGACCGGCGCGCGATGCCCAGATCGATGGTTTCGAGGTAGTACATCAACGTATGCAGCAGGACGAGCCGCCGGGCATTC
Organism: Nitratireductor sp.; assembly: GCA_020637805.1. Classification (GTDB taxonomy): domain Bacteria; phylum Pseudomonadota; class Alphaproteobacteria; order Rhizobiales; family Rhizobiaceae; genus Salaquimonas. Next base: position 185,314 of record JACKJU010000001.1, on the reverse strand, counting down.
TTGCGGCAAGGGTGATCCTGAACCTGGTCAACACGTCAGGGGCTTGAGGCGTTTTCCTTTGTCGAAACCTCTTTCGCCTTTCGGGCAAACTTCAGTTCGTTCGGAACTTCGTAACGTCTGAGCCACGGTCGTGCATTATCATCCGTTCCGGACCAGGAGGTAACAACCTTCCAGACCGGTGGAGTAGCCTCTTTCTCAGCCAAGAAAAGTGAATGGCTTCCGCCCCGTTCAAGATCCGTTCGGGTAACGATCAGGGCGGGTTTGCGATCATCGCAGTTGATCCACCATAGCCTGGGCGCAAACAGAATGTCTGCTTCAAGGCATGCCTTGTCGATCTCGGCTGGTGCGTAGACGAGGGCAAGACGCTGGCCTCTTATATCGAGGTCACAACGTTCGCGCGTGCAGGGAAGGGTTGACACTGGCGGTTCGGCATATCCGGAAGGCGACCATGCACGCTTCCAGATATCGGTTGTGAACCGTTCGCGGCTTCCCGGTGCTAGGAAAAAGGTTCCGTCCGCATTGCGGATCGCGATAGCGCGTCCACCCTGGGAAACGAGAATTTCGGGCTTTGCAGGCTTCAGGGTCCCCATTGCTGCGAGACCTGCAAGAACCAGGAATATCGTGAAGGGAAGAACCGCAAGCAGCCGAAGGCGTGTCGCGAGCAGGCAAAGTATCCCGAGCGATGTGATGCCGCTTATAACGATGCCTGCGGGCACCACTCCGGTCGACTGATCGCCGCCCCATTCGTTCACCTTGGCCGAAACTGCAAGCACTGCCTCTATTGCGTAGTGCAGGGGTTCAAGCGCCAGGCCCTCGAAACCGTATGGCATCAAGAGAACGCTCAACAGGGCAAGCGGCATGACGGCGACTGAAACGATCGGCATCGCTGCAAGGTTCGCGGCAAGTCCAAACAACGCAACACGGTGGAAATGCCACGCGGAGAACAATCCGGTGCCCATGCCTGCCACGAGGCTGGTTGCGGCAATGCCCGCAAGGTATCGGCCCAAACGGACAAGGGTTCCGCGCTCTCTATCATGGCCGGTATGTCGATTTTGCATGCGGCGCTTGTTGAACCAGCTGTAGAACGCAACAAGGGCGGTGACGGCAGCAAACGACATCTGGAATCCCGGACGAAAGAGACTGACGGGATCGACGAGCAGGATGACGATTGCGGCCACCGCCACATTGCGCATGGTTAGTGCACGCCGGTCCAGTAGGCTCGCCGCCAGCATCACCGTGATCATCAGCCATGCTCTCTGCGTCGCTATTCCGGCACCGGACAACAACAGATAGCCGCTGGAGACCGCAAAGCCTGCGGCAACGGCCCATTTCTGGATTGGGCGGTTCACCGCCAGGCCGGGTATCGAGACGAAAAACAGTCGCACGACCCAGATGACCGTAAGGGTCACCAGTGCCATGTGGAGCCCCGAAATCGCAAGAATATGAGCCAGACCGGAAGCCCGCAGGCTTTCCTCGGTGTCATCGGAAAGGCCGGATCGGTCGCCGGTCACAAGCGCTGCAGCTATGTCTCCGGTTTCGCCGGGAAGCGCGGCGCGAATGCGCTGCGAGATTGCGCTACGCCATTGATCTATGACGGCAGAGGCCTTCTCCTTTGAACCCAGCTGATCTCCATTTTCCTTGCTGTGCTCCGGTTTGCCCATGAAGAAACCGGTCATGGCAAGACCGTCATGCCAGGCGAAGAAGGAGAAATCATAACCGCCTGGATATGCAGGGCCAGAGAACGGTTGGAGACGCGCCAGCCCTGCGATTGGCTCGCCCGGTTGAAAAACGTCGTGTGCCGTTCTCGCCGTCAACCGGATGCGATCCGGCAGCAAGTCTCGCGGCAGACCCTCAATTGAATTGGGCCTGATTTCGTAGCGCGGACTGCCCGAACCACTGGTATCCCGCGCCACGACATTGCCTTCCAGCCGGGCAGTGAACTCGGAAAGAGGAACGGGTTGAAGGTGCATGCGTGTGTGAAGCGCGGCTGCGGTCATGCCGCAAAACAGGCAGGCTGAAGCGACCAGACCTCGCCAGAGCCTTGTGTGATGCTGCATGCGCAACGCCACAAGGGTCGGCACGAGAGTAGAAGCGGCGAGTACCAAAAGGGATGGTTCCGACGGTGCCAGATAGTAGAGAGCAATTCCGGCGCCCAGAACTACGGGAATTAAATTGAAATAGCTTCCAAGTGCCTCCTCATCTGCGAGAAGGCGTGCGAGGGTTGAGACGACCGCATCACGATACAATCCGGCACGAATTGCAACGCGGCCCGGATAACCTGGGCCCGTTGCCAACCCGAACACGGCGGAGGGCTTTTCGTTCACCGGTTCGATACGGAATTCGTCCGGTGTTTGTTCGTAGTGCGCGAGCGCATCTTCCTGATCTGATTGGAGCGCGCTGCGAAGCGAGGGAAGATCGGGTACGGCACGATATGCCACGCCGCCAATTGGGGTACGCGGATATTCTTCTTTTGCAGTAGGTGCTACCGCCCAAAGTTCCTTTTTCGAGGTGCCGCTATTATCCGGCCTTGGAGAACCGGAACTGCGCCCAAATCGCTGAAAGAAACTCGCCATTGCCACACTGCGGCCATTCAGGACGCAACTCGTTTGCTTCGGCCGCATATCCTTTTGCAACCGGGTTGAGATCGTGTGGGTTTGAAAGCACCAACCTGAAATGCCGGATCAGGGGCAATTGCGGGAGTGCGCCGGAACGGCAAGGGGCGGTGCGCTATCGCGGGTAATGCGCCGTCTCCCCTTGTGTACGGTGACGATCATGCTACATCACCGCGCAAATGAATTACAACCGCGCCCGCACAGCAGCCGCACCACTCGTGCGGAAAGTGCCGGGCCGATGGAAGGTTTCCCCATGAGCGATATCAGCAACAGCGGCAAGGTGGTAACGCGCTTTGCACCGTCACCCACCGGTTTTCTGCACATCGGCGGCGCCCGTACAGCTTTGTTCAACTGGCTCTTCGCCAAGGCCAACCAGGGCGAGATGCTGCTACGAATCGAGGATACGGATCGCGAGCGCTCGACCCAGGAAGCCGTGGACGCGATACTTGACGGGCTGAGTTGGATTGGACTCGACTGGTCGGGTGAACCGGTTTCGCAGTTCGAGAGAGCCGCCCGTCATCGCGAGATTGCAGAACAGCTCGTCGTGCAGGACGCCGCCTATTATTGCTATTGCACGCCGGAAGAACTTTCGGAGATGCGCGAAAAGGCGAAAGCCGAGGGCAGGCCACCCCGCTACGATGGCACGTGGCGCGACCGTTCGCCTTCCGAGGCACCCGACGGGGTGAAGCCCGTGATCCGTCTCAAGGCTCCACTCGAGGGCGAAACCGTTGTCGATGACAAGGTTCAGGGTGTAGTCCGGTTTCCGAACAAGGACCTCGATGATTTCATCATCCTGCGTTCGGACGGCACGCCAACTTACATGCTGGCGGTAGTCGTGGATGATCACGACATGGGTGTAACGCACATCATCCGTGGCGACGACCACCTGACAAACGCCGGCAGGCAGACGCTGATCTACAAGGCGCTCGGCTGGAATGTGCCGGTAATGGCGCACATCCCGCTCATTCATGGTCCGGACGGCGCCAAGCTCTCCAAGCGTCACGGGGCGCTCGGTGTGGAAGCCTACCGCGCCATGGGATATCTGCCGGAGGCGCTGCGGAACTATCTTGTACGCCTTGGCTGGGCGCATGGCGACGACGAGATCATGTCCACGCAGGAGATGGTGAGCTGGTTCGGTTTCGATGGCATGAACAAGGCTGCCGCCCGGTTTGACTTCAAGAAGCTCGAGGCCTTGAACGGGCACTACATCAGGGAGGCGGACGATGCCTATCTCGCAGACCGCGTTGCCGAAATCCTGGGTGAGATCGACCTCGAGACGCCCATGGGCAAAACGCTGGAACCGCAAAAGCGAGACAAGCTGGTAGAAGCGATGCCAGGCCTCAAGGAGCGCGCCAAGACGCTTGTCGAACTGATAGATAGCGCCGCCTACCTCTACGTATCCGTTCCGCTGCAGATGGAGGAGAAGGCCGAGGCAATCCTCGCTGATGGAGGTCGGGAGGTGTTGGCGGGCCTCATTCCCGATCTGGAAGCCATTTCTGAATGGACCGTGGAATCGACGGATGCGGCAGTTAGAGCCTATTCTGAGAAAAGCGGCCTCAAGCTCGGCAAGGTGGCCCAGCCGCTTCGCTGCGCACTGACGGGCCGCACGACTTCACCCGGTGTGTTCGATGTCCTGGCGGTGCTCGGCAAGGAAGAAAGCCTCGCACGCCTCAAGGCTCAGGTTTGACCTTTTAAATGGTTTGAATTCACAGGCAGGGCCCGTCGGCGCAAATATTTCGCGTCTACGGCCCGACCCTGCAGGCGCATTACTGTACAGAACAATACGGTTCTACTTCTGTGTATGGTGTGTCCACTTGTCTCGTAATGGTAAATGGGCTAGGAAACACGCACTGCAACAGAGTTATTTTGCAGCGCACCATCTGCGACCTTTGGGGTTGATATATTGGCATTCGCGCGAATGACCAACCTGCCTGGTGAAGGCGGGTATGTGGGCGGGCTGCATGAATTCGAACAAGAGGAGCGCTAATATGACGGACGGGAATGCAACGCTGAAAGTTGGCGACGACAGCTGGGAGTTCGGCATCCGCTCGGGTACCCATGGTCCCGATGTCGTGAACATCAGTTCGCTCTACAAGGATACCGGGATGTTCACCTACGACCCGGGCTTCACCTCCACGGCATCCTGCGAAAGCTCGATCACATTCATCGATGGTGAACAGGGAATTCTGCTTCATCGCGGTTACCCGATAGAGCAGCTTGCCGAACACGGCGACTTCATTGAGACCTGCTACCTGCTGCTTTATGGCGAGTTGCCGACCAAGGCTCAGAACGAGGATTTCCACAATCGCATCACGTACCACACCATGGTGCATGAACAGATTCACCGCTTCTTTACGGGCTTCCGCCGCGACGCACACCCAATGGCTGTCATGACCGGCGTGATCGGCGCTCTGTCGGCGTTCTACCACGACTCCACCGACATCTCCGATCCGCATCAGCGCATGGTTGCCTCGCTTCGCATGGTCGCAAAGATACCGACCATTGCTGCAATGGCTTTCAAGTATCACATCGGCCAGCCCTTCGTGTATCCCAGGAACGATCTCGACTACGCTTCGAACTTCCTGCACATGTGCTTCTCCGTGCCATGCGAAAAATATGAGGTGAACCCGGTTCTGGCCAAGGCGATGGACCGCATCTTCATCCTTCATGCGGACCACGAACAGAATGCATCGACGTCGACCGTGCGGCTTGCCGGTTCGTCGGGCGCCAACCCGTTTGCCTGTATTGCTGCAGGTATCGCCTGCCTGTGGGGACCGGCCCATGGCGGCGCGAACGAAGCAGCCCTCAACATGCTTTCCGAGATCGGATCGGTCGACCGTATTCCCGAGTACATCGAACGCGCCAAGGACAAGGACGACCCATTCCGGCTCATGGGCTTTGGTCACCGCGTCTACAAGAACTATGACCCGCGCGCCAAGATCATGCAGAAGACCTGCCACGAGGTCCTCAAGGAAGTTGGCGACGAAAACGATCCGCTGCTGCAGGTCGCGATGGAACTGGAACGCATTGCGCTGTCCGATGAGTACTTCATCGAGAAGAAGCTCTATCCGAATATCGACTTCTATTCAGGCATCACGCTGAAGGCGATGGGTTTCCCGACCAATATGTTCACCGTGCTGTTTGCTCTCGCACGTACGGTTGGCTGGATTTCCCAGTGGAAGGAAATGATCGAAGACCCGCATCAGCGCATCGGTCGCCCTCGCCAGCTCTACACTGGGGCTGCGCAGCGCGATTACATTCCGGTCGAAGATCGCTAGTAACTTCGACATCCATGACAAGGAAAAAGGCGCGGGCTTTCAAAGCCCGCGCCTTTTTTGATTGTTGATTCCGGGATTGAGCTTCCGAACCACCGAAGCGGTCAGCGCTCCGCGCTCAGTTCATCGAGCAGTCGGCGCATTTCATCATCCGCGCTTTCTGGCGAAACGGAAACGTCCGGGGCCGCAGAAGTAACCTCGTTGGTGGTATCTGTTACGGTTTCTCCGGCATCCAGCCCCAACGCGTCATGAAGGCTGTCAGCCAGGCTTCCTCCCAGATCCACGCCATCATCATCTGCGGTATCTTTAGCAGGCTCAGGAGAAGCCGAAGCAAACTCCGCAAGCGAGGCCCGGACTTCCGAACTGGTATCGCTCACCGTCTCTTCGGACAGAATCTCCGCTTCCGCGACCGGTTTATCCGAACTCGAAACGGCAGGCGCATTGGAAGTGGAAGCCTGGGCGTCTTCGGTTCCAAGGTGCGCGACGGCTGCGGCTGCGGCAACGCCCGTAGCAACAGCGCCAGCTGACACTGCTTCACCTGGACGGCTTGAGGCTGGCGCACTTGCCGGGGCCGGTTCGGTTGACCTTCCGGTGGAAACGCCCGGCGCGATTGGAGCAGCCACGGTCTGTGAAACCGGATTGATTTGAGCCGGTGCAGGGCTGCTTTCGACTGGCGTGTTGGCGTGAGCGGACGTTTGTGGAGTAGCGTTTTGTGGAACAGGGTGCGCTGGCGTAGCAACCGGCGCGGCACGTACGATATTCGTTTCGACAACGATATCCGACGGCCCGCCGATCATGACAAGGTGCTCGACATTGTCGCGCCGTACCAGCACGAGACGACGCTTGTCGTCGACGACGGCAGCATCGGTTACCGAAAGGCGTGGCTGGCGGCCTTTGGAGAAACGCGTTTGCCCGCCACCGAATATCTTCCGGAACAGCCAGAAAAGCAGCAGTAGCGCGACGACAAGCGCCACGAAAATGAGGGTGAGTTGCAATCCCATATTGCCGGAATTGCCAAGCATTTCTTGTAGCCAGGCCATTCAGACGTCTCCTTGTCTGCTTACCGGAAATCAATTCCGCTATTGGCTTCAGGTTCCCGGCCACTATAGGACGCACATTCTAGTTGGTGCAATCATGGCCTGTTGCACGAATAAAATTGGCATTGTTGCGTTAAGGAGTGCTTAAACATCGGATATGGCGATAATTCGCGATGCTGCGCACCTGAATGCGCCAAAGCCGCACAAAGTCTGGAACTTGAGGTTACTTCCAACTCCAATTCGAATATGTTCCAAATTAAACCTCAGTACAGGGATTCGCCGTGGTTTGGGTCAGGCTGGCGCGGCGTCAGTGTCAGGGCAGGGTTCGATTGAAAACGAAAGACGACGCGGATCAGGCGACCGCAGACAGGACCGCCTCGAAGGCGCTTGACAGAAACGCCGCGGCGCAACGGCTTGATCCGATTGTCAACCGGCATGGAAATAGTGCCGGACCCTGGGGGCTGCTGCTTCTGGGCATTCTTGTGGTCGCCGCTGCCACGGTGCTGGTCTACACGGCGAGAAATGAAATAGGCCAGCCCGTGTTGCTCGCTGTCATGGGAGCGCTTGCCGGAATTGGTGCGTTCTTCCTGTTCGTCTTTTCACTTGGGTTCATTCAACTCTCTGCCAACCGTCGCAATGACGAGTTTTCGCAGAACCTTGTCAACGGAATGGATTCCGGAATTCTGGTTACCGACCGGGAAGGCAGCATCATTTATGCCAACCGGGCCTATGGCGACATAACGGGAGCGCAAAGCGAACTCGAGATTTCGGGCATAGAGAAGATATTTTCGCGCAACACGCAGGCGGCGGAGGCTGTTTACCGCTTAAGCGCCCGGGCGCACGAAGGCATGCCGACATCCGAGGAAATCCGTATTCCAGACGGATTTGTGCCCGGACAGAGCGGCGCGCGCTGGTTTAGGCTGCGTGCGCGAGCCATGTCGCATCCTTCGTACAAGGACGGGCTTACGGTATGGCAAATCCTTGATGTCACAAACGACCGCCAGGCTCAGGAAATTGCCTTCAGGGAACTTCAGAACGCGATCAATTATCTCGACCACGCGCCGGCCGGTTTCTTCTCAAGCAGTGAAAATGGGGAGGTCGTCTATCTCAACGCCACTCTTGCCGACTGGATTGGCGTCGACCTTGCCTTGTTCGAGCAGGGCAGCCTGAAGCTCTCCGATTTTCTCGGGCCTCAGGGCACAACTCTTGTTTCGGCCGTCAAACCGGAAGAAAACGAACCCAAGACCGCGGTCATCGATGTCGATTTCACGCCGTCGTCGGGGCACAGCTTCCCGGTCAGGCTCTATCACAAGGTTTCCCCATCCTCGGATGGTTCGCCCGGTACGTCGAGAACGCTAGTCATCAACCGTCTTGGCAAGGAGGAAACCGATAGCGCGCTCCTCGATGCGGAACTTCGCTTCACGCGGTTTTTCAACAATACGCCGCTCGCAATTGCGTCGGTCTCGAGCGCCGGGGAGACAGTTCGCACAAATGCGCCCTTCATGCGCATGTTCGAGAAGTCTCTGGAGAAGCCTTCCAGCGCTAATGGGGTCACCCTTGAGAGCCTTGTTCAGCCCGAAGACAGGGAAACAATTGCAAATGCGCTCAAGGCAGTCCTGAACGGCGAAATGGAGGAGGCGAGGCCGGTTGAACTCGCCATGGCAGCCGATAGGACCAGATATGTCAGGTTTTTTCTCAGTCCGGTTGATGACGGCGTGGGCGACGATTCCCAGCGTGAGGGCGAAAACGAGCGTGTCATAGTCTATGCGCTGGAGACGACCGAACAGCGCGCGCTCGAGGACCAGTTTGCCAAGGGGCAGAAGATGCAGGCGGTTGGCCAGCTTGCCGGTGGTGTGGCCCATGACTTCAACAATGTCTTGACTGCAATAATCGGATTCTCCGATCTGCTTCTGGCCAATCACCGTCCGTCGGATCCGTCGTTCCAGGACATCATGAACATCAAGGAGAATGCAAATCGCGCTGCTAGCCTTGTGCGCCAGCTGCTTGCATTCTCGCGCCGGCAGACGCTCCGCCCGCAGGTTCTTCAACTGGGCGAAGTGCTTTCCGACCTCCGCATGCTTCTCGACCGGCTGCTTGGTGAAAAGGTAACACTTTCTGTCACGCATGGCCGCGACCTGTGGCCGGTTAAGGCAGACCTTTCACAGCTCGAACAGGTAATCGTCAATCTGGCCGTGAATGCCAGGGATGCCATGCCCGATGGCGGCAAGCTTACAGTCACGACATCCAACCTTCAGGCAGACGGTGTCGCCACCTATGGCTATCAGGAAATGCCGAACGAGGATTTCGTTCTTCTCGAAGTCAAGGACGAGGGCACCGGCATGCCCAGGGAAGTCATCGAAAAGATATTCGAACCATTCTTCTCGACCAAGGAGGTTGGCAAGGGAACTGGCCTTGGCCTTTCGACCGTCTACGGTATCGTCAAGCAGACTGGCGGGTTCATCTATCCGGAATCGACCGTGGGAGAGGGAACAACCTTCCGCGTTTTCCTGCCGCGTCACATACCCGTGGAGAAGGAAGAGCCGGATGCTGCAGAAAGCGTGGTCAAGAAGGACGCCCCCCGTGATCTGACCGGAAGCGCGACGATCTTGCTAGTCGAGGACGAGGACGCTGTCCGCGCGTTCGGTTCCCGGGCGCTTGCGTCGCGCGGCTACGAGGTCCACGAGGCGGTTAGCGGCGTGGAGGCCCTCGAAATTCTTGAGGAATACGGCGACGAAATCGACCTGATCGTATCCGATGTGGTCATGCCCGAAATGGATGGACCGACGCTGCTCCGCGAAGTGCGCAAGAAGCATCCGGACCTGAAGTTCATTTTCGTTTCGGGTTATGCCGAGGAAGCGTTCGCAAAGAACCTTCCGGAAGAAGAGCGCGACCGCTTCGGTTTCCTCCCGAAGCCGTTCTCGCTCAAGCAACTCGCGACGACCGTGAAGGAAATGCTGGACAGCTGACGTGGCATTGCGGGCGCTGCCGCTGGCCCGGCATGACCGTTGCCGCAGTACTGGAAGTCTTTGCAGGCAAGGGGTTGGGGCAGAATCAGCGTCATCCGATTCGCGCAAAAGTGGATTTGCGAAGTGAAATTCACCCTTGTTGGGGCTCGACATCGCATCGCCTGCCCGAAAAATCACAGGCAATTCGCCCAAAACCGGACTTTTCCGGGCTTTTGAACACTTTTTGGTTTGTATTTGGCGCTTCAAAAGGCGAATTTACCGCCGTCTCTTGCAGAAACGACTGCATACATATTGGAGGACAATATCATGAACAAGAACGAGCTTATTGCAGCCGTGGCGGACTCCGCCGGCCTCACCAAAGCGCAGGCATCGGATGCAGTTGATGCGGTGCTCGACTCCATAACGAATTCGCTCAAGGGAGGCGACGATGTGCGCCTTCTCGGTTTCGGCAATTTCGTTGTCGCTGATCGCAAGGCCACCACGGCCCGCAATCCTCAGACCGGCGCCACCGTTGACGTGCCCGCAGCCAAGGTTCCGCGCTTCAAGCCGGGCAAGGCGCTCAAGGATGCCGTAAACGGCTGAACCGGTATCTCCCGGCATATGCCGGATGTTCACCGGAACTGAATGGACCCGCTTCCTGCGATGCAGGAGGCGGGTTTTTCATTGCGTGAAATTCGCGCGCGCAATTGCAACGGTAAAAGGCAACCTGCTCGAATTTCGTGCAAGCGTATTCTGCCTGTGAAAAAAGTGGCGGGCGCCGGGTTGTTTAAACGTAACGCCACTGGACATGAGGAATTATTTGTCGTCCTATCCTCGAAATGGGCATTGCAGATCACAACTCCGTTACCGCTTCCAACACCACCCCGCTTCTTGATGTGAGGGGGATCACGAAGGTATTTGGGTCGCTGATTGCAAATGATCACGTCAATCTGACTATAGCGCCTGGTGAAATTCACGCACTTCTCGGAGAGAACGGCGCTGGCAAGTCCACGCTCGTAAAGATGCTTTTCGGTGTTCTGGACCCAAGCGAGGGCTCGATCATCTGGAAGGGCGAGGAAGTACGGATTTCGTCGCCAAGTGAGGCGCGAAAACTCGGCATCGGAATGGTGTTCCAGCATTTCTCGCTGTTCGAAGCATTGACCGCAGCAGAGAACATTGCGCTCTCCCTTGATGCCACCACGCCTATTTCGCAGATCGCCGACACGGCCCGCAGGCTTTCCGTCGATTACGGTCTGCCGCTCGATCCGGATGCGATGGTTGGAGACCTTTCGGTCGGTGAGCGCCAGCGCATCGAGATCATTCGCTGCCTGCTGCAGAAGCCGGACCTGATTATCCTTGATGAGCCGACGTCGGTCCTTACGCCGCAGGAAGCCAACAAGATGTTCGAGACCCTTGAGCGTCTCAAGGCCGAGGGCAAATCCATTCTCTACATTTCCCACCGGCTGGACGAAGTCAAAAGACTTTGCGACACGGCGACGGTGTTGCGCCATGGCAACGTGGTAGGGCACTGCAATCCGCAGGAGGAAACGGCCACAACGCTTGCCAACATGATGGTTGGCACCGATGTGCAGAATGCCAGCCGCGAGCTTTCACAGGCTGTCGAGCCCGGCGAACCGCTCATCGAGATCAACTCGCTTGATCGCCCGCCTGCCACGCCTTTCTCGATACCCTTGCGGGGTATCAACCTGAAAGTCCGCGCCGGCGAGGTGGTTGGAATCGCGGGTGTGGCCGGAAACGGCCAGGGCGAATTCTTCGAAGCAGTATCGGGCGAGGCACTGCAGAACCAGTCGGACAGCGTCCGGCTCAACAAGGTTGATTGCGGACGTTTGGGCATTTCCGGCCGCCGTCTTGTCGGTGCGGCTTTCGTTCCCGAAGAGCGGCTTGGTCACGGTGCAGCTCCCGGCCTGAGCCTCTCGGACAACATGCTGCTTTCGCGCCACACCACCGACCGCAAGACAATGCTTGGTACGCTCGGCTACGTTGTCACAAGCGCTGTCACCGCGGCGCGCAAGCGCGTCGTCAAGGAGATGGACGTCCGCAAGAGCGGCGAAGATCCCGAGGCCGCAGCACTCTCGGGTGGCAATCTGCAGAAATACCTGATCGGGCGCGAACTTGACCGCAAACCCAAGGTTCTCATCGTCGACCAGCCCACATGGGGCGTTGATGCAGGCGCTGCGGCGCGCATCCGCCAGGCGATCATCGAACTGGCACGGTCCGGCTCGGCGGTTCTCGTGATCAGCCAGGATCTCGATGAACTGTTCGAGATATCCGATTCAATCGCCGTCATGCATGACGGCCGGATATCGGCTCCGCTCCCGATCGCGGAGGCGACTTTCGAGAAGATCGGCCTTCTGATGGGCGGCGCAGAACCAGGCCACATGGCATATGAAGACGTAAAGACTGCGGAAGAGACGGAGGTCTGATGCGGCTCGAATTGATCAAGCGCCCTCAGCAATCGGCCTTCTTTTCGGCAGTCTCGCCGCTGTTTGCCCTGCTGCTGACACTCATTGCCGGGGTAATCATTTTTACCCTCCTTGGAAAACCGCCGCTTGCAGCGCTGTATACCTATTTCATCGAGCCGCTAAGCGAGGTCTGGCAGCTTCATGAACTGGCGATCAAGGCAGGCCCCCTGATCATGATTGCCGTCGGCTTGTCGGTGGCTTACCGCTCGAACAACTGGAATATCGGCGCCGAAGGCCAGTTCATCATGGGCGGCATAGCCGGATCGCTCATCCCGATCCTGGTTCCCGGGTTCCAGAACTTCATGACCCTGCCGCTGATGCTCATCTTCGGGTTCGCCGGCGGCGCGCTTTACGGTGCAATTCCCGCACTTCTCAAGACCCGGTTCAATACCAATGAAATTCTCACCAGCCTGATGCTGGTTTACGTTGCCCAGCTCTTTCTCGACTGGCTGGCGCGCGGTGTTTTCCGCGACCCGAACGGAAACAATTTCCCCGGCTCGATCCGCTTTCCGTCAGCCGCAAGATTGCCGGAAATCGACCCGGCGCAGGGAGCGGCCCACTGGGGCTTCGTGCTGTCCATCGTCGCCGCCGTCATCGTCTGGGCCATGATGCAGTATTCCCTGAAGGGGTTCGAGGTAAAACTGCTGGGCGAAAGCCCAAGGGCAGGGCGCTTTGCGGGTTTCTCGTCGGCTCGCATGGTGTTCTTCGCCTTCCTGCTTTCGGGAGGGCTTGCGGGCCTGGCCGGCATTTCGGAGGTCTCCGGGGCAATCGGCCAGTTGCGTGAAAACATTTCGCCCGGATACGGCTTTACCGCAATCATCGTCGCGTTTCTTGGACGCCTAAACCCGATTGGCACCATTGCCGCCGGGCTTGTTCTGGCCCTGACTTATCTGGGCGGAGAGGGCGCACAAATGTCGCTCGGTATTTCAGACAAGGTTGCCCGCGTCTTCCAGGGGTTGATCCTCTTCTTCGTGCTGGGTTGCGACACACTGATCCACTACCGGATCCGTCTTGTCTTTGGTGACCCGGCGGCGAAGACCGCGGCTGAGGGGTAACGCCATGGACATGTTTCAGAATATCCTGCTCACCATTGCCACAGCCTCGACTCCTCTGCTGATTGCAGCCATTGGCGAACTTGTGGTGGAACGTTCGGGCGTCTTGAATTTGGGCGTCGAGGGCATGATGGTGATTGGTGCCGTGTGCGGTTTTGCAGCCGCGCTCATGACCGGTTCGCCGTGGATAGGCGTATTGGCCGCGATCATTGCAGGCATGCTACTGTCGCTTCTGTTCGGCTTTCTCGCGATCAGCCTTGCTACCAACCAGGTCGCCACCGGCTTGTCCCTGACACTTCTGGGGATTGGTCTCTCAGGCATGATCGGTGAGAATTTCGTCGGGCAGGCCGGCATCAGATTGCCAAATCTGGACATTCCCGTGCTCACCGATATCCCGATGCTGGGAAGGCTCATATTCGGTCAGGACCCGCTCTTCTATATTTCACTGGCGCTTACAGCAGGTGTGATGTGGTTCCTGTTCAAGACGCGGACCGGCCTGACATTGCGCGCCATAGGTGACAGTCACAAGTCGGCACATGCCCTCGGTATCAACGTGCTCAAATACCGCTATCTCGCCGTCATGTTTGGCGGTGGGTGCGCAGGTCTTGCGGGTGCACATCTTTCGCTGGTCTACACGCCACAGTGGGTGGAGAACATGACTGCAGGCCGCGGCTGGATAGCGCTGGCACTGGTCGTTTTTGCATCCTGGCGTCCGTGGCGGGTAATCGGTGGCGCCTATCTGTTCGGTGCCGTGACGATCGGTCAGCTTCACGCGCAGGCGCTAGGCTTCGGCATTCCGTCGCAGTTTCTTTCATCGTTGCCATATGTGGCGACAATCGTGGTTCTTGTTCTAATATCCCGGAACAGGAGGCTTACGGTCATGAACACGCCGGCCTCGCTCGCTCAACCCTTTGTTCCGGATCGCTAGTGTCCGGACCATCCAGACAATCAAGTAGCCGGTAGTCCGGTGAAACAACAGAGAGGTGAATCCATGAAAAAAATTCTGTTTGCACTTGCCGCCAGCGCGGCGCTGACCGTCGCCAGTGGCGCACTTGCTGCCGACAAGTACAAGGCTTGCTTCATCTATGTCGGCTCGAAGACAGATGGCGGCTGGACTCAGGCGCACGATATCGGCCGTCAGATGGTCGACAAGGAACTCGGCGACCAGGTCGAGACCGCCTATGTCGAAAACGTTCCCGAAGGCCCGGATGCAGAGCGTGCGCTGGAGCGTTTCGCCCGTTCCGGCTGTGGCATCATCTTCACGACCTCGTTCGGCTTCATGGATCAAACGCTTGCAGTCGCGGAGAAATTCCCGGATGTGAAGTTTGAACACGCCACCGGTTACAAGACCGCTCCGAACGTAACGACCTACAACTCGCGCTTCTATGAAGGCCGCTACATCATCGGCCAGATTGCCGGAAAGATGTCGAAGACGGGCACTGCTGGCTACATTGCATCATTCCCGATCCCGGAAGTGGTGATGGGCATCAATGCCTTCCTGCTCGGCGCGCGTTCGGTTAACCCGGACTTCAAGCTGAAGGTCGTCTGGGTGAACAGCTGGTTTGACGCCGGCAAGGAAGCCGATGCCGCCAAGGCACTGATCGACCAGGGCGTCGACATCCTCACACAGCACACCGACTCAACCGGCCCGATGCAAGTTGCCGAGGAGCGCGGCATCAAGGCCTTCGGCCAGGCGTTCGACCAGATATCTGCAGGCCCGAACGCACAGCTTACCGCCATCGAGGACACTTGGGGTCCGTACTACGTCAAGGAGATCAAGGCAGCGATCGACGGCACCTGGAAAGGTGGTCAGTCGACTTGGGACGGCCTCAAGGACGGCATCCTGACGATGGCGCCTTACACCAACATGCCTGACGACGTGAAAGCCATGGCTGAGGCAACCGAAGCCAAGATCAAGTCAGGCGAACTTCATCCGTTCACCGGTCCGGTCAACAAGCAGGACGGTACGGTCTGGCTCAAGGAAGGCGAAGTTTCCGATGACGGAACGCTTCTTGGCATGAACTTCTACGTCGAGGGCGTGGACGACAAGCTGCCCCAGTAAAATTGGATGCCAATCCCTTCGTGAAGGGGCATGACAACAAGTGTCGCCCGGAAGTCACATTCCGGGCGAATTTTTTGAAAAGACCCCAAATGACTGATTTCAGTCAATATGCAGGCTGTTTTACTCCAGTTTCGCAAGCATATTGAGATTGCTAGCATCAAAATCTCCGCTATAGTCCACACATGCATGGATCATAATGTATGAATCCATCCATATGGGGAGGCCTCTTTGGGGGCCGTTGCGAAAGGTGAGAACCTTCGCAACGTTTTGGAGGAGCTATTATGAAATTGATGGGGTTTGGCCATTCAGGCCGGGCAGTAATTGCAGCTGCCGCAGTAATGCTGGGCACTTCTGTGGCCACTGAGGCCTTGGCCACTTCCGGTTCGTTTCAGCTGGGCTACAGCGCCAGCCAGCGGGGCGCAGGCGGCACAGGCGTCGCAATGGCGCGTGATGCAAACTCTGCAGCAATCAACCCGGCGCTGGCCTTTGGTGTTGGCCATGAGTTCGACATCGGCGTCGATGTATTCATGCCTTTCCGAGGCTATGACGCCACCGGAACCTGGCTGGTCGCGCCCGGAGAAGTGCGCAGCGAGCGCAACTTCTTCCTCATTCCGAACATTGCCTACAACATGCCCATCGACGACCACAGCGCGATGAACTTTGCGATATTCGGGGCAGGCGGCAACAACACGACCTATACAAGCGGCACGGGTTGCCAGGCACCAGGCTTCCCGACGGGACCGGGCGTGTTCTGCGCAGGCAACACCGGTGTCGATCTCTTGCAGGCATTCGCTTCGGCAAGCTATGCCTACAACATGGGTCCGCTGACGATTGGCATCGCGCCGACGGTGGCCATTCAGACTTTCGAGGCCAAGGGTCTCGGCGCATTCGGCATGTTCGGCCTTTCTTCCAAGCCCAACCGGCTGACGAATGAAGGTTACGACTGGTCTTTCGGCCTTGGCCTTCGTGGCGGTTTCACGCTCGAGGTAACCGACGCGCTGACGATCGCCGTTTCCGGCAACACCAAGTACGAGATGTCGGAATTCAAGAAATATGCCGGCCTGTTTGCCGATCACGGCAAGTTTGACATCCCCGCGACCATCACGGCAGGGCTTGCCTATGAGATTTCGCCGGACGTGACCTTCCTGTTCGACTGGACCCGAATTTTCTATGACGGCGTGGCCGCCATTTCCAACCCGACCATCACCGGCAAGCTCTACGGTGCAAGCGGCGGCCCGGGGTTTGGCTGGGACAACGTCGATATCTGGAAATTCGGTCTTGAATGGAAACAGAGCGACCAGATGACCTGGCGCGTGGGTTATGCCTACAACAACAACCCCGTCGGCAGCAATGACGTGACCACGAACATCCTCGCACCGGGCGTTGTCCAGCATCACTTCACGGCCGGTGGCACCTACAAGATCAACGAAACCGATTCAATCGACTTCGCCGCGATCTATGTTCCGTCCTCGACGGTCTCCGGTATAGAAGTCGCACCACCACCGGCGGGACCGAATACAGCCTCCAAGATCAAGCTGGAAATGCATCAGTTTGATTTCTCGATAAACTGGAAGCGCGTTTTCTAGGATTGCGCGCTTGCCAGACTGACTGAAAGCCGGGTTTTCGACCCGGCTTTTTCTTTTCCTTGAGCACGATTTTCAATAGGTTGAATTTGCCGTGCATCAGGAGGCACGCATGAACGACTGGAACCCCGCAAGCTACGCGAAATTCGCTAGCCAAAGACTGCAACCGGCATTGGATCTTCTCATGCGGATCGGCGATCTGCCAGCAGGAGAAGTGATCGATCTGGGGTGCGGTACCGGGATCGTCGGGCGGTTTCTGAAAGACCGCTTTCCCCGCAGGCAACTGACCGGATTTGACAATTCTCCTGCGATGCTCGCGGAAGCAAGGGCAACGGGCAGCTATGATGAACTTTCATTGGGGGATGCAGCGGGTTGGCAACCTGAACGGTCGCAGGCACTGATCTATTCCAATGCCTTGCTGCACTGGTTGCCCGATCACGCCTCGCTGCTGAAAAGTCTCACATCATTTCTGGAACCGGGCGGATGGCTCGCTGTACAGATTCCAAACCAGAACAGTGCCCAATCGCAAAGACTTTGGCTTGATCTTGTCGCAGAACTCTTTCCAGGGCGGTTTGACCCTGCGATGGCACCGTCCATCCTGACAGGTAACGAGTATATCCGTATCCTGGAACCGCTGGGCGCTGTTTCGCTTTGGGAGACGATCTACTACCAGCGGCTGAAATCCGTCGAGATTGGTCATCCGGTTAGGCAGTTCACGGTTTCCACCTTTGCCCGCCCCATACTCGATGTACTTGACACAAGCGAACAGGATGCATTGATCAAGGCCTATGATCGCCACGTCGAGGGCGTCTATCCTCTCTTGGAGGACGGAGGTGTCGTGTTTCCGTTCAGGAGGCTGTTCTTCACCGTGCAAAAAGATGGGGGATAAGCCAATCACCCGTTGTCTGAAAGGGCCCCGAAGCAGCTCGGCTCAACAGGAACGACAGTCGCGGCTTTCCGGTTCCGCGTAAGCCAAGGGTATCTCTTTCTGCGGATCTCTGGATACTCCGCTGACAAAATATATCCGGCTCCAGTGTGCAACCAGCAACCCCTCATGTAGCGAGAAATGGGTGCAGTCAAATATCCTTCCCTGAAACACAAGGAAGAAGCGCGCTCCGCCTGGAGCGCAGACCGATGACACATCGCCCGGAGTCTGCAGGAAGATCCTGTCTCTGTTAACCTCGATCAGCCGGCATTGCGCACGGCAGTCGAGATTGGCTGAAATCAGCGTGGCAGCACCATCGAAGAAGACGCCAAACTCCGAACCGAGAAAATAAGATTCGGAGTGGCGGTCCAATTCTGGAGTTTCAATCGGATTTGCCAATTACTGTTTCCGCAGCTACCTCGCCGATACGCACCGTTCGTATGCATCGGCCTTGCTTCATGCAGGCGCTCTTACGCCCATGATCACCATCTTTGTACCGGTCTTTGGTTAATCAAATTCTGAACGGATATTGCCGGAGTAAAGGCAAACGGTTGCATCGAGAATAAGATAGATTTCACTCATGGATGAAAATTTGGATTTCGTTTTACGATCAATAGAGGTGCAGTACGAGTTAACCTAACCTATTTATCCTAATGTTCTAAATCGGATGACACTTCCTCACCGATATAAAAGACAGCATTGCCTGCTGATCGTGGATGGGAGTTGATCTGGTCGGTGCCGCATGTTCGGGCGCATTGGCAATGTCTTGATTGGCTGGACGGATTTGACCGATGACGATCTCCAACAAAATTGAACGATTTCGCGAGATCAATAAAAAGATCGTGGACGCGATAAACACCGATGATGAGAATGCCCTGCGCATTCATGATCGCGAATCCAGCACTATTCTTCAGGATATTCTTGACGATAATCCTACCGACAGGGACGAAATATTGTCCATGGTCGACCTGTTATTGTCACTTATATCTCCCGAAGAAGAGCGCGGACACCATCAAAGCCAGATTGCCTCGAAAATCATATCTCTGGTTGCTCAACTGCTCGCCTGAAGCGGACGACAAACTTGCTGGCGTACAACGCAACACGGCTCCGGCGATCCGACAAGCTGGCCCGTTCAGCTGCGTACGAACAAAAACCGGCATCTTCCAAGTGTGAGTGGGGTAGGGGATTTGGAAGACACCGGTTTCGTGTTGTTTGCTGGTATGGTCAGAACAACATCGAGACAATGCTTCATTAGCCATTGTACAACAATGGATGATTTCTAACCTACGAAGCACAACCCAGGCGGTTATTTCAAGACTGCTCCGGGAGCTGAATTTTTCAAAAAAATGTTTCAAACCTGAAAAAAATCAGGCTTCTCAACGGAATTTTTCCTTCCATACCACGAAATGCAGTCAGCGTTGCGGTTTGTCGCCGCCCGCAATCGTGATCACGGCCACGATGATAAGCCCGGTCATGATCAGGCGTACTCCGGCACTTGCTCCAAACGTGTTGAGCATGGTCACCAGGAGAAACATGAAAATCGCGGCACCAATGATGCCAGCAACATTGCCCTGGCCGCCGGCGACGGATGTTCCTCCGATGACAACGACAGCAATCGAGGCAAGAAGGTATTCCTCTCCCATGTTCAACGATGCACCGCCGGAAAAGCCGGCAAGAAGAAAGCCACACACAGCCGCCAGAACTGCGCTTTGCAAATAGGTGCGGAAGCGTATGCGCTCGACATCAACGCCTGCCAGCCAGGCAGCGCGCGGGTTTTGACCCACAGCCGATACTGCGCGTCCATACACGGTTCGGTTCAGGATCAGCGCCATGATCGCTGCAAAAAGGATCACGAAAAACGCGAGCACCGGAAATCCGAATACCTGTGTTGTGGTGAAGTCGGCCAGCATGCTGGGCGGTTTGATCTTGAGTCCGCGCCCGTATGATATGGCTGTCGACAGAATGAGAAAACTCGAGGAAAGCGTCGCGATGATCGGCGGAATGCGCAGTATGCGGATCAGCATGTAGTTGAACAACCCGACCGCGAAGCCACAGCCGAGCGATGCAGCAATTCCGACAAGAAGCATGGCGTTGTCGCCGCCCATCAACTTCATCGCAACGGCACCGGAGAGAGAAATCGTTGCCGGTATGGACAGATCGACATTGCCGGGACCGGTGGTGATCACGAACATCTGGCCGATGCCGACGATGACGGTGAAGGCCGCAAACGAGAGTGCCGCCGTGATGATCTCGCCGCCGCCCTTGCCGCCGGTGAACGTGACTGTGGCAAGCCAGACGGCCACCATGCCTAGATAAGCCCAGATCCAGCGCTGCCTGCCGAGTGTCCTTGCCAATGCGGTCATCGTTCAGCCCTCCCTTCGCTTGATCAGCGCCCGTAGCGCCAGCACGACGATCAGGATCGCGCCCTGTGCGCCGATCTGCCAGTCGGGCGATATCTTTAGAAAAATCAGGAACGAACCGGTGAGTGTGAGTGTCAGCGCACCGATTACGGCGCCGACGGGCGATACGCGTCCCCCGACGAACTCACCACCGCCCAGGATGACACCGGCGATCGAATAGAGCGTGTAGCGATCCGCAATGTGGGCGTCGGCAGCAGAGGTAAGCCCGATCAGCGACAGGCCCGACAGCACGCCGAAGAAACCGGCCGCAGAATACATGACGATCTTGATCTTGAGGAGCGACCAGCCTGCACGCTCGATGGCACGCGGATTGCCGCCCGCGCCGCGAAGCGTTGCCCCGTAGCTGGTGTGCATGAGCAGGACCTGAACGACGATGGCAATCACGGCCGCGGCGATGATGGGGAAGGGGATGTAGGGCACCTTCAGACCCATGATGGCCTTGATCCATGCGGGTGAGGTGCCTCCCGGCGTCGGCAGAATGATGACCGCGATACCCAGCCAGACGAACGACATGCCTAGCGTGACGACGATCGAGGGAAGGTTGCGCCAGTGAATGAGCGCGCCGATCGCACCATATGCCGCCACGCAGGCAGCAAGGGCGCATACGCCAACAACCGGATTATCGGCCAGCAAGGTTGCACCTATGCTGGCAGTCAGTCCGACGAATGCGCCAATTGAAAGGTCCAGATCGTTCACCGTCAGGATGAACATTTGCGCGATCGTGGCCAGCGCAATCGGCACCGCATACTGGAGCATGAGGTTGAGGCCGAAATAGCTCATTGCGCGGGGCTGGACGTAGAAGATCAGGGAAAGCAGCACCGCAAAGGAGGCAAGCGGAAGCGCTGACCGCAGAAAGCGCGGATTGGTAATTCTCTCCATGATTGTCATGCTGTTTCCTCGAACGAGGATTGAAGAACCTTTTCCTCGGTCAGTTCGTTGCGCGACAACTCGGCCACGATTTGCCCGGACCGGAAAACATAGGTGTGGTCGCAGTTGTTCAATTCATCCATCTCGGTGGTGTACCAAAGAAAGGTGCGGCCGCGTTCGCTCTCCGCACGGATCAGGTCGTATACTTCAAGCTTTGTGCCGATATCGACGCCGCGCATCGGGTCGTCCATCAACACGATTTCCGCGTCAGAACCCAGCGCACGCGCGAACAGAGCCTTCTGCTGGTTTCCGCCAGACAATGAGAGAATGTTGTTGTCCATGTCCGGCGTCTTGATCTTGATACGCTCGCGCCATTCGTCCGCAAGGCGTTGTTCGGCCTCTTGATCGATGAGACCAAATTTGACCATGGAACGAATGGAACGGATGCCGACGTTGCGGGCAATCGACCACAGGTGAAACACCCCGTCTGTCTGCCTGTCACCGGCGACCAGCGCCACCGGTCCCTCGACGCGACTGCGCTTGTCGCTCTTTCCGGCCGCCTGGTAGACTTGAAGGAGCGTGTGCGTCTGTCCGTGACTGGCAAGTCCTGCAAGACCGATGATTTCCCCCTTGTGGGCAACCAGCGCGCGACCATCCGTCTGCTTTTCCGGAACGGCTGAGACAACCACCGGCGTCGTGCCGCGCTCGCGTTCGCGCTGTTCATGCGCCTCGATACGCGCTTCCTTGACGACGTTGCCCATCGCGGCCACGAGACTGTCGCGATCGAATTCAGATGCCGCGCGTTCGGCCACGACCCTGCCGTCCTTCATGACGACGATGCGGTCGGCATAGTCGAGAATTTCGCCCAGAACGTGAGAAATCAGGATGCAGCTAGTGCCGCCTTCCACGCTCTTGCGGATATAGGCCAGCAACTGGCCGGCCGTCACGACGTCCAGCGAGGAGGTGGGTTCATCCAGAATGACAAGATGAAGAGACTGCGCAGTGACTGTGAAAGCGCGTGCGATCTCCACCATCTGCCGCTTGCCAATGGAGAGGTCGCCTACAAGGTCATCGCCATCAATGCCGTGGCCCGGAAAGATCTCGTCCAGCTTTGCCTTAATCAGCGCGTCTGCCCGTTTGCGCCAGCCGAACCCTTTCAGCGACGGGTGGATGATCTGCGCGTTCTCGGCAACCGTCAGATTGGGACATAGCGAGAGTTCCTGGAACACGCATCGTATGCCCCTGGAATTGGCCACCGCCACAGAGTATTTTTCATTGATCGCGGCGCCATGAATTTCCATGGCGCCGCTATCCGAGGAGACCGTTCCGGCAAGGACGTTCATGAGTGTGGACTTTGCCGGCTCCGTTGTGGCCGACAAGACCGAGGCACTCACCCAGTCCAACCCTGAAATCGACGCCGCCAAGCGCGCGAACCGCGCCGTAGGACTTGGCGACGCCACGCAGGGTGACGATATCATTACCGGATACGCTCATGCTGTCCCCCAAAGTGCCGCCTTACTTGCCGGCGACAACAGCCTTGGCGTCATCAAGGGAATATTCCACATTGGCGACGCCGCCTTCCTCGGTATTGGCGAGGTTTTCTTCGAGGTTGTCCTGATCGATCTGCAGGAACGGAACGACCAGGTCATGCGGCACTTCCTGTCCGTCGAGGATCATCTGTGCAACCCAGAAGGCGAGGGTGGAAACACCCGGTGCAATGGACACCGACATGGTTTCATAGCCATTGGCGTCCTTCTGCTCTTTCCACCAGGCAAGCTCGTCCTGGCGGTTGCCCATGATGATGGTTGGCGTCGGGCGTCCCGCGGCCTTGAATGCCTGGGCTGCACCGTAGCCGTCTCCACCCTGGGTCACGACAGCCTTGATCTCCGGAAGCGAGGGCAGAATGCCGGCAACGGCCTTCTGTGCCACGTCCTGTGCCCAGTCGCCATGAACGGAGCCGACGATCTTGAACTGATTGTGGTTCTCGACGCCCTTGTGGATACCGGCTGAAATTTCGTCATCGACGAAACGCCCGCCAGACCGCGAGATCTCCAGCAAGTTGCCGCCATCAGCCATCTTGTTGGCAAGATAATCGACCTGGATTTCGCCCATCCGCCAGAAGTCCACCGCGATGCGGTATGCGCAAGGCTCCGTCATCGATGCTGTCGAACGAAACAACGACGATACCGGCGTCACATGCCTGTTTGACCGCGCCGTTCAGGGCGTCAGGGAGATGCAGCGTTGATGACGATGGCGTCGTAACCCTCGGATCAGGTTCTGGATCTGGGATGCCTGTTCGGTCACCTGGTTTTCAGCCGTGGTGAAGGCGGGGGCTTCTGCGACAACGCCGTCCGAGACAGCCTTGCTTGTGACCTTTTCCCAGCTCTTCAGCATGGACTGGCGCCAGGAATTGCCGGCGTAGTTGTTGGAAAGGGCAATCTTCTTGCCCGAAGTGTCGGCGTGAGCCGGAACAACGGCGAGCGTCACTGCTGCCGTTGCCAATGCGATCATGTGCTTCTTCAACATTATTCTCCTCCTGTGGTGTGTTGAAACGGACTTTGGCCCGCCTATGCAACCGGATTCCTCTTCCGGTTCGTTCGCGCCGGGATACCGGCCGAAATGACGTCCTCCAGATCGCGGCGCGCTTCCTTCAGAAGCTGCAGCATGGTCGACTGGGCGCCTGCGCTGTCGCGCGCGGCAATGAATTCATAGAGTTGGACATGGCGCGGCAGGGAAAGGTTGCGGGCACCGGGCTTGCGATCCGACAGCTCGAAGCTCTGCGCCAGCGCCGACTCGACCAGGTAGCCGAACGAAGTGAGAAGTTCGTTGTGCGTGGCTTCGAGGACCGAAAGATGAAAGGCGAGGTCAGCCTCGACCCATTGCAGATGGTCTTCGCCTGCCGACTTCATGGCTTCAATGGCATTCTTCATGGTGCGAATTTCGTCCGCATCGGCCCGCTCGGCGGCAATTGCTGCGGCTGCCGGTTCGATGATCTGGCGAAACTCGAAAAGTGACCTTGCGAATGTTTCGCTTGGTCCGGTTTCAAAACTCCAGGCAAGCAGGTCCGGATCGAGCATGTTCCATTCCGAGCGCGAGCGGACACGGGTACCGGTTTTCGGTCGGGATTCGACGAGGCCTTTTGCCGCCAGCACCTTCAAGGCCTCACGATAGGCAGTCCGGCTGATCTTGAGATCGGAACTGGCGGCCTCCTCGGTCGACAGGTAATCCCCGGGATTGATTTCCCCGGAGATGATCCTCATCGCGATCTTGTGCGCCACCTGTCCATGAAGACTTCTGCGCGAAAATGTACGGCTGTTGACCGTCGTCTGGAACACCCGAGCCTCCCACGGCATTTCCTTCAACTTGTCTGGATATCGGCGACCGGACCCAATACTCATACAATAAGGGTTATGCTATTCAGGAGATTGCGTGGCTGTCAATTACCGAGCGTCTGCAAAGTTGCTCAAGCATCTCAAACTTGGTCAATGCGACGCCCGGTGCATCGGCTGCTCAAATCACCACCTTGGATCCGTGAGCAACGCGCCAACCGGCGTGAAATGTAGAAGGAAAGGCAGAGGGGGCGGGACGAAGTTAGAACTCGCCTACGCGAACCGTGGCTGCGCGACCGTCTGGCAAAACGCCACCGCTGAGGCGTTGAGCGGAGTGAAACCGCCGTTAGCGAAAAAATGGCGGAGAGGGTGGGATTCGAACCCACGGTACGCTTGCACGCACGCCGGTTTTCAAGACCGGTGCATTCAACCACTCTGCCACCTCTCCGGAAGCCACCGGGCATGGGGGCCCGGCCGGTTGACGAAAACGCTAATGCTTGATTTTGACCGCCTTTGCAAGACCTCGCAGACATTGAGCTTATGTGGCGTCGCGACGATCCCGCAGTTATGATGGACATTTGCGCCAGATCATGTTCGCGCGCGCTCCATGCGGCCAGAATTGCCGCACATGCTACCGGAGACTCTGTTGACATCAGCCGTTCCAGCTTTCGCCACGCGCAAACTCGTCAAGACCTATGGCGAAGGTCACACCGCCGTGCACGCGCTCCGTGGCGTCGATCTTGAAATACCAAAGGGAGAGATCGCAGTGCTTCTCGGGCCATCGGGAAGCGGCAAGTCGACCCTGCTCAATATTCTGGGCGGTCTTGATCGCGCATCAGGCGGAGAGGCGCTCTTCCTCGGTTCGGACCTGTGCCTGATGAGCGACCGCGAACTCACCCGTTACCGCCGAGACCACGTGGGTTTCGTGTTCCAGTTCTACAACCTCATGCCCAGCCTAACCGCGCGCGAAAATGTCGAACTGGTCACCGAGATCGCAAGCGATCCGATGAGCCCGGACGAGGCGCTGGAACTGGTTGGACTGCGCGAAAGGGCACATCACTTCCCGTCACAGCTTTCAGGCGGCGAACAGCAGCGTGTTGCAATTGCAAGAGCGGTGGCAAAGCGCCCCACCGTCCTGTTCTGCGACGAACCGACCGGCGCGTTGGACAGCAAGACCGGCCAGTCTGTCCTTCAGGTCATCAGCGACATCAACGTCAATGCCGGCGCAACGGTTCTGATTGTCACCCACGCCGCCGCCACTGGCGCAATGGCCGACCGTGTCATTCATTTTGCCGATGGCGCAATCCGTGAAATCACGGTCAACGACGAACGCCGCAAGGCGTCCGAGATTCACTGGTAACGGGGAGCGGACATGGCACCCCTCGACCGGAAACTGTTTCGCGACCTTTGGCGGATGAAGGGGCAAACGGCTGCCATCGCTGCCGTAATAGCAGTTGGCGTGCTGCTACTGGTGATGATGTCCGGTTTGATGAACTCGCTTGAAGAGACCAAGCGTGCATATTTCGAGCGATACCGCCTCGCAGACATTTTCGTTTCGCTGACCCGTGCACCAGAGCGGACAGTGCAACGGATTGCCGAACTCCCGGGCGTTGCACTGGCAGAGGCCCGAATAATCGGCAGCGCGCTCGTGGATATTGAAGGTGAAGACCTTCCGATCCGGGCGCAGGCTGTTTCGCTGCCACAGTTTGGCGGCCAGAAACTCAACGTGGTGCACCTTGCCAGCGGCCGAATGCCGGACAGGACGCGGCCGGAGGAAATTCTCCTCCTGACGGCTTTCGCAAATGCCCACGGGCTCAAGCCGGGCGACGGATTTTCGGCAACCATGAACGGTGCGCGGCACCGGTTCACGATTGCAGGACTGGCCGGATCGCCAGAGTTTCTCTACACCACGGCACCTGGAGAGATGATCCCCGACGACAGCCGCTTCGCGGTCATCTGGCTCAATCATGACGCCATGGCCGCTGCATTCGACATGAAGGGAGCCTTCAACGAGGTGGTGGTCGGCCTGTCGCGCGGCGCAAGCGCCAAGTCGGTAATGGCCGCAGCGGACCGCATTCTTGATCGCTATGGCGGCAGGGGCGCCTACGGTGTCGAGGAACAGGCATCGAACCGTTTCGTCAGCGAGGAGATAAAGCAGCTGCGCCGAACGGGAACCATGGTGCCCCCGATCTTCCTGGCCGTCGCCGCCTTTCTTCTTTACATCGTGATCCTGCGCATGGTGCAGGCCGAACGCGAGGAAATCGGTCTCGTCAAGGCATTCGGATACACCGATCTTGAAACCGGGTGGCATTATTTCAAGTTCGTCCTGATCGTCGCGATCGTCGGCGCACTTTCGGGATGCCTGTTGGGAATTCTTGCGGGCAGGGCCATGGTCGGGGTCTACCTGCAATACTTCAAGTTTCCCTTCCTCGTGTTCAAGGTCGACCCGGCGTCCTTCGCCATAGGCATGGCCACAAGCATTGCCGCCGCCTCGGCAGGCAGTCTGTTTGTGTTGAGAAAGGTCTTTGCGCTCACACCTGCAACCGCCATGCGCCCGCCGTCGCCGACCGATTTTTCCAGGCTTGCCATCATGCCCGCCTGGATGAGGCGATGGCTTGACCAGCCCGCACGCATGGTTGTGCGCCGGATGCTCCGCGAGCCTGTACGCATGGCAGGTGCAGTAGTCGGCGTCGCGGCCGGAATGGCACTGTCAGTCTCGATGCTCCTGGTATTCAACGGCTTCGACCGGACGGTTGACGTGAGTTTCAACGTGATGGACAGAAGCGATCTCACGGTTACCTTCACCCATCCACAGGGCATGAAGGTGCTCCATGAACTGGCCTCCATCGAGGGCGTTCTCGAAGCCGAGCCGGTTCGCATCGTTTCCGTGGAGTTCAGGAACGGCCTTGCTGCCTACCGCAGCGCCGTGTTCGGCATCGCGCCTTCGCCGCGGCTCAACCGCGTCCTGGATACCTCCCTCGCCAGGATCGAACTGCCAGAAAACGGTGTCGTCCTGGGCAAGGGCCTGGCGCGCATTCTCGGCATATCGCCTGGAGACAGGATCGTGCTGGATGTGAAAGAGGGCGCACGTCCCGTTCTGGAACTGCCCGTATCCGGTGTAGCAGAAACATTGATGGGGTCTCCGGCCTACATGGACATGGAAGCCCTGAACCGCGCCATCGGTGAACCGCGCCGCGTATCCGCCGCCTACCTTCGGGTTGACAGCGCACAAACCAACCGGATCTACGCAAGGCTCAAGGAGCTTCCGGGCGTCGCCGGTGTCAGCGTCAAGGCAAATGCTCAGGCGGCTTTCCAGCGGCAGATGGACGAAGGGGCAGGGGCCGTGCGTTATGTCATGGCGCTGATCGCGGGAATCATTACCTTCGGCATAGTCTACAATACCGCGCGGATCGGATATTCCGAGCGCGCCCGCGATCTGGCGGGCCTGCGGGTAATCGGTTTCACCCGGGCAGAGACGGCATTTGTTCTCCTGGGAGAATTGGCAATCGTGATCCTTGTAGCCTTGCCGGCTGGTGCACTGGCTGGAACCTACCTCAACAGGCTCATGGTTGCCGGCTTCTCAAACGACCTGTACCAGGTCCCGCAGGTCCACACGCCGGAGAGCTACGGTGTGGCAGCGGTTGCAGTGATTGCAGCCGCGCTCGTTTCCGGTTGGCTGGTCAAACGTGAAATGGACCGTGCCGACCTGGTTGCTGTATTGAAGACGCGGGATTGAGGAGGCCGGAATGGCTGGCAGGACTTCAAGAACGATCCTAACCCTGGTTGCGGCGGCAGCCGTCGGCGGCGCACTGGCCTACGCTTTCTGGCCGCGCCCGGTACAGGTCGACATGCAACAGGTCGAACGTGGCCCGATGATGGTGACCATCGACGAGGAAGCGCGCACGACCGTGCACGACATCTACGTTGTTTCGACGCCAATCAACGGACGGCTTCAGCGCGTCGAGGTACTGCCGGGCACAGCAGTGATCAAGGACAAGACGGTGGTTGCGCGGATGCTTCCGAGCAACCCGGACATTCTGGACGTCCGCACGAGGGAACAGGCGGAAACGGCCGTGCGTGCCGCCGAGGCCGTGCTTCAGGTTGCGCGGGCTGATGCAGACCGGGCAGAAGCGGAACTCGAACTTGCCCGGTCCAACCTGGAACGGATCAGCGCGTTGCGGGCAAACAACACTGCCAGCCAGGCGGCGCTGGACGACGCTACGCAAAAAGCCAAGTCGGCTCAGGCAGCTGCGGAATCCGCGAAGGCACTGATTGCGGTGCGCGAGGCCGAGCTTGCGAACGCCCGCGCAAGGATGATCGGCTTCGACGACACGGGCTTGGCGAATGCGTTACAGAACAGCGCCAATAACATTGTACCAATTCATGCACCTGAAAGCGGCGTCGTGCTGCGCATTAACCAGCAAAGCGAAACGACGCTTCCGGTTGGCAGCAAGATCATGGAAATTGGTAATGTTGACAATGACTTGGAGATACAAGCTGAACTGCTTTCTTCGGATGCGCTGAAGATACGTGAAGGAAACCGGGTGATCATCACCGATTGGGGCGGTGAAGGTACGCTTGAGGGTGTGGTGTCACGCATCGACCCTTGGGGCTACACCAAAACCTCGGCACTCGGCGTCGAGGAACAGCGTGTCAACGTGACCATTTCCTTTGCCGGCAACCGATCCGATCGGGAGGGCCTGGGTCACGGGTTTCGTGTGGACGTGCGCATCGTCATCTGGGAAGACGACAATGCCTTGATCGTTCCGGCAAGCGCGCTGTTCCGGAAAGGTACGCACTGGTATGCGTTCAAGGTGATACCAACTTCCGGTCCCTTGCTCGAATCGGGTACCGCATCGGCAAGATCAGGGACGGCGACACTGACCAAGGTAGATATTGGGCGGAACAATGGCATCACGGCCGAGGTTATCGATGGCCTCGCGCAAGGTGACCAGGTCATAGTCTTTCCGTCGCAGACGATTGCCGATGGCACTCGAGTTGTCGAGCGGATCGTAGAATAGAAGGCGTTGCAGATTGCGAACCCTTTTCGATGACGCAATGGTCTAAACCCGCACAATTGATACTGTCCATGCAACGTTTTCTTAACCGAATCTCAACCCGCGCCGTCTATGAACGGTACTTGGATGCGCCCGCCATGATCTGGGCACAACTGTGTTCTATGTGCGCATTGTTCAGGGTAAGGCACATGTTGTTCGGGTTCGGGGAAAATCGAAAATTGCAGGCTGGCTCGGCAAGGGGAGGACCTGACAGGTCGACCCTCGCGATGGGTCTTTGCGTGCTGGCCGCTTCGGCAATTGTGATCTCTGGTTGCGCTGCAGCCAAGAAGAAGGTCGCCGAAATAGTTCCTTCCCACATCAACACGAAGACAAAGTTTTCGGTCAAGGAATTCGGCGTCAAGGGCAGTCCGCGGGTTACCATGACCAAACGCCCCCGGAAGGGCGGCGGGCGATATCAGGTCGGCAAGCCCTACATGATCGCCGGCAAGCGGTATTATCCCAAGGAAGATCCGAACCTGGTCCAGGTAGGCATGGCCTCCTGGTACGGACCGAATTTCCATGGCCGGCTGACGGCCAATGGCGAAATCTACGACCAGTATTCGCTCACCGCAGCGCATCCCACCATGCCGCTCCCAAGCTACGCAAAAGTGACGAACCTGAACAATGGAAGGTCGCTTCTGGTCCGCGTCAATGACAGGGGACCGTATGCCCATGGCAGGGTGATCGATCTTTCTGCCAAGGCTGCGGAACTCCTTGGTTACCAGAACAAGGGGGTCACCAAGGTCCGCGTCGAATATGCGGGCAAGGCCCGCATGGATGGTCTCGATGAAGACTATCTGATGGCATCCTACGTCGATCCTGCGAAACCTTCATTCCCCGGCTTCGGCAATTCGTCCGATACCATGCTTGCCATGGCCGACACGGGCGAGGGGGAGGCTCTTGGCGCCACCATTCCAGCCGCAAACGGCCCGGCCTCTGCCATCGAGGCAGTTGCACCGGCCTATCAGGGTACGACACTGGCCATGACCCCTATCCCGGACGAACGTCCGACCCTGTTCGAGGGTTTGCCGATGGATGTTGGCACAACCGGGGCCGATCAGAACGCCTGGCCTGAAGAACAAATCTACGGCGTTGTGCGCCAGCCGCTCGCCTTCACGAATGCCGAGCTCCCTGATTTGGCTGCACATCTGGAGAAGGCGCTTGAAGAACGTCCTTATCTCGGCCAGCACGCCAACACTTCTGTCGATGTCGAACTTGGCCGTTTCGCGCACGATACCAGTATGGGTGAACTTGCCACGATCTTCGCAAGCGCGGGGCGCGTCGAGATAGACGAGGACACGAGGATCGCGGTTCTCCACACAACGGAGCAATACGCCAACGCCGCAATCGGCTTCGCGATTGAACAGGGTCTCCACGGCGCTCGCATTCGCTGATTTTTCGTCCGATTTTGCCGTTTGCTGCTCTTTCGCGGCCACCGCGCTTGAACCCGCGACTGTCACTCGCTACAAAATGGCGGGGGCGACAATCGTGGCGGCATGTCGATTACATGCCATCGAAGAGAACCGGCTGGTGTGATGCGTAACTCTCTGCGACTTGAATTTCAGGGCCCCGACCGGGCCACAATGGCCCAGATGGCCCGGATATTCGGGGTTTTCCTGCTCCTGATGCTGTGTGCGGCAGCCGGTACTGCCCATGCGCAGACCTTTCAGACATCTGCGCCGGAAGCCCTGTTGCTGGACGCAGAAACGAATACCGTTCTGTTCTCCAAGGAAGCCGACAAGAAAATTCCTCCCGCATCGCTTGCCAAGCTGATGACCATGGAAGTGGTCTTCAACCGGCTCAAGGAAGGTTCGTTGTCGCTCGACGATACCTTCTATGTTTCCGAGAATGCGTGGCGCAACGGCGGAGCGAACTCTGGCGGCTCGACCATGTTTGCCAAGCTGAAATCGGAGATCGCGCTGCGCGACCTGATCAGCGGTGTCATCATTCAATCTGCAAATGACGGCTGCATCATCATTGCCGAAGGACTGGCGGGAACCGAGTCAGCTTTCGCAAATCTCATGAACGAGCGTGCACGCACAATCGGAATGACCAATTCGCATTTCACCAATTCAACCGGGCTTCCCGATGAAAACCAGTACGTGACGCTGGCTGATCTGGCCAAGCTGGCACGTCACATCATCTCTGAATATCCGGAATACTTCAAATACTACGCTCAGACGGAATTCACCTGGAACAAGATTACGCAGAAGAACCGCAATCCGCTCCTGAACATGGATATCGGCGCTGACGGCATGAAGACCGGCTATACCGAGGCTTCCGGCTACGCCATTGTCGGCACCGCCCAGCGCGACGGCCGCAGGCTGATTGCTGTCCTGAGCGGCATGAAATCCATGCGTGAGCGCGCAGAAGAATCAAGAAAGATCCTCGACTGGGGCTTCCGCGCCTTCGAACGGATCAACCTCTTCGGCGGTGGCCAGACGGTTGGTGAAATCTCGATCTATGGCGGCGAGCCGGGCAAGATCGCGGTAGGCGGCAGTGGTCCGGTCGAGATTTTCCTGCCCGTCGGCAATCGTGACAAGCTGAAGTTCCGCGTTTCCTATCAGTATCCTATTCGTCCGCCGATCAGGAAAGGCGAGCAGATTGCCGTCCTCAAGGTGTGGATCGACGACAAGCTGTCTCAGGAAACGCCGCTCTATGCACTTGAGGATTCGGAAAAGGGCGGCCTTGTGCGTCAGGCAACCGATGCCGTTCTGGAACTCATGACAGGCTGGATTCCCAACTAATTCCGCCGCCGGTGTGGCGGCAGGCATCGGTCCTTGCTAACTAGAAATGGTGAGTCCGGCTGAGGGTTTGGATACCGCTCGCATCCGGCTTCGGGAACATCAATGCGGATCGATCCGGGGGGACCTGACGGTGACCGGTCATTTCATCACACTTGAAGGCGGGGAGGGGTCCGGCAAGTCGACCCAGATGCGCTTTCTCGAGCAGAAGCTGAATGCCAATGGCCATGAGGTCGTGCTTACCCGCGAACCGGGCGGATCGCCAGGTGCCGAGGCTGTGCGCCATGTCTTGCTTTCAGGCGCGGCAGAACGCTTTGGCAGCGAGATGGAGGCACTTCTCTTTGCAGCTGCGCGCGCGGACCATGTGGACCAGGTCATCAGGCCCGCCCTGCAGGACGGTAAGGTTGTGATCAGCGATCGCTTTTTCGACTCGACCCGTGTGTACCAGGGCGCCAGCGGCAAAGCTGGTGATGAATTGCTGCAAACGCTCGAAAAACTCGCATGCTTTGATGTCTGGCCCCAACTGACAATAATTCTGGACATCGACCCGGAGACCGGGCTTTCACGCGTTACCCGGCGCCTTGATGGCAAGGGCGCGCCCGACCGGTTCGAAAAGGATGACCTTGAACAACAGGAAATCCGCCGCGCTGCCTATCTCGCCATTGCGGAAAAGGAACCGGAACGCTGCATAGTCATCGATGCAAACCGCAGCGAAGACGATGTCGCCGAAGATATTTGGCAGGCAGTGATCGCTCGCTTGCCAGAACTTGCCGCGAAGCCCTCCCGGAAGAAACCCGCGCAGGCTCGGAGCTCTCGGACAGCAGCAGACGTCAAGGCCGAGGCTGTCGGGACAACAACGAGGAAAAAGCGATCAGGCTCAAGCCGGAAGGAAGATGTTGGTTCGGCTGCGAAAAAACCTGCCGCGCGCCGAAGATCGCGCAAGGATGAACCCGGAGACAAGGCGTGACAGCAGCCGACTGGAAAGTCGATACATGGGATGCGCTCGACGGCGTTGCCGACCCCGCGGCACAGTCTGGCCCCCTGATTGGCCACGAGGATGCGCGCGCGATGCTTGCCCGCAATTTCGCCTCTGGCCGCATGCACCATGCCTGGCTGCTCAGCGGCCCGCGTGGGATCGGCAAGGCGAGCCTTGCTTTTCGCGCAGCCGAACATTTCTTCCGCAACCCCGATCAGGACGAGGCCCCGGCGGCCATCAGTCTTGTTGACGATTCCGTTCATTCGCTCGTCGCCAAGGGCGGTCATCCCAACTTGCTGGTCCTGCGCCGACCCTGGGACGAGAAATCCAAGAAGTTCCGCACCGCAATTGGCGTCGACGAGGTCCGCAGGACGCTGGGCTTTTTCGGCACCGCAGCCGAACGCGGCACTTGGCGCGTATGCATCGTCGATCCAGCCGACGACTTGACCAATGCGGCGGCAAACGCGCTGCTCAAGGTGCTCGAGGAACCGCCGCCACGCACCGTCTTCTTCATCATCGCGCACACACCGCGTGGTCTTCTCGCAACCATACGGTCACGCTGCCGAACCCTGTCCTTGAAGCCACTCGGAGAAGACGAACTCCTGCAGGCGCTTGATAACCAGCCCGCTGTAGCCGGCATGACGGATGATGAGAGACGCAGGCTTGCTGCGCTGGCCAGGGGATCGGTCCGGAGGGCGTTGCTGCTGGCTGGAAGTGCAAGTATCGCGTCTTTCGAGACCTTCGTTCACAATGTCGAGGCACCGGCACCGGACTGGACTGCAATCCACAAGCTCGCATCTGCCATTTCCATTCCATCCAAGGCAGGCGAATTCGATCTCTTCATCGAACTTGTCTACGACTACCTGTCGGAGAGGATCAGCGGCAATGGCGCCAGCCTGGCAAGCCGTTATCGCTGGACCGGCATCTGGGAAGATCTGCAGAAATCCGTCTCAAGGATGGAAGGATGGAACATGGACCGCAAGCAGGTCATCCTCGGACTTTTCGACCGTATGCAGGCGGCATGACGGCAAAAAAGCCACAAAAGAATTCGACAAACGCAGCTCTTCACTCTATTTCCAGAACCATATCAACAGGCTCGCTTATCAGCCTGCCAAATTGCTTTCCGGATGATTGAACGAATGCCCCAGGAACGGTTCTACCTCACGACACCGATATTCTATCCCAATGGCGTGCCGCACATCGGCCACGCCTATACCGCCATCGCAACGGACGTGCTGGCTCGTTTCGCAAGGCTGGACGGCAAGGACGTGTTCTTTCTGACCGGCACCGACGAACACGGCCAGAAAATGCAGCAGACGGCGGAAAAGGAGGGCATCAAGCCGATTGAACTGGCTGACCGTAACTCGGCTGTCTTCCGCAACATGGTCGAGGTTCTCGGCTGCTCCAACAACGACTTCATCCGCACGACCGAGGAACGGCACCGGATCTCGGTGCAGGAACTCTGGCGGCGCATGGAAGCCAATGGCGACATCTACCTGGGAAAATATGGCGGTTGGTACTCGGTTCGCCAGGAAGCCTATTTCGATGAAAGCGAGACCACGGTTGGCGAGGATGGAGTGCGCCGCGAGCCGCTGGGGTCGCAGGTCGAGTGGGTGGAGGAGGAAAGCTACTACTTCCGGCTTTCCGCCTATGGCGAGAAACTCCTGGCGCTCTACGAAAACGACCCCGGATTTGTAATGCCGGCCGAGCGCCGCAACGAGGTCGCCAGTTTCGTCAAGGGCGGATTGAAGGACCTCTCGATCTCGCGGACAACCTTCGACTGGGGCATACCGGTTCCGGGCAATGACAAGCACGTCATGTATGTGTGGGTCGACGCGCTGACCAACTACATCACCGCTGCCGGCTTTCCCGACGAACAGTCTGAACGCTGGGCCTTCTGGCCTGCAAACATTCATGTCATCGGCAAGGATATCGTGCGCTTCCACGCCGTCTATTGGCCCGCCTTCCTGATGAGTGCCGGTGTTGAACTGCCGAAGCGCGTATATGCGCACGGCTTCCTGTTCAACAAGGGCGAGAAGATGTCGAAATCGGTCGGCAACGTGGTGGACCCGTTCGCACTGATCGAAGGCTACGGCCTCGACCAGGTGCGCTACTTCTTCATGCGCGAAGTGCCCTTCGGAAATGATGGTTCCTACAGTCACGAGGCGATTGTTGCGCGCATCAACGCCGATCTCGCAAATGACATCGGCAACCTGGCGCAGCGCTCGCTGTCGATGATTGCCAAGAACTGCGAGGGCAGGGTGCCCGCGCGTGGCGAACTTGCTGGAACGGACCGCGACCTGCTCGACAATGCCTATTCGCTTGCTGATACGGTACGCGAATACATGGATACGCAGCAGATACACAAATACCTGGAGGCGGTCTGGAACGTCGTTGCCGAGGCAAACCGCTATTTCACCGCGCAGGAACCCTGGGCGCTCAAGAAGACCGACCCGGCCCGCATGGAAACCGTGCTTTGGACCACCGCTGAGACCATCCGAGTCGTGGCGACGCTCGCGCAGCCGGTGATGCCGGAGAGCTGCGGGCGGCTTCTCGACCTTCTGGCAGTTCCCGAGGACAACAGGTCGTTTGTTGCACTGAATGAGGAAAGCGCGATTACCACCGGTGCCGAACTGCCAAAGCCGGCCGGTGTGTTCCCGCGTTTCGTTGAACCGGAGACCGAAGCGGAGGCATAGCCCATGCTCGTCGATTCACATTGCCATCTCGATTTTCCCGATTTCGCTGACGAACTGCCCGAGGTAATTGCGAGGGCAGGGGAAGCGGGCATCGGCATCATGGTGACCATCTCCACCCGCGTTCGCAAGTTTGCCCAGGTACTTGCGATCGCGGAACGCTTCGACAATGTCTATTGTTCGGTCGGAACCCACCCGCACAACGCAGCCGAGGAGCTGGATGTCACGGCGGAGGAACTCGTCGAACTGGCGGCCCACCCCAAGGTCGTCGCCATCGGTGAGGCAGGCCTCGACTATTTCTATGACAAGGCACCGCGCGACATTCAGGAAAAGGTGTTCAGAACCCATATCTCCGCCGCACGTGCAACGGGTCTGCCGCTGGTAATCCATTCTCGCGATGCCGATGAAGACATGGAACGCATCCTTCGCGACGAAATGGCAAAGGGACGGTTTCACTTCGTGCTACATTGTTTCTCGTCGGGCAGGGCACTTGCAGAGGCCGGTCTCGATCTCGGCGGCTACGTCTCTTTCTCGGGCATCCTGACATTCAACAAGTCGCAGGAGCTGCGCGATATAGCCGCCATCATACCAGCCAACAGACTCCTTGTGGAAACCGACTCTCCTTACCTCGCACCGCAGCCCTGGCGGGGCAAGCGCAATGAACCGGCCTATGTCGCCCATACGGCCAAGGTCCTCGCCGAATGCCACGGCTGCGGCGACGATCGCGCCTGCAGCATTACCACGGAGAATTTCTTCCGCCTGTTTTCGCGCGTTCCGATGCCGTCGGGTGCAACTGCCTGATGTCATCGAGCGGAAAAGATCGCCTGCGCTTCACCATTCTGGGATGCGGCTCGTCTCCCGGCGTGCCGCGCATCAATGGCGACTGGGGTGACTGCAATCCGGACAATCCGAGAAATCGCAGGCTTCGCTGTTCGCTGCTGGTGCAGCGCATTGGCAGCGGCGGAACCACCACCGTCGTCGTGGATACAAGTCCGGATTTCCGCCAGCAGATGATCAGTGCAGGTGTCGAAAGGCTCGACGGCGTGCTCTATACCCATCCGCATGCGGATCATCTGCATGGCATCGACGATCTGCGCCAGTATGCGATCATCCAGCGCCAGCGCATGCCTGTCCATGCAGACAACCCGACACTCGACCACCTGATGTCGGCGTTTTCCTATTGCTTCGCCTCGCCTGAAGGTTCCATGTACCCGCCGATCTGCGAGGCACACGAAATCCGGGCAGGGGTTCCCGTCACGATCGACGGGCCGGGCGGTCCGGTCATAGCCATGCCTTATCTGCAGGTCCATGGTCCGATACATTCCCTTGGCTTTCGCTTCGGGGGACTGGATGACGGCGGCCTCGGCTATTCTCCGGACGTCTCCGATTTTCCGGCTGAAACACTGCCGGCACTTGAAAATCTCGACGTCTGGATCGTCGATGCACTTCAATACAGGCCGCATATCAGCCACCTGTCGATCGAGCAGGCTCTGGAGTGGATTGAACGCATTGCCCCCAGGCGCGCCATTCTCACCCACATGCACATTCCGCTCGATTACGAAACAGTGGATCGCGAAACTCCTGCCAACGTATCCCCGGCGCATGACGGGTTGACCGTGGAGATGGAGATCAATTGAAGATGGTTGCCAAACGCGGAAACGCTGAAGACTACACCATGGCGCTCGTTGCCCATGACGGCAAGAAACCCGCCATGCTGGAATGGGCACGCAGGAACCGTGAGGCGCTCGTTCAGTTCAAACTTTACGGAACCGGCACCACCGGCGGATTGCTGCACAAGGAACTTCACCTCGATATCACGCGGCTTCTGAGCGGGCCGCTCGGCGGCGATGCCCAGCTTGGCGCACTGATCGCCGAAGGCAAGCTGGACTGCCTCATCTTTTTCATAGATCCGCTATCGTCGCAGCCGCATGATGTCGATGTGAAGTCGCTGACCCGGCTTGCCGTGCTGCACGACACCGCGCTTGCCATGAACGAGGAAACCGCGGACGCCATTCTGGCCCACATGCAGCGCAAGCAGTTGTGAATCGCGGAAACCCGTCAGGGACGAGGCATCATCGCGTCTGGACGATGAAGTCCGTTCCCTTGCCGGTCTCCGTACCAATTCCATTGTCGGAAATCGCAAAGGAAGAACCGCTGGTCAACAACGCCTGGATACGGCCCCTGACCTGCGGCGGAATGACAAGCCTGGCCAGAACCGCTTCCGGGCTGGTCCGCACTCGGGAATTATCACCGAGCTCAATCTCGTCCTGCTTGGCGATTGACGGTCGGATTTCAGACGAGACCGAATATGCCAGCCACTGGGTCTGGCTTTCTTCAAAGCGGTACGTGACGAAGAGATGGCTTCCAAGCGGCTGTTCGGGATTCCTGATCTCGACCGGCGCGTCGAAGACCGGTTCGTGGTCCTGGCGAACATAGATTCGGCCAGCTGGCGGGAGAGGGCGCCCCGTCATCGCGTGCAGCCGTTCGATGGTTTCACCAGTAAGCGTTCCCGTCTTTGCCAGCCCTTCATACTCCTGGAACCGCTTCACTGCAGCGATGGACCCACGTCCGTAAAGACCGTCTAGCGCACCACCATAAAAACGAAGTATCTGCAGCATCTCCTGAACATCGCGTATCGAGTCGCGTTGCGTCTGGCGGGTAAGGTAAATGCGCAGCGGCGCGTCGCTTACTTCCTTGCCGTCACGAGCAATGATGCCCGAGCCCGGTTCCTGGTCGATGTCTGAAATGGTCGACCGAAACTCGTTTAGAGCGAGCCGCCCGGAAACCGGCTGAAACAGGTTCATGTGCGCAATCTGACGTGGCTCTGCACCTTCCGGCGTGATGATGACATGATTGCCGCGTGACGTAAGCCCGAAGAGTTCCTTGGAAAACCCGCGCGGCAAGCGAACGCATCCGTGCGATGCCGGACGTGCAGGAACGCTGCCGGATTCATGCAGCGCAATGCCCGACCATGTCAGTCGTTGCATGAATGGCATCGGTGCGTTCTCGTAGATATTCGAGCGGTGCATCTTCTTTTTTTCGAGGATCGAAAAAATACCGCGGGGCGTGTCGTATCCCGGCTTCCCGCTGGAAATGTTGGAATCAGCAACCTGCTGCAGACCGCGGAAAACGCGCAAATGCTGCTGGTCAATTGAAACCGCAACGATCACCGGATCATTTCCGGTTGCATCAGCCGCGTCGGCCTTCAGTTCTTTCAAGTCACTTTCGGTCGCCATTGCAGGCTGAACCAAAATCGAGGCGCTCATGGCCAACGACGCAAAAAAACCCGGCAGATGTATGCGTACGGTCATATCCCGAATCCCACAATTCATTCCGGCCGCATCAACCGGCAGAGTAACGCGAGGTCATTTGATTATTCAAGACCATGCAATCAAACATGGATAACGCGGCTTCCCGCGCTTAATGGTAACCGGACCGGGTTAACAGTGCGTCATCCAGAGTACCGCAGCTGGTTCAAATATGCGTGAGCACGAAAGAAGAGTTGTGGCATAGCGGGATTTATCCGCATCGCCGGAACGAAACCCCGGCGAAATTTCCGGGCTGCAAGGGTATGCATCAATGTGCACATCAGAGATAACAAACCACGTTAGAATATACGTGTATCTATCGGAAATCTCAAAGGATAAACACAAGTCATATGTAGATGCCTCGCTAGCAAAATGTTCCATAATATATCTTATGCGACTTGGGTATGTAGGTCTCACAGAGCGCCCAAGCAGAAGATGCAAGCCCAGCAAACAGGACGGAAACCGCTGACAGGATATACCTACTCTCGTCCCGCCCCGCTGCGCGGACCAAACGCAAATGCCAGTCCAGTCATCAGCCAAGCGAGCATCAGCAATATCCCGCCGGCCGGCGCAGACATGGGAAACAACCGCCAACCCAGGAATGCCAGCGTCACCATCGTGCCGCAAAACAGGACGACTCCAGCAACACCGCACAGAATTGCCAATGCTCTCAGCAAGCCCGGTTTGCGAATGGAAAGTAGAAGCAGAGCAGCTGCCTGTGTCAGCGCGACAAGCGCTGCAGGATTGAGCAACTCGGGATTGCCTGCATGTGTGGCAGCAGCTGCCAGCGCGACACCTGCGGCACCCGCAATTCCGGCAAATATCTGTGTTGCGCGCGTCAGCATTGGTTCCACTCTCGTTGCACCCGTTTCCGGCCTCCATTTGACATGATCCACGGACTCGCTGCAATGCTGGCCGCACACTGCTGCAACAAGTTACCGTAGCCACCCCAGCCCGCAAATTCCGGACCCAGTCTCATGAAACCTTCCAGGGATATCTCCACGCTCATAGAAATCATGGCGGCGCTTCGAACACCCGTAACCGGCTGCCCCTGGGATCTGGAACAGGATTTCAAGTCCATCGCACCCTACACTGTCGAGGAAGCATACGAGGTTGCCGACGCCATCGAGCGTGAGGACATGGATGATCTACGCCTCGAACTTGGAGATCTCCTGCTTCAATCCGTCTATCATGCAAGGATGGCCGAGGAACAAGGCAGTTTCGATTTCGGCGATGTTGTTCATGGAATCTGCGAGAAAATGATCCGCCGCCACCCTCACGTATTTGGCGACGAAGACAACTCGGCCGAACAGTATTCCGCCACCGGTCTGGCGAAGGAAACCTGGGAGCGCATCAAGGCCGAGGAGAAAGCCGAACGCAACGCACGGCGCACAAGCCTGGGATTGCCGCCAAAGGAGAAGGGAGAGGGATTGCTCGACGACGTGCCGTCCGCCCTGCCCGGTTTGACCCAGGCGGTAAAGCTCCAGCAGAAGGCATCCAAGGTCGGTTTCGACTGGAACGATCCAATGGCCGTGCTGGCAAAGATTCGCGAGGAAGCCGAAGAGGCGGAGGCGGAGATCGCCAGCGGCAATGCGGACGGCGTAAGAGATGAAATCGGCGACCTGCTTTTCGCCGTCGCCAATCTCGCCCGCCACCTGGATGTCGATCCCGAAGGAGCACTCAGATCCTCGAATGCGAAATTCCGCAGGCGCTTTGCACATATCGAGAAGAACATCGAGGCACGAACCGGCAAGCCCCTTGGCACGGCAAGCCTGGACGAGATGGAAGCACTGTGGGTGGAAGCTAAGAAGAAAGCCTGAGCTTTCCTGGCTCAATGCGGCTCTTGCCGTATGCCTTCTGCCATAAACGCTGAATATTGCTGGCGTATGCTTTCCGGCGCGCGGACTTTCACCATCACGGACCCGTCTTCGAGATCATCGCGTTCCAGGATGACCGCCTTGTCATACAGGGCCGAAAGCCGGGCAAGTTCGGCAGGCGGCATTGCCAAGGTGAAGACAGCGTCCTCACCGGCAATGATTTCCTCGATACGAGCGCGCAACGGTTCGATCCCCTCCCCGGTTATCGCCGAGACGAGGAACGGTGCTTCCTGGCCTGCGCTGCGCAGGGAGCGCATGTCCTCCACTGCCTCCGGCGCCAGGCGGTCTATCTTGTTCCAGACCTCGATAACCTTTTCGTGCCCGCCTTGTCCTACACCGAGCTGTTCGAGAATATCGTAGACGTCGCTGGCCTGGGCTTCCGTGTCAGGGTCAGAGATGTCCCGCACATGCAGTATCAGGTCAGCTTCGATGACTTCTTCAAGTGTTGCGCGGAACGCTGCTACCAGATGCGTGGGCAGGTTTGAAACGAAACCAACCGTATCTGACAGGATAACACGGGTGCCTTGCGGCAGTTCGAGCTGCCTCAGGGTCGGGTCCAGCGTGGCAAACAGCATGTCCTTGGCAAGCACGCCTGCCCCGGTCATGTGGTTGAACAATGTGGACTTTCCGGCATTCGTGTAGCCCACCAGCGCAACAACCGGATGCGGCACCTTCCTGCGCGTCGACCGGTGCAACTGGCGTGTCTTGCGAACCTTTTCGAGTTCGCGCTCAAGCTTCAGTATCTTCGCCTGGATTTCCCGGCGGTCAGCCTCGATCTGCGTTTCACCCGGCCCGCCCATGAAACCGGCACCGCCGCGCTGCCGCTCCAGGTGGGTCCACTGGCGGACAAGCCTGCCCTTCTGGTAGTTGAGCTGGGCAAGATCGACCTGCAGACGGCCCTCCTTCGTGCGCGCCCTGTCACCGAAGATTTCAAGGATCAGCCCGGTGCGGTCGAGCACCTTGCAGTTCCAGGCCTTTTCCATGTTGCGTTGCTGAACCGGGCTGAGTGCGTGATCGATAACCGCAAGCCCGAT
Source organism: Nitratireductor sp. (assembly GCA_020637805.1). Taxonomy (GTDB): domain Bacteria; phylum Pseudomonadota; class Alphaproteobacteria; order Rhizobiales; family Rhizobiaceae; genus Salaquimonas. Next base: position 143,035 of record JACKJU010000001.1, on the reverse strand, counting down.
GTCGCCTGCCTTGATGATCCCGGCAATCTCGTCGATCTTTCCGGTGCCGAACAAGGTTCCGGGCTTTATCGCCTTGACCGGAACGATCCCACTTTCCACGATGTCGAGATCGATCGCGCGTGCAAGTCCGCACGCCTCCGCAAGCCTCGCTTCGCGCGAGCGCTCGGACGCACCCTCACCATCCGGTCTGATCTGGAAATCGGGGACAAGCACAATCGCCCGCTCGGGCGCCTGGGCGTCTTCCTCTGTCCATTGAAAGCGGTTTCTGCCGCCCTCTTCACGTTCGCTCAATGGCTGTTTCCGTTCATCCGGGCCTGGCCGGATCAGTCGCCTGTTTCGCCGTCACGCTCATCGCCGAAGTGAACCGGCTGCGACGGCATTATGGTTGATATGGCGTGCTTGTATACAAGCTGCCCGATCCCGTCCCGTTTCAGAAGGACGCAGAAATTGTCGAACCACGATACCACGCCATTGAGCTTGACACCATTTACAAGGAATATCGTAAGCGGGATCTTGTTCTTGCGGACCTGATTGAGAAACGCGTCTTGCAGGTTTTGCGGCCTGTCTGGCATTTTTATTGTTCCCCTTCACCTCAACTGTCCGGGCATCACAAGTGTCGCCGAACAACAAACACACACACGGACCTTGCTACGGTCCCAATGGAAACAATTATAGAATCGGCACCCGAGACAGATCAAGATACAATCGAAGGGCGAACATCAGGCAGTCCTGCACGAAGGCATTCCACTTACGCGCCGAATGTGGAGAATGCGATATCCTGTATGTGCATCCGATTGATTTATCTATCGTTTTGGTGCGCACGCCTAAATGTTAGAAAAATTCGAGACTGACCCTGAACATCTGTTCGACTTCCTTGACCCGGTCAGCCAAGGCCAGAATGATGATACGGTCGCGCGGCCGTATCACTGTGTCGCCGTTTGGGCGCGAGACCTCGCCATTGTGGATCACGGCGCCGATTCGAATTCCGGTAGGCAGTTCGAGTTCTCTCAGCGGCCTTCCGACCAGCGGCGACGTGTCGAGCGCTTCCGCCTCGATGATCTCCGCCTGCCCGTCCTGAAGAGAATAGACCCCGCGAATGCGGCCGCGCCTGACGTGCTGGAGTACCCGCGAAACCGTGACGGTGCGCGGATTGATGAAGTCGTCGATGCCGATTGATTTGGTAAATCCGTGATAGCCCGGATTGTTCAGAAGCGCGAGGTTGTGCTTGCAGCCCAGCTTCTTTGAAAGGACACAGGACAGGATATTAACCTGGTCGTCATTCGTGATCGCGACCATCAGGTCTGAGTTCTCGACACCTGCCTCGATCAGTAGCTGCTCCTCGAGCGCGCTGCCGTGCAGGATGACAGTGCGTTCCAGGCGATCGGCCATGCGCATAGCCACCTCGCGCGAAAGCTCGATCACGCGAACCCTGGTCGAAGGCATGCGGCGTTCGATGACCTGGGTCAGGTAGACACCGATATTGCCGCCGCCGGCGATAACGATCCTCTGTGCCTGCGGCGTTTCCTTGCCGAAGATCGCCAGGGTGCGGCGCGTCTGCTTGCGTTCGGAAATCACATAGGCCAGGTCGCCGGCCAGAATGTGATCGACTGATCTTGGTGCGAGCATCTTGCCATGACGCCAGATTCCGACAACCGTGGCGCCAAGATCGGGAAACAATTCGCTCAACTGGGAAAGCGGCGTGTCCACGACGGGGCAATCCTCGTCGCAGTCGATGGCGATCATGTTCACCTTGTTTTCGGCGAAGGGAACAATATCGCGCGCGCCCGGCATCGAAATCCTGCGCAGGATGACGTCACCCACCTCCACCTCGGGAGAAATGATGACGTCTATCGGCAGGTGTTCCCGCGAAAACAGGTTCTGCCATTGCGGAGCGCGGTAGCTCTGCGAGCGTATTCGGGCAATCTTGGTCGGCACGTTGAAGAGCGAATGGGCCACCTGGCAGGCAACCATGTTTACTTCGTCGTGCAGCGTGACCGCGATGATCATGTCCGCCTGGTCGGCACCTGCCTGAGCCAGCATGTCCGGATGGGAACCGTGCCCGTGATAACCGCGCACATCGAGCTTGTCCTGAATGTTCTGGACGAGCGATGCGGAGCTGTCGATGACGCTTACATCATTGCCCTCGAAGGACAGGCGCTCGGCAATGCCGTAACCGACCTGCCCCGCACCACAGATGATGATCTTCATGCTTCGCCCTGTCCCTCGGACTGATTGTCACTATCGTCGGCTTCAGCACCATTATCGCTCCGGCGTTTCTCAAACAAGCCAAGCATCTTGAGTTTTCTGTGCAGCGCCGACCGCTCCATTCCGACAAATTCGGCAGTGCGGGAAATGTTGCCGCCGAAACGGGAGACCTGCGCGCCGAGATAGTCGCGCTCAAACGTCTCCCGTGCGTCCTTGAGCGGCATGGAAAGCAGATGTTCGCTCTCGGTGCCGCCAACCTTGGGCAGCATCTCGCCGATTTCGGCCGGAAGCATGTCGGCATTGATGACACCGCCCTCGCCCACGCGCGACAGGATCATCAGGCGTTCGATATTGTTGCGCAACTGGCGGATGTTTCCAGGCCATTCATGCGCCTGGAGAACGGCCATCGCGTCATCTCCCAGCCTGCAATGCGGTATGCCCGATTGCCTTGAAATGTGTTCCATGAATGCTTCGATCAGGAGCGGAATATCCTCGCGCCTTTCTGACAGCGGCGGCACGCGCAGCGGAACCACCGCAAGCCGGTGCAAGAGGTCCTGGCTGAACAGGCCGTCGCGAATGCGCGCTTCCAGATCGGTCGCGGTCGACGATAGCACCCGGACATCGACCTTTACCTTGGTAGTGCCTCCGACACGCACGAATTGCTGTTCCACAAGCACCCGCAGGATCTTGCTTTGCGTGTCCTTGGGCATTTCGGCGACTTCATCGAGATAGAGCGTGCCGCCATGGGCCTCTTCAAGAGCTCCGACCTTGCGCCCTTCCCCGTCATTGCCTTCGGTGCCAAACAGCTCGACTTCCATGTTCTCAGGCGTGATCTGGGCAGCATTGATGGCAACAAACGGGCCCTTGGAACGGTGCGAAAGCTGGTGGATCTTGCGCGCCACCAGTTCCTTGCCCGAACCCGATCCGCCGACAATCATGATCCGGCTATTGGTAGGAGCTACCCGTTCAATCTGCTGGCGCAGCGCGCTCATGGCCGGAGACTGGCCAATCAGCTCGTCCATGTCCGAGGAGCGGCCCTGAAGTTCGGCGACCTGCTTCTTGAGGCTTGAATTCTCGAGAGCCCGTTCGGCAACGAGTATCAGCCGGTCAACCTTGAACGGCTTTTCTATGTAGTCGTAGGCCCCGTTGCGGATCGCGGCGACAGCCGTTTCGATATTGCCGTGCCCCGATATGATGACAACGGGCAGATCGGGATGCTCCTTGTGAATCTTTTCAAGAAGTTCCAGCCCGTCCAGTTTCGATCCCTGAAGCCATATATCCAGGAAAATCATGTTGGGCCTGCGCGCACGGATGGCGGCCAGGGCAGAATCGCTGTCACCCGCCATGCGCGTCGAGTAACCCTCGTCCTCGAGAATTCCCGAAACCAGTTCGCGAATGTCCTTTTCGTCGTCAACAACAAGAATATCGGCAGCCATCAGCTGTCAGTCTCCAGTTTTGCCGTCTGCGTTTCATTCGCAGCCAGCTTGGCGTTTGCGGCGTTTTCGGCCGCGTCTCCCTTTCCGAAGATGCCCCCTTCTGCAGGAAGGATCAGGCGCAACATTGCGCCAGTGTCATTGAAAATCTCTGGCGGCGCATCCATCAGCAGGATGGTGCCGTCATGGTCCTCGAAAATCTTTCGCACGATCGCCAGGCCAAGACCTGTGCCCTTCTGACGTGTCGTCATGTAGGGTTCGAGCAGCTTCTGTCGAGCCTCGCCATCGGGCAGTCCCCGGCCGTTGTCGATCACATCGACGCGAATCTGGTCGCCATCGCGCGCCATGCGCACATGGATGCGGCCCTTATGCGCGGTCTCCTCACCTTCGCCCTCGTTTTCGGGGCGCAGCTCGATTGCCTCCACCGCATTCTTGAGGATGTTGATCAGTGCCTGCGAAATAAGGCGGCTGTCATACCGTGCCCTGAAGCCGCCCTCGCCGGTGCTGATGGTGAATTCAACATCGGGGTTTGCCACACGCTGGGAAAACACCGCTTCTTTAACGGTCGCGGCCAGATCCTGCGAAGTCATCTCCGGTTTTGGCATTCTGGCGAAAGAGGAAAACTCGTCCACCATGCGGCCGATGTCGCCAACGTGGCGAACAATCGTGTCCGTGCATTGGTCGAAGGTTTCCTTGTCCTCGGTGATGTATTTCGAATATCGCCTGCGCAAACGTTCGGCGGAAAGCTGGATCGGGGTGAGCGGATTCTTGATCTCGTGGGCGATGCGCCGGGCAACATCCGACCACGCAGTGCTTCGCTGTGCGGCAACAAGATCGGTGATATCATCAATCGTGATCACGAACGAACTGCCCGGGCCGCTTTCACGCTCCTGGGTGACCTGTACGTTGAGGGTACGCGAAATCCCGTCCAGCATCATCGTTACCTGTTCAAGATACTCGCTCTTGCCAAACGCTATGGCATTTTCCAGAACGCGTCCGACTTCCGAATACTCACTGCCGATCCGGTTCGATGTAGCCAGTCCCTTGCCGAACATGTTGATTGCAGCACGGTTGGCAATCTGCACCTCGCCCGAACTGTCGACGCCAATCACTGCGGCAGTAACGCCCGACAGCACCGCCTCGGTGAACCGGGCACGGCGATCGATATCGTCCTTCGCACTCAGCAGTTCACTTCGCTGCATCCTGAGCTGATGGGTCATGACGTTGAATGTGTCGGAAAGGTTCTTGAAGTCGCCCTCCGTGTGCTTGGTCTCTACGCGCACATCCAGGTTTCCGTCCGAAACCTCGTCGGCCGCGAAAATCAGCCGCCTGATCGGCCGAACGAAGCGATCGGCAACACTCATGCCCATCCAGATCGCCGCCAGCAGGATCATCAGCGCGATGCCGAAATAGAGAACCGCGAAGGTAAGCTGCACGGGCAAGCGGTTGGCCTGGAGGTCATCATATTCGGACGTGTTCTGTTCCATCTGCCGCAAGGCCTGCAGCACGTCGTCCCTGAGAGGCCGAACTGTATAGAGGAAGGCATCCGGAATTACTCTCAGCTTCATCACGGCCCCAACGAGCGAAGTTCGCCCGCGCGGAATGAAGATGACGTCTCCCGACTTGGCCGCATCGAGCGATTCCTTTGGAACCGGCGGCACTTGCACCTCTTCATTGGCCTTTACCTCGATGATAACGGACCCGTCATCGCGCAAGAGGTAAGCGGCTAGCATTCCGCGTCCGCGCGTGTGCAGGCGCATCACATTCTCGAACCCGCTGCGGTCCAGGCTGTAAAGCTGGCGCGCACGGTCGAGTTCGGTAGCCATGGAGATCGTGGCATTGATATGTGTTCGCGAACTTTCATCGACATAGGCCTCGGCAACACCTACCGATCCCTGGATGATTGCCTTGGTTCGCTGCTCGAACCAGCGGTCAAGGCCCAGGTCGAGTGTAATCGCGGCAACCACGGCGACAATGACCGCCGGAATGGCGGCAACCAGCGCAAAGAGGCCCACAATCCGGATATGTAGTCGCGCAGCCGCCCTGCCCCGTTTGCGGGAAGCAAGCAGCCGCCAAATCTCCAGGCCGATCAGCAGCACCAGAACGCCGGCCAGCAACGTGTTGACGGCAAGCGCCACCTGCACGATACGGCTGTTCGGTTCGAGGGGTGTCAGTCCGAAGAGAATGAGGAAGGTCGTCGTGCCGGTCAGCAGTAGCGCGATGACCGTGGCGAAGCCGAAAGCGCGTTCGAACGATCTCCGCCGCGAACGCAAACCGTCATCCGCATTGATGGAATCGTTGCCCCCCGAAGCGTCTTCCGGCTTCGTATTGCGGGACGTGAACCCCGCATTACCGGCTGCTTGGATGGCATCGGTTGACAAGAACAACTCCCCCAGGTTCATCCCGGCGCCGATATGCGGCACCGCCTGATGAATGAAACACGGTCGACTGGTGCAGCAACCCTTTGACGGGGCACCACCTTGGTGTGACAGGCAATTAAGAATTGCCCGTCATTTGCCCCGATGTTGCATTGATGCAACGGCAATGTGGCAAAAATGAAACATGCCGTCAAACACGGTTTTCAGCCGTACAGTGAAGATATTGCAGGGGTACGCAACCCTGGCTCAAAGAACCGAGCGCATGACCTTGATGTCGAGTTCGCGTATCTTCTTGCGCAGGGTATTGCGGTTGATACCAAGTATCTCGGCTGCCTTGATCTGGTTACCCCGCGTATAGGCCAGGCAAACCGAGATCAGCGGCGCTTCCAGCTTGTGCAGCGCTGTCTGGTACAGCCCCGGTGGAGGCTCGTGATCCTGATAGGCCTTGAAGTAGTCTGAAAGCCACTGCTCGGTTGCCATCGAGATATCCGCGGTGGGCTGAACTTCGTTCCGGATCGGATCCGGTCCGGCCTCTCCTGCGTTCAGTTCGGACAGGATGATGTCTTTCGTGACGATTTCCTGCGGGTAAAGCGCGGTAATGCGCCGAACGGTGTTTTCCAGCTCGCGAACGTTTCCGGGCCAGGAATGCTTGCGCAAGGCCTCGATGCCATCGGGCTCGATCGTCTTCAGCCCAAGCCCCTCGTCCGCATTCTGCTGCAGGAAGTGGCGCACCAGATCCGGAATGTCCTCACTGCGCTCGCGAAGCGGCGGCACGCGCAGCGGCACGACGTTCAGCCGGAAGAAGAGATCCTCCCTGAACAGCCCCTGCTTGATGAGCTGCCGCAGGTCCTTGTTGGTAGCTGCTACGATCCGGACATCGGTCTTGATGGGTGTACGGCCGCCAACGGTGGTATATTCACCCTGCTGAAGGACGCGCAGCAGGCGCGTTTGCGCATCCATCGGCATGTCGCCGATCTCGTCTAGAAACAGCGTTCCGCCTTCGGCCTGTTCGAAACGTCCGGCCGAGCGGCTATGGGCACCGGTGAAGGCCCCTTTTTCGTGGCCGAACAGCTCGGATTCGATCAGGTCTTTGGGAATCGCCGCCATGTTGATCGCCACGAACGGACCGTTCTTGCGCTTGCCGTATTCATGGAGCGCGCGGGCAACCAGTTCCTTGCCGGTGCCGGATTCACCGGTGATCATCAGCGTCAGGTCGGTTTGCATGAGCCGTGCCAGCACACGGTATATCTCCTGCATCGCCGGAGAACGGCCAACAAGCGGCATGCGCTCCACCGGTTCCGGTTTGCCGGTGGCGGCACTGGTCGTGCGTTTTGGTTCCGATGCTGCCCTGGAAGCCACCGAGATGACTTCCTGAAGATCGAAGGGCTTGGGAAGATATTCGTAGGCGCCCTTCTCGGAGGCCGTGATGGCGGTCATGAACGTGTTCTGGGCGCTCATCACGATGACCGGCAGATTCGGCCGTTGCCGCTTGATCTTCGGCAGAATCTCGAAAGCATTGCCGTCCGGCATGATGACGTCCGTGATGATGACGTCGCCTTCCCCTTCACAGACCCAGCGCCATAGCGTGGCGATGTTCGATGTCACCCGGACATCGAAACCCGCCCGCGCCAGGGCCTGATTCAAAACGGTGCGGATTGCCGCGTCGTCGTCAGCGACGAGTACTACGCCCTTGCTCAATTGCCAGTCTCCGCCTCATGTGTGGGTTTGTGTTTTTCGTCCGATGAATAGACCGGGAGCAGAATTCGGAAGGTTGTTCCGTTTTCCGAACTGTCGCACTCAACAATGCCGCCATGGTTCCCGACAATCTTGGCAACCAACGCTAGGCCCAGTCCCGAGCCGTTGGTCTTCGTCGTCACGAACGGATCGAAAATGTAGTGCCGCACGTCCTCCGCAATGCCTGGACCGTTGTCGGAAACAGTGAGTTCCAGCGGAAGCGCAACCCTTTTCGACGCACCGGGTACCGTGAGATGAATGCCGTGCCTGAAAGCCGTTGAAAATGTGATCTCCGGCGACTCCCTGCCTGCAACGGCCTCGGCAGCGTTCTTGACGAGGTTCAGGAACGTCTGGACGAGCTGGTCGCGATTGCCCATTACCGGCGGCAGGGAAGGATCATAGTTTTCATGGATGGTAATGCCGCGCGCAAAACCGTTCTGCGCGATCTTCTTCACATGCTCGAGTACGACGTGAATATTCACCGGTTCCGCCTCGATCGGTCGCTCGTCGGAGAACACCTCCATGCGGTCTACCAGCTTCACGATACGGTCGGTCTCGTCCTTTATAAGCTGGGTAAGGGAGCGGTCATCCTCGTTGTCCGCCGCCATTTCAAGAAGCTGGGCCGCCCCGCGAATGCCGGAAAGCGGGTTCTTGATTTCATGTGCGAGCATTGCCGCAAGACCGGTAACGGTTCTTGCAGCGCCCCTGTGGGTCAGCTGCCGGTCTATCTTCTCCGCCATCGTACGCTGGAAGAACTGGACCGCAACGCCACCCTCGATCTCGGGGATCGGCGCGGCATAGACATCCACAAGCCGGTCCCTGCCCAGTCGCGGCGAAGAAACATCGATCTTGTACTCGTTGATGACCGTGCGCTCGTCCCGCGCCTGGTTGATCAGGGTGAGCACGGGACTGCCGAACGGAATGAAGTAATCCAGCCGGCGCTTGCAGATATAGGCGGAGGACGACTGGAAGAAGTGCTCGCCTGCAAGATTGGTCGTCAGGATATTGCTTTCCGCATCAACGGTGATCACCGGATGCGGCAAGGCATCAAGCGTGACCGCACATATATCCAGCCCCTTTGCGGAAACCGGCGTCTCCGGCTTGTTCATGTTGCTCTTGCCGTTCATCGGGTTGTTGATCCGTTTTCGTCCACTTCAGGCGGCCATGCTGGAATTTGAAGACGCTGTTCCGTGATCGAACTGAGACAGGATGCGCTCCAGCTTGACGATAGCGGCATCGGGATCATTCTCGGTCATCAGCGAAAGCTTCTCGCGCGAAGAGACCTTTCGCCCCGACTGGGTCTCGATACGCTCAAGATACCAGCCAAGGTGCTTCCGCCCCATGCGGACGCCATGCGGCTGCATGCTTGTTTCGATGATCTCGCGATAATGATCGAAAACGTTGTAGTCCTGGGCAGGCATTTCAGCACCCGCCTCCAGTGCTATTCGCCCGGAAATATCCGGTTGACCGTAGGCAGCCCGGCCGATCATCACACCATCAGCGCCGGAAAGCTCCAGGGCGCGCGCTGCGTCACCGGCGTTGCCAATGTCGCCATTGACGATCAGGGGCAGACTTGTTGCATCGCGCACTGCCCGCACCGCCGCCCAATCGGCATTTCCCTTGTAGAACTGGCAGCGCGTGCGGCCGTGCACGGTAATCATCCTGACGCCTGCATTTTCAGCACGAGCGGCAAGTTCAGGGGCATTGATCGATTGATGATCCCATCCCAATCGCATTTTGAGCGTTACCGGAACCTTCACCGCGCCGACCACGGCATCGATCAGCCTAAGCGCATGATCGAGATCGCGCATCAGCGCAGAGCCGGAATAGCCTGTCGTCACGCGCCTTGCCGGGCATCCCATGTTGATGTCGATAATGTCGGCTCCACCGGCCTCTGCAAGTCGCGCGGCGCGGGCCATCCACTCGGGTTCGCGGCCTGCAAGCTGCATCATGTGCACCGGAAGTCCCGCGCTCTCGGCCTTGACCTGCATTTCCGCCATGCCGGTTACATAGGCTTCGCTGGCAACCATTTCCGAGACAACCATGCCTGCGCCCCCGCGCCAGGCGGCACGCCGGAACGCCACGTCGCTGACGCCTGACATCGGCGCCAGAAACACGCCATTGCGCGTTTCGACGTTCCCAATGCGTATCGGCGTTGCAAGTCGCGGCAGAACCTGCGAAATCACGTCCGCGCCGGTTTTGGATAGCCTTGGCATAATGCCTCATAATTAGACAAACTAACCCTATGCATATTTTGTAGTCATGACAAGGGTTTGTTGCAAGTGCTAAATGCCGCTTTACCGGGCAAGTGTGTCATATTTCTTGCGGTCTGCGCCCACGCGTCACGTGCGGCTTCGGGGATAAAGGACCGGCGTATGTCAAAGCCGGGACGAGGAGTTCATGAGCGACAGTAACGCCGCCAAACCTTCTGAATGCAACGCCGCCATAATAGTGGCTGCCGGGCGCGGTTCGCGCATCGGAGACGATGGCGAGGGACCAAAGCAATACCGTCGGATCGGGTCGCAGACCATTCTGGCGAAGACACTCGCGGCCTTCCTGAACCATCCGGATATCCACTACGTCCAGGTTGTCATTCACCCGGACGATGCCGATCAATATGCGGCATCCGCCCCGGAACACGCCAAGATACTGCCTCCTGTACCCGGCGGCGCAACGCGGCAACAGAGTTGCCTGGCGGGACTTGAGGCACTGGCCGATCTCGGCATTTCCAGGGTTCTCATCCACGATGCGGCCCGTCCTTTCGTCGGTTCGGACCTGATCTCTGGCGTATTGGAAGGAATTGAAGCCGGCATCTGTGCACTGCCCGCCACACTAGTCGCAGATACGCTCAAACGTGCCTCGCAAGGCCCCGACGGCACCCTTCTGGTCGCTGAAACCGTCCCCCGCGATCACCTCTACGCTGCCCAGACACCACAAGGCTTTATCTTCGCGGAGATCCTGGAGGCACATATCGATGTGCGCGATCAGGGCCGCATTGACCTGACCGACGATGCAGCAGTAGCCGAACATTCCGGCATGCGGGTGCGGCTCGTTCCCGGCAGCGAAGGCAACCGAAAGATAACGACAAGGGAAGACCTGCTCAAAGCAAGGGAGCTCGAGGCAATGAACATCCCCGATGTCCGTACCGGCAACGGCTACGATGTCCACCGGCTGATTGAAGACGATACCGGCCGGGGTGTCATCCTGTGCGGCGTGGAGATCGCCCATTCGCACCGTCTTGACGGCCACTCCGATGCCGATGTCGGTCTTCATGCCCTCACCGACGCCCTGCTCGGCACCATCGGCGATGGTGACATCGGCTCGCATTTCCCGCCGTCGGATCCTCGCTGGAAAGGCGCCTCATCCGACAGGTTTCTTGCCCACGCATGCGAACTGGTGCGCGCCCAAAAGGGAACGATAACCCATCTCGACGTGATGCTGATTTGCGAAGCGCCAAAGATCGGCCCGCACCGGGAAGCCATGCGCGCCAGAATAGCCGAAATCTGCCAGCTTGATGTCGGGCGTGTTTCGGTCAAAGCTACCACCAATGAGAGGATCGGCTTCCTTGGCCGAGGCGAAGGAATTGCCGCCCTCGCAAATGCAACCGTGGTGATGAGCACATGAACGTCGATCCGGAACTCTCTACGATAGCCGCCTACATCCTCGACCTCTTCCGCAAGGAAGGCATGATGATTGCCACCTGCGAATCCTGCACGGGCGGCCTAATCGCAGCCGCACTTACCTCTGTCGCCGGTTCGTCGGATGTCTTCGACCGCGGATTCGTGACCTATTCGAACGAGGCCAAATCGGATCTCGTGGGAGTTGATCCCAAACTGATCGAAGAAAAGGGGGCGGTCTCCTCCGAGGTAGCCATTGCCATGGCGGCAGGTACGCTGGATCGCTCGAAGGCCGGAGCGGCCGTATCTGTCACCGGCATCGCCGGGCCAGGCGGCGGAACACCGGAAAAACCGGTTGGCATGGTATTCGTCTCCGTTGCCGGCCCCGGCGGCATCTTCGTCGAGGAATTGCAGCTCGAGGACAAGGGACGCGATTCCATTCGCAACGAAACAGCCCGCCAGGCGCTTGAAATCCTCGCTGCCTTTGGAACGCGCAGTTTCGCCGAGGGCGCAGAAGACGAAGACGACGACACCTTCGAGTAGTCTGCGCCACAAACAGCACAGCTATCGCCAGCCTGCCGGACAGGGCAAAATTTCCCCGGTAGTTGCGGAGTGTGCATTTCGTCACACACCGGTCATCCGACAATGGCTAGATTGTCCTCAACACGACCTCCCGGAAGGGTTTCGGCAAAAGCCCCAAGCCGAAATTCATCCGACGCCCCGGTGGCTCAGGCCATCGGGGCTTATTCATTTTTGTTCCCCTTCTATTTCGCAAGCCTTGGCTGCGGCAACGTTGAACCAAATCTCTGCTGGTGCGTTGCGAATGCATGAGTGAGCATCATGGGCCAATTGGTCCCGTTCGAACTTTCGCCTTGGCCGCCGGTGGAATGGCAGGTGGTGGCATCTATATTGCGCTGGCCGTCGTTATCGAAAGTGCGGGCCAGTGGGCTTGGGCCAGTTTTCTGCTTTCGGGTCTGGCTGCAATCATCACCGCCCTCTCCTATTCAGAGCTTACCAGCCGTATTGATGAAGCAGGCGGGGCATTCGACTTCGTCGAACACATGAACAGGGAAAACTGGGCAGGAAACCTCGCCTGGCTACTATTGATCGGCTACACGCTCACAATATCGGTTTATGCCTTCGCCTTCGGCAATTATGTCTCTGACGCCTTTGGCGGAAATCCCGTTATTACCCGTATTCTGATCGTTGCAATCGTGGCAGCGATGATCGGGTTGAACCTCGCAGGTGCGGGCAAGCTAACCAGTGTCGAGGTCGTCATCGTAACGAGTAATCTCGCGATACTTACCGCAATTGCACTCTACGGTGTCATTTTTCATTGGAACACGGACAGCCTTTCGCAGGGCATAGCCAGCTACGCCCCGGCATCTCTTCTGACAGGCGCAGCAACCATCTTCGTGGCCTACGAGGGATTCCAGCTTCTCACCTACGATTATGACGACATGAACAAGCCGGCAAAGTGGTTTGCACGGGTCCTGACTTCCGCCGCAGCATCGGTCGTCATTATCTACGTACTGGTGACGCTGGGTTTTACCATGATGTCAGGCGCAGGCTTCATCGTCGAGAACAAGGGCACGTCACTCGCAGCGGTGGCAAGCCAGCAATTCGGGCTAGCGGGAACCATCGTCATGACACTTGCTGCAGCATTTGCCACCACGGCGGCCATCAACTCGACGCTCTATTCGACTGCAAAATTGAGTGCGCTGGTCGCACGTGACGGGGAACTCCCGTCAGTTCTGGCAAAACAAAATCGCAATGGAGTTCCATCGAGGGCCATCATTCTGATCGCTACGGCGGCCGGTTGCCTGGCGCTTCTCGGCTCCCTGTCGTCCCTCGTCGAGGCAGCAAGCCTCGTTTTCGTGTTCACCTTCGGCACAGTAAACGCAATTGCCTTTCGCGACTGCGCCCGAATACGTCTGATTGCGGGGGCTGGCGTGCTTTTGTGCGCTGCCATCGGCGTTGCGCTGTGCTGGCACCTGGCAAACCAGAAACCTTTCATGCTGGCAGCAATACTTGCTGTAACTGTTGCCGTTGTGGCCTTGCGAAGACGCATCCTTGCCTTCTTCGGCACCACCGATAACGCAAATCACGCGTAGAGCTTGTCCGCCCGCTCCTCGAAAGCTGTCGTGAATTTCGAGAACGCCGTATCGAACATCGCACCCATCAGCATGCCCAGCATCCGGCTCCTGAACTCGTAGTCGATGTGAAAATGCACGTCGCTAGCCGTGTCACCGGTGGGCACAAATCGCCACACATTGGTTAGATAGCGGAATGGCCCATCCAGGTATTTCACGTCGATCACCAGATTATCAGGATCTAGCATCACCTGGCTGGTGAAGGTTTCACGGATTGCCTTGTAGCCTACCGTCATGTCGGCGATGAGCAGGGACTTGTTCCCCTTGTCTCGCCTCGACCTGATTTTCAACGCTTCGCACAGCGGCAGGAATTCGGGGTAGCGTTCCACGTCGGCAACGAGCGCGTACATGTCTTCGGCGCGATGCGAGACAGAATGTATCTTGTCGAACTTGGGCAAACCGGAATTCTCTATGCGGTGGCCAACAGTTTTTCCCTAGCCGCTCTCAGCTTGGCGAAATCCTCACCCGCATGGTGCGAAGAGCGTGTAAGCGGGGTTGCCGAGACCAGAAGAAACCCCTTGGCATAGGCAATCGTTTCGTAGCTCTTGAATTCATCAGGCGTGACGAAACGTTCCACCTTGGCATGCTTGCGGCTCGGCGCAAGGTATTGGCCGATGGTGAGAAAATCCACGTCCGCGCTTCTCAGGTCGTCCATGAGCTGAAGCACTTCATTTCGCTCCTCGCCCAGCCCGACCATGATGCCCGACTTCGTGAACATCGACGGATCGATTTCCTTGACCCGCTGCAGCAGCCGGATCGAATGGAAATAGCGCGCGCCCGGCCGGATGGTGAGATAGTTGGACGGAACCGTTTCCAGGTTGTGGTTGAACACATCGGGCTTGGCGGCAACCACGATCTCGAGAGCATGGTCCTTGCGCAGGAAATCGGGTGTCAGGATCTCGATGGTCGTATCCGGGGAGCGTTCGCGGATTGCCTGGATCGTCTCGGCAAAGTGCTGCGCGCCACCATCGTCCAGATCATCCCGGTCAACCGAGGTTATGACCACGTGTTGAAGGCCAAGCTTCTGCACCGCGATTGCGACGTTCTCCGGCTCCTTGGCATCGAGCGCTGCAGGCAGGCCGGTACGCACGTTGCAGAACGCGCAGGCGCGTGTGCAGGTGTCGCCCATGATCATCATGGTCGCATGCTTCTTGGACCAGCACTCGCCGATATTCGGGCAACCGGCTTCCTCGCAGACGGTAACGAGCGAGTTTTCCTTCACGATCTCGCGCGTTTCCTCGTAGATGGGAGAACCGCCTGCCTTGACGCGGATCCAGTCGGGCTTGCGCTGAACATCATGCTCGGTGCGCTTCGCCTTTTCAGGATGGCGCGGTCGCGGCTGTCCGCTTCCTGAAATCGTGTCGAGAACCGTTACCATTTTGTTCAGTCCTGTTTCTTGTCATCTGCCGAATGATAGATCGGCGTGTCTTCGTTCTGGCTTGCCATGCCACCGCCATAAGGCCCGTCGCGCCGGCTTTCCTGAACCCCTCTTGGTTGCTCCGACTTGCCGAAGAACCAGAGAATGAGAATGGCGCCCGCAGTTGCAATGACCAGGTTGCCCAAGAAGCCGTACCACTGCAGACCGAGAACACCAGCGAGCGTGCCGCCCACGAAGGATCCGGCAATGCCGACCAGAATGTTGGTCAGCAGACCGTGATCGCGGTTCATGGCCTTTTCAGCGATCCAGCCCGCGAGAAAACCGATCACGAGCATTCCGAAAAAGCCAACGCCGGCCATTCCGAGTATTCCGTATTCGCCACCATGCATGGTTCAGTCTCCTTCGTTCGATTCCGGATTCACCGTCGCGATTCCCGCAGGCGAGTTTCTCATGCGCACCTCTGAACCGAACAGCCAGGCCTTGTACGCTGCAGCTGATCCAAAAACCAATCCGGTAATCGCGGCAGCAAGCGTTGCAGACAAGAACCCTTTCAAGCCTTCTGCGCTTTCACCACTCGGGCCGGGAATAAATATGCTCTCCGGGTATATCAGGTTGAGCAACCCGACGAGCAGGCCGAATAGTGTGATGACACCGAACATCCATCCGAATGCCATGAGCGGCGTTGGCATCATGCTCAGGCCATCCTCTCCGGATCACTCCCCCGGTTTCAGGCGATCAGACGTGCGAGAAAGACAACGATTATCGCACCGATTGCGGAGGTGATGATCTGGTTCACGATGGCATTGCCGGTTGCAATGTTGATCTTGAGGGAACTGAACAATATCCCGCCGACAAAGGCACCGATCACTCCGATGATGAGGTAGTAGAGCAGACCACCGCCACCGCCAACCACGAGACTGGCGATAAAACCGGCAACAATGCCGATGACTGCAAAAATGAGAAGTGCCTTTGCGTCCATCACATTTCCTTTCGGGTAGAACGGCCATTGGTGGGCATGAATATAGGACTATTCTAACGCCATTTCACGCTCAATACAGCCGCCCGCCAGCAAACAGCGGGGGAAGACCCGCCCGGTCAGGCGTTCAACGCCCGGCCATAGGCATCAAGCACACTCTCCTTCATCATTTCCGACAGGGTCGGATGCGGGAAGACCGTGTGCATCAGTTCTTCTTCCGTGGTCTCCAGGTTCATCGCGACGACAAAGCCCTGAATGAGTTCCGTCACTTCCGCGCCAACCATGTGCGCGCCCAAAAGCTCGCCGGTCTTCTTGTCGAAGATCGTCTTGATGAGGCCGTTGTCCTCGCCAAGCGCAATTGCCTTGCCGTTTGCGCCAAACTGGAACCGTCCGACCCGGATATCCCGGCCCAGCTCCTTTGCCTTGGCTTCCGTAAGTCCCACGGATGCCACCTGCGGATGGCAATAGGTGCAGCCCGGTATCTTGCGCTTGTCCATGGGATGAACGCCCGGAACACCGGCAATCTTCTCTACGCAAATAACGCCTTCGTGCTCCGCCTTGTGGGCCAACATGGGCGGTCCCGCTACGTCGCCGATCGCGTAGATACCCTCGACATTGGTCTTGCCGTACCCGTCGATCACCACGCAACCGCGATCTGTCTTCACGCCCAGATCTTCAAGGCCCAGATTTTCGATATTGCCCTGAACGCCAACCGCGGAGATCAGGCGGTCGGCCTCCATCACTTCCTGCTTGCCGTCCTTGCCTTCCACGGTTGCCTTGATCGAGTTCGAACCTTTTTCGACCTTCGTCACCTTCGCGCCGGTGATGATCTTCATGCCCTGCTTTTCGAGCGCCTTGCGGGCAATGGCGGAAATCTCCGCATCCTCAACCGGCATGATCTGATCCATCAGTTCGACAACGGTCACATCACAACCCATCGCGAGATAGAAGGAGGCGAATTCGATGCCAATTGCGCCCGAACCCATGACAAGAAGTTTCTTGGGCAGCTCCTTCGGCACCATTGCCTCGAAATAGGTCCAGATCAGCCTGCCGTCCGGCTCGATGCCAGGCAGCGCACGCGGACGGGCACCCGTAGCCACAATGATGTGCTTGGCGGTGTACTCGCCCTCGCCCTTCGTTCCCTTGGGCGCCGGGTGCTGCGGTTCCATGGCCTTCTTTGCGGGTTTGGAAACCTTTACCTTGCCCTTGCCGGCAAGTTTTGCCTCACCCCAGATGACATCGATCTTGTTTTTCTTCATCAGGAAGCCGACACCGCCATTGAGGCGTGCGGAGACCTTGCGGGAACGGTCAACAACCGCGCCCACATCGGCCTTGATGGACCCGTCCAGTGTCAGGCCGTAATCCTTGGCGTGTTCGGCGAAATGCTTGATTTCGGCAGAACGCAGAAGCGCCTTGGTCGGAATGCAGCCCCAGTTGAGGCAGATCCCGCCAAGGTGTTCGCGTTCGACAATCGCCGTCTTGAAACCAAGCTGCGCAGCGCGGATCGCGGTAACATAACCGCCCGGCCCCGAACCAATGATGATGATGTCGTAATTTTCAGCCACGGCTTTCTCCCTTCCTGGGGGAATGCCGCAGCAGCCGTTCAGCCGTTCAGCATTCCGTAAATTTCATCCTTGAGCCGCATGCGCGTCTTGCGCATTTCTTCCATGTTGAAGTCGTCGGTCGGCTCGATATTCGTCTCGGCTCGGTGAATGGCGCGGTTCACTTCGTGGTATTCATCAAACAGCTTCGCGAAATGGGCATTGCCCGTCTTCATTTCGCTCATCTTTTCGACGAACTCCGGAAACTCCTCAGCCAGTTCATGCGGTACGTTGGACATTGAAACCCTCCTTCTTGTTGTGGTTGGTTTCAGCCTATTTTACCGCTCCTTTCTCTCCTTGACCCAAATCAAGAATTACTCGCAGTTGCGTCATTTCCATTCCGCTTCCGGTCCCTCACTTCCCGCGTTGCAACTAGCTCGAAGCTTGGCTAAACCGGCAAACAAAGACCAATTGGGAAACGCGAGATGGAATACCTGTACGAGATACTCGGTCTGATTTCGCTCGACCGTATCTTGGCTCTCGATCCGCTGCTTCGCTATTCGGGTCTCGCGATCGTTCTCCTGTTCTTGTTGCGTTTCCTGTTTTCGGTCCTGCGCTTCCGGCTGATAAAGGCGTTTACCAGTCTTGTTTATGCCATCGCCATCGCGATCATTCTTTCCCAGGCCGGTCACGCCATCCAGCAGCTCATCGCGCCGTCGGACGAGCCGCCCTCAGGCAAGCAGGCTTTGGACAGCCGGGGCCAACCCCTTCCCGAGCCTGGCGGAATTCTCCGCGTTTAGATGCACACCATCGAGCGGTGACGTTTCGGCCACGGCTGCACCATCGAAAAATCCGGCACCCTCTTCGGCTGCAAGCAACTGATAGGCATCGGCCAGTTTGGCTGACTGTTCGATGCCACCCTTGAACATTTCCGCAAAGAAGACGTCTGGCGTCTCGCAAAGCGGCGGCGGCGAAACGACGAGAACCCTGGGCACGGGCATTCCCGGCCCGGGCACATGATGCTTCACGATCTTGACCAGCCTGCGCATGCCCTGCTGGGCAGCCACCCATGTTCCCGCAATATGCGGTTTCATGTCGTTGGTACCCAGCATCAGGATCACCAGGTCAAGCGGCGCATGGGTATACAGGCTGGTGGCAAGCGTCCTGGCGCCATTGCGGTCGCAATCTGCAAGATGCTCGTCATAGGCTGTGCAGCGTCCGCGCAAACCTTCCGAAATCACTTCGAAACCATCACCCAGCGCTGACGCCAGCGCATCAGGAACCCGCATTTCAGCCTGATGGCGCAGACCCGTTTCCGGATCTGTTCCCCAGGTAAGCGAGTCACCGTAGAAGAGGATGGTCTTCATCGTCCCCGTCCGATCAGACCAGCATGCTCATCGGGTTTTCGATATAGCCCTTGAACGCCTGCAGCAGTTCAGCGCCAAGCGCGCCATCAACCGCGCGGTGATCTGTCGAGAGCGTAACAGTCATCACCGTTGCCACGGCCAGCGCGCCATCCTTGACGACCGGCCGCTGTTCGCCGGCACCGATTGCAAGGATAGTGGCGTGCGGCGGGTTCACAACGGCGGCAAAATGCTTGACGCCCATCATGCCCATGTTGGAAACCGCAGTCGTGCCGCCCTGGTATTCCTCAGGCTTGAGCTTGCGTTCCTTGGCCCGCTTTCCGAGGTCCTTCATCTCGTTGGAGATGGTGGAAAGAGACTTCTGTTCGGCGTTGCGGATGATCGGCGTTATCAGGCCGCCCGGGATCGAAACGGCAACGCCGACATCGGCGTGCTTGTGCTTGACCATCGCTTCGTCCGTCCACGAGACATTGGCATCCGGAACATCGCGCAAGGCCAGTGCGAGGCCCTTGATGATCATGTCATTGACGGAAAGCTTGTAGGCTGCGCGGTCTTCCGTGCGAGGCGCGGACGCGTTGAGTTCGGCGCGCAGTTTCAGCAATGCATCGAGTTCACAATCAACGGTGACATAGAAGTGCGGAATGGTCTGCTTCGATTCCTGCAGCCGCTTGGCGATGGTCTTGCGCATCCCGTCATGCTTGACAAGTTCGTAGCTGCCTTCCTCGAACAGCTTCAGAACCTGCTCGTCTGAAGGACCGGACGGCATTGCAGCTTTCGGTGCAGGCGCTGCGGCAGACGCAGCAGGCGCCGCACTCTCGGCCTTGGCGCCACCACCTGAAACGGCAGCTTCGACATCACGCTTTACAATGCGTCCGTGCGGGCCTGATCCATCGATCTTCTTGAAGTCAAGCCCCTCTTCCCTGGCGATCCGGCGGGCGAGCGGCGAAGCGAACACGCGTTCGCCGTCTGCCTTCGGAGCCGGGCCAGCGGCTGGCGCTTGAGGTGCCTTGTCGGTTGCCGGCACTTCTGCCTTGGCTGGTGCCGGTTCATCCTTGGATGCAGGCGAGGCGTCAGGCTTGGCCGCAGCACCGCCGGAGGCTCCCTTGGCAGCTTCGGCAACATCCTCGCCTTCTTCGGCAAGGATCGCTATCACCGCATTGACCTTCACGCCCTCGCTACCGGCTTCCACAACGATCTTTGCCACCGTGCCTTCGTCCACGGCTTCCACTTCCATCGTTGCCTTGTCGGTCTCGATCTCGGCAATAACGTCACCGGCGGCAACCTTGTCGCCTTCCTTGACCAGCCATTTGGCCAGATTGCCCTCCTCCATGGTGGGCGAAAGTGCCGGCATGGTAATTTCGATGGGCATGTCAGTCTCTCCCGTTGCGCTCCGCCAGGCTCCCGTTGGCCTGGCCCGTCAGGTATTGCCCGCCGGAAAGGAGCATGTCCTTCGTGATCATTATCCGCCCGTCATCGGCCGGAATGCGATCTGCAAGCACGGTCAACCGCCGCACTTCCTCGACCGCCTTGATCACCGCTTCCTCGGGCTCGAATGCCCTGTCATACAGAGCTTCGAGTGCATCCCTGGTCACGGCGACCACCAGATTGTGCTTCCCGTCCATCAGCACCGCTTCGCTCATGCGATCATAGCGAACCGTGCGCAGGTCGAGACGCTGTACCATCAGCGGTAGCTCACCGCCTTCACGGCCTGCACCACCTCATCTACGTTCGGCAATGCCAGCTTCTCAAGGTTTGCCGCATAGGGCATCGGCACGTCCTTGCCGCAGATCGTCACTACCGGCGCATCGAGATAATCGAATGCGCGCTGCATGACCTGCGAGGCTATGTGATCGCCAACGGAAGATTGCGGGAAGCCTTCTTCCACCGTCACAAGACGCCCGGTTTTCTTGACGCTTTCAATGATCGTGTCGAGGTCCATCGGGCGGATGGTCCGCAAGTCGATGACTTCGCACGCGATGCCTTCTTCAGCCAGCCTCTCGGCTGCCTTGACCGCATAGGTCATGCCGATACCGAACGATACGATGGTTGCATCGTCGCCCTTCTGGTGGATGCGTGCCTTGCCGATCGGCAGCACGAAATCATCCATCTTGGGAACCTCAAAGGACTGACCGTAGAGGATCTCGTTCTCGAGGAAGATAACCGGATTGGGATCGCGGATTGCCGCCTTCAAGAGCCCCTTGGCATCTGCTGCCGTATACGGTTGGACAACCTTGAGACCTGGAACATGGCTGTACCAGGCAGCATAGTCCTGGCTGTGCTGGGCTGCGACACGCGCTGCCGCGCCATTCGGTCCGCGAAACACGATCGGAGCCCCCATCTGCCCGCCGGACATGTAAAGCGTCTTGGCCGCCGAGTTGATGATCTGGTCGATCGCCTGCATGGCGAAGTTGAACGTCATGAACTCGACGATCGGCTTCAGCCCGGCCATGGCCGCGCCCACACCGATACCGGCAAAACCGTGCTCGGTGATCGGTGTATCGATCACACGTCTGGCACCGAATTCATCGAGCAGCCCCTGGGTAATCTTGTAAGCGCCCTGATATTCAGCGACTTCCTCACCCATGATGAACACGTCGTCATCGCGGCGCATTTCTTCCGCCATCGCGGAGTTCAGGGCTTCGCGGACGGTCATGGTCACCATTTCCGTACCTTCCGGAATGTCCGGATCCTTGCCGACTTCGGGCTTTTTCGGCTCCGGATGCACCTTGCCTTCGGCAGGAACCCGGCGGTCATCCATGTTGGCTACCGGATCGCCACCCGAAGCAGCTTCGCCACCTCCGGCCGCACCGTCGCTTCCGCGTTCCGAATGCGGATCGGCACCGCTCGAAGCAGAGGCACTACCACCCTTCGCAGCCTCGGAAACGTCTTCACCTTCCTCGGCGAGGATTGCGATGACCTCGTTGACCTTCACGTTTTCCGTTCCGGCTTCGACAACGATCTTTGCAATCGTGCCCTCGTCAACGGCTTCCACTTCCATGGTCGCCTTGTCGGTTTCGATCTCGGCGATCACGT
The DNA here is from genome assembly GCA_020637805.1 of Nitratireductor sp. Lineage (GTDB taxonomy): Bacteria > Pseudomonadota > Alphaproteobacteria > Rhizobiales > Rhizobiaceae > Salaquimonas. The sequence goes on along the minus strand of JACKJU010000001.1, from coordinate 121,223 downwards.
CGCCGGAAGACACCTTGTCGCCTTCCTTGACCAGCCACTTGGCAAGATTGCCCTCTTCCATCGTGGGCGAAAGCGCAGGCATGAGAATGTTCGTAGGCATGGCTTCCTCCCTTAGAGCGTGATGTCGGTGTAGAGCTCGGATACATCCGGCTCTGGATCGTTCTGGGCAAACTCGGCGGACTTGGCGACAATGTCGCGAATTTCCTTGTCGATCGCTTTCAGGTCGTCCTCGGACGCCATCTTGCCTTCGAGAATGCGCTGCTTGACCTGTTCGATCGGGTCATGCTCGGCCCGCATCTTCTGTACTTCGTCCTTGGAACGGTACTTTGCAGGGTCGGACATGGAATGCCCGCGATACCTGTAGGTCTGCATTTCCAGGATGATCGGCCCCTTGCCGGCCCTGCACCATTGAACGGCCACGTCGCCCGCCGCCTTTACCGCGCGCACATCCATGCCATCGACCTGGATGCCTGGAATGTTGAACGAGGCGCCGCGCTGCGAGAAATCCTGCTGCGCAGAAGAGCGGCTTACGGACGTACCCATGGCATAGCGGTTGTTCTCTACGATGTAGATCACCGGCAACTGCCAGAGCTCCGCCATGTTGAAGCTTTCGTAGACCTGCCCCTGGTTCGAAGCGCCATCGCCAAAATAGGCAAGCGATACCCGGTCGTTTTCGCGATACTTGTTGGCAAACGCCAGTCCCGTTCCAAGCGAAACCTGGGCACCGACGATCCCGTGACCGCCGTAAAAATTCTTTTCCTTGGAGAACATGTGCATCGAACCGCCCTTGCCCTTGGAAAGGCCGCCGCGGCGTCCGGTCAGTTCTGCCATCACCCCGTTCGGATCCATGCCGCACGCAAGCATGTGGCCGTGATCGCGGTAACCGGTAATGACCTGGTCACCTTCGTCGATTGCCATCTGCATTCCGGTGACAACCGCTTCCTGACCGATATAGAGGTGGCAGAATCCGCCGATGAAACCCATGCCGTAAAGCTGGCCGGCTTTTTCCTCGAACCTTCGGATAAGCAGCATTCCCCGATATGCATCAAGTTCCTGTTCCTTGGAAAACTTGAGCGCAGCAGGAGCCTCCATCTTTGTGTGGGCATCCTTGTTCGTCGGTGTAGGCTTGAGCTTTGGCGCCTTGTGCTTGCTAGCTGCGCCTGCGGATTTTGCCGCCATTGGCATCTCCCTCCCTGGCTGCGCCTGCCCTGCCGTTTCACTTTGCCGTCAGGTTTTCGGCGCGAAATTTAACTTCGGAAAGAGTAATGCCTTTTTGCCGCAGGACAAGTGCATAATTTGCCTTGTTGCCATGCCTTAAACGTTTAATTTTATACGGAATTTCGATTATTAACTGAATTTCAGTTAATGCTGCAGTGCACTCATTTCGCAACTGCAAAACAAGGCCGTGCATGCCCAAAACAATCTTCGAGTTCAGCATATCGGCCAACCGGAAGAAGGTTCAAGTGCGAATTTCGAGAATGTTCAGGCTTGGGAAAGGCAGGTCACATACCGAGGACGATCAGGTCGTCCTTTCCGGCATAACCGAGTATGTTGCGCACCTGGTCGTCAAGCGCGTCGGCCTCAAGCGTGCCGTCGCTGAGAAGCGCCACGCGTTTTTCGAGTTCCTTGCGCTTGGTACGCATGTCTGCCAGTTCGAACTTGAGGTGTAGCGCCTCTTCTTTCATGCGCGCCATTTCAGGCAAGCCATAGCGGCCGTGCTGTGCATGATAGATGAAATAGCCGGTCAGCAATGCGCAGAACACCGGAAATGCCATGCCTGTGAAACGGCTTTGACGCTTTTGACGTGTGGACACCAGAAATCCCCGATACGCAGGGTTACTCTCAATCGCGCCCACACTATCCCCGCATGCTTAAGGAAGGGTTATCCCTCGATTCGGGTTTCCTGTACCGGCAATCTGAAATCGATCCACCTGCCGTGAAAATCCGCTCTTCCAAGATCGTATACGGTTCCGCCCGGCCATAGCGTAAGTGTCACGGCCGCACCGTCTCTTCCGGTATCATCCGCCTCCATGGCAATTCGTGCCAGGGGAGCGTCCCAAGTGGCGGCTTCTCCTGCTTTGCGGATTGCAGCCTCCCCCCGCAGCCTTGCAGCTTCGGGCAAGTACTGCCAGGCAATCGTATGCTGCACCACCTTTACGGTATCCTTCTGCGGTTCCAACAGCACATTCTCCAACCAATCTGCTGCATCCGCCGCTTCCGGCACCGGCAGCATCAGTTCAACTGCGGTTCGTATCGCTTCCCTGCAAAGGGCCAGTCGCTCCGGTTGATCGGGCCAAATATAGGAAAGAAGCCGCAATTGAGCTTCCTCATTTGAGATATCGACCGGTTTGAGGTCGCAGCCCCGCCTTGAAACGATATTTGGCGGACAGGTACTGTCCGGCTGTTCGCCCCGCCATTCCGGCTCGAGCCTGACCGCGCTTTCTTCGTTACCAAGGACGGCATCACCTGCCTTGAGAAAATAGCAATCAGGGAGAAGGTTCAGCCCGGCACTTGCCCCCACTTCAAGGAGCCGGATGGGAAGCCCCCTGTACCGGGCGGAAATCAGGTAGAGAGCAGGTAACAGAACGGCAGACCGGCGTATTTCATTGGTTTGCGGAACAGACCTCACGAACCTTACGATAGCGGCGTCATTGCGCTGCAGCGCTCCGGCAATCTCACGGCGGAAGCCGGCATCATCCAATTCCTCCCACTTGCCTTGCGGCGGCCAGACAGAAGAGAGTTTCCGGTTTGCTCCAGCTAGCACGAGATTATGAAGCGCTCCACACAGCCTGAGCGGAAGGCTCAGACCGGAAGGGCCAAAGTCGCCGGTCAATGAAAGTAGAAAGCTGCCAGTGGCACTGGAAGGTACGAGCACTTCCGCAAGTGCCCGGCATAGCCTGGCCGTGAACGGCGACCCGAGCGAAGAGCAGGCAATTGCCTGTCTTTCGCAAGCGTCCTGGAAGGCGTTGCGAGCGCCCTCCCACATCCTGAGGATCAGCCTTTCAGGATCGACTTGCCGGCATAGCTTGCCTGCGGACCAAGCTGCTCTTCGATGCGAATGAGCTGGTTGTACTTGGCCATGCGGTCGGAACGCGACATGGAACCAGTCTTGATCTGTCCGCAATTGGTGGCAACCGCGAGATCGGCAATGGTCGAATCCTCGGTTTCGCCGGAGCGATGGGACATCACGGCCGTGTAGGCTGCCTTGTGGGCTGTCTCCACCGCATCCAGCGTCTCGGTAAGCGTGCCGATCTGGTTGACCTTCACCAGAATGGAGTTGGCAACGCCCATCTTGATACCATCGCGAAGACGCGAGGAATTTGTCACGAACAGGTCGTCGCCCACCAGCTGGCAGCTATTGCCGATCTTGTCGGTCAGCGCCTTCCAGCCGTCCCAGTCATCCTCGGCCATGCCGTCCTCGATGGAAATGATGGGGTATTTTCCGGCGAGTTCCGCCAGGTATTCGGCCATCGCTTCGGCCTCGAGCGTGCGGCCTTCACCTTCGAGCACGTACTTGCCGTCCTTGAAGAATTCGGTAGATGCGCAATCCAGTGCGATGGCAATGTCATCACCCGGCTTGTATCCAGCCTTCTCGATTGACTGCATGATGAAGTCGAGAGCGGCGGGAGCGCTTTCCAGATTGGGGGCGAAACCGCCTTCATCGCCTACGTTCGTGCCGAAGCCGGCGCCGGAAAGCTGTTTCTTGAGGGTGTGGAACACTTCCGCGCCCATTCGAACCGCTTCGGCGAGTGAGTCGGCCCCCACCGGCATGATCATGAATTCCTGGAAATCGATCGGGTTGTCCGCATGGGCGCCACCATTGATGATGTTCATCATGGGTACCGGCAGAACATGCGCATTCGCGCCACCCACATAGCGGTAAAGCGGCAGGCCTGCAGACTGCGCGGCTGCCTTGGCAACTGCCAGCGAAACGCCAAGGATTGCGTTCGCACCGATCTTGGCCTTGTTTGCCGTTCCGTCCAGTTCGATCATCATCTTGTCGATGGCGATCTGGTCGTCCGCATCCATTCCGGCGAGTTCTTCCGCCAGGACACTGTTCGCTGCCTCAACCGCCTTCAGCACACCCTTGCCAAGATACCGGTCACCACCGTCTCGCAGTTCTACTGCTTCGTGGGCACCCGTCGAAGCGCCCGAAGGCACGGCGGCACGGCCAAAAGCGCCATCTTCAAGCATTACGTCCACTTCGACGGTCGGATTGCCGCGGCTGTCGAGAATTTCACGGGCGATGATGTCGATAATGGCAGGCATGACTGGTCCTCTCCTTGGGGCTGGCTGCGCCAGTGTCACGGCCGCAGGCAGGCTTTGCTGCGCATGCGAATAACGCTTTTGCCTTGCCAGTGCAAATAATCGTTCAGTGACCGCCGTTACAAATCCACAAAACGATCTCTTTTCAGCCATTTTTGCGCCCAGCGGTGGGCAAAGTCGGGGAGCATCTATGCTGAACGGCACGACGCAAAGACGCCGAAAAACGGGCGCGAGCATTTGCTGAAAAGGAGTACAGGGATGACCATCGCTTACAACGACGAAACCGAGAACGACGGCAAGACCATCCTGGGCGCCCTCGCCCTGCCTGCGCTGATATGCGCAGCCGGCCTGACACTTTTCTGGTCGCTTCCCGCTCATGCACAGTCTGCAGAAAACCAGACCTTTGATTGCGCATCCGCATCGAAGGCTGCCGAATTCGAGATCTGCAACAACGAGAAGCTACTGATCAAGGACGAAAAGCTCTCAGCGATGTTCCAGAAGCGTTTCATCAATGCTTCAACCCGCCCGGAACAGCAGAGCCTTTCGCGCGATCATCAGCAGTGGGTTGAGAAACGCGATGCCTGCGGGGCAAACTCGGCCTGCATTGATCTGCGCTACGATGAGCGCCTCAAGACCCTCAACAGCCGCTCCTCCTGATCCGGCAACCGATTTTAAGCCCCTGAACCAGGCTCATGCAATTCAGGTTCTGATGGCAACGTCAGAACCTGAATGCGTATTTGAGCCTGATTTTCGCGGAAATCTCGCTTCGGCGGCAGATCGTGTGCCGTTTCCGCTCAGCCCTGATCGAATGCGATGATGCAGCCCTGCCCCGGCTCGTGATCGACCACGATACGTCCGCTCGCCAGTTCGCTGAATCCGACCTTCCTCCGCCTTAGAAACTTGCGTGTCTGGACGATGTCGTCGACCGCCAGCACGAACGCACGGAAACGCAGTCCCCTGAAATGCGTCGGAACGTCGGCGTTGAACCATGCCTTCATGCCCGCCTTGTTGTAGACGGCAACATTGCCGTTCAATGCTGCAAGTTCGATACCGAAGGAATGAGCGTTGATGTCCCGCTGATTCAGCACATCCTGAAGCAGATACTGAAAATCGGACGGGTTCGGTTCGCTGGCAGCGACTTCCTTCAACCCGATCACTCCATTCTCGTGCGATGTCAGGAACTTGCGATCGAATGAGGGCATTTTCACACGCTCGCAGGTAAAGAAGAAGGCATCGGGGGCGCGCCTGTCGGCGGCAAAGCACAACTCGAAGCTGGCTTCCTGTTCCTTGCCCTTGGCATCCTTGAACGAACGCGAAAACTTGAGGTTCTTGCCGGCAAGAATGCCGGACTTCTGAAACTGTTTACGGTCGGCAGTGGCATCGCTCGTGCCGAGCACCAGGGCGCTGAACCCCTCTTCGCCCTGCCGGAACCGGAATGCCTGGTCGCGAGCGATGAATTCATTGCCCTTCAATGCGGCAGCCTCGCAATCCTCGCGCTGCGCAATGGCCAGCGGCTCAAGGTAGGTTCCATCCGAAAAGAAGACACAGGCATTTTCGGTGCCAAAGGGATGGCGCGCATCCGGCGCCACCGTGAATCCGAGCTTCTCGTACCGTGCACGGGAAAGTTCGAGGCTGGAGACGGGCAGTACAAGGTGATCGAGGGGCCTTGCCTTTGGCAAAGATGCTGACATGCGCGTTTCCTGCTCAACAATGCTCAGTGGTGTTCGCAAACCCGTTTGCCTTATTGCGAACGCCATTACAAGGCTCGCGCGCCGGGTTCTTGTTACTGCATCATCGGCCGGGGCGTGGGCACCGCAATCGCCTTGCCGTTTAGCTGAAAGACATCCTGTGTTGGAACACCGGCGGCATTTGCAGCAGCAGTAGCCGCCGCCGAAGCATCTACTCCGGTAGCATAGGCAGACGCCTCATCCGGTCCGCCATCCCCCTGGGCGATCATCGGAGGCGGTTCCGGTGCGACCAGCCCGAACGGATCCGGCCCGGTGGCATTGCCCAGAACAACCGGGACGACACGGGTATTGGTTCCCTTTTCGAGAAGGTACCGCTTCTCCAGTTCCGACAGCGAGGGCTGTTTGACCGCGAACAGGTTGTCAGCCTCGTCCTCTCCCACCGCATCGAAATTGGGTTTCTGCTTTCCGCAAACCTGGGCCCGGATATCCGTCGGTTGCGAATTGACCGGCCCGTTTGGCTTGAGTGTCTTCAACTTGGGCAGCGCGAAGGCAAAGCCCTTGTGCGAAGCATCGTAGAGCAGCTTGGCAGCTTCGACGTTTCGTTCGCGCCCCGTACGTCCTCCCAGCACAACAGCAATCAGCGTCTTGCCACGAGTTTTGGCGCTGGCAACGATGTTGAGACCGGAAGCGCAGACAAAACCCGTCTTCATTCCCATTGTGCCTGGAAACCGTTGCAGCAGCGGATTGTGATTGCTCAGCGTCCGCTTGCCGACCTTGATGGCGGGGATGGCAAAGTAGCCGGCATATTTGGGAAATTCCGTGTAGAGCCTGTCAGCCAGGACCGCCATATCGTAGGCAGTGACATACTGGTTCGGATCGTGCAGCCCGTGCGGATTCACAAAATGCGACCGCTTCATGCCGATCTCGCGCGCATAGGCGTTCATCTTGCCGACAAATGCCTCCTCGCTTCCGCCAACCGATTCCGCAATTGCCAGCGCGATATCGTTGGCGGACTTGACCATGATAATTTTCAGCGCCGCATCAACATTGAGCACGGTGCCTACCGGAAAGCCCATCTTCGACGGCGGCTGGTTCAGCGCGTTCTGGGAGACCTTGATCGGCGAAAGCTGTGAAATGCGCCCGGCCTTGATTTCCCTGAAAACCGTGTAGGCCGTCATCATCTTGGTCAGCGAAGCAGGATGCCACAGGTCAAAGGCCTTGTGCTGTTCGTAAACCTGCTTAGTCTTGTAGTTGTAGACGAGATACGGACCGAAATATTTCATACCTGCGGCACGCGGCGCCTGCGGAACGGCAGCGGCGATCATCGCGGCGCAAAGCACAAGCGTGAAAAACCTCGATAGAAGCCATGCCCACCGGAACGGTACCCGTGGCTTGGCAATCATTGCGGCTTGCCGGTTTTCGATTTCAAAATCCATGATGAGTGGCGGAGTCCGGGGGTTGTTCGTCCAAAAAGAATCTCGTTTTGCCCCAGAAACGCTAGGATAGCGGCATTCGCGGCGGATTCAAGGGCAGCTGACGCCGCGCTTCTCACCAAAGCCGAACCGAATAGGTCCGCTAGACCAGTCTGGACTGCTCCACCGCCGCTTCGATGAAGCTGGCGAACAGCGGGTGCGGCTCGAACGGCCGCGACTTGAGTTCCGGGTGGTACTGAACGCCTATGAACCAGGGGTGGTCGGGATATTCCACCGTTTCAGGCAGAACGCCGTCCGGCGACATTCCGGCAAACGACAGGCCCGCAGCCTCCAGCCGCTCCTTGTAGTCGATATTGACCTCGTAGCGGTGGCGATGGCGTTCCGAAATGGAGGTGGTTCCGTAGATTTCGGCAATCCGCGAACCTTCGGCGAACCGGTTGGCATAGGCACCCAGGCGCATTGTGCCGCCAAGATCGCCTTCCTTCATGCGTTTTTCGAGCGCATTTCCCTTCAGCCATTCGGTCATCAGGCCGACTACCGGCTCTTTCGTCTCACCGAACTCGGTGGAAGATGCCTCTTCGATGCCGCACAGGTTGCGTGCTGCCTCGATGCAAGCCATCTGCATGCCGAAACAGATGCCGAAATAGGGTATTTTCTTCTCGCGAGCATACTGAGCCGCACGGATCTTGCCCTCGGCACCACGTTCACCGAAGCCGCCCGGCACCAGGATACCGTTGACCTTTTCCAGGTATGGCGCCGGATCCTCGCGCTCGAAGGTATCGGACTCGATCCACTCGAGATTGACCTTCACGCGGTTCGCCATGCCACCATGCTTGAGGGCTTCAATCAGCGATTTGTAGGCATCGAGAAGCCCCGTATACTTGCCGACAACCGCGATCGTGACTTCACCCTCAGGATGATGAACCCGGTCGGAAATGTCTTCCCAGCGTTCCATGCGCGGTTCGGGCGCAGGCTCGATTCCGAATGCAGCGAGCACTTCCTGATCGAGGCCTTCCTTGTGATAGGCCATCGGCACGTCGTAGATATTCGCAACATCGAGTGCCTGGATCACCGCAGAAGCTCGCACATTGCAGAACAGCGAGAGCTTGCGGCGCTCGTCCTCGGGAATCTCCCGGTCGGCGCGCACGAGCAGGATATCCGGCGCGATACCGATTGAGCGCAGTTCCTTGACCGAATGCTGGGTAGGCTTGGTCTTCAACTCTCCTGCTGCCGCAATCCACGGCATCAGCGTGAGATGAACATAGACGGCATGATTGCGCGGCAGATCGTTGCCGAGCTGGCGGATCGCCTCGAAGAACGGCAATGCTTCAATGTCGCCAACCGTGCCGCCGATTTCGCACAGCACGAAATCATAGTCCTGGTTTCCGTCAAGCACGAATTCCTTGATCGCGTTGGTGACGTGCGGAATGACCTGCACGGTTGCGCCCAGGTAATCCCCCCTGCGCTCCTTCTCGATGATGTTCTGGTAGATGCGCCCGGTAGTGATGTTGTCCTGCTGGTTGGCAGAACGCCCCGTGAAGCGCTCGTAGTGGCCGAGATCGAGATCGGTCTCGGCACCATCATCGGTCACGAAGACCTCGCCGTGCTGATACGGGCTCATCGTCCCGGGATCGACATTGAGATACGGGTCAAGCTTTCTCAGTCGCACGCGATAGCCGCGCGCCTGAAGCAATGCTCCGAGTGCTGCTGATGCGATGCCTTTTCCAAGGGAGGAAACCACGCCGCCGGTTATGAATACGTAACGCGCCATGGGAATTAAGCCCTAAATGCAAAGGACCCGATTCGCAAAACGAAAATTCCGGGCCGCTGGATTGTACACATCAAAAACAAGGCCCGGTCGGAACCGGGCCTGTCAGGATCGCTGAATTGCGCGCCGCCCTCACTGGCCGGCGGGCACTGCGGGTGTTTCGCTCGTGGTGCCTGGAACGGCAGGTGTTTCAGGTTGGGCCGGCGCTGCATCACCCTGCGGAGCTGCCGGCGTGGCCGAATCGCCTGCCGGGACCGAAGGAGCGCTTGAATCACCAGACGGAACAGCCGGACCGCTATCGCCCGTAGCCGGAACCGCCGGTTTCTCGCTGTCAGGCGTGATCTGATCGAGAATCGATTGTCCGTTGCCACCAGCCGGGGCGCTTTGGCCTGCCGGGATCCGGTTCAGAATGTCGCTCGGTGTCTCGTTGACGCCGGCCAGAATGCCAAGCGCGATCGAGGTTGCAAAGAACGCTGCCGCAAGAATGGCGGTCGTGCGTGTCAGCGCATTGGCCGCGCCGCGGGCGGACATGAAACCGCCGCCACCGCCAATGCCAAGTGCCCCACCTTCTGAGCGCTGCAGCAGGACAACGATTACTAGAGCGATGACCACCATAAGGTGGATCACGATGAGAACTGTTTCCATGGATGGAATCCCGGGATTTTCTGGCAGACATGCCTGATGGGAGGCACCCTGCCCCTTGCGGTTCGGCCCCTATCTATAGATGCCGGACGAAGGTTGCAAGTGCCGTGGCCCAGAGGTTCAGGCAATTTCCAGATAGGCATTGGCTATGCCCAGGAAGTCTTCCGCCTTCAGGCTCGCACCGCCTACCAGTGCCCCATCAACATTTTCCACTGCCATCAGTTCGGCAGCATTGGCGGGTTTTACCGAGCCACCATAGAGAAGCCGGATCTTTCCGCCCTTTTCACCAAACCGGTCAACCAGTTGACCGCGCATGAACCCATGAGCTTCCGCGACATCTTCTGCTGTGGGCGTAAGCCCGGTGCCAATTGCCCATACGGGTTCGTAGGCAACCACCAGTTCACCCTTTTCCCAGCTGTCGGGCAGCGAACCGGCCAGTTGCGTCTTGAGAATGTCGAGGGTCGACCCGGCCTTGCGCTCTGCCTCCGTCTCGCCGATGCAGACAATGGTCATCAGCCCTTCGGCAAGTCCTGCCTTTGCCTTCTCAAGCACGACGGCATCGGTCTCGGCATGGTCGGTGCGGCGCTCCGAGTGACCGACGATAACGGCCAGCCCGCCAGCATCGGCGATCATCCCGGTTGAAATGTCGCCGGTATGCGCGCCGTTGGCTGCAGCGTGGCAATCCTGCGCACCGGTCGAGATGGGGGCACTCGACAATGTCTGCGATGCCTGGAACAGGAGGGTGGCGGGAACACAGACCAGCATGTCGGCCTTTTCTTGAAGCGCCACGCCGAACCCTGCCGCCATCGCCGTGAGCTCTCCCAGGCTGGCGCTGGTGCCGTTCATCTTCCAGTTGCCCGCAACGAGCGGCTTTACGCCTGGTGTCATGTCAATATTCCCTTGCCTGATACAGTTCCCTGCCGGGCCAACAATCGTCCCGGAGCTTACAGCATTGCCTGCTACCATAGCTGCCCTGCCCGTCAACTGCGGCCTTTTTGCCGCTCCAATTGGCTGACACCTGTTGAGTAGCGGATGGAAGCCCATTATACGGTCATGAAACGAACGGGCCAGCCGGTTTGCCCCCTGCCGATGAATGGCGGAAGGGATTGTGGAAAAACGGCCCAAGGACAGGAATTCACTGATGTTTTCATTGATGCGCGGCGCGCTTGGCGGATGGATCGCAAAACTGTTTCTGGCTTTGCTGGTCATCAGCTTCGCAATCTGGGGCATTTCCGGCTCCATGTTTGCAGGTGTCGGAAACTCCGTGGTCACTGCCGGCAAGACCGAGGTCGGCCTTCTGGACTACCGTCTTGCCTATGAGCGCCAGCTTGGCCTGATCTCGCGCCAGCTTGGACAGCGTGTCACTTCCGAACAGGCCCGTGCCTTCGGTGTTGAGCAATCCGTGACATCCCAGGTGGTCGCAGGCGCAGTGTTGGACGAGGAAGCCCGCAAGATGGGGCTTGGCGTCTCTGACGACCGCCTCGCCGAGATGATCACGCAGGACGACGCCTTCAAGGATGCCTCAGGCAGTTTCTCGCGGGCCCAGTTGGAAGCCGTGCTGCGGTCGGTCGGAATGCCCCAGGATACGTATATCGAAAGCCAGAGGCGGAACGCGGTTCGTCAGCAGATCATCGAAGCAGCCTCGATGAACGTTTCCATGCCCCAGGCATTCGTGGACGAGATGGCGAAGATCCAGGGTGAAAAACGCACCTTTGAACTGGTGAACATCACGCCAGAAGCAATAGCAGACAAGCCCGAACCCACAGAGGATCAACTCACGGCCTGGTATGACGACCACAAGAACGACTATCGCGCACCGGAATATCGCAAACTGATCGTAGTCAAGCTGGAAGCCGAGGACATCACCGACGAAGCTGGTGTGACCGATGATGAACTGAAGGCTCGTTACGAGAAGGACAAGACGCGCTACACCGTTCCCGAAAAGCGCGAAGTCATGCAGATCGTGTTCCAGGACAAGGCCGCAGCGGATGCCGCTGCCGCGAAGATCGAAGCCGGCACCTCCTTTGATGCTGTGGCAAGCGAAATGAACCTCTCGCCTGTCGACCTGGGACTTGTCGAAAGAGCGGCCATTCCCGATCAGAAGATCGCCGATGCTGCATTCTCGATTGAAGGCACCGGCACGAGCGGCGTGGTTGAAGGCATTTTCGGCCCGGTGATCCTGCATGTTGCACGCATTGAACCGGAAAGCCTTAAGCCACTTGACGAAGTGTCTGGCGAACTGCGCAAGACCATAGCTCTCGAAAAGGCCGACGAGCAACTCTACGACACGCACGACCGGCTCGAAGATGAGCGCGCGGCGGGAGAAACCCTGACCAATGCAGCAAAGAATGTGGGCCTGACCGCTCGAACCATTGACGCAGTCGACCTGACCGGCAGGGACATGGAAGGCAACATCGTCAAGGACATTCCCGAATCCCAGAAACTGCTTTCGGAGGCCTTCCAGACCGATGAAGGCGTGGAAGCCGATCCGATCAGCATCGGCTCGCGCGGTTTCGCCTGGTACGAGGTGGCAGGTGTCACCCCGGACCGCCAGAAGGAGTTCGACGAGGTACGAGAACAGGTTCGCAATGACTGGATAGCGGCAGAGACAGTCAAGGCCGTCGAGGCTCTTGCAGAAACCGTGCGCGAGCGCGTCGCAAAGGGAGAAACACTCGCAGCCGTTGCCAGCGAACTACTTCCCGCCAACAGCCTCGGACAGATGATCGAACCGGAGACCGTCGGGCCGGTTCAACGGACCGCAAGTCCCGAAGCATTGACGCCCGAGGCGCTTCGCGAAGGGTTCCGCAATGCCAAGGGTTCGGTCTTCGTCGAGCAGGGAAAACCCGAAGCCTCGAAAGCCGTGATCGTTGTTTCCGGGGTCGACGACAGCGGCACCGAAACCGTTCCGAGCCAGATTACCAGCCAGTTGAATGGCGCATTGGCAGACGACATCATTGCCACGATGGTTGGCCAGATGCAGGATGGCATGAAGGTAACCGTCAATCAGCAGGCCATTTCGGCAGCCATCGCCAACCAGTAACGCCAACCCGCCATCATCGGCAGTATGCAGGCGACACAGCGGCGCAATTGAATTGGAGCAGGAAACGTGTCCGAACTGAAACCCTTCATCGCCAAGGTTGCCGATGGCAATTCGCTGACTGCGGCGGAAACGGAAAAGGCCTTCTCCATCATCATGTCCGGAGAGGCCACTCCGGCACAGATGGGCGGCCTGCTGATGGCGCTTCGCGTGCGGGGTGAATCGGAGGACGAGTTCATCGGCGCCATACGTGCCATGCGGGCAAAGATGACACCCGTGGATGCTCCCGAAGGCGCCATCGACATCGTTGGAACCGGCGGCGACGCAAAAGGCTCGCTCAACGTGTCCACCGCCACCGGACTTGTGGTTGCCGGTGCAGGTGTGAAGGTAGCCAAGCACGGCAATCGCGCGCTTTCGTCGAAATCGGGCGCAGCGGACGTTCTCACGGCGCTGGGCGTCAATCTGGAACTCACGCCCGGCCAGATATCCGATTGTATCGAAGAAGCCGGCATCGGTTTCATGTTCGCGCCCGCGCATCACTCGGCCATGCGCTACGTTGGTCCCGTGCGCGTCGAACTTGGAACCCGAACGATCTTCAACCTGCTCGGCCCCATGTGTAACCCGGCCAGCGTGAAGCGCCAGCTTCTGGGTGTCTTCTCGCCAAAATGGTCGGTGGAAATCGCCCGCGTCCTGCGCGAACTCGGCTCACAAAAGGTATGGGTCGTGCATGGCGACGGCTTCGATGAAATGACCATCACCGGCACCACCCATGTTGCCATGCTGGAAGATGGCGAGGTTCATACCCGTGACCTGACACCGGCGGATTTCGGCCTCGACGTTCAGAGCGCAGACGCCATTGCAGGTGGGGATGCGGCATACAATGCGGATGCGTTGCGGCGTCTCCTGGGCGCAGAACCTTCCGCCTATCGCGACATGGTACTGATGAATGCCGCCTCATCGCTGATCATCGCAGGCAAGGCCTCCGGCATCATGGAAGGCATGGAGATTGCTGCCAAATCGATCGACGAAGGAAAGGCGCAGGCTGCTCTCGACAGGCTGGTCGAGGTTTCCAACCGGGGGCGTGGCTGATGGCCGATATCCTCAAGAAGATCGAACTCTACAAGCGCGAGGAAATCGCTGCGGCCAAGGCGGTCCTATCGCTCGACGAAGTCAAGGCGCATGCCGCTGACCAGACTGCACCGCGCGGCTTTTTGAACGCGCTCAAGGCCAAGCGCGACGCAGGCGAATATGCGTTGATTGCCGAGGTCAAGAAGGCCAGCCCGTCCAAGGGCCTGATCCGCGAGGACTTCGACCCGCCTTTGCTGGCACAGGCCTACGAGCGCGGCGGCGCTGCCTGCCTATCGGTTCTGACAGATACGCCCTCGTTCCAGGGAAAGCCTGAATTCCTGACTGCGGCACGCTCGGCAACTGCCCTGCCCGCCCTTCGCAAGGATTTCATGTTCGATCCCTACCAGGTGCATGAAGCTCGCAGCTGGGGCGCGGATTGCATCCTGCTCATCATGGCTTGCCTGTCGGATGATGACGTGAAACTGCTCGAGGAAACCGCCTTGTCCACCGGCATGGATGTGCTGGTCGAGGTCCATGACGAAGAGGAAATGGAACGGGCGCTTGCGGTATCGACTTCACCGCTGCTTGGCATCAACAACCGCAATCTCAAGACCTTCGAAACCTCGCTTGAAACGAGCGAACGGCTTTCGCGCATGGTGCCCAACACGAAATTGCTGGTCTCCGAGAGCGGTCTCTTCACGCCATCCGACCTTGCCCGCATGGCCCATTGCGGCATTGGCACCTTCCTGATTGGTGAAAGCCTGATGCGCCAGCCCGATGTGGAAGCGGCAACGCGTGCGCTACTGGCTGATCCTGTTCAGGCCCGGCTCGGAGCGGCCTGAACGGTGGCAGACAAGCTCACCCATATCACGGCCTCCGGCGAAGCCAGGATGGTGGACGTCTCCCGAAAGGAAGACACCGTGCGCATGGCGTCCGCCAAGGCGAATGTCGTCATGCATGCCGAAACCTACGAAATGATACTGAACGGCAATGCGTCAAAGGGCGATGTTCTCGGAGCCGCGCGCATTGCAGGCATAATGGCGGCCAAGAAGACTCCAGAGCTCATTCCGCTGTGCCATACACTCCTGCTTTCGGGCGTGGACGTGACAATCGATCCGGACGAAAACCTTCCGGGTTTCACAGTCACCGCGACCTGCAAATTGACTGGCAGAACAGGTGTCGAGTTGGAAGCGCTAACTGCCTGTTCGGTTGCCTGCCTCACGATCTACGACATGGCAAAAGCGGTCGACCGTGGCATGCGCATCACCGATCTGCGCGTGATCGAGAAATCCGGCGGCATGTCTGGACATTGGCAGGTCGACGAAAACGACGCACTAACCCGCAAGGGCAGCTGATAGCTGAATTTCTGATGGCCAATAACGACCCTGATTCCGTACTTCATCCCGGACTGGTTCCCGCCGGCCAGGCGCTTGAAATCGTGCTTGAAGGTGCCGGCCCCGGCGGAACGGAGCGCGTCCCGGTTGCGGAGGCTGCGTTCCGGGTCCTGGCAGATGATCTGGCATCGCTGCGCACCCAGCCTCCGTTCGATGCATCCGCCATGGATGGGTACGCCGTCCGCCACTCCGACATCGCCGAACTTCCGGCAAACCTGCAGATCATTGGCCAAAGCGCCGCGGGGCATCCGTTTTCGTCCGTGGTCGCTCCCGGCCAGGCGGTACGCATCTTTACCGGAGCACCTGTGCCGGATGGCGCAGACACCGTCGTGATCCAGGAAAACACCGAGGCGAAGGACGACACCGTCACGGTCACCAGTGAAACCGGAGCGGGAAGGAACATTCGCAAGGCCGGACTGGATTTTCGCGAAGGCGACATTCTGATCCCGAGGGGCAGCCAGCTTCTTCCGCACACGCTTGCGCTTGCAGCATCCATGAACCACGCCTCGCTGACCGTCTACCGGAGGCCCAAGGTTTTCGTGATCACGACCGGCGACGAACTTGTGCTGCCGGGCAATGCGCTCCGTCCGGGCCAGATCATCGCATCGAATTCGTTGGCCCTGATGGCATTGGCGCGTGAGGCTGGCGCAGACGCCATGGATCTGGGAATTGCACCGGACACAAGGGAGGCACTTTCCCGGATAGTGGACAAGGCCATGGCCGCTGGCGCGGACCTGATCGTCACATCCGGCGGGGCATCGGTTGGCGACCACGATCTGGTCAAACCGGTACTGGAAGAACTCGGCTTTACCTTCTCCTTCGTGAAGGTTGCCATGCGTCCCGGAAAACCCGTGATCTTTGCATGGCGTGATGTTGGCGGAAAGCGGGTCCGGCTGCTCGGGCTTCCGGGCAACCCGGTTTCCAGTCTCGTGGCCAGCAGCCTGTTTGTCCGCCCGCTGATCCGCGTGCTGGGCGGGCATCCTGCAGAGGCGGCACGCCCGATCCCCGCAGTTCTTGGCGGCCCGATGCCCGCTAACGACCAGCGCCAGGACCATGTGCGCGCCACAGCGCGGCGCCTGGAAAACGGAACGCTGGAAGTAGCGCCCTTCAGCGTGCAGGATTCATCCATGCTGGCAACCCTTCAGAAATCGGACTGCCTGATCGTTCGTCCGCCATTCGCGCCGGAAGCCGGCGCAGGAGACAGCGTTTCTGTCCTGTTGCTGCGCCCGATCTGACACATGCAAGCGACATCCCCCCTCGCCTTCGAAAAGGTTCACGTTCTGGCAGGCGCACATGTGGACATGATTGCAACATTTGCCGCAACCCCCATCATGGCGACCTCGAACCCGGCCACATTTGCATTCATGGCTGGCGGTGGCGGACTGAACATTGCATCTGCAATTGCCGCGCTTGATGTGCCAGTCCGCATTGTCGCCCCTGTAGGAGCCGATGCAAATGGCGAGTTGCTCCGTCAGACCTGTTCCAGCCGGAAAATCGAGGCTGAACTCATTGAATCGAGCCGGCATCCGACGGGCATCTATGCCGGCCTGTTCACGCCGGAAGGTGAGCTGACAGTCGGCGCTGCCGACCTGCGGCAGAATGATCTGATCGATATCAGCTGGGTAGATACACATTTCCTGCCAGCCATTGGACTGAGCGACCTGATCCTTCTCACCGCCAACGTTCCCGAAGAGGTGCTGCTTCACATCGTTCGTCACAGCGACGGTGCCAGGCTTGCGGCGGCAGCGATATCCGCGACCAAGTCCAGGCGACTGATCCCTATACTGGGCTTTCTCGACCTTCTTTTCCTAAACAGCGAAGAAGCGCGCGCGATCACGGGCAGCTCGAGCAACGACACAGCTGAACTCGCAGCACTCCTGCATGCAATGGGGCTTACCGGGGCCGTGATGACCGACGGTGCCAATCCGGTTCGTTGGTGGGAGGCCGGAGAATTCGGCTGTTCGGGAGTGCCTTCACCCACTCACCTGGTAAATGTAAATGGCGCAGGCGACTGCCTTGCCGGAACGGTTCTGGCTTCCCTCTCGAAAGGCGAAAGCCTTGCGAACGCGGTTGCCTACGGCATTGTTGCAGCCTCACTCACGGTTCAGGTAGCCGAAACTGTACCGCCTGTCCTGAATTGGCAAACGCTTGAGGCCTCTTCGGGCATATCCGTGGCCCATAAGCAGCGAGGGAACTGACATGAACCCACCGATCCGGTTTTCCGGTCCTGTAAAGGCAGCACTCGATCAAGGTCGCCCCGTTGTGGCGCTTGAATCGACCATTGTCACTCACGGGATGCCCTGGCCGCAGAACTTCGAAACCGCACAAGCTGTCGAGACCGATGTTGCGGATGCAGGCGCCACACCTGCGACAATCGCCGTTTTCGATGGTCATATCCACATTGGCTTGACCGGCGAACAGCTTGAAATGCTGGCAAAGGCGGAAAAGGTGATGAAACTCTCGCGCGCGGACATGGCCTATGCCCTGTCTGAAGGCAAGACCGGCTCCACCACCGTTGCTGCCACCATGATGGCCGCCAGTCTTGCCGGAATCGAGGTATTCGCCACCGGTGGAATTGGCGGCGTCCATCAGGGGGCCGAAACCACATTCGACATCTCCGCAGATCTCGCGGAGTTGTCGCTGACTGGCGTCATCACGGTTTGCGCCGGCGCCAAGGCAATCCTCGACATTCCCAAAACGCTGGAAGTGCTTGAGACCGGTGGTGTGCCCGTAATCGGTTATGGAACCAACGTGTTTCCTGCTTTCTGGTCCAGGGAAAGCACGCAAAAGGCGCCGCTGCGCCTGGACACCGCCAACGCTGTCGCGAACCTCTGGAAAATGCGTCAGAGGCTCGGCCAACAAGGAGGAATGCTGATCGGCAATCCCGTTCCGAAGACTGCCGAAATCCCGCGCGAAGAGATGGCGGGTTACATTCGTACAGCAATTGACGAGGCTTCGGCGTCTGGTATCAGCGGCAAGAACGTAACTCCGTGGCTTCTTGCCAGGATTGTCGAACTGACCGAAGGCCGGTCGCTTGCGACCAACATTGCGCTTATCCGGCACAACGCACGAGTAGCCTCTGAGATTGCTGTCGCGCTGACGAATTGACTCAGAAACGCAAAAAGGCCCCGCTGATACGGGGCCTCTGAATTCTCTTGTGCGGCGTTAAGGTCAGTGACCGCAGAATTCGAAATGGAAGCTGAAGCCGCAATCATGGCCGGCGTCTTCTTCCTCGGGTTCTTCGTACATGGATACTCCGCCACAGTCTTCTTCGCCACGGCCGAAGTCTTCCCAGCCGCCGTGTTCGTTTCCATAGCCGCCATTGCCATGACCGCCGGAATGGTGCTCGGAATACTCTTCTTCCTGACCGTGACCGCCGTGGCCAAAAAGGCCACCCAGCAGACCGCCGACCAGGCTCAGCTTGGCGTGAACAATGCCACCTACCAGACCGCCGATCAGACCGTGTCCGCCTTCTTCGTGGCCGCCATGATGATACGAACCGCCCGTATCGCAGTCATCATTGTATCCGCGGTCGTGACCGCCCCACTTGGAACCCCATGCAAACTTGTTGAAAAGGAAGAAAGTCATTTTACCTGCCTCGTGTTGGTTGTTGAACTCTCGAAGCAACAAATGCCTTCAGTCTGAATTATTTGCAATCAATACAATGCATTAACATTTACGTGTAAAATGCAGAACTATTTTTATTAAATTTTTATACAAATAATTGGACTCCAATCTGATTGAATTTTTCAATTACATCAAATGGTTGAGTGAAATCACGCCGCGAGCGCCGGGTTTTTTCGTTATTTCTTGCAATAATCCGTTTACTTTGGCTGTTAGGATTCTGCGGCTCACCGCCCGAGACAAAGCTGGATGCAGCTTAACATTCGCGTTCAAAAAAAGTTCTCCGGAACGGTCTTTGTACCTTGCAGGTGGCCGGTAGCAATGCCGCCCTCACCCGGATCCAGGTTGGCATCTTTAATTGACTTTCACGCCTCCGGCACCGCACGATGTTCGCAACGGATGGAATCGGGAAAGGTAACTTGAACGAATACGGACAGATGATCCTGACCAAGGCGCATAGTCTCTGGTCCTATCTGATGCAGCCATGGTCGGCCTACCAGCTTCTGCTGATCGTCGGCTGCTTTGTCATTGCCTGGTTTGCAGCCAAATATGCCGAGCCAAGAGCGGAAGCCCGTGTCCGCAACATCAAGGGCAATCCCGGACTGTTGCGCATGCTTTCGGCCTTGCTGCGCCGTCTCGAATGGCTCTTCTTCATTCCGGTGATCGGCCTGGTTCTGCTTGTCATGCAATCCGTGACCTGGCCCAGCCGTTCCTACCTGATCAGCATTGCACTTCAACTGGCAACAGCCTGGCTTGTTATTGCCGTCCTTTCGAGGGTCATTCGCACACGCACGATTTCGCGAATGGTCGCCCTTGTCGTCTGGACGATCGTCGCGCTCAACATCACCAATCTCTACACACCGATTGCCGATACACTGGATTCCGTGAGCTTCGGAATGGGCAAGACCCGTTTCAGTATGCTCCAGGTAATTCAGGGAATTCTGCTGATTGTTTCACTGCTCTGGATTGCCAACTTCACCGGCAACTTCGTCCAGAACCGGATCAACCGCATGGAGGATCTCACGCCCTCCCTGCAGGTCCTGATCGGCAAGTTCGTCAAGATCATCCTGATCATTGTCGCCCTTACGGCAGCACTTTCAGGAATTGGCCTCGACCTGACAGCATTGACCGTCTTCTCCGGTGCCGTTGGCGTTGGTCTCGGTTTCGGCCTTCAGAAGGTTGTCTCGAACTTCATATCGGGTGTCATCATCCTGCTCGACAAATCGATCAAGCCCGGTGACACGATCACGCTTGAAGACACTTTCGGATGGGTGCGCGAACTGAGAGCGCGTTTCGTTTCGGTAATCACCCGCGACGGCAAGGAGTACCTCATACCGAACGAGGATTTCATTACCCGCCAGGTGGTGAACTGGTCCTTCTCCGACGACCTCGTTCGAATAGATGTCAGCTTCGGCGTTTCATACGATAGCGATCCTCACGAGGTCATTCGCATAGCCAAGGAAGTGGCCGGCGGCATCGACCGGATATCGAAAGTGAAACCGCCGGTCTGCTGGCTCGTCGGTTTCGGGGATTCCTCCCTCGACTTCGTTCTCCGCTTCTGGATATCCGACCCGCGCAACGGTCTGACGAACATCCGCGGCACGGTCCTGATCGGTCTGTGGGATGCGTTCAAGGAGGCGGACATCGGCATACCCTTCCCGCATCGTGAAATCATCATGCGCACTCCAGTCGAAATCACGGAGCCCCCCGCCCGCAAGCCCTCCACCCGCAGTCAGGCGCGTGGCAAGTGACAGGCAGTGGACCCTGCCTGGCCACACAGCCACATCGCACGAACAGGTAACTCAGGCATTCGTCCTTCATGCTTGACCGCTTCGCCTGAAACGATATGCCTGCATCCGTAACTGGCCACTTCACAAAACAGATGAAACGGAAAATGCAATGACGATCGGATTTCAGGACCGCGTGGTAATCGTGACAGGCGCCGGCAACGGGCTGGGCAGGTGCCATGCCCTGGAGTTCGCGCGGCGCGGCGCAAAGGTCGTTGTCAATGACTTCGGCGGCGCACGCGATGGCACGGGCACGTCCCAGTCGCCAGCCGAAGCTGTGGTAGCCGAGATCGTCGATGCCGGGGGCGAGGCAATCGCCAATGCGGCCAATGTAACCGACTTCGATCAGTGCACCGCGATGGCCGCGGAAGCCATGGAACGCTGGGGCCGTATCGACGTCCTTGTCAACAATGCCGGCATCCTTCGCGACAAGAGTTTCGCCAAGATGGACCCCGCACTGTGGCGCCCGGTCGTTGACGTTCACCTGAACGGGTCGGCTAATTGCTCGATGGCAGTCTGGAACATCATGCGCGAGCAGAATTACGGGCGCATTGTCATGACCACGTCGACTTCAGGAGTTTACGGCAACTTCGGACAGTCGAATTACGGAGCTGCAAAGATGGGCCTGGTGGGCCTCATGAACACGCTTTGCATCGAGGGAATGCGCAACAATATCCGTATCAACTGCCTTGCACCCACTGCAGCCACGCGCATGACCGAAGATGTCCTCGCGCCCGAAATGCTTGCCGCGCTCGATCCGCAATTCGTCACCCCGGCTGCGGTTTTCCTTTCAGGCGAGGATGCGCCGAATCGGACGGTATTGTTTGCCGGAGCCGGAACCTATTCCGCCATGCAGATACGCGAGAGCAAGGGCATCTACCTTGACGACAGCGAGCGCAATGCGGAGGCCATCGCGGAAAACTTCGACAAGATTCTTGATTTCGGCGAAGCAGACAGCTTTGTCCACGGCGGAGAGCACGTTCAGAAAATCCTTCAGAACGCGATGTTGAACCGCAAGAATTGACGCGAGAAGACGCGCCTGCCTAACCCGCCCGCCGGGAGAACAGCCCCTCGCGACTTATTCGCCTGCGCCACGCGATATAGGCTTCCTTCCTGCGGTTGAAATCGTTTTCCATGTAGATGGCGAGCCTGTCGGCATGCGGCCTCAGCCACTCGGGCATGGTCACCACGCGGTTTCGCCACAGGTAATAGCTTGCCGCCAGGATGGCAGCGACCGGAATGACATAAAGCCAGACAA
Source organism: Nitratireductor sp. (assembly GCA_020637805.1). Classification (GTDB taxonomy): domain Bacteria; phylum Pseudomonadota; class Alphaproteobacteria; order Rhizobiales; family Rhizobiaceae; genus Salaquimonas. The sequence continues at coordinate 99,258 of JACKJU010000001.1, read as the reverse complement.
GCTGGATCAGGTCGCCCTTGGCGGAGTTTTGGGCACTGAATGCTATGCCGCGAAGGATCAGAAGCAGCACCGCAGCCCAGAAGATTGCATTGGTGGCACCCTGCCGGCTGGAACGCGCCTGGCCCGCGAATGCCAGCAGAACGAGTACGTTTGCCAGCGGCCAAAGCATCTCCGAAAACCGCACATGGATCTGGATGTCGAATTCATCCGGCTTGCGCCGGTAATAGCTGTCTTCCGGATCGATATTGAACAAGGCCGGTGTCGTACGCTCCATCGGCCTTCGGTACTTCTTCTCGGTCTCTTCCGGCGTCATCGTGTCGAGGTCGATCACGTAGTTCTGGAATTTCACGGTTGTCGGCGGCTGGGTCGTCGACTGGTCCAGCTGGATTTCGCCATCCTGCAACAGCAGGGCTGACCGTCCATTGGCCTGGCTTACGACGCCCCGCCTGGCGAAATAAATCCAGCTTTCCTTTGGATCGCGCGAATCATACAGCAACACGCCACCAAGGCTGCCGTCATCGTTGCGCCGCGCCACGTGGACGACCATACCCTTCTCGATAGCTGTAAATACGCCTTCCCGTACGATCAGGGAAAGCAGGTCCGCCTTCATGCGCGATGCCTGCCCTTTCATCTCCTTGAGCGATATCGGCATGATGAAGTGCGCCACCGCACCAACGAACAATGTGCAAATCAAGGCGAGCACGATGAAGGGCTTTGCGATTATCCGGTTGGATGCGCCTGCAGCCGAAAGCACCACAAGCTCGGAATTGTTGTTGAGCTGGTTGACCGTACTGGCCACCGACAGCATCAGGGCGATCGGTATGACCGCGAAGAACAGTGCAGGAATGGCAAGACCCGTGATCTGCAGATATGCGATTAGGGAACGGCCGGAACTTGCCGCCAAGTCGATCTGCTGGAAAATCTGGATGATCCAGACCACCCCTCCAAGCGCGAGCAGCGTGAGCAGGAAGCCCGTGGCCGCCTTTGAGAATATGTAGCGCTCGATCAGCTTCATGAGCCTGCGCTTCCCTTTGGCGTGAACCAGCCCTGCATCCGCGACTTCCAGCTATTGGGCAGCGGAAGCGGTGAAATGAAGCTGTACCGGAAAACCACCGCGGCAAGAAGTATCATGAACAGTCCCGAGAACAGCACATCCGACAGGAAGTGTCCGCCCTGCCCCATGCGCATCGCACCCACGATCAACCATCCCGGCAATACCAGAAATGCAATCAATGGTCGTCTTGAAGGCACGACGAAGGCAAGAGCCGCCAGCGTCATGACGGTTGAAGCCACCTCTCCGCTCACGAAGGAACAATTGCTGTCGCAGGCGCCGCCGAACCCGGGAATCGAAGCAAAATCCAGCGAGCCGCCGAAATCGATCACCTCGCGCGGCCTCGGTCTCGGGATGAAGGCCTTCAGGATCAAGTTCACCAGGAGACCAGGGCCGAGCAGACTGCAGATCAGGATGTAACCCCACGCATCCGATGCCAGTCCCATCACGCGGCGATTGGACCTCAGCGCAAGGACCACGGCAACCACGCAGACCAAGTAGAACAATTTGGTGAAATCGAGCAGGAACTGCCTGAACCCGGACCAGAATGGATCGCCATCAAGGACAAACCTTCCATCCTGCCAGATAAGGGAATGCGCCAGGAGATCGAGTCCGGGAAAGACCGTAAAGATGATGGCCGAAACAACGATTGCGATAAGCGAAAGACGGATCACCGAATTCGTGAACTGCCGGTCTTCATCATCCCCGAAACCGCTGACAATAGGTGGTTTGTTCCCCATGCCTTTGCTGCCATCGCCTTTCATCTGGATTTCAGGATCGCTGATCCGGCGTGCCCCGCAATCCCGATGGACATCGCCATGCTGCGAAGGCAGAAATATCGGGCCGTCTCGACAAGGAACAACACGGCTCTGCCGTATCACAGGAAATAAGGTTTTAAAATGGCGCAATCCCAGGCAACCGATCCACGCGTTATTCTCGCGAAGCAATTGAGTTGTCACGGTAAAGGTGGTTTCCTCGTGTTGTGACAGAGGAGGCCGGATTCGACAAGATGACTGACAATCCCAACGAACTCGATCCCGAACACCTGGCTCCGTGGCTGGAGCAGCACGTACCCGGCTTTCATGATCTCAGGGAGATCAGGAAGTTCGAGGGCGGCCAGTCAAATCCTACCTTCATGATTCATGCCGAGAGCGGCAACTATGTTTTGAGAACCCAGCCACCCGGCGAACTCCTGCAATCCGCGCATCAGGTCGATCGTGAATACCGGGTGATGAAGGCGCTGGCGGAAACCGGCGTACCGGTGCCAAGGGTATATGCCCTGTCGCTCAAACATGAAGGACCGCTCTCGCGCATGTTCTTCGTCATGGAATTCCTGGACGGGCACATCTTCTGGGACCCGGTATTGCCCGAACTGGTTGGACCGGATGCGAATGAACGGCGGGCCGTCGTCTATGACCGCATGAACGACGCACTGGCAAAATTGCACTCTGTCGACATCGAGGCGGTGGGCCTCGGCGATTTCGGCAAGCCCGGCAACTATTTCGAAAGGCAGACTGGCCGCTGGTCCAGGCAATACGTAGCCAGCGAGGTCGACCGCTACGACGACGTGCACAACCTGATTTCCTGGCTGGAAGCCAATATGCCGGCAGACGATGGAGCAATTTCGCTGGTGCATGGCGATTTCAGGCTCGACAACATGGTCTTCAGCCATGACGGCAAGGAAATTCTCGGCATTCTCGACTGGGAACTCTCGACACTTGGCCATCCGCTGGCCGATCTCGCCTATCAATGCATGCAATGGCGACTGCCCCATGAGGGCAGCTTCCGCGGCCTGGGCGATCTTGATCGCAAGTCGAAGGACATTCCCACGGAAGAGGAGTATGTTGCCGCCTACTGCAAGCGGCGTGATATCGACAAACCGGACAACTGGACCTTCTACGTGGCCTTCTGCTTCTTCAGGCTCGCCGCCATTCTCCAGGGCGTCTACAAGCGCTCACTGGACGGCAATGCCTCCAACCCGGAACTGGCCAAGCTTTACGGCTCGCGGGTTCCCATCCTCGCCTCCATGGCAATGGAAATGATCCGCGAAAAGAGCTGAAATGGTCCATTGGGGCACGCCAGTCGTATAGCTTCAAAGGAGTTTGCCATGCCCCCTTTTGAAGCCAAACCTGCAACGATCAAAATTACGAGAGCAATCCTCCTGATTGGATTGCTAGCAATGCCAGGAACAGTGCTGGCCGCCAACAAGAGCGGCCAGGATACCGGCACCGTCATGATCCAGCAGGACGACAGCGAGGCGCGTTCCGTTATCCAGGACCAACTCGAAGCCTTCAAGTCCGGCGACATGGCGCGCGCCTATTCGCACGCGGCTCCGAACATCCGAACCATCTTTCCCAGCGTGGAAAGCTTCATGCAGATGGTCACGCGCGGCTATCCGATGGTCAACGATCCCGCCGATTACCGTTTTGGCCGCAGCATCCAATCGGGCGGCGCGCTCCACCAGGAAGTCATCATCACGGACCGGTCTGGCAGGCTTTGGCAGGCCATCTACATGCTGCAGCGTCAGCCTGACGGATCACTCAAGATCATCGGCGTGAAGATAGACCCCTTCAAGGGCGTAGGCGTCTGACGCCGGCTCACCTTCGCCAGTCCGGCTTCGAAAGGTCAGAGAGCGGTGATATCGCCCCTCTCCCAGCCTTCTTTTGTCTCTGCCTTGAAGTCCTCGAAACGTCCGGCCTCGATGGCATCCCGCATTCCCTGCATGAGCCACTGGTAATATGCCAGGTTGTTCCATGTCAGGAGCATGCCGGCCAGCGACTCGTTGCAACGCACGAGATGATGCAGGTAGGCCCGTGAGTAATCGCGGCTCGCGGGACAGTTGCTCTCATCGTCCAGCGGTCGCGGATCTTCCGCATGGCGTGCATTGCGAAGGTTGATCTTGCCGAAACGCGTAAATGCAAGGCCATGCCGCCCTGCCCGCGTCGGCATCACGCAATCGAACATGTCCACCCCGCGCGAAACGCTCTCGATGAGGTCGTCCGGCGTTCCCACGCCCATCAGGTATCGCGGCTTCTCGGCGGGCAGCACCGGGCACGTTATGTCCAGCATTGCGAGCATCGTCTCTTGCGGCTCTCCAACAGCCAGCCCGCCGATGGAGTATCCCTTCATGTCCATTGCTGCCAGCGCCTCGGCTGAGCGGATGCGAAGGTCGGGAATATCACCACCCTGCACTATGCCGTACATCGCCTTGCCAGGCTGATTGCCAAAGGCCTTGGCCGACCGTTCCGCCCAGCGCAGCGACAGTTCCATGGCACGCTCGACTTCCTTGCGCTCGGCTGGAAGCGCGATGCATTCGTCCAGTTGCATCTGGATGTCGGAACCCAGAAGCCCCTGTATTTCGATCGACCGCTCGGGCGAAAGGAAGAATTTGGAGCCATCAACGTGAGACTGGAACCGAACACCCTCCTCGGTCAGATTGCGCAGGTTGGCAAGCGACATGACCTGGAAACCGCCGGAATCGGTCAGTATCGGCCCCTGCCAAGTGGAAAATGTATGCAGCCCGCCAAGCTTGGCCACACGCTCAGCGCCGGGCCTCAACATCAGGTGATAGGTATTGCCGAGGATGATATCTGCACCCAGATCCCTGACCTGGTCCATGTACATGGCCTTGACGGTGCCAGCCGTACCCACCGGCATGAAGGCCGGGGTACGGACGTTTCCGCGCGGCATGGATATCTCGCCGCGCCGCGCCTTGCCGTCAGTGGCGATAAGTTTGAAGCTGAATTCTTTCGTCATGGCGCGCGGTATAGCAGCGAGGCATCGCCGTAGGAATAGAAACGATAGCCGTTTTCGATGGCATGTGCGTAAGCGGAACGCATTGTCTCCAGCCCGCTGAAGGCCGAGACCAGCATCATCAGCGTAGAGCGCGGCAGGTGGAAATTCGTCATCAGCATATCGACGAACCGGAAACGGTATCCAGGCGTGATGAAGATGTCCGTCGCCCCCTCCCACGCATGCAGCTTGCCGTCGTCATCGGCTGCGCTTTCGAGAAGCCTGAGCGATGTGGTGCCGACCGAAATGATGCGGCCGCCGCGCGCCTTTACGGCGTTCAGCGCATCGGCGGTTTGAGCGGGTACCACGCCGCGCTCGAAATGCATCCTGTGGTCTTTGGTGTCATCCGCCTTGACCGGCAGAAACGTGCCCGCTCCCACATGCAGGGTCACGAAATGCCGTTCGATACCCCGCGCATCAAGCGCTTCGAACAGTTCATCGGTAAAATGCAGACCCGCGGTGGGGGCTGCAACAGCGCCTTCCTCCCGCGCATAGATAGTTTGGTAGTCGGCGCGGTCCCGCTCGTCCTCGGCACGTTTGAGAGCAATGTATGGCGGTAGCGGAATGTGGCCGACGGCAGCAAGGGCTTCGTCCAGCGCCGGCCCTGAAAGGTCGAAGGCCAGTTCAACCTCTCCCTCCTCTCCCTTGCCCGTAACTGTCGCATCAAGGACGCCAAGATAGCAGGCCTCACCCGTTTCCCCGAAACGGACGCGGTCGCCATCGCGCAGTTTCTTTGCTCCGCGAACGAAGGCCTTCCAGCGGTCGGGCGCCGTGCGCATGTGCAGGGTTGCGCCAATTCGGGCAATTGCGCCATCGCGTTCCCGCGTCCCTTCCAGTTGCGCCGGAATGACACGTGTATCGTTGAAAACAAGCGCATCGCCCGGTTCCAGAAGACGCGGAAGATCACTTGCCACGCGGTCTGCAAACGCCTCTCCCGGCTTGACGACAAGCAATTTCGCAGAATCGCGCGGGCTGACTGGCCTCAACGCAATCCGGTCGTCCGGGAGTTCGAAATCGAAAAGATCAACGCGCATCAGGCCACCCGAATGCAATATGGCAGCCCGGCTGACGAACCGGACTGCCAATGGGTATGTTCATAGAATGACAGCCCGATCAGGCGTCCGCAGCCACCTTCATGGAAACGATGGAATCCGGGTCCTTCACAGGCTCGCCGCGCTTGATCTGATCGACGTTGTCCATGCCCTCGATCACTTCGCCCCAAACGGTGTACTGGCGGTTCAGGAAGGGCGCTTCGTCGAAGCAGATGAAGAACTGCGAGTTGGCCGAATGTGGATTCTGGGTACGGGCCATCGAGCACGTGCCGCGAACATGCGACTCGTCGTTGAACTCGGCCTTGAGGTCCGGTTTGTCCGAACCGCCGGTACCGGTTCCGTGCGGGCAACCTACCTGTGCCATGAAACCATCGATCACGCGGTGGAACACGATGCCGTCATAGAACCCTTCGCGGGCCAGTTCCTTGATCCGCTCCACATGACCGGGAGCGAGATCCGGACGCAGCTTGATCACTACCGGCCCCTTGGTGGTTTCCATCAGGATCGTGTTTTCCGGGTCGTCATATGCCATTCGAAATTTCCCTGTTGCCTTGGGCCGTCATTTCTCGACGACTTCCATTTTGATGATTTTGTCGGGGTCCGATACCATACCGTTCGCGCCACCGCCACGCTTGATCTTGTCGATGCACTCCATGCCTTCGGTCACCTGGCCGAAAACGGTATAGCTGCCGTTGAGGTGCGGCGCAGGTTCGAACATGATGAAGAACTGGGAATTGGCGCTGTTCGGATCCTGCGAGCGCGCCATGCCTACGGTCCCGCGCTCAAACGGTTCGCCCGTGAACTCGCCAGGAAGGTCCGGCAGGTCGGACCCGCCCATGCCGGTTCCCGTCGGGTCGCCCGTCTGAGCCATGAAGCCGTCGATCACCCGGTGAAACACGATCCCATCATAGAAACCCTGCTTGGCCAGCGTCTCGATACGCTCCACATGCTGCGGAGCAAGATCGGGGCGAAGCTTGATGGTGACCGCGCAATTGTCCTTGAGCGTCATCTTAACCGTATCGCTGGCTGCCAACGCCGGAGACGCACTCAGTACTGCGCCGGCAAGCGCAAGCGAAAAGAAAGCCTGTTTCATCATGTGTCTTTCCATTTGGAGGGATATGCTGTTTGGGAAACCTCGCGCCAATCCTGCCACAGCAGGATCATCCGCCAAGCTTTTCCTTCAGAGCGTTTTCTACAGCAGGCGGAACAAAAGCCGAGACATCGCCGCCCATCTTTGCGATCTGGCGCACCAATGTGCCGGTAATGTGACCGGTGCCCGGGCTTGCAGGCACGAAAACCGTCCCCACTTCCGGTGCCATTTCGCCATTCATGCCCGCCATCTGCATCTCGTAGTCGAAATCCGTTGTATTGCGCAGGCCGCGCAGCATGAAGGACGTATTCTGTCCGCGCGCCGCTTCCACCGCCAGATTGTCGAATGCCACGACCTTCACCCGCTTGCTGTCCTCGCCGCATGCCGCATCCACGCAGGCATATACGAGGTCCTTGCGCTCCTCGAAGGAAAACATCGGTGCCTTGCCCGGATGGATGCCAATGGCGACGATCACCTCATCGGCGATACCCAATCCCTGGCGAAGCACGTCCAGATGACCGTTGGTGAAAGGGTCGAAGGACCCGGTATATAGCGCAATTCTTTTCATTCTTTCCTTTTGTCACCGCAATTCATTGCCCGCAAGCGTCAATCGCCCGCCGGTGCTGCCGGAAATCATATTGTGACCTTCTGCACATATCTTTGGAACAAAAGCAGTAGGTTCAGCATTAACAGCACATGAACAGGGAATTCCGGAGCCGTTCAGATTGAACGGGATAGAACAGATAACAAACCGGACGACCTGAACAGGAGAAGAGAAAATGGGACTCGTAATTACCGCTTTCATCATGGTCACGTTGCTCAGCGTTTCCGCAGTCTTGCGCGTCGAAGCCAATGAAAATCGCCGCGTAAATGAACGCTTGGAAGATCGCGAAGCTCGTTTCCTTGCCTGACAAACCGAATAGTCCGGCACGCGCCGGACTTTGACCGCATCAGGCGCGTTTCAGGAAGGTAATCCGAAGTTTACTGCTCAAGAAGCAGCGAACGGGAGAAATCCTCAACGAAACGCAACCTTTTGCGGGTCACCCTTCAGGCGTTTCCCCACCGTCCTGCACATCATCGCCTGCGGGCGCATCAGCGCTCACAGGCAAGTCGGAATCACCCGCTTCTGCGACCGCTTCGCCTGCCGGTGCTTCCGCGTTGATCTCGTCGATCTCATCATCATCCGATTCTGAAATGTGCTCGACGGAGACCACCTTTTCTTCCTTTGCCGTATTGAAGACTGTCACACCCTGCGTGGAGCGTCCGGCAATGCGTATATCCTTCACCGGGGTGCGGATAAGCTGGCCACCATTGGACACCAGCATGATCTGATCGCCCGCTTCAACGGGGAAAGCAGAGACAAGCTTGCCGTTGCGGTCATTGACCACCATGGCGGTGATGCCCTTGCCGCCACGCCCGGAAACCCGGTACTCGTGGCTAGACGAGCGTTTTCCATAGCCGTTTTCGGAAACGGTAAGAATGAACTGCTCGCGTTCGCGCATCACCTGGTAACGCTCTTCTGAAAGTACCAGCCCCTCTTCTTCGCCTTCCTCGGCTTCGGAATGGGTTTCCTCGGGAACCTCGCCAGCCTCGGCAGCAAGTTCCGCGCGACGGCGCTTGAGATAGGCAGTCCGCTCCCAGGCCTCGGCCTGCGACGGGTTCAGGATGGTCATGGAAATGACCTCGTCACCATTGCCCAGATTGATGCCGCGCACACCGACGGAATTGCGGCCCGTAAACACGCGCACATCGTCAACCGGGAAACGGATACACTGACCGTTGGCGGAAGTCAGAAGCACCGTTGCATCCTCAGTACAGGTTTCCACACCAACGATGCCGTCGCCATCTTCCAGTTTCATGGCAATCTTGCCGTTGCGGTTCACCTGCACGAAGTCGGACAGCTTGTTGCGCCGCACGGTACCGCGCGTGGTCGCGAACATGATGTCGAGATCGTTCCAGCTTTCCTCGTCCTCGGGAAGTGGCATCGTCTTGGTGATACGCTCACCCTGTTCCAGCGGCAGAATGTTGATGAGCGCCTTGCCGCGCGCCTGTGGAGCAGCAAGAGGCAGCTTCCACACCTTCAGCTTGTAGACGATACCGCGCGAGGAGAAGAACAGGATTGGCGTGTGGGTATTGGCGACAAACAACCGCGTGACAAAATCCTCGTCCCGCGTAGACATGCCCGAACGGCCCTTTCCGCCCCTGCGCTGCGCCCGGTATGTATCGAGCGGCACGCGCTTGATGTAGCCGGAATGGGAAACGGTCACGACCATTTCCTCGCGTGCAATCAGGTCTTCGTCGTCGACATCGAACCCGCTGTCGGCGATCTCGGTACGGCGCGGTGTGGCAAACTCGTCTTTCACGGCACCAAGCTCGTCCTTGACGATCGTCAGAACGCGCTCGCGCGACGAAAGAATGTCGAGATAATCGCGGATTTCATCGCCCAGCTTGTGCAACTCGTCGGAGATCTCGTCGCGGCCAAGCGCGGTAAGGCGCTGCAGGCGCAGATCGAGAATGGCACGCGCCTGCTCCTCGGAGAGATAGTATGTGCCGTCGTCGTTCAAACGGTGCTTGGGATCATCAATCAATTCCACAAGCGGAGCCACGTCCTTTGCTTCCCAGCGCCGCTCCATCAATTGGGAGCGAGCCGTCGCCGGGTCGGGCGCGTGGCGGATCAACTTGATCACTTCATCGATATTGGCAACCGCAATGGCAAGACCAACCAGCACATGGGCGCGGATGCGAGCCTTGTTGAGCAGGAACTTCGTGCGCCGCGTGACCACTTCCTCGCGGAAGGCAACAAATGCGCGCAACAGATCCAGCAGGTTGAGCTGTTCCGGCTTGCCGCCATTCAAGGCCACCATGTTGCAGCCAAACGAGGTTTGCAGCGGCGTGAACCGGTAAAGCTGGTTCAACACGACATCGGGCACCGCCTCGCGCCGCAGTTCGATCACCACGCGGTAGCCGTCGCGGTCGGATTCGTCGCGAATGTCGGAAATGCCCTCGATGCGCTTGTCGCGCACCAGTTCGGCAATCTTCTCGATCATCGAAGCCTTGTTCACCTGATAGGGAACTTCGGACACGATGATTGCCTGGCGCTCGCCCCTTACGGTCTCGAAATCGACCTTGCCCCGCATCATGACCGAGCCACGGCCGGTCTCGTAGGCGGACCGGATGCCGGCACGCCCAAGGATCACGCCCCCGGTCGGAAAATCCGGTCCCGGAATATGCTCCATGATCTCTTCGACGCCGATTGCCGGATTGTCGATCAGCGCAACGCAGCCATCGATCACCTCACCCAGATTGTGCGGTGGAATGTTGGTCGCCATGCCGACCGCGATACCGCCGGCGCCGTTAACGAGCAGATTGGGAAACCTTGCCGGCAGAACGACCGGTTCGCGCTCGGAATTGTCGTAGTTGTCTTGGAAATCGACCGTATCCTTGTCGATATCCGACAGCATTTCCCCGGCAACCTTGGCCAGGCGCGACTCGGTGTAGCGCATGGCAGCAGGCGGATCGCCATCGATAGAGCCGAAGTTGCCCTGCCCGTCGATCAGCGGCAGGCGCAGCGAAAAGTCCTGCGCCATGCGCACCAGTGCGTCATAGACCGCGCTGTCGCCATGCGGATGATACTTACCGATAACATCACCGACCACGCGGGCAGACTTGCGGTAGGGCTTGTTCCACTCGAAACCGTTCTCGTACATCGAATAGAGAATGCGCCGGTGTACCGGCTTGAGACCATCTCTCGCATCGGGCAGCGCACGGCTCACGATCACGCTCATCGCGTAATCGAGATAGGAGCGGCTCATCTCTTCGATAATGGAAATCGGCTTGATATCGGACGGACCTTCCCCTGGGCCGCCCGGCTTGTTCGTCTCGTCGGACACTTGCTATTCCTGTTGCTTGCAACGCTGCTCAAGTGAATAGCAGATTCACCGCTTTGCAGCAAATTCACCGCGCCGCCGCAGCAATATTTTCCTAATATTTTTCAATGCATTACAAGCGCATGTGAAAAACTTGTACCCCTTGTGTGAAATGCCGTCCGATTTGCCGTGTCCCGGCGAGAATCGGGCCTGAATCAGCGAGTGTTCATCCAGGATGGAACGCCGGCAGAATGAAAGCGAAAAGCACACATTCCGCAATCTTGCGCTTGCGCGGTTGCCCGCTTGAACGATATGGCCGATGATGCGAGTAACTGCCTGAAACAACCCGATTGCAGATCAAGATGATTACGACAGACACATTGCTGAACGCCTTCGTCACACTTTTTGTGACGATTGACCCGCCGGGTCTTGCCCCGCTGTTCTTGGGTCTGACCGCCGGGATGACACGCGCCGAGCGCTATTCCGTGGCTTTCAGGGGTACAGCGATCGCCGTCGTGCTCCTGATCGTGTTCTCGATGACCGGCACGGCCATACTATCGCTCATGGGGATCACCATACACGCCTTCAGGCTTGCCGGCGGACTTCTGCTCTTCTACATCGCCTTCGAAATGATCTTCGAGAAACGGCAGGAACGCCACGAAAAGACCACCGAAGTCATGAGCAAGGAACATATCGCCAGCATTGCCGTGTTTCCTCTGGCCATCCCGCTGATTGCAGGGCCTGGCGCGATTTCTGCAACGATCCTGCTTTCGACACAGATGGCAACGGACATTCAGGGACGCATTGTTCTCATCGCCATCATACTGGCTGTGATCGGCCTCGTTCTGCTGGCCTTTTTCGCGGCGGAGGCAATCGACAAGTATCTTGGGCAAACGGGTAGAAATATCCTCACGAGGCTCCTGGGCGTCCTGCTTGCTGCATTGGCCGTTCAGTTCGTGGCAGATGGCGCGATCGCGCTGTTTGCCTCCAAGAGCGCCTGATACCCGTCATGGCCGCAGGATCGAAAAAAGTCATCTATGCTGCACTCGCAGGCAACGCGCTGATTGCCGTGACGAAATTCGTTGCCGCAACGATTACGGGATCGTCCGCAATGCTCTCAGAGGGCATTCACTCCATGGTCGACACCGGCAATCAGGGCCTGCTCCTCTACGGCATGCGCAAGGCGCGCCGTCCGGCAGACGAGCGTCATCCGTTCGGCTACGGTGCAGAGCTTTACTTCTGGGCCTTCGTGGTTGCCATTCTGATCTTTGCCGTAGGTGCCGGTGTCTCGATCTACGAGGGCGTCCAGAAGATCATCGAGCCGCACGAGATCGAGAACCCGCTGATCAACTACATCGTCTTGGGCCTGGCCATGGTGTTCGAGGGCGCAGCATGGTTCGTCGCGTGGCGCGAATTCCAGACGATCCGCGGCAAGCGCTCAACTTTGCGCGCCGTCCACGAGTCAAAGGATCCCACGGTCTTTACGGTCCTGTTCGAGGACACGGCCGCCATTCTGGGCCTTCTTGTCGCAATGATCGGCATCTTCCTGTCCGGCTATCTAGGGATACCGGAACTGGATGGCGCAGCATCGGTGGTCATCGGGATCATTCTGGGAACGACAGCCATTCTGCTGGCCTACGAAACCAAGGGGCTGCTGATCGGTGAAGCAGCCGCGCCTGAAATCACGGATGCAATCCGCAAGCAGGTCGCGGAGTTGGACGGCGTGGACCGGCTTAACGAAATACGCACGCTTCACCGCGGGCCCAACGACGTGCTTCTCGCGCTTTCGATTGATTTCAAGAACGATCTGACGGTCGGCGATGTCGAAGACACGATCTACCGGCTCGAACTGGCCATCAAAGAGCAGTTCCCGATCGTCAAACGGCTCTACGTGGAGGTGCAGAACAAGCTGCACCATGACGAAGAAGTCAGGAAGGCTGCAAAGGCCCGGTTGGCCGAAATCGACGGCTGAGCATTACAAGCCCGGATTTGAATACCCCTGCGCCGTCAGTTGGAGTTGATCTGTGCAATCACCCTGCTGTGCATGCTGGGCGCATTGCCGCTGTCGATGTGGCCGGTATGGAGCGTGAACGTCTGCATGCGGGTGACACTGTTGCCGCCAGCCCTGTACAGCGGTTTGCGCGCGCAGTCCGCCCCGTCGCACACGAAGCTGTCTGCCTTCTTGACGTTGTCCTGAACCGTGACCATGTCGCCACCCTCGATGGCTGCCAGGTAATGAACCTGGACGCCTTGCCGGGCCAGCGCGGCAGCTATCGATGCGACCGCCTTCGCCCCCTGGCTGATGCCAACAAGGCTGATTTCGGTAGTTGGATCGGCGTTGTAGGCCCTGGTAGCGTCAGCAATGATGCCGTTGATCGTTGATTGCGGCACACCGCCGGCAAACTTGAAATGCCTTGCGTACGGTATCTTGCGCGAAAGATTCGTCAGGCCATATCCGAACACTTTCGAGAACAGGCCATTCACCAGATAGACCTTTTTCGGTCCGGCAAATGCATCTGCCGATCCAATTCCGCCAACCAGAAAGACTGTGGCGATGGCAAATGCTGCGATACGAATGAATTTCATCAAGAAACCTCCTGGGGCATGGATGGTTCGAATACCGGTTGTGGCATAGTCAAATCGAATCATGACCGAATTATTGCCGCGTTGGCATTAACCGCCAACAGCGTAACAGGGTTCCAGTCATCTGAGGAATTAAACCTCCCGCCTTTGCCCGAGCCACTACTCGGGATAGTAGCCCCAATAGTACGGATCGAGCATTCCGTACCACCAAGCAAAGGCAAGCGTTGGAATGACGAGCAGCGGCAGAGCCCACCAGCCGGAAACACCGAGCTTGTGCATGAACCGGACTGCTGTCGAAGAAAGAGGTATCGCCGCGATTGCGGCGAACAGCAACGCGGTCGGGTTCCCCGCTCCTTCTTCACCCGGCAGGAAACCGCGCGCCGGTGCCACATAGGTTTCGTCCAGCCAGGCGCCTGCGAGAACGAAAAGGATGGTGTAGATAATCGCACGCAGGAACTCGGCACGGTTGGCCTTTCCGCTGAAGTCGAATGCTCTTCTGAATATCCGCATATCGCCGCATAACCTTTTCGGAATCAGTGTGGCCGGAGGGTGCATTCTGCCGCTGCGTTTCGCAAGTCCCGCACCATTGATGTACCGGGTGAGAACGGACAGCTGCCGCAATCAGGCCTTGTCGCGAACTTCGCCTGGGGACTCGCTGTCAGGTTCTGCCTCATCGACAGCTACCGAACCCGCCTTGTTGTCATTGGCAACGGGAGCTTTTTCACCAGGCATCGACTCCTCATCTGAAGTCTTGCCCTCGGCATCGTCTTCAGCCTCTTCATCCTCATCCGGCTGCTCGGCCTTGCGCCGTTTTTCGGCTTCACGCTTCTCCCGCATGCGCTCCATCGCATCCTGCATCAGGCGGTCGCGTTCACGGGCAGCCGAGATGTATTCCTCGTTTTCGAAGACACTCATGTCTTCCTTCCACAAACGCGCAAGGTGCCGCACGGTCTCAACATCGTGTTCCACAAACACATCGGCCAGTTCCTGTGCCCGGTATTCGGAGAATCCCATGGCCATAAGTGCGTAACGGCTCGCGCGAACGGAAGAATCGAAAGTCTCGCGCACTATGTCGTCGGCACCCGCACGGTAGAGCTGATAGACATGCATCCTGTCATGCGCCCGTGCGACCACGTGAATATCCGGATTTTCGCGCTTTGCCTGGCGAACTATCTCGACGGATTTTTCCTCGTCGTCGATTGCCACAACCAGCAGCGTGGCATCGTGAAGGCCCGCGGCGCGCAGGAGGTCTATGCGGCTTGGATCGCCGTAAAAGCTCTTGATACCGAACTTCTTCAATCCCTGAATCAGCTCGGCGCGGTGATCGAGAACCACTGTCGAGAAACCGTTCGAAACCATCATGCGGTTGATGATCTGCCCGAAGCGCCCCAGCCCGGCGATGATCACCGGGCCTTTTTCCGTGATCTCGTCTGCTGTCGGCTCGACGCGGGCAAACCGGAACCGGGTGATGAAGCGCTCATAGACGATGAACATCGCGGGCGTCAAAAGCATGGTAAGCGTGACGACCATCAGCAGCAGCCTCACGGTCTCGTTCGAAAGCACCTGGTTCTGCAGCGAGAACGTCAACAAGACGAAGCCGAACTCGCCCGCCTGCGCAAGGCTGAGCGTCACCAGCCATGTATGCGGAGGCCGGATGCCAAATCCATAGGCCAGCACAAAGAGCACGAACAGCTTGATCGCCATGATGCCGAGCGCCAGTCCGATGACCAGTACCGGTTCGTTCATGAAGATGTCGAAGTCGATGCTGGCACCGACGGTTATGAAGAAAAGGCCGAGCAAAAGCCCCTTGAACGGTTCGATGTCCGCTTCAAGCTCATGCCGGAAATCCGAGTTGGCCAGAACCACGCCGGCGAGGAAGGTGCCAAGCGCAGGCGAAAGCCCGACAAGCGTCATGAGCAGTGCGATGCCGATAACGACCAATAGTGCCGTCGCCGTGAACATCTCGCGCAGCCGCGTCTGGGCGATGACATGAAACAGAGGATGCGAAAGGTAGTGGCCCGCGACCACCACCGCCAATACTGCACCGATGGTCACGGAGGCGACACCCCAGGCAGGCAATCCATCGACGAGCCCCATGTGGATCTTGTCGGTGTGAGACGCAGCTTCCTTCAGCTGGTCGAGGCTCATCCAGACATAGCCAGGTTCCGCCAGCAGCGGAATGGCGGCAAACATCGGAATGACGGCAATATCCTGGAACAGAAGGATCGAGAAGCTGGCCGAGCCGCCCTCCGACTTGAGAAGGTTCTTCTCGCTAAGCGTCTGCAGCACGATTGCCGTCGAGGACAGCGACATGATCATGCCGATCGCGATGGATTCCCGCAGTGTCCAGCCAAGCCAGTAGAGCCCGCTGCCGATCAGCACGGCGGTGATCAGTACCTGCAACCCGCCAAGCCCAAGCAGGCGCACACGCATTGCCCAAAGCTTGCGCGGCTCCAGTTCGAGGCCAACGATGAAGAGCATCATCACGACGCCGAATTCGGCGAAATGCTGGAGGTCCTTCGTTTCACTCGAACCAATCAGCCCGGTTACCGGACCGATGAACGCACCTGCCAGCAGATAGCCAAGCACGGACCCCATGCCGAGGCGTTTTGCCAGCGGCACCGCGACGACTGCCGCGACAAGATATATGAAGGCCTGAAGAAGGAATCCGCTCATACACCTATATTCGGGTGATTGCTGGCGGTAGCAAGGCGAAGCATGTCAAAAACATGCAAAGATTTTCGCAAGTTGGCGAAAATCCTTGATGCGTTCAAAAATCCACATGTACTCGACAGCGGATTCCATGAAAGGAAACCCGGAAAATCATGCGATCGGCTAACCCGTAATCAGAACGGGATTTCGTCGTCCAGGTCGCTGCTGCCGCCACCGAAACCGCCGCCGGACTGGCCACCGCCACCATAGCCACCGCCGCCGCCCTGGTCGGACACGCGGCTGTACTCGGAACCGCCGCCACCTTCGCCGCGGCCATCAAGCATGGTGAGTGTGGAGTTGAATCCCTGGAGAACGACTTCGGTGGAATACCTGTCCTGACCGTTCTGGTCCTGCCACTTGCGGGTCTGAAGCTGGCCTTCGAGATAGACCTTCGAGCCTTTCTTGAGATACTGCTCGGCAATCTTGCAGAGCCCCTCGTTGAAGATCACCACCCGGTGCCACTCGGTGCGCTCACGGCGCTCGCCTGAATTGCGGTCGCGCCAGCTTTCCGAGGTCGCCACGGAGAGGTTGGCTATCGGGCGGCCATCCTGGGTACGGCGGATCTCCGGGTCTGCTCCCAGATTGCCGACCAGGATTACCTTGTTCACGCTGCCTGCCATGTCGAAACTCCTTCTTTATTGGCGCCGACCATACTGGAGCACCCCGGTGCGGCCAACCGCCGCCACAACTCATCCACATCTGTTTGGCATCCGGTGCCAGTGCCAAATGACCCTTTCGATCATCTGGCAGCTTGTGGCAGTATGGGTAAAACACCATCTTGCTAGATATAGAACATTATAGGAACATTCAAGCCGATTCGGCGTGGCGTTGAAAGTACTCGCGCGGTGCCGGCCTGCGCGGTCAAAACCGGTCTTACGGGCTGCGTCAAACCAGACCTGAACGGTTTGAATGCATCTGCCTGGCAAACTCATGACGGAAACCGGAATGAAACGACACACATATTCGGACCTCGCCCAGGCAGCAGCAAAACGTATCCGCGAACTTGACCCGTGGGATCTGGAAACCCATCTTGCGGCTAACCCCGGAACATTGCTTCTCGACATTCGCGAACGCGAAGAATTTGCCACGGGCCACATTCCGGGATCGATCAACGTGCCCAGGGGCATTCTCGAAGCGGCGACCGAGTGGAATTATCCCGAAACCGTCGAGGAACTGGTTCTCGCGAGGCAAAAGCCGGTTGTTGTCATTTGCCGGTCTGGAAACCGCAGCGCAATGGCAGCCGAAACGCTGGGCATGCTGGGCTACGAGAACGTGGTCTCGCTGCGGCTTGGCATCCGGGCATGGAATGATGATGAAATGCCGCTGGTGGACAATGCTGGCACAACCGTGGACTCCGACGCAGCTGCGACCCATATAGACCCTGAAATCAGGCCGGATCAGATCGACCCCGCCCGGCGCAAGAATGGAAACTGACCGGCCATGGCCGAACACAAATTCATCTCCGTGCGCGGCGCGCGCGAACACAATCTCAAGAACATCGACGTCGATCTGCCGCGCGACAGCCTGATCGTGATTACCGGTCTGTCCGGGTCCGGCAAGTCTTCACTTGCATTCGACACGATCTATGCCGAGGGCCAGCGCCGCTACGTGGAGTCGCTCTCGGCCTATGCGCGCCAGTTTCTGGAAATGATGCAGAAGCCCGATGTCGACCAGATCGACGGCTTGTCGCCGGCAATCTCCATCGAGCAGAAGACCACCAGCCGCAACCCCCGTTCGACCGTCGGCACCGTGACCGAGATCTACGACTACATGCGCCTTCTCTTCGCGCGGGTCGGCATTCCCTATTCCCCTGCGACCGGCCTGCCCATCGAGAGCCAGACGGTTTCCCAGATGGTTGATCGCATCCTCGCGCTGGAAGAAGGCACGCGTCTCTATATCCTGGCGCCCATCGTGCGCGGCCGAAAGGGCGAGTACCGCAAGGAACTCGCCGAGCTGATGAAGAAGGGCTTCCAGCGCGTGAAGGTGGATGGCGAACTCTACGAGATCGCCGACGTCCCTGCCCTCGACAAAAAATACAAGCATGACATCGATGTCGTAGTGGACCGTGTGGTGGTTCGTGACGACATTGCCGCACGACTGGCGGATTCACTCGAAACCTGCCTGAAACTCTCAGATGGACTGGCAGTTGCAGAGTTCGCCGACAAGCCACTGCCGGCCTCGGAAACTGCTGCCGACAGCGCCAACAAGTCGAAGAACGAAACCCATGAGCGGGTCGTGTTCTCGGAGAAATTCGCCTGCCCGGTTTCCGGCTTCACCATTCCCGAGATCGAACCGCGCCTGTTCTCGTTCAACAATCCGTTCGGTGCCTGCCCGTCCTGCGACGGCCTTGGAACCGAGCAGGGTATAGACTCGGACATGGTGGTACCGGACCCGTCGCTCACCCTGCGCGGCGGAGCAATCGCGCCGTGGTCGAAATCGACCAATCCCTCCCCCTATTACGCCCAGACTCTTGAAGCACTTGGCAAGCACTATGGCTTCAAGCTTTCCGACCGCTGGTGCGACATCTCCGAGGAAGGGCGCAACGCCGTTCTGCGCGGCACCGGCAAGGAGGAAATCGAGTTTTCCTATGATGACGGCATGCGCACTTACAAGACGCGCAAGACTTTCGAGGGCGTGATCGGCAACCTGGAGCGGCGCTGGCGCGAAACGGACTCCTCGTGGATGCGCGAGGAGATCGAGAAGTTCATGTCCTCGTCGCCCTGCCAGGCCTGCGGAGGCTATCGCCTCAAGCCGGAAGCCCTTGCAGTGAAGATTGACGGCAGGCATATCGGCGAAGTTACCCAGCAATCGATACGCGACGCCGCAAAGTGGTTTACCACCCTGCCCGGCAACCTGAGCGACAAGCAGAACGAGATCGCCACCCGCATCCTCAAGGAAATCCGCGAGCGCCTGAAGTTTCTCAACGATGTCGGCCTCGACTACCTCTCGCTTTCGCGCAATTCCGGCACGCTTTCAGGGGGCGAAAGCCAGCGCATCCGGCTTGCCTCGCAGATCGGCTCCGGTCTTACCGGTGTCCTCTACGTTCTTGACGAACCGTCCATTGGCCTGCACCAGCGCGACAACGCGCGCTTGCTCGATACGCTTCACCATCTGCGCGATCTCGGCAACACGGTCATTGTCGTTGAGCATGACGAGGATGCCATTCTCACCGCCGACTATCTCCTGGATATCGGTCCGGCGGCAGGCATTCATGGCGGCAAGATCATCGCGCAGGGCTCACCCGGCGAAGTCATGGCCAATCCGGCTTCGCTGACCGGCAAGTATCTCACCGGCGAGATGGCAATCCCCATGCCGGCCGAGCGGCGCAACGGCAAGAAGGGAAAACGCATTCGCGTCACCGGCGCCCATGGCAACAACCTGCAAGACGTGACGGCGGAAATCCCGCTTGGAACCTTCACCTGCGTCACCGGAGTTTCCGGCGGTGGAAAATCCACCTTCCTGATCGAGACCCTCTACAAGGCCGCGGCCCGGCGGCTCAACGGGGCGCGGGAAGTCCCTGCCCCTCACAAGTCCATCGAGGGACTGGAATTCCTGGACAAGGTGATCGACATCGACCAGTCGCCGATTGGCCGCACGCCACGTTCGAACCCTGCAACCTATACCGGCGCGTTCACGCCCATTCGCGACTGGTACGCGGGCTTGCCGGAAGCAAAGGCGCGCGGCTACCAGCCGGGTCGGTTTTCCTTCAACGTCAAGGGCGGACGTTGCGAAGCCTGCCAGGGCGACGGTGTCATCAAGATCGAGATGCACTTCCTGCCGGACGTGTATGTCACCTGCGATGTCTGCCACGGCAAGCGTTACAACCGCGAAACGCTGGAAGTGCAGTTCAAGGGCAAATCGATCGCAGACGTGCTCGATATGACCGTCGAAGAGGCTGCCGATTTCTTTGCGGCCGTCCCGTCCGTGCGCGACAAGATGGAGACTCTGAAGCGTGTTGGCCTCGGCTATATCCATGTCGGCCAGCAGGCCACTACCCTTTCGGGCGGCGAGGCGCAGCGCATCAAGCTTGCCAAGGAATTGTCGAAGCGCGCAACCGGCCGGACCCTCTACATCCTTGACGAGCCGACCACCGGCCTGCATTTCCACGACGTGGCGAAACTCCTCGAAGTGCTTCACGAACTCGTGGATCAGGGCAACACGGTGATCGTCATCGAGCACAATCTCGAGGTGATCAAGACGGCCGACTGGATCCTCGATCTCGGCCCGGAAGGCGGCGACGGCGGCGGCGAACTCGTGGCTTCAGGCACGCCTGAAGATATCGTTGAGGTGAAGGCAAGCTACACCGGACAGTTCCTGAAAGAACTGCTGGAACGGCGTCCGCATACGACATCGCCCAAATCCAAGGTCGAGGCAGCGGAGTAAGCGCCCACTTCCTCGCAAGGCCGGATTTTCCCAAGTTTGCACCTGTCTGGTCAGGGCTTTGTTTACCAAGTACGGGGGAATGTCTGTTAACCGGAATGCTCTAGACTCAGCCGAGTATCGGTATGAGGGAAACAGATGCCGTTTCGATTTGATAATTGCTTGCTGCGTACACGCCGCGAATGCGGAAATGAGGCGACAACTGGAACGGCAGGCCGTTTTGCCGGTGCTGTCGCCCGTCTGATCCGCAATAAAAGCGGGGCTTTCGCCCCCATGTTTGCCGTCGGCATGACCGCCATTTTCACCGTTGGCGGCATAGCGATCCAGTATTCCTCGCTTCAGCGAGACAGATCATTCCTTCAGTCGTCCATCGATGAAGCCGTATTGGCAGGCGCCGCAACCAAGGGCAATGCAGCCGACAAGAAGGCTGCAGCGCGCAAAGTCCTGAAGGCGAATGCCAAACAACGCTTCAAGGACGAAGATCTCACGTTCAAATTCACCGTGGCCAATGGTCAGGTTACCGGCGAAGCATCAATCAATCCAAAAGATTATTTCGTGCCCTTTCTGGCAACCATCGACAAGATGACCACCACTGCATCCGCTGCATATTCGGACCCGGTGAATATCGAAGTCTCCATGGTGCTGGATTTCTCCGACTCGATGGGTGTGAACGGCAAACTGGCCGAGATGAAGACCACTTCGGCTTCGTTTCTCGACAAACTCGTCGAACTTCAGCATTACACCCAGGTCAAAGCGGCACTTACGCCCTTTGCGGCACTTGTCGGAATAAAGCTGCTACGCGAACAGGTGATCACCAACCTCATCTATGCCGACTACGATGGCAACCCGAATGACGCCTATTACACCGGCTGCACCGGCGACCGGAAATACCCCTACAACCAGGATGGGTCGGGCGTAAATTCGGCCGTAGAGGACAGCAAATTCGGAACGAATGCCGGCGGCTTCTACAAGATCTATCCAGAGTATTGCAAAACCCTGTTCATGGACAAGAAGCTGATTGCGCAGCCCCTGAACAATGACATTGCGTCGATAAAGTCGGCACTGGCTGCTATGCAGGTAAGCGCGCTTACTCACCTTTCCGCAGGAATGGATGTCGGCCTCCAGATGCTCAATCCGGCTCGCCCGTGGGAAATCGGAGCGGACTACTCAAGCAAGAAAACCCAGAAGTACCTGGTATTCCTGACCGATGGTGCTCAATCCGCACCGGCATACGGTCCCGGAAACGGCGCCGGAACCGTTGCACAAGGCTGGAAAAACCTCACCAGCATCTGCAACGTTGCCAAGGAAAAGAACGTAACGGTGATGGTGATTGCCTACGACATCGAGACAGGCAACGCGGCCCAGTGGGTAACAGGTCAGGAAGGCAAGAAACTCGCGGAATGCGCTTCAAGTCCCGATCTCTACTTCGCTCCGGGCGTTGCAAGCGGCGAGCTTTCGGCGGCGTTCGGCAAGATCTACGAACACATAGCTGAATCGGTTGTGCGCCTTACCCAATGATGTGCATGCCAATGAAAAACCAATCCGTTGACGCGTTCTCCGGATTGGATCTTTGGCCTGTTCAGCTTCTCAGCCTGTAGCCGGTCTTGAATATCCACCAGATTATTGCGAGGCAAATCGCCAGGAAACCGGCAACAGCCACCAGGCTCAACAGCGGACTGACATCGGAAACCTCGAAGAAGCTCCAGCGAAAACCGCTGACCAGATAGAGCACCGGATTGAAGTAAGTCACCATTTGCCAAGCCGGCGGCAGCATCGAAACCGAGTAGAACGACCCGCCAAGAAATACCAGCGGAGTGATCACCAGCAGCGGCACCAGTTGGAGTTTCTCGAAATTGTCGGCCCAGATGCCGATGATGAAGCCCAGAAGCGCAAAGCTGACTGCTGTCAGCACCATGAAGGCAAGCATGATGGCCGGGTGCGCAATGGTGATGGGCACGATCAAGGAAGCCGTCGCCAGGATGATGAGCCCAAGCATCAGTGATTTTGTGGCCGCTGCCCCCACATACCCCATCACGATCTCGATAAACGAAATGGGCGCCGACAGCACTTCGTAGATCGTGCCGATGAATTTCGGGAAATAGATGCCGAAGGATGCATTTGAGACGCTCTGCTGGAGAAGCGACAGCATGATCAGTCCCGGCACGATGAATGAGCCGTACCCGACGCCCTCGACAGTCTGGATGCGCGAGCCGATGGCCGACCCGAAGACCACGAAGTAGAGCGACGTGGAAATGACGGGCGATATGATCGACTGCAGAATTGTCCGCCGCGTACGCGCCATCTCAAACCTGTAGATTGCCCAGACGGCGCGCCAGTTGAATCCGGTCATGATGCAGCTCCGTCACTGGTCTGATTCTCAGCCTTTTCGGCATCGCGGCTGACAAGCCCGACAAAGATGTCCTCGAGCGAGCTTTGCCGTGTTTCAAGATCGCGAACCTTGAGCCCCGCCTTGTTCAGGTCATTGAGAAGCCCCGTAATGCCGGTACCGCTTCCCGCCGTGTCATAGGTATAGACAAGGCTGCCATTGCTCAGGCTCAGACCATATTTCGAGAGCGAGTCAGGCACGGCATCCACCGGCTTTACCAGGTGAATGTAAAGCGCCTTCTTGCCGAGTTCCTCCATGAGGTTTTTCTTGTCCTCGACCAGCAGCAGCTTGCCACGATTGATGACCGCGATCCGGTCTGCAATTGCCTCGGCTTCCTCGATGTAGTGGGTGGTCAGGATGATCGTCACCCCCTGCTGGCGCAAGCGCTCCACCACCTTCCACATGTCCTTGCGCAATTCCACGTCGACACCGGCGGTAGGTTCGTCGAGAAACAGGATGCGCGGCTCATGTGACAGCGCCTTGGCAATCATCACGCGCCGCTTCATGCCTCCCGACAATTGCATGATCTGGCTGTCGCGCTTGTCCCACAGGGTCAGTTCACGAATGATCTCTTCCACATAGCCGGGGTTTGGCGCCTTGCCGAACAGGCCGCGGCTGAAATTGACCGTGTTCCAGACACTTTCGAAACTGTCGGTGTGAAGTTCCTGCGGCACAAGGCCGATCAACGACCGCGACTGGCGGTACTCCTTTTCGATATCGTGACCGCCGACGGAGACCGAGCCGCCGGTCGCACTTGCTATGCCGCAGACGATGGATATCAGCGTTGTCTTGCCCGCACCGTTTGGACCGAGCAGCGCAAGTATCTCGCCTTCGCGTATGTCGAGGCTGACGTCAGACAGCGCATTGAAGCCGTTGTCATATGTCTTAGAAAGATTCTGGATGGATACGATCGTGTTCATGCGCGCTATTTAGGACACCAACGGGAAAGTGGTATGAAAAGGGTGAAAAAATTTGATTGAACCCGGGTCCTAGCGGGCAAGAGGAGTGGCCTGCCAGGAAACCATCTGCATGCTGCCACCTGCCTCAACCCAGTTGCAGCAGTAGCGTATGTGGATAGAGGCAGGAACGCCGGAACGTTCCACATCGATATCGACGACACCGGCCAGGAGAACCGTTCCTGCCGCTTCGGTAATGGTCTCGATCCTGTTTGCAATCTTGCGGTAGGTCAGAGCACCGTTTCTGACCTTTTCGATGAATTCATCGCGCGTATCGATATTGCCAGCGGTGTGAATGTAAAGGCCGCCGGGCGCCATCAGGCGTTTCAGCGCCATGCAGTCCGCACCGAGCAAGGCGTCGAGCCTCTGCCGGTCCAGTTCAACTGCAAGTTCTTTTCTGTCCATATTCAAAATACCTTTTCGGAATAAACACGATCGCCGTCGATGGTAATGCCCTTGATAAGGCCCTGACCGCTGGAACCAACGGCGATGATGACGCCAAGCTTGCGCTTGCCGCTGAGATCCTGAAGTTCGAGGGCGCGCTTCTCAGGCGCGAAGAAGCGGTCGAACGGGAAGCCAAGCCGGTAGGTTTCACCCTCCTTGCCCGGTACAGGGCCGTTCAGCCTGGCCTGCAGAATGGGACTCTGTGGCGCTTCTGGCATCTCGGCATAGAGATGCGAGGCAATCCAGTACTCCCCATCTCCCTGTTTCAACTCCACAAAGACCGGCTGACCGTATTCCAGTTCCCCGGTGACGTCGATCTTGCCGAATTCAGGTGTTCCCGCCGTCAGGTTGAGGCGGGTATAGTGCCCGCGAAACAGATCGCGCGGATCTACCATCGCCGATTGAAGAACGACTTCCTTGCCTGCTTCCAAGAGCTGGTAACGCGGCCACAGCATCCCTGCCAGCGCCACCGTCTGCAGCAGAGCCGCCAGCAACGTTCCGCCCAGAAGCAATCTGGCCTTGCTCATGATGCCTTCTCCCTGCGTTTCATCAGTTTCGGCAGAACTACCGCGCCGGCAAGAATGAGCAATCCGGCACCGGTGTAGAACAGGCTGGTCGAAAGGAGCGAGCCAACCGTGCGGAAATAGATCATCAGCATGACCGCGGCAAACCCGATGAAGCCGGAATTGGACAGGCTGTGATACTCGAGCCGCCAGCCCATGCGGATTATCCAGACCGAAAGCGCCAGCAAGGACGCCTCCAGGGCGAAGGGGATCCGGTATGGAAATCCGGCTAGCACGAAGTAGACGAAGGCGAAGAACACCGCGACGATAAGGTCGTAGCGGTTCTGGTTCGCCCTTCTGGTAGCGGCCAGCGCGAAACCCGCAGCCGCCAGCAATGCCAACAGGCCCGGCCACCAGTAGGAGACGACCAGCCCCGACCGTGACCGCGAGTACCACGTAATTTCGGTGGCGGCGTACCAGAGGAACAACAGGCTGCCGGTCAAAAGGAAGGAATAGATAATGCCTTGCGGTTCGAAACCGCGCAGCCACTGGCCTGCACCATCCGAATAAAGCAGTGCACTCACCAGAACTGTTGCGCAGGCCAGAGCCGCGAGCAGGAAAAGCATGTCGGCACTGTTATTGGAGAGATATATGGCCGAACTGCCAAGCGTCCATGCAACAAGACCGAGCGCCGAAAGGTGGCCGGCAAACCGGCTCCTCATCCACCAGGTGGCGACGGCACCGATCACCCACCAGAACAGATAGGCGTAGTGAACCGATGTCTTGCTTGAGCCGGCTATGTAGTCCGGCATCAGGCCCCAGACTGCAAATACGAGTACAGCCAGAGAAAGCGCAGGCACCGACCGTGCCAGAAGCGCCCCTGCCAGGGTTCCGACGCCCCAAAGCCAGACCGCATCGCGCCCGTTGCCCTGCATGTTGTAGATTTGTGCAATCAGCATGATGCCGGCACCGAATATGGCGCAGGAAAGCAGTATGAGTGTCTGGCCAAGCCATTCGTGGTTCCTCGAGCGGGCCCATATCGAACCGGCCCAACTTGCCCACAGTCCGGACCCAATAATTGCAACACGCAAGATGCGGGGCATCTCATCCCAGTTCGCGGCAACGAAGGTGACCACGCCGAAGGCAATGCAGATCACGCCAAGAAGAATTGCTATCGATGAAAAGGAGCGCGCCGGATGACGTGTTTCGACGTCCAGAAGCAGTGTTTCGGCAGTGGTGTCATCGATAAGTCCGCTGCTTCGCCAACCCTCGATGGAATCCCGCAGAACGGTCTTTCGGCCAAAAATCGGCATTTTCCGTATCGCTTTTCAAAATCAAGGCCGCCGCAACCGGCAGAATATTCTTAGTCACATCGAAATTAGCCCAAATTTGAGGCCAAGTCGCGCATTTTGCATGCTGCATCGCAGCACTTATTGTGCGTTGCAAAAAATGCATGGCACCTTTGCAGAATGGGCATTTGTTTGACGCGAACGTCAACCCTATATTCGGTTCAACAGAGGGGAACGAAGCCCCGAACCTTCCGGAAGCAAAACAACAACAGCAGCCGGAATACAAACCAAACGAGGTAGAACGATGGACATTCTCGGTAAATACAAAAACTGGCGCGAGTACCGCCGCACTGTCAACGAACTCTCTTCCCTGTCGAACCGTGAACTTGATGATCTCGGTATCGCACGCGGCCAGATCCCGTTCGTTGCACGCCGCGCGACCCGCTAATACACGGATTTCTTCAGGCTGATATCTCCTCCTCCCACAGCCTGAAGTTCAGAGGACCGGCTTATCCTCCTCCCAAACCGGTTCTTACAAGACGCCCACCGGATCCTCCTCCCCCGGTGGGCGTTTTTGCGTCTTGGGCCCGGACCGTTGCGCGGACACCAAAAGCCTGGGAGGTGCGCCGGGGCTTGCTACCGCCAGACAGGCGCATTAAATGGCCCCCATGACACGCAAACTACACATCATCGGCGGCGGACTTGCCGGATCTGAAGCTGCCTGGCAGGCTGCATGCCTTGGCATTCCCGTTGTGCTGCACGAGATGCGCCCGGTGCGCGAAACCCCGGCTCATCACACTGGCGGACTGGCCGAACTCGTCTGTTCGAACTCCTTCCGTTCCGATGACGCCGAAAGCAATGCCGTTGGCGTTCTTCATGCCGAGATGCGGCTGGCCAATTCCCTTGTGATGTCGTCCGGCGATGCCAACCAGGTTCCTGCAGGCGGCGCTCTCGCCGTTGACCGTGTCGCGTTTTCTGATGCGGTCACCAGGGCAATCGAGAACCACCCCGGTATCGAGATCCGCAGGGAAGAGATAACCGATATCCCTTCTGCCGATGAAGGCCTGGTCATTATCGCGACGGGGCCGCTGACCTCCACGGCACTGGCCGATGCAATCGCCCGAGCGACGGGTGCCGATTCGCTAGCCTTCTTCGATGCGATCGCGCCCATCGTGCATTTCGAATCGGTCGACCTGGGCAAGGCATGGTTTCAGTCGCGATACGACAAGGTGGGACCGGGCGGAACCGGCAAGGACTACATCAACTGCCCGCTCGACGAGGACCAGTACAACGCATTCATCGATGCGTTGATTGCTGGCGACAAGACGGAATTCCGCGAGTGGGAGGGAACCCCCTACTTCGATGGCTGCCTGCCGATCGAGGTGATGGCAGAGCGCGGACGGGAAACCCTGCGACACGGCCCCATGAAGCCCATGGGCCTGACAAACAGCCACAGGCCGGACGTCAAACCCTACGCCGTAGTCCAGCTTCGCCAGGACAACGCGCTTGGCACGCTCTACAACATGGTCGGATTCCAGACGAAGATGAAGTACGGCGCGCAGGCAGAGATATTCCGCATGATTCCGGGTCTGGAGAACGCGGAGTTTGCGCGCCTTGGCGGAATTCACCGCAACACCTACCTCGACTCGCCCAGGCTTCTGGACTCAGAACTGCGCCTTAAGTCCCTGCCCCATGTTCGCTTCGCAGGCCAGATCACGGGCTGCGAGGGCTATATCGAGAGCGCCTCTGTCGGCATTCTGGCGGCACGTTTTGCTGCCGCCGAAATTCTGGGAAAACCGGTTGTCCTGCCGCCGACAACCAGCGCCATGGGCGCACTTCTGAACCACATCACCACCGGCCACATGAACTATGACGGCGAGGACGGCGCGTCCAATGCCGGGCGGTCCTTCCAGCCAATGAACGTCAACTTCGGCCTTTTCCCGCCCTTGCCGGATGGCGAACCAAGGAAGCCCGAAGGTGTCAAACGCTGGCGCGGCAAGGAAAAGCAGCACGCCAAGAAGCGCGCACTCTCGGCACGCGCCTTGGCGGATTTCGGAAGCTGGATCGGCAGCCAGCAGGATTTGCAGGCTGCGGAGTAATCCTACCGGATCACGTAGACCGAACAGGCAGCGTGGCGCACCACGCGGGCCGCAGTCGAACCGATCAGGTAATCCTCCCATCCGGGCTTGTGGGAACCGATGACGATGGTCGAAACCTTCTCGTCGCCAGCAGCCTCCAGAATCGCCGTAGCGGCATGGCCTTCCACGACCTTGGCTTCGACGGGAATCCCTGCCGTTTCCGCCAGTTTCTCAAGCGACTCGCGGGCCTGCTTGCGGTTGTTTTCGCTCAGGTGTTCCGGAATCTGCGAGCGGATGAAAGCAGGCGCATCCTCCACCACATGAAGCGCGATAACACGGTCGCCTTCTTCATAGATCCGTTTCACGGCAGCTATCATTCCGTCAAAACGCTCCTGATGGCTGATGTCGACGGGAACAAGAATGGTCTGGGTCATGATTTGTCTCCTTTGTCAGGCAAGTTCTACAAGGCCACTCCAGAAAAACATTGAACCAGATCAATAAACCGGATGTTGCGACCGCATCATTGACCGGACAACGTGCCTGTCAGCTTGCAGGTTCCCAGCCGGGAGGTGCCATCTCAAACCCGGAAAACTCGAAGCCCGGCGATACGGTACACCCCACGAGCGTCCATTCGCCCAGGCTTTGTGCAGCTTGCCAAAACCGTGCGGGTACAACAGCCTGCGGGCGCTCGCCCTTTTCCAGATCGGCACCGAGAACATGGGCAAGAGGCGGCTCACCCTCCCCGGCGATTTCCAGTTTCAGTGGTGCGCCTGCATAATAGTGCCAGATTTCCGCGGCATCGACCCGGTGCCAGTGGCTTCGCTCACCTGCACGCAAGAGATAGTAGATGGCCGTCCCCGCACTGCGGCCGTTTGCGGTTGCAACATCGCGGAAAGTCTCCGCGAAATGCCCGCCCTCCGGGTGCGGATCGAGGCCCAGCATCTGAATGATATCTTCGGGTTTCATGAGCGCATTTGAACGCGAGGGCACTCCGGATTCAAGTGCGAAGGCTCCAGACGGAATTAACTGGCGGCAAGCCGGCCCCCAATATCACTCGCCGGGCACGAATTCCTCGACCAGGGGTTCGCGCCTTCCCGGAAGTCCCGGCATGCCCGCCTGAGACGGATTGCGCCTCACATAGTCGGCCTTGAGTGCTTCCGAACCCTTGCGGCTTCCGTCGTGGCTCCATCCCGGCGGCATGAACAGGTAACCCAGGCGCTGGCGCGCTGTAAGGCCGGGCCTTGCAGCATCCTTGAACATTCCAATCCACTCGTGAAAGGCGATCCGAACGGGGTTGAAGGTTCCCACATTCTTGACGATGCCGTAGCGCGGAGCATCCTCCTCCAGTTCCTCCACGAAGGTGCCAAACATCCTGTCCCAGATGATCAGCGTACCGGCATAGTTGGAATCGAGGTAACGGGGGTTGGTCGCGTGGTGAACCCGGTGGTGCGATGGCGTGTTGAAAATGAGTTCCACGGGCTTCGGTAGCTTGCCGATTGTCTCCGTGTGTATCCAGAACTGGTAGACCAGGTTGAAGCCGTAGACAAAGGCGATGAAGGCCGGATGGAAGCCGAGCAGTACCATTGGAACCTGCAGAATGAACATGCCGGTGAACTGCCCTGTCCAGCTTTGCCTCAAGGCCGTCGACAGGTTGTAATGCTGGCTGGAGTGATGGTTGATGTGCTCCGCCCACACCCAGCGTACCCTGTGCGCAATGCGGTGATACCAGTAGTAGCGCAGGTCATCGAGCAGGAAAGCGATAACACCGACCCACCAGTGAAAACCGAGGTCGAAAAGGCGGAACTGCCAGACCCACATCAGCGCACCAAAGGAAATGAACCCGAAAACCAGCCCGGCAACCACGTTGCCGGTGCCCATGAGCAGGCTGGCAAGCGTGTCGCGCATCTCGAATTCGCCATGCTTCCTGAACCACCGGACCGCAACTATTTCCGCAATCATCGCAAGGATGAATAGCGGGATGGCAATCTGGGTAACCTGCGGAAAATCCGGTAGTCCTTCGTTCATGCCGTCATCTCCTCCAGCATCTTCCAGGCGGTTGCCGCGTCGGCTTCACCTGAGAATTCCATTTCGGTCATCGGCAGCCCGGCATCGGCAAAATAGATCCGGACACCGCTCGTTCCCCGTTTCTGCCACTTGCGGACATCCGCCGCAGAAAACAGCCGGGTGACATTGCGTGCACCGAAGGCCTGCACATATCCGGCGCTGCCCGGTGGCGACGAGAGCAGCAACAGGGCCGCATGCCGGTCCTGCGCCATGATGACCTCCGCGACCCGGCACTCGGGATAGTCCCGCGTCAGCGAGTCGACGGCTTCACCCTCGTTTTCGAGCACATGCCGGTTGGACCCGAAGGCCATGCGAACCAACAGCACAACAATCGCAATGCCGACGATAACCAGCGGCGCCAGAACGGCAAGCGGCATGTACAATCTCCTCCCGTGTGCCGAACAACAGTTCGAACCGGCGCAATCTGCATGCAATTCTTGCAAACAAAGCGAACTGCTGCGCCGCGCATATTCTACTTCAATTGACGAATACGTCAAAGAATATCGTGAGCTGGTCTCCTCCGCCCGCGACAACACATCATCCTTTTGTGACTGGTGCCCACGTCGCAGCACAGCTATGAACGCGCCGTACCCAGCTTCGAGAAAAGAAGACACGGAAAAGAACCATGCAAGGCGAACTCCAATACCTTACCGCGCTGTTTGCCGGGGCGATTTCCTTCCTGTCGCCCTGCGTGCTGCCCCTGGTTCCGCCCTACCTCACCTACATGGCCGGCGTATCGCTCGACAGGATGACCTCCGGCGAAGCGCGCCAGACGGGCGAGATTGCCTCGGCACAGCGCCGCGCAATCATCCATGCGCTGATGTTCGTGCTCGGTTTCTCCGCCGTATTCGTTGCGCTCGGCGCAGGTGCATCAACCATCGGTGCGCTGTTGCGATCCTACATGGATACGCTTGCGATGGTCGCCGGTGTCATCATCATCGTCATGGGCCTGCATTTCCTGGGTGTCTTCAAGATCGGCCTGCTCTACCGCGAGGCGCGGTTCCAGTCCTCCGGCACCGGCATGGCCGGCTCGTTCCTCATGGGTCTTGCCTTTGCCTTCGGCTGGACACCCTGTATCGGCCCTGTGCTGGGCGTCATTCTTTCGATGGCGGCAAGCCGCGAGACAATCGGCGAAGGCGCTCTGATGCTGGCGGTCTATTCGGCCGGGTTGGGAATTCCCTTCCTGCTCGCTGCACTCTTCATCGGCCCTTTCATTGGTTTCCTGACCCGTTTCCGCAAACACCTGGGCATGGTCGAGAAATTCATGGGTGGCCTGCTGGTGATCACGGGCATCCTGTTCCTGACGGGCGGAATGCAGCAATTCTCATTCTGGCTGCTGGAAACCTTTCCGGCGCTCGGAACGCTTGGCTGAAACATGCAGCTTTGCGCATCAATTTGATCTCGCTCAAGGCGTATTCCAGATACATCTTTATGTCGGAAGCCATTCCCGGTAAACGAAGAGAATCCGTACATGAACGATCCAAGGCCTGTAATGACCGAAACCGCCGTCCCGGAGGGTGTCTACGCCCTCCCCGTCACGGAAGTGAAGCACTATACCGACCGCCTGTTCTTCTTCAGGACCGAGCGCCCGCAGGACTTCCGGTTCCGCTCGGGAGAATTCGTGATGATCGGCCTCTCGCCGGAAATCATGGGCGGCAAGACCATATGGCGCGCCTATTCGGTCGCCTCTCCCGCCTGGGAAGAACATGTCGATTTCTATTCGATCAAGGTGCCTGATGGCCCCCTCACCTCGAGGCTCGCCGATATTGCCGTTGGCGACACGGTTTGGATGCGCAAGAAACCAACTGGAACGCTGGTGCATGATGCGCTTGTCCCCGGCAAGCGGCTATTCCTCCTGTGCACGGGAACCGGTATTGCGCCCTTTGCGTCGATCATTCGCGATCCGGAAACCTACGAGAAATTCGAAAAGGTCTATCTCATCCACACCTGCCGCGACAACGCCGAGCTGCAATATGGCTTCGACCTCGTCGACGAGATTGCCAATCACGAAATTCTGGCGGAGATCGTGGGCGACAAGCTCGTGCATTATGCAACCTGCACCCGCGAAGAACCCGATACCGCCAAGGGCATCCGTGCCGGACGGATGACCGATCTCATGCGCTCGGACAAGCTGTACGAGGATCTTGGCATCGAACCGCTCAATCCCGAGACATGCCGGGTGATGATCTGCGGTTCCATGCCGATGCTCAAGGACTGCGCCGAAATGTGCGAAAACGCAGGGCTTGAAGAGGGTTCCAACTCCATGCCCGGCCAGTACGTGATCGAACGGGCATTCGTCGGCTAGATCGCGCCGTATCTATGATGCCGATGGTCCACCGAAGTGGAGCTCTTAAAGCCTTGCAATCTCTGGGCTGGCCAGCGGCGTGAGCCAGCGTGCCCCGCTCTCCGTGATGACGATATTCTCTTCATGCACGAGCATGTTGCCATCGCGCGTCGCAATTCCAGGTTCGAGCGTTAGCACCATGCCCAGCTCAAGCAGGGTTTCATCCGCCGGTATCAGGGATGGCCATTCGGTCAGCTGGATTCCAAGTCCGTGCCCTAGCCTTCCATTGCCTTCTTCGGCCTTCCCGCCGGTCAGCACGCGATCCATGGCGTGATAGAGATCTCGGGCACACGCTCCGGGTTTGGCGGCCTCGAAACCTGCCAGTGTTGCCTCGATCAGCCGCCGGTGGGCCTCCGCAACTTCATCCCCCGGTTTGCCAATGGCGAAGTTGCGGTCGAAGTCGCAGAAATAGCCATCAAATGTGAGGCCGGTATCCAGCATCAGGCAATCGCCCGTTTGCAACGGCTTGTCCGTGGCGGGAGAAATCACGTCAAAATAGCCCGTCGGGCCTGCGCCACCGGCTAGGTAGCGCACCTGATCGGCGCCCTCTTCCAGGCAAATCATCTGGAAACGCCTGAACACCTCTGACAATGGCGCACCAGCATGCGCAATCTCACCAACCCGGTCAAAGGCGCGGCCAGCGATCGAGCAGGCATGTTCGATCTTTGCCACCTCGTTCGTCGTCTTCACCATGCGCAACGCACGGACTATCCCCTCGTCGCCGGAAATGCGGACCGCTGGCGAAATCGCATCTTCGAGCCTGCGGAAATCTCCGAGCGGCATCCGCAAATGGGTTTCGTGACCATCGGGAAGACCAATTCTGCCCGACCCGATTTTCTCCATGATGGTCGCGGCAAGCAGGCTGACCCCGTCGTCGAGGAGGTCGGGAGAAGCCCAGCTTCGTATGTCGCTGATCCAGGTTGTTTCCATCAGCGCCCGTCCGATCCCGGGAATGACGGCAACAGGTTCACCCGTGGCAGGAAGAAAGACGAACCACGGCCGGGTAGGGCTCTCGAAAAACCCGGTAAGAAAGCCAGTGAAATAGTAGATGTCGGCCTGTGTGGTGACGAGAAGCCCGTCCAGTCCGTGCCGGTTCATCAGAGTTCGCGCCCGGGCCAGCCGCCCTTCGAATTCATCCCGATCAAAACCGCGCCGCATCGGCGTCACGCCTCTTCGCTGATGATCGCGAGCATACGCGATTGCGGCCCGCACCCAGCCGCGGCACGGATCGTTTCGTCGAGCAATGCCGCAACCCCTGCAGCAGCCGAAGGCGTAGTATCCACCCCTTCAGCCGCAAGCAAATCGACTGCCCCTGCGGCAGCAGCGTCGGAAACCGTGGCAAAGAAGTCCGCGTCTCTTGCAAGTCCACGCAGCGCAATAAATGAAGGTTCCTTGCAGTCCAGCCGGCCCATGTTGGAAACAGGACCGCTTGCGGAAATGAAGGTTCCAGCCTCGATACTCCCCTTCAGCGCAGGCGCAACCTCGGGTTCCACCACGACGATCATGGGGGCGTTGCCCCAGCGTTCGCGAAAAAGCGCAGCTACGGCGGCAGCCATACCCCCTACACCCGCCTGCAGAAATAGGTGGGTAGGCGCCTCGTCCATCTGGCCGCAGGTTTCCGCCGCCATCGCGAGATATCCCTCCATCAGGCGGTGCGGCAACTCGGTGTAGCCATCCCATGAACTGTCGGAAAGAAGCGTCAGCCCTTCCCGCTCGGCTGCGTTTGCGGCAGCCGCCATGCTGGCCTCGTAGTCCACGCCTTCCCGGCGAACCTCGGCACCCTTCGCGGCAAGCTTCCGTGCGAAACCTTCGGGAACGGTCTGCGAAAGATAGATGATGGCATGTGCCCCGAAGACGCGGCATCCGGCAGCAACGGACAGACCGTGATTGCCGGCGCTGGCAGT
The DNA here is from genome assembly GCA_020637805.1 of Nitratireductor sp. Lineage (GTDB taxonomy): Bacteria > Pseudomonadota > Alphaproteobacteria > Rhizobiales > Rhizobiaceae > Salaquimonas. Next base: position 64,764 of record JACKJU010000001.1, on the reverse strand, counting down.
CACGAAGCTGCGGTCCTTGAGAATTCCAACGGGGTCACCGCCACCGGCGGCATTGCAAGCCTCGCGGGCGATGACATAGGCAGCACCAAGTGCCTTGAAGCTGCCAAGCCCCATGCGTCCGCGTTCGTCTTTCAGGTAGACGCAGTCCGCGTTTGAACGGCTTGCCAGCGCGGGCGCGGCCAGCAGGGGCGTCTCGCGGGCGGCAGGACATCTTGAAAGAAGCTCCAAAACTGCAGCCGCATCGGTACTCGGAAACGGAATTTGCGCATCCAGGGGAAACGATTTCCCTTCAAGACGCCAGCGATTCTCGACTATTGCCATCGGCAAGCGCCCTCCAAGCAAACCGCATCACGCGATGCGGTGGCCGGATTACGCGGGAGACAGTCCGCGCAAACGTTCCGACCTGCGCCGCAGCATTTCCAGTACCGTCAGTAGCACAATCGAAATACCGACCATGATCGTGGCGACTGCAAGGATCGTTGGCGATATCTGTTCGCGCAGTCCGGTGAACATCTGCCATGGCAGCGTCTTCTGGGCAGCCGAGCCAAGGAACAGGACAACCACGACCTCGTCAAACGACGTGATGAACGCGAACAGCGCACCCGAAACAACACCCGGGATAATCAGCGGCATTTGCACCCTGAAGAAGGTGGTAACGGGATCCGCCCCCATATTGGCCGCCGCCCGCGTAAGGGATCGGTCGAAACCGACAAGCGTCGCTGTTACCGTGATGATGACGAACGGCGTGCCAAGCGCGGCATGCGCGAGCACGACGCCGATGAACGTCCCCTGCAGGCCGATGCGGGAATAGAAGAAGTACATTCCTGCTGCCGAGATGATCAGCGGCACGATCATCGGCGAGATGAGCACCGCCATGATGGCGCGGCGGAAAGGCACATGGCTTTGCGAAAGTCCGATTGCCGCAAGCGTGCCGAACGAGGTCGCGAGAATGGTGGCGAACGGCGCGATCATGAAGGAGTTTTTCAGCGCAAGTTGCCAGTCCGGGTTTGTCATGAAGTCCCGGTAATGCTTGAGCGAATACCCCTCGGGATCAAGCGTCAGCATCTTCTTCGTGAAGGTGAAGAAATTCTCGGCGTTGAACGACAGTGGAATGATGGTGATGATCGGGGCGATCAGGAAGAAGAAGATGAAACCGCAAATCCCGATCCTGAAGAAATGATGCCACAGAACCTGGTTGCTGGATGCATAAGGTGGCAGGCCGGCGCGATAATCACCCGTCGCGAGCCAATAAGCCGCATTGCCGACAACCGCACCAATGATGACGCCGGCAAACGCGCCGCCGGCTCCGCCAAGGAAAAAGCCCAGCACACCGATCAGTATCGCGACGCCCAGCACACCGGTTTTCTTTACCGGCACTGCCGTGGGCAGCACATAGGCGATAGCAGCACCCAGAACGGCACCTAAGACAATCCCAAGCGTCCCGTTGCCCATGGATAGCCCCCAGAGAAAGCCGAATACGGCCCCCAATGCAGCCACCAGCGGAACGACGAAGCCTGTAAGGCTGGGTTTGAATACGGGAAGTCCAGCTTTTGCCATTTTCCTTACCCCAGCTTGACGTTGTCGATGCCGACGATCCGGTCGTAGAGCCAGTACAGGCCAAGAACCAGGATCAGCAGAATTGATCCGAGCGCAGCTGCCAAGCCCCAGTTGAGCGACGACGAGATGTGATAGGCAATACGGTTGGAGATGAAGACACCTGAGGTGCCGCCAACCAGTTCCGGCGTGATGTAGTAGCCGATTGCCAGAATGAATACGAGAATCGAACCGGCACCGATACCGGGCACCGTGTTCGGGAAATAGATCCGCCAGAAGGTCGTCCAGTCGGTTGCACCCATCGATTTCGCAGCGCGGACATAGGACGGTGAAATCGTCTTCATCACCGAGAACAGCGGCAGGATCATGAACGGCAGCAGGATATGGGTCATTGCGATGATCGTACCGGTCATGTTGTTGATCATTACGAGGCGATTAGTGTCATCGATCAGACCTATCCAGACCAGAACATCGTTGATGACGCCTTGCTGCTGCAACAGCACTTTCCACGCGGACGTTCGGACAAGCAAAGAGGTCCAGAACGGCAGCAGCACCAGGATCATCAGCATGTTGGACGTGCGCACCGGCAGGTTCGCCAGCAGGTAGGCAATCGGATATCCGAGCAAAATGCACGAGACGGTGATCATGACCGACATCAGGATCGTGCGCCAGAACAGCATGATGTAAAGGCGTTCGTTCTCCGGCTTCATGTGAACACCGTCCGCCCGGCGTTCGGCATCCACGGCAGCGAGGAAATATCCGTCGGTGAATTCGGGGCTGAGGCGCTTGATTGTCGCCCAGTTCTCAACCAGCCCCCAATCCATGTCGACTTGCAGGAACTGTTCCTTGTAGGTGCTGGGCGGAATATCGGCCACCTTGCCCTGCAGCGAGCCAAACATCGCGGCAACGTCCGCATTCGAGCTGCTGGCCAGTGACTGCAGCGTTTCAGGCGGCATCGCCTTCAGGTCCTCGTCAAGCGCCGCAAACGTAAAGCTGTAGGGAACCTCGTTGGCCGGATCGACTTTGCCGCGTTTGTCGGATTCAACGAAACGCGAAAAATTCGCCCACGAAATCGCGGTTGCCGGCAGGGCGTCAGGCCAGGCATCGGAGTTGCGCAGCGCCTGCCATCCGGCGGCCTCGCCCCACAGCGGATTTGCGGCCTTGAATGCCTCGACCTGTGCCTCGTTGTCCATTTTCGCAATACGCCGCCCAGATTTCCTGAAAAGAGAGGAAATGCCCGGCTGGTCATAGTTCAGCCTGCTGCCAAGACGGGTATGCGTCTTTTCTTCCTGCGCGACCATCATGTCGTCTGCGAACGCGGCAAAAACCGTTTCACCGGGCGCCTCGCCCGACAGGGAATCCCAGTTTTGCAACGCCCGGACAGTGCCTGGAAGCGTGTCGCCGACAATATTGTTTTCAACCGAGCGGAAAAGCATGTCCCCGATCGGGAATATGAATGTGATCAGAATGAATATGAGGAGCGGCGCGACAAGCATCAGCGCACGCATCTTTTCCCGGCGAAGGGCCCTGGCGAGAGATTTCTTCAGAGGCTGCCCATCATGGGTGGTCAGCACTTCTTCCCTTGCCGGAGTAGTTGCTGTAACCGCGGCTGTGGCCGGATCGCTCATCTGTCCCTCGGAATTTGCCGGTTATTCAAATGAAGTTGGAAACCGGGCGAACCCGGTTTCCATTCTTTTTCAGAGACTTACTTGGCAAGCCAAGCCTGGAACTTGGCGTCCAGGTCGTCGCGGTTGTCAGCCCACCACTCGTAGTTATAGAGGAAGGTGTTCTTCGCGTTGGCCGGATCCGTCGGCATGTGCGGAGCCATCTCGATGCCGAGATCGGCGTGCTTGCCAACCAGCGGAGCCGAGGATTTGCGTGCCGGGCCGTACGAGATGTACTTGGCCTGGTCTGCAAGGCGCTGCGTGTCCGTTGCGAACTTCAGGAAGTGCAGGACGCGGTTCAGGCGATCCTCGGGAAGACCGGTCGGAACGATCCAGCCGTCAAGATCGAACACCTGAGCATCCCAGAGCATCGCAACCGGCTGTTTCTGCTCTTCGATCACGGAGAACAGGCGACCGTTGTAGGTCGAACCGATCACGACTTCGCCGTCAGCCAGCAGCTGCGGGGTTTCGGCACCAGCCGACCACCACACGACATCGTCCTTGATGGTGTCGAGCTTGGCCAGGGCCTTGTCGACGCCTTCCGGGGTGGAAAGAACGTCATAGACGTCTTCCTTGGCAACGCCGTCGCAGATCAGCGCCCATTCCATGTTGTTGATCGGGCGCTTCTCGAGCGAACGCTTGCCCGGGAAGGTTTCGGTGTCGAACACGTCGCAGATATTGGTCGGGGTCTTGCCATTCCATGCTTCCACGTCGGTGCGATATCCGAAAGTGGTCGAGTAGACGATCTGCGGAATGAAGCAATCCGAAACCATCAGGTCGCCGAAGTCTTCGGAAGCAGGCGTGCCATCCGGAGCAGCTGCCAGTTCGGTATCGGCATCCATTTCGCGTGCCAGGCCTTCGTCGCAAAGACGGATGGCGTCGGACGCAACAACGTCAACCAGATCCCAGGTCAGGTTGTTGGCTTCCTTCATGGCGCGCAGCTTGGCAACAGCCTCGTTGGAAGCCTCTTCCCAGACGATATCAACGCCGGTCAGCGCCTTGTAGGGCTCTGCATAGGCTTTGACCTGCGAATTCTGGTAAGCGCCGCCCCAGGACACCAGGGTCATGGAGTTCGCGCAGTTGTCACATGCCGGCAGTTCGTCAGCCGACTGCACCGTAACCGCGGTAGCGCCCAGCGCGACCATGGCTGCTGCAGTAGACATGAGCATGTTCTTGATTTTCATGTTGAGTTTCTCCCTTCGTTAGGAATGGCCCCTCACGGGCCGGTTTTCTATTGGCGGACAAAAAGCAGGATTGACCGCGCAATAATCGTGCGATCCGCCGTCAGGCGACGGGATCGAGTGCCTTGCAGTCGGAAGCGGCCCAGCCGATTTTCTGCTTCTGCCCTTCCGCCAGCTGCCATCTCTCGCCACGGTTTCTTACCTTGACGATGAATTCGGGATTTCCCGCAACCGACATGACGACCCGGAGATGGTCTCCAAGATAGAGAACCTCGCGGATCGTTCCCTCGATCTGGTTTTCGAGTTTCTTGTCGGGATACATTTCCACTCGCTCAGGCCGGAGCGAAATCGTGGTTCGCGATCCCACACCCTCGACGTTCACGGCATCAGCTTTCAGCATCGTGCCGTCGTCGAGTTCCACCTCGCAAACATTACCCTTGAGCTTGGTGACCTTGCCGGACAGCTTGTTGTTCTCGCCGATGAACTGGGCAACGAAGGAGTTCTGCGGGCTTTCGTAAAGCACATCCGGCGCAGAAAGCTGCTGGATGCGGCCATCCTCGAAAACCGCGACGCGGTCCGACATGGTAAGCGCCTCGGTCTGATCGTGCGTAACATAGACGACGGAAACACCGAGATTCTCGTGAATGTGCTTGATCTCGTACTGCATCTGCTCGCGCAGCTGCTTGTCGAGTGCACCGAGCGGTTCATCCATGAGAACCAGCTCGGGATCGAATACGAGCGCGCGGGCAACTGCAACGCGCTGCTGCTGGCCACCGGAAAGCTGCGCAGGACGGCGATTGCCGAACGCGCCCAGTTCAACCATCTCCAGTGCGCGCTTGACCTTGGCCTCCTGGTCCGACTTGCTCATCTTGCGGATCTGCAAGGGGAACGCCAAGTTTTCAGCAACCGTCATGTGCGGGAACAGAGCGTAGTTCTGGAACACCATGCCGATGCCGCGCTTGTAAGGCGGCACATTGTTGATCGGCCTGTCGTTGAGATAGATTTCGCCGTGGGTGGCAGGTTCGAAGCCCGCGAGCATCATCAGGCAGGTTGTCTTGCCGGAGCCGGAAGGACCCAGCATTGTCAGGAACTCGCCAGGAGCGATGTCCAGGTTCAAATCCTTTACGACGAGATTTTCTCCGTCATAACTCTTTTGCACCTTTTCGAAGCGGACGGCTGCCCCTCTTGTTTCGCTCATGTAAACCCGGCTTCCCCTCACTGCAGAAACTGCTCGCGCAGCACTGTTCGATGATCGCTTTTAAGGCGTGCCCAGCATTCGAGCACCGCCTTACCTTAACCCTTGCAGCACGAGTTGCAACAGGCAGACGGAGGAAAATTCCGGCCTTTATGGCTTGTTTGCGACAGAAATATTGCAATTGTCGGCACGTTCCACGCGTGTAGCACCTCTTGGGGAACCGCTCCGAGGATGTTGAAAAAGCTGAATTATTTTGTCAGATTTTGAAAATCGAACAGTTTGGTATCGAGCAAATGCGACGGCCTGACGTTTGTAAGTGCGCGTATCATTGTGTCCTTGCGTCCGGGCGCCCGCGTCTCCATTTCGTTCAGCATGCGCTTCATTGCATCGCGCTGAAGACCCTCCTGGCTGCCGCACAAATCGCAGGGAATTATCGGAAATTCCATGTCCCTTGCGAACCGCTCGAGGTCCGATTCGGCTGCAAACACCAATGGCCTGAGCACAAGGAGATCGCCCTCGTCGTTCAGAAGTTTTGGCGGCATCGCGGCCAGACGGCCACCATGGTAGAGATTCATGAAGAAGGTTTCGAGCGCGTCCTCCCGGTGGTGACCGAGCACCAGGGCGTCACACCCCTCCTCGCGCGCAATGCGGTACAGATTGCCCCGGCGAAGGCGCGAGCACAGCGAACAGTATGTGCGGCCTTCTGGTATCTTGTCGGTCACGATCGAATAGGTGTCCTCGTATTCGATGCGGTGTTCGATACCATGCTTGTCGAGAAACTCCGGCAGGATGTGCTTGGGAAAATTCGGCTGGCCCTGGTCAAGATTGCAGGCCAGGAGGTCGACCGGCAACAAGCCGCGCCATTTGAGATCAAGCAGTACGGCGAGAAGCCCATAGGAATCCTTGCCGCCTGAAAGGCCGACCAGCCAGCGAGGGCGTTCACCCCCCTTTCCGGCAGATGTGCGCTCCAGCATGTTGAAACCGTCAATCGCCTCGCGGGCCTTGCGCACAAGCCGTTTGCGCAGCTTGCGGAATTCCACGGATTGCGGCGCGTTGGCAAAGAGGGAATGCGCGCCGGTTTCCGCTGTCGCCAGTTCGTCCGCTTCACCTGCGCTATCGGGCTCGTGCACGTTCATGTCATTCCGCCTGCATCAGTCGTTGGGCATTCAATATACGGCTTCGTTTAATCGCTCGCGTCGCCAATGTCAGCCACTACCGGTCCGCACAAACGAAAACCGCCAGTTTTTACCTGCCTAGAAAAGCAGAACGCCCGGGTGCAAACCCGGGCGCTCCAGAAAAGTGTGAACCGTTTTCGGCGCCGCAATCAGCGCGAATAGAACTCGACCACGAGGTTCGGTTCCATCTGGACTGCATAGGGAACATCAGCCAGTTGAGGCACGCGCACATAGGTGGCGGTCATCTTGCCGTGATCGACATCGAGATATTCCGGCACATCGCGCTCAGCGAGCTGGCTGGCTTCGATAACGAGTGCCAGCTGCTTCGATTTCGTACGTACCTCGACCACGTCACCCGGCTTGCAGACATAGGACGGGATGTTGACGCGGCGGCCGTTCACGTTGACATGGCCATGGTTGACGAACTGACGCGCGGCAAACACGGTGGCAACGAATTTTGCGCGATAGACGATCGCGTCGAGACGGCTTTCCAGCAGACCGACAAGAAGCTCGCCGGTATCGCCGCGGCGGCGGTCTGCCTCAGCATAGATGCGGCGGAACTGTTTCTCGGTGATGTTGCCGTAATAACCTTTCAGCTTCTGCTTTGCGCGAAGCTGCAGGCCGAAGTCGGAAATCTTGCCCTTGCGGCGCTGACCATGCTGGCCCGGACCGAATTCGCGTTTGTTCACCGGAGACTTCGGACGGCCCCAGATGTTTTCGCCCATGCGGCGATCGATTTTGTATTTCGCAGAGATACGCTTGCTCACTGCATTTCCTTTCAAATAGTTACGGGCAATTCTTCAACCATCGATTGAAAAACCGCTGCTCAAGGAAACGCACCCTCCTCTTCCAGGTCTCCCCGGATGACAGGCCGGTTTGCGCACGTATTGCAATCCAGGCCACGGGATACGTCAAAAAAGAACCGGGCAGAAGCTGCCCGGAACGTGGCGGTGATCTAGACGATTTGTGCTGCAATGTCAAACGCGGGATGGACCACCAAACGATCCCTGCCTCTTCAATAGTGCAGACCTTGGGCGATCCCGACCCAAGCTGCGCCCGACGTCCCTCGCGCGTCAGTCGTCCACCTTGTCCGGCAGGTCTTTGCGGTCAGTCGAGGCGAAATCCTCAAGCTCGTCTTCGCTCATGCTTTCATACATTTCCCTGGACGCTCCCTGCAACTCCTCCTTGGGCATGTCGCCACGCTTTGCGGCAAGCGCCGCTCCTCCGGCCTTTTGTTGTGCTTTCGACTTTGCTGGCATCAATATCTCCCTTCGCACTGTTCCCTATCTCGGAAACGTCCGTCGCCAACCGATGTTCCGATCCTCCACCGCCGAATAACGCATTTCTGCCATAACAATGCCGGTTTGAAATGCCAATTAACGGGGATGCCACACCAAAAGCAGGACTATGCGGTCTATGAACCGCTCAACACGCTAAAACCGATTGGCAATGATATCTGGATCGTCGACGGGCCGCTGTTGCACTGGGGCTATGCCGGCTGGACGATGCCGTTTCCAACGCGCATGACGGTTGTTCGCCTACCCAGCGGCGAAGTGTGGCTGCATTCGCCAACACATCCGGACGAAGACCTTATTGCCCAGATCGACAAGCTTGGTCCCGTCGCGCACCTCGTCTCACCGAACAAGATCCATCATGTCACGCTTGGCCCCTGGTCGGCGCGCTATCCGGATGCCCGGGTATGGGCTTCACCCGGCGTCCGGGAACGTTCGCAAGTGGCCTTCACGGATGAGCTGGGCGACAGGGCGCCACCTGGATGGCAAGGCTGCATCGAACAGCGCATCGCCCACGGATCGAAGGCCATGGAAGAGGTGATCTTCTTTCACATGCCCTCGCGAACCCTTGTTCTCGCAGATCTCATAGAGAACTTCGAGATGGGCCGCCTGTCCGGCTGGTTGAACCGTCTGCTGGCACGCATCGCCCGCGTCAACGATGCGCGCCCCCCGCTAGATCTGCAGTTGAGCTTTCTGGGCGGCAAGAGCGAGATGCGAAAGACGGTCGAATGGATGCTGGCATCGAAACCCGACCGCATCGTGATTGCCCATGGCAAGTGGATCGAGAACAATGCTGGCGATGCCATACGTCACGCCTTCGGCTGGGCCTTGCGATAAACAATCGCGACGAATGCTTTCTCATTGTGCCGGGGAGCATGTCGATACAACGGGCGGCGGCCTTGGTGACCTACATGACTGGGGTCCATTTGATGGGCGCCCGCGCTATCGCGACCTGCCGATTTCCCTATCCCGGTTGCGGTTTCCCGCCAAATTGCGAAAATGGACCGCGTAAAAAGCGGGAGGCAATGGCATGGTTCTGGTGCTTGTTCTTTGCGCGATCGTGACGGGAGCACTCGGTGCCCTGTCAGGCGCGATCATGATCCGCCTTGTCCCCAATGCCGCTCTTGCAGTCTTCTGGGCCGTCCTTGGAATGCTTGCGGTCTATCTGCTGCTCAGGGATTCAGGCGGGGAATTCGAACGCGCAGGTGACAACGTCCTGCTTTATGCGGTCGTGCTGCCCTTCCTTGCCGGTAGCGTGATCGCCGGCCTTCTGAGCCGTGCACGCAAACAGCCTCCGGCAAGCTAGATCATTTCACCGTCAGCTAAACTCCATCGCTGGTTCGCACTTAATGGCCGATCGCCTTGCAAAGTGCTTGGGGCACAAGATTTTTCGATATCATGTTAACTAAACGGGTCATGACATGTATGAATAGGCATGGTTGCTCCGGCGCGATGGTTTGCGCCGGGCCAGCCAGTCCGTTTCCTGCGGCCCCATGGACCGGCGAAATTTGGCGCTGCCGCAACCGATGATCCCGCCTGCGCCGCCGCAATCCGGCAATGTTGCCTAACAATTCGAAAGCCCCTCAGGACAATGCCCCTCGAAATTGCCGCCCCGGTTACCCCCAATAAACCACCAGAACGGCCGGACAATCTCCGCGGTATTGTCTACATGGGGCTCGGCTTTTTCTCCTTTGCGGCAGCAGATACGCAGGCGAAGTTCCTGACAGCCTCCCTCGACCCGATACAGATTGCCTGGACACGCCAACTCGGTCTTCTGGCTTGCGTGGTTTATCTTCTGGCATTTCAAGGAACTGCAATCCTCAAATCGGGCGCACCGGTACTTCAGGTCAGCCGGGGTGCCCTTGCCGCAGTCTCCGTCACAATGTTCATATTCGGTGTGAAGTTCGTGCCCTTGGCCGATGCCGTTGCAATAACCTTCGTGGCGCCGTTTGTGGTCACGATTGTCGCTGCCCTCTTCCTTGGCGAGAAGGTTGGCATTCACAGGATGAGTGCCGTGGTCATAGGGTTTCTCGGCACATTGCTCATCATTCGCCCCGGTATGGGCGTGTTCCAACCGGCAATCTTCCTTGTAATGCTCGCCGCTATCGCCTTCGCGTTTCGCCAGATACTCTCACGTGCTCTGGTGGCATCTGACCGCACCGCAACGACAATCGCCTACACCTCGCTTACAAGTTCCATTCTGCTGACAATCCCCCTGCCTTTCTTCTGGACCAACCCGGATTCTTGGAGCCAGCTCGGACTTCTGGCGGGCGTAGCCGTATGCGCCGGTGCCGGGGAGCTTCTTGTCATACGTGCACTCGAACTGGCAGATGCGGTGGTGGTGACCCCGCTGCACTACACGCTCATTCTGTGGGCCACCTTCTACGGATGGCTCATCTTTGGCCAGTTGCCCGATCTGTTGACCTGGATCGGAACCGCAATCATTGTATGCACGGGCCTCTACATCTTCGCGAGAGAGCGGATGTCGCATCGAAAGACGTAAGTTTAGCGTGGGGAAAGAGAATGGAAGGTTCGCCTAAATAGCAGGACCCGGCCCTACTCGAAGGCCAGCCCGAATCCGCCCAGAAAGCGCTGAGTGGCTGCATCCGGCGCGCCAGAAGTGAACCAGGCAATGTCACGCCCCTCTTCTGGCGGCCCCTGCCTGACAAGGCTCAATGCGCGGCGCGCTATCGCTTCCGACGGGTCGATCCAATCTACCGGCCAGGGCGCCACCTTTCGCATGCGATTGACGAGGAACGGGTAGTGCGTACAGGCAAGAACCACGATGTCGGTCAGCTTGCCGTCCTGCTCCACGAAACATGGCTCGATTTCTCGCAGCACCTCTTCCTCGTCGACCATGCCACCGCGCGCATAGCGTTCGGCAAGGCGTGCAAGTTCCGTCGACCCGACGAGCCGTACATTCACCTTGCTTGCCCAGTCGCGGATCAGGTCACGGGTATATTGGCGCTTTACCGTGCCCGGCGTCGCCAGCACCGAAACCAGCCCGGAGCGTGTGCGTTCGGCGGCAGGCTTGATGGCGGGAACAGTGCCCACGAACGTCTGTTCGGGATAGACCTTGCGCAGATGATCGATCGCGAGCGTGGACGCCGTGTTGCAGGCAATCATGAAGAGTTCCGGCCTGAACCGCTCGATAAGCTCGCCAAACAGCGCGGTCATGCGGTCGAGCAGCGCCGCTTCTTCCCAGTCACCGTAGGGAAAACCGGCATCATCGGCCACATAGATATAGCGCCGGTCCGGCATCAGCACCCGCGCCTCTCGCAGTACGGTCAGTCCGCCAACCCCTGAATCGAAAACGAGAATGCTCACTTGATCTTCTCATCACCGTTGCCGGAGGAGACGTTTCCAATGCGCTTCGTTTCCTTGCGGCCAAGCACGATGTCACCCAGGCGATGCATGGCGCCACTGCCCTCCCCGCGCAGCTCAATGCGTCCCCTGTCATCGAAGCGGAAGAGCAACTGCTTTCGCGCAAAGCTGCGCGCCCAGATCCATGTGAAGCCCATTCCAAGCAGAAAACCGGCCGTAATGTCGGAGGGAAAATGAACGCCGAGTATCGGGCGTGTCATCGCGATCAGAAGGCAGGCAGCAAATACCGGTATCCGCAACTGCGGAAACAGTAGCCCGAGCGCCATTGCGAGCGCACCGGCGGTCGTTGCATGACCGGAAGGAAAACTTGCATGGGCATAGCCGGCACGAAACATGTCGCTTTGCCACACGGTTGCGTCATGGATGAAGGGCGGGCGCGAACGCCCAAAAATGAATTTGAACAGGTTCGCAAGGAGCCCCGAAAGGGCGACCGAGGAAAAAATGAACCAGAGCGTGAGAAAGGTTCGGTGCCACACAGGCTGCAATCGCCAGTGAATGTCGAATGCGGGCCTGAGCGACAGTGCCAGCATGCCGAGCCCGCTTCCCCACAAGAGCCAGTTCGACTGCCCAAAATGCGTCAAGAGATCGAAAAAGCCGTTTGCTCCAGTGCGCCCGGTTCGTGACATCGCAAGAAGGCGCGCATCCAGGAAGGTGTAGGCAAGAAAGATCAGCAGGATGCCGCCTATCGCGAACAGGGTGGCGTCGGCAACCGGGAGCACGGGGAACCGTGTATCCGGCCTGCGGCGGTTGATGAATGTGAAGACCGAAACCAGCCGCGAAAGCACGCCTGCAGGCTGCTCCTGGACACGCCTGATGACATTGTCGTCCTTGCTGGTCATGCTTGTCGGTCTCCAGCATTGTCAGATTGGGCATTGCTGAACAAAAGGGCTGGTCCTTCGTGAATGAGTCTCATTCGCTTTCAATGCGCTTTTTGCGCCGCCCCTGCAATTGCGCTACCATGCCGCGCAGGGTCTGAATCTCCTGCTCGCTCAGCTTCATGTGGGTGAAGATGTTTCGAACCGTGAGTTCCATTCTCTCGCGCCGCTCCTGTGGATAGAAGTAGCCGACTTCCTCGAGTGCAGACACGACATGGTCCGTCAATGCCGTCAGGTGACGCCGCTCGGCAACCGGATGCATCTGCGCCTCGAAGCCATGCCTTGCCGGATCCTGCCCGCTCGCCTTCATCCACTCATACGACATCAGCAGTACCGCTTGGGCAATATTGAGTGAGGCAAAGGCCGGGTTGACCGGAAAAGTGACGATCTCGTCTGCCATGGCGATTTCGTCATTATTGAGGCCCCAGCGTTCGCGGCCAAACAGAATTCCGGTTTTCTCGCCCGAGACGAAGCGGCGGCGCAGATCCGTTGCGGCTTCCTGAGGCCCGCGGACAATCTTGATCATGTCGCGCGGACGCGCCGTCGTTGCCATCACGAAGGTAAGGTCACTGATCGCATCCTCAAGCGTGTCATGCACCGTGGCCGCATCGACCACGTGCAATGCTCCGCTCGCAGCTTTCTGGGCGTATTCGCTTGGCCAGCCATCGCGCGGGTTTACCAGCCGCAACTCGAAAAGGCCGAAATTCGCCATCGCGCGCGCGACCATGCCGATGTTCTGGCCGAGTTGCGGCTCCACCAGAATGATTGCCGGTCCTTCTGCAATCAGTTCCTTGTTCTTGAGATCCGTGCCGGACATCAGGGCATTTCCGCCTTTTGAATGAATGAAATCCGGGCGTGTGTAGTCCCGGCAAACCGCCCGCGTCAACCGCGAGAGGGGCCGACGGGGACGTAGCGCCTTTCCACACAACCAAAGTTGCTTGCTGCGACCCTTTGCACACTTGTCCGGTTTTGCTAAGACAGCCGCGAATTCGGAACGCTGCCGGTGACGGCAGGCGTACCGTCCCAGTTCACCCGCAGCCTGACGCCAGGCGCAGTCTCATCACGCATAGTTTCACAGGGAACCTCACGAACATGGCAAAGATCAAGGTCGAAAATCCGGTCGTCGAACTCGATGGCGACGAGATGACCCGCATAATCTGGCAATTCATCAAGGAAAAGCTGATCCACCCCTATCTCGACATTGATCTGAAATACTACGATCTCGGCGTCGAGAAGCGTGATGAAACCGACGACCAGATCACCATCGATGCAGCCAATGCGATCAAGAAATACGGCGTTGGCGTGAAATGCGCCACGATCACCCCTGATGAAGCCCGCGTCGAGGAATTCGGCCTCAAGAAGATGTGGCGCTCGCCGAATGGCACCATCCGCAACATCCTTGGCGGCGTGATCTTCCGCGAGCCGATCATCATCCGCAACGTTCCCCGCCTCGTGCCCGGTTGGACGAAGCCGATCATCGTTGGCCGTCATGCCTTTGGCGACCAGTATCGCGCCACCGATTTTCGTTTCCCCGGCAAGGGCAAGCTGACGATCAAGTTCGTCGGAGACGACGGACAGGAAATCGAACACGAGGTATTCGACGCGCCGTCTTCGGGCGTTGCAATGGCGATGTACAACCTCGATGATTCGATCCGCGACTTTGCGCGCGCATCCATGAACTACGCGCTCATCCGCAAGGTTCCGCTTTATCTCTCGACCAAGAACACCATACTCAAGGCCTATGACGGCCGCTTCAAGGACCTGTTCCAGGAAGTCTACGAGGCCGAGTTCGTCGACAAGTTCAAGGAAGCCGATATCTGGTACGAACACCGCCTGATCGACGACATGGTTGCTGCATCGCTGAAATGGTCCGGCGGCTATGTCTGGGCGTGCAAGAACTACGATGGCGACGTTCAGTCCGACACGGTTGCCCAGGGCTTCGGTTCCCTCGGCCTGATGACCTCCGTGCTGATGACCCCGGATGGCAAGACGGTGGAGGCGGAAGCCGCCCATGGTACCGTTACCCGCCATTACCGCGCCCACCAGCAGGGCAAGGAGACCTCGACCAACTCCATCGCCTCGATCTTCGCCTGGACCCGTGGCCTCGCACACCGTGCAAAACTCGACAACAATGCGGAACTGAAGAAATTCGCCGACACGCTTGAAAGCGTGTGCATCCGCACCGTCGAGGACGGTTTCATGACCAAGGACCTTGCTCTTCTTATCGGTCCTGATCAGCCCTGGCTTTCGACCACCGGTTTCCTCGACAAGATCGACGAAAACCTCGCCAAGGCAATGGCATCCTGAACCTGAAACGGGTTTCAAGTTGGATTTATGGATAGAGAGGGCCGGTCTCGCGACCGGCCCTTTTCGTTCTGTCGGGCTATCGTTTCAGCCAGCCAGGGCCAGCGGCGGATCATCGAATGGAGGCGCGCTGCCCGGGTCTTCCGGCGTGTCCGGTTCGTCAGGATCATGCTCCGGCCCATCCATTCCGGGCGTCTGGCGCAACAGCCAGTCCGCAATGATCTGGCCAGTGTCGACACCAGCCTCTTTCAGTCCGAAATTTCCAAAACGAACATTCGCTTCGATCAGGTACCAGTGGCCGTTCACCTCGGCCAGATCGAACCCGGCATGGTCTATTGCGAGCGCCGTTGCAACGCGGGCAACCAGTTCCAGGGCTTCAGGCGGCACATCGCCGAACCGGGTCTGCGCCCCCCTGGCCACATTGTGGTGAAAACCGTCCCCGCCTTCGCGCCAATAGGCCGTGACCACCCGGTCCCCGATCCACACCACGCGCAGATCTCGCTCCATTTCGAGGAATTCCTGGGCATAGAGCACGTCGAAGCCAGGCAGCATTGCAAGGAGTTCACGCCTGCTTTCGACCTTGAACACACCCTGCCCCATCGACGAGCGGGGATGTTTGAGGACCATGGGAAAACCAAGCCGGTCAGCGGCATCGTGTGCCGACACCTCATCTGCCCGCGCAATGATCGTTTCCGGAACATTGGCCGGAAACAGCGCCTGAACGACGCGCGTGAACTGCACCTTGTCCTGACCGTAGCGGTAGCTCTGCGCACTGGGGAATACGCGGCACCTAAGCGCATCGACCAGCACGCCCAACTGCCATTCCTCCGGAAACAACACCCAGTCGGCTTCTCTGAGAAGATCGGCATGGCGAAGCATGTCGCCGGGCTTCACGCCGCGGACGCCATCAATTCCAAGGGTTCTGAAGAGGTCAAAGCTGACCAGACTGGGTTTTCCGCGCAAGACACGACCAAAAAAGGGCGGCGCACCGCCAATGCCGAACCTGACCGGTAGCGCTGATTGCGCTGCGCGGAGGGTGCGCCCCTTTACTACCGGCGAATATTTCCGTCAATCGTTATTGCCGGCCGCCACGGGCCTGCTACGCTCGAAGAGAATCGAAAGGGAACGCCGATGTTGAAGGGATTTGCGAACCGCATGGTCGCGGCGTGGAAGAACCACCCTCTCATTACCACTGCCTTCATCGTCATGGCGGTGGTCACCTTGTTTCTCGCGGTTCGGCTTACCTTCAGCGTCGCCTACTGGTCGACCCATCGCAACCTGCCGGTCGAGGCCTGGATGCCGCTGGGCTACATCGGCAGGTCCTACGGCATTCCGGTGGAAGAGATGCGCAAGATTGCCGGCTTGCCTCCCGCAGTGCGCGACCGCCGGCCGGTTGGAGAAATCGCTGCCTCGCACGGGGAGGACAAGGAACAATTCATCACGCGCATCGAAGACGGCATAGCCCGTTTCAAGACGGCACGCCCGCTGGAGAATGGCCGTTGACCGACATCTCCGGATACCTGTTCGACTACGGACAGCCGCTCGTCTTCCTGGTGCCGCTCTTGAGCTGCCTGGCCCTGCCCGTTCCGGCTTCAGCCATTTTCATGCTGGCAGGTACTCTGGCGGCTGCGGGCGACTTTGATTTTCTATCGCTTTGGCTGACCGGCTTTGCAGGCGCCATGGCGGGAGACCAGATCGGCTACCTAGCTTCACGCCACTTTTCCTCACGTATCCAGCTACTGGCACGCAGGAACAATGCGATGCAGTCAGGCCTCGAACGGGCCAGGAAATTCTCGGACAAATGGGGCGGGCTTTCTGTTTTCTTCTCGCGCTGGCTCGCCAGCCCGCTGGGGCCGTATGTCAATGTCACAAGCGGGCTCACCCGCTACGATTGGCACAAGTTTCTTGCCTGGGGTGCCGCTGGCGAAGCAGTTTGGGTAACACTCTACCTGGGGATCGGCTACGCATTTTCCGCACAGGCACAGGCAATTGCCGACATGATCGGCAACGCCGTCTGGCTGATCATTGCCGCCGGCGTCACCATCCTGCTCGGACGAAAGGTCTTTTCCTCAAGCACGAAGGCGCCGGGCTAAAGCGGATTGAGTTCCATCTGACCCACGAGAGCATCACAATTCGCGCTCGCGCACCGCGACAGGCAGCGAATATTGATGCAGTCCAAACGCAAACCACTATCGCGGGCGCGCAGGGTCTTGCCCGCTTGGATCGTGCTCAGCCTGCGGAAAGCACGGCCCGCACGGCGTCGAGTGCCGCCGTGGCATTCGCACCGTCAGGTCCGCCTGCCTGGGCCATGTCGGGCCTACCGCCACCGCCCTTGCCGCCCACCGCTTCGGATGCCGCGCGCACCAGATCAACTGCAGAGAACTTGCCGGTCAGGTCGTCGGTAACGCCGACGACGACAGACGCCTTTCCATCCTCAGACACGCCAACCAGCGTGACCACACCCGAACCGACCCGCGACTTTGCGTCGTCTGCCAGTCCCTTGAGTTCCTTGCCCGGAATACCCTCAACAACCTTGCCAACGAAGCGCACACCGCCAACTTCCTCGGCCTCGTCGCCCTGCGAGCCGGCACCGCCGCCTCCAAGGGCAAGCTTCTTGCGCATTTCGGCGAGTTCACGCTCAAGCTTCCGGCGCTCATCGACCAGAGCAGAGACCCGCTCGACGGCCTTTTGCGGCGGAACCTTGAGAATATCGGCAATCTCGTTGACCCTGGCTTCCTGCTCCTCGAGATAATCGAGGGCGTCGCCGCCGGTGAGCGCCTCGATGCGCCGCACGCCGGAAGCAACAGCGCTTTCGCCAATCAGGCGGATCAGCCCGATTTCGCCGGTGTTGCGGACATGGGTACCGCCGCAAAGTTCGAGCGAATAGGTCTTTCCGGCCTTGTCGCCCTCGACCGCCTTGCCCATGGAAACCACGCGCACTTCATCACCGTATTTCTCGCCGAAAAGCGCCATGGCGCCCAATTCGATGGCCTCGTCCACGCCCATCAGGCGTGTCTCGACCGGAGAAGACTGACGCACGATCTCGTTCGCGATGGCCTCGACCCTTGCCAGTTCGGCCTGGTCCATCGGCTTGGGATGAGAAAAGTCGAAGCGCAGCCTGTCAGGCGCAACGAGCGAGCCCTTCTGCGCCACATGGGTGCCAAGGACCTCGCGCAGCGCCTCGTGCACGAGGTGCGTAGCCGAATGGTGGCGGCGAAGCCCGCCGCGTTTGGAATGGTCGACTTCTAGTTCCACCGCCATGCCGGCTTTCAGCGTGCCCTCTACAATCCTTGCAGAATGCACAAACAGCCCGTCGCCACGCTTCTGCGTGTCGGTAACCTCCGCGCTGCCACCTTCGAAACGGATCTCGCCGCGGTCGCCCTGCTGACCGCCGGATTCGCCATAGAACGGTGTCTGGTTGACGATGATCTGGACTTCGTCTCCGGCTGTTGCCGAAGGCACTTCCCTGGCGTCGAAGACCAGCGCCTGCACGACGCCTTCCGCCTGTTCCGTATCGTAGCCAAGAAACTCCGTGGACCCCAGACGATCCTTCAGTTCGAACCAGATGCGTGCATCGGCCTGTTCGCCGGAACCGGCCCAGGAAGCACGTGCCTCCGCCTTCTGGCGCTCCATGGCCTTGCCAAAGGCATCGGTATCGACGGAAATGCCACGCCGACGCAGGGCGTCCTGCGTCAGGTCGAGCGGAAAACCAAAGGTGTCGTAAAGCTTGAAAGCGGTTTCGCCGTCGAGGCTGGAACCGGCCTCCATGCCGGCGGTGGCTTCGTCAAGGAGCCCAAGGCCGCGCTCAAGCGTCTTGCGGAAGCGCGTTTCCTCCAGCTGTAGCGTTTCGGAGATCAGCGATTGGGCACGGCCAAGCTCCGGATAGGCTTCACCCATTTCGGCCACGAGCGCAGGAACCAGCTTGTAGACCAGCGGCTCCTTGGCACCCAAGAGGCTGCCATGGCGCATGGCGCGGCGCATGATGCGGCGCAGGACGTAACCTCGGCCTTCATTGGACGGAAGAACGCCATCGGCAATCAGGAAGGCAGAAGCGCGCAGGTGATCGGCAATCACGCGGTGGCTTGCGCGGTTTTCACCCTCGGCCTTGACGCCTGTAAGTTCGACGCTCGCGGCGATCAGATGGCGAAACAGGTCGATGTCGTAATTGTCGTGAACACCCTGCATGACGGCAGCAATGCGTTCCAGCCCCATGCCGGTATCGATCGAAGGTTTCGGCAGTTCGATACGCTCGTCCGTCGTCACCTGTTCGAACTGCATGAAGACCAGGTTCCATATCTCGATGAACCGGTCGCCATCCTCGTCGGGGCTTCCGGGAGGACCGCCCGGGATATGGTCGCCATGGTCATAGAAGATTTCGGAACACGGCCCACAAGGTCCCGTATCCCCCATTGCCCAGAAATTGTCGCTCGTCGGTATGCGAACGATCTTCTGGTCAGGCAGACCGGCGATCCTCTTCCACAGGTCGAAGGCCTGATCATCGGTATGATAGACCGTGACCATCAGCTTGTCCGCCGGAAGGCCAAATTCCCTCGTCAGCAGGTACCAGGCAAGCGTGATTGCCTCTTCCTTGAAATAATCGCCAAAGGAAAAATTGCCCAGCATCTCGAAGAAGGTGTGGTGGCGCGCCGTATAGCCGACATTGTCAAGATCGTTGTGCTTGCCGCCAGCCCTCACGCATTTCTGCGACGTCGCCGCGCGCGAATAGTTGCGCGTTTCCAGCCCCGTGAACACGTTCTTGAACTGCACCATGCCCGCATTGGTAAACATCAGCGTCGGGTCGTTGCGGGGAACGAGCGGGCTGGACGCCACGACCTCGTGTCCGTTGCCGCCGAAATAGTCGAGGAAGGATTTTCTGATCTGGTTGACGCCGGTCATCTGGGACTACTCTGAATGCTTGTCGTTGGTTTTTCGGCATCTGCCATCAACCGGGCTTCCCGTTTCCGAGTACATCGGAAGGTCTGCCCTGGACAACCGCCATGCCGTAACGCCATCACGCGCGGAAAAACCGCACATGGGAGCACCCGGCGCTTTTAGACAAAGCATATTGCGCTGTCCACAAGTGCGGAGGCGAAGCATGAAGAATTTAGCCTGCCGGCAGATACTTCACTCCCTCAGCCGTACCTTGCACGAATACCAGGCCAACAAAAAAGCCGCCGGACCCGGCGGCTTCATGTGATGATCAACCTCTGCCCGAATACGCTCGGGGAGATACGCCGAAACGATCAGCTTTCCGCGGCCTCGTCGAAACCGTCGTCGTCGCCCGATCCGCCTGTTTCCACCTCGCCCTCGAGAAGAGAACCGGCAATCAGCCCGGCATTCTGGCGAAGCGCAAGTTCGATCTCCTGGGCAACCGCCGGATTGTCGCGCAGAAACTGCTTGGCGTTCTCACGGCCCTGGCCAAGACGTTCGGAATTATAGGAGAACCAGGCACCCGATTTCTCGACCAGTCCGGCTTTTACACCGAGATCGACCAGTTCCCCGGTCTTGGAAACGCCTTCACCATACATGATGTCAAACTCGACCTGCTTGAATGGCGGCGCAAGCTTGTTCTTGACCACCTTGATGCGGGTCTGGTTGCCCACAACCTCGTCGCGGTCCTTGACCGCGCCGATACGGCGGATATCTAGGCGCACCGATGCATAGAACTTGAGGGCATTGCCGCCCGTCGTGGTTTCCGGCGAACCAAACATCACGCCGATCTTCATGCGGATCTGGTTGATGAAGATCACCATCGTGTTCGAGCGTGAGATCGAGGCCGTCAGCTTGCGCAGCGCCTGGCTCATGAGACGCGCCTGGAGACCGGGAAGGCTGTCGCCCATCTCGCCCTCGATCTCGGCACGCGGCGTAAGCGCGGCAACCGAATCGATGACCAGCACGTCGACGGCACCGGAACGCACCAGCGTATCGGCAATTTCAAGCGCCTGCTCGCCCGTATCGGGCTGCGAAATCAGGAGATCCTCGAGATTCACACCGAGTTTGCGGGCATACACCGGGTCCAGCGCATGTTCGGCATCGATGAAGGCGCTGATACCGCCCTTCTTCTGTGCTTCGGCAATGGTATGCAGCGCCATCGTCGTCTTGCCTGACGATTCAGGCCCGTAGATCTCGACGATACGCCCCTTTGGCAGCCCGCCGACACCAAGCGCGATATCAAGACCCAACGATCCGGTGGAAATCGTCTCGATCTCGACCACCTGCTCGTTCTTGCCGAGCTTCATGATCGAACCCTTGCCGAACGCGCGCTCTATCTGGCTCAACGCCGCGTCCAGGGCCTTGCTCTTGTCCACCTTGCTGTCCTCTACCAAACGAAGCGAATTCTGCGCCATGAAATATCATCCTTCCTGAGCGGGGCATACCCCGTATTGAGCCGAAAGCATTCGCAAACCTGCCATCCGGAGATCGTTGCTGAACTTCGAAACATCGCGTTAAGGGACGTTCCCCTTTCCGGTATGATAGCCTTGCATTGCAAGTAATGTACTTATTTTGTTCTCATTTGTAAATAGTCTTAAGGCATTGAAAAGCCGCCGCTTTTCATTTTTGTTCTGTTTTTGATCTGCTTTGCATGTTAACCGTGCACCCACCTTCGCGCCTCAACCGAGCCATTTTTTGCGGTGCCGTCCTCGTCCCGGCGTCTTCCAAGATATTGTTCCTGTTGTGCATCCTCTTGCGCGCCATTGGCGTTACCCCTCCTGAGCGATGATCTCTCAGAGATTCGCAGCAGGGTCCCACAGGTATGATGATGTTTGAAGAAACGCATGGTCCCGCCCAAATTCCGCCCAGACACGGGCATAGCAGTACCATTCCGGTCATCGTCCGCGCGCATCCGGGGAGCCCCGTTTTTCATTTCGTTTCGGCCCGATTGCGCATCCGCATTTTCCGGCCGCCATATCAACAAAATATCAACCCTTATGTGCTAGTCTGGCACACTGGGAGTTCCCTCGCGGGAACCGTGGAGCGATCAGATGTTCAGAATTTCGAGAAGCGGCGGACGCAGGCCGTTTGCCTCAAAGCCGGCCGAAGGCAGCCTGACCGAAGGCGATCAGCTGTCCGCTCCGCTTGTATCCGAACCTGAACAGACGGATCTTCCGGGAGAGAAAGACGCCCCCGGCCCCACAATCGAAACGCAGGTCACCGAAACGGATACTCCCGGAAATCCGGCGCCTGCAATGCAGGACAACCCAACCAAGCCTGCGGTTCCCTCTCGCGAGCGCCCACTGCCCGTCAGCCGCCCGCGCACGGGAGGCATTGCACTTGCCCTTGGCGGTGGTGCAGCGCGCGGTTGGGCACATATTGGAGTTCTCAAGGCGCTTGATGAGGCTGGCATCGAGATTTCAATGATCGCTGGCACATCGATCGGCGCGCTGGTCGGCGGCTGCTACCTTGCGGGTGTTCTCGACGAACTGGAGGATTTTGCCCGCTCGCTAACGAAGTCGAACATGCTTCGATACATGGATTTCACACTGCGCGGCAGCGGTCTGATCTCGGGTGCCAAACTTGCCTCGCGCATGGAAGCGCACATGTCGGACATGGCGGTAGAGGATCTGCCGATACCCTTCGTGTCGGTAGCAACAGACATCCACTCGGGACACGAAATCTGGCTGCACGACGGTCCGCTCATACCGGCGCTCCGTGCCTCCTACGCCCTGCCCGGCGTATTCACGCCGATTTTCCACAATGGCCGGTATCTGGTCGACGGCGCGCTGGTCAATCCGGTGCCCGTCTCCGCCTGCCGTGCCTACGAGCCCGATGTGGTAATCGCTATCAACCTCAACGCCGAGATGTTCGGGCGCGGAACGGTCATTCGCGGTTCTCACTACGACAATGCCGAAGTGCCGACATTGATCGGAGAAGCTGCCAGTTCGTGGTTTCCGTTCCTGCGATCAGAAGACCACACGGCCTATCACAAGAACCGGCTTGGCGTGACAACCGTCATGATGGAAGCCTTCAACATCATCCAGGACCGGATCGCCCGGGCACGCCTTGCAGGCGATCCGCCGGACTATACCGTACGGCCAAAGCTGAAGAGAATCGGCCTGTCGGAGTTCTACAAGGCCGCGGAATCGATTGATCTCGGCTACACCGAGATGACAATCCGGTTACGCGAACTGGAAAATCAGGGCGCGCTGGAGGGCTTGCGCCGCCACTCTAGCGAACAGAAGGCACCGGACCACAAGGCCGCAGGTTGAAAGCCACTGCCCTTGCGGGCAGCGGGACAATCAGCCGGCGATGTAACGCTTGAGTTCCTCGGCGTCGCGTTCAGCCTGTTCGATCTTGTTCTTGACGACGTCGCCAATGGAAATGATCCCGGCGAGCCTGCCATCGCGAATAACGGGCAGGTGCCGGAATCGGCCTTCGCTCATCTTTCCCATTACCGAATCGATGGTTTCTTCTTCCGAACAGGAGACGACCTTGCGGGTCATGCAGACCGAGCAGGGAAGGTTGAGGGCGTCCGGCCCGCGCGCCGCGATCTGACGAACCACGTCGCGTTCCGAGACAATCCCGCAAACGGAGCCGTCGTCCTCGACGACAACCAGTGCACCGATCTTGTTGTCGGCCAGTGTGGAAGCAACATCTGCGATCGTCGCCTGGGGACCGGACGTCAGCACGTTGCTGCCCTTGCCTGAAAGAATGTGGGATACAATCATTTCGCATGCTCCTCCATGTTTGACCGGCACCTGCCTCTCGCAACTCCCGGCCGAATTGCATTCTGCGGCTTCTTCCCCCCTTCCGCGCAAGCGTGCGCGGCATGGCCTTGGCGTCAAATGATGTACCGGAAGCCGGTTTTTGGCAAGGTCGGGACTTTCGCAGCCCTCAGGCCCTTTCGTCTGCCCGCCTGCCAGCGGGCCCCTTCCCGATCGGATCGAAAACCGAGAAGAACAGAAGGCCGGCAAGAAAACCGCCAATATGCGCCTGCCATGCAACCTGGACATTTTCTCCGGCAATCGGGACGGCTCCTGTTCCGAATATCAGGTTCATCACCATCCACACGCCGAGAAAAATCAGGAATTTGCGGTTTGAGAACGACTCGATCAGGCCAAGAGCCGGGCCATCGTGGCGGAACATGCCGGGGCCGTACCTGGCTGCCGGGATGTTGAAGGCAAAACGTGCCGCAGCACCCATGTAACCGGAAACGGCAGCAGATGCGCCGATTACAGGAACAAGGTCGTTGGCAAACAGCACGTAGTGCAGCCCCGCTCCGCAGACGCTGCAGAGCGCTGACAAGGCGAGAAAACGGCCTGCACCCAGGCGCCTGGCAACCGGAGTGCCAAACGCGATCATCCACAACAGGTTCATGGACAGGTGGATCCAGTCCGCATGCAGGAAGCTGTAGGTTACCGGTGTCCAGAAAAGCGCATAGGGATAGGGAAAACCCGCTCCCATACCTGCATAGGCCTTCGGGATGAAGGCAAACAGCAGTAGAAGCGTGTAGTTGCCGTCCTGACTGACGAAATAGACCCGTATGACGTGGATGGCCACCATCACCGCCGCCAGCGCAAGAATGATGGCCGGCAGATTGAATACCGGCTCCTTCTCGGGCTGTCGCCGCCGCTCCAGAGCGTCCTCCACCCACGGGTCATGCCGCGTTGCGCCATCCGTCTCGTTCGCGTTCATGTCAGGTCTTACCGATGCGTTTCATGGGCGCATGATGTGGCGTGCACCTGCGCCAAAGGCAAGAAAAAACCGCCCGGCCATGAAGACCGGGCGGCTGGTCGTATCCCCATGATACCCCGTCCCAAACGAGTTCACGGAAAACCAAAAGTGCGAAGTGCATCTAACCGGAAACCACCGGGAGCACTCCGTGGATCGCGATTAACTTCTCATTAAACGTATCGAAACGCAAGCTTAACCAATGATTAGGGTTAACTACAGGGATGCGGCCCAAAGGCGCTATTGCAGCTTGCCCATGGCCTGGAGCACTGCCCCGATCAGGAACAGGTAGGCCCCGCTCGCCAGTATCATGACATCGGCCCACATTGGCGCATGAAGATCGTAGAACAAGGCGATCAACGCGCCTGCCGCCCACAATGCCGAAACTGTCAGGGTCAGCGGGCGCAGTATCTTCACCCTCACGGGATGCACGAAGATCACCGGCGCGAAAGTGAGCGCTGCAGTCACCACCACCACGGCCAGCGAAAACCACTCGGAGGGAGAACTGATCATCAGGGTGAAGACGACCATGTTCCAGCAAACGGGGAAACCCTTGAAGCCGTAATGCTCGGTCTTCATCCGCGTATCGGCGTAGTAGATCGCGCTGGTAATGACGATCAGCGCGGCGGCGAGGAAGGACGTATACTTTCCCAGAAGGCCGCTCTGATAGAGGATGAAGGCCGGGATCATCACGTAGGTGACATAGTCGATTACCGAGTCGAGCATGTCGCCCGACCAGTGCGGCCACCAGACCTTGACCTCGAGCTTGCGCGCAAGCGGCCCGTCTACACCATCCACCAGCAGGGCCGCACCGAGCCACAGGAATGCAGCGGTGAAGCGGCTCTCGGCAGCGGCCACCAGTGACAGGAATGCCAGAAAGGCGCCCGAGGCAGTTAGAATGTGAACGCCGAACGCCCAAAGGGCATCCCTGGAAAGACCGAACAAACCTGTTCCCCCGAAGTGTCCGCCTGACTGTTTTCCGACATCAATCGTTATCTGGCCAGTAGGTTCTGGCTGTCTGGTAGCCGTTTTTCGGTTCTGGCATGACCGCCCAATCGTTGCAAGCAGCCATTGGGCCGCCATTCCGTCAAAACCTGCCCACCAATCCAGCCCGTCAAGACATGCGCGCGATTGCCGGCCCCGGCCGATGATGGTCAATGTGCCGTATTGCCGGTGAACCGCTTTCGCACTACATGTGGATCGATGGTGCAGACGGAGCGATGCAATGCCGGACAGGGCTGAAATGAAACGTCAAGACATTGAAACCGGTATCCTGGTGGCAGGCGGCGGGCTTGCCGGACTTACCGCTGCTCTGGCTCTTGGAAGCCAGGGTCACGATGTCGTTCTTGCTGCGCCCCCTGCCCCCACTACCGATGGCCGGACGACCGCGCTGCTGGGAGACTCGGTAAATCTGCTTGAGAGCCTTGGCGTCTGGGACCGCATCGAGCCTGACGCGCACGCATTGCGTATCATGCGCCTCATCGACGCCACGGGCAGGCTGCTGCGTGCGCCCCAGGCCGATTTCAGGGCGCAGGAAATCGGTTTGGATGCCTTTGGCTACAATGTCGCAAATGCCGGACTGCTGCAGGCCATCCGCGAGGCGCTTTCCGGAATTGAAAACGTGCACATCATCGAAGAACCCGTGACCGGTCTGACCGAAGAAGGCGGGAACGCAGCGGTTACGCTCCTGGGCGGCGCCAAAGTCCATGCTGCCCTCGTGGTCGCTGCCGATGGGCGCAACTCCATTGTCAGGCAGTCGGCAGGGATCGGCGTCCGAAACTGGAGCTATCCCCAGGTCGCAGTCGTCTGCAACCTGCGTCACACCCTGCCCCACAACGACATATCGACCGAATTCCATACGCCTACCGGCCCCTTCACGCTCGTACCACTGGGTGACAGGCGCTCCAGCCTTGTCTGTGTCGAGGACGCCTCTGGGGCCGAACGATTGATGGAGCTGGACCGCGAGACGCTCAATCTCGAACTCGAACGGCGCATGCAATCGATACTCGGAAAGGTCGAGGTCGATGGCAAACTCCAGAAGTTTGCTCTCTCAGGCATGATGGCCGAAAAATTCGCCGTGGGCCGCACTGTTCTGGTCGGGGAAACATCCCATGTCTTCCCCCCGATCGGGGCGCAGGGCTACAATCTCAGCCTTCGCGATGTCGCAACGCTTACCGGGCTTACCAGCGGAATCCGCGGGAAAGAGCAATTGTCGGAGCGCGTTCCTGTCATTGTTCGCCAATACGATGCACGGCGGCGTGGCGACGTCCACGCAAGAACCGCTTCAGTGGACCTGCTCAACCGCTCGCTCCTCTCGCCCTACCTGCCCGTACAGGTCTTGCGCAGTCTCGGCATTGCCGCCCTTTCCTCTTTCGGCCCGTTACGCCGCTTCGCCATGCGCGAAGGAGCCGTGGCCGGGAGCGGATTGCGCGGTGCCGATCCGTTTGGCCGGGTCAGGCAATCCATCGGGCGCAGGCGAGACGCTTCCTGAACGTCACAGGTAACCGGCCTGCACGAGATAGAGATAGCCGGTGACGGTTAATGTTGCCGCCAGCGTCGAAATGACGACCGCACTCGAGGCCCGCTCCTGCCAGATTCCGTATTGCTGGGCGATCACGAACACATTGGTGGCGCTGGGAAGTGCAGCCATCATGACCGCCGTGTGCAGCCAAATCGGTTCCACACCCGGAACCAGCAGCTTGACCAGCACATAGACAAGTACAGGGTGGACGACCAGTTTGATGGGTACCAGGTAGCCGAGTTCCATCGGAACGCGTTTCAAGGGCCGCAGTGCGGCCGTCACGCCCATCGCGAACAATGCGCTGGGAGCCGCTGCTCCCCCAAGAAACTGCAGGAGCTTGTTGGCGGAATCGGGAAGGTCGATGCGAAGCGCAGCGCCTGCCACACCCGCAATGGTCGCCAATATGAAGGGGTGTGTGAAAATCTTCTTCAGCACCTGCAGCGCCAGCCTGCCCGCACCAGCCTTTTCGCCGGAATGCAAACCCATGAGCAAAGGTCCCATGGTGAAGTGCAGCGAATTGTCGAAACAGAATATCAACGCGACCGGAACCGCCGATTCGGGACCGAATGCCGCCAGTGCAAGTGGTGGCCCCATATAGCCGATATTGCCATAGGCGCCGGCAAAACCCTGTATGGTCGATTCGGCCACATTGCCGCCGTTACGAAGGCCCGCAATGACGAATGTGACCGAAAAGATTGCCAGCGTGCAGAATGTGGTGACCGCAATGAAACCCAGATTGGCGAACTGTTCCAGCGGTGTCTTGGACAGGAGCAGGTAGAACATTGCCGGCAGCGCAACGTACACGATGAAGAAATTCATCCAGGCGAGGCCCTCGATGGGCAGCTTCACGATGCGTCCCGCAGCATATCCGAGGAAAATAAGCCCGAATAGCGGTACCACCAGTTCGATTACGCCAAGCACTTGATGCCTCTTTCGAATATTTCCGGCAACTCAAGCCGCCATGCATCGCAACAACTATGTTATCCGGCCACGCGGTGCAATCCGCACGTTCCTGCCAGCAATACCAATCCAACGCTGCGCCGAAGCCGGTCTATCCCATACGTTTGATGGACTGGAATTATCTTCATCCAGCAATTATCCTGTATGATCAAAGGAGAAGGTTCAATGAGCGCAAAGCTCCAGATCAGTTCGGCAAAGTTTCACATCGGTCAGTTGGTGCGTCACCGGTTTTTCCCGTTTCGGGGAGTGATCTTCGACGTCGATCCGGAATTCTCCAACACCGAGGAGTGGTACGAGTCGATTCCGGAGGACATCCGCCCTCGCCGCGACCAGCCCTTCTATCATCTGTTTGCCGAAAACGCGGACTCGGAATACATCGCCTATGTTTCGGAGCAGAACCTGCTGGTCGATGAGAATCGCGCGCCGGTGCGCCACCCGCAGGTCGACGAGGTATTCGAACAGCTCCCGGACGGTGATTACCGGTCACGAGAAACACTGAGCAATTAGAGTCCAGCCCTTGGAAAGTTGGGTCCCGCCACCTGTAGCCGGTTGACCTTCAAACGCAAAAAACCGGCTGCCGAGGCAGCCGGTTTTCTTGTTTGTATATATGAAACCAGTTCAGCCCGGATATCAGTTCGCCGAGCCTTCCTTGGCTGCGTCCTGTGCGTCCTGAAGCTTCTTGCGGGTTTCAGCCGCTTTTTCCTGGAGCTGCTTCTGCAGTTCTTCCTGGCGCGTCTTCAATTCGTCCTGCTTGAGCGGCGGACCATCGAAAGCGGCAGTGAAGCCTTCCAGCGTGACGTCGATCGGATTTTCCTTGGCCTGGAAGTTCACGGACATGACGGTCAGCTTGCCACCACCCTTGAGCACCTTCACCAAGTTGTCGTCGAGTTTGACCTCGGCAACGCAGCTCTGCGGGAAGCAATATGCATAGGGGATCTTGGCACCTTGCTTGTCATCTACCTTGAGCGTGATGCCAGGAGGTATCATGCGGCCCGAAGGAACGGTCACCTGGAAAAGCCGCGCGGGATTCTTGCCCTTGCGCTCGATCAGGTTGATCGACGTGATGACCTGGCCCGTGCCGGCAATCGCCTGGTACTGGACATTGCATATCTCGTCGTCTTCCTGCTTGGCGCACACCTTGAACCAGCCAGCCGGACGTCCGCCGGCAGTGGCATTCTGGGCCAGCGCGGGAACTGCCGTGGCAAACTGACCGGCCAGGAACAGCGCAGTGGCCGCTGCCGGAACGGATTTCTTGAAAATAGCCATGAAACGCCTTTCGCGTGAAATACCTCTGTTGCGGTCTCACCGCATCCGAAGTGGTTATAGCCGCACGAAATGGCGGCGCAACCCCCACTCCCCTGCCGCAACGCATATGTTTCCGGTTGCCTGGGCGCAGGCTTCCGTGTCGCGAGACCTTCGATACCAGAAATTTGGCAGGAAAAGGGCACTTTTAAGTATGGCCACACCGGCTGCGTCATTATGTGCCCCAGGCCCATGCCTGCGCCAATACCCGTGAGTGCGTGGAAATTCGGGCCATCCTGAAAATTGGCCAAGCCTGTGCTAGTCGTTAATCCAGCACAGATTCGCCGGAATCGGATCGGATTGTGACCGGAGCGCGAATACAATGGGACTGACGCCGATGATCGAGATCGCCTTCCAGATGTTTGGCAAGATGACTGCCGCCTTTCGAGGACATGGGAGCAGGTTCGGGATATCCGCTAGCTGGGTGGCATGCTGCTTGATTGCCGGACTGACGTTTCTATTACCCGGTTTGGCGGATGCTCAGGAAGATCCGCCATTCAGGCATGCCATCACGATGTATGGTGAGCCTGCACTTCCTGCAGACTACACCCATCTTTCCTATGCGAACCCGGAAGCACCAAAAGGCGGAACGCTCACCCATGGCGTGATCGGAACCTACGACTCTCTCAATCCGTTCATTCTGAACAGCATGCGCACCACGGCGCGCGGAATGTGGGAGCCGGTTTTCGGCAACATGATCTTCGAAAGCCTGATGTTCCGCAGCCGCGACGAACCTTTCACACTTTACGGCCTGCTTGCCGATGGCGCACGCATGCCCGACGACCGCTCCTGGATCGAATTTCATCTCAACGACAAGGCAAAATGGTCGGACGGCACACCGGTCACGCCCGAAGACGTCATATTCACCTATGACATCCTGACGAAGAAGGGTCGGCCGCCTTTCTCGAGCCGTTCGAGCCGCATCGAGAAGATCGAAAAGACCGGACCGCAAACCGTCAAGTTCACCTTCAACGAAACCTCCGACCGCGAATTCCCGCTGCTGATTGCCGGTTTTACCCCCGTGCTCCCAAGACACGCGACGGACGTCGATAATTTCGACGCTTCCACGTTGACGCCACCTCTTGGCTCCGGCCCCTACCTGATCGAGAAAATGGATGCCGGAAAAAACATTACCTACAAGAAGCGCGACGACTACTGGGGCAAGGACCTGCCGGTAAAGCGCGGCTTTGACAATTTCGAACGCATCTCGGTCGAGTATTTCCGCCAGCAGAATTCGCTCTTCGAGGCTTTCAAGAAGGGGCTGATCGATGTGTTTGCCGACAACAACCCCGCTTCATGGGAGCGCGCCTACGACTTTCCCGCAGTGACAGACGGACGCGTGGTCAAGGAGGAATTCATCAGCGGCGCGCCGGAAAACATGATGGCGTTCATCTTCAACACGCGCAGACCGGTTTTCGCCGACAGGAATGTGCGAGAGGCGCTTTCCATGCTGTTCGACTTCGAGTCGATCAACAAGAACCTGTTTTTCGGGAAATACAGCCGCACAGAGAGTTTCTGGGACGGTTCGAAACTCTCCGCAGTCGGGCATCCGGCAAGCGATGCCGAACGCGCCTTTCTGGCTGGCTATCCCGGCCAGGTTCCCGAATCCATAATGGACGGCACATGGCGATTGCCTGTTTCTGACGGCAGTGGAGCGGACCGCAAGATCCTGCGCGAGGCGTTCACCATTCTCAAGAAAGCCGGCTATGAACGTCAGAGCGGCAGCCTGACCGGACCGGACGGCAAACAGCTCGCCTTCGAGATCATGACCAAGAACCTCGACGAGGAGAAACTGGCTCTAGCCTACCAGCGAACCCTGTCGCGCCTTGGCATCAAGGTCGACATTCGCGGAACCGACGATGCGCAATACCAGCGCCGCCTTCAGGATTTTGACTACGACATGATTGTCGGCGCCTATTCTGCCTCGCTTTCGCCGGGTGCCGAGCAGACCTGGCGATGGGGAAGCAAATCCCGGGATATCCCTGGCAGTTTCAACTACGCCGGGGTTTCCGACCCGGCGGTTGACGCCGCAATCAACCGGATTTTGTCATCAAGAAGCGAAGAGGATTTCATCTCGGCCGTGCGCGTGATGGACCGGCTGCTTCTTTCCGGGTTCTACGTTGTTCCGCTTTTCCACGTGAACGGCGAATGGGTCGCGCGCTGGTCACGCGTTACACATCCCGAAACGACCCCTCTCTACGGAAACCGATATCCTGTATGGTGGTACGCGGGTGAATGAACACCGGCAACCCGCAGCAGCAGCAGGAGGGAAACGGAAGCACCATGGCTGAACCTATCGCCATCGACATCGTATCGGACGTAATGTGTCCGTGGTGTTTCATCGGAAAGCGCAACCTCGAGGCTGCGATCTCAACGCTCGACGGCATTGACGTATCGTTGCACTGGCGCCCCTACCAGCTCGATCCCACGCTGCCAAAGGAAGGCAAGGACCGTGAGGCCTACCTCGCGGACAAGTTTGGCGGGATCGAGCGCGCGAACGAACTCTACCAGAACGTTGTCAACGCCGGTGCCGCAGCGGGAATACCGTTCGATTTCGATGCAATCCGGGTATCACCCAACACGCTTGATGCCCATCGCCTGATACACTGGGCCGGCGGCCAGGGAGAGGAAGTCCAGGATCGGGTCGTTGAACGCCTGTTTTCAATGTATTTTCTCGAAGGCCGCAATATCGGAAACGACGACACCCTCATCGAGGCGGCAGCCTATGCGGGCATGGACCGGGAGATCGTATCCGGCCTGCTTTCCGGTGACGCCGACCGCGAGGCGGTTCGCTCTTCCATTGCGCAAGCCCAGTCCATGGGCGTTCGTGGCGTGCCCTTCTTCATCCTGGACCAGCGCTACGCAATCTCAGGCGCTCAGCCGCCCGCGGCCATGGCAGAGGCGATTCGAACGGTAGCCGGACACAAGACAGCAGCTTCCGGCGAAACCGGGGCAAAGGTCTGAACACTACCCTTCAAATTGAAAAACGGCGCCGCGGAAACCCGCAGCGCCGTCTTCTGAATATTCCCTGATCTGCCAGGATCAATCGTCGCGATAGACCTTCTCGCGCCTCTCATGGCGCTCCTGGGCTTCGATGGACAGCGTCGCGATTGGCCGCGCCTCCAGCCGCTTCAGGCTGATCGGCTCACCCGTTTCCTCGCAATAACCGTACGAACCATCGTCGATCCGGCGCAGCGCGGCATCAATCTTTGCAATGAGTTTGCGCTGACGGTCTCGCGCCCGCAACTCGATGGACCGGTCGGTCTCCGTCGAGGCGCGATCGGCCATGTCGGGAAGCTTGTCCGATTCGCCTGCAAGCGTATCGAGCGTTTCCTTGGATTCGCGCAGAATATCCTTCCGCCAGGCCTGCAGTTTGGCCCGGAAGTATTCCTTCTGACGCTCGTTCATGAAGGGTTCCTTGTCGGACGGTATATATTCAGCGGACCTCTTGTCTATCTTGCCCATGAACATCTCCCTGCGGTTGCCGCGCTTATAGGGAAAAGCGCCCGGCACGGCAAGCGGCTTTGAGGCCCGTTGCCGAAGTTTCTGATTATAGGGTTATTACAGCGATTCATCTGCAACGGGACAGGCAGTTCCGCAAATGAACGAATGAATTCAATGGATACCGAAGACGAACCGATTCACATCGGTTGCGGGTTTGTTGCCTGCGGAGATGGGCAAAAAAACGGCAAATTCACGCTGTTTCCGAAGGCTTGGCATCCTTGGCAAAGAGATATCCCACAAGGGAGGCAGCAAGCAGCACCGCGTACAGGATGAACAGATTGTCATAGGCGGTTGCGGGGTTCGCCGGATCTGCCACCATCCGGAAATATCCGCCTGTGATGAACTGGATTATGCCAACGCCACCGATCGAGAAAAAGTTGATCAGGGTGACCCCCCTGCCCGTCAGATGCGCCGGAATGAAGCTGCGGCCATGGGCCATCAGAACCGGGTAACTCGCCCCGAAGAAGCCAATCGCAACAAATGCTATCGTCACCTGCTGCAGGCTTGGTTGCGAAAGCATCACAAGCCAGACGAGTGCCAGGAGAACAATCAGGTTGCCGATGAAAACCGGCCACTTGCGGCTGTGAAAGATGCGATCCATCGGCCCATAGGCGATGGAGCCCACCGAAAGGGCAAGCGCCATCCAGAACGTGATCATGCCGATGCCGCCGGTATCCTGGCCCTGAACTTCAGACAGATAGGGGCCTGCCCATACTCCGCGAATGCCGGCAGCCACGCAGTAGCACATCACGACCATGGGAAAGATCGCCCAGAGCTTGCGGATACGCAGCACGTCCAGCACGCTGCCGCCCTGCGGGCCGCCTTCGAGTTTCGCCGGATCTTTCACCAGAAAAAATATCGCCAAACCTATGATTACAGTGAAAACGGCCAGTGCCACCGACACTTCCCGCCAGCCAAAGGCCTCGACAGCGCTGGCCAGCGGCCCGGAACCGGCCACGTTGCCAAGCGTCCCGATTCCAAGAAACGTGGAGGCGAGCGTGGCGAACCGCTCCGGCGGATGCTGGCGGGCGAAGATCACGAAAGCGGACATGAGTATGGGTGAGCATCCCACCCCGATCAGTCCCATGGCAAGCATGATGATCCAGGGGGATGTCGCTGCGGCAAACAAGGCGATGCCCCCGCCCCCGCCAATGGCCAGCAACCAGCTTGCGGTGCGGCGCGGGCCCGCCGTGTCCAGCCATTTGCCTACCGGAAACTGCATCAGGGCAAAAATGATGAACCAGATCCCGTTGGCGTAGGATAGTTCACTCGGCCCCATGCCCAGTTCGGCATCGAGAATGGGCGACAGGACCGCAAGGAACGACCGGTAGAACTGACTGAGCACATAGCCCAGGATCAACGCCACTACACCCGCCACGGATCTGCCTCCCTCGCCCAACTTTGGTGATTTCCGGCCAAAACCAGCCATTCCCGCGCGCAAGAACACGCTTGACGGACCTGATTTCACCGGATTTCCGGAAAATACCCGCTGATCTAGTACCTTCCGCACCCAAAGGCATCAACAGAAAAAAGGCGGCGCCAGAAAAATGAGGCCATTCAGTTTCCATTCAGGCTGGCCGTGCATATATGGTGTCCGACGCGCAGAGACATGCAAAGGCCAATGGCCGGCACAGAACTGCCAGAAAGGACCGAAATGAAGATGAACCAGAAATTCGCACTGATTGGCGCCGCCATGCTTGCCGCGGCTGCCGTATCCAGCCCGGCATTCGCCTTCGAGGACGAGGCCGGCTGCACAGCGGAAGTTCATGAAGCTGAACAGGCGCTGGTGAAAGCCAACGTGTCGACCGAGAAATTCGCCGCAATCGGCGCTGAACTCGAGCAGATCCGCGGCCTGTGCGGCACGGATCTGGCTGGTGCCAAGACGGCGCTTGCCGCCACACTCAAGGATATAAGCGCATCCGCAGGCAACTAACAGCCTGATTCGGCAATGGTGGCTGTGCCAACATGCACAGCCCGTTTCAGGAAACCCCGCCCGCCCAGGCGGGGTTTTGCTGTTTTTGTTTGAGATTGCGCCCTCTTTTGCTACTTCTTCATCGGATAGCCCGTTTGCCGAAGGGATTCACCCGAAATCCCGGTTCGCATTCGGTACTTTGGCGCCCAAGAACAAGAACACAGCAAGATGTCCAACCCAAGCAGTTCATACTCGCCGGAAAGCGGCGCAAAAACCGCCGCGCAGCGAAGATCCCTTGCAGGGCGCCGGGCGCACCGCCAAGGCAAGCGGGCCGCTGCCAATCCTTTGGCGCGGGCATTCCATCTTGTAGCGATAGTATTGCCGCTTCTCACGGCCATTGCACTTCTTGCGCCCGCCGCAGCCTTTTTGACCGCAACAAGTGGAGTGCCCGCTTACGCGCAGACTACCGCGGAGAAATCCGCCAACGAGGACCTGCGCACGCAAACCGATTTCCTCACACAGACCCTTGCGCTGCTGCAGCGCATCTCCGCGAGCGACGATCTCGACGACGAGGAACTGGTCGGGGCGTCTGCCAAGTATCAAAGTCTTCTTTCGTCGGCGAACGAACTCATCAAGACGATAGACACGCAGCTTGCCACGATAAATCAGCGGCTATCCGAGATTGGCGACGCGCCCCAGGATCCCGCCGCCGAAGCGCCGGAAGTAACGCAGACCCGCGACCGGTTGACGGCGCAGAAGACGGAACTCGCCGTCATTAAGACCAAGCTGGAAGACGTCGCCAAGGCATCTACTGCCGCAATCCAGTCGATTTCGTCTCGGCGCCAGGAGCTGTTTTCCGAAGCGATCTTCAAGCGAACACCAATAACGATGGATTTGCTTGGCCAGGCGCTGGCTTCGGCATCGGACGAAGCTGCCAGCGCATATGTTCTGTTCAAGAACTGGTTTCAGTACGTCCTGCGTGAGAAGATGTGGCAGGCGATTGGCTCGACCCTGCTTTCGGCAGCGCTCGCCATATTCCTGTCCTTCAATTTCCGCCGCTATTTTGGCCGGTTTGTTGACCGGGATGAATTGCAACCCGACTATTTCAACCGTTTCTTCACCGCGTTCTTCGCAACCATCCTTCCGTCTGCCGCGATTGCCATCTTCCTGGCAGCGACCTACGGGCTGTTCCTCAACTACTCAATCTTCTCGCCCAAGGTGCAGCGCATCACCTTTTCGCTGTTCATCATCCTGGGCGGCAGCGTTTTCGCCTGGAATTTCGCGCGTGCGATATTCGCGCCCTGGCGGCCAAACTGGCGACTGATCCCGGTGGATGACCGGGCCGCCAAATGGCTTTTCCGGCTTGTATTCGGCCTCTATCTCATTCAGGGCCTCGACTATTTCCTTGATACCGTGAACAATCAGGTTATCGGATCAATTCCGCTGACCGTTGCCCAGGGTCTCGCCGCAGCATTCCTGATTGGCGCCATTTTGATGCTGGTCGCACTGGTGCGTCCAAAGAACATCGGCCATCCGGAAGGACCGGAAAACTGGCCCAGATGGGCATCGATCCCCATGATTTTCATCGGCGCGGCGATCATCATCGTCTCGCTCATGGGTTATGTGGGCCTCGGCCGTTTCATCGCGCAGCAGGTCGTCGTAACCGGCGCGATAATCTCGACCATGATCATCGGGTTTATCTCCGCCAACCAGCTTTCCAAGCCGGGAATGCTGCCGACAACACTTGCCGGACGTTTCATTCACCTTCGCATGGGAATGCCCGTCGAAAAGCTCGACCAGCTCGGCCTCGTCGCCTCGATGCTGTTCGTTCTAATCATCGTTCTGATCGGCATTCCGGCAATATTCCTGCAATGGGGCACGCGTCTCGAAGAGGTAATGAACTTCTTCGCCAGCCTCTTCACGGGTATCGACATCGCGGGCTTCCGGCTGTCGCTAACCTCCATTCTCATCGGCCTGGCAGTATTCGTCACCGTTCTCGTGGTAACGCGTCTGATTCAGGGATGGCTCCGCACAAGCGTCTTTCCGCGCTCCAAGGTGGACGCAGGCATCCAGGATTCGATCCGCGCCGGGGTGGGATATCTGGGCGTGGCGCTGGCTGCAATCTTCGGCATCGTGTCCGCAGGCATAGACCTTTCCAGTCTCGCGATCGTCGCCGGTGCATTGTCTCTCGGTATCGGTTTTGGCCTCCAGAACATTGTCTCGAATTTCGTGTCCGGCCTGATTCTCCTGGTTGAGCGACCCATCAAGGTTGGAGACTGGATCGTCGTCGGTAACGCGCAAGGCATCGTCAAGCGCATCTCGGTTCGGGCAACGGAAGTGGAGACATTCCAGCGCCAGTCGATCATCGTGCCGAACTCCGAACTCATCAATACCCAGGTCGGCAACTGGACATTCAAATCCAAGATGGGCCGTGTCGAAATCCCCATCGGCGTCGCCTACGGAACCGATGTCCGTCTTGTCGAACGCATTCTTTACGAGATTGCCGAAGCCCATGCGATGGTTTCAAAGAAACCGGAACCGATCGTCTATTTCGCGAATTTCGGCGCAAGTTCGCTGGATTTCGAACTCCGCGTCTATCTGGCGGATATCGGCAACTCCCTCACGGTACAGACGGAAATCCGGTTCGAGATGCTCCGCCGCTTTACCGAGGCAGGCATCGAGATCCCGTTCACGCAGACCGACCTGAATTTCCGCTTCGCGCCCGGCACCGGTCTCGAAAAGGGCATTGGGCAGATCAGCGTTACGTCCGCTCAGGCGACACCTGCAAAACCTGCCCGCAAGCGTGCAACCACTCCAAGGAAGACGGTGCCTCGCGCAAGGCGGCGAAACAAGACAGGACCGGAAGACACCACCTGACGCGGCCCAGCCCTCCGCGATTGCTTGGCGGCGGCCACCGTGATGCCGGTCTTGCGAAGAATGTCAGAACCAAAGGCGGAAATTATAACTCCCGCGCATGAAAATGGCCCGGCGCATCAAGAGCCGGGCCATTCGTTATTTTTCTTGGACTGTAGTCCGGTAGCCTAGGCGGTTACAGGCCTACAGTCGTGTCCTGGAACTGGATTTCCTCGAAGCTGTAGAGAACGTCGAAATTGTCCGTTCCCTCTTCCCAGACCACGAAACCGCCGTCATCGGTGGCTTCCCAGCCATAGTCTGCCGACTGGCCGTCGATCACGAAGGTATCGGTTCCCTCGGAGCCATAGAGGAATTGAGCTTCACCTGGAATATCCGCAACCATGCCGGAAACGATCTCGTCGCCGGTTTCGCTCGACGGCATTTCAGCCAGGCTGGCCTCCGCATCAGCGAAGCGCAGGGTTTCGAAGGAATACAGGAGATCGGCATCACCGGTCTCGTTGTTCCAGATCACCGTGCCTGAACCATCCTCGGAAGCGGCCCACGAATAGTCGGCCTGGTTGCCAGCGAGAATGAACACGTCCTCGTCGGCAGCGCCAACGAGCTCCTCGAACTCTCCAACCGTGTCGGTATACTCGACATATTCGCCGGAAATCGGCTCGACTACCGGACCCTCAGGAGCGTCCGCAAGGCTGACTTCAGAATCCGCGAAACGCAGGGTCTCGAAGGAGTACAGGAGATCGGCATCACCGGTCTCGTTGTTCCAGATAACCGTGCCCGCACCATCCTCGGAAGCGGCCCAGGAATAATCGGCCTGGTTGCCGGCGAGAATGAACACGTCTTCGTCGGCAGCGCCAACGAGTTCCTCGAATTCGCCAACCGTGTCGGTATACTCGGCATACTCACCGGTTACCGGCTCGACCACCGGACCTTCCGGCGCGTCTGCGAGGCTGACTTCAGAATCCGCGAAGCGCAGGGTTTCGAAGGAATACAGAAGATCGGCATCGCCGGTCTCGTTGTTCCAGATAACCGTGCCCGCACCATCCTCGGAAGCGGTCCAGGAATAGTCGGCCTGGTTGCCCGCGAGAATGAAAACGTCCTCATCGGCAGCGCCAATGAGTTCCTGGAACTCGCCAACCGTGTCGGTGTACTCGGCGTACGGACCAACAGCGGGTTCTTCCGGCAATTCGGGCTCGACGACCGGGCCTTCCGGATTGTCGGTCAGGCTTACCTCGCCGTCTGCAAAACGGATTGTCTCGAAGCTGTAGAGAAGATCGGCATCGCCGGTCTCGTTGTTCCAGATCACCGTGCCAACGCCATCTTCTGCAAGGCCCCAGCCGTAATCGGACTGGTTGCCGGAGACAACGAAGATGTCATTGTCTGTCGAACCGGTGAGTTCCTCGAATTCGCCGGTAACATCGGTGTATTCTGCTGAGGCCGGAGTTTCCGGATTGGTCGGGGTTTCCGGTTCGCTCGGGGTTTCGGTTTGGGACGGGGATTCGGGGTTCAACCAGTCAAGCCAATCGCTCCAGTCGAAAATGTCACTGAAAACGCTCATTTCTTTTTCCTTCTGCTTCATCGCAATGAGGGTAGGTCCGGTGGCGAACGGTCGCCGCATCTTCGACTAACCCATCAATCCCGGCTCATCCGGGATCACCCATTCCAATCAAGCCCCGTGCCACTTTGCCGATGTCCGTATCAACTGTGCGATTCAGCAGAACAACGATCCTGTGTTTTTTCTTTTATTTCAAAAGCTTGAGAAAATCCGCCCGGCTGCGGAGAATTGCAGAATGGTAAACCATTCGTTTACGTCAGACATCTTGGGACCGTTTCGCTTCGACCGGCATCCCTCTTCCCTGCCCTGTCGTTTCAAAGCGGAGCACGGCAGGAATGGGCGATGTCTGCATCTGGCACATGGCACTTCGGGAGGAATGCCTGGCTCGAACAGC
This sequence comes from Nitratireductor sp., assembly GCA_020637805.1. Lineage (GTDB taxonomy): Bacteria > Pseudomonadota > Alphaproteobacteria > Rhizobiales > Rhizobiaceae > Salaquimonas. Next base: position 25,452 of record JACKJU010000001.1, on the reverse strand, counting down.
AGAAATGCCGGTCCAGCAGTGAACCGGCATTCCGTAGTTGAATTGACGCCTGTTGCCTTTAGCCGATCACTACGGTGGTATCGTTGAACACGATATCCTCGAAGCCGTAGAGGATGTCGAAATCGCCGCTGGAAACCTCCCACACGACGTAGCCGCCGTCATCGGTCGCTTCCCATCCAAAATCGGTGGACTGCCCATCTATGACGAACTGGTCCTGCCCACTGGTGCCGACGAGGTACTGCGGCTCGCCCGGAATGTTGTCCACGACAAGCTTGTCAGGCGCCGGAGCGTTAAGGTCCACCATCACATCGTCGAACTTGAGCGCATCGAAATCATAGAGCAGGTCGAATGCGCCGCTCTGTTCGTTCCATACGACAACGCCCAGACCATCTTCCGCCGGACCCCAGCCATGGCCTGCGGAGCTGCCGGCAATGAGAAATGTGTCGTGCGCATCGGTGCCGTACAGGAACTGCGTCTGGGAAGGATCGTCATTCACCAGATTCGTTTCGACCGGTACCGAGAATTCAACCACCTTGTCGGAAAAGCGGATTTCCTTGAAATCGGTCAGAAGATCATACGCACCGGTTTCGTTGTTCCAGACAACGACGCCCGCCCCGTCCTCGGTCGGCCCCCAGCCATGGTCAGTCGAAAGCCCGTCAATGACGAAGGTTTCAACACCCGAACCGGTCAGGAATTCGGTCACGCCGGGCACATCCAGGTATTCATTACCCGTCGGCATCAGATCGATTTCTGCGTCGGAGAAACGGATCTTGTCGAAGTCGTACAGCAGGTCGAATGCGCCTGTCTGGTTGTTCCATACAACGACGCCCAATCCGTCTTCGGCTGGGCCCCAGCCATAATCTGCTGCCGGACCATCGATGGCGAATATGTCCGTTTCCGTGGTTCCCCTAAGTTCCTGCGTTTCGGAGGGAATATCCTGGACAATGTTGCCACCGGCCTCACCCGTAACCGCAAAGGCGGTTCTGGCGAAGTCGGGACCAGTCCAGTCGAGCTCCATGACGGCATCGCCGGTCTGCTCGAAATAGTCGGCTTCGAGCGCGTGGCTTCCCGCCTCGAGATAGACGGTGGACGAGACCTCCGTCGCGCTGTGCAGCCCATCGTTCGCGATCATCTGCTTTCCGTCGACAGACAGGCGCGAGCCATCGTCAGAGTTCAGGTGGAACGTGTAGTAGCCTGCTTTGGCGACCGAGAATTCGCCGCTGTAGCGCACGGCAAACTGATCCGCCGGTCCACCGGAATAGAAGGCGCCGGTTCCCGCATCCTGCTGGATCGAGGTCACGGCTTCAGTGTGGATCGGGTTCGACAGGAAGTTCACGTCTGCAAGCACGGAAGCATTCGCTGTGAAATACTCGGCAGTGATCGTTCCGCTGGCGGTGGGAGCGTCCGCCGCGGGATCGCGGATTTCCATTCGTCCGATTGTCCCGCGAACCAGGTCCGCATAGTAGAGATAGCCGTCGTTGCCCATCTTGTAGTGAACCGGGCCGAAACCGGATGCCGTCTTGTACAGGAAGTTGACGTCGCGGCGGTCGTTTGGATCAACGGAATAGATTTCACCCTGCGAATAGTCCGTGAAGACGTAGTCGTTCCGCAGTGCTTCAGGATAGAGTTCGCTGGCCAGAAGATCGTCCGAACCGGCAATGGCCTGCACCTGGAAACCCGCCTCTGAAGCCGAATGCGCAAAGGCGCGCAAGGCCGGGGTAATGGTGATGTCGCCGCGGTCGACGGCATCGTAGAATGCCTGGGCGCCGGGCATGTCGCGGTAGCCATTGGTCTGGCGGATTTCGCCGAGATCGCCACCCTCAAAGAACGGCCAGCCGAAATTGGCGCCAGGGCCACCGGAGTTGATTTCTTCCCAGGAGTTCCAACCCGTGTCGGTGATCAGCAGCTTTCCTTCGGAATCGAAGCTCATCGAGAACGGGTTGCGAAGGCCGAGCTGGTAGACCTTCGCCTGATTGCTGGACAGGTCCATGCCGTCTTCCACGAAGGGATTGTCTGCTAGTCCCTCGCCCGTCATCGGATCGACCCTGAGTATCTTGCCCGCAAGGCTGTCGAGACTCTGCACGGAGACGCTGCGCGGGTCGGCAGCATTGTAGGAAGTGCCGTCACCGGTCGATATGTAGAGCGCGCCATCCGGTCCGAATTCGAGTGATCCGCCGATGTGCGAACGCGAATCCATTTTCAGGTAATCGTCGACATATCCGCCATCTGCGCTTCGGCCTGATTCTGCCTGGGTAAGGTTCGACGTGCTGTCGACCGCGCCACTGCCGCTGATATCGGCAAGGCTGCGCCCTGCACTGCCCGCGATGATCACGTCACTTCCATCGACGACACTCTTGTAGTCGTTGTCAGCGTCAAGCGTGTAACGAACGACATGTGCGTATCGGTTGCCGCCACCGTCCGGTCCGGCGTTGCCGCTCTTGCCCGCGGTGTCAGCGGGATCGACCACATGGAAGACGTAGAGGAAGGGATTTTCCTCGAAGTCCGGATGCAGCGCGATATCCATGATACCGCGATCCTGCAGGCTGTTGGTGATGGAACTGATGTCGAGAACGGTTTCCTTCGCGCCGCTACCATCGGCGTTCGCAAGTATGATCTTGCCGTCTTTTTCCGCGATATAGACCTGTGAGGAGTTCACGGGAGAGAATTCAATCGCCATCGGAGCTTCAAGGCCCGTGACAGTATCCACCATGTCCACCTTGTAGTCGGAAACAAGCGGAGGGTCCGCGGGTTCGGTGACCGGGTTCTCATCGTCCAGGATGTCTACCCGCGTGGTGCGCGGAGCATTCAGCGTTCCGCTGTCGATATTGATGATCGAGAACACGAAGGCCTCTGTGTCTTCCGCCTGGACATCGTTGAGAATGTCGACCGGTACGGTGATGCGGCTCTGGCCAGGCTGCATGGTCACGGTTCCCGTCTTCGCGACGTAGTCCTGCCCGCTTGTCGCGGTGTCGTCGGTAATACCGTATTCGATCGTCACCGGTCCGCTCAGATCGCCGGTTCTGACGATCGGGACGAAAGCCTGCCCCTCGGTTTCAAGTACCGACACGAGATTGCTCTCAAGGTAGATCTGTCCTGTCATCGTTCTCTCCAGGTATTGCCTTGACGGCGTTGCATCCAAATCCGCCGCCGTCTGTGATTTTCCCGATGTGAAACTCTCTTGTTGAATTCACCCCGGATGAAAGACCTCCTTTTCCCGATCTGGTACGCCTGCCGGAAAATGTTTCGCCATGCTTGACGCAAGCGTCATGCCTGCCCGGTCCGTCGCAAGCATCGTGCCACTGGCAGATCGTCACTCTTTGGCTTTTGTTAACGATGATTTTTTACTATCGGCGCAACCGGCACAGGCGTGCCGCATCGAGACTGGACAGTCATGCGCGTATCTCAAATTCTTCTGGCGGGTGTCTCACTGCTGGCACTGGTTGCACTGCATACAGCAGAGGCTGGCGCCGCAGACGGATACATCGACGGCAATGGCTCCAATGCGGAAGCCCAGCCCGTTTCCTACTCCGAGCCGGCACCTGACGCCGAGGCTCAGGCACCTACTGGCGTGTTTGCATGGTTCCTGAGAGGACAGGAAAAACGCGAGGACCTGGCGCTTTCCTCCAAGCTTCACCACGCCGACATCTGGCGGCTGCGCAACATGCAGCCCGAAGTCACGCCGGGTTCCCTACTGCGCGACGACATGGGCGAGGTCTACGAGGCCGCCCGTCACTACCGAGGACAGGTTGCCGGCGAGGCATTCCAGCTGCGCGGATATCTGGTGGACTCGCTGGAGAACTCGGACAAGCTCAAGGCTGAACTGCATCGTGCCAATGCCGCCCACGCGGCTTCCGAAGCTGCAATCGGCGCATTCCTGCCCAAGGTCACGCTACAGGTGGATCACGGCGAGGAGGGTTCCGACTATCCCCTCGCCTCGGTTGCCGGGAAGTACGATACCGGGACGATTTCAGGCGAATGGACGCTGTTCTCGAGCGGCATGAACCTTGCCAACCTGCTGTCCGCGCGGGCGCGTGCAGGTTCTGCAGATATGAAATACCTCGCCGCCGAGCGCAGGCAGGTCTACGACTCGCTGGTCATCTACCTGCAGCTCTATGCGGCACAGAAACTCGTAGCCTCCATCGAGGACACGCTGTCCAGGCTGGACGAAATTCGCGTTTCCACCAACAGGCTCTTTGGAGCGGGCTTCGCAAGCCGAACGGATATCGCCCAGGTCGAATCGGAGATTGCATCCGTTCGCGCACAATACGAACAGGCCGTCTCTTCCCTGCGGGAACAGGAGATTGCATTCACCTCCGCAACGGGACGCAATCCGCCTGCCCACACCGTCCTTCCCCGGGTCGACAACCTGCTTCCGTCGACGCTCAATGCGGCGCTGGACAGGGCGCTTGCCGGCAACTTCACCATTGGCGCCAGCGACTTGCTGGCCGATTCGGCGGAAAAGGACAGCCACGCCGCGATGGCACGTTACCTGCCCAGGGTATCTCTTTACGGCAGCGCCGACACCAGGATCGAAAACAGCAACTACGACCCCTTCGCAGATCGCAAGTATAACTGGGACGTCGGCGTTCGCCTGACGGTGCCGCTGGCGGACTTCTCCGCGTCCGGGACATATCGCCAGGCAAGGGAAACCGCCTTTGCCGCCAGGTATGATGCGCGCGACACCCGCCGTCAGGTCGTCAAGGAAATCGAGACAAGCTGGTCTTCCTTCGATGCAGCCAAGGGGCGCACCGACGCACTTCGCCAGCGCGCAGCGGCACAGGAGAAGGTCGTCATCGGGCTCCGCAAACAGGTGGAAGCAGGCATGAAGACGGTCAACGACCTCCTGCGAGCTGAAATCGATCTGACGCGGGCGCGAATCGAAATCATCCAGAATCAGGTCAACGAGACGGCCTCGGCCTATCGCATTGCCATCCAGTATCCGGATCTGGCGATGAACGAACTGGCGCCATACTGACGCCAGGCACCGCTTGCTGGAAAGACCGCAGGCAATTGCCGCCGATCCCAAGGCAGGCGTTGATCCCTCCCACGCCATGGAATCGGATCAATTTCGCTGGATTCACCCGATTTTCCTGGATTTCTCCCGGATTGGCGGCATCTGGAGCGTTTCCCCCGCCCAACCCGTCCTTCTGTTGTAATTCTAAAGGATGATTGCCGGAATGGACGTGTGCACGTACCAATAGGACAACCGGTTTTGGGAGGATCAACACCGGTTTGTGTGTCTCATTGGGAGGATTCCATGACCAAACGTAACCCCATTTCCCGGCGCAACGTGCTCAAGTATGGCGCCGCCGGATCCGCTGTACTCGCCACGCCCGATTTCTTCTTTACCGGCGCGCTGGCCGCCAGCCATGAATACTGCAACGCGCCGATGGGCGACGAAGTGACGTTCGGCTTCAACGTGCCGCAGACCGGCGCATATGCCGATGAAGGTGCGGACGAACTGCGCGCCTACGAACTGGCAGTCGAACACATCAACGCCGGTGGCGGCGGAATGCTCGACACCTTCTCTTCCGATGCCCTTCGCAATGGCGGCGGCATCAACGGCAAGAAGGTGAAATTCGTAACCGGCGACACCCAGACCAAGTCCGACGCGGCCCGTGCATCTGCAAAGCGCATGATCGAGAACGACGGCGCAATCATGATCACCGGCGGTTCGTCCTCCGGCGTGGCAATTGCCGTTCAGGGTCTTTGCCAGGAAGCAGGCGTCATGTTCATGGCCGGCCTGACCCACTCCAACGACACCACCGGCAAGGACAAGCGCGCCAACGGTTTCCGTCACTTCTTCAACACCGAGATGACCGGCGCTGCGCTGGCACCGGTTCTCGAGAAGTCCTACGGCCGTGACCGCAAGGTCTACCACCTGACCGCCGACTACACCTGGGGCTGGTCGCAGCAGGGTTCGATCGAGAAATACACCAAGCCGTTTGGCTGGGAGACCGTTGCCGACGTCAAGACCCCTGTCGGCGCAGGCGACTTCTCGCAGTACATCACTCCGATCCTGAACTCCGGCGCAGACACCCTCGTCCTCAACCACTACGGCAAGGACATGGTGAACTCGCTGACCCAGGCTGTTCAGTTCGGCCTCAAGGGCAAGGAAGTGAACGGCAAGGAATTCGTCATCATCGTTCCGCTGTTCTCCCGCCTCATGGCCCAGGGTGCAGGCGATGCCATCAAGGGCATCTACGGCTCCACCAACTGGCACTGGTCGCTGCAGGACGACGCTTCGAAAGCCTTCACCAAGGCATTCGGCGAGAAATACGGCTTCCCGCCGTCCCAGGCCGCACAGACCTGCTACGCTCAGGCAATCCTCTATGCGGATGCCGCACAGCGTGCCGGCACCTTCAAGCCTTCCGAAGTCGGTAAGGCACTCGAGGATTTCGAGTTCGACGGTCTGGGCAACGGCAAGACGCTCTATCGCGCAGCCGACCACCAGTGCTTCAAGGACGTTCTGGTCGTGAAGGGTAAGGAAAACCCCTCCTCCAAGTTCGACCTTCTCGAAGTCGTGGAAGTTACGCCGCGCTCCCAGGTCGAATACGACCCGGCAATTCTTGGCGGCGAGCTGGGCCCCTACAACGACAAGTGCTGACCATCAGCATCTAGATACCGGCGCGGATTTCCGCGCCGGTCCGTTTTGCGGCCGCCCGCGTCGACGCCATGTTGCAACGAATTCGGGCGGTCGTATTATGAGACGAGGGACAATTCCACAAAACCATAAGGCCTTCCGGGCCTTCACGGGGATGGTGCAAACGCCATGGACGCAATCTTTCTTCAAATCCTGAACGGCCTCGACAAGGGTGGCGCCTACGCGCTGATCGCCCTTGGTCTGACGCTTGTTTTCGGCACATTGGGCGTGGTCAACTTCGCCCATGGCGCGCTCTTCATGCTCGGTGCATTCTGCGCCGTGACACTGCGTGAAATCTTCGGGCTTTCCTATGTACGCCTGAGCGAAACGGAAAAGGACTTCTTGGGCAATCCGCTCAAGGAGCAGATCCCCTATATTCAGGACTGGTTTGGCAAACCGTTCTCGGATTTCGTGCTCAACTGGTCAGTGCCGATGTCCATCATACTCGCGATCGTGGTGATGGCGATCGTCGGCATTGTCATGGAACGCGGCCTGATCAAGCATTTCTACAAGCGTCCGCATGCCGACCAGATCCTTGTGACATTCGGCCTTGCCATCGTTCTCCAGGAAATCGTCAAGCACTACTACGGCGCAAACCCGATACCGCAGCCGGCTCCCGAGTTCTTCTCCGGTGCAGCCAATGTCGGTCACTGGTTCGGTCTGGGCGACAACGTCATCTACCCCTGGTGGCGCCTGATCTACTTCCTGTTCTCCGGCATCGTCATCTTCGGTGTATTTGCATTCCTCCAGTTCACCACGTTCGGCATGGTTGTCCGTGCTGGCATGCAGGACCGCGAAACCGTGGGGCTGCTCGGCATCAACATCCAGCGCCGCTTTACCATCGTCTTCGGACTGGCTGCCGTGGTGGCAGGCATGGCGGGTGCCATGTACACGCCCATCCTGCCGCCTGATTACCACATGGGTATGGACTTCCTCGTCCTGTCCTTCGTGGTCGTCGTTGTCGGCGGTATGGGTTCGCTTGGAGGCGCCGTGCTTGCAGGCTTCATGCTCGGCATTCTCCAGAGTTTTGCATCGATGACCGAGGTGAAGTCGATCTTCCCCGGCATCGACCAGATTATCATCTACCTGGTCGCAGTGATCATCCTGCTGACCCTGCCTCGTGGTCTCATGGGCCGCAAGGGCGTGATGGAGGACTGATACAGTGCTGAAATCGTTCACCTCGAAAGACTGGCTGCTGCTGATCGGATTCTCGATCGTGGTGCTTGTCTCCCCCTGGACACTACAGCCTTTCGGCGCTGCCTATCCCGACCTGCTGCAGAAATTCTGCATCTTCGGAATATTCGCCGTGGGCTTCAACATCCTGTTCGGAATGACCGGGTACCTTTCCTTCGGTCATGCCGCCTTCATCGGCATGGGTTCCTACGTTTCGGTCTGGTGCTTCAAGCTCCTCTCCATGAACGTCCTCCCGGCGCTGATCCTCTCGGTTCTGCTGGCAGGCGTGTTCGCCCTGCTGATCGGCCTGGTTTCGCTGCGCCGCTCGGGGATCTATTTCTCGATCCTGACGCTCGCCTTTGCCCAGATGTCCTACAACCTCGCCTATTCGGTTCTGACACCGATCACCAATGGCGAGACGGGTCTGCAGGTCCGCGCCATCCGCGACTCTGCCGAGACCTCCCTGCTCGACGGCGACATCCGCATCATCGACCAAGCTTTCGGCATCAAGGAAGCAGGCGTCCCGATAACCAATCTCTTCGGAATGAAGATGAGCGGCTATGAAGGTTTCTACTTCTGCGCGGTGCTTCTGATCATCGCCTTCTTCATCGCGATGTGCATCTTCAAGTCGAACTTCGGCATGATGTTGAAAGCGATCAAGTCGAACCAGAACCGGCTCAACTACACCGGCATTCACACCCGCCCCTACCTGATCGCGGCCTTCGTGATCTCGGGCATGTATGCCGGTCTGGCAGGCTCTTTGATGGCAATCACCGACCCGATCGCCGGCGCAGAGCGCATGCAGTGGACCGCATCCGGCGAGGTCGTCCTTATGACCATCCTGGGCGGTGTTGGCACCCTGCTCGGCCCGATCCTCGGCGCAGGCCTGATCAAGTTTGCCGAACAGAAGGTATCCTCCTGGAACGAGGGCATCCTGCACAACTTCGTCTCGTTCCTCCCCGACAGCGTGCAGGACTTCTTCGTCTCGCTGTTCTCGATGTTCGTTGGCGAGGGCTGGCACCTGACGCTCGGCCTGCTGTTCATGATCATCGTCATCTTCCTGCCCGGCGGATTGATGGAAGGCTTCAACCGGATCTGGAACCGTCTGCGCGGCAAGAATTCCGATGAAGCCAAATCCGTCGTGACGGCAAACGAGTGAGGAACGGTCAAATGTCTGTAGCAGAAACAACCAGCAACAAGACCGACAGCGAGCAAAGCCGCGAATTCAACCGCGGCACGCCTGACACTGTCCTGCACATCGACGATGTTCACAAGAGCTTCGCCGGGCTTCACGCGCTCTCCGATGTTGACCTTGCTGTCACCAAGGGAGAAACCCACGCCATTATCGGGCCGAACGGCGCCGGCAAGTCGACGCTTCTCAACGTCTGCGTTGGCCGCCTGAAGCCGGACCGTGGCGCGGTGGTCTTCGATGGCACGGTGCTGACCGGCAAGATGCCGCACGAGATCAACCAGGTCGGCGTGGCGCGCGTGTTTCAGACGCCGGAGGTCTTCCCCGATCTCACGGTACTGGAAAACGTCATGGTTCCGGCATTGTCCAAGCGTGACGGTCACTTCCGGCTCAACCCGTTCTCCAGCTTCGACTCGGAAACGAAACTTCGCGACGAGGCCATCAGGACGCTCGAAAGCGTCGGCCTCAAATCCCAGATCGACAACCACGCATCGTCCATGTCGCGTGGCGACAAGCGCCGCCTCGAATTGGCGATGGGGCTGATCCAGCATCCCAAACTGCTGCTGCTCGACGAGCCGACAGCAGGCATGGCACGCCACGACACCAACGCCACAATCGATCTTCTCAAGAAGATCAAGGAAGCAGGCATGACGCTGGTCATCATCGAACACGACATGCACGTTGTTTTCTCGCTCGCAGACCGGATTTCCGTTCTCGCCGGCGGGCGCATCATTGCCCAGGGCACGCCGGAAGAGATCAAGGTCGATCCGCGCGTCAAGGAAGCCTATCTCGGAGAGGAACAGGTATGACGGCCGACACGCTCGAAAAGCCGGTTGTATCCGGCAACGCGAAGGAAAAGTACTTCGCGGTTCGCAATCTGAACGCCTATTACGGCGACAGCTACATCGTCCAGAATGTGTCGTTCGATGTCGAGGAAGGCGAGATCGTTGCCCTGCTCGGCCGTAACGGCGCAGGCAAGACCTCCACGCTTCGCACCATTGCACGCACGGATCAGCCTGCCCTGCGTACTGGCGAAGTCTGGCTCCAGGGCCAGCCGCTGCACACCATGCAGTCCTACCAGGCTGCAAATCTCGGTATCCAGCTTGTCCCCGAAGACCGGCGCATCATTCCAGGAATGACCGTCGAGGAGAATCTCGATCTTGCCTGCATCTCGGGCGAAAAGGGCTGGAGCTACGAGCAGATCTATTCGCTCTTTCCGCGCCTCAAGGAGCGCCGCAAGCAGGAAGCGGTCACCATGTCGGGCGGCGAACAGCAGATGCTGGCGATCGGGCGTGCTCTGGTGCGAGAATTGAAGCTGCTGCTTCTCGACGAACCCTATGAGGGCCTCGCCCCGGTCGTGCGCCACGACATCGAAAAGGCACTCATCGAGGTCCGCAATTCCGGCATCACGACGATCATCGTCGAACAGAACGCCGTGGCGGCCCTGAAGCTGGCCGACAAGGCTATCATTCTCGACACCGGTGAGGTCGCCTTTACCGGAACGGCCAAGGAAGTGCTGGACAACGAGGAACTGCGCCATGAGTACCTGGCGATCTGACGCCCGGAACCTTGCGGCTCTTATGCTTTTTTTAGGGCAGGCCTGGCGCCTGCCCTTTTTCATTCTTGAAGCAGGCAGCAATGCAAAGGCCGCCCCGATGGGAGCGGCCTCTGAATGTCTTCAAGCACGAACCGATCGAATTACATCAGGTCGGCGGTATCCATGACGTGGAAATCTGCATCCATGTGATCGGATTCGATATCAGCCAGCATGTCCTCGTCGGCGGTGTCGAACCACACATCCTCGGAAAGTATCTGCTGGCCGTCCGATGTCAGCGCATAGGACTGCATGAGTTCGCGGCCATCCTCGTCGAGGATGATCTCCATTTCCGTGGAGATGGCAGCAATGCCCATGTCGCTCACGGAAACGAGTTCACCATCTTCGAGAACTGCGTCGCCGTCATCGATCCACAGACCAAGACCGTCCAGCTCATTACCAGAGACCATGCCGTCTCCGTCGCTGTCATGGGCTGCAAGTTTCTCGTATCCGGTGGCGTATTTCCCGCCTTCGTCGCCGAACAGGGCCGAGCCGTCTATGGAGTTGTCGGCACCGATCTTCGTCGTATCGACGAGGATACCGTCACCATCCCCCTTGAACCACTCGATCGTGTCCGCGTGGCCGTCGGCATCGATGTCGAACTTCACCGTGTGGCCGAGTTCGGCATCGGCATCCTTCTGCCACGAGGAGGACTCGCCGGTCACGCCGATCTCGCCATCCTGATTGAGGTCAAGCGCAATCGGGGAAACGTAGGAGTAGTCGGTGGTGTCATGGATATTGACGGTCATGCCGGTGCCGCAACTGAAGTTGTCGGTCGTGTTGCCTTCCATGTTGACGATTTCGAGGTGGAAGTTCTCCGTTCCCTCGTAATAGTCGGGATTGGCCTGGGTGAAGTCGCTGTCCTGGTCGATCAGCATCTTTTCCTGCCAGGCGGTAACATCAAAGCTCTCGGAAACCGAGGAACCTGCATCCACCTTGACGACCAGATATCCGCCGCACTGCACCACACCGTCTTTCAGTACGGTAAAGTCCCACACGGGCTCGCCATCGGGGCCCACCGCGCAACGGTAACCGTCTTTCACCGACTGGCCATTGGCAACCGCGTTATCATAGATATTCGCGATTTCCCCGCCTATGCCATAGCGGGTATCGAAGTATCCGCCCCAGGTGAAATCCTGGTGCTGAACATCCCAGCCATCGCTGTCCACGCGGTTCGCCGTGCCGTCCTCGACCTTGATCGTGAACCAGGTGTCTTCGCTGACCGCCTGGTCGAGACAAAGCTTGTACTGGCCCGTCTCGCCTTCGTTGATGTCGTGATCACCCTTGATCTGGACACAGATGTTGTTGGCACCCTCGCCCACTTCGATTGTGACCGATGCATAGGCAACCCCGCCATTGCCGTCGGAAATCTGGTAGTGGAATTCATCGACCCCGCTGAAACCGTCGGCCGGCGTGTATTCGTAGGAACCATCGGGGTTGACCACGACGGTTCCGTACTGCGGCTGTGAATAGTCCACTACCTCCAGTGCGTCGCCGTCCGGGTCGGAATCATTTGCCAGAACGTTCCCGGTAACAACCTGTCCGTAGTCGCCAAAACCATCGTCGTCCAGCGCCTCGGGATCGGCATTGACCGGCTCCGCAACACTCAGTGTGACGGTTGCCGTGTCCGTTCCACCCTTCCCATCGGAAATGGTGTAGGTAAAGCTGTCCTCGCCGGAGAAACCTGATGCTGGCGTGTAGATGTAGCTGCCATCACCATTGACCTCGAGAGAACCGTTGGACGGCGGCGTGACGTCGACGATCTGGATCGGATCTCCGTCCGGATCAGCGTCGTTGTCGAGCAGATTGCCTTCGATCGGCTGACCATAGTCACCAGTTCCAGCGTCGTCCACGGCGTCCGGCGCCTGGTTTGCCGGTTCATCGACCGTGATCGTCACGGTCGCCGTATCCGTCGCACCGTTCGCATCCACGATCGTGTATGTGAAGCTGTCGGTACCGGCAAAGCCTGCATTCGGCGTGTAGACGAGTTCGCCATAGGCGTTGACCGTGACAGAGCCGTTTGCGCCATCGGTGAATGACTCGATGGTGAAATCGTCACCCTGCGGATCGGTATCATTGCCCAGGACGTCGATCGTAACCGGTTCACCGGCTGCCGTCTCCGCGGTATCGTCAACTGCATCCGTGGTGTTCGAGTAGTGGTACGGGTTGACCTCCACCGACACGGTTGCGGTATCGGTTTCACCATCGGGAGAAGTCACGGTGTAGGTGAACGTGTCGGTACCCACGAACCCGTCATTGGGAGTGTATACCAGCTTGCCTTCCGCATCGGTGGTGACCGTGCCGTTCGTTCCGTCGGTAAACCCGCTGATTGCGGAACCGTCCGGCACGTCATCGTTCGCAAGAACGTCGATCGTGACCGAGTGATCCATCGAGGTCGAGCTGTCATCGTCGATTGCGTCGACAACCGTCGTCTGACCGTTCTCCACCTGCACGGTAACTGTAGCTGTGTCTGTCGCACCACGCGCATCAACGATGGTGTAGGTGAAGGTGTCCGTGCCCTCGAAACCAGGTTCCGGCGTATAGACGAGTTCCCCGGCGGTGTTCAGGGTCACGGCGCCGTTGGCACCATCCGTGAATGAGCGGATCGCGAAGTCATCACCCTGCGCATCGGTGTCATTGTCGAGCACATAGATGGTTACCGGTTCGCCGGTCGTGGTCGAAGCGCTGTCGTCGACAGCGTCAGTGGTGTTGGGCGTTTCGTCCGGCGTAACTTCGACAGTGACAGTAGCCACGTCCGTTTCACCGTTGGGGAAGGTCACCACGTAGGTGAAGCTGTCCGTTCCGGTAAAACCTTCGCCAGGGGTATAGACCAGCTGCCCGTCACCGGTAAGCGTCACTGTCCCATTGGTACCATCGGTGAAGCTGGAGATGACGGAACCATCAGGCGCGTCGTCATTGGCAAGTACATCGATGGAAACCGGGGTGTTCTCAGGCGTCGTGCTCGCATCGTCGACAGCATCGCCCACGACCGTGCCGTCCTCGTCAACCGTAACGGTCACGGTTGCCGTATCCGTTGCGCCGTTCGCGTCTACTATCGTGTAGGTGAACGTGTCGGTTCCGGTAAATCCGCTCGCGGGCCGGTAGACCAGCTCTCCATACACGTTGAGCGTCACACTGCCATTTTCACCGTCCGTGAAGGACTGGATCATGAAGTAATCGCCCTCGGCATCGCTGTCATTGTCGAGTACCGAAATGACGACCGGTTCGCCCGCCATCGTTGCCGCACTGTCATCGACGGCGTCTACGGAGTTGGGAGCCTGCTCCACCGGATCGACGGTCACCGTAACGGTCGCGGTGTCGGTAGCACCATTGGCATCCATGATCGTGTAGGTGAACGTGTCGGTACCCGAGAAGCCGTCGTTCGGGATGTAGACGAGTTCGCCATACGGGTTCAGCCCGACACTGCCATTTGCACCATCGGTAAACGCGCGGATGGCGAAAGCATCGCCCTGTGCATCGGTGTCGTTGTCCAGGACGGCGATTGTGACGGGTTCGCCGGCAACGGTCGTCGCTGTATCGTCGATGGCATCGACCGTGTTCGTCTCGGTTTCACCCGCTTCGACAACAACGGTCACCGTGGCGGTATCTGTCGCGCCGGTTGAATCGACAATCGTGTAGGAGAATGTGTCCGTACCGGTGAAGTCTGCATCGGGAATGTAGACCAGTGCACCGCTGGCATTCATCATCACCGAGCCATGCTCGCCATTGGTGAACGACTGCAGGCCGAATGCATCGCCGTCTGGATCGCTGTCATTTGCAATGACGTCGATGACAACGGCTTCACCCTGAGCCGTCGAAACCGCATCGTCCACCGCGTCCACGGTGGATTCACCGGCTCCAAAGTCGGGCACGACGACCGTGACGGTAGCCGTATCGGTGCCGCCGTCGCTGTCCTCAACGGTGTAGGTGAAACTGTCGGTCCCGGTAAATCCGTCATTTGCGTAGTAGACGAACTTGCCGTCCACGAACTCGATGCGTCCGTTTGCCGGCGTGGTGGCGTCAACGACCGTAAGTCCTGCACCGTCATTGTCGATGTCATTGGCAAGTACGTCGATCACGACGCCCTCACCCTTCGCTGTGACTGCAGCATTGTCGTCGATTGCATCAGGATCGGAAACAGAACCGCCACCGCCAGTGCTGGCCGAAATCACGCAGGTTGCGGTGTCCGTGTTTCCGTTCGAGTCAGTGATCGTGTAGGTGAAGCTGTCGGCACCTGTGTGACCATTGAGCGGAATGTAGACCAGCTTGCCCTCTGCGGTCAGGAAAACCCTGCCATTGGCGCCATTGCTGTAATCGGTGATCTGGAAGCTGTCGCCGTCCGGGTCGCTGTCATTGGCAGTCACGTCGATGACAATCGGTTCGCCGGTATTGATCGCGCTGTCGTCCTCGGCGATCACCGTGTTCTCTGAACCGCTGCCATCTTCAACGTTTACAGTGACATAGGCCGAGGATGTTGCACCATTTTCATCGGTGATCGTATAGGCAAATGTATCTGTCCCGGCAAATCCTGCCTCCGGCACGTAGAGCACTTGCCCGTCATTGGAAAGATAGACCGTGCCATGCTCGCCATTGCTGATGCCGGTAATCTCGAAACTGTCACCCTGGGCATCGCTGTCATTGGCCAGCACGTCGATCAGCACCGGCACACCGGCAGAGGTTACCGCGCTGTCGTCGACTGCATCGACCGTGTTCTCGCCACCGCCTGAGGTTTCCGTGATGACAACTGTGACCGTGGCGGTGTCGGTGCCGCCATCGGAATCGGTTACAGTGTAAGTGAAAGTGTCGGTGCCGATGAAACCGTCATTGGGCGTATAGACCAGCTTGCCATCGATTACCTCGACAACGCCATTTGCGCCCTCGGTGTGCTCGGTAATGGTCAGCTCGCCACCATCAGCAGCCTCGTCGTTTGCCAGCACGTCGATCACGACGGAATTGTCCTGCGGACCGGTCGCATCGTCGTCAAGCGCATCGGTTTCAGTCCAGCTGCCGTCATCGACGATCTTCACGTAGGCAGTTGCCGTATCCCAGCCGCCCTTTCCGTCCGAAACCGTGTACTCGAACGAGAGTTCGGTCATGCCGTCAGCAGGCTCGATGGTCAGCGTCCCGTCATCGTTGAGGAAGATGAAGCCAACACCGTCCAGCGCAACCATTCCGCCCGGCTCGATATCCTGCCCGCCTACTGCGGCAATCACCAGGTCGTCGCCATCGGCGTCCGTATCGTTGGCCAGGACATCGATCGTTACCGAGCTGCCGCTTGCCTCGACATGATCGTCGGATGCGACCGGGTCGGTGTTGTCGCCGCCATCACCACCATCGCCACCGTCACCACCATCGCCGCCGTCGCCGCCATCTCCCCCACCGGGAATGTGGTCCTCGAAATTGTCATCGAGATAGAAGGTGCGATCATAGAACATCACGCATTCGATACTCGTGAGAATATCGTAGCTGTCATCCACGAGGCACGTGACGGTGAACGTTCCGTCGTCGTTGCGGCAGATTTCGTAGTCGTCGCTATTGCCGCGAATGTAGAAGGTATCCTTGCCGTTACCCCCTTCGATCACCTCGCAACGCCCGGGAATGTCACTGATGATCTTCCCCGCACCCGTGATATCGCCTCTGTAAGCTGCAACCACTTTCCCGATCCCTTATCCGGCCATAAATCCCTTTTTGCGGCAATTCGAGCAGCCATGGCCCTGGCCCGCTCCTCCGCAGGTCTCCTCGCGGCCGCAAACCGGCCGCAGGAGCGTCAAGCGTTTTCGCCAACCTTGTTGGGCAGGCGCTGCGCAAACGTGCGCCTGTAGAAGTCGGCAAATTCCTTGTCTTCCGGCAGGAGAACGCCTGAGGAAAGCTTCAGGCCCGAGCGCAGACGGACGCCGTTCCACTCGATCGGATGCGAAGCCAGCTGGCTCTTCATCCGTCCCGTGAAGCTGCGAACACCGGCCATGCCGATCTCCGGGAGGAGGATGGCAATCTGGCGCGGTGAAATGCGTCCGATGATGTCGGAACCGGCGCGGCTCGCTGTGGTGCACATCTGGGCAATAGCCATGGCCAGGTGCTCACCGGCCTGCTCGCCATGCTCTTCGGCGATCCGGTTGAAACCCATGAGGTTCACAATGGTCAGCGCCATCTCGCGTTCGTAACGGCGGCTGCGCAGAAATTCCGCCTTGGCGCGCTCGACAAAGGCGCGACGATTCAGCAGGCCTGTGCTTTCATCGTGCTGAACGGCATTCTGAAGCCGGCTCACTGCTGCCTGCAGGCGCGCCACCTCCTTCAGCAGTTCCTCGCGCGAAGGCTCGACCCCGGCAGAAGCCGCAGGAACCTGTTCGGAAGCCTTTGCGTTCGAAGCAGCTTTCGAGGGCTGTTTTTGAATGGAATAGGTTGCGCCCACCCTTTTCGGTGCAGCCGCTCTTGTCTTCTCCGCCATTCGACATCTCCATATTGCCGCGCATGACGCACGGGAAGCGGACCTGCACCACGCAGGCCTTGTCGAATGATAGGTACATCGAAAGCGTAAATTTTCTGTTTGGATATGGTTATCAAATTGCTTAGCCTCCGTCTTGGCGGGCCGGAACCCGCGCCTTTCACGAAATGCGAAGACAAACTGCAGCGGGATCCACGCCTCGATTTCCGCCATTTGCAGCAGGCACTATCGCAATCAAGCGTGGCATCTTTCCAGGCGCGCGAAGATCGTGTGGATCGAGGCGATCAATCCCACCCGCCTAACCGGGAAGGAAATTCTCAAACCGGCTTTTGACTGTTCCGTCGCGCCCGGATTTGAGTTACCTAGCTTCTGGGGAAAGGGTGTCACGCCCAGTTCAACCACCAGGCGGGCATGGCGGAATCGGTAGACGCAAGGGACTTAAAATCCCTCGGCCTTGGCCATCCGGGTTCGAGTCCCGGTGCCCGCACCATTTCTCCGTCTTGCACGCAAGCGGCTTCGCGGGAAGACTGCCCTGCCAGGGGCAATATCTGACTAGACGGTCGCGGCGATCAGCATGCGCTCAAGCTCGGCAAGACCGATTGCCAGCGCCTCGTCCTCGTCGGCGCAGCCGCATTCGGGATGCAGGAAATCGATCTCAAGCGCAAGAAGCCCGTCATATCCGGCATCCATCAGCATTCGAAGAACTGTCGCGGATTGAGCCTGCCCCCGCCCGAGCGGAACGCTTGGCCAGGCACTGAATGATGATGTGCCGCCCGGCCATGGACTTATGTCCTTCACATGGGTCATTCGTGTGTGGGGGATGAGCTTGCGGGCAACTTCCACCGGGTCCTCGCCCATGCGCAAATTGTTCGCAGTGTCGAAGCATACCCCAAGTGCTTGGCTGTCAACCCGTTCAACGAGCTCGGCAAGCTCGTCCGCATACAGGTCGAGATGGTTCTCGATAGCCAGAACCACGCCCTCTCCGGCCGCGGCCTCAGCCGCCCGGACCAGCATCGGCAAGAGTGCTGCGCGATGATCCTCCCAGCGCTCGGGCCTGCTGCCCCTGCCTCCCGCACAAATGCGCATCACATTCGCCCCGACGCTTCGCGCAACGGGAATTTCTCGAAGAATGTCGTTCAGACCTTCCTCGCTTGCGCCGGATTCCAAGCCGCGAGGATGTCCGGAAGACCACGCTGGCACCAGACCGGTCTCCTTCAGCGCAGATCGGATATCATCGAGCCGCGCCGGATCGAAATCGGGAAGAAAACAGCTTTCAAGAGCAATGCCTTTGGCACCCATGGATTGTGCGCGGCCTATCATGTCGATGAGCGTCAACTGCAGCTCGGGCCTGCTTTCGATGTCGGGATAGTGAAATCCGCCATAACGGTGCCATGCATAGGTGTCGATTGCCGGAATCATCGTCGGCCTCTCCAGGATATCTTGCAGTTTCGGAACAATTGGATTGGTGAGGAATGGCGAGGCCGCAGGCTATCCGGCGGCTTCACCCATTTTTCGAAGGGCCGACGAACGCCTGAACAGAAGAGAGGAATCGCTGGCCGAGCCTATCTCCTCGGCGGCCTCCTTGAGGGCGGGAGCGAGTTCATCCATGCGTTGGGGTGAGAGCCGGACCGCAGGGCCCGCGATCGACAGGCAGCCGATCACGGTCTGCCCGTCCACGTAGCGAACCGGCACCGCCATTGCAGCCATGCCGACGATGTAACTGTCCGTGGCGTTCGAGTAGCCGCGCCTGCGCGTTTCCTCCAGGCGCTTGAGGAGATCCTGCGCCGTTCTGGGCGCGTTCACACCGGGGCTCTCGATCTCCGAAACGAAACCCTGAGCGGCAACCAGCATCAGCGCCTCCTCGTCGGGCATGGTCGACAGAAGTGCCTGCCCACCGGCCGTCGAGGCAAGATGCACGGTCACGCCCTGCTCCTTGCCGGGATCGTAGCGCAGTCCGCTCGTCGCCCCCTGCGCTGCGGCGACCCAGACCAGCTTGTCCTCATCAAGTACCGAAAGGCGGATCAGTTCCCCGCTGATGCTTGCAAGCCGGTCAAGTATTGGCTGGGCAATGTCGCCTATGCCGCTCTTGCCCATGAAGTGAAGGCCCATTGCAGCCAGCTTGACCGTCAGCGCGTATTCGCCCTGCGAGCCCTCCTGACGCACATAGCCGTGGCGCGCAAGCTCGTTCAGCAGGCGATGCGCACCGCTTACGGGCATCCCCGTCTTTTGGGCGACAATGCTCACCTGCAACCCCTTCGGGTTTTCCGTCAGCAGTTCGAGCACTGCAAGCGCCCGTTCAAGCGCACTGCTCATGCGTAATACCTCCTGCCAGGTTTGCTTGTGCCCGAATTGCTTCTGAAAGAATGGCGTCGATTGTAATGTCCATGATCGTGGCCCCTCCCCGGACCAGCCGTTTCCAGAATGCACAAAGTTCGGCGCATTGCACACCGGCGCGATTCGATCTTCAAAAACATTGAAACAGTTTTCGGTCTTGAAACAACTTTCATACTAGGTTAGTCGTTTACAAAAGAAAAGGCTGGAAAAGCCAGCTCTGTCCTGTTTGCCGGAGGAAGATTGGCAACCGGACAGACGGTGTCCGCCTGAAACATCTTGCCTCGACCATGCCGTTGCGTCCAGCGGGCGTGTTGTGGTTCGATGTTTCGAACAGAAATGACGTTGACCGGCACGTTTCCGGCAACAGCATGGGACGGGAAACCCGTCTGCAAAAGCCCACAGGCCTGCAAGGGAGGATTGAAATGAAACTCAGAACACTATTGGCCACTGCGGCCCTCGCCGTCACCATGACGGCAAGTGCATTCGCCGCTGACACCGTAAAGATCGGCGACGTCGTCGAGCTTTCAGGCGCCGGTGCGCCCGTTGGTGCCAACTGGCGTGACGCCATTGACATGGCATTCGACGAAATCAACGCCGACGGCGGCATTCTCGGCCAGCAGGTCGAGGTCACCCACTATGACAGCCAGACCGATCCGCAGGTCTCGCGCGGCCTGGTACAGAAGGCCATCGACGATGGTGCCTACGTACTGATGGGAACGGTCTATTCCTCGTCCACCATCGTCAACATGATGGTTGCACAGCAGGCCGGCATTCCGCAGTTCACCGGTTCGGAAGCTCCGAGCATCACCGGTCAGGGCAATCCCTACATCTTCCGCACCGCGTTTGGCGCGCAGAAGTCGATGCCCAAGGTTGCCACCTATCTGAAAGTCGGACTTGGCGCCAAGAAAGTCGCCGTCGCATGGGTCAACAACGAATTCGGCAAGGGCGGTCATGACGCCTTCCTCAAGGAAGCAGAAGCCGTTGGCCTCGAGATCGTTGCCGACGTTTCAAGCGAAGCGGCGCAGGCCGACTTTGCCGCTGACGTGGCCAAGGTCAAGAATTCAGGCGCCGATGTTGTCTTCGTCTACCTGCACGAAGAGGAAAGCGCCCGTTTCGTCAAGGAATACCGCAAACAGGGCGTTGAACTGCCAATCGTTGGTGAAACCACGCTTATCAGCCAGAAGGTTATCGACCTGGCAGGCGACGACATGAATGGCGTCAAGGGCCATATCAAGATGACCGCTGATGCTCCGAACGACTTGATCCAGGCATTCTCCGCGAAATTCCAGGAGAAGTTCGGCCGCAAGCCCGACCACAACGGCATCAAGGGCTATCTGGCTGCCTACACCATCAAGTATGTCACCGAAATGAATGGCGACTTCGACCGCCAGAAATTCGCGGACAAGATGCACGGCCTGTCGCTGAAGGCATCCGAATACCCTGGCGTTCTGTTGGACATCTCCTGGGACGACACTGGCGAGACCTCGCATGAGACCTATATCGGCGAAATCGTCGATGGCGCTCTCAAGGTGAACCAGGTTCTTCCTGCCCAATAATGCGCTCTTGTTCCCGCACCCCGTGCGGGAACAAAATTAAACATGAAACAGGTGCCCGGAACTCCGCAGGAGTCCCGGGCATTTCTTCTTGATACCCGCACCAGCAGTTGGCGAAGGTCGCGACTATCCGCGCGATTCCACCTATGACACGACACTGCAGGCGTTCCCGCAGGTGAATTTCAAACCTTGATTTCAATCAAGGCGGCAAGCGCGCCAAACGGCGATGTTGCCAATCAGGGAGGCGGCCGGATGTGCCAGATACGTCCTTCCCGCACTGTGATTCAAGAAATGGAAAGGCCCAAGGGTAAGCCGATGACCACCATCACCTACAAGACGATTGTCGCCGTACTTCGAGATCTGGAGGAAACCAATCGCATTCTTCCGGTAGCGATCGATCTGGCACGTGAACACGATGCCCATCTGATAACGCTGCACTCGGAACCCGCAACGCCGATACTTGCAACACCCGATGGCTTTGCAAGCGTCGAAGCCGCTGCGAGCGAACGCATCGAAGCAGAAGGCCGGGCCACCACCCTTGAAAGCCATGTCCGCGAGCTTTGCGACCGTGAAGGCATCTCCTACGAAGCCCATGACGCAGTCTTCAACCCGGGCGGGACCGCTGGCTTGGCTGTGCCGATCGCCATCACTGCCGATCTGGTCATTTGCGGCCAGCCGAACGAGGAAACCGGCACGGGCACTGCCTACGAACTGGAACAGATCATCTTTAAGTCCGGACGGCCCGTTCTGATCGTTCCCACAGCCTTCGACAAGGAAGCCGATCTGAAGGTGGTCACAGTTGCCTGGAATGGCACGCGCGAATCGGCACGCGCCGCATTCGATTCACTGCCGATTCTGAAAATGGCAAAATCGGTCGAGGTCCTGGTTGTCGATCCCGAAAGCGATGCGAACCAGGATTCCGGCGCCGTGGGTCACGACATCGCTTCAAGCCTTTCGCGCCATGGCGTGAATGTCTCGGTTAAGATCGTCATGTCCGGCGGCATCCCGGTTGGCGAAACCATCGAAAACCGGTTGGCTGAAACCCGCTCGGGCATGATCGTCATGGGTGCCTACTCGAAATCCCGCCTGCGCGAACGCCTGTTTGGCGGCGTTACACGCACGATCCTGGGCTCGACCCCTGCCCTGACGCTCATGTCTCACTGAACCTCCGGAAATCTCCGGCTGCATTTGGAGACGCCCCGTTACGACGGGGCGTTTTCTTTTTTCCGGCGAAGGTTTATGAGCAACCGGACCTGCATCGATTTCCCGGGAGTTCTTCATGTCCGATTCCATTACCGCAGCCATGCTGGCCATAGGCGATGAATTGCTGTCGGGAAGGACGAAAGACAAGAATATCGGCTATCTGGCCGATTTCCTGACCCTCAAGGGGATCGACCTCAAGGAAGTCAGGATCGTCTCCGATGACATCGGCGCGATAGTCGAAGCGGTCAACGCGCTTCGCTCCCGGTATTCCTACGTTTTCACCTCCGGCGGCATCGGTCCGACCCATGACGACATCACGGCGGACGCGATGGCTGAGGCCTTCTCGGTTTCCCTGCCCCACGATGTGCGCGCGATGAAGCTTCTTGGCGATCACTACGCTTCCAGAAATATCGAGTTCACCGACGCGCGCAAGCGCATGGCAAGGATACCCGAGGGTGCCAGCCTCATCGAAAACCCGGTTTCCATTGCTCCGGGTTTCACGATCGGGAATGTCCATGTGATGGCTGGCGTGCCGTCGATCTTCCAGGCCATGCTGGACAACGTCTCACCACTCCTGAAAACCGGTGTCCAGATCATATCCCGCTCGATCGACAGTCCCTATCCGGAAGGGACGATTGGCACGCGCCTTGCCGAGATACAGAAGAACCATCCCGAAACCGCAATCGGCTCCTACCCACGCTACGACGGCAAGGTCTACTCCAATCAGATTGTGATACGTTCCCGCAACGAAGCAGCAATCGAAGCCGCCGCTGGCGATGTGGAATCCATGTTTCAGGAACTTGCCGCAACCAGCTGACAAGACTCCTCAAAATGGAAATTGACCACAGGCCAATTGTCTTGCGAACTTGAACCCGGCGGCCACTGGCGGTATCTGGCATAACCACAACTTTGATCATGTTCGCGAGGTGATGAAATGGCAGCTCCAAACAAGGCCTTTCCCGTAAGCTGGGATCAGTTTCACCGCGACTGCAAGGCACTGGCCTGGCGGCTTACCGGCCTCGCGGAGGCAAAGGGCGAGTTCAAGGCAATCGTCGCCATCACCAGGGGCGGCCTCGTTCCTGCGGCAATCATTGCCCGCGAGCTGGGCATCCGCAACATCGAGACCGTCTGCATCGCCTCCTATCACGAATACAAGGACCAAGGCGATCTCGTCGTCATCAAGGGCATCTCCGAGAAACTCATTGCCGGAACCGGCGGTGAAGGCGAAGGCGTCCTCGTCATCGATGACCTTACCGATACCGGAAAAACGGCGCTGAAAGTGCGCGAGATGCTTCCCAAGGCGCACATCGCCACCGTTTACGCCAAACCGAAGGGCGTGCCGACTGCCGACACCTTCGTCACCGAGGTTTCGCAGGACACCTGGATCTATTTCCCCTGGGACATGGAAATGTCCTACGTGGAGCCGATTTCGGGCCGCCGCGACGGCTGAAGTCCGTTTCTACAACAGATACGGCCGTACCGCGTAGAACGCCATGCGCACGCATGAAGGCGTTCGACCTGCCTTGTTCCTGAAAGCCCGGTTTGGGCGGTATTCCGGCGCATCTCGCGCTGCCGGAAGGCGCGTGATTCCGGACGCGATTCCCTGCGCTGCCCGACGGGTTTTCCACATGTAACCCAGCAGAATCGCACATGCTCAAATTGTTTTAAAAAGCAATAAAGGAAATTCCACACCTGTGGCGGCCGGCGGCGCAAAACATTGAATCAACGGCACTTTTGCAATCAGATTTTTTTCCCCGATTTCCACACATGGGCACAAGATGTAGTGTTTTGCAGTTTCTTCATGACAAGTCCTTGACGCTCAAAAACGAGTCAGCTTAGGTTCGGTCCGTGGCCAGAAAGAGCCTGGTTTTGAACCAGAGATGTGGAGTTGGCCACCGCCTTCGGATGAAGGTGCGATCCTGGTTTTCAGGACGCACAGGTCTTCCGGCGGGCGTAGGAGCATCTCGTTAGGCGTGCCCTGTTTTTCAAGTTTGGCCGGCATTCAGCCGTAAACCGGTTTTGGACAACCGATTTGCGGGGAGGGAGTTTGCGGCCGGGTTGCAGGGCATGACTGCTGGAAGTTTGGCATCGAATGAAACGGGGAAAATCTGGGGGTATTTTCGGGGGCAATGCCGATTTGACCGCATTCCGGCTGGACAAGGCCGCGGCTCAACTGGCATGAAGCAGAAATCCGGTTAACACAATATTTAGTGTTTGCATCGACGATGCATACAAAATATAGTGGAGCGGTTGTGATAGCGACCATCTGATTCATTCGGCGTGAAGGTTCTCCAAAGGACTGGCCGGATAAGCGTATCAGCATCGGCGCATCGCATTTTACAGGGAAGTTTATCAGGGTTTTGGACCCAGGAACCGTCGGAGACCATCAAGGTATCCGGACGGCAGGCGGCGGACTTTTGCCATGTTCGGAGTAGAGGCTCCTCATGGCGGGGCAAAAAGGGAAAGGAAAACGGGAAGATGCGCATAGAGCGGCGGTTCACCAAGGCAGGCAAGACGTCATACGAGGGCCTGGAATTTAGGAAGGCGACGAGCGAGATCCGCAATCCGGATGGTTCGATCGTGTTCCGTCTCGCGGATATTGATGTACCGGCAGCCTGGAGTCAGGTTGCTTCCGACATCCTCGCCCAGAAATACTTCCGCAAGGCCGGCGTTCCAGCCGTTCTGAAGCGCGTCGAGGAAGAAACCGTTCCGTCCTGGCTGTGGCGCTCCGAGACAGACGAGGCTGCCCTTGCGAAACTGCCCAAGGAACAGCGCTACACCTCCGAAACGGATGCGCGCCAGGTATTCAACCGTCTTGCCGGCACCTGGACCTACTGGGGCTGGAAAGGCGGCTATTTCGACCGCGAGGAAGACGCCCGCGCCTTCTATGACGAGCTTTGCTACATGCTGGCCACCCAGCGCGTTGCGCCGAACTCGCCGCAGTGGTTCAACACCGGCCTGCACTGGGCCTACGGTATCGACGGCCCGGCCCAGGGCCACCACTATGTCGACCCCTTCACCGGCAAGCTGGTCAAGTCCAAGTCTTCCTACGAGCACCCGCAGCCCCATGCCTGCTTCATCCAGTCCGTCGATGACGATCTCGTCAACGAGGGCGGCATCATGGACCTTTGGACCCGCGAAGCCCGCCTCTTCAAATACGGTTCGGGCACCGGTTCCAACTTCTCGTTCCTGCGTGGCGAGGGCGAAAAACTCTCCGGCGGCGGAAAATCCTCCGGCCTGATGAGCTTCCTCAAGATCGGCGACCGCGCGGCAGGTGCAATCAAGTCGGGCGGCACCACGCGCCGCGCCGCCAAGATGGTC